>NZ_CBDCAT010000028.1:0-1413503 GCF_965214065.1 Candidatus Poriferisocius sp.
AGATGCGCGAGCTGATCCCGGCCCGCGGCGGCGACGCGGAAATGAGGATGCTCGCCGCCCGCTCCGGCGTCGGCGCGGCCCAAGCCCTGGCCACCGCGCTGGCCACCTGGGACCGCTGGACGGCCGGCGAGCAGGCCGATTGGGCCGCGGCGTTCGCCCCCGCCCGCCGGGTGGCGCCAGCGTGGTGCGACGGCGACGACCTGCCGGTGTGGCGCCCGCTGGGCGGCCGCGAGCCGACCGAGGAGGCCCGGCGGGCGGCGTGCCGCTGGGAAGTCCCCCGCAAGGGCATCTGGGAGTGGCAGCTCAACGTCGCCTACACCAGCGACCAGGGCGACACAGCCGTCGTGCAACTCGACAGCGACGTCTCGTGGTTCCAGACCGCCATCGACCTCACCGAGGAGAGGGTGACGATCTGGTGATCTGGACCACATGGCCCGCGGGGCTCTTGGGCCCCGCGGCCGGCTGTACACGGCTCTCCATCGCCCTTCCCCTGCTGGCCGCCATGCTCGCGGCGGCCTCCGGCGCATAGGCCGACCCGGCGATGTGGTCGATCCTTGTGGGGTGCACCGCGATCCTGCACGCCGCCCTCCACAGGACGCGCCGCCGTCGGGCCGCATACGCCGCAATCAACCTCGTGCACGCGTCGCTGCTGCTGGTGTGGGCGCTGTTCTGGAAGTCGCTGGCCGGAAACTGGTGGGCAGTGCTGACCGGGCTCACCGGCGGGCTCATCCTGCTCGGCTGGGACGGGCTGACCCGCTGGGTGCTCGCCCGCACAGCTGTGGACGACTCTGGGGACCATTCGGTGTCGGTGAGCATCGACACCGGAGCGCTCCGGGGGTTCGCAGAAGCCTCGACGCCGACGGTGCTGAGCCTCAAAGACGGCACCCATATGGTGCTGCGGCCCGGCTACCGATACGCGTGGTGGCTCAAAGCCGACCCCAAAGAGCCCTGCGAACTGATCCTGCCCATCGACAACGGCGAAGACTTCAGTGCCAACTGAGACGCGCCCCGCCACCGCGGCCCTGGCAGGCGCCCTGCTGGCCGCAGCAAGGCTACGCCCGAGAGTTCACCATCGAGCCCAACACACGGTCGGCCGACGAGATCGCCCACGCCGTCCAACAGGCCCGCAGCCAAGAAATCGGCCTCTGTGGGCTCTGCCCCCTGCGCCCATGACCGGCATCAACCGCCGACAACCGCCCCGAAGCGAACACGCCGCCGCGGTCTGCTCGATGCTCCACAGACAGCCCCAGGGCGCAGACTGCGAGAGCTGCGCGGGCAGAATGCACATGGCCGGCCAAAGCTGGCACTGCCCCGTGTGCGGCTGACGGTGGACGATCACCGCCACCCCCGACAACAGGATCGAAGCCCTCAGCACCCACAACAGCGCGAGCCGGATCGCCGTGGTGGACATCACCCGCCTGGCCGCCGCAAAGCCCGGCGCCGGCCAAACCGCCCCACACCGCCACCCCCGCACCGGCACCACGCCATGACACCGCCCCCACTAGACCCCGCCGACACCGACCAGCCGCGGCCCGAGTGGCTCCCCGACGGCACCAGCGTCATCGAACACGTCCGCAATGCCTCCAAGGAACTCGGCCCGCCCCCCGAGCTCGACCTGCCCGACACCGACTGGGACCCCGACGACCTCCTCGCCGAAGCTTGGAGAACCGACTGCATCCCCGAAGCGCAACTCCGCAGAGCGCTAGGAGCCAAAGGCGTAGACAAGCCCTGGTGGTGGATCGAGCTGAGCACGGCCTCCGGCGACCCCATCTACGTCCGCGACCGCCCCGAGATCACCATGGCCGCAGCCTCCGGCCAACTAGGAGAGCGCGCCAAACAGACATACCACGAAATAGTCGAGCTGGGGCTCATCGCCAACAGCGCACCCCGCCAGCCCGACAAGCCGACAAGAAAACACGCTGCCGCGACAACCCCCGCCCCCGGCGCCGACGCGCCGCCCACAGCCTCCTGGCAGCGCGTCGGCCAAAAGACCGTCGAAATCAGCCTGGCCACCGCTGCCAAACGGCGCTACCGCACCGACGGGGAGACCCTCGACGCTCTCCTGTTCACAGCCGGACATTTCCCAAGCGGGGAACTGGCTGAGTAAGGCCCCGCCGGCGCTCGCTCATAGGGACAGTGTTGTTAAGGTGTGTTCTTGGGCACGGTGATCCAGCCTTGGGCGACGGCGTGGGACACGCCTTCGATAGTGCTGGCGACGCCGAATTCGCGCCACAGGTCGGCGAGGATGCGCTGGAGGTGGCGGTTGGAGTAGCCGAGGCGCTTGGCGAGGTCGGCGTGTTTCTCGCCGTTGGCGAGGCCTTGCAGGCAGGCGAGCTGCATCTCGTTGGGCGCTGACAACGAGTTGAACCGGCAGAACCGAGCAACTGCCGCCGCCGCAGCACGCAGCTCTTCTACCGCGTCGGGGTGCATCAGCTCGGCGAGCCTCTCGTAGTGGATCGCTTCGGGCATTTGTGCGATGCCGGGGGAATCGGACGGCATCTCCTGCTCCGCGCAGTCCGGGTCTTCGTTGATTGCGGCCGCTACCGCGCCCAGGTACTTGGCAGTATCCTCCCAATCGCCAGCGATCGATTCATCGGGCGAAACAGAGCCCATCAACCAGGCACAGCGCCCATAGGAGTCTGCCACCTGCCGCTGGAATAGAGTCGGCAGGGTCTCCTTCCATACCTTCTGAGCCTTGCGCTGGAACTCCACACCCCAGATGTCGGTGTGCTCACCGGGTCCGCAGCCCAATTCGTGGGCCTCTGCTATCCGGATTGCATATTGCTCGACCAGGACGACATGGCGCAGGACCACCTTGAGCTGATCGTCGCCCATGTCCACGCCGCAAGCGTAGGCTTCTAAACCTTGCTACCACTTGCTCTGTCTTCTTCGTCTTCCCACGGTGGCGGCGCGATCCAGCCCTGCTGCACCGCCAGGGCCACTCCTTGGACCTGGTTGGCCACACCGAAGCGTTCCCACATCTTCTCGATACGACGGTACATACCCCGCGTCGAGGTCTCGTTGCGCCTGGCGAGCTCATCGATCGGCTCCTGGGCGGCCACCGCGAGCAGCCACTCCAACTCTCGGGCTGTGGGCACCACCTGTACATGCGACTCGCAGCAGCGGGCGACCGCATTGGCTGCATTACCCAGCCGCTCAACCCCCTTGGAACTCAGCAACTCGGCGAAGAGCTCATACCGCAACACCGCCGGGGGCGCAGACCTGATCTGACCTACCCCTGTCTCAGGAGCAACCTCCGCCACATCCGGCATCTCCCGCATGGCCTCCGATGTTGAGCGCAGGAACTCAGCGACAATCCCCCAATCGACTGCTACCCCCTCTTCGGGCACTTCGCCATCCATCAACCCTGCGCAATATGCGCTCGCATCGGCGACACCCCGCAAATACTCGGTGGGCAGCGTCTGCGAGTAGATCAAGCAGGCACGCCGTTGGAACCCTGTCCCCCAAGGCTTCCGAGACCTCCCGGGCCCATGCCCCAAGCGGTGAGCCTCCCCAACGCACCCCGCGAAATGGGCAATTCTCACCGCAAACGAGCCGACCGAACCCCACTGCGCCCGGCCCAATGCCACCACCCCACCATAACAACCCGATTACACCCTGGCCTCAACCGTGTCAAGTGTCAAAACGTGACAAACACTTGTCATGTTTTGACACTGTTCATGCTCCCATGTGAGCCCGGTTCTCTGTAACTTCAAGTGGAAGGCGCATTTGGTCGGAATCCTGCCAGCAGGGTTCCGCCGAACGGCCAGAACACAGGAGGAAGATATGAGAATCCACCACCTTTTCGACAAGCCAGGGCAAAAGCCGTTGCCGTTGTCGCTGTTTGCCTGATTGCCGCGATGCTGACTCCCGCGGCTTTTGCGGATCCCGCTTTGGACGAAGCTCCCAGCTGCGGCAGCGTCGGTAGCGCAACCGGCAGTGCTGGCGGCGGTCCCGCCCCGACTGGGCCGCTCGACGACAGCGCTGGTCCAACGAATGGAGCTGTGGGACAGGTCGGAGGGAACACAGCCGACTATGACTCTGCCCTGGAGATCTTGGACGAGCACACGGAGCTGCTGGACCAGTCAGACAGCGACGCTCCGGCCATCGTTGAGGGCAGGCTGGAATCTGACTGTGGCGTGGCCTTCATACTCGAGGGCACCCACAAACAAGTCGGCGCCGTCGGGATGACAGGCCTCCAGATCGACGTAAACTCCCGCTGGCTCGTGCAAGGCCTCGAAGGTGGCCGGGGCTACAGGATGATGGCCGTACTAGAGAACGCCCAAGCCTCGAAGACCTACACCGTGAAACTGCAACTCGACCAGAACAACTCAGTAGTCGCCCTCGACAACGGCGGTGCCGTATTCGTCAACGACAACAACCTCGTGATCGGCTCAATACTCGCCCCCTGGGCGCTCGACGCCAACGGGCAAGCAGTGCCGATCACCCAGACAGTCGCCAAAACCGGAATCACGATCACAGTGGACACCAGCAGCGTGACCGCCTGGCCCGTCATCGCCGACCCCGCCTACCACACCTTCAGATGCCACTTGCAGCACCAAGTCACCACCACAGGCACCGCCAGCCAATACCTCAACGGCCAAAAGTGCCCCAGATACGCCGACATCATCGCCCGCGGCTACTACCCCGAATGGATAGAGCACTTCGACCGCTGGAGAGTCGGCAAAGCCAACGGCGACTGCACCGGGATTCCAGAACGCTTGGATACCTGGGATCCCCAAGACATTATTGACATCCTAATCATTTTGGGGCTCTCTCGGACATACCCCTTGGCCTTCGGAGTCATCTACGACTTCCACCAAGCCTGTCAGGCCCACGACTACTGCTATGACCTCGGACATTCCGATAGACTCAATTACAGCAATGTGGGGAAGTCTGCTTGCGACAATATAATGCACGAGGATATGAAATATGACTGCACTAAGCGTCGGTTTCATGTCAGACCTCTATGCAAGTTCATCGCTGGAGGAGCATTTGCGACTGTTAGCACTGTGGGAAGCTTTTAGGGTCTATTTTGCCTCGAGGTTATCGATTTCTTGAAGCATATGGGTCAGTAGAGACCAAGCTCATTGTACTATACTTTAGTGCGCTACTCGGTGCTTCGATTGCTGAATTCAGAGTGTGCCAAGTTGGCCTTTGGGGCTGCGAACCCCTTAGGGGAGCATGGATAGTTCAAGGTGGGGCTGCTCCCATGCTGTTGATATTGGTATTCACTCCAATGAGCAGAAGGCGCCTTGCAATCGTTAGTATAATTGTTGGTGCCGGGTTGCTAATGCTAGGTATCAGGTCTGCACACTCTGAGGGGTCGCTTACTTGGGCTGTACATCACATTATATTATGGTTGGCTGGAACTGCTGGTGCAGTGGCAATTTGGAGCTTATCCTTTCTTTCCCAAGATCGAGTCGTGCCTCCTCCTCCACTATCAAATCCCCCAGAACCAAACGTTCAAGAGATAAGTTCGCCACTACTTTCGCTAAAGACAAAAATACTATATCTTTTTGCTGGGGCAATATCAGGAGGTATAATAGGTCAAAGTCTCATATATGGCTCTGTGAATGACAGGTCTACGTTTGACTATGACACGATCACGCTTTCAGATACACCACTTCTATTGATACTTATAGTTGGGTTCACCACAACACCGATAATTGTTATTCTGTCACAACTGATAATGACAAGGACACTGGCTATTTCTTGCAGTATTATGGTCGGTCTTCTAGTGCTGGGTATCAGTGTAATCTATGGACAGTACGAATCATGGTACGGACATTTTAGACTTGCATATTATAGCCTGTGGGTTACAGGCATGCTTACAGCTTTTGTCTCGGTTAAGTTGCAAAAGAAACTTTCATCCTCATCAGACTCTTACTAGGTGAGTTCCTATGTCAATCTTGGGGTGGTGTGGATGCGGTCTGAGATTTTGCGTTTGAGGCTCGGATGGCATCTCGTTTGGTGATGAATCACGCCGGGTTTGGTAGAGCTTGCGCAATACCCGGTGAGGTTCACTCTGCTCTCAATCCACACCGGCAAGAGAACTGCCTTATACACGCCCGTCTCAGCGTTGTCAAGTGTCAAAACATGACGAAAACTTGTCATGTTTTGACACTCGGATTTTTTGTGTATGCGGGCGTGATGGTTTTCATTTGATGTGGTCGGCGATCCGGTCGCCGTAGTGGACGGTCAGCGTGTTCAGTATGGCCTTCCAGCCGTTGGTCTTGCCGGTGAGGTTGCTGCGGTTCTTTCGTTTGGCGGTGGCGACAAGGTAGAGGATCTTCATCGCGGCCTGCTCGTTGGGGAAGTGCCCTCTGTGCCGGACCGCTCGTCGGAACCGGGCGTTGAGGCTCTCGACGGCGTTGGTGGTGTAGACGACGCGGCGCAGCTCGGCGGGGAACTCCAGGAACGGTGTGAACTCGGTCCAGCTGTTGCGCCAGGCTCGGATCATGGCCGGGTAGGTGTCCTCCCAGTCTTCGGCGAAGGCCTCGAAGAGTGCCTCGGCGGCCCCGACGGTGGGGGCGGTGTAGATCTCCCGCATTGATCGGGTGATCGGCCCCCAGTGCGTCTTGGACGCGTACCTGAGGCTGTTGCGGACCATGTGCACCACGCAGGTCTGCACCACCGCGTCGGGCCAGGTGGCGCGGATCGAGTCGGGCAGGCCTTTGAGCCCGTCGCAGCACACGATCAACGCGTCGGCCAGGCCCCGGTTGCGGAGCTCGCCCAGCATGGCCGCCCACTGCTTGGCGCCCTCGCCGCCCGATGGGCCCAGCCACAGGCCCAAGACGTCGCGCTCGCCTTGGAGATCGACGCCGATGGCGACATAGACGGGCCGGTTGGCGACCTGCGAGTCGCGGACCTTGACCACTATCGCGTCGATCAGCAGAACCGCATAGACCGCGTCGAGGGGGCGGTTCTGCCACACGGCCATGTCGGAGACGATCTCGTCGGTGATCTTCGAAATCGTCTCCCTGCTCACCGAGGTGTCGTAGATCTCGGCCAGGTGCGCCTGGATCTCGCCGGTGGTGAGCCCCTTCGCATAGAGACTGATCACGTTGCCCGACAAACCGTCCAAGCGGCGCCGGTGCTTGGGCACCGTGACGGGCTCGAACGTCCCCGCCCGGTCGCGCGGCACCCGAAGGTCGATCTCGCCGATCTCGGTGGTGACCCGCTTGGGCGAAGAGCCGTTGCGCGAGTTCCCCGACCCCCGGCCCTCCGGGGCGTGGCGCTCATAGCCCAAATGGTCGGCCAACTCGACCTCCAAGCCCGTCTGGAGGACCTGGCGGACAAGCCCCGTCAACAGCCCCCCGTCGCCGGTCAGATCCACGCCATCGGCGCGGGCCCGCTCGACCAACAGCTCGGCCCAGTCCTGCATCGCCGCCTCACCGGCGGCCTCGTCCGCCGACACCGCCGGCATATCCTGATCACCCACAGACATGATCCTTCCCGGCCCGCAGCACCAAACCGCGGACCCTCAGATCACGCCCGATACACAAAATTCCTGACAGACCCGAACAACCGGACTCCCGAATCCGTGATCGCTGGGAGGAATCGTGTCCATTCTAAAATCCCTGGTCAGCCATAGTCACAGTTTCGATTCGTCGAGTCTTCCCACATTCATTCCCACATATTGAATGGGAACAAATGGCAACTCAGAGGTTGACTTGCGAATGAGCCTTCGGGAATCCCCGGGAGGCTCAGGATGGTTCAAAGATGGGTTCGGGTACGACGACTCTCCATCTCTTGCACTTGAGATACTCTTGGTATTCGGGGTCTGAATAGTGGCGGCTCAAGGTTGTTATGGCCTGGACGCTTGCATAGGTGCAGGCCATCTCTTCGGGGGCTCGGGACTTCGGGCCAGCCTTCCTACTACTAGTCCCGAATGGTTAAGCAGTTCGCATCTGCCTGGTCGCTATCGAACTCTGTTCGAATCGTTGGTCGACAGGGCTGCGATGGCATCGTGCATTCGATGGGGTGGGTATTCGACCGGCGTAGCTCAGATCGACGTCCTTTAGGTTGAGTTGTCAATACTGTCGGCGCAGCTCCCTTGCCGGTGGCAGAAGCTCGAAGGGCTCTCCGCCAGACGACTGCGGGGCTGCCCCACAGCGCAAGCCGGATCGGATGTGGTTGGCCGATGTTCCCACGGGTATTCGTTTGGTTAGCGCGGATCACGGAGACGCGATACAGAAGGCGCGACGTATTGGGGTCCTTTGCGCCCTTCGCAATCCCAACGTCTGCCATTCACTAGACCCAGGTACTGCCAGACCCTCCGGCCATACCAGGGCGGTTCAATCTCGCAGGAACTCGGTCGGGTGTCGGGAATGGTCCTAGGATTGGTTGCGAGGAGGAGCGAATGTCGGCGTCTGCGGACCACGTCAAGGCACTCGTCAAGAGCCACAGTTCGGGCGACGACCAAGCGTTCTACTCCGTCGCGCTCCAAGTCGCCGCAAAGGCGGCACGACAGGGGCACCACCGGTTCGCCGCCGACGTGAAGTCTCTCGTCGAGGCCGGCAAGGCCGAAACGAAGCCGAGCCCTGTCACGGCGATCGCACAACCTCGTGGTGACCTCGCCGACCTTGTCGTCGCTTCCTATCCCGAGACCAGCCTTCGGGATCTCGTCGCCCCGTCGGCGCTGATCGAGTCCCTGGAGGGTGTCGTTGCCGAGCAGCGGCAGCGCCACTCGTTGATGGATCAGAGTTTCAACCCGGTGCACCGGCTCCTCCTCGAGGGCCCGCCTGGTACCGGCAAGACGATGACGGCAGGCGTTCTTGCTCACGAGCTGGACCTGCCACTGTTGACGATTCGGCTCGACGGGCTGCTCTCGAAGTATCTGGGCGAAACGGCCTCCAAGCTGCGAGTGCTCTTTGATGCCGTTGAGTCTCAGCGCGCCGTCTACCTGTTCGATGAGTTCGATGCGCTTGGAGCGGACCGAGCCGGCAACGATGTGGGAGAGGCGCGCAGGATTCTCAACTCTTTCCTGCTGTTCATCGAGAGCGTCGGACCCGAGAGCATCATCGTTGCGGCCACCAACCATCGTTCTATTCTCGACCGCGCTCTGTTTCGCAGATTCGACCTCGTGATCACGTACGCATTCCCGACACCTGATGAGGCTATCGCTGTACTCAGAGCCCGGCTTGGAACCCTCGCGGGTCGGATGGGGTGGAAGTCAATCAGCAAGCACACCGAAGGGTTGAGCCACGCCGAGCTCGTCAAAGCCGCAGAAACCGCCGCCAAACGATCACTGCTCGCCGGTGCCGACCGGGTAGCTACTGACAAGCTGATCGAGGCTCTGAGGGAGCGAAGCAGTACCACCAGTGGCTAACGGAGGCGAACCACTACCTCACCTGCTCGTCCGCGGCTATGTCGAAGGCCGCGAGTTCGCGCGCCAAGGCGGCGGCAACCCGAGGGTCCGTGACGTCGAACACCGGGCACACGGCCGGGACAGGTCCGCCGAGCTGAGCTCAGCGCTCGAAGAACAAGACAGCCGGCGAGTCGCGTTCGACATCGAAGAGCTCGAATCACTCGGGGTCATCCTGTCAATCGAGGGAGCAGATGGGTTCTCCCTGAAACTGGAGTCTCTGAACCGGCGCACCCAACACGCGAACCCCAGACCCAAGTGGATCCTGTTGAGCGTCAAGACCGCCACAGCATCGACACCGGAGGTCGCACAGATCTGGGTCAGCGACCAGTACCGGACGGACTTCGTCAAGCTGTTCGAGCAATACCAAGAAGAACTGACCAAGACAGGGCTGCCGAAGAACCAGCCGCTGATCGCCAACATGGCCAAGATTCGCTCGGCGATGCTCCTCGATCTCTGGCAATCCGACGGCGACCCCCCCGCAAGGGCGTCAGTGGTGGGAGCTGTGGCTCCAGCCAGAAGAGAACGCCATCGACCTCGCTGGCAAGCTCGCCGGGGCGATCAATGGTCGGCTCGCACCAAAATCCCTTCGCCTTGAAGACCGTCACGTGGTCTGGATCGAGGCAAGCTGGAACGATCTCCTCGTCCTCCCTAACAGCTCCGTTCCGGTCGCGGAGATCCGCCTTCCCCAGCTGGTCGACACGGTGCTCGACCTCCCTCTCGACCAGCAGGATGAATATGTTGGCGACCTTGCCGATCGGGTCGTCGCCGCGCCGAACGGCACCCCAGCGGTCTGCCTCCTTGATTCCGGGGTGCGCCGATCCCACACACTGCTTGCCTCCTCGCTGAGCGAGACCGATATGCACACCGTGTTCGACGGCGGCACCGGCGATCGCCGGGGGCACGGCACAAAGATGGCTGGCCTCGCCCTGCTCGGGCCCCTGGGTCCTCTGCTGACAAGCTCCGATCCGATCGAGCTAACGCACCGTCTGGAGTCGGTGAAGCTCTTCCCCGACCGTGACGAGGACGAACACGACCCTGATTCCTACGGAGTGGTCACGGCGGAGGCCACCGCGGAACCAGAGATCACATCACGACGCCCCCGAGTGTTCTGCCTCCCCATCACCAGCAAACCCGACCGAGCAGGAGAACCGTCATTGTGGTCGTCAGCAGTCGACGCACTGTCAGCTGGCACCGCAGTCGGGCGCAACGAAAAGGGAATCGAACTCATCGGCCAACCCGAAGATGACGCGAAGCGGCTGTTCGTCGTCTCGGCCGGCAACATCCGTAGCGGATTCAGTGAGGACTATCTCGGTGTCTGTGATTTGTCAGCCATCGAGGACCCGGCACAGTCATGGAACGCTCTCGTGGTCGGCGCCCACACCGATCTGACCGACATCCCAACCGATCCCTCGTTCCACGGATGGACAGCACTGGCTGAGGCGGGCGACATCTCGCCTCACAGCCGAACCGGTGTCATTGCGGGTGGAAAGCAATGGCCTATCAAACCCGACATCTGCATGGAAGGCGGCAACGTCCTCACCGACGGCGCCGGCGACTTCAACGCATCGCATCCAACCGTCTCGGTAGAGACCACAGATCGGGGGAACGACGCCGCGCTCGGAGTCGCCAACGCCACAAGTGCAGCTGCTGCTCAAGCGGCACGCCTCGCGGCGAGAGCCTCCGCCGCATATCCGTCGTACTGGCCCGAGACAATCAGGGGGCTGATCACTCACGCCGCCGAGTGGACATCCACTATGAGAAGCCGTGTCATGGCCGAGACAGAAAAGAAGAAGCGCGAACTACTGGTCCGACGATACGGATGGGGCATCCCGACTCAAGACGCCGTCGAGAACTCCTCAGCGAACGCGGTCACCATGGTCGTGCAAGACACCTTCGTACCGTTCACCGGCCCGGACCACAAGATGCGAGAGTTCCGACTTCATCAGCTTCCGTGGCCTTCCGAGGTCCTGCAACAGATCGGAGAGCACGATGTGGAACTGCGGGTGACGCTCTCGTACTTCATCGAGCCGTCAGCCTCGCGACGCGGCTGGCGCCGCAGATACGCCTACGCATCGCACGGCCTCCGCTTCGATCTCCAGCGGCCTAATGAGTCAACGGCAGGCTTCGTCACACGTGTGAACCGAGCGGCCAAGTCCGAAGAAGAGGGTGGTAGCCCATCCGCGGTTGGGAACGCAAAGTGGTTGGTCGGCCCAACGCAACGCGATCGTGGTTCGTTCCACCAAGACATCTGGACGGGGTACGGCGCCGAGTTGGCAACAACCGGTGGCGGCTTGGCGGTGAACGCAGTTGGAGGCTGGTGGAAAAACAACAACCGGAAGGACCGCGTGGACCTCCCTGTCCGTTACGCACTCCTGGTGTCGCTTCGCACTGCGGCCCAGGGCGTCGATCTCTACGAGCCGATCGCTGTTGAACTTGGGATTCCGACCGCAGCCGTTGCCATAGATATCTAACTCCCGGCGACGCCCGGAGGAGGGACTGTCAGATAAATTGAGGGCGCGGCGCTCTCGTGCAGTCGTTGCACTTATTCGGTTGAATGGGGTCATCCATTCGAGAACCCGTCGAGGTCGGCCGTTGAGTTCGGCGGCAATCCGGTGGAGCTTTGTTGGAGGGCAATTTGTTTGTCGCTCCCTCCAACTGGCCTATGCAATGAAGACGTAGAGATTTTGGAGTGGTTTACCGGGGAATAGCACTGGGAGCTCAGTTCTAGTCCTCTACAGGAAACAATGGCTGAATTGGATTGCCTGGTAAAGGGGGGTTTCAGTTGGTTGGTGTTGAGCAGGCCCCACATCGTTTCCCACGCGTGACTCTGGGTGAAGATCCCTGGGTTTGATGCAGCCTGCGCGATTTCCGGTGAGGTTCAGCCCGCCAACACCCGCTTACGACTTTTTTAGATAGGCCGCCCATTGGTTCATGAGTGTGCGGCGTTTTTGGTAGGCGTCGCCTCGGATGTATGCCTGTTGGACTGAGTCGCCCAGGCTGTGGGCCAAAGCGGCCTCGCATACCGCCCAGGGGGTGTCGGTCTCCTCCAGCGCCCACGTCCTAAAACTGGCCCGAAACCCGTGAACGGTGGCCCGGTCGGCGAGCCCGACATCGCGAAGGATCTTCGTCAGGGTCATGTCGCTGAGCGGATGTCCCGGTTTGAGCGGGGACGGGAAGACCAGATCGGAGCCGTCATGGTGGCCTTTGGCCTCATCCAGCACGGCCATTGCGGCCTCCGACAGCGGCACCCGGTGCTCGCTCGCGGCCTTCATCCTCTCTGCCGGTATCCGCCACTCGCAGGCCCCGAACTCGATCTCGTCCCAAGTTGCGTTGCGGGCCTCGCCGGAGCGGGCCGCGGTCAACACCAAAAACCGCAAGCACAGTTTGGCCGAAGGCGACGCCTTGGTCTGGTCCACGACGGCGAGCGCGTCGGCGACCTCGGCATAGGGCAGTGACCGGAAATGCGACTGCACCTTGGGCATCGGGGGCAGAGCCCCGTCGATGACCTCTCCGGCGACGTTGAACTGTACGTAGCCGTGGGCCATCGCCCAGCGAAAGATGGCGCGGATTCGCTGGCGGGTCTTTCTTGCCACCTCGGGGCGGGTGGTCCAGATCGGGGTCAGGACGCGGAGAACGTCGGACTGTGTGATGCGGTCCACCCTCATGTCTCCGATCTCCTTGAAGACGTGGTTCTCCAGCGACGCCCACCAGTTAGTGGCGTGCCGCTCGCTTCGCCACCGCGGCCGGTTCGCGTCAAACACCGCTTGGGCTGCCTCTCTGAGAACAGGAGCTTCGCGCCGGCGATTGTCGGCAACAGGGTCGCGGCCGTCGACTACGGCTGTGCGGTGCTCCAAAGCTTTTCTGCGGGCATCAACGAGGCTCACCTCCGGCCAGCCGCCCAATCCCATGTCTCGGCGGCGTCCGTCCACGGTGAGGCGCAGGAACCAAGACTTGGACCCGCCGTTGGTGACGCGCAGGTGAAGACCCTGCCCGTCGTGATATTTCCCCGGCCCGGCTGTTTTGACTCTCGCGGCGGTGAGAAGTCCCATCGTGTCCTCCAGTCTGTCCCACAATCTGTCCCACAATCTGTCCCACACTTTTTGTGGGACCGTGCGGCAAGAACTAGGCACAGTATAACAGCCTGAAGTGACAGAAACTCTCGTTACGCTGGGGATTTAGGGCATATTTGGGAACACCCTACAAGGGCGAAGAACCGTGATTAGTACCCCCAACGGGATTCGAACCCGTGTTACCGCCTTGAAAGGGCGGCGTCCTAGGCCGCTGGACGATGGGGGCTCTTGACCCGCGAAGGCCGATTTACGATAGCAGCCCTCGGGGACGGAACCGCATCGAAAAACCGATACCATGATTCCAACCCCGAAAGGAGCACGAGGTGGAGAACGAAGTCTGGCGGTGGCTTTGGACGTGTTCCGCGGTGGTTTTCTCCCTGGCCGAGGTGTTCACTGCCGGGTTCTTCCTGCTCCCCTTTGCTATCGGGGCCGCTGCGGCAGCGGTTTTGGCCTGGGTGGACGCCCACATCCTGTTGCAGTGGTTGGTCTTTTTTGTGGGCAGCGCCGTCAGTTTCGTCTATTTGCGCCGGTTCGTCCGCCGTCTGGACGACGATGAGCAGCCCCGGGTGGGGGCCAACCGGCTCATCGACGCGCACGGCAAGATCATCGAGCGAGTGGACGACGACGCCCAGACCGGCATGGTGCGCATCGGGGGCGAGGAGTGGCGAGCCTCTGCCACCGAACCCATCGAAGTGGACGCCCGGGTCATGGTCACCGAAATCGACGGCACCCGCCTGGTGGTCGTCCCTGTTCCACAAGAGCAGGCAACGGAGAACACAGAAAGCTAGGTAGCTGCCATGGAAGCAGTAGTAGCCCTATTCATCATCATCGCGCTGGCGCTCATCCTCATCGCCGCGCTGGGAATCCGGATCATCCGCCCCTATGAGCGAGGTCTTATCGAAATGCTGGGCCGCTACCAGCGTACGGTGGACTCCGGTTTGCGCTGGATACTCCCGTTCGTGCAGCGCATCAGCAAGGTGGACATGCGGGAGCGGGTCATCGACGTCCCCCCACAAGAGGTAATCACCAAGGACAACGTGGTGGTCACGGTGGACGCGGTGATCTTCTTCGAGGCCACCGACCCGGTGAAGCTCAAGTACAACGTGGGCAACTTCCAGCTGGCCGTCACCAAGCTGGCCCAGACCAACCTCCGCAACGTGGTGGGCGACCTCGACCTCGACTCCGCCCTCACCTCCCGGGAGCTGATCAACGGCAAGCTGCGCCAGATTCTCGACGACGCCACCGACAAGTGGGGGACCCGAGTGGTGCGAGTAGAGATCCAGCGCATAGAGCCGCCACCCGATGTGACCGAGGCCATGCACCGCCAGATGAAGGCAGAGCGCGACCGCCGGGCCATCGTCACCGAGGCCGAGGGCGATAAGCGGTCGGCCATCTTGCGCTCAGAGGGCCTAAAGCAGAGCCAGGTTCTCGAGGCAGAAGGCGAGGCCGAGGCCCTTATGCGAGTGGCTGACGGTGAGCGCTATCAGAAGGAGACCGTAGCCCAGGGTGAAGCCAATGCCATCGAGTTGGTGTTCAACGCCATTCACGCCGGCGATCCCACCCCCGACCTCATCGCCATCCGCTATCTAGAAGCCCTCCAAGGGGTGGCCGACGGTCAGGCTACCAAGATCTTCTTGCCCCTTGACACCAGTGGCTTCACCAACGCGGTGGCCTCGCTGTCGGAGATCGCCCGGGCCGGCCAGGGAGAGCCGGCCTCCAGGCAAATTGAGGATGGCGAATAGTCAGAGCTCGGAGGCTGACGCCTCCACCATGTGCTCTAGCAGCCAGCCCAGGTACCAGTAGGCCGATCGAGCCACTGATTCAGGGGTGTCCGCCTCATCTTCATCAGATTCGAAGTCGTCTTCCTCGCTGACTGCCAGACGTGTGCCGAGCACCAATCGGATGTCGTTGACCGCCCCCATCCAGGCGGCCAACTGCTCTTGATCAAGGACGGTTGCCTCGGCTAGCTCAGCCACCATGTCGAGACGGTCCAACCGCTTCGACACCAGCTCGTCTCGTACCATCTCCTGGTACTCGGCCTCGGCATCGGGATCGTCGGGCCGAGCAGTGGGGAAAAGGCGGGTCAGCATCTCGTCACCCGGATTGTCGGCTAGCACCGACCGCAGATCGGGAACGATGGTGGCGATCAACGCCCGCTCGTCCTCCCGCAGATTCAGGCTGTACGTCCCGTCCCCGCTGGGCTCCACCGGCCGTAGAGGCGCCATCAGCTTCTCTCTCCCTGGTCGCGGCCAGACATCAGCCGCATCCTGTTGACCCGAAACGCCATCAGTCGTCGTGCTCCATGGTGGCCCACAGTCCGTGCTCATGGAGGCGGAACACGTCCATCTCCGCCTTTTCTAGGGGACCATCTGACACCACAGCTCGCCCCTTGTAGTGGACGTCCAGCATCAGCTGGGTGGCCTTCTCCTTGCTGTAGCCAAACAGTTTCTGGAAGACGAAGGTCACATACGACATCAAGTTGATGGGATCGTTCCATACGATCACCTTCCATGGCCGGTCGGGCCTGACGTCGATGTCGTCGTCGGGCTGTTTCACCTCGGCCGGGGCGACCTCGACGGGGGCAGGGGGAGTCATGTCGACACTGCCTGGGAGACGTTGGCCTCGGCAGGCACGAGCGGGCCTCTCACGTTTAGCCAGAAGAACACAATGACAATCCACAGTAGGGCGGCGCCGGCGATATGGGCGCCCACCAGCAGAACCGGCACGCCGGTGAAGTACTGGACATAACCGACAAGCCCCTGGGCCAGGGCTACCCCCAGTACAATCCGCCCCCACATTTGGACCCGGTCGGGGGCGCGGCGATGCCACAGCCACCACACCAGGCCGGCCAATACCACCAAGAGAGCCACCACCGTGGAACCGTGGATCTGGGCCACGTCCCTAACGGCCACGTCGATGCGCTCGGCATCCTCGTCGCCGCCATGGGGTCCGGCGCCGGTTACGATGGTGCCGGTTACGATCACCACCGAGGTGAGCGCCACCACCGCGTTCCCCGCCCAATGGGGGCGGACCGTCGGCTCGCCTCGGTGCTCCCCTTCGTCGGAGGCCCGCCATAGCAGCACCACCGCATTCCATAGCAGCACCATGGACAACAGAAAGTGGCCGATCACTAGCGCCGGGGGCAGCTCGTACAGCACCACTAACCCGCCCAGCACGATCTGGGCCAGCACGCCGGCCACCAATCCCCACGACAGCCACACCAGATCAGCCCGCCGCGGTACCCGCCAGTGGGATCCCAGCACGGCGGCGATCACGATGGCCGACACGAGGCCGGTGATGAGCCGGTTGATGAACTCGATCATGGCGTGGGTTTCCAGCGGTGCCACCAACTGGTCGTTCTCGCAAGCGGGCCAGTCCGAGCAGCCCAGCCCCGAGCCGGTGAGCCGAACCGCGCCTCCGCTCACAATGATCAATGTCAGAAGGGCCAGCGCCCCAACGGTGATCTTGCGATAGGTAGCGGGGGAAACCCGGGGTTGGATCACGCCTGAATTGTACGGGTCGCCTATGACAGTCGGTCATCCCAAGCAGGTGTTTTGCGGGATCATTGTCGAGGCGTCGGCCTGCTCTCGATACCTTGGCCTGCTCAGCGCTGAAACCGTACTCTGGACACGTCATGGGTCTTGCCCAATTGTCTCCTCGCAGCCACACGCGCCCAGTGCGGGCATACATCGCACTGACCAAGCCCCGCATTATCGAGTTGCTGCTGGTTACCACGGTGCCCACCATGGTGGTGGCCGACCGGGGCATCCCCTCGGTGTGGCTCATGGTGGCCACTGTTGTGGGCGGCACGCTGGCCGCTGGCGGGGCCAACGCCATTAACATGTTCGTCGACCGCGACATCGACCGCCTCATGGAGCGCACCAAGAACCGCCCACTGGTCACCGGCGAAGTCGCCCCGGGCCGAGCGCTGGTGTTCGCCATTGCTCTGGAGGTGCTGGCCTTCGCGTGGCTGTGGGGATTCGTGAACCTGCTCAGCGCTGTGCTGGCCGTGTCGGCCACCGCGTTCTACGTGTTCGTGTACACGCTGTGGCTCAAGCGCACCTCCACCCGCAACATCATCATCGGCGGGGCCGCCGGGGCAGTGCCGGTGCTGGTGGGCTGGTCTGCGGTGACCAACAGCCTCGGCTGGGCGCCGCTAGTGCTGTTCGGACTCATCTTCTATTGGACCCCGCCCCACTTCTGGGCCCTGGCCATCCGCTATCGAGACGACTATCAAGCGGCCAACGTGCCCATGCTTCCGGCGGTTGCCAGCACCCGCACCACTGCGGTGCGAATCATCGGCTACACCGTGGTGCTGTGGGGGCTGTCTGTTCTGTTCAGCGCGGTGGGCGAGATGGGATTGGTGTATTTGATCAGCGCGGTGGTGCTGGGCGCCGTCTTCTTGTACTTCGCCGTGCAGGTGCTGCGCACTGAGGCCACTGCTTCGGCCATGCGACTGTTCTCCTATTCCATTACCTACATCACCCTGCTGTTCGGAGCAATGGTGATCGACCAGGTGGTTCGCACCGGTGTCTGACGGAAAGACCCGATCCCAGCGGGTGTTTCGGCAATGCTGTTTGATGCGAGAAACGGCACGGGCGATGTGTAAAGTTCCGACCCACACCCGCCTTCGTGGAGCACGATGACCCTCACTGAGACGAGGCCAGAACCAGACGCGGTCGCGGCAGGCGGCGACTCCGGACCTGCGGTCCAGTCGTCGCCCGACCAATGGACCCCGCCCACTGGTTTGGCCCGATTCCTGAGCACCGGCGATCACCAGACCATCGGCCAAATGTATGTGGTCTTCGCCCTGCTCCTTTCCGGGCTGGCCCTCGCCCTCGGCATATTGATCGGCATCGAGCAGGCCGACATCGACGGTGGCTTCGGAATCTTCACGAACTCCAACGAGCTCTTCCAGGTCTTCGGCCTGTACCGGACCACATTGATTTTGTGCGGGCTGGTGCCGCTGTTCTTGGGCCTGGCCACTGCGGTGATCCCCCGCCAGCTCGGCGCGTCCTCGGTGGCCTTTCCGCGGGCCGCGGCGGCCGCCTTCTGGACCTGGCTGGTGGGCGCCATAACCCACATCGCGGCCACGTTCTCCTACGGAGGGCTGGGCTCGGTCCAAGCCGATGCCTCCCGCGGGCAGTCGGTGGAGCTCACCGTGCTGTCGCTGGGCATGATCGGGCTAGGCCTGCTGGCCGGGGCTGGAGTGATCTTCACCACTATCGTCACCCAGCGCCCGGCAGGCATGGACCTGCTCCAGGTGCCCGCCTTCTCCTGGTCGATGCTGGTGGCCACCGGAGTGTGGCTGTTTTCACTGCCGGTGCTGCTGGCAAGCCTGGTTATCTCCTGGGTGGACATGCGGGGGGCCGACGCCGTGGGCTTCGGTGGGGGAGATGCGCCCTTCGAGCAGATTGCCTGGGCATTCGACGCCCCCCAGGTGTACGCCTGGGTGATCCCAATGCTCGGCATTACCGCCGAGGTGTTCACCGCCGCCCACCGCAGCCGCCCCAAGATGTTCGAGCCCATGGCCGTCATCGTGGGCGCCTTCGGGTTCTTCGCCTTCGGTGCCTGGGCGCAGAGCTTCTTCGACAGCGCCGACCCAACGGCCAACGACGCCCACGTCGTCACCAACGAGGTGGTGTTCACGGCATTCGGCTTGGCCATCGCCCTAGTGGTGCTGGCCTACGGAGGCTGGCTGGCCTTCAACGCCGTGTCGGCGGGCCAGCGCCCGCAGATCACCCCGCAGTTCGCGCTGGTCACCATCTCCGGAGTTCTTCTGACCGCGGCGGTCGTCGCCGGGGTGCTTCGGGTGGCCGAGCCCGCATTGGGAGTACTGCGGGAGTTCGACGACGACGTGTGGCGGGGGTTCTTCGACGCCATGGACGATCTCGAGGGCTCCAGCCTGGTCACCGGGATGATGAACTTCGCGGTGCTGGGCGGATTGCTGGCCGCAGTAGCCGGCCTCTACCACTGGGCGCCGCGAGTGCTCGGTCGTCCCCTCAATGTGCCGCTGAGCTATTTGTCGGTGCTGCCGCTGGCCGGTGGAGCGATCTTGGTCGGGCTCACCGATGTGCTGAGCGGCTTTTTCGACCAGCCAGCCCGGCCCTACCAAACCAGCCGAATCGCCGATATCGACTCCTTGGGCTTCGTGGAGGCCCTCAACGTGATCGGGCTGATCGGCGCCATCGCAGTGTTGGGTGGCTTGGCGTTGGTGGCGCTGAACGTGGCCCGCAGTCTCACCTCGGTTCCTGAGGCTGAAGCTAACGAAGGAGGCGAGGCCTGATGGCCGATATCGCCGTCGGGACACCCCTGGCCGCTCCGCAGTCTCGTCAGCGCACCCTGCTGGTGGGCACCGTGTTCGGTACCGCCGCCGCGCTCATGTACTTCGCCGCCTTGTTCGGGGTGTACCTCCGCCAGCGGTCCGACGCCCTCGCCGGCGGCGGCGAGTGGATCCCGTCCGGTGCCGACATTCAACTGGCCCAGCCCACGGTGGCGGCGTGGACCATGTTGATGTCCGTGGTCACCATGCAGTGGGCGGTGTACTCCATCGCCCGGGACGACCGTACCCACGCCATATTGGCCACCACGCTGACCACGCTGTTCGGGTTCTCCGTAGTCATCACCACCTCTTTCCAGTACACCCAGATGGGATTGGTAGCCGACGAGTCAATCGCTGCTGCGTTGATCTACACCATCTCGGGGTCGCACCTGGCCATGATCGCGATCGGCCTGGTGTTCCTGCTCCTCATGGCCTTTCGGGCGCTGGGCGGCCAGTACAGCAGCCGTCAGACCGACGGGTTCGTGGCTGCGTCCATCTTCTGGTACGCCGTTGTATTCGTCTATGTCGTCATCTGGACGGCGATCTTCGTGCTGAAGTAGGCCGCTCGTGTTCGTCGTCGGATTCGCACCGCATCACCCATGCCAGGGAGGGCAATAGTGTTCACCCCCGGCTTCAAATTGTTCTTCGGCTTTTTTGGTGCCGCAGTGGCCGCGGCCGCCGTCTACGGCGTGGCCAGCGGCAGCGGGGGGGACACCGAATACTTCGCGGTGCTCAATGTGGAGACCTGGGTTGGCGTGCTCAGCCTGGGCTACAAGGGAGGAATCGGCGACCACGTCGGCTATGTGGTGCTGATGGGATTCGCGTTGCTTTCGGCGTTGGTGGCCGTGTTCTTGGTGGCCTTCCGCGACGCCGATGCCGAGTCGGTGGGCGAGCTGATGGACGACGGCCAGACTCCCGAGACCCAATCCGACCTGGAGGCCAACTATTGGCCGGCCGTGGCCGCCTTCGGAGGGGGCGCGATGATCGTGGGACTGGTCACCCACGCCACCATCTTCGTGATCGGGTTGGTCATCGTGGGGGCAGCGACATTTGAGTGGATGCTCACCTCATGGGCCGATCGGGCCACCGCCGACCCGGTAGTCAACCGTAACCTCCGCAACCGCATCATGCGCCCCATCGAGTACCCGGTGACCGCGGCGCTCGGTGTGGCGGTTCTGGTGCTGGCCCTGTCACGAGTGCTGCTGACGGTCTCCGAGTTCAGCGCGGTGATCGTAGCCGGGGTGGTGGCCACTGTGATCTTCTTCATTGCGGTGGTGTTCGCTGTCGTTCCCAAGATCAGCCGGTCGATAATCGCCGGCACGGTGGCGCTGATCTGCGTTGGCGTTTTGGTGGCTGGGGTTATCACCGCGGCGATGGGATCACGCGACTTCCACCATGAGGCGCCGGCGTCCGAGCACGGAGAACCCGCTAGCGATCACGGAGAGCCCGAGTGATGGCTGCGATGTCATCGAGGGGCGGTGTCCGATGAGCAGTCGGCTCAAGGCTCTGGTCTGGCTATCGAGCCTGCTGGTGATCGCCGGCACCATCGCGCTGATCGTGGTCGGCATCGTGGTCACCGACGATCACCCGCTGTCCACCCTGTCTCCGGTCGGCCGCCAGGGACGCGACATCGCCCGGCTCATCAACCCCATCTTCATCGTGGCCGGTGTGGTGTTCTTCCTGGTGCAGGGGGCGGTGCTGGCGCTTTGGTGGCGCTACCGGGTGGGCGGCTCCGATACCGGTGACGGCGAGCACGGCTTCTACGAAGACGACGAGTTCCCCGACCAGATCCACGGCAACGACCGCCTCGAAATCGCCTGGACCATCATCCCGACGGTGCTATTGGCCGTGATCTCGGTGTTCACCCTGGTGGCCCTGTTCGCCCTCGACGATGTGGAGGCCTCCGAAGAGGACATGGTGGTCACCGTGATCGGCCAGCAGTGGTGGTGGGAGTACCAGTACCACCTGGACGGCGACACCACGACTGCGCCCGACTTCGTGACCGCCAACGAATTGGTCATCCCCGCCGGGGTCGACGTGGCCCTCGACATCAAATCACGCGACGTGATCCACTCCTTCTGGATACCTAAGTTGAACGGCAAGCGCGACGCCGTTCCCGGCCGCAGCCACGACTGGGTGATCCAAGCCGACAACCCCGGCCGCTATCGGGGGCAGTGCACCGAGTTCTGCGGTCTCTCCCATGGCTACATGAAGATGGTGGCCGTGGCCCTCACCCCCTCAGAATTCGCCCAGTGGAGAGACAACCAGATGACCCCGGCCGAGGCTCCCGCCGAGGGCACGGCCGCAGCCGCGGGCTGGGAAGTCTTCAGCCAGCAGTGCGCCAGCTGCCACGCAGTCAATGGGCTCACCTCCGCGGCCAACAGAGGCGGCGCCGCTGAGTCGCCTCCCGACGATTGGGACATCTACGGCGAGTTCAACGGCGGCTACGCCGGTCCTGTCATCACCGATGAGCTAATCGCCGGCGCCGCCCCCAACCTGACCCACTTGATGACCCGAGGCACGTTCGCCGGATCTATTTTCGATCTCTATTTGGGCGCCGGCGACCATATCCCGTACCTGGAACTGGCCAACCAGGGCACCCTCAACCGGGGCGACCTGGAGGCCTGGATCTACAACGCCCCTGAGCGCAAGCCCGCCGATGCCGACGGCCTCCGAGGAATGCCTGCCCGTACCGGTCTGAGCACCACCGACATCGACAATGTCGTTGCCTTCCTGTCCACCCTCGACTGATTGTAATTGCATGACCGTCACTGACCGCACGATCACCGCCCCAGAGGAGACCTTGGCGCTGCCGGCGGGCCCTGCCGTTGCCCACCGTCCCCTGGGCGTGTTCACCCGGCCCCAAGGCAGCGAGGGCTGGACGAGCTGGCTGTTCACCGTCGACCACAAGCGCATAGGCATCATGTACGGCGCGGCGGCCATGTTCTTCTTCTTGGTGGGCGGGGCCGAAGCCCTGTTCATCCGCCTCCAGTTGGCCACTCCCAACGGCTCCGTAATCGGCGCTGGCACCTACAACGGCGTGTTCACTATGCACGGCGTGACCATGGTGTTCTTGGTGATCATGCCCATGGCCGCGGCCTTCGCCAACTATCTGCTTCCCCTGCAAGTGGGGGCCCGAGACGTGGCCTTCCCCCGTCTCAACGCCTTCAGCTTCTGGTGTTTCTTGGCCGGCGGCCTACTCCTCGTCTCCTCGATCTTCATCGGCGGCTGGTTCCAGAACGCTCCCGACGGCGGCTGGTTCAACTACGCCCCCAACAGCGGGCTACCCTTCTCACCGTCCAAGGGGATTGACTTCTACGCCGTCGGCTTGCAGATAACCGGTATCGCGTCGTTGGTCAGCTCTATCAACCTGATCGTCACCGTGTTGAACATGCGTACCAAGGGCATGAGCTTCTTCCGAATGCCCGTGCTCACCTGGATGCTGCTCATCACCCAGTTCCTGTTGCTGTTCGCCATCCCGGTCATCACCGTGGCCCTGTTCTTGTTGATGTTCGACCGGCTGTGGGACGCCAACTTCTTCAACGTGGAGGCCGGGGCTGACCCGCTTCTATGGCAGCACCTGTTCTGGATATTCGGCCATCCCGAGGTGTACATCCTGATTCTGCCCGCCTTCGGGATCGTTTCGGAGATCATCCCCACGTTCTCTCGCAAGCCCCTGTTCGGCTACCACTTCATGGTCGCCTCCGGTATCGCCATCGGGTTCATGGGCTGGGGGGTGTGGGCCCACCACATGTTCACCTCGGGCATCGGGCCGCTGGCGGTGGCCGCGTTCTCGGTTTCCACCATGTTCATCGCCGTGCCCACCGGGGTGAAGATCCTCAACTGGCTGGCCACCATGTACCGAGGTCGACTGCGATTTACCACCCCCATGCTGTATGCCGTGGGAGTGGTGTCGATGTTCACCATCGGCGGGCTTTCGGGGGTGACCCACGCCATCGCCCCGTCCGACACCCAGCAGACCGACACCTATTACATCGTGGCCCACTTCCACTACGTGATCTTCGGCGGGGCGCTGCTCGGCCTGTTCGGCGGCTTCCACTTCTGGTGGCCCAAAGCGTTCGGCTACAAGCTGAATGAGGCGTGGGGCAAGGCCGCCTTCTGGATATTGCTCATCGGCTTCAACTTCACCTTCGGACCCATGCACATATTGGGCTTGCAGGGCATGTCCCGGCGCATTGCCACCTACCGAGCCGACGAGGGCTTTGCGCTGTGGAACATGGTGGCCACCATCGCAGCGTTCGTCATCGCCCTCGGGGTGGCCATGTTCTTGTGGAACATCTACGCCAGCACCCGGAAATGGCAGCGGGCCGGCCGCCCCGACGTGGGCCCCGACCCGTGGGACGCCCGCGGCCTTGAGTGGATGACCGCCTCCCCGGTGCCCGAGCACAACTTCGACTCGGAGATAGAGGTGGAGCGCCTCGACGACTTCTGGCACCGCAAGTACGGCGTCGACGAGAACCACCGGGTGGTGAGAACGGCCACCGCCGAAGAAATTGCCCACGACGGCAGCAACACCAAAGTGCACCTGCCGTCCCCGTCGTACTGGCCCATCGTTTTGAGCGGAGGGATCCTGCTGGTGGGCTACGGCCTCATTTACAACCTGTGGCTGGCCGCTGCCGGGCTGGTGCTCTTGGTGGGGGCCATCTACGGCTGGGTTCTGGAACCGGCCGACGACCCCGACGACGCTGGCCACCACGACGATCATCACGACGACGGCGATGACCACGGCGATCCCGCTGGCAACGGCGGACCGGACGGAGAGTCCGCCTCAGCCGCAGCGCCGGCTGATACCGAGGAGGCGGCGACCGTTGGATGACACATTGACTGCCGAGACACCGGCCACCGAGGCTGCTTCCCACGCTGAGGAGCACCACACCAGCACCGGCATCTCCAATGAGAAGCTGGCCATGTGGGTGTTCCTTGGTTCGGAGTGCCTGCTGTTCGGCGGGCTTATCTCCACCTATATGTTCAACAAGGGCCGCATCGGCCCTAACGACATCGGCCCCAGCGACTTGTTCGACATCCCGTTCACGTCGGTCAGCTCGTTCGTGCTGCTGATGAGCTCGCTGACCATGGTGTTCGCGGTGTCGGCCGTCGCCCGGGGCGATATTCGAGGCAACCGCATCTGGCTGGCCACCACCGCCGCGCTGGGGGCCACCTTTGTGGCCGGGCAGGTGTACGAGTTCACCGCGTTCTACAGCGAGGGCCTGGGCTTTACCACCAACCTGTTCGGCTCCGCCTTCTATGCCCTGACCGGCTTCCACGGCGCTCACGTCACCATCGGCATCATCATGCTGATGTCTTTGTTCGTGATGTCGATGCGGGGCAACCTGGGGCCGGAGCGGGCCGAGACCGTAGAGATCATCGGTTTGTACTGGCACTTCGTCGATGTCGTCTGGATCGTGATCTTCACGATCGTGTACCTCTTCCCGCAATAGGATCAGCCATGGCCACCGTCACTCCTGAGTCTCCTGACACGGCACACGCTCCCGAGCAGCACGCCCATCCCACCGACTGGCTCTATGTCAAGGTGGCCATAGCCCTCGCGCTGCTCACCGCGTTCGAGGTCTTCACCTATTTTGAAACGGTTCACGGGTGGGGTGACACCGCCATAATCATCATGCTGGTTTTGATGATGCTGGTGAAGTTCTTCTTGGTGGTGGCCTTCTTCATGCACCTGAAGTTCGACGCCCCGATCTTCTGGCGCTTGTTCGTGTTCGGGCTGATTTTGGCCATGGCGGTGTACATGGTCATGTTGACCGCGTTCCGCTTCTGGTAGACGGACTGGCCGTCGTGGTCTTCGCGGCCGATACCGATATCTGGCGGTTCCAGCCCCACGCCGAGGTCTGGCTAATCCTGCTGGCCGCCATCGCCATGGCCTGGTACGCGGCCCGGATCATCGCCCCCAAAGCCGCTCCGGCCGGCGAAGCCCCGTTTGCCCGCTACCACAAGCTGGCCTTCGTCGGGGCCATGGTGTTGCTGTGGGTGGCCAGCGACTGGCCAATGCACGACATCTCTGAGGAGTACCTGTACTCGGTGCACATGATCCAGCATCTGCTCATCACCTTTGTGGTGCCCCCGCTGCTGTGGGCGGCCATGCCCGAGTGGCTGGCCCGGCTTGTGCTCAGCGGCGACGGCAGCGTCGGGGTGTGGGTGCGGCGGCTGGCCCGTCCGGTATTAGCCGGGGTTTTGTTCAACTTCATGGTGGCGGTGAGCCACATCCCCTGGGTGGTCAACACCTCGGTAGAAAGCGGCGCCCTGCACTACTTCGTGCACCTGCTGCTGTTCGGCTCTGCGATGGTGATGTGGCTGCCGGTGTGCGGTCCGATCCCCGAGCTGCGCATGGGCGCTCCCGGCAAGATGATCTACCTGTTCTTGATGTCGGTCGTGCCCACCGTTCCCGGTGCGTTCTTAACCTTTGCCCAGGGCGCGGTCTACAGCGTCTACGACCACGACGTCCGCATGTGGGGCATAGGCATCCGGGCTGACCAGCAAGCGGCCGGGCTCATCATGAAGCTGGTGGGCGGCATGTACCTGTGGGCATGGATCGGAGTGTTGTTCTTTCGCTGGGCCGGCGTCCAGCAGCGGGCCAACACCCAGATGAGGGTGGTCACCACGGTCCCATCGGGGCCCATCGCTGCCGATACTCGGGTTCCCGCCACGTCGGGTTCCAACGGCTCCCACACCACCAACGGCTCTCGATGATCGATCTGCGCCTGGTGCGCTCCGACTACGACGCGGCACGGGCTGCGCTGGCCCGCCGGGGGATCGACCTGTCGGAACTGGAGCATGTGGCCGCCCTGGATGAACGCCACCGCAATCTCATTACCCAGCGAGATGCCCTGCGCCATGAGGTTAAGGAGCTATCTCAGCAGGTCGGCCAGCTCAAGCGCGACGGCCGCGATGCCGAGGCGGATGCCGCGGCTGGCGAGAGCCGCCAGCGTGGCGAGCAGGAGAAGGCCCTAGCCGCCGAGGCCGACGCAGTTGCCGACGAAATCCACCAGTTGCTGTTGCACATCCCCAACCTGCCTGCCGCCGACACCCCCGACGGCGCGGACGAAACCGACAATCCTGTTCTGCGGGTGGAGAACTTCGATCCCGATTCCTACGGAGACCACCAGCGAGTTCCTCACTGGGAGTTTGCCGTAGAAGCTGGCTGGCTGGACATGGAGCGGGCCGCCAAGCTGTCGGGGTCCATGTTCGCCATGCTCCGGGGGGCTGGGGCGTCGCTGGCCCGGGCCATGGTCCAGTTCGGGCTCGACCGCAACGCTGACCGCTACGAGGAGATCCGCCCGCCCACCTTGGTCCACAGCGAGATCATGGTGAGCACCGGCCAGCTCCCCAAGTTCGCCGACGACGCCTACTGGTTGGAGCGAGACGACTTGTGGGCCATCCCCACCGCCGAGGTGCCGCTTACCTCGCTGGCTTCCGGCGAAATCCTCGACGAGGCCGACCTGCCCATGAGGATGATGGCCCACACTTCCTGCTATCGCCGCGAGGCCGGCGCCGCCGGTCGCGATACCCGAGGACTCCTGCGCGTACACGAGTTCGACAAGGTGGAGATATTGGCCTACGCCACCCCCGACCAAGCGCCCGCGGTTCACGCTGAGATCCTGGAGCGGGCCGAGGCCGCAGTGGCCGAGTTGGGTTTGGCCTACCGCATCGTGGACATCTGCACCGGCGATTTGGGCCAGTCCCACCACCGATCGTGGGACGTGGAGGTTTACGCCCCCGGCGCCGACCAGTGGCTGGAGGTGTCGTCGTGCTCCTGGTACTCCGACTACCAGGCCCGCCGAGCCAACCTCCGATACCGGCCCACCGGCGAAAAGGGCACCCGCATCCTCCACACCCTCAACGGCTCCGCCCTCGCCGTCCCCCGAGTATGGGCCGCAATAGTCGAGACCTACCGTCAACCCGACGGCTCCGTGGTCGTCCCCGAGGTGCTACGCCCCTATCTAGGCCGAGCCACGCTCTGATTCAGGGCCGCTAGTCCGAGACTGCCAGACCGCCAGCGGCTGCGGCGAGGCCGAGGGCGAGGCTGACGGCGAGGTAGGCGGCGGCCCGCCTGCGGCCCAAGGTGGTCAGCTCCACCGCAAACGCCGACAACGTGGTCAGCGATCCCAGTGCGCCCACGCCCACTGCGGTCATCACCGGATTACCGCTGCCGGCCAGCAGGCCCAAAGCGAAGCTGCCGGCCACATTCACTCCCAGGGTCCCCCAGGGCCAGGTTGGCGCATTGAACCTCTGAGCAGCTTCAGCCCGAACCAGCGCTCCGGCCACCGCCAGTACCACGAAACCGAGCGCCGTCATGGTGCCGCCCGCCTCCAGGCCGTCCGCAGAGCGGCGCCAACCAACGCCAGAGCCACCCCGCCCGCAACCGAGACGGCCAGATAACTGGCGGCAAAGCCCCAGTCGCCGTTGCGGGCCATCTCAGCCACGTCCACGGTCAGCGCCGAGAACGTGGTCAGGCTGCCGCAGAAGCCGGTGCTCAGTCCGAGGCTCACCGGAAGCTGGGCCCGGGCCGACCACGCGGCCGCAGCCACATAGCCGAGCAGCAGGCAACCAGCCAGATTGACGGCCAGCACTCCCCAGGGCCAAGTGTCGGAGGCGGGCAGCACCTCGACCAGCCCCCAGCGCCCGCCGGCCCCGGCCAGCCCTCCTAGCCCGACGGCAATCGCGGCCCGTGGTGCAAGAGACAAGCTATGCGCTACCGCTTCCGACCATGGGCGGGCCGGGGTCGCTCCGGGGCCGAAGGCGAATCCACAACACGATGCCCACGATCACCGCCAGCAGCACCTCCCAGAAAACCGGCCACCGGCCGGGATCGGTGAACCAATTGCCCACTCGCTCGGGGATGGCCGCAATGGTTCGCACGATGGGCAGTATCAACAGATCGCCCTGGTAATTGACGGCCTCCGCCACCCCATACCCTGTGGCCACCACTGCACTGGCCGAAAGAAGCCAAGGCCGGGGAATATTGCGGCGGAGCGCCCATAGCAGCAGGGTCAGCACCACGATCGCGGTGGCCAGGCCGAAGCGGTTGCCGCCCACGTCGATGATCCAGTTCTCCAGTCGGTTGGAAACCATGTAGGAGGCTTCGACGAATGGATTGGTGGCTTCGAAGTCGTCGCGCAACAGCACTTGGACCTCCCACCAGCCGTAGAACCCGAGCACCACACCGGCCACAACCAAGAAACCGCCTGAAATCTTGTTTATGTGGGGCAATAGGCGGCGCATGTTGGCGGTGACCCCCGATCGTCCCATGGCCACTGCCAGCGTCAAGATGGTGATGACCAGCCCCATGCCCAGGGCGTAGGCCAGAAATCGCAGGGTTCCCTCCCACACCCCATCGGTGCTGAACGAGCCGCTCACGCTGCCGAAGAACACTGGGCTGGCGCATCCCAGCGACACCACCGCATAAGACACCCCGAACAAGAACATGGAGATAAGTCCTTGGCTGTCGCCTCCCTTGGACAGTCGGGGCACAGAGATCTTGGGCTCGAAGCCAGCCAGCATGGCGATTCCCAGCACCACCATGAGTCCGCTGATCACAAGTGTGATCCACGGACCTCGGTCGGCAATGGTGGAGGTGGATATGAGCGACGAGGTAAGTGCGCCGATGATGCCGAAGAAGGCCACGAATCCAGCAGTAAGGGTGAGCCCGACCAGCAATCCCCGGAGGACGTTTCGCCCGGTGTCACCCGCCTGGTCCGCGCTCCCGATTCCCAAGAAGTAGGCCAGATAGGCCGGCAGCATGGCGAATCCGCACGGATTGACGGCGGCGACCAAACCGGCTCCAAACGGGACCGCCAGATCAAAGTCGAACACAACTGGAAGGTTACGAGGTGAAGTGCGTATCCAGGTGGTCGGTGATCTGTTCGGAGGTCAGGCCGCCGGTGTGCTGGTAGACGACCTCGCCGTCGGCGGTGATGAAAAATGTGGTCGGCATGCCCAGAATCCCTAAGGAGTTACCGATGGCGGAATCCGGGTCCAAGCCGGTGGCGTAGGTAACTCCAGTATCAGCCACGATCTCCCGGGCTTTCGTCATGGTGTCGTTGAAGGCTAGGCCAACGAAGGTCACATCGGGACGCTCTTGCTGGGCCGCCTCGAACGCTGGCATCTCGGCAACGCAGGGCGTACACCATGAAGCGAAGAAGTTGAGTACGACAGGGCGGTCGAGAAAAGCGTCAATCGTGCCAGTGCCACCGTCCAGTAGTTCGAATTCTATGTCGGTGGCTTGGACATCGTCGCCGGCTCCCGATCCACAGGAGCCGGCGACGACGGCGAACAGCGACACGGCGACGACTAGCGCCGCCAGGCGGTGCTGCCCGGCCATCAGGCCAACCAGGCCATCAGGCCGAGCGGAGCCGCTCGCGCAGATGCTCGGGCACCGGCACCTGGACGAACTCGTCCTCGGGCCGGGGCACCTTGGCCGGACGACCCCGGCGGCGCTTGCTGGTCAGTACCTTGCCGTTGCGGAACAGCTGGCCACCCCACACTCCCCACGGCTCACGGCGGGCGATGGCGCCCTCCAAGCACTGGGCCATCACTGGGCACTCGGCGCAGATGGCCTTGGCCCGGGAGATGTGCTGGAGCTCGTCGGAGAAGAAGATCTCCCCGAGCGAGGCGTCGTCGGTTCGGCACGCGGCGTCCACACGCCACGGTGCGTTTTCAAAGAGCAGCGCCTCCATGTTTTTCTCCTTTCGGGGGTCTTCGGTTGGGATTTTCCAATCGATGGTTTGATGGTGGGTAGAAACTGAAAAGGCCGCCGGATTTTTCCGGCGGCCTCGGTGGATATTTGATCCTTGTAGGTGCTCTACGTGGATCCTCCCCGAGGCCTGGTGTTGGCAGTCTTCTGACCAAACACGCATGGTGTGTGATGGGTCGTCCAATAGCCGGGGTGAATTCGGCCTATGTCAGCCATCGCTACACGCGCGGCGCGGCTTTGGCAGCCGACTGCGAGGTAGCTCCTGCTAAACATGACCACTACTCAACAGTGTATTGAGCGCGATGTCAATTTATTTCCCGATCAATTTGGGTTGACGGCCGACTACTACAGCCCGGGCTTGATCTCGAATGTCACCAGCCCGTCGGAAGTGGCGTCTTGGCGGGCTTCGCCGATCACCTTGAGATGAACGAGGTGGGCGAACGTCTCGCTGGCCGCCATGTCGCCCCAGGCCCGCTCGCTGAATAGCACCCGCATGTACTCCTCCACCGTGGCTTGGCCCAGCTTGTCGCTGGCATGACGTAGCACATTCAGGCGCTCGTGGTGGTGGTCGCCGATGTCGTCGGCTCGGGCCCCGATATCAGAGAACGGATGCCCGTGGGCCGGCAGGGCCACCGTGGCACCCTCCAGGGTCTTCATTCGATCCAATGAGTCGAAGAACTCAGCCAGCGAGTCATCAGAGTCACTGCGGCCGGCGATGTGGGGAGTGATGGTGGGCAACACGTGATCGCCGGAGAACACCGCGCCGTGCTCGGGGTCGTAGAGGCACAGGTGGTCTCCGGTGTGGCCGGGCGTGTGAAGCGCCACCCACTCCCGCCGAGCGAAGGTCACGACCTGGCTGTCCACCACCTTCACTGTTGGCTTGGGAGTCTGGAACCAGCGGGCGTGAAAGTTGTCGCGGGCCCGGAACCGCTGGATGTACTCCCGGCTGGGCGGCGTGCGCTCGGTGCCCCACGGGGTGAGTTGCCGGAAGCTCTGTTCAATCCTCTCCAGCACCTCCTCTTCGGGGGCATTGCCCTCGGCGTCGTGGGATTCTTTGGCTTCGCCGCGCTCCCAAATGGGGCGAAAGCTCTCATGGGTCAAGATGTCGGCCCCGGCCTCCTCCCGCAGCCGCTCAGCGCCGCCGAAGTGGTCGAAATGAGAGTGGGTGATGATGGCGGTGTGGACGTCGCCGATCTTGTAGCCGGCCCGGCCTAGCCGGTCGACCAGGGCGTTCCACGAATCAGGGCCGGGCAGGCCCGGATCCACCACCGCCACTCCTCGCTCGTCTTCCATCACGTAGCAGTTCACGTGGCCCAGCCCCGGCAGGTTCACCGGCAACATGGTGCGCAGTACTCCGGGCATGACCTCTGTGATCTCGGTGGTGGCCTCCTCCTGTTCCTGCTTGCGGGGTCCCTCGGTCACGTCCCACCTTTGGTTGGGAGGCTGAAGAAGTTGTCTCGGTAGTGGCGCAGCTCGCTGAGGCTCTCGCGGATGTCGTCGAGGGCCCGATGGCCTTTGGCCTTCTTGGGGGCTCCCTGATAGGCGGGGGGATGCCACCGTCGAGCCAGCTCTTTGACGGTGGAGACGTCGATGGAGCGATAGTGCAGAAAGTTCTCCAACTCGGGGAGCTGCGCGGCCAAGAATCGGCGGTCCACTCCGATGGAATTGCCGCACAATGGCACGGTGCGGGGCTTGTCGATGTGTTTCCTGAGGAAGGCCAGGGTTATCTCGCCGGCGGCCTCCAAGCTGAGCGTGGATGCCCTGATCTCGTCTAACAGCCCGCTTTTTGTGTGCATCTCCACCACTATGCCCTGCATCGAGGCTAGGGCTTCTGGGGAGGCCGAAACCACCAGGTCAGGCCCTTCTGCTACCAATTCCAGGTTGTCGTCGGTGACTAGAGTGGCGATTTCCACGATCACATCGCGGGCCGGGTTGAGGCCCGTCATCTCCAAGTCCATCCAAGCCAGCATGCTGGGTTGACCCTAGATGCTGACTGGCGGAAAACCTGAGTCAGCAGGCTTTTCTGACGAATCGAATCAACGGCCTTTCCGGCCAGGTAGTGTCACCGCCGTGTTGGAGATCCCCATTGTCCGAAGCCGTCCTGACCTGCCGTTTCCCCGCTATGCCACCGAGGGTGATGCCGGTGCCGATCTGGTGGCCAGCGAAGACGTGGAGTTGGCGCCAGGCGGCGGCCGAGGGCTGGTACCCACCGGCACATACATCGCCATCCCCGAGGGTTATGCGGGGTTCGTCCAGCCCCGCAGCGGTCTGGCCCTGCGCCACGGTGTCACCTGTCTGAACACGCCGGGGCTGATCGACTCCGGTTATCGCGGGGAGCTGAAGGTGCTGCTGGTTAACACCGATCCGGTTGAGCCGTTCCTTGTCCGCCGGGGCGAGCGGATCGCCCAGCTTGTGCTGCAAAAGGTGGAGCAAGCCGACTTCGTCGAGGTTGAGGAACTCCCCCCGTCCTCCCGGGGATCAGGCGGCTTCGGCTCCACTGGTCGATAAAGGCGGCTCGATCCGACACTGATTCAGGCCGATTTCTGCAACCAGATGCGATGCTCGTCGGGGTCTAGTTTCCACGAGTCAACCAGCGATCCGGCGGTTGACTCGAACCGGTCGATCCTGTCGTGGGGGATCGGCTTGATGTCCCGCTGTTCGATCTGGGCTTCGACGGTCACGATTCCGGCCTTGCTCTGAAGGTCGAGAGCCAATGAGCCGCCGGGATGCTCGGGGTCGAGTAGCAGCAGCACTGCCTCCTTGATGGCCTGGCTGAGTTGGTCGATGTCGCCGGATGAGAAGCCCAGGTGGGTGGCGGCGTGGACGACGGCAATGTCGGCCATGCGGCTGTACTCAGGGGCCGCTGGCAACCTGACTCGAACGTCACCGTTCATGCTTGCCTGCTTGCCGGGTTTCTGGGTGCCACGCGCCCCATGCCCTCAGAGTACCAACCGGAGGGTGAACAAGGTGGTACGAGTGTCCACAGTCTCAACAGGTATTCTGACTCGATGCTTCGAGTGGGCCTGATCGGGTGTGGGGCCATTGGTTCGGTGGTGGCCCGTGAGCTCTCAGGGGGGGCAGTGCAGGGGGCCGAGCTGACCGCGGTTCTTGACCTCTTCGTTGATCATCCGCTCAGAGTGGGTGATCGGGAATCGCTGCTATGCGCATCAGATGTGGTAGTAGAAGCGGCCGGCCATGGGGCGCTTCGTGAGCACGGAGTGGCGGTGAGGGAATCGGGCACCGACCTGTTGGTGGTGAGCATCGGCGCTTTGGCCGATGATGAACTGGAGGCCGCGCTGCGAGGGGCTGGGGGCGGTCGCCTGTTCTTGTGTACGGGGGCCATTGGCGGGTTCGACATCCTGCGGGCCGCCATGCTGTTCGGACCGCTGGACGAGGTGGCCATTACCAGCACCAAGCCCACGGGGGTGCTGAGTCGACCTTGGATGGATGAGGCGGTGCTCGATGCCTTAGAGAATGGCTCCGAGTCGGTGACGGTGTTCGACGGGCCCGCCCGACAGGCCTGTGAACGCTTCCCGGAGTCGGCCAACGTCACCGCCACCTTGTCGCTGGCCACTGTCGGGTTCGATCGGGTGCGGGTGCAGATGGTGGGTGATCCAGAGGCCACTCGGGTGCGACACGTAGTGAGCGCCTCGGGGGAGGCGGGCACATATGAGCTTTCGTTCGAGAATGCCGCCTCTCCCGACAACCCCCGTACCAGCGCAGTCACCGCCTATTCGGTAATTCGATCTCTCACCGACATTCAACGACCGCCAGTGTCTTTTCTTTGAGTTCCGCAATGATCCTTGTCAGGTTCGCAGCCCCTTTGTAGCGTGGTCTGACATAGACCGTCTGCCATCAAAGAGGCAGTCGGAGCGACAGGGGGATGTCATGGTCGAGTTGCCAGACCAGTTTATTTTCAACACCTTTGCCTTTTTGGTCTGGGGTGCCTTGGTGATGTGGATGTGCGCGGGCTTCACGATGCTGGAGTCCGGCGCGGTCCGCACCAAGAACGCCTCCATGATCTGCCTCAAGAACATCGGCATCTACTCGATCGCCGGACTGGCCTATTTCATCGTCGGCTACAACCTCATGTACACCGGGGTCGGGGATCTTTGGGGTTCCTTCGAATTCCTCTATGGGCCGTCGGGCGCTGAGAAAGCTCTCCTTGACGGGGACCTGGGTGCGGTCGGTGCCGTGGTGGACAACGGATACGCCGTGATGTCCGACTGGTTCTTCCAGATGGTCTTCGTGGCTACTGCGGCCTCCATCGTTTCAGGGGCCATCGCCGAGCGCATCAAGCTGTGGTCGTTCTTCGCCTTCACCCTGGTACTGACTGCATTCATCTATCCCGTCGTCGGCTCTTGGACCTGGGGAGGCGGCTGGCTCGCCCAAGAGGGCTTCCAAGACTTCGCCGGCTCCACCATCGTCCACGGAACCGGCGGCTGGGCCGCGCTGGCCGGAGTGTTGGTAGTGGGCCCCCGCCTGGGCAAGTTCAAAAAAGACGGCAGCGTGAGGTCGACCCCGCCCTCCAACGTGTTGGTGGTGACGCTGGGCGTGTTCATTTTGTGGCTCGGCTGGTTTGGCTTCAACGGCGGCTCTCAGCTCGCCCTGGGCACCCCGGCCGATGCCGTGGCCATGACCATCGTGCTGGTCAACACCAATCTGGCCGCCGCGGCCGGCGTACTAGCCGCCCTGGCCGTCTCCCGCTCGGTATTGGGCAGGATCGACCTGTTCGCTGGCCTGAACGGCGCCATCGCCGGGTTGGTGGCCATCACCGCCGGTCCCACTATGGTGGATCACTGGTGGGCGATGGTCATTGGCGCCATTGGCGCCCTGTTCTGCACCATCGGCATCAGGGTGCTGGAGATGCTCAAGATCGACGATGTGGTCGGCGCCATTCCCGCCCACCTCATTGCTGGCATTTGGGGGACGCTGGCAGTCACCATCGCCGCCGGCGGCCGATTCCACATTCAGCTTCTGGGCATAGTGTCCATCGGCGCCTTCGTGTTCATCTCGTCGCTGCTGGTGTGGAAGCTGCTTGACGTGGTGATGGGTCTGCGGGTTTCATCAGAAGCCGAGCGCATGGGCCAAGACACCGCCGAACTCGGACTCGAGGCCTACCCCGAGTTCGTGCTTATGCCCGAGCCAAACGACTTGGACTAGATCAGGTGCAGGGCTCGGCCGGTGCCACGGCGGGAAGCCGGCCGGCCCGCATGGAGGTAACCGTGGCACCGTCGGTCTCAAAGATCACCCGGTAGTCGACATCGGTTTCGTCAACCGGGACGTATTGAATCGAGTTGCCGCTGCCGTCGGCATAGGGGGTGACCACCAGACGGGCCCCGAACAGCTCGTGGAGTTGGGCCTCGGTGCTGCCCACGCTGGCGCCCGACCGGGTGGTGATGTTCGGGTTGGTGATGTCCACCCGCTCGATGGAGCTGTTGTAGATCGTGACCACCACGCCCGAGGGCCCGTTGGCCGGGGCGAGCAGATAGCAGCGTGGAGTGCCGTCTTCTGGGCCGCCGGTCCACAGGGTGGGGAGCGCCTCGCTTGCCCCGTCGGGGGTCATGCCGAAGAACATCGAACCGAGTCCCGCGGTGGTGAGCTTGTCGGCGCTGCTGAACGCCGGATTGCTGAAGTCGATGGGCTCGGGGCGCTCTATCGGTTCACCCGTGGGTTCGGGGGCTGGTGTGGGCTCATCGACGGGCTCCGGTGTGGGCTCATCGACGGGCTCTGGGGCGGGCTCATCATCAACGGGCTCATCGTCGGAAGGAGTGTCGTCTACCGGTGCGGGTGTGGTCGGTGGCGCAGGTTCCTCTGCGGCAACGGTGGCAGTTGGATCGGTCTCATCGGCCGGTTCGGCGTCATCGTTGCCGCAGGCTGCGAGCAACAGTGCGAAGATGGCGAGCAGAGCAATCAGTCGATGCATGCCATCAGCGTAGTACCACGAGCGGCATAAGGTGGTAGGCCGCCTGGGACTCGAACCCAGCACCTTGAGATTAAAAGTCTCCTGCTCTACCTGATGAGCTAGCGGCCCGGCGCAACTGTATCGCCCAGAACCGGCGGAGTGGCCGGTAATATGCCCTGCGGTGGAAACATGGGAGTCATTGCTCGGCGATGTGGAGAGCGGTCTGATCGACGTGGAAGGGGTGCTTGTCGACCTCGACGATCTCGATGCCCTTCGTCTGCGCGTCCAAGCTGCGAAAGACGATGGAAGCATCGACCGCCGCCCGGTGCTCCAGCGCTGCGCAGAGCAGATGCAGTCCTGAACTAGCTAGAGCAGATCAGATACTGGGGTTTGGATTTCCACGCCTTCGAGGGGGTGGACTCGCTCTCCGGCCACCAATCGGCCGTTGGCCGCCGTCACCCATCGGCCGCTCATGTTGGTGACCCTGCCGGGCTGACAGCCCAGATGGGCTTCCAACGAGTAGATCACCCCGCCATGGGTGACCACCACCGCCGTTCGGTCGCCGACCACGCCGGCCAGTCGGTTTATGCCGGCCAAGACTCGGGCCAGCAAAGCGTCGTCTTGTTCCCATCCCGGCGGTCGTCGGCCGTCTTCCAAGAAGCCGGGATACCGCTCTTCAATCTGAACTCGGGTCAATCCGGAGAATTCCCGTACGTCCCGCTCAATCAGCTCGGGAACCGGTATCGGCGGATCGCAGCCCATTGCCTGGGCAATGATCTCCGCGCTGGTTCGTGATCGTTGCAGGGTGGAGGTGGCCACCACATCAACTGGCTCGAGCCGGGCCGCCGCGGCAGCCGCCTGCTGTCGCCCTAGCTCCGACAACGGTGGATCGGCCTGACCCTGCCAACGCCGCAACGCATTCCATTCCGATTGCGCGTGGCGTATCAGCAGTAGACGAGACACGGCTCAAACGTTAATGGCCGCGACATTTCGGACCGTGGTAGTGGCGAAGGATTCCCGTACAATTTCGTCCATGGCCACGCTGCGTCTCTTTGCCCATGTCAGGGAGGCGGCTGGCACCGGGCGGGATGAGGTACCCGGTGCCACGGTAGACCAAGTTCTCGCTGCCGCGGTCGACCGCTACGGGGCCACGTTCGCCGATCAGCTTCAGATTTGCCGCGTGTGGCTAAACGGTGAGCCGGTAACCGGTTCTGAGCCGGTGGTTGACGGTGACGAGGTGGCGGTGTTGCCCCCTGTCTCCGGGGGATAGCCTTTGTTGGTCATGCCAGTTCTTTGTCTGCTGTGCAGTTGCGCCACCGATCAAAGCGTGGGGCTATGACCCAGAACGTGGCGATCTTGTCACTGCACACCTCGCCGCTGTCTCAGCCTGGCATTGGCGATAGCGGCGGCATGAACGTCTACGTCCGAGAGATGGCTGCGGCGCTGGCTCACTCCGGCAGCCAATGCCGGGTGTATGTACGCCGTGGGCAGATGGGTTTTCCCAGCGAGGTAGCCATTGAACCGGGCGTGACCGTGGTCCACGTCGACGCGGGGCCGGCTGAATTGGGTAAAGAAGACCTTGTCGATGTAGTGGACGAATTCGCCGACGGCGTCATGGCCGACATGCGACGGCAAGGGCGCCCCGACATAATTCACGCCAATTACTGGCTGTCAGGGGTTGCCGGTCACCGAGTCAAGCACGCGGTAGGGGTGCCGTTGGCCGTGACCTTCCATACGCTGGCTCGCGTAAAGGCAGCCACCGGCGATCCCGAGTCAGAGCATCGGGCCCAGGCCGAGACCGATGTCATCGGCTGCGCTGATGTGGTAATTGCCTCCTGCGAGCCGGAGGCCCAGCAACTGCAAGACTTCTACGACGCCCCTTCTCAGCGGATTGAGTTGGCCCCGCCAGGAGTGGAGCATGCGCTGTTCTCCCCGGGCAACCAGGACGGTGCCCGTGCCGCTCTGGGTTTGGGTCGTGGCCCGGTCCTGCTTTTTGTGGGCCGGATACAACCTCTGAAACGGCCCCTCGTTGCGGTAGAGACTTTGGCCTGTCTTGCTCGCCCCGATGTGCGTTTGCTGGTGGTCGGCGGACCCAGCGGCGCCGAAGGTGAGGTTGAGTACCAGCGCCTGCAAGACCGCATCCAGGACGAGGGACTAGCAGATCGGGTGACGCTGGTTCCCCCCCGTCCCCACCATTGGCTTTCTACCTACTACCGGGCCGCCGATGTCGTCTTGGTGCCCAGCCGAAGCGAGTCCTTTGGCTTGGTTGCCCTTGAGGCTGCGGCCAGCGGTACCCCCGTGGTGGCTGCCCCCGTGGGTGGCCTGCGCTCAGTGGTCGACCACGGCCGCACCGGTTTCCTGGTGGACGATGCCACCCCGGAGGCGTTCGCCGCTCAGGTGGCCGCGCTGATTGACAATCCGCTCCTCGCTGCCGAGATGGCCTTGGACGCGGCCGAACGAGCCCGATCATTCTCTTGGGCCGCCATGGCCCGTTCGCTCCGAGCCACCTATCGGAAGGCCCAGTCCCGAGTACTCGTCGATTGCACATGATTCTGCGGGCCGACGAATTGGCTGCCCTGGAGTCGAACATCGATGCCTGGTTGGACGATCAGCTCCAGACGAACCCGACCGTGCTCACTGTTGACCGGGGCGAACCCGGCCAACGCCGTTGGTATGTTCGGATGGTGGGGGAGGAGAAGACGGTTTCGACCGTTTGGTTCACGCTCGGCCAAAGACAGTTGCAATGCGAATGCCACTTCATGCCCGCACCCGAGGAAAACGAGGGTAGGTTGTATGAGTACTTGCTACGCCGCAACCGAGAGCTGAGCGGCTTGCGTTTCGCAATCGGCGTGGAGGACGCCGTGTTCTTGGTAGCTGAGCTGCCCGCCCACACGGTGACGGAAACGGAGATCGACCGGCTCCTCGGCTCGTTTTACGCTTACTCAGAGCGGTGGTTCCGTCCGTGCATGCGAATCGGGCACGAAACACGATTTGGATATTAGGATATTTCAGTATCTTTCAGTTGTTTTACATTCAAAAAGGACATATGATTTCCTGCGTGATGCACTTGGCCGGTGGGCAGGATCGGGGAAGTCCTCCCACCGGCCAGCATCTTCCTCATCTAAAGAAGCCACCTGCCTGTGCTAACAGTCTGCTATAGCAGTGAGGTGGCAATTCGACTGCAACTGATAGGTGGGGGCCGCATGGGTGAGGCCCTGCTCGGCGGTCTGCTGACCGGTGGATGGGCCCAGCCCGGCGAGCTGGCCGTGGTGGAAACTATCTCAGATCGGCGAGCCGAGCTGACCAACCGCTTCCCCGACGTCGTGGTGGCCCAGCACCCCGTCGAACGGGCTGATGCCGTGCTCGCGGTCAAACCCAACGACGCCGCGGCTGCTGGTACCCGCCTCCGTGCGGCCGGAGTTGCCCGCGTCCTCAGCATCGCGGCCGGCATCACCACCGCGGCTCTGCAAGCTGTTCTGGATGATGGTGCTCGCGTAATCAGGGCCATGCCCAATACCCCGGCGCTCGTGGGGGCGGGAGCGGCAGCAATTGCGGCGGGCAGTCACGCCACTGATGAGGATCTGGTTTGGGCCTCCGGCATTCTCGAAGCAGTAGGCACGGTGGAGGTATGCGATGAGACGATGCTGGACGCGGTCACTGGGCTATCAGGCTCGGGACCGGCCTATGTGTTCTGGTTGGCGGAGAGCTTGATGGCCGCCGGGGTTGAGGTGGGCCTATCCTCCGATATGGCCGATGCCCTTACCCGCCAGACCATTTTGGGGGCGGCCCGACTGCTGGTTGAGTCAGGCGAGCTACCCGCCGATTTGAGAGCCGCAGTGACCTCCCCGGGCGGGACCACCGCCCGGGGCATCGCCGAGTTGGAAGCCCGCGGGGCGGCGGACGCATTCATCGCTGCGGTACGAGTCGCCACCGAACGGAGTCGTGAACTGGGGAAACCCTGATCTCTTCCCTACTTGCCGAGCGGGGTGGCACTCGACTGGCAAGGCCGCGTAAGGTGAGCCACGCACAGCGGAGTGAGGGGTGTGTTGGCATGGTGAAGCCAGAAGGGCGGGAAAGACTCATGACCGTGGCAGAAGTTGCTGCCCTCATGAGAGTCTCAACGATGACGGTCTATCGACTGATCAAAGCCCGAGATTTGCCGGCTGTGAGGATCGGCAAGTCGTACCGATTGCGCGAAGGCGACGTCGACCGCTACTTGGCCAGTCGCTACACCCAGGCAGGCTGACACTGCCTAGGGGTTTTCCCGCAGCACTTGGCATGCAATGACGCTGCGCTACGACACCATCTCTTTCCTTTCTGACTACGGGCTGGCTGATGAGTTCGTAGGGGTCGTGAAGTCGGTCATCCGTTCGGTGGCTCCCGACGTTGTAGTGGTGGACATCACCCACGACATCTCGCCCCACGATGTCCGAGCCGGAGGCCTGGCCTTGGCTCGCAGCGCCCAGTACCTGATGCCCGGCGTTGCGCTGGCCGTGGTCGACCCGGGCGTGGGCAGCAGTCGACGGGCGGTGGCAGTAGAGGTGGGCGACGGCACCTCGGTGTTGGTAGGTCCCGACAACGGCTTGCTGGCCCCGGCCGTGGCCATGGTCGGCGGGGCGTCTCGAGCTGTCGAGCTCACCGCCGAGCACTACCACCTTGCTTCCCTTGGACCGACGTTCGCCGGCCGCGATGTGTTCGGTCCGGTAGCTGCCCATCTGTGCATGGGTGCTGACCTCGCTGATGTGGGGACGCCGATCCCGGTGCATTCCCTCACACCGGGGGTTGTGCCGGTCAGCCGAGTCGACGGCGAACGGGTGTTTGCCGAAGTGTTGTGGATTGACCGGTATGGCAACTTGCAGCTCAATCTCGATCCCGCTGACATCGAACGGCTGGGTGATGAATTGCGGCTCACTGCGGGCGATTTGGGACGCAACGCCCGCCGGATTAGCTGTTTCAGCGATTTAGGCGGTGGTGATCTCGGGGTGCTGGTAGACTCCTACGGCTTAGTAGCCGTTGCCGCCAACCGGGGTTCAGCCGCAATGGAGTTGAACTGTGTGGAGGGAGACGCCATTACCGTCGAGACCGGCGGATCTGCTTCGGCCACCCCGGTCCAACTTCAACCCAGACCACCAGAGGCACTGGAATGAGACCAGGAACCACCATCGCAATCTCCATCTTGTTGGCGGCGATCCTCATCGCCGCGGTAGTCCAGTTGTTCGTGCTGGCTCGCTGACCTGCCGTTGGCTATGCCCATCGAGGAAACCCTCTACCCGGTGAACCTGCGGGTTGCCGGCCACCGCTGTCTGGTGGTGGGGGGAGGACAAGTAGCCTTGGCCAAGGCTGAAGGCCTGTTGGAAGCCGGCGCGGTGGTCGATGTGATCGCCTCCGATGTGGTTGCCGAACTCGACGCCCGGCCCGGCGTCACTGTGCATCGCCGCGCCTATCGCTCCGGCGATGTCGCCGGTTATCGGCTGGTTGTCGCGGCCACCGGCCGTGGAGAGGTAAATGCCGAGATATACCGCGATGGCGAGACGGCTGGGGTGTGGGTGAACAGCGCCGACGATCCCGATCATTGCTCCTTCACCTTGCCCAGCAGACTGCGCCGGGGACCGCTGATGGTGACTTGCTCTACTGGCGGTCATAGCCCGGCATTGTCACGCTGGCTCCGCCAGCGTCTGGAAGACGAGATCGGCCCCGAATACGAGACCTTGTTATGCCTGCTCAGCGAGGCGCGGAAGCGGATTCAAGCCACGGGGGTGCACACCGAGGACCGGGCTTGGCAAGATGTACTGGATTCGGGAATGCTGGAGTTGATCCGCTCCGGCGAAACCGGTCGGGCAAAAGAGATGATCGACCGCTTGGTCGACAACCCTTGAAGGACCAGTGTCAGTACTCGCTATAGGCCTCAACCACCGAACGGCACCGCTTGGTCTCCTAGAGCGGATGACCATCGACGAGTCCAGCCTGGCCAAAGTGCTGGGCGACCTCATCGGCCGCGAGCACGTCTCGGAGGCCGTGGTGCTGTCTACCTGCAACCGCATCGAGATCTACGTATTTGCGGAGACCTTCCACGGCGCCTTCCAGAATGTGCGGGATTTTCTGGCTGAGACCGCCCATGTTTCCCCTGAAGAATTCAGCGACGCGCTGTACGCCCACTACGAAGCCGATGCCGTGTCGCACCTCTTCTCGGTGGCTTGTGGCCTTGACTCCGCCGTGCTTGGCGAGCACGAGATTCAAGGCCAGGTGAAGAGCGCGTGGGAGACGGCTCGACTGGAGGGCACGTGCGGCACCACGCTTAATGCCCTCTTCCGCCACGCGGCAGAAGTTGGCAAGCGGGCTCGCACCGAGACCGGGATATCCCAGCACATCACTTCGGTATCCCACGCCGCAGTGGCCCTGGCCGCCGAGCGGTTGGGCGGGTTGAACGGCCGCCGCTTGATGGTGCTCGGGGCAGGCGATATGGGAGAAGGCATGGCTGCCAGCTTGGCCAAGAGCGAGACGGCAGAAGTTGTTGTGGCCAATCGCACCACCGGCCGAGCCGAGGAATTGGCCCAGCGCATGGGTGGCCGGGCCGTGAGCCTCAACGAGATGTCGGCCGATTTGGCTGTCGTGGATGTCCTCTTGACTTCCACGGGAGCTTCTTCGCTCATTCTGGAGCATTGTGACGTGGCCGAAATCATGACCCAGCGGGCCAACCGTCCGCTGCTGATCGTGGACGTCGCGGTGCCTCGCGACGTGGATCCCGCAGCTGGCGAGTTGGATGGGGTGACGCTGCTGGACATGGACGATTTGCGAGCCTTCGCCGATCGGGGTCTGCGCGAGCGCCGCGCCGAGCTAGACCGGGTGCGCACCATCATCAACGACGAGTTGAACCGCTACTTGGACTACAGCTCGGCTCGAGAGGCGGCCCCGCTGATCGCAGCATTCCGGACCAGGGCCGAGATTCTGCGCAAAGAGGAACTCGATCGCCATGCTGCCGGTCTGTCCCCAGCCGAGCAGCAGGCGGTGGAGGCTGCCACTCGAGGGCTGGTGGGCAAGCTCTTGCACGAGCCCACTGTGAGGCTAAAGGACGCAGCCGGATCGCCGCGGGGTGACCGTCTGGCCGAAGCACTCCGGGATCTGTTCGATCTCTAGAATCAACCCCATGCTGCGCGCCGCCACCCGAGGCAGCGCCTTGGCCCAGTGGCAAACCGCCCACATCGCCGAACTGCTGGGTCGCGTCACCGACGTCCAACCTCTGCTGGTCACCACCTCAGGCGACCGTTTGGCCGAACAGCCGATCTCGGCCATCGGCGGCAAAGGGGTGTTCGTCAAGGAGGTGCAGGCCGCGGTGCTCGACGGTCGAGCGGATCTGGCGGTGCATTCGGCCAAGGATTTGCCCGCGGCCACTCCCGAGGGCCTGGTGCTGGCCGCGGTGCCAACTCGGGCCGATCCACGAGACGTGCTGGTGGGCTGCCGTTTGTCAGACCTTCCCCAGGGCGCTTTGGTGGCCACCGGGTCGGCCCGGCGTCGGGTTCAGCTGCGGGAGCTTCGTTCGGATCTTTGCTTCGCCGAGCTTCGGGGCAACATCGGCACTCGGTTGGCCAAGGCCGGGGACTTTGACGCAGTGGTAATGGCCAAGGCCGCGCTGGACCGCTTGGGCGAGCACCCGCCTGTGGTCGATGTGCTGGGCTGTGAGGTCATGATCCCCCAAGTGGGCCAAGGCGCACTTGCGGTGGAGTGCCGTGAAGACGACGATCGGGTCCGCTCAGTGCTGGCTGCCATCCAAGACCCGTCGACCCGCCGGGTAGTGGATGCCGAGCGGGTCTTCTTGGCTACCCTGGGTGGTGACTGCACTCTTCCCGCCGGAGCCCACGCCCATATCCGGGACACAAAGGTGGCCATGCGGGCCGTGCTGGCCGACGGTCCGAATGGCGCCTGCCACACCGCGGCCGGCGAAGGCGACGACGGGGAGGCCCTGGGGCAGGACTTGGCCCGCCAGTTGTTGGAAGCGGTGGCCCGATGACCGTCTATCTGGTCGGTGCCGGTCCGGGTGATCCGGCCCTGTTGACCTTGAGAGGGGCAGAGGTACTGGCCAATGCCGATGTGGTGATCTACGACCGGTTGTCGGTGATGTCGCTGCTCGACTTGGCTCCAGCCGATGTCGAGCGCATCTCGGTGGGCAAGCAGCCCGGCGAACCCCGCACCTCCCAAGAAGACATCAATTCCCTATTAGTAGACCGAGGCCGGGCCGGACAGCAGGTAATCCGACTCAAAGGCGGCGACCCCTTCGTGTTCGCCCGGGGTGGCGAGGAGGCGGCCGCGTTGGCTGCTGCCGGCGTCGCCTTTGAGGTGGTCCCCGGCATTACATCCGCAGTGGCGGTGCCCGCCTACGCGGGAATTCCGGTGACCATGCGGTATTCCTCCACGTCGTTCACCGTGGTCACCGGTCACGAAGACCCGGCCAAAGGCGAGGGGTCGGTCAACTGGGATGCGGTTGCCGCCTTGGGCGGCACGGTGGTGGTGCTTATGGGCGCGGCCCGCTGCCGCTCCATCTGCGATCGGATCGTCGCAGGGGGCATGGCTCCCGAAACCCCAGCGGCAGCGGTGCAGTGGGGCACCCGCCCCAATCAGCGCACCCTGCGGGCCACCCTGGCCACTTTGGCCGACTTGGATCCTCAGCCGCCCGCCACAATTGTGATCGGCGAAGTGGCGGCCGCTGATCTGGCCTGGTTTGAGAAACGGCCCCTGTTCGGTCGCCGAATCGTGGTGACCCGGGCCCAACCCCAAGCCGCGGCGATGGCCGCCGAGCTCCGGCGTCGAGGCGCAGAGGCCATGGAGCTGCCGGCCATTGCCTTCGAGCCCCCCGAAAACCCCGACCGCCTGGCCCACGCCGCAGCTAACGTTGGCCGCTACGACTGGGTGGCGCTCACCTCGCCCACCGGTGTGGCCCGGTTCTTCGAGCACTTGCACGACGCCCGCAGCTTGGGGGGAGTGCGGGTGGCCGCCATCGGGCCGGGCACCGCCGCGGCGCTAGCGGACCGCAACGTGGTCGCCGACCTGGTCCCGAAGCAGTACGTAGCCGAATCCCTGTTGGAAGCACTGTCCGATGAGGTTGGGCCCGACGGGCCGGGTCGGGTACTCATCCCCCGTGCCGAATCAGCCCGCGACGTGCTGCCCGACGGACTAGCCGCCGCGGGCTGGGACGTCGACTTGGTTCCCGCCTACCGCACCGTGGCCCCGGACCCCGCCCCCGATGCGACGGCCCTGCTGGCTGACGCCGAGGTCATCACCTTCACTTCGTCGTCCACCGCCATCAACTTCACAGACACCTACGGCACCGACGCTGTGCCCGAGGTAGTCGCCACGATTGGCCCCATCACCTCCGCCACCGTCCGCAGCCTGGGCCTAGAGGTAACGGTGGAAGCCGCCGAGCACACCGTCGACGGCCTGATCGCCGCCCTCGAAGACTTCTTCACCTGCTGAGGTCTTCCCAACTACTTCGTTGACCTTAGGATCGCAGGCATGGTCACCAACTGGGGGTTGTTTGAGCGGGCGCAACGGGTGATTCCTGGTGGGGTGAACTCGCCAGTGCGGTCGTTCCGGTCGGTGGGGGGGACGCCGTACTTCGTGGACCGGGCTGAAGGGCCGTATGTGTGGGACGTTGAGGGACGCCGCTACATCGACTACGTGCAGAGCTACGGCCCCGGCATCTTGGGCCATGCCCATCCGGCGGTGACCGAGGCGGTGGCCAAAGCCGCCTCCGATGGCACCAGCTACGGGGCCCCCACCGAACGCGAGGTGCTGCTGGCCGAACTGCTTTGCGACCGTGTGCCAGGAATGGACTGGACTCGGCTCACTTCCAGCGGTACCGAGGCGGCCATGGCCGCCATCCGCCTGGCTCGAGGTGCCACCGGCCGCAACAAGGTCATCAAGTTCGCCGGCTGCTATCACGGCCACAGCGACGGGTTGCTGGCCGCCGGAGGCAGCGGCGTGGCCAATCAGGGTTTGGCCGACTCGGCCGGTGTGACCCCCGGAGCGGTGGCCGACACCGTTGTAGCTCCTTACAACCAGGTCCCCGCGGTGGACCACGAGGTAGCAGCGGTGGTGGTGGAGCCGGTGGCGGCCAACATGGGGGTAGTTGCCCCGGCAACTGGGTTTCTAGAGGGGCTGCGATCTGCCTGCGATGAGGTCGGTGCCCTGCTGGTGTTCGACGAGGTCATCACCGGCTTCCGCTTGGCTCCCGGGGGGGCTACCGAATGGTTCGGCGTCACCCCCGACCTGTGGTGCTTTGGCAAGGTAGTGGGTGGTGGACTGCCCATCGGCGTGTTCGGAGGCCGAGGCCATCTGAAGGAGCACCTCGCTCCACTGGGCGGCGTCTACCAGGCTGGAACGCTGTCGGGGAACCCGTTGGCCACCGCAGCCGGCTTGGCCACCTTGAATCAGCTCACCCCGGACGCCTACTGCAAGCTCACCGATACCGCAGCCCGTTTGGCCGACGGCATGACCGCAGTGGCCGCGGCATCTGGTGCTGCCGTCACCGTGCCCCGAGTGGGGTCACTACTGGGGGTGTTCTTCTGCGATCAGGCACCAACCGATTTCGACCAGGCCAAAGCCGCCGCGGAAAACGGTGTCTATTCCCAGGTGTTTCACTCCCTCCTCGAGGCCGGAGTGGCGTTCGCTCCCGGACCTTACGAAGCCCTGTTTCCCAGCTTGGCCCACACTGACGACCTCATCGACACCACGGTGGAGGCCTTCACCGCCGCCCTCAAGCAGTAAGAGGACCGCCCGCTCGTCAGGGCGATACCGCCATTGAGGCCCTCGCCGCGGCCTTGTAGATGTATTCGGCTGGGCCAGGGTCGTCGGAGTCCATGAGATTGGCCATTATCCGCAGAGCCCACTCCATGGCCGGGCGCGACTGCATCCCGATCCGGGTGAGTTCTCGCAGCAGCGCCGGTTTGCCGATCAGCCGGGCGAACAGCCGGGCCACCCGGAAGTAAGTCCCGTAGTTTTCCTCCAGCAGCGCCGGGTACCGCCAAATCGCCCCCCCGTCGCCGCTGTTTATCGCCTCGGCCACCAAATCGGCGGCCATCTTCCCAGTCTCGTAGGCGTAGTCGATTCCCTCGCCATTGAACGGGTTCACCGATCCGGCCGCGTCCCCCACCACCAGGTAGTTCGGTCCCACCTTGGGGCTTACCGACCCGGCCATGGGCAGACGACCGCCTACCGGGTCGATGAGCGGCCGATCGGGGTCGATCTCCCAATAGGCGGGAAGGGTGGCCGCGAATTCCCGCATCAAATGCGAGGTATTCACCGAGGTGTAGTCCCGGAAAGTGGACAACAGTCCGACGCCGACGTTCACGCACCCATCGCCCAGCGGGAAGATCCAGCCGTATCCGGGTAGCGAGTTGCCGTTGCGGTCCCGCATGTCCAGAGCGCTCTCGATCCATGGGGTGTCGTGCAGCGGACTCTCGAAATAGGTGCGGATGGCCATGCCCTGGGGGTAGGCCCGGTCGCGGGCTGTACCCAGAGCCCGACCGAACCGGGAATTGGCTCCGTCGGCCACCGCCACATAGCGGGCCCGAATCTGATTAGTGGTGCCAGTGGCCTTATCGGCCACCTGGGCACCGTCTAATAGCCCGTTGACCAGAATCGGACGAATGGCTTCGGTGCCGAGGAGCAGTTCAGCCCCGGCGGCCACCGCGTGGTCGGCCACAAGTTGGTCGAGCTCCCGCCGCCGCACCACATAGCCGTAGTCGGGGAACACCGGGTGCTGGGGCCAGGCCAACTCCATCGTTCGCCGGTGGGCCACCGCCCGCAGGCCCCCGTAGCGGTGATAATGGCTCAGCTCTTCGCCTAGTCCCATGTCATCGAGCGATTTGACCGCCCGGGGGGTCAGCCCGTCGCCACAGGTCTTGTCGCGGGGGAACTGCTTGCGCTCCACCACCACCACGTCGAGGCCGTGTCGGGCAGCCCAGTAGGCGGTGGCTGCTCCGGCAGGACCGCCGCCTACGACCAGCAGGTCGCGGCGAGGTGTCAGCTCGCTCCGATCCCGGCTTCGGCCAACAGGCCGCGCAGCGTGCTGGGGAAGGTCTGCCCCAATTGGAACTGTTGTGGCACCACTCCTTCGGCTTCGAACAACTCCTCAAGGTCGTGCAGGTCGGCCTCGGCGGCGCCGCCAAGCTCGATTCGCTCAAAGTAGGTCACGGCGAGGATTTCTCGGGCGCTCAGGTCATCGCCGAAGGCGGGCATGCCGTTGGCCGCTCCCAGAGACTCGTCTCCATTGTCTCCGTAGATGGTCCCGGGTTCGGCCGGCGAACCGTTGATGATCCAGATCACGTGGTCTTCCCAGTTGTTGAACGTGGCCATAACTTCGCCGTCCACCAGTGCGGGCCCGACTCCGCCGCCGCCTTCGGCACCGTGGCATCCGGCGCATCCACCGCTGCCCTCATATACCTCACGGCCCAGGGCGATGATCTCGGTGTCCCGCTCGGGTGACTCCAGAGTGCCGGCGAAGATTATGGCCCAGAAGGGTAAGAAAATCAGGACTGGCACGGCCCAAACCGGAATCTTCTTGCGGTTCAACGCGGCCTGAACCCAGGGCTTTACTGGCTCCGGCTGGGGCTCGGGCTCCGGCTCCGGCTCCAAATCGGGAAGTTCGGGCAAAGAGGGTCCCGCCGCGGCCGCCGGGGCCTGGGTCTGGGCCACCGCAGGAGCGGCGCCGGTTTCCGATGGCGGAACCTCTGCCGCAGGTTCTTCGCCGGTGGCCGCGCCGAGGTCCTTGCGACGATCCAGCGATCGTTGCAGCAGATGCTCGGGTACTTCTACCAACGCTCCTCCGGTATGATTCCCGGCCGGCACCACGTCCGGCCCCATGCCACATTAGGCCCGCCCAACGCTAACGGCCTAACCAGCGCGAACAGTGACTTTGAGGAGATGCGACGGGGCATGAGTAGCGGCCAGTTTGATGTGCAGGAATACGGGGTGGGGCTACTACTATCGGTCGCGTACCGCACCCACGAGGGGAGGAACGTGGCCGCTCAGAGGCCCATAGACATCGCCGTCACCAAGTTCTACATGGCCCTCGGAGGATGCTTCGTCCTCTATCTCGCGCTGTGGGCTTTCATCGCCGTCCACCAGTACGACGAGGGATTGGGTGCGCCGTACTTCAACGTGGCCCTCACCGCCTCCTTGGTGGTCTCCGTGTTGGGTATCGTTGCCTTCTTGGAGTACGCCCGCCGCCGTCCGGTGGGCACCTACCACACATGGGGCGAGGCTATGTTCGCGGCGGCGGCGGTCTTCTTTTTGCTGTTCTGGATCTATGGCGTGGTGCCCCACCAGTGGTTGGTGTACGCCGACAGCGAGCTCGGCTGGCGCAAAGACCGCCTTATCGAGGGCTACTACGTGGGCAACCAGGGCATTATTGCCTGGGCCCTGCCGTTTGACCTTCCCTACTTGGTATTGCGCGATGTTGTCGCAGTGTTGATCTACGGTTTGGCCTTGGCCGGGAACGTGGCCGCCTGGTTCGTGTGGCAGAACCGGGGCAAGACCGCTCCGGTCGAAGTGGAGAAGTCTGAGTATGGACGACCGATCGTGAGAGAAGGGGCGACAACCTGATGGCCAGTGCCGATGCCAATCCCCCCATGCCGGAGTTCCGCGACGACTACGTGCTGGTTGAGGTGGACAACGACTACCTCCAGAGCAAAGTCAAGCCCAAGCAGTTCATCCACATCGATCAGTCTGAGTGCATCATGTGCGAGGGCTGCGTGGACATCTGCCCGTGGAAGTGCATCCACATGGTGGCTCCCGACGCAGTCGACTTGGCGGTGGGCGCCGAGCAGCCCGGCGTCGACCCTAGCGACCATGTGATCTTCACCATCGACGAGGACGCCTGCACCCGATGTGCCTTGTGCGTGGACCGGTGCCCAACAGGTGTGATCACTTTGGGCCGACTGGGCGATCCTGGAGGCGATGGCGACCCGCATCAGCGAATGACCAGCTACGGCTACGGCTACGGCATGCGGTTGACCTAGAACTAGTGCCCGGAACGGACTGAAAAGGACTCAGGAGAAAAGTGGCAAAGCAGCCCAGACCACCGGCCAGCGAGCGGGCCAAACAGGCAATGAGCGGCATGATGAGCGATGTTCAGGGGTCGCAGGCCTGGTCGTCCATCTTCCGTCCGGGGTCCATTTTCCGCAAGGGCTACAGCGACAGCCCCCGGAATCGCAGCTACGTGATCATGAACAGCGTGCTTTACCACCTCCACCCGGTGAAGGTGAAGCGCCACGCGGTGAAGGTCAGCTACACCCTGTGTTTGGGCGGCCTCAGCTTCTTCTTGTTCATCTTGCTAACCGTGACCGGCATCTTCTTGATGTTCTTCTACCGGCCCACCGCGGCCCAGGCCTGGGACGACATCTATATCCTCCAGACGTCGGTCGCCTTCGGGCTGCTGGTGCGCAACATGCACCGATGGGCCGCCCACCTCATGGTGATCACCGTGTTCTTGCACATGGCCCGGGTCTTCTACCACGGCGCCTATAAGCCGCCCCGCGAGTTCAATTGGGTCATCGGCGTCATCCTGTTGACCCTCACCTTGCTGCTGTCTTTCACCGGGTATCTGCTCCCCTGGGATCAGCTGGCCCTGTGGGCGGTGACGGTAGGCACCAACATGATGGGCTTCACCCCGGTATTCGGCGATCAAGTGCGCTTCGTGCTGCTCGGCGGGGTGGAGATCGGCACCGACACGCTGCTGCGATGGTATGTGCTGCACGTGCTTATGCTGCCCTTTGTGCTCGTCATATTCCTTGCTGTCCACTTCTGGCGAGTTAGAAAGGATGGAGGTATCTCCGGGCCGCTATAGAAGAGACGTCGCATAGACGCTTCTGGCCCGATCTGCAAGCCCATGGCTGAAGTCCCCGAACACCTCCTGAAGCGAGCCCAAGAGGCCCGCGAGCGCGCCGAAGCCCAGCAGGGCGGCGGCGGCGCGGCCGCGCCCGCATCCTCAGGAGCAGAATCCTCCGACGCCTCTGCCCAAGAGGCTGCGGGAGGTCCAAAGATCCCCGACCACTTGCTGGACCGATCCAAGTCGGCCCGCGACCAGGCCGTCTCCGGTGGAGCCGCCCCGGCGGCCGCCGCGGTAGCCACTGCTCCGATGCCTGCTGGTCCGGCCCAGCCGGAGCCCACCGGTCCGGGTGGGGGAACCCAGCGGCTGCTCACCGTGGTCAAGTCGGGCTCCATCCAGGATGTCAAGGCCACCCCCACCGACAAGGTCCATGTCTGGCCCCATTTGCTGGTGGTGGAGTTCGTGGCCGCCCTGATCTTCACCGCCTTCACCCTGATCTTCTCGATCTTCGTGAACGCTCCGCTATTGGAGTTGGCCAATTTCAACGAAACGCCCAACCCGTCGAAAGCACCCTGGTACTTCCTCGGCCTCCAAGAGCTGCTCACCATGTTCCACCCGATGGTGGCCGGAGTGACCATCCCCGGCATTGCGCTGTTCCTGCTGATCCTGGCGCCATACGTGGACCGCAACCCCAGCAAGAAGCCTGAGGATCGCAAGTTCGCTATTTCGCTCATGACCATCCACCTGATGTTCTGGGCGATCCTGGTTCTTATCGGCTCGTTCTTCCGAGGCCCCGGCTTCAATTTCGTCTTCCCCTGGGAAGTCGGACTCTTCTTCGATCTGTAGGGACTGACTATGGGCGTCGCACTCTCCATTGCCATACCGATAATCGTGGTTGCCGCGGCGATCGTGTTGGTAGGCGCGGCCCGGCGTCGGGAGTCCATGGCGGCCGAAGGTCGCCTGACTCGGGAGACCCGCCGACGGGACCGGGGACTGGTGGACATCGAAGATTCCTCCGACGCACCCTCTGGCCGAGAGGTGGAGCGGGCCGCGGTGCTGGCTCGCCGGAGCGCCGGAACTGAGCTGGTGGAAGCGGCCGACGCGTCGTTGGAGGAGTGGACTCCACCGGATCCCGATGCCGTCGGGGTAAACCGCCGCCAGTTCCTGAACCGCAGCACCGTAGCCATGATGGGTTTGGGCCTCAGCGGCTTCGGCGCCGCCTGCGTGGCGTTCCTATGGCCGCCGTTTGTTACCGGGTTCGGCGCAGATGTGAATGCTGGTCTGGTGGACGAAGTGAAGTCCCGAATCAGAGACGAGAACGGTTTTCTGTACCTTCCCGAGGGCCGGGCCTGGGTGACCGAGTACCCGGCGGCGGCCTTGCAAAAGGCACAAGCCACCTACAGCGCCCCGGAGTTGACCGGTATGGAAGCCGGACTCGTTGCCCTGTTCCAGAAGTGCCCTCACCTGGGGTGTCGGGTGCCGAACTGTCTGACTTCGCAGTGGTTCGAGTGCCCTTGCCACGGGTCTCGGTACAACCAGGTGGGCGAGAAGCGGGGCGGGCCTGCGCCTCGGGGTATGGACCGATTCGCCATGACGGTGAATGCCAAGGGGGAGTTCATTATCCGTACGGGCACCGTCATCCAAGGACCACCCATCGGGGTGAACACCACCGGCCAGGAGCCTGAAGGGCCGAGCTGTCTTGGGGGGGCATCGCACTGATGCACCTGCTTGCCGCCTCAACCCAGCGCAACCTGGGCATGGCCATCGCGGTCGTCGCCATCGTGGGCTTCGCCATCTACCTGATCTACAACGTGATGTGGGCTGGGCGCGGGGAGAAGGGCTCAGAGCTGGAGCTGGCCCCCAACCGCAAGCCCTATTTGAGCGATGAGGAGTTGGAGACCTCCAAGCTGGACCTCGCCTTGGTGAGCGGCCTGGTCACCTTGGTCATCATCGGTGTGGCCTTGCCTCTTTACTGGCTGGGCGAGCCCGGTCGCCAGCAAGGCTATGTCGATGACTCCCGGAGGCAGTTCACCAGTCGGGGCTTTGAGCAGTACGAAGAACGGTGCGCTAGCTGCCACGGCGGCGGCGGCCTTGGCGGGACAACCTCGACGTCGGTAACCGACGATGCCGGCAACTTCATCGCCGCTATCGAGTGGGAGGTTCCCGCGCTCACCACCGCGCTCTACCGTTTCTCGGAAGACGAGGTGCGCCACATCCTCAACTACGGCCGGCCTCCCACCCCCATGCAGGCGTGGGGTGCACCCGGCGGCGGCCCCCTCACCACCCAGCAGGTAGACGAGCTTATTCAGTACATCCAGAGCATTCAGCTCTCCCCCGATGAGTTGCAGGGTGAGGTGCTGGACGGACTCGTCCTTCAAGTGCGCGATGACGTATTGGCTGCAAATGACGGTGATATTGCCGACCAGCTTGCTGAAGCCCATGAGGCAGTGAATGCTGCGGGTGCTGACGAGATTGCTGCGGAGAACGCCGCTCGTGAATTGGCCAGGGTGGAGGAGTTGATTCGCGAGACCAGCGAGCAGCACATACGAAATCTGGACTCGCCAGATCGGGGTGAGCTGTTGTTCAACAACGGGGTATACGGCTGCGCGCGCTGCCACACTCCGCGGGATTCGTGGCGGTTCACCGGACCTGAGGAGCAGCCGGGGGCAGGTCCGGTGGTCTTGGCCCGGGGCTCCGCAGAAGAGGCCGATGTGGTCGCCCAGCTCGGGAGCTTGATTCCTGCGTACATACCAGGAGGCGGGGCGTTCGGTCCCAACCTCACCAATGGGGCCACCCTGCGGCAATTCGACACCGCCGAGGGCCACGCTGGATTCGTCACCATCGGCTCCGAGGAGGGAATGGGCTACGGCAACTTCGGCCAGGGCGACGGCGGCGGCCAGATGCCGGCCTTCGGTGTGTGCGTGGGCGATCGGGACTCCGGTGATCGCAGTCCAATCCACGGGTTCTGCTCGCTGGAAGACGGCAGCGTCCGACCGGGCATGCTGACCGCCGACCAGATTGCCGACATCGTGGCCTACGAGCGGGGGTTGTGAGCATGGGCTCGGTTATCTCCGCAGTGAGCGCGCTGGCTGCCATCTCGTTCGACAACGAGGTCCGCGGCCTGCTGACGGTGCTGCTGGGCTCGGCCATCCTCATGGGATCGGTGTGGCTCATCATTTCCACCAACACCGGCTTCCGCCTGGGAAGTCTTATCGCCATTTCAGCCATCTTCGGCTGGACGGCGATGATGGCGCTGCTGTGGGCCCTGTACGGCATCGGACTCCAAGGGGCCCGCCCTACCTGGGAGGTCCAGGCCATCCATATCGGCAACCCCTCGGTGTCGGATAACGAGGCCAATCCACCTCCAGGGATACTCGACGATCTGCCCAACCCGGTGACTTGCCCCACGTTGGGCAACCAAGACTGTCTTCCCAAGGCCATCCAAGTAGTCCGCGTGCTGGGCGACAGCAGTCAGCGGGCCGAATTCAACTCCATAGACGCCATTGCCATCCGCAACGAGGTGAACGCCTTCCACGACGCCCTGGCTGACGGAGACCCTCGCAAACTCACCGGCGATGAAATCGAGGCTGAAGTGCAGCGTCTGGCCGACGAGGAGAGCATCCGCAACGAGAATCTGACCCTGAGCGAGCTGAAGGGCATCGCCCCCAACCTCACCGATGAGGCTGAGCGGCGAGGCTGGCTGGAGTTGGGCGACTGGAATCTGGAGACCACCCAAGCTGCCGGTGAGGCCATCACCGCGGCCAGCGACTATCTCGTCCAAGCCGACCTGGGCTTCGGCGCGACCGATGAGCAGAGCAACACCTTTGTCGTGCTGGACGCCTTCCAGCAGGGGGGCAAGCCGGAACGGCTCAACAACGGTGTTTGGGAGCGGGTCAGCAACAAGGTCATCACCAGCACCATGCCCCGCCATCCCACCAACTACACGGTGGTACAGGTGCAGCGGTCGGTCTACAAGGAGCCGGTAGCTGGCCGGGCCCCACCTCCGGCCGAGGTCGACCCCGAAGAGCCGGTCATTTCGGTGCTCTTGCGCCGCAACCTGGGCCGGTTCCGCCTGCCCGGTATTCTGGTGGCCATCGGCTCCGGACTGTTGTTCTTGGTGTCTTTGCTGATGCTCCACACCCGCGACCTGGAGGTCCGCCGTCGCCTGGAGGGCGAAGGCGCGGCACCATGATCGCATCGGGGTAGACCGCGATGACCGGCCAATACCTGCCGATCTTCGCCCTCGGAGTCTTGGCCGTGCTGTTCGCGGCTCTGAGTTTCGGCGCTTCCCGACTGCTGGCCCCCCGGCGCCAGACCAAGGCCAAGCTGGCCCCCTACGAGTGTGGGGTGGAAGAGAGCACCGACGCACCGGAGCGGTTCGGGGTCCGGTTCTTTCTCATCGCCATGATCTTCATCGTCTTCGACATCGAGATCATCTTCTTGTACCCCTGGGCAGTGTCCTACCGGGGGCTGGGCCTCTTCGGCTTGGTGGCTATGGGAATCTTCGCTTTGGCCGTGTTCGAGTCATTCGTCTACCTCATCGGCAACGGCGCTCTTGACTGGGGGCCGTCTCGTCCGATGTGGCGGCGCGACCCCCAGGTATCGGCTCGCCGCACTAGCGACACCACCATCCGCCGGGTAGGCCTGGACGGACGAGGCGCTCCGGAGGAAGCGGCATGAAACTTCCACTGCTTGGCGACCCTGAGGCCATCCTCGACCAGGGACTCGAAGGAGTCGACCACAACTTTGTGACCAGCAAACTCGAAGAGCTGGTCAAATGGTCGCGGGCCCGCAGCTGCTGGCCGGCCACCTTCGGCTTGGCCTGCTGCGCCATCGAGATGATGGCCACCGGCGGCGCCCACTACGACTTGGCCCGCTACGGCATGGAGGTGTTCCGGGCCTCCCCCCGCCAAGCCGACCTGATGATCGTGGCCGGCCGGGTCTCCCAGAAGATGGCCCCTATCCTGCGCCGCATCTACGACCAGATGATGGAGCCCAAGTGGGTGATTTCCATGGGGGTGTGCGCCTCCAGCGGCGGAATGTTCAACAACTACGCCATCGTGCAAGGCGTGGACCAGATCGTGCCGGTAGACGTTTACGCCCCCGGCTGCCCACCCGGCCCGGAAACCCTTATGCACGCCATTTTGACCCTCCACGACAAGATCACCAGCGGAGAGATAACCCGCCGCCGAGACGAGACTGGGGCCGGGGCCGGCCTCACCGTGAGCCAGCAAGACGGCCAAAGTTCAACGGGCGTGGTAATCCGTACATGAGCGACTCGGTGCTGCATGTGCCCCGCGACCAGCTCGTCGAGACGGTTACCGGATTGCGCGATGAGGGCTATGTGTCGGTCTTGGATGTGACCGCGGTGGACTACCTGGAGCACCCCGGCCGCAGCGACCTGCCTGCTGAGGCAACCCCCGAGCGCTTCGAGCTGGTGGTCACCCTCATCTCCCACGCCGCTGCGGGCCGCATCAGGCTGCGAGTGCAGGTGCCCGCCGACGACCCCACCGTGCCCACCTTGTTCGACCTGTATCCGGGCACCGAGGCTTTGGAGCGAGAGGTGGCCGACATGTTCGGCATCGTCTTCGAGGGCCATCCCGACCCCACCCGCATCCTCATGCCCCCAGACTGGGAAGGACATCCGCTGCGAAAGGACTTCGCGGTGGGGCGCATCCCCGTCCAGTTCAAGGCCACCCGATGAGCGCGCCGGAGACCATGGTGGAAACCTCTAGCGACGAGGCCGTTCGCCGCCGAGAAGACAGCGCGGTGCTCCGCATCGGCGAGGACGACGGCGAGCGACTCGAAGCTGAAGCCGGCACCAGCGACACCAGCATGGTCATGAACATGGGGCCCCAGCACCCCAGCACCCACGGTGTGCTGCGCCTCATGCTGGAGATGGAGGGGGAGACCGTGATGCGGTCCAAGCCGGTCATCGGTTACCTCCACACCGGCATGGAGAAGACAGCCGAAACCCTCACCTACCTCCAGGGCCCCACCAACGTCACCCGCATGGACTACGCCGCTCCGCTGTTTAGCGAGCTGGCCTTCTCCATGGCCACCGAGGCGCTGCTGGGCCTGGAGCTTCCCCCTCGGGCCACCTGGATCAGGATGCTGATGTGCGAGCTGAACCGCATCAGCTCCCATCTGCTGTTCCAGGCCACCAACGGCATGGACATCGGCGCGGTGTCGATGATGATCTACGGCTGGCGGGAGCGAGAGGAGGCCCTTCGCCTGCTGGAGACGATCACCGGCCTGCGGATGAATCACAACTACATCCGTCCGGGGGGAGTGGCCGCGGATTTGCCCGACGGCTGGCGCGACGAGGTGCTCACTTTGATCGACAAGCTGCCCGCCCGGCTCAACGAGTTCGACACCTTGTTGACCGGCCAGCCCATCTACCGGGAGCGGCTCCAAGGAGTGGGGGTGATCAACACCGCCGAGTGCTTGGCCCTGGGGGTGACCGGCCCCATATTGCGCTCCACCGGCTACGCCTGGGACCTGCGCCGCGACATGCCCTATTTGGCCTACGACCAACTGGACTTCGACGTGGTGGTGGGCACCTACGGCGACTGCTTCGACCGCTACGCCATCCGGTTGAACGAAATCAGAGAGTCCATCCGCATCCTGGCCCAGATCCTCGACCAGATGCCTGCGGGCGACTACCGGGTGCAGGACAAGAAGGTCACCCCGCCGCCTCGGGCCCGCATCGACGAGTCGATGGAGGCCCTCATCCACCATTTCAAGATCTTCACCGAGGGCTTCAAAGTGCCCGCTGGCGAGGCGTACGCCGCGGTCGAGTCCCCCCGTGGGGAGCTGGGCTGCTACATGGTGTCGGACGGCTCCGCGGTGCCCTATCGCATGCATATCCGGGGCCCCAGCTTCGTCAACCTGCAAACCCTGCCCCACTTGATGCAGGGGGGCATGGTGGCCGATGCGGTGGCCATCATCTCGTCGGTCGATCCCATCATGGGGGAGGTGGACCGCTAGCCATGGCCCGCCTCAACCCCGCCAACCTCGCGGTCGCCCAAGAGATCATCGGCCGGTATCCGGTGCCCCGTTCCGCGTTGATCCCGCTTTTGCACTTGGCCCAAGAACAAGACGGCTACGTCACCGAGGACGCCATGGCCCACATCGCCGAGTTGGTGGGTATAACCCCCGCTGAAGTGATGGGCACGTGCAGCTTCTACGAGATGCTCAAGCGGGAACCGGTGGGCGATTACATGGTCAACATCTGCAACGGCATCTCCTGCCACCTGCTGGGCTCGTCGGAGTTAATTCATCACGCCGAGACCACCTTGGGGGTCAGGCCCGGGGGGACCACCGACGACGGCAAGATCACCCTCGAAGCCGTGGAGTGCATCGCCGCTTGCACCGAGGCGCCCTGTCTCCAGGTCAACTACCGCTATCGCAACCAGGTCACCACCGAAGACTTCGATCGACTGGTGTCGGAGCTGCGCGACGGAACCACCAGAGTCGCCCCCCACGGCAAGCTGGCCAAGGTCCGCCAGCAGGTCAGTGAGGACCGTCGGGCCGGGGTGTCGCCCCCCGACGGCCAAGGCGAACCGGCCTGGATGGCCCGCAACCCCTCGAGCAACGGAGACGGCTCATGACCGACGCCGCCGCCCAAGACCTGCGGATCATCACCTCCCGCTTTGACGTCGAAGACGGCCACACTCTGGCTGGATACGAGCGCACCGGGGGCTATGCCGGTCTGCGCCGGGCGATGGAGATGGCCCCAGCCGATATCCACGGCGAGGTGCGCACCGCCAGCTTGCTGGGCCGGGGCGGCGCCGGGTTCCCGGCCGGGGTCAAGTGGGGCTTTTGCCCGCCGGGGGTGTGGCCCCGCTATCTGGTGGTGAACGGCGACGAGTCCGAACCCGGCACTTACAAAGACCGCCTCCTCATGGAGCGCGATCCCCATCAGCTCATCGAGGGCTGTCTGATCGCCTGCTACGCCCTGGGCCTCTCCCAATGCTTCTTGTATGTGCGAGGCGAGATGGCCCACGCCCAAGAACGGCTGGCCGCCGCCCTCAACGAGGCCTACGAGGCGGGCTACGTGGGCGCCAACGTGCTCGGCGCCAAGGACTTCTCGGTGGACATCACCCTGCACTGGGGGGCCGGTGCCTACATAGTGGGGGAGGAGACCGCCCTCATCGAGAGCCTGGAGGGCAACCGGGGGATGCCCCGGCTCAAGCCGCCTTACTTCCCGGCGTCCATCGGCCTGTACGGCAAACCCACCATCGTCAACAACGTGGAGACCCTGGCCAACCTCCCGTGGATCGTGTCCAATGGCGGGGACGCCTTTGCCGCCATGGGGGCCGACAACTCCACCGGCACCCGGGTGTTTGCGGTGTCGGGTCACGTGGCCACCCCCGGCGTGTTCGAGGTGCCCTTCGGGACCACCACCTTCCGCGACATCATCTTCGACCCCCGCTACGCGGGCGGCATGCTTCCCGGCCGCACCCTCAAGACGTTCATCCCTGGCGGGGCGTCGGCCCCGTGGTTCTTCGAGGAGCACCTCGATCTGCCGCTGGAGAAGACCACCGTGGACCAGGCCGGCTCCATGCTCGGCTCAGGGGCCATCGTGGTCATGGACGACACCACCGACGTGGTCAAGGCCTGCCACAACGTGGTGCGGTTCTTCGCCCGGGAGTCGTGCGGCAAGTGCACGCCGTGCCGAGAGGGAACCTCCTGGTTGGAGAAGATCCTCAGTCGCATCTTGGCCGGCCAAGGCCGCCCCCAAGATCTGGACCTGCTCATGGACGTGTGCGACAACATCAGCCCCGGCATCAACTGGCCCCCCCGCCAAACCACCATCTGCCCGCTGGGGCCGTCGGCCGTGTCGCCCATCGCCTCAGCCTTAGAGCGGTTCCGCAGCGAGTTCGAAGCATATTTGCCCGCCACCGCGGTATCGGTCAACACAACTTCGGGAGTCGCATGATGAGCGATCAGGAAGCTGTGGTGAACATAACCGTCAACGGCCAGCCGGTGGAGGCCGCTCCCGGAGAGTGGGTCATCGCCGCCGCCGAGCGGGCCGGGGTTTACATCCCCCACTTCTGCTACCACCCCCGGATGAACTCGGTGGGCATGTGCCGCATGTGCATCGTGGACATCGACACCGGGCGCGGCCCTGCCCTGCAACCCTCCTGCATGGTGGCGGTGAGCGAGGGAATGGTGGTGGACACCACCACCGAGCAGACCCGCAAAGCCCAAGACGGGGTGCTGGAATTCCTACTGCTGAACCACCCGCTCGATTGCCCGGTGTGCGACAAAGGCGGCGAATGTCCCCTCCAAGACCAGACCATGGCCTACGGCCCCGGCGAGAGCCGCTTCGTCGAAGAGAAGCGCCACTTCGAGAAGCCCATTCCGGTGAACGATGTGGTGTACCTGGACCGGGAGCGCTGCATCCTGTGCGATCGCTGCACCCGGTTCGCGGATGAGGTGGCCGGCGACCCGCTCATCACCTTCCAAGGCCGGGGCGATCAAACCCAGGTCAATACCTTTCCCGATTTGCCCTTCGCCTCGTACTTCAGCGGCAACACGGTGCAGATCTGCCCGGTTGGCGCCCTCACCGCGGTGCCCTATCGGTTCAAGGCCCGCCCGTGGGACCTCACCGAAGTGGAGTCCACGTTCCCCAACCCAATGGGCGACCGGGTGGTGGTGCAGGCCTCCCGCGATCAGGTACTGCGCTATCAGGGGGTGGACAGCGACGCGGTCAACTGGGGATGGCTGACCGACAAAGACCGCTTCTCTTTTGAGGGCATGGCCAGTGAGCTGCGGCTGCGCACCCCGCTGGTGCGGGGCACACCACTGGGCCGACCCGACCCCCAAGGCAGCGAGCTAGTGGAAGCTTCCTGGCACCAAGCCCTCACTCTGGCCGCTGAGGCCATCAAGGCGGCGGTCGACGGCAAGGGCCCCCAATCAGTAGCGGTGCTGGGCGGCGCCCGCCTCACCAACGAAGACCAGTACGCCTGGGCCCGGCTGGCCAAAGGGGTCATCGGCACCGACCACGTCGACGCCCAGCTCGACGACGGTCTGCCCGCTCATGTGGTGCTCGGACTGCCCCGGGCCACCGTCAACCGAGCCTGCACACCGGGCGGCACGGTCATCCTTTTGGCCCCTGACCCCAAAGAAGAGCAGGGCACCCTCTATCTGCGGCTCCGCCACGCGGTGCTCAACGACGGCGTGCAGCTCATCGAGCTCACCCCCCGGGCCTCTGGGCTGAGTCGATTGGCCGCATTCCGGTTGCACCATCGTCCCGGTGAGGCCGCGGCCGTGGCCGCCGCTTTGGTGGGCGGCGACATTGAGTCCGGGCCCGACGGGGACATCGGAGGCGTCCCCGCAGCCGACGTCGCGGCAGCCGCCGCGGCCATCGCCAACCGGGCCGACAAGCCGATCACCGTGATCTTGGGCCGCCCCTCGCTGGCCGAGTCGGCTGGTTTCACCGTCGACGCCATTGCTGAGCTGATGGGGTTCGCAAATCTGTTGAGCGCCGGCGGGCGGCCGGGCATGGCCTTTTTGCCTGCACTGCACCGAGGCAATGCGCTCGGTGCGCTCGACATGGGCTTGGCACCCGGGCTGCTGCCGGGACGAACCACCCTGGCCGACGGCGGACCGGCCCTGGCCGAATCGTGGGGCTCGGTTCCCTCAGCGCCCGGGGCCGACGCCCGCGGCATCCTGCAAGCCGCCGCCGATGGCCGAATCGACGTGCTGATCTTGCTGGGCGCTGATCCTCTGGGCGATTTCCCAAGCCGAGAGCTGGCCGACGAAGCCCTCAAGAACGCAGGCACAATCGTCGCCTCCGACCTATTCGTGAACCCGTCCTCCGCTATAGCCCACGTCGTGTTTCCCGCCGCCGGGTTCGCCGAGCGCCGGGGCACCCATACCAACCTTGAGGGCCGGATCACCTCCCAGCGCCAGATCGTCACGCCACCCGGAACCGCCCGGGCCGACTGGGCCATCGCCACCGAGCTGGCCCGGCTGCTTGGTGCCGACTTCGGTTTCGGTACCCCCGAGGAAGTGTGGGAGGAGATCGCCCGGGTGGCCCCATCCCACCGCGACCTCTCTCTGGCTGCAATCGACGCCGAGGCCGACGGTGTGGTGGCCGGCGACAGCTCGGTTGCCTTCTCTTTGCCCGAAGCCCCAACCTCGTTGCCGCCGGTCGATTCCTACAGCCTCCGGTTGGTGTCAGCCCGGCGGATGTACGACCGGGGCACGCTGGTCCAAAACGCGTCCTCGCTGGCCGGCTTGGCCCCCACGGCCGCTCTATCGGTCAATCCCTACGACTTCTCGCGGGTCGGCGTGGAGACAGGCGCCGACGTGAAGGTGATTTCCAACATGGGAGAGATGGACGTGCCGGTGGTGGCCGACCCTGGAGTGCCCCGAGGCACCGCGGCCTTCGGCTATAACTACCCCGACTTGGATGTGCGGGATCTGTTGGATCCCGATGCCGTGGTCACCGACCTGAGGATCCAAACCCGATGACCATGCTCCCGCGGCTCTCAGGGATTTCGAACCGATGACCGCGGTCCTCGGCCCGTCCTTGTTCGGCCTCGACCCGCTGTATATCGGCGGGGTGGGTCTGGCCGAGGTTCTCATCACCCTGCTCAAGGTGGGGGTCGCCTTCGCCCTGCTGCTGATGGCTGTCATGTTGATGATCTGGTTCGAGCGCAAGGTAATCAGCGACATGCAGAACCGCATCGGCCCCAACCTGGCTGGGCCGTTCGGCATCTTCCAGACGCTGGCCGACGGCATCAAGCTGTTCTTCAAAGAAGACCTCGTCCCCGAGAAGTCCGACCGGCTTGTGTTCAAGCTGGCCCCCTACCTGTCGCTGGTGCCCGCTTTCTTGGTGTTCGCCGTGGTGCCCGTGGGAGGCGACTTCAACGGCGGCGACGGCCGGGTCACGCTGTTCGGTCACGAGACCTTCTTGCAAGTGTCCGATCCTCCGGTGGGGATCCTGCTGGTGCTAGCCATGTCGTCGGTGGCCGTCTACGGGGTCATGCTGGCCGGCTGGTCGTCGGGCTCCAAGTACCCCCTGTTGGCCTCGGTTCGGGCTTCGGCCCAGATGGTGTCGTATGAGGCTGCCCTGGGCCTGTCGCTGGCCGCAGTGCTGTTGAAGTCGGGCAGCTTGTCCACCAACCGGATCGTGGCCGAGCAGTCGGTGTGGAACTGGAACCTCTGGGTTACCTGGGTGGTACCCATGGTCATCTTTCTGATCGCGGCCACCGCCGAGCTGAACCGGCCACCGTTCGATTTGGTGGAGGCCGAACAAGAGCTGGTCGGCGGCTTCCACACCGAGTACAGCTCCTTACGGTTCGCCCTGTTCTTCTTGGCCGAATTCATGAACACCATCACCATGTCGGCCATCATCGTGACGCTGTTTCTGGGCGGTCCCAACGGCCCCGACTTCACCACGGTGGGCTGGTTGTCGGGCTTGTCGTGGTTCCTCATCAAGCTGATGCTGTTCCTGTTCGCCTTCGTGTGGCTGCGGGCCACCTTGCCCCGTTTCCGCTACGACCAGCTCATGGACTTGGGCTGGAAGCTGCTCATCCCCCTTTCGCTGGGCTGGATATTGTTGCTGGCCTCCTACGACGTGGCCGGCGACCGGGGCTGGAATCGGGCCGCCGCGGTGGTCGTGATGCTGGCCATTTTGGCCGCTTTGGCCGGACTGCTGGCCCTGGCCCTGCGGTCTGCTCGCCAACGCCGCGAGCTCGATCCTCACGGAGGTTTTGCCTGATGGGATACCTCCAAGGATTCGCCGTCACCCTGCGCAAACTGCTCAAGGGCACCGAGACGGGCCGGGTGGTCACCACCCAGTACCCGGACGAGAAGCGCCCCAAGCCCGAGCGCTTCCACGGCCGCCACGTGCTCAACCGCTACGAGGACGGCATGGAGAAGTGCATCGGATGCGAGCTGTGCGCCGGGGTGTGCCCGGCCCGCTGCATCTATGTGCGCGGCGCCGACAACCCGCCCGACGATCCGGTGTCGCCCGGCGAGCGCTTCGGCTACGTGTACGAGATCAACTATCTGCGGTGCATCCACTGCGATCTGTGTGTGGAGGCCTGCCCCACCGAGGCCATCACTGAGTCGAAGCTGTTCGAATTCTCGTTCACCAACCGCTCCGACGCCATCTACACCAAAGACGAGCTGGTGGTGGGAGACGACGGCCGGCCCCAGAAGCTCCCGTGGGAGGACTGGAAGCCTGGCGACGACGAGCACACCTCGGCCTGGGTTCGGGCCACGTCGCCTTCGGGACGGGCCGACTACGAGGGCCAGGTGGCCTGGTCGGGCGAGCTGGGCTACGGCATCCGCTCTCCTGAGCGGGGCCAGTCGGAGGACGATTCAGTCGAAGCCGATTTAGACGACGACCACAGTCAGCACCATCACGACGACCACGACCACCCCCATGACGACCACGGGGGCCACCACTGATGGAGACCGCCGTCTTCATCGTGTGCGCGGCCATCGTGTTGGCCGGGGCGCTGGGGGTGGTGCTGGCCCGCAACCCGGTCCACGCTGCGTTGAGCCTGGTGGGAACCCTGTTCGGCATGGCCGTTTTGTTCCTCAACCTGGAAGCCCACTTTTTGGCCGCGGTGCAGATCATCGTCTACGCCGGGGCCATCGTGGTGCTGTTCTTGTTCGTGATCATGCTGTTGGGCGTCGACCGGCTCGAAGACTTGTCGGTAGAGCCCATCACCGGTCAACGGACCCTGGCCGCCATCGTTGGCTTGGGCACCTTCGGTTTGGCGGTGGTTTTCTTATTGTCCGGCGACATCGGCTACCCGGCCGAGGGGATCCTTACGGCAGGAGTCACCGACCAATACTCCAACCTGCGCCAGATCGCCGACGTGTTGTTCACCGACTACGTGTACGCCTTTGAAGCCACGGCCGCTCTGCTCACCATCTCGGTGGTGGGTGCGGTGGTCATGTCCCGCCGCATGGCCCGTAGCGACGAAGCCCAAGAACCCGCGGGGGACGACTGATGGTCACCGCCTCCTGGTATCTAATACTGGCCGCCGCCCTGTTCACCATCGGTGCGGTGGGCCTTTTGGTGCGGCGCAATCCGCTGATCATGTTTATGTGCGTGGAGCTGATGCTCAACGCGGTCAACCTCACCTTCATCACCTTTGGGCGAGAGCTGAACGACATCGGCGGGCAGGTGTCGGTATTCTTCGTGCTGGTGGTGGCCGCCGCCGAGGTGGTGGTGGGGCTGGCCATCGTGGTGGCCATCAACCGCCGCCGCCCTCAGGCCACCGCCGACGACCTATCGGCGTTGAGGGGATAGCGCCGCCATGAGCACCCTTGTCGACCTCGTCTGGCTGATCCCCGCCTTCCCCCTAGCCGGAGCGCTGATCCTCATGGCACTGGGCCGCCGCCTGGGCGAGCCCCGGGCCGGCTGGCTGGCCACCACCATGATGGGCGGATCGTTCATCGCCACCGTGCTGGTGTTCATCGGGCTGTTGGGCCATGACGGCGACGAGCGCGAAATCGTAGTGACCCTGTTCGAGTGGGTGCCCGCCGGCAAGCTGGCGGTGGACATCGGTTTTCTGGCCGACCCGCTGTCGATCACCATGGCCCTGTTCGTGACTGGGGTGGGGGCCCTCATCCACCTCTACTCCATCGGTTACATGCACGGCGACGAGGGCTTCTCCAAGTTCTTCATCTACCTCAACCTGTTCGCCTTCTCCATGCTCATGCTGGTGCTGGGCGACAACCTGCTGCTCACCTTCCTAGGTTGGGAGGGAGTGGGGGCCTGCTCGTACCTGCTGATCTCGTTCTGGTTCGGTGACGAGGCCAACGCCTCGGCCGGCAAGAAGGCCTTCGTCACCAACCGAGTGGGCGACTGGGGCTTCTTGGTGGCCATGTTCCTGGCGTTTCTCACCTTCGGGTCGCTCCAGTATGGGGAGATCTTCTTCGACCTCGAGCAAAACGGGGTGGCGGCCAGCACCGCCTCGGCCATCGTGGTGCTGCTGCTGGTGGGCGCGGCCGGCAAGTCGGCCCAGTTCCCGCTGCACATCTGGCTGCCCGACGCCATGGCCGGTCCCACCCCGGTTTCGGCCCTCATACATGCCGCCACCATGGTCACCGCCGGGGTGTATTTGCTCACCCGGATGAACCCGATCATCGCCGAGGCCCACGGCTGGGTGCCCGACCTCATCATGTGGGTGGGCTTGGGCACCGCCCTGATGGCCGCCACCATCGCCGTGGCCCAAAACGACATCAAAAAGGTGCTGGCCTACTCCACCGTCAGCCAGCTCGGGTTCATGTTCGTGGCCGTGGGCTCAGGCGCCTATGTCGCCGCCATCTTCCACATGGTCACCCACGCCTTCTTCAAGGCGCTCTTGTTCTTGGGGTCCGGGTCGGTGATACACGGCATGGACGGCGACCAGGACATTCGCCGCTACGGCGGATTGGCCCGGCTGCTGCCCATTACCTCGATGACCTTCGTGGCCGGCTGGCTGGCCATCGCCGGGGTGCCGCCGTTCTCCGGTTTCTGGTCGAAGGACGAGATCCTGGCCTACGCCTACGGCGAGAACAAGGTGCTGTGGCTGTTATTGCTGATCACCGCCATCCTCACCGCCTTCTACATGACCCGACTGGTGCTCATGACGTTTTTCGGCCCGCCCCGCTGGGCCGACACCGAGGCCGAAAGCACCGAGGAAAGACCCCGCCGCCACCCCCACGAGTCGCCGTGGACCATGACCGTTCCCCTAGTTCTGCTAGCTGGTTTGGCCATGGCGGCCGGGGTGCTCAATCTGCCGTTCACCTCCGATGTCCACTTCTTGGGCAACTGGCTGAAACCGTCCCTGTTCGGCAACGAGGGCCATCTCTCCTTCGGCGGAAGCACCCAGTGGGTGCTGGCCATTGTGGCAATCATCGGCAGCCTGGGCGGGGTGTCGGCCGGGGCCGCGGTGTATATCCGCCGCCGGATTGACCCGGCCCGCATCGAGCACCCGTTCTTGGCCCGGGCCTGGCGCGTCGACGAGATCGTGACCAACTTCATGGGCGGCCCCGGTCGCCGGGCCTTCGAACGCACTACCCAGTTCGATGAGCAGGTGGTGGACGGAGCGGTCAACGCCACCGGCACTCTGGTCCGCCGCACCGGCACCAAGCTGAGGTCGTCGCAAACCGGCCTGGTCCGCAGCTATGCCCTGGGCATCGCCATCGGCGCGGTGGCGCTTCTGGTGTGGTTCATCACGAGGTCAGGCGTGTGATGGGCGGATCCACCGTATTGCCGGTCATCATCTTCTTGCCCCTGGTGGGCGCGGTGGCCATCGCGCTCATAGCCCCCTCCCGCTCGACGGTGCTCAAGCCGGTCGCGGTGGCCACCTCGGCGGCCACCGGGGCACTCACCTTGTGGCTGATGGCCGCCTTCGACAAGAACGACGGCGACTTCCAGTTCACCCAGCTCACCGAGTGGATCGGCTCAGCGGGTATCTCCTGGCACGTCGGGGTAGACGGCATCTCGCTGTTCTTGGTGGTGCTCACCGGGGTGCTGTTTCCCCTGGCCATCGTGGCCTGCGATCCGCCCCACGATGCCAAGGCCTATTACATCTGGCTGTTGGTGCTGGAAACCGGCTGCTTGGGGGTGTTCCTGTCGCTCGATCTGGTGCTGTTCTTCTTGTTCTTCGAGGTCGTGCTGATCCCCATGTACTTCCTCATCGGCTCGTGGGGCCACGAGAACCGCAAGTATGCGGCCACCAAGTTCTTCTTGTTCACCATGTTGGGCTCGGCCCTCATGCTGGTGGGGATGCTGACCTTGGCGCTCTTGGCGAAGGATTACAGCGAGACCGGCGAAGTCACCTTCAACCTCCTCGAGCTGGCCAACAGCGCGGGCGAGCTGCCCACCATCACTGCCCGTTGGATATTCCTGTCGTTCGCCCTGGCCTTTGCGGTCAAGGTGCCCATCTTCCCAGTCCACACCTGGCTGCCCGACGCCCACACCGAGGCGCCCACCGCCGGGTCGGTGATTTTGGCCGGGGTCATGCTCAAGCTGGGCACCTACGGGCTGGTCCGCTTCGGGCTCTACCTGTTTCCCGAGGCGTCCCGCTACTTCGCCCCGCTGCTGTTCACCCTGGGGGTGATCGGCATTTTGTACGGCGCGGTGGTGGCCACCATGCAGCGCGACCTCAAGCGCTTGGTGGCCTACTCCTCGGTGGCCCACCTGGGCTTCATCGTTCTGGGTATCTTCTCCATCAACACCGAGGGCATCGAGGGCGGGTTGCTCCAGATGGTCAACCACGGCCTGTCCACAGGGGCGCTGTTCCTATTGGTGGGGTTCATCTACGAGCGCCGCCACACCCGCCAGATCTCCGAGATGATCGGGCTCCAAAAGGCCGCTCCGGTGCTGGCCGCGGTGTTCACCGTGGTGATGCTGTCGTCGGTGGGCCTTCCCGGCCTCAACGGCTTCGTGGGCGAGTTCTTGATCCTGACCGGGGCGTTTGTGGCCCACCGCTGGTGGGCGGTGGCGGCCGCCGCCGGGGTCATCCTGGCTGCGCTCTATCTCCTGTGGGCCTACCAGCGGGTGTTCCACGGCACCCCCGACGACGCCAACCGGTCGATGCCCGACCTCAACTGGCAAGAGAAGCTGGTCATGGTGCCTCTGGTGGGGCTCATCGTGTTCTTAGGGGTGTACCCCAAACCGGTGATCGAGCGGATGGAGCCCGCCGTCAACGCTTTGATCGAGCACATGGAAGAAGTCGAGGGCTTCGAGTCGCCCACCGTGGATGATCGGCCCAAGGGCAGCTTCGAAGAGCTCCGCACCCTCACCGATGACTACGGCGACGAGGAGGAGGGCCACTGATGCTCTCGATCTTCGCCCAGGCCGACATCCCCGACATCCAGTGGCTGCCGCTGATTCCCCATCTGGTGATGGCGGGGGCAGCGGTGGTGCTGTTGACCATCGTGTCGGTGGCCGGTCGATGGCTGCCCAAGTGGTTCCCGGCAGCGTGGACGGTGGCCGCCGGCCTAGCCGTGCTGGCCACCGCCATTCCGGTGTGGATGCGGGCCTGGGAGTGGGGGCCCCATTCGGTGGTAGCCGGCTCCATTGGGGTGGACGGGTTCTCGGTGTTCATCATCGTGCTGCTGGCCTGCACAGTGGTGCTGACTGCACTGGTGGCCGACGGGTTCTTGCAACGGGAGAGCCTCGACGGTCCGGCGTTCTATGTGCTGTTGATGCTGTCGGCCACCGGCGGCATCACCATGGCTTCGGCCAACAACCTCATCGTGTTGTTCTTGGGCCTGGAGATCCTGTCGCTGGCGGTGTACGTGCTGGTGGCTATGCATCTGCGCCGAGCTGAGTCGCAGGAAGCGGGCATCAAATATTTCGTGCTGGGGGCGTTCGCCTCAGCCTTCCTGCTCTACGGCATCGCCCTGGTGTATGGGGCCACCGGGTCGCTCAACCTGGCCGACATTCGGTTGAAGCAAGGATGGTTTGCGTACGCACCCGACGGTTCTTTGTCGCAGGATGCGGGTATGCAAAGCGTGCCTGAGGACGCAGTAGTTGCCCTTGCCGACAACAGCCTGCTTTTGGCCGGTATGGCCATGCTACTGGTGGGATTCGGCTTCAAAGTGGCCGCGGTGCCGTTCCACGCCTGGACTCCCGACGTGTATCAGGGAGCGCCCTCGCCAGTGGTGTCGTACATGGCCGCCGGAGTGAAGGCCGCAGGGTTCGCCGCCCTGCTGCGGGTGTTCTTCGCCGGGTTCGGGGGATTTGCCGATGATTGGCAGCCGGTGGTGTTCGGCCTGGCCATCGCCACCCTGGCGGTTGGATCGCTGATGGCCATTGTCCAGACAGACGTGAAGCGCATCCTGGCCTACTCTTCGATCAGCCACGCCGGGTTCATCCTCGTCGGCGTGCAGGCCGCCACCGATGCCGGCGTGTCCAGCGTGCTGTTCTATTTGGCCGCCTACGCGGCCATGGCCATCGGCAGCTTCGCGGTGGTCACCGTAGTAAGCGGCCCCGGTGACGAAGGCACCGCCCTCGACAACCTCAGAGGCCTGGCCTCCCGCCGCCCGCTTTTGGCCGCAGCCTTCACCGTGCTGTTGCTGTCGCAGGCCGGCATTCCGTTCACCGCCGGATTCTGGGCCAAGTTCGAGGTGATCACCGCCGCGGTAGACGCCCGCTCCTTCTGGCTGGCGGTCATCGCCATGTTGGCCGCGGTGGTAGCCGCCTTCTTGTACTTGCGGATTGTGGTGGCCATGTTCCTCGACGCCCCCGACCCCGACGCACCCCGCCTGCACATCCCAAGAGGCCCCGCTCTGGCCATCACCATCGTGGTGCTGTTCACCCTCGCCTTCGGCATCTACCCCGAACCCCTCCTAAACCTGGCCGACGACGCCTGGCTCTCCATCAGCTTTGTCGCCCACTAGTAGAGGCGGGATCAATCAGTCCTGGGGGTGGGTCCACGGCAGCTTGGGCACGTGCTCGATCTGCTTGGGGCGGGTCAGGGGAATGTGGCCGATGGGGACGTCGATGATGACGGGTGCTTTCTGTTCGAGTGCGGTGGGGATCAGCGTTTCGAGGTCTAGGGGGTCGTTGGCTCTCATACCTATCGCGCCGAACGACTCGGCGAACTTCACGAAATCCGGGTTGGCCAAGTCGGTGCCGTAGGCGCCGTCAAAGAAGTCGTCGAGGTCGCGGGCCACGTTGCCGTAGGCGTCATCCCTGAACACCACGGTGGTCACGTTGATTCCGTACTTCACGGCAGTTGAAAGCTCAGATGAGTTGAACATGAAGCTGCCGTCGCCCACCACGCACACGACTGGGCGATCCGGCCGGGCCAGCTTCGCCCCCAGCGCGGCCGGAAAGGCATATCCCAGATTGAACGAGTAGCCCGAGTCGATATAGGTGTTCGGGTGGTTCACCTGCCAGTGGGTGCGGGAGTAGAAGCCGAACTGGGTCACATCCCACACGGTGAAGGCGTCATCGGGGGTGCCCCGTTGCAGCGCCTCCAAGATGGGGTACTGCGGTTCTTTGTCCCTGATGTCGTAGTAGGCAATCAGGCGGCGGGCCGCGGCCACGGCATTGGCAGGCGACGGGCGGTTCCGGCACCCGGCATCAACGAGCAGCGGCACAAGGGCGTCGATGGTCGCTTTGGCGTCGCCGTGCAAGGCAATGGTGTTGGCTTGAATCCGGTTGAGGTCGAAGTCGTCGATGTTGATGTTCACCAGCGTGGACGCCTCCCCGGCGGGATTGCCCAGAGAAAAGCGGGTTCCGATCCCAATGACCACATCAGCCGATTTCATCACGTCTAACAGTTGATTCATCTCGTGGCGCTCACCGCCGGGGCTGACGCACGAGCCATAGCACAGCGGATGGCTGTCGGGGATGGCCCCTTTGCCGCCCCCCGATGTCACCACCGGGATGTTAGAGGCCTCGACCAGTTCCAATAGCGCCTTCTCAGCGCCCGCCAGGGCCACCCCGCCCCCCGCAACGATCAGAGGCAGACGGGATTGCACGATGGCCGAGGCCGCCTTTTCAAGCTGCTCAGAGCTAGGCATCGTCCGCGACACCGGGGCGGGGCCCATCAACTCCACGTCGCCTCGTTCCACCCCGGCATCAGGAGGGACTTCTATGTAGACCGGGCGGGGGCGACCGGTGCGCATCTGCCGGAAAGCCTCCGAAACGGCCCCTGGCATCGCTTGCGGTGTGAGGGCCTGCTGCTGCCATTTGGTGACCGGCCTCACGATGTCGATCTGGTTTTCGATCTCGTGGACGCCGCCCAGGTTCTTGCCCATCTGGCCGCGGGGAATCTGCCCGGCAATCAGCAGCACGGGGCACGAGCGGGCATAGGCGGTGGCCAATCCCGCCGCCGCGTTGTAGATGCCCACACCGGGAACCACCAGGGCCACTCCGGGCTTGCCCGACGCCCGGGCGTATCCGTAGGCCATGTAGGTGCAGGCCTGCTCGTGGCGGGTGGTGACCATCTCTATGCCAGGCTGGTCTCGCAGCGCGGCGACAATTCCGTACATCTGGATGCCGGGGATGCCGAAAACGACCTCGACGCCCTCGCCCACCAGCGATTTGACTAAGACCTCGCCCCCGCTCATTCTCATGTGAATATGATGGCTCAGCAAAAGACGAACCGCTGGTTTCGGGCAGTCATTGCTGCGGTGGCGCTGTTGGCGGCGCTTGGCCTGGTAGCCGCAGCGTGCAGCGATGACGATGGCACCGCAGCGCCTCCTCCCAAGACCGAGCGGGACGCCTACACCCAGTGGTATGTGCAGCAGGCTTTGGAACGGTACGACGACACCGGCCGCCAGGCCACCATTGACTACTACAACAACGAGGCCGGTGCCGACGACCAGTGGTACGTGTTCATCATGGACGCCAACACAGGATTCCTGGTGGCCCACGCCACCATTCCCTCCCGGGTGGGCACCAACTCAGGCGAGCGGGTGGACATCACCGGTCACGCCTATGGTCCCCTGTTGAGGGCTTCGCCCGAGTCGGGCCACTGGGTGGACTACGTGTTCTACAATCCGCAAACCGATACCGGCGGCACCAAGCACACCTGGGCCATTCGCCAAGACGACCTGGTTTTCGCCTCAGGCTGGTACGAGGACTCCTATCCCATTCCCCGGCCCACTAAATCCGAGCCCGGGTCGTACACCCGCACATTCGTCGAAGACGCAGTGTGGTTCTATGAGAGCAACGGGCGCGACGCATTGATCGACCACTTCAATTCCCCCAACAGCACCGACCCCTCCAGTGTGGACGGCCAGTGGTACGGGTTCGTGGTCGACCTCAACGGCGTGGTGCTGGCCCATCCGACGACCCCCGACTATGTGGGCCAGACCGTCCACGAGATTCTCGGCGACACTCCCGAGGGGTTGGCGGCTGCTGATGGGATGGTGGCGGCCACAGAGACCGGCACGTGGGTGGAATATCTCTCTCGCAACCCGCAAAGCGGCGAGCGGGAGACCAAGCACACTTGGGTTGTCAAGCGAGACGAAATCCTCATCGCCTCAGGCTGGTATGAATCCGGCTAGTTGCTAGGAGGCGAGCTCTAGGCGGTACACCGTGCCGTCGAAGCTCAGTACGTAGATCTCACCGGCAGCGTCTTCTCCGAATGACACCAGCGTGCCTCCGGGGACGGATACGCCGAGTTCCATCCGGGTGGCCGCTTCTTCAGCAAGGATGGTCAGGCCCCAGAGTCGACCCGCGCAGAAGTCGCCGAACACGTAAGTGCCCTCCAAATGGGGGATGGCTGAGCCCCGGTACACATGGCCGCCGGTGATGGAGCAGCCGTCGTCGTGGTGGTATGCATGGAAGGGGAAGGCTAGATCGTCGGGGACAGCAGAACCGGAGAATCGCTCATCGCCCTCAAATAGCGGCCAGCCCAGGTTGGCGCCCGGGGCCCAGTTGTCGGCGGCCCGCAGAACGTGGATCTCCTCCCATTCGTTCTGGCCCACGTCGGCGATCCACAGGTCGCCGGTGGCCCGGTCGAACGAGAACCGCCACGGGTTGCGGGCCCCATAGGCCCAGATCTCGGGCTTGGCCCCTCTGTCGGCGAACGGGTTGTCGGCGGGTATGGCGTAACCAGCTCCGTCGTCAGCCTCGGGATCGATGCGGAGCAAGGTGGCCAGCAGGGAGTCCAGATTCTGGCCGTGGTTGAACATGTCGTTGGCCCCACCGCCGTCGCCCAATCCGATCCACAGGTTGCCGTCAGGGCCGAAGGCGAGATGGCCGCCGTTGTGATTGCAGGCCGGCTGGCTCACGCTCAAGACTGTCCGGCCCTGGTCGCCTTGCACACGGTGGCCACTCATCGGGTACTCCGCGATCTGGTTGTCGCCCCTCAGGTCGGTGTAGTGGACATACAGGCTTGACCCGCCGGGGTCAAAGGCGATGCCCAGAAGCCCGGTTTCGCAATTGGTGGTGGTCAGGTCGCCGATATCCAGCACCATCTCCGGTGGCTCGTCGCCGTCGGCGCCCAGCAGCCACACCTGCCCGCCTCTGGTGGCCACATACAAGTCCCCAATACTGCTGCCGGTGCCCGGTCGGGCAACCAGCGCAATGGGGTCGGGCAGCGTCGCCACCGGGGCCAGCACCAGCGTCGGCTCAGGCGGTGTGACAGCGGGCGTGGGCTCGGCGCTCTCAACTGGTGCTGGAGCCTCGGTGGGCACAGGCGCGGCGACGGCGGGCTCTTCCGCAGTGGGCTCGGCGGCAGGGGATTGGGCCGCCGCCGTGGCCGTGCTGGTCGGTGCCCTCATCTCGCGCCGCCGGCTGTCGTCGTCGTTGCCCCCGCAAGCGCTGGCCAGCAAAAAGATCGCGGCCAACACCGCCACCGCCCGCCAAGCCAGTCTCATTGCCTTTTGCGCAGCGGCCGGATCAAGCCCTCCTGCACCACCGAGGCAACCAATTCGCCGGTGCGGTTCCACGCCGTACCCCACGCCAAGCCACGGGCATTGGAGGCCGAGTTGGACACCTGGTCCAAGAAGATCCAGTCGTCCATGCGCAGCGGGCGGTGGAACCACATGGCGTGGTCCAGGCTGGCGGCTTGAATGTCGATCTCATTGCCTTGCACGGGCAGGGCCTTGGTGGCGGTGTCCAGCACGGTCATGTCGCTGGCGTAGGTGAACATGCAGGTGTGCAGCACTGGATCGGCGGGCAGCGTGCCGGTGGCCCGCAGCCATACCTGCAAGCGAGGCCCTCGGCTCTTCCCCCGCTCCGCAGGCGAGCCGGTCACATAGCGCAACTCGATGGGGCGAATCATCCGACCCTGGTCATCCACCGCAAAACCGGGCCAAACATGCGGCACCAGATCTTCGGGGTCGGGGATGCCCGCGGGCAGGTCGGTTTGGTGCTCCAACCCATCTTCTGGCTTGTGGAAGGAGGCCGACATGGTGAAGATGGGCTGGCCGTGCTGAATGGCGGTCACCCGGCGCGTGGTGAACGAGCGGCCGTCCCGCACCCGCTCCACCAGATACACCAGAGGGGCAGCCACGTCGCCGGGGCGGATGAAGTAGGCCTGGAGGCTGTGGACCGAGCGATCTTCCACGGTGCGGGTGGCGGCCACCAGCGCTTGGCCTGCCACCTGGCCGCCGAACACCCGCTGGCGATCCTCTTGGGGGCTGACCCCGCGGAAGATGTCCTTTTCGATGGGCTCCAGATCCAGCAGCTCGATCAGATCGTCAACCTCAGCCTGCATGACCGAACGATCCTACCTTTTGCCCCAACCGTTTCCTGCTGCCCAGCCGAGGGTCCGGCTCGGCTATGACGGTTCCCTCAGGCGCTGGGCTACGCTTATTGCTCCCCATGTCTCTCTTGGTCTTGGTTCGCGCTCACGTCGCCGACAACCGGGTGCGCTTGCTGCGCTACTGCGGGACTTCGGCGGTGGGGGTGGTGTTGGGGCAGACCATTCTGCGGGTGTGCTACGACTTGTTCGGTTGGTCGGGACTGGTGTCCAACCTGTTGGCGTTTCTGATCGCCAACATCCCCGTATACCACCTGAACCGCTCGTGGGTGTGGGACCGCTACGGCCCCAGCCGGTGGGGCCGGGAGGTTCTGCCTTTCTGGATGGTCTCCCTTGCTGGGCTGGCCCTGTCGTCGCTCACCGTGGGCTTGGTCGACGCCGTGACCAATAACGGCTGGTTCATCTCAGCGGCCTCGGTGGGGGCCTTCGGCACGGTGTGGTTGGTGAAGTACGCGGTGTGTGATCAGTACCTGTTCGGTCCTCCGCCGGAGGACGGCGAACCGTCCGAGCCAAACCAGGAGATGGCCAACGATGGAACCAAGTCGGCAGGCATTCGCTGAGTCTGCCCGGGGGTTCATGCCTCCAGACGAGGGGTTGGCCCTTCATCAGGCGGCCTGCAACCTTGAAGTAGATGGCCCGCTGCTCGAGGTAGGAAGCTACTGCGGCAAGTCGTCGGTGTATCTGGGCGACGCCGCCCAGGCCCAGGGCCGTCTGCTGTTCGCCCTCGACCACCACCGGGGATCAGAGGAAAACCAGCCCGGCTGGGAGTGGCACGAGCCCGACCTAGTAGACCCCGAGGTCGGCCTGATTGACACCCTGCCCCACTTCCGCCGCACCATCTGCCAGGCCGGTCTGGAGCACAGCGTGGTGGCGGTGGTGGGCGACTCGGTGCCCATCGCCCAAAACTGGTCCACCCCGCTGGCCTTTTTGTTCATCGATGGGGGCCACGGCACCGAGCCGGCCCACGCCGACTACGAGAACTGGGTGCCCCATGTGGCCATAGGCGGCCGCCTGGCTATCCACGACGTGTTCCCCAACCCCGCCGACGGCGGCCGCCCTCCCTATGAGATCTACTGCCGGGCCGTGGAATCCAACGCCTTCACCGAAACCGCCGTCACCGGCTCCCTACGAGTCCTCACTCGCCAAGCCCCCGGCATTTGATCTCAACCCCTGTCGTAATCGATCGCCATCAAGGTATCCTCGAAAGGTGGAGCCAAAAGCCAACGAGGCAATGACCCTGCCTGATCCGGGCTCCCCCGTCTACGACTATGGCGTGATAGATCGCAAATCCGAGCTGGCCGACGCTGAGATGTACGAGATCATTGCCCAAGGGCTCCCCGTGGACGACTTGACGACGCTTGACGACATCAAACAGCGAATAGCCAGGCTCAATTCATCTGATTAGCCCCAGTGACCTGGAAGTTCAGGTCGCTCGACAGCGCTTTTGAGCGGTGGGCAGAGGACAGGGACAACGGAGACAGGCTGGCGCTCCTAGAACGACTGGCAGAGCTGATTGAATATCCGGCGTCCGAGTTGCCCGGTAAACAACAGCCTGGTCGGCCTCCCAACCGCCGCTGGGAAGATTTGGGACAGGCGCACATTTTCTTCACGGTGTTTGAAGTCCAAGGGGTTCTGCTGGTTACCGAGCTGATCGGAAAACGCCTTGGCGAGTAGGGGGGCGGCATTGATGACTAGCTTCACTGGTGTGGACAACGAGCAGAAATTGGCATCGGGTGAGGCGTGGCGGGAGTTTTGCGACCGGCTGAGAGCGGCGGGGGACCGGCTGGTTGGCGATGACTTTCCGGCGGGGGCGGCGGATCGGGCTGAGGGTTATCGGCATCTGGGCCGGCTGCTGATGCAGGGGTGGATTGAGCAGGTGGAGTTCTGCGACCGGGACTTTCCGGTGATGTATCGCCACAACGACGACGTGATGCGCTGGGGTGGCCCCAATGTGGACAACACCTACTGGAGGGCCCAGGTGAGCGCCGAGCACTCCTACCGTGTGACCGGGTGGTTGCCGCCAGGGGCTATGTTCGTGATCCAAAGCGCCCACGGCGAGATGCACCAGAACCGCCTGGGGATAACCGCCGAGCGTTCCAGCGACGACTTTGCCGTCGATACCGACGGCGGTTTCAGCTTTGTGGCCAGCGCCACCGCCCACGACGGCAACTGGCTGCCCATCGACGACCACACCGATCACATCTCGGTGCGGGAGTACAACGTGGACTGGGGGGTTGACGAGCCCGGCCGGTTTTGCATTGAGCGGTTGGGCAGCGAGCGGGAACAGCCTGGGCCGCTCGAACCGGCCTCGATGGCCGAAGCTCTGGATCGGGCCATGGCCTGGGCCGAGGACGCCTTGGTGTTCTGGAACCGGTGGATGGAGCGGAGCCGCCGGGCCGCGCCGACCAATGTGTTCTACGGCCCCCACTCGGTGCCCGGCGGGGCCGATGCCATCGGCTACGGCGGCTGCTCTTATGAGCTGGCCCCCGACGAGGCCATGATCGTTACTTGCGATGTGCCCGAGGCCCAGTACTGGTCATTCATGCTCTATTGCTACGCCTGGTTCGAGTCGTTGGATTTCGCCAACCGCACGGTGAGCCTAAACAACGCCCAGATCGCGGTGGATCCCGACGGCCGGTTCCGCATAGTGGTGGCCCACCAAGATCCCGGCGTGCGGAACTGGCTCGACACCGAAGGCCGCCCTGAAGCCCTAATAACCTTCCGCTGGGTGCTCAGCTCGACGATGCCCGCCCCAGAGGCCCAGGTGGTTCCCATCTCCCAGCTCGGCCACCACCTCCCCGATTTCATCACCCGCCTCACCCCTGCCCAGCGAGCCGCCCAAATCACCACCCGCCGCCAATCCCGAGCCCACCGCTTCCGCTGCTAGTGCCGTCCCAAGGCGGCTCGTACCGACTGCTCAACCGCGTCGGCGACGCTTTCCGGCTCCTCGTGTTCCCAGAAACGCAGGGCGATCCAGCCGGCCTCTTGGAGCTGGGTGTCAGTGTCTTTGTCGCGGGCGATGTTGCCGGTGATCTTGGTCGACCAGTACTCGGGGTTGGTGGAGGGCTGGGTGTGGTGATCAGGGCAGCCGTGCCAATAGCACCCGTCCACGAACACCGCAATCTTGGCCTTGCGAAACACCAGATCAGCCGTGCGGCGCAGCTCCGGCAAAGGCCGAGCCGCCACCCGATAGCGCAACCCCCGCCGATGCACCGCCGACCGCACCGCTAGTTCCGGTTTGGTATCCCGGCTGCGGTTCCCCTGCATCGACCTCCGCGTCGCCTCCGACGAAGCCCAAGACCCCTCCGGCAGCCCGCTCATGGGCCGATAGTAGCGATGGGAACTTCGTCGCGTTGGTCCCTGCAACTGATGGGGGCATGGTTTGGTGGCTCACTGCGGTTCGCTTGCCTGAGCGATCATGTGGGCAATGTTGCAGGCGGTCTGATCGCTGGTGCTGGCCGTCTCTGGGCTTCGGGTCACCAGGAACCGCCGGTGGGCTCCGATCAGATCGGCCGTCTCGTTCAAGCGGGCCATGTCAGATCGGCTGGGATTGGTGGTGAGCTTGATCTCGATGGCCCAGAGTTCTTGCCTGACGTTCAAGATCAGATCGATCTCGCGACCGTCAGCGGTGCGCAGGTGCGAAGCGCTGTAGCGCGTCCCGGATTGTTGCAAGGCTGTCAGCACTTGGTCGATTACATGTCCTTCCCAGCTCGCGCCCACCATCGGATGCCCTGCCACTTCTGAGGCGTCGCCGACTCCCCACAGGTTGTGCAGCAGGCCGCTGTCGCGCCAGTACACCTTCGGCCGCTTGGTGAGTCGCTTGCGCGCATTGGCGTGGTAGGCCGGTAGGCGCCTGAGCAAGAACGATCCTTCCAGGTAATCCATATAGGCGTTCACCGTGTGGTAGGAGAGGCCCAGGGCGCGGCCAGTCTCGCTGGCGTTCCACTGCTGGCCATGTGATGTGGCCAATAGCTCGAAGAGATGCTGGGTAGTCCGCGAAGTGGCTGGCAGTCCCCAGGACGGTAGATCGCGCTGGGCGAGCAGGCTCAGATAATCGTGCTGCCAGTCGGGAAAGCCCCTGCCGTCGAGCACTCCTCCGTCGGGAAAGCCGCCGTAGTGCCACAACCGCTCGCGGCATTCGCTGGGCAGCTCCAGCCACGACATCGGCGTCAGCTCCACCACGCTTAGACGGCCGGCGAGCGACTCCGAGACGTTCTTCATGAGTGACGGCGAGATCGATCCCAAAAGCAAGAAGCGCCCATGTTGGCGACGGTCTGCGTCGATGGTGCTGCGCAGGCGAGGGAAGATCTCCGGGGCTGCTTGGGCCTCGTCGATGACTACGAGATCTCCACCTTCGGCCATCTCCGCCCACTCGAGATCCAGCCTTAGGCGGTCGGATTCGAGCTCCATGTCGTAGTAGCGGGCTCCGAGCGACCGAGCGAGTGTGGTCTTGCCGCACTGGCGAGGCCCCACCAGCGCAACCGCCGGGTAGGCGGCGAGGCGGCGCTCCAGCAGCGAGCCGTGTCGGCCGTTTGCGATCCTCCGTTCCAGCACCGTCATGCAGGTTAGCGTGGAATTCTGTTTTGAAGAGGTTATTTTTCTATTTTGCAGAACGCTCACTTCTATTGTGACAGATGCCTCATCCAAAGCACCCACGGCGAGATGCACCAGAACCGCCTGGGGATCATCGCTGAGCGTTCCAGCGACAATTTTACGGCGGACCCCGACGGCAGCTTCCGCATAAGGGATCCCCGAGAATCTAATTCAGACCTGAAGGTCGGCCACCTGGGCCCTAGCCGATGGTTATGAGTTCGGGGAGGGCGTGGTGGTTGGAGAATAGGGTGGAGGCGGGGGAGGTGCCGGAGAGGGCGTCGGCGGCCAAGATGACGGCGGCGGCGGTGTAGGTGGTGCGCTCGTCGGCGGGGAAGTGGGTTCGCTCGGGGTGGGCCATCCCGGTGAAGTAGGAGCCGTCGTCGGCTCGCAGGTCTTGCACCCACTCGAACATCTCGCTGGCAATGTCCCGTCGGCCTACGCCTAGGTGGGCGATGATGCACTCGCAGGTTTCTGCGGCGGTCACCCAGGGCTTGTCGGACACGCAGCGCACCCCGAGTCCGTCCATCACGAACCGGTCGAAACGGGAGGCGAGCAGGGCTCGGCCCTCTTGGCCAGTGACCACGCCAGAAAGCACCGGGTAGTACCAGTCCATGGCCCAGCGGTGCTTGGGGGCGAAGGCATCGGGCTGGGTGCGAATCACGTCGGCCAGTCGGGCGGCGCTCAGCTCCCAGTCGGGCCGTTCATTGCCGAGTTCTTCACCAGCTGCGATAGCCGCCCGCAGGCTGTGGCAGATGCTGGACGACCCGGTGAGCAGCGCGAACGACCACGGGGTGCCATCGGCGTGGCGGGCCCAGCGAATCTCCCCTCGGGGGAGTTGCAAGTCGAGCACGAAGTCCACCGCCCGCTGCGCCACTGGCCACATCGACTCCAAAAAGCCCCGGTCGCCGGTACACAGGTAGTGGTGCCAAACTCCGGCGGCCACATAGGCCACGCAGTTGGCGTCCAGCTTGTCTTGCTCCACGCCGTCGGCCACGTAGTACTGGTGCCAGGCGCCGTCGGGCCTCTGGTAGTCCGCCAGCCACTGGTAGGCCCGCTCGGCTTCGGCTCGGCGACCCATTACCGAAAGGGCCATGGCCGCTTCCACGTGGTTCCACGGGTCGGCGTGGCCGCCGGGGAACCAGGGGATCATGCCGTTGGGCAGTTGCCAGGCGGCGATGCTGTCGGCGGTTTGCCTTAAATCGGTCTCCGACAAGATGCAGGCTGGGGAAGGCCCGGCAAGCTCGGTCTCGCTGTGGTTGTGGGATTCAGGCGACGACAAGCTCGGTCTCCCTTGGACTGTGTGATCCTGGCTTCCGGCTGTAAAGGACCAGGCTTTTGCCCAGCACTGGACTCAGGACCCGTTCGGCTATTCGGGTGATTTTCGGTTGGCGAACAATATCCCATTCCAATAGCCGACGATAAGCCGCAACCAGCCGGTGGTCGTCCCGGTTCGGGCCGACCGCACACCGCAACCACCAATAGGGGCTGTGCAGCGCGTGGGCATGATGACCCGCGTATGGGGTCAGGCCGGCGCGACGCAGCCGACGCCGGAGTTCGTTGCGCCGGTAGATCCTTACGTGGCCGCCCACTGCCTTGGGGGCGTGGTATTCGTCTGATAGCGCCCAGCACACCTTCTCGGGAAACCAGGTGGGCACGGTCACAGCCAGCACTCCTCCGGGGCGCAGAATCCGGGCCAGTTCGGCCAGCGCCGCATCGTCAGAGTCCACGTGTTCGAGCACTTCCGAGGCGATGACCCGGTCGAACGACTGATCGGAGAACGGCAAGCGGGTGGCGTCGCCTTGAGCGGCCTGGCACGTCCCGTGATAATGCTCGCCAGACTCGGTCATGGCCGCAAACGTTGCCCGCACCTCCTCCAGCTCGGCTGATGCCAGGTCGCAGGCCACCACTTGGGCCCCTCGCCGGGCGGCCTCATAGGCGTGGCGGCCGAACCCGCATCCCAGGTCGAGTAGCCGTTCCCCCGGCTGCAACCCCAAGCGGTCGTAGTCAACAGTCAACATGGCTGATTCAGAAACCGGGGTTGGTAGTTGCGCCTATTGGTCGGTCTGCCACTCGTCCAGCAGAGCCCGATAGTGCTCCACCGTTTGCTCCGCAGTGTGGCGCCAGCTCCACCGGCTGATCACCCGCTCCCGCCCGGCTGCACCGATTCGAGCCGCCATGGCCGGATCGTCCAGCACCCGGCTCACCGCGGCGGCCAGCGCCTCGCTGTCGCCGGGAGGCACCGACACGCAGGTCTGGCCGTCGGGGCCGGCTACCTCGGGCAGCGCCCCGCCGGTGGTGGCCACCAGCGGTGTGCCGCTGCACATGGCCTCGATGGCGGGCAGCGAAAACCCCTCGTACAGCGATGGCACCACCGCCACCGAACTGGTGGCGTACAACTCCACGATGCGCTCGTCGGGCACCCCGGAGATGAACTCCACCACCTGGCTCAGACCCAAGCTGTCGATGGTCTCCGCTGAGGTGCCCCCCTCACGGGGCTTGCCGATGACGATCAGGCGCACGTCCCGCTCGGTGCGTAGCTTGGCCACCGCTTCGAGCAGGTAGCGCAGTCCCTTCATGGGCACATCGGCGCTGGCGGTGGTGATGATCTGTTCAGGCTTGCGGTTCACGCCGGGCAGCGGACGGAACTGCTCGGGGTCCACGCCCACCGGGACCACGTGCATGAGGCGGCGGGGCACCTTTTGGTCTCGGGCGATGTCATCGCGCGACGACTCCGACACGGTGATGATGCGCTGGAGGCGTCGGGCCACCCGGGACTGCATCCGGGTGAAGGAATACCACCGCCGCTTGCCCAGCCGCTCCACCGGGCTGCGGGCATGTTCGAGCTCCAGTTGGCGGTCGACGGTGATGGGGTGATGGATGGTGCCCAATACCGGCAGCCCATCGCGCTCGATGGCCAGCAGCCCGTAGCCCAGCGACTGGTTGTCGTGAACCAGGTCGAAATCCCCCATTCGGGAGCGCAACATCTGCCAGGCCCGGACGGAAAAGGCCAGCGGCTCTGAGAAGGCGCCGGTCATGAACGAGCCCACCTCGGCGGCATCAGCCCACGTCTTTATCTCCCAGAATCCGGGCATGCGTCCGGGATGGGCGTCGTTGAAGATGTCGAGGCTGGGGAGCTGGTGTAGCGGCACCCGGTCGTCCAATACCGGATAGGGCTGCCCGCTCAGCACTTCTACGTGGTGGCCGAGGTCGGTCAGCGCCCGGCTCAGGTGGTGGACGTAAACCCCCTGCCCGCCGCAATGGGGCTTGCCCCGGTACGACAAAAGGGCGATTTTGAGCGGGCGATCCGCTGAGACCATAACCCCACAAGGCTTTCGGAATTCAGCGGGTTTGGCAAATGCTCAGCCCCTTCGAATAGGGGTTATCTTGGCTCCGTGCGAGCACTGGTTCAAAGGGCAGCGGAGGCCCGGGTTCGGGTAGATGGCGAGGTCATCGGGGAGATCGGCCCCGGCTTGTGCTGTCTCATCGGCGCGACTCACGACGACGATGCCGACACGGTGAAGAAGATGGCCTCCAAGCTGTGGAACCTGCGCATCTTCACCGACGAGAACGGGCACATGAACCTGTCGGTAGCCGACACCAGCGGCGAGCTGCTGGTGGTGAGCCAGTTCACCCTCTACGGCGACATCAGCCGCGGCCGTCGCCCGTCGTTCTTGGCCGCCGCTGCCCCCGACCAAGCCGCCGCCCTGATCGACGACCTAGTCGCCGAGCTCCGCACCCTAGGTGCCACCGTAGCCACCGGCTCCTTTGGCGCGATGATGGCCGTGGAGCTAACCAACGACGGCCCCGTGACGCTGATGGTGGAGGTTTAGTCAGCGGGCTTTGCTGCGGGCTAGTGGGGTAGTGCTGCGCTGGTGGCCCAGCCAGGCGGCTAGGAGGGCAGCCAGAGCTAGGGCGAGCATGGGCCAGGGACCGGCGCGGGTGGCGAGAGTTTGGCCGCCGCGGAGTTCGATTTCGGCGTGGATGACTTTGCGTTCGGAGACGGCAGTGCGTTGGTAAACGTTGCCGTCGGGGTCGATGAAGGCGCTGAACCCGGTGGGGGCGGCCTGGGCTACCCATCGGCCGGTTTCCAGGGCTCGCAGTCGGGAACTGGCAATCTGCTGGGTTTGCACGATGGTGAGCCAATAGCTGGCCCCGTTTGTGGGGTTCAACAGCACCTCACCGCCGTTGCCGATGGCGTCTCGGGCCCGGTCCTCGAAGAAGATCTCCCAGCTTATGGATACCCCGAGGCGGCCCGCCGGAGTGTCCAGCGCCGCAGGGGTGTCTCCCCGGCGCATGTCTCGGGCTGGCAGGTAGTCGGGGGCCAGCGGCTCGATTAGCGACCGCAGGGGCACGTACTCGCCGAACGGCACCAGCCGCACCTTGTCGTAGCGGCCCAGCATGGTGCCGTCGGGGGCGAACACCGCGGCGAAGTTGGCCGCCTCGGTGGCGGACACGTCTTCGACCACCCCGGCTACCAGTGTGGCGTTGAGTTCTTGGGCCAGTTCGGCCAGTCGCAGCCGCTCTTCGCTATTGGCAAACAAGCCGTGTACGTCCACCACGTCTTCGGGCCACACCACCAGGTCCACCGGCGACTGGACCAACTGGCTGGCTTCAAGGTGCCGCTCGAATACCACGCCCGGCTCGGTGTTGACTGCTCGGGTTCGCTGTGGTCCGCCTCCCTGCACCACGGCCACGTCGATGGTGCCGATAGCTGAGCCCCTAGGGGCCAATGCGGCCCAGCCGCAGAATCCCAACACGACCACCGCCAGAGCCAATGCAGCCTTCCAGCGGCGCTCCAGTGCCGCGGCCAGGACCACGGCGATGACCACGGTCACCCCTACAAGAAGCAACGGCCCCAACACCCGCACGGTGGTTGTCCACGGCGTGTCGACCTGGCTCATGGGCAAGGTGGCCAGCGGCACTCCGCCGAAGGGCCAGCGCCACCGGATGGCCCCGGCCAGCACGAACAGGCCGGGCAGCGCCACCCACCGGCTGAGCCCTGGCGGACAGGCCGCCCCGGCCAGGCCGTACAGCACGGAGAACACCACGCAGACGGCCAGATAGCCGGGCAGCGTGAAGTCGACCATCCAGAAGGTGGCTGGGAACAGCCAGCCTGCCCCGAAGCCGAACCCCCGCCACGCTCGTGCCCCGATCGGCTGGTCGGCGATGAGACGCTCGAAAGCCAGCAGGCCGACCAGGGCCAGCGGCCACCAACCCCATGGAGGCATCGACAGCGCCACCAGCCCACCAGCCGCCAAGGAGCCCGCCGCGGTCCACCCGCTCTTGCCGGCCCATACGGCGAGTCGTGGGCTGCTCATCGGGCGATTGCGCCCTCGGTCATGCTGGTCCGGGCTGCTTGTCGGCCTTGGTGGATACAGGCCGGAATCCCCAAGCCCCGAGCCCATGACCCGGTCACTTGCAACCAGGGGGCGTCATGGGCCAGCGCTTGCTCGATTTCGGCCACCAACTCCAGATGGCCAGGCCGGAACTGGGGCAGAGATTTCTCCCAGCGGCTGATGCGCACGGTGTGGGGCTGGGCGTCCAAGCCCATCGTCGCCGCCATGTCGGCTCGCACTGCGCTCAATAAGGCATCGTCGCCCATTAGCAGCGCCCGATTGTCGCGATATCGGCCCGCCGATACCCGCAATATCACCATCTCGTCTGCTCCTATGTGGGCCCACTTGTTCGACGCCCAAGAGCAAGCAGTGATGATTCGGTCCTCCACCGCGGGCACTAGATAGCCCGAGCCATCCATGGGGTGATCGACATCGGCCTTGTCGAAGGCCAATGACAGCAGCACTACCGAGGCGTAGTCGATGCTGCGCAGCAGACCAGCGGCGGTCGCCGACACCGGGGCCACCAAAGCACCGGCTGCTGCTGCGGGGAGGGTCACGATCACCTGGTCGGCATCGAGCTCGCCCAAGTCATCTACTGGCGAAGAGAGCCTCAGCCGGTGCCCCAATCGGTCGCTGAGCTCATCGGTCAGCCGCCCCAAGCCGTCAGCCAGGGTATAAAACACTGGGGCATTGGGATCGGCGATTGAAGACGCGGCCAGCCGACGCAGCTCCTGCACCAGGCTTCGGCCACGTGAGGCGGCTTCGGCCAGCTGAGGCACGGCTGCCCGCAAGCTCAGATCGTCGATTGATGAGGCGTTGATGCCCCCGATCAGCGGGTCTACTAGCCGGTCGGCCACCTCGTCGCCCAGCCGCCGCCGCACTAGCTCGCCCACCGACTGGTCGCCAACCAACGGCGATCCAGCCAAGTCGGGCTCCTGACGAGCCCGATCGGCGCCGTCGGCGGACACGATCCCCGAAGCGGCCAAAGCGTCAAAGTCCAGCGGCACCCCCAGCACGTTGGGCTGGGGAATCGCCCGCAGAGCGTCCCTGGAGTAAACGAACGCGGCTCGCTGGGCGGGCGACACCATGCGGCCGTCCAATCCCAGCTCCTGGCATAGCTCCACCGCCCACGGCACCCGGGCCAAAAAGGCATCGGGCCCTTCATCTACCGGCTGACCGGCCAACTCCGAGGTGAGAATCCGCCCTCCGGACCGGCTGGCCGATTCGTACACCGCTACCTCGGCCCCGGCCTTGACAGCTTCATAGCCCGCGGCCAAACCGGTGATGCCCGCGCCGACGACGGCAATTCTCATGGAGATGCCTTCACGGGGACGCCTTGTATCCGTGTACCAACTCCACCACCTGCTCCAGCACTTCGGGGTCTGTCTCGGGCAGCACGCCGTGGCCCAGGTTGAACACGTGCCCCGGTTGGCCGGCGTTGCGATCCAGGACGTCAGTGGTCCGCTCGGCCACCACCGGCCACGGAGCCAGCACTGCGGCAGGGTCCAAGTTGCCCTGCACGGCCACATCGGGCCCCAGCCGCTCGCGGGCGTCGTCCAGGTGGACCCGCCAGTCCACCCCCACGACGTCGGCCCCGGCCTTGGCCAAGAGCTCCAGCAACTCGCCGGTGCCCACACCGAAATGGATGCCCGGGACCCTGCCCTTCCTATTGCCCAGCTCAGCGAATACCCGTTGGCTGGCCGGCAGCACGAATCGCCGATATTCGGCGGGGGCCAGCGCCCCCGCCCACGAATCAAACAACTGAAAGGCAGAGGCCCCGGCGTCGAGCTGCGAGCAAATGGAGGTGATGGCTAGGTCGGCCAAGCGGTCCAACAGCGCAGCCCATAGGTCGGGGTCGCTATGCATCAACCGCTTGGTGAGGGCATGGGAGCGAGACGGTCCTCCCTCCACTAGATATGAGGCCACGGTGAACGGCGCTCCCGCGAAGGCGATCAACGGCACGTCCAACTCCGCCACTAGGTTGCGCACCGTCTCCAGCACATAGGGGGTATCAACCTCGGGGTCAAGAGGGCGCAGTCGATCGAGGTCTCGGGCCTCCCGGAACGGCTGCTCCACCACCGGCCCCACACCTGGCACGATATCGACCCCGAAACCGATTGCGTGGGTGGGCACCACGATGTCGGAATACAATATGGCCGCGTCAACCCCGTAGCGACGCACCGGCTGAAGGGTGATCTCGGTGGCCACCTCGGGGCGGGCGAGGGACTCCAGCATCGAGCCCTCCCCCCGTATGGCCCTGTACTCGGGCAGCGACCGCCCTGCCTGGCGCATGAACCACACCGGAACCCGCTCGACGGGCAGGCCGCGACACGCTCGCAAAAAAGCGTCGTTGGCGATGGCAACACCGTTGGCCACGTCTAAACGGTACCGATCACCAAAGCTCCAGATACCATCGCTGGGGTGCGCCGGTCTATCGACGATTACCCCTTCGACCCAGCCGACCTCCCTCCCGGAGACGACGACGAGTTCTCGCCTGTGTCATGGGCGGTAGCCATCGCCGACGACTACGAAGACGCCACCCCCCGGGTGGTGCTAACCGTCGAGGAGGTGGGCCAGGCCGGTTACGGACTGGTGGCCCACCTGCCCCCTCATCTCGCCCGCCGCTTGCGAGCTGCCATCGGTGACGCCCTCAAAGAGATCGGCGAGCCCATTACGTCCTAGTTTCCCAACCCCTCTTCGCGTACTAGAATTGAATGTTCGCTGATTTTGAACTGAGTCTGAGGAGTCTCCGATTCATCCCGATCACACCGCGGAGCAGACATATATCGATCAGGCCCACCAAGCCCTCGAATCGGCCCGGGAAAGAGCCCTGTCGTTGAAAGACATGGTGGAGGTGGGCGCCGGCGGCACTCACCAGGCCCGCTATGAGCGTGAGATCATTTGGGACTCCATCAGCGCCCGCCTCGGCGCACTTGACATCGGTGACGCCTCGTTGGTGTTCGGCCGACTCGACTGGGTGGAGGAACAGGGCGGCGATCAGCTCTATGTGGGCCGAGTGGCGGTGTGGGACGACGATCAGGAGCCGGTCACCATCGACTGGCGAGCCCCAGCCGCTGAAGCTTTCTACCGGGCCACCGGCGGTGAACCCATGGGCCTGTCCCGACGTCGCCACTTCGTCACCCGAGGCCGAGAGCTGTTGGGAGTTGAGGACGAGCACTTCGGTGACCGCAACGGCCGCGGCCGTCTGCCCCTGGTGGGAGAGGCCGCGTTGCGAGCCGGGCTGGAGGCCGGACGAACCGGTCGGCTGGCCGACGCGGCTGCAACCATCCAGATAGAGCAGGACGCCATCATCCGGTCCCCACTGCCCGGCGTGCTGGTGGTGCAGGGCGGCCCCGGCACGGGCAAAACCGTGGCTGCCCTCCACCGAGCCGCTTATCTGCTCTACACCCATCGATTCCCTCTCGAGGGCCAGGGAATGCTGGTGCTTGGGCCCAACCGGCTGTTCCTCACATATATCGAACAAGTGCTGCCGTCGCTGGGCGAAGCGGGCGTGGAGGTGTCGACGCTGGCCGACTTGCTGCCCGGCATCCGGGTCAAGGGACTCGACGCCGCCCGGGTGTCACGCATCAAGGGCGACCTGCGCATGATCTCGGTAATGCGCCGGGCCCGCCGAGATCGCCAGCGGCCGTTGCGCACCAATCTGACCATGGGCTTGGGACTTCGGCGGCTCCGGCTTACCGTGGACCAGAGCGCCCAAATAGTCGACCAGGCCCGGAAGCGGTTCCGCACCCACAACCGGGCCCGCCGCTACGTTGAAGAGCAGGTGTACCAGCGCCTGGCCGACAGCGGTGCTCGTACCGATGCCCCTGGTCCCGATGTCGAAACCGTGCGGGAGCAGCTTCACGGCAGCATCGAGCTGCGCGAGGCTCTGGAGTGGATGTGGCCGGTGCTCACCCCGGCCCACTTCCTCCACGACCTGTTCGGTTCAATGGCCCTGCTTCGCTCTGCGGCGGGCACGGTGCTGACCCCCGACGAGATCAAACTCCTCTACCGGCCACGGGCCGCCCACGCATCCGAAGTGGTGTGGACGGCTGATGATGCCTCCCTGCTGGATGAGGCTCTGTCCCTCCTGGGGCCCCGCCCCGGCCATAGGCAATCCGACTCGGTCCGCACCTACGGACACATCGTGGTGGACGAGGCTCAAGACCTATCACCCATGCAGCTCAGGATGATCAGCCGTCGCTCGTTGAACGGGTCGATGACCGTGGTGGGCGACATTGCCCAAGCAACCTCGGCCTGGGGGCACGACTCCTGGGACAGCGTGGTTGAGCACCTTCCCGGTGACAAAGAATCCTGCTTCGCCGAGTTGACCATTGGCTATCGCCTGCCCGAGCCCATCATGGAGGTGGCCGCCCGGGTGCTTGACGCCGCGATTCCCGGCCTGATCCCGCCCCGGTCGATCCGCACCGAGGGATGGCCTCCCCGGTTCGTGCCCGCCTTTGGCGATCAAGCCGCGGCTGGCAACGGCCAGGGCCGCAAGGACGGCCCAAACAGCCTGGTGGCGGCGGTTGCCCATCAAGTGAAGTCCGAGTTGAGCACGCTGGCCAACGGGAATCTCGCAGTGATCTGCCACACAGCACAGGCCGATGCCATTTCCGAGGCGCTTATCGCGGCCGAAGTCGATCACGGTCTGGTTTATGAGCGGGGCTTGGAATCTCAGGTAACCATCGTCCCGGTCGAACTGGTCAAGGGCCTCGAAGTGGACACCGCCATTGTGGTGGAGCCCGCCGACATCTGTCAGAGGCTCCCCAAGGGGATGCGGGCCCTGTACGTGGCCCTGACCCGGGCCACTCAGCGCTTGGTGGTTGTACACTCCCGACCGCTGCCCGAACCCCTGCTCGCCCAGGAGGCATGAGCCGATGGCCCTCGATCCCCTTAATCTGAGCGCGGAGATGACCGGTTTTCTCCGCGATCGCCATCTGGCATCGCTCACCGTGCTCCGCTCCGATGGCACCCCCCATGTGACCCCAGTGGGGTTCACCTGGGATTCCGCTACCTCCACCGCCCGCATCATCACCTGGTCGGGGGCAAAAAAGGTGCGTCTGCTGGAGGCAGCGCAGGGAGGGCGGGCCGCGCTGTGTCAGGTGGATGGAGGCCGGTGGGTAACCTTGGAGGGCCATGCCACCGTCACCGCCGATCCCAAGGAGTGCGCCGTGGCTGTGGCCCGCTACGGCGAGCGATACAGGCCGGCCAAAGACCGGGGTGCTGATCGACGGGCCATCCTCATAGTGGTGGACTCAGTAATGGGACGGGCTTAGCCATGACCCCCAAAGGCATCGGCCTCAGCGCCAACGTGCAGGAGTATCTGGTGGCTCATGGCGCGGGCATCGACCCCATTGCCCAAGAGCTGATCGATGTCACCGCTGAGTTGGGCGGCATCTCGCGCATGCAGGTTGCCCCCGAGCAGGCCGCGTTCATGACCCTGCTCACTCGCCTGCTCGACGTGCGGTTCGCGGTGGAGGTGGGCACCTTCACCGGCTTCTCGGCGCTGTCCATTGCCCGAGGGCTGGCCCCGGGTGGGCGGCTGTTGTGTTGTGACGTCAGCGATGAGTGGGTGAGCGTGGGCCGTCCCTATTGGGAGCGGGCTGGGGTGGCCGACCAGATCGATGTGGTGATTGCGCCCGCGGCTGAGACCCTCGCCGCCCTGCCCGATGATCCGCCCATCGATCTGGCCTTCATCGACGCCGACAAAGGCTCCTATCCCATCTACTACGAGGAAATGCTTCGCCGGTTAAGCCCCCGAGGAATCATCCTGGTGGACAACGTGCTGTGGGGTGGTCGGGTGGCCGATCCCGAGGCAGACCTCGACGAGAATCCCGACACCGCCCGTATACGATCCTTCAACGCCTCGGTGGTCGCCGACCCTCGCACCGACCAAGTCATGCTCCCCATAGCAGACGGTCTCACGCTCATAGCTCATTCGGGTTCCTGACTCGACAGGTGGGCCACCGGACCTCGGCCAGTGCCCAGTTCCCAATCAGCTGACTGAACAATGCGGCGGTGCGCGAAACTCTTGGCGACCACGATGGCTTCCATTGGTTCGGTCCCGGCGGCCAATTCCGCAGCCACGGCGGCAGAAAACGTGCAGCCGGTGCCGTGGTCGTTGGCGGTGTCTACTACCTCGCCGGCCATCTCGGTCCACGTCCCCTCATGATGCACCCGGTCTTTGGCGGTGGACTCACCGGTCACCACGAGCCAACCGGGACAAAGCGTGCCGAGAGCTTTGGGCTCATTGAGCTCGATCACCTCCTGGAGCACGGCAGCCTCCCGAGCGTTGGGAGTGGCAACGGTGGCATGTTCCAAGAGCTCCAGGTATAGGACTTCAGCCCCGGTATCGAGCAACCGGGCGCCGGTGGACGACACCATCACCGGGTCGACCACCAGGTTAGGTAGCCGGCCGGCCGCCGCGTAATCGCCCACCACGGCGATGATGTCCCGGTTGGCCAGCATCCCGGTCTTAACCGCAGCCACTTTGAGGTCGTCGAGCACGGAATCGAGCTGCTGGGCTACGAAATCGGCGGGGACGGGGTGAACTCCCTGCACTCCCATGGTGTTTTGAGCGGTTACCGCAGTGATCGCGGCCGTTCCATGAACCCCTAGGGCGGAAAACGTGGTCAGGTCGGCGGCGATTCCGGCACCCCCTGACGCGTCCGAACCGGCCACGCTCAGCGCCACCGGAGGATTCATCACGAGTGCCACTCCTCCAACAAGGCGGCGATCGTCTCGGTGGGGTCGGGGCTGCGGGCCACCGCCCCTTGCACCGCCACGCCCGCCGCCCCGGCGTCCCGGCAGGCGGCCACTCGGCCCCGATCGATCCCCCCCAAGGCGTACACCGGCACGTGGGCCTGTCGGGCGATCCGCCCCAATCCGGCCAGCCCCAGTGGTGGCCCATAGCCCGGCTTCGACCCGGTCTCGAAAATGGGGGAGATGGTTACGTAGTCCACCCCGTCAAGCTCGGCTTGGCGCACCTCGTCCAACCCGTGGCACGACCGTCCGACGATGCCGCGGTATGACTTGGGAAACCGGTCGAACCCGGCCAGGTGCACTCCGTCGGCTACCGGGTCGATCATCGACGCCAGGATGAGGCAATCGGTGTGTTCTCTCATGAGTTTGGCCAGCTCGCGCCGAATCTGCGGAGGCCGGTCCTTGGCCCGAAAGATCACCGCCGGGGCGCTGACCACCACATCGGTGAGCACGAGCAACTCAGACGCCAGCGCCCGCTTGGGGCTGAATGGCCGGCGGTGATCAGAAATTGGCCGAGGTGTGCGAACTGGGCGCACTCGGTCTTCCCTCCGACCGCGGCGATGCGGGTCAGAACTCGGCACGGCCCTGGCCGGAGGTCGAGGCTTCGGCACCGAATCGCTTGGGAATCCGCCCGGCGAGCCGGGCATGTCGCCCGCCCTCAACAGCCAGCCGTATGGCGGTGGCCATCTGCTCGGGATCTCGGGCTCGGGTGATGGCCGAGGCCACCATCACCGCATCGCAGCCCAACTCCATGGCCAGTGCGGCGTCGGAGGCAGTGCCGATGCCCGCGTCCAGCACCACCGGCACCGACGACTGCTCCACAATCATTTCGATGTTGTGAGCGTTGCGGATGCCCAACCCCGACCCAATAGGCGCTCCCAGCGGCATGACCGATGCACATCCCAAGTCTTCTAGGCGGCGGGCCAGCACCGGGTCGTCGTTGGTGTAGGCCATAACGGCAAAGCCGTCGTCCACCAGCGTTTCCGCCGCCTCCACCAGCTCGATGCCTTCGGGCAGCAAGGTGATGTCATCGGCGATCACCTCCAGCTTCACCCAATCGGTCTCGAATGCCTCTCGGGCCAGCTTGGCGGTGAGCACCGCGTCGGCTGCGGTGTGGCATCCGGCAGTGTTGGGCAGCACATCCAGGCCGAGGCGGTCGATTGTGTCCAGAACCGACCCGGTGGCTTCGGGCGACACCCGGCGCAGCGCCACCGTGACCAACTCGCACTCCGACGCGGCCAAGGCGCGCTCCAGCACGGCCAGATTGGGCGCCCCTCCGGTGCCGGTGATCAGCCGGCTGGTGAAGCTCCGCTCAGCAACAGTCCACGCGTCGCCCACCTATCCCCCTTTGGCCGCCTCAAGGATTTCAACTCGGTCGCCTTCGGCCAAGGAGGCTTCTCCCCACCGGCTACGGGGCACGATCTCCCGGTTAACCGCCACAGCCACTCCCCGCTGGTCGGGAGCCAGGCTGCCCACTTTGCAGTCCGGGGCCACTTCCCGGGCCTCGCCGTTGACGATGACAATCATCCTGGCACTTCGCTAAGCAGCCCGGATGCCCCGCCGATGGAGTCGCTTTGGTGAGATGCCGCGGCGAACCGTTTGGGGCTGAACGGAGACAGGTTGACCGGCGGCTCTTGGCCTTGCACTAGGGCGGCCACCGCGGCCGCGGTGATCGGCGCAGTCAGGATGCCATTGCGGTAGTGGCCAGTGGCATACACGATACCGTCGTCGCCTCGGCCGATAATGGGGGCATTGTCGGGCGCGCCGGGGCGCAGGCCGGCCCACGTCTCCACCAGGTCGATCTCGCTCAGCCCCGGCAATAGGGCCAGCACGTCCCGAAGCAGCTCGTAGACGCCCCCCGCGGTCACCCGGGTGTCGAAGCCCTGCTCCTCTTGGGTGGCCCCCACCACGATCTCGCCGTCGCTGCGGGGCACCGCATACACGCTCGACCCTCTCACCACTCCCCGCACCGGCAGCCGTAGCATCCCCTCCGGGCCGCTCAACCGGAGGATCTGGCCCTTGATGGGCCGTATGGGCAGCCCCAGCAGCCGGCCGGTCCACGCTCCAGCAGCCACCACCACCTGCTGACAGGCCAGCTCTCGACCGTCGTCGACCATCACCCGGTTGCGGGTCACCTCGGTGGCTGAAACCGGGATGGCGGGCACGCGGTCAAGCAGCTCGGCGACCACTCGGCGGGGGTTCACCTGATGGTCGAGCGGGGAGTACACCCCGCCCCGCACACTGGGGGCGAGCAGTGGCTCCCGGGTACGACATTCCCGGCTGCGGAGTCGCTCTACCGGCAGGCCCTCCTGCTCGTGCAGGTCACCCAGATTGTCGAGCAGCGCCTTGTCGTCGGCGTCGTAGGCGGCCATCAGCATCCCATTTCGGCGGTAGTCCACCGCATCGGCCCCCAAGGCCTCGGCGAACGCCGGCCATGCATGGCTGGCGGCCAGGTTCAGGCTCAGGATGTAGCTCTCCCCCCAGTAGGCCTCGTGGATGGGGGCCAGCATCCCGGCCGCCGCGTGGCTCGCCCCGGTACCGGGTGCGGGGTCGAGCACCACTACTTCGGCGCCGTCTCGATGAAGCTGCCAGGCGGCCGATAGCCCGATGATGCCGCCACCCACAACGATGACATCCGGCGACTCGGGAACGTCAGGCACCGAGGGCCTCCACGAGCTCGGCGGTGGCAGCGGCTGGGTCGGCGGCGTGGGCAACAGCGCCGATCACCGCCACGCCATGCGCTCCGGCGTCCAGAAGCTCCGGCACTCGGGCCGAGGTGACGCCGGAGATGGCGATCACCGGAATGTCAACTGCAGCGGCAACTCTCTCCACCCCGGCCGGTCCGAGAGGATCGGGCAGTCCGGCTTTGGAGGCGGAGGGGTACACCGGGCCCACTCCTACGTAGGAGGCGCCATCGGCTTGGTGGCGACGGGCGGTGTCGGGATCTCGGGCGGTGCCCCCCACCAGCAGGTCGGGGCCGACCAAGCGACGCAGCACCGCCACTGGCAGGTCTTCGGCGCCGCCGTGGACCCCGTCGGCTCCGGCGGCCAAGGCGATGTCGGCTCGGTCGTTCACGATCACCGTGGCGTTGGCGGCTTGGGCCGCAGCCACCATGTGCTCGCACTCAGCCAGAATTGCGCTGTCGTCGACCCCCTTGATCCGCGCCTGCACCGCGGGCGCTCCGCCCCGCAATGCGGCATCGGCCAACCAGGAGCGATCGGCGATGACGTGCAGCCGGGGCACGACCAATCTCAAGACCCGGCCGAGTAGATCTCGGCGCCCTTGTCCCGGAACTCGACCGACTTGGATTTCAGCCCCAACTCGATGGCCACCGATTCGTCCACTCCCTGGCGGGCGGCATAGTCCCGCACGTCCTGGGTGATCTTCATGGAGCAGAACTTGGGGCCGCACATCGAGCAGAAGTGGGCCGTTTTAGCCGGTTCGGCAGGCAGGGTCTCGTCGTGGTACTTCAACGCCGTTTCGGGGTCGAGCGACAGGTTGAACTGGTCAGCCCAGCGGAATTCAAACCGGGCCTTCGACAAAGCGTCGTCCCATGCCTGAGCCCCCGGGTGCCCTTTGGCCACATCAGCGGCATGGGCGGCGATCTTGTAGGCCATCACCCCGTCTTTCACGTCGGCCCGGTTGGGCAAACCCAGGTGCTCCTTGGGGGTCACGTAGCAGAGCATGGCGGTGCCGTACCAGCCGATGTTGGCTGCCCCGATGGCCGAGGTGATGTGGTCGTAGCCCGGCGCAATGTCGGTGGTGAGCGGGCCTAGCGTGTAGAAGGGTGCGTCTCGGCACCACTCCCGCTCCAGGGTCACGTTCTCTTTTATCTTGTCCAGCGGCACGTGGCCCGGCCCCTCGATCATCACCTGCACATCGTGGGCCCAGGCCCTTCCGGTGAGCTCGCCCAGGGTCTCCAACTCGGCCATCTGGGCGGTGTCGTTGGCATCGGCGATCGATCCCGGCCGCAGCCCGTCGCCCAGCGAGAAGGCCACGTCGTAGGCCGCGAAGATCTCGCACAGCTCCTCGAAGTGGGTATAGAGGAAGTTCTCCTGATGGTGAGCCAGGCACCAGGCGGCCAGAATCGAGCCACCTCGGCTGACGATCCCGGTAGTGCGATGGGCGGTCAGCGGCACGTAGCGCAGAAGAACCCCGGCGTGGACGGTCATGTAGTCCACCCCTTGTTCGGCCTGTTCGATCACCGTGTCGCGGTACATCTCCCAGGTGAGTTCTTCCGGCTGCCCGTTGGTCTTCTCCAGGGCCTGGTAAATGGGCACGGTGCCGATGGGCACCGGCGAGTTGCGGATGATCCACTCCCGGGTGGTGTGGATGTCGGAACCGGTGGACAGGTCCATCACCGTGTCGGCACCCCATTTGGTGGCCCAGGTCATCTTCTCCACTTCCTCGGCTATCGACGAGGTGACCGCTGAGTTGCCGATGTTGGCGTTGACCTTGGTCAAGAACTTGCGGCCGATGATCATGGGCTCGGATTCGGGGTGGTTCACGTTGGCCGGGATGATGGCCCGGCCCCGGGCCACCTCAGAGCGCACCAATTCGGAGTCGAGCCGCTCGCGGGTGGCGATGAACTCCATCTCCGGGGTGATCTCGCCTCGGCGGGCATAGGCCATCTGGGTCACTGCCCGGTCTTTGGCCCGACGTACCGGAAGGGGCTCGCCTAGGAATGGGTCGGAGGCTTGGCCGGTGCGCACAGCCCGGCGGCCATCGTCGCGGGGATCGGCCATTCGGCCCGTGATCTGGGTGGTGTCATCCCGCTCGGTGATCCACGCCAGCCGCAGCGGTGGCAGTCCCACGCTGGGGTTGGAGCCGGGGCCGCTGGTGTCGTACAGCAGAAACGGAGGCTCGGGTTCGGTGAGGTTCACCTGGTTGAACGGCACTCGCACATCGGGCCGGGCCCCGTTGACGTACACCTTTTCCCGAGGGGGCTTTTTGCTTGGCGGGGATTCCACTGGGGAATGCGCGTCGCCGTTGGTGCTCTGGCTCATCATCATCTCCCTTCGCCGGCGTTATCCGGATCAGGTTCAGCGGTCGGCGCCAGCGGACACCCTCTCAGCCCGACGATCCTCGAGCTCCCGCGTGGTTGTCGTCCCTATCTTGCCACAGCCCGCCCAAGCGTGACGTAGCGGTTAATTGTTGGACCGGACCTACCGATTCACTACATAGCGGTTGATGAGGGATTGGGTGGAGGAGTCGCGGGATGGGTCGGGGGTGGCGGTGCCGGTGAGTTCGGCGGCGATGGCGGTGGCGAGGGTTTTGCCTAGCTCGACTCCCCACTGGTCGAAGGGGTTGATGCCCCAGATGGCGGCCTGGGTGAACACCTTATGCTCGTAGAGGGCCACCAGTTGACCCAGTGAGCGGGGAGTGAGCTGGTCGACGAGGATGACGGTGCTGGGCCGGTTGCCTTCGAAACTCCGGTGGGGGTCGTCGGTTCTGGGCGCACCGAAGGCCAGCGCCTCGGCTTGGGCGAACAGGTTGGCCATGAGCAGGTCGTGGTGGCCGAGACGGTTGTGGTTGAGGCGGCAGAAGCCGATGAAGTCCACCGGCACGATGTCGGCGCCCTGGTGCAGCAGCTGGTGGAAGGCATGCTGGCCGTTGGTACCCGGCTGGCCCCATACCACCGGTCCGGTGGCGGTGCCCGCCGGGGTGCCGTCGGCTCGCACTGACTTGCCGCTGCTCTCCATGTCGAGTTGTTGGACGTAGGCGGGGAACAGGGACAGTTCTTGGGCGTAGGGGAGCACCGCGTAGGTGGGCCACCCCCAGAAGTTGCGGTTCCAGATGCCGATGAGCCCGAGTAGTGCGGGCAGGTTCTCGGCCCAGGGGGCAGTGCGGAAGTGCTCATCGACGTGGTGCATCCCGGCCAGCATTTCGGCAAAGGCGTCGGGTCCGACGGCGATCATCAGGCTGAGCCCCACCGCGGAGCCCAGCGAGTAGCGGCCGCCCACCCAGTCCCACATGGCGAAGATGGAGTCGGCGTCGACGCCGAAGTCCTGGGCCTTCTCGGGGTTGGCCGTGACCGCGGCAAAGTGACTGCCGGCCCGTTCGGGGCCCACTGCGTCGGCGACCCAGGCCCGAGCAGTACGGGCATTGGTCAGCGTCTCGACAGTGGTGAATGTCTTGGACACCACGATGAACAGCGTCCGGGCCGGGTCCAGGTCTTTGGTGACGGAACGGAAGTGGGCGCCGTCCACGTTGGACAAGAAGCGCACGTCAAGATCGGTGTGGGCATAAGAATCCAGGGCCGCCGCAGCCATGGCCGGACCCAGATCCGATCCGCCGATGCCGATGTTCACCACCGACTGCCACCGTCCGCCGCGGGCTTGGGCGGCAAAGGCGGCCATGTGGTCGAGCTCCTCTCGGACTTCGGGCACCGGGTCGGGCCGTCGCAGGGCGGCGTGCCAGGCGGGGCGGTTCTCGGTGCTGTTCACCGGCTCGCCATCGAGCATCGCTTCGATCCAACCCCGCAGCCCGGCCGCATCGGCCAAAGCGGCCAACAGCGCCACCGTCTCATCGGTGAGGCGGTTCTTGGAGTAGTCCAGCAGCAGCCCGTCGGCCTCAGCGGTCAGCCTCTCGCCCCGGCTGGGGTCTGCGGCGAACAGGCCTCGCAGGTGAACCCCATCGAGTTCCTCTCGGTGGGCGATCAGCGCCTGCCACTCGCCGGTGTCTTGCATGCCCGCAGCGTAACCGGGGCGCCGGCTGGCCTAGTGGTGTGTCGCAGGTCTAGCGCCGTGGATTGCGACCGACACACCACTAGTCCGGCTATTCGTAGGCGATGGCGTCCAAGACGTTGAGACGGCTGGCCCGACGGGCTGGAATCGAAGCGGCCACTAGGCCGGCAACGGCCACGATCACCAAGTAGACCCAGAGCGTTCCCCACGGGATGGAGAATGACGAGACGAAGCTGTCGGGAATGATCTCGACTGTGGCCCAGCCGAGCAGAACTCCGATCGTGATGCCCATGAGCCCCCCGAATACGGCCACTATGCCCCCTTCCCAGCGGATCATGCGCCGGGCCTGTCGCCGGGTCATTCCCACTGCCCGTAGGAGGCCCAGCTCCCTGGTCCGCTCGAACACCGAAAGGGCCAAAGTGTTGGCCACCCCCATGAGAGCGACCAAAAGCGAGATGGCCAAGAATGCGTTGACCACAGCTAAGAAGGTGTCGATCTGGCTTTCCTGGGTTTCCTGAAACTCGACCTGGTCCCGCACATTGAGCTGCGGATAAGCCAACGTGACCTGTTCGAGCGCCTCCCGAGCCTGGTCTGCGGTGTAGCCCGGGGCGGTGAGGGCGGAGATGATGGAGTCCTCTTGGGCGAAGAGGTAGCGGTCCCAGTCGGCGGTATCGATCAGCCAAGATCCGAATATGGCGTCGTCAGCGAAGATGGCAGCTACCTCAAGGGTCGCAGACTGGCCGTCGGAGAACTCCAACACCAACGAGTCGCCAACCTCTGCAAACAAGTCCTCGGCCTGGGAGGTGTGGAGTGCTACATCGCCGGGTCCGGCGCCGGCAAAACTGCCCTCCACCACATCGAGGTCGAAGTGCAAGGGAACGAGGTCTAGGTCGACGGCTCCGACGTCGTCGACATCGCCGTCGATTGGGGACCGGATAGCGTCGAACTGGAATCGTGCAGACAGTACCGAGGACACCTCGTCGTACCCGCTGATGCTCTGGGCTGCCTGAGGGCTGAAGGTAGCAGTGGGGTCACCGCAGGTGCCTGGGCAGATAAGCCAGTCGGATTTGACCGAGCGGTCCAGAGTGTCTTCCAAGGTCTGTTTGAACGACTGGCCCAGCACCGACACCATGGACACCAAGGCCAGGCTGATCATGAGAGCCGAGGCAGTATTGGCAGTGCGCCGGGGGCTCCGCTCGGCATTTTGACGGGCCAGCCGTCCGCTCACCTCGGAGAACTTGGCCGGTAGCCATCCCAGGGCTCTGGCTACTGGAACAGCAAATGTGGGGCTGACCAGGTTCATTCCCACAAACACCAGCAAGGCGCTCATTCCCAGCAGAGCCAGGAGCGGCCTGGTTGGAAAATCCCCCACCACGGCCACAACCAGCATGGCCAGCCCCAGAATCAGCACTCGGGCTTGCCCCACCGGTTGGGGGAGGTTGCGTCCTCCGATAAAGGCCAGCACCGCGCTGATCAGCGCAGTGACGATGATGAGAAATGCCGACTCTGAGACGATTCCGAAGGCAATGAGGATCACGCTGAGCGCGGTGAGCAGTTTCTCGATCCCGGTCGAGCGGCGCGCCTCGGCGGTGCGACGTGGCATGTTGCCGGTGAGCGCAGCCATGGGGGTCACCCGGCGGGCTCGAAGAGCGGGCCAGACGGCCGACACGCCAGTTACCCCCACCCCCACCAAGATCGCCGCCAAGATCGAGTTGCCCCCGACCACGATGGGCGCATCGGCCAGGCCGGCGCCGAAGCTGTCGAGCAACGCGCGGATGCCAAGAGAGATGAGCACACCCAATCCGAGTCCGGCGGCGCTGGCCACCACACCGACCGCCATTGCCTCTCCCACCACAATGGCGGTGACTTGGCGACCGCTTGCCCCCACTGCCCTGAGCAGCCCCAGTTCCCGAATGCGCTGGCCCACGAGGATGGTGAACGTGTTGTAGATGATGAATGCCGACACCACCAGAATCACCACTGCGAATCCCAGCAAGAAGTATTCGAAGAACCCGATGAACTCGTTGAATACGTCGGCTTGTTCTTCCACTAGCTGCTCGTTGGCCACGACCTCCAGGCCGTCGTCGATCACTGCGGCGACTGCGGCCGAAGCTGCCTCTGGCGAGGTATTGGGTTCCAGCCGGATGTCGATGCTGTCGAAGCCCTCTCCGTTGTGGAGGAGCTGCCGAGCAGTCTCGACGTCCCAGGCCATCATCTGCGCCCCGGCGGTGGCGTCTTCGCTGGAGCCGTAGCGGAAGAGGCCGACTAGGGCGAAAGACTCGGTGCCCGCCGGGGTGGAGACCCGGTAGCGCTTGCCGATCTCGAAGCCGTGCTCTTCGGCGGTATCGGCGTCCATGGCGAACTCGTCAGGCCCCGATGGCGGTCGGCTAATGCCATCGGGCCAGACTTCGAGGGCCCCTAGGGATTGGTCTGAAGACCAGCCGGTACCGATCTGGGGTGCCCCGAAGAGTTCTACCGCCTCGCCCTCGGCGGTGATGGGGATCACGTTGAATTCGAAAACCGTTCCAACAGCAGCCGCCACTCCCTCGACCGAGCGCACTTCATCGAGAAGCCTCGCGTCGACCATCGCCCCACTCTCGCCCCGATCGCCGAAAGCCAGCTCGGGGCGCACCGACAGGTCAACTCCCTCGTAGATGTCCTCGGATAGGTCGCTAAAGGTGGAGCGGAGCCCCGAGGTGGTAACCAGCACGCCCACGGTGAAGCCAACGCCTACCACCACGGCAAGCGTGGTCATGAAGAACCGGACGCGATTACCGGCGATGCTCTTCAGGGCGTAGCGGATGAGAGACATGATGCAGGTCTTTTCTAGGGTCTAGAGCGAGTGTTACTGGTGCGCGATGGCCTTAAGCACATTGAGGCGGTTGGCCCGTCGGGCGGGGAAGAAGGCGGCCAGCATTCCAGCCAAACCCGACACCACTACGTAGATCACCAGCGTCCCCCATGGCACGGTCGGGGTGGAGATGAAGTCGCCGGGGAAGGCGCCCGCCGCGATAGAGCCGGCAACCACGCCGGTGGCAATGCCGAGCAGCCCGCCGAAGACGGCCACGATGATGCTCTCCAACAAGATTGCTCCCCAGATCTGCCGCTTGGCCATGCCTATGGCTCGCAGCAGACCCACTTCCCGGGTTCGCTCGAATATAGACAGGGCCATGGTGTTGGAGATGCCCACCACCGCGATTAGCAGCGCGATAACCAAGAACACGTTGATGATGACTAGGAAGTTGTTGACCTCAGCGGCCCTGGTCTCCCGGTATTCGGCCTGGTCCTTCACGTTGATCTGGGGAAAGCCGGTGATGTGGGATTCCATAGTGGTTCGGGCCTGCTCCGACGTGTAGCCCGAAGCGGTGATTGCCGTCACCAGATTGACTTGATTGCTGAGCTCGAAGCGGATCCAGTCGGCGGAGTCGATCACCAAGGTGCTGACCACAGAATCGTCGGTGTGGAGCGCGACGACCCTGAAATTCGACACCTGGTCTCCGGGGAACTCTAGAGACAGATTGTCTCCGACTCCGACGTCTAGATCGCCAGCCAAGTCCTTGTGTACGAGCACATCACCGGGGCCGGCTGCCTCTAGGTCGCCGTCACCGATGCCCGGGTCGATATGGGGGGTGAACGAGTTGAGATCGGTGGCGGTGATCCGGTGCTGTTCGCCGTCGGTGGTGCTCACGCCGTCGGGCCGGAATTGGAAGGCCATCACCGACTCCAATTCGGGTAATTCAGTGACGATCTGGATGACCTCAGGGCTGAACGCGCCAATCTGTGCACTGAACGACCCCTGGTCGTTGCTGCAATCGCTGGTGCAGACCAGCCAATCGGCCTGCACCGAGTCTTCGAGCTGGCTGTTCAGGGTTTGCTTGAAAGATGTCCCCAGCACGGTGACCAGCGCCACCATGGCCAGCCCGATCATGAGCGCTGAGGCGGTGGTGGCGGTGCGGCGGGGATTGCGGGCCGCGTTGAGCCGGGCCAGTCGCCCATTGATGTTGAACAGCCGGTCGGCGGGCCATCCCAAGAACAGAGACATCGAACGGGCCAGAGCGGGCGCAAGGATGTTGATGCCGAGCAGCATCAGCAGCGCCCCCAAGCCGAGGGGAAGGACGAGATGGGAGGTGGAGAGGCCCAAAAACAGGCCGATGAGCATCAGCAGCAGTCCCGCTCCGCCGGCGGCCGACCCGGTCAGCAGAGAGCGGCGTCGGTTGAAGGGATCGATCTCGGAGTCGTCGGCCAGCGCCACCATGGGCGTCACCCGCCGGGCCCGCATGGCCGGCCAGATTGCGGTGACCATGGTCACGCCGATGCCGATGACCAAGGCGGCAACTACGGTCCACCCGCCGATGATCACACCCGACTCGGGAAGGCGGGCACCAGAGCTCTCTAGCGCGCTCCGAATGCCAAGAGCTACCAGAATGCCCAGGCCGAAGCCCGCGATGGTGGCCACAATGCCGACGATGAAGGCTTCGACCGCCACGACTTGGGCCACTTGGCGCTGTCCGGCACCCAGAACCCGCAGCAGCCCCAACTCCCTGATGCGCTGTCCCGTGACCAGGGTGAACGTGTTGTAGGTGATGAACGACGCGATGATCAACACGATGACGGCGAAGGCCAGTAACAGGTTCCTGGTCAAGTCGATGTTGCGGGCGAACTCCTGGTTGCTCTCGTCGATGTTGTCCTGCTGGGAGACCACTTCGATGTCGGGTCCCACATGGGCTGCAATGGCCGCGGCCACCTCTTCGTATGACGCCCCAGGTGCAAGTTGTCCATGGATGAGGTCGTAGCCGCCGCCGCCATGCATGAGCTCCCGGGCCCTGGGCATGTCCCAGGCGACGGTCTGAAGGGCGACCCGTGTTTCGGGATCGATGAAGTACAAGTAGCCGACCAGCTCGAACTCTTCGGTGCCACTGGGAGTGGCCACCTGGTAGCGCTGGCCGATGGTGAAGTCGTTGTCCCGACCGGTGAAATGGTCGATTGCGAATTGGTCGGGTCCCACCGGCCGGCGGCTTATGCCGTCGTCGTAGACGTGGATTGTGCTCAGCGACTCTACTTCCGGCCAGCCGAACCCGATCTGGCGGCCGCGGCCGGGGTCCACAGCGTTGCCGTTGCCGTCGATGGCAACGACGTTGAATTCTTGGGCCAACCCCGTGACCGCTTGCACCCCGTCGATCGCGGCGAGCTCACCGCTCAGCGAGACGGGGAGCAGGGGTACGCCCTCGTTGCGATCACCCACTTCAGATGCCGACCGAACGGTGAAGTCGTACTTCTCGTAGATCTTGCCCGACAGGTCGTTGAGTGAGGCGCGAAGCCCGTCGGTGGAGATCAGCACACCGACGGTGAGGGCAACGCCGACGACCACCGCCAGCGTGGTGAGGGCGAACCGGATCTTGACGCCAGCGATGCTTCGGAGGCTGTAACGCAGGAGTGTCAACGGCCGACTACCGGATCATGAGTGCCGAAGCGAGGGTGGCCTGGCTGCGTCCAAGTTCAGTCGTCCAAGTCTTTCATGTATTGGAGCACTTCCTCCACGGTGGCCCCCTCTGGTATGCCCTTGACGAACTGGCCCACTTGCAGGATCTTCATGTAGTCGAGGATCTGATCGGCGGTGGGGTTGTGCATCTCGCCCTGGAGAAGGCCGTCGGCCAAGAACACCGTCCGGTCGGCAAAGGATGCCGCTTTGGCGTCGTGGGTGACCATCACGATGGTCTGGCCCAAGTCGTCAACTGCATCACGCATGAACTTGAGAACGTCGTTGCCAGACCGGGAGTCGAGGTTTCCGGTGGGCTCGTCGGCAAAGATGATCTCCGGCTGGCTGGCCAGGGCTCTCGAAACCGCCACCCGCTGCTGCTGGCCCCCCGACAGCTCATTGGGCCGATGCGTCAGTCGGTCGCTCAGCCCCACGGTGGATATCACGCTGTCCACCCACTCCTGGTCGGGTTGGCGTTTGGCCAGGTCCATCGGCAGGGTGATGTTCTCGATGGCGTTCAGCGTGGGCACCAGGTTGAACGCCTGGAAGATGAACCCCACCCGATCGCGGCGCAACATAGTGAGCTCTTTGTCGGAGAGGGTGCTCAGGTCGGTGCCGCCGATGAAGGCTTGGCCCTCGGTGAGGTTGTCAAGGGCGGCCATGCAGTGCATGAGCGTGGACTTGCCCGAACCCGACGGACCCATGATGGCAGTGAACTTGCCTTGTTCGAAGGTGATGTCCACGCCGTCGAGGGCTCTGACTTCGGTCTCCCCCTCCCCGTAGATCTTCACCGCCCCCACTGCTCGGGCGGCGGCCATGATGTCGGTGGTCAGCGTGGACGCGTCGCTCATGGAAATTGCACCCCTTTGGCGTAAGCCTGTTCTACCTTGGCGGAAACAGCGGAGATTATGGCTGGGAGACTACACGAAGGTAGGGCTTTTGCTCGTCCCAACCATTGGGGAAGAGCTCGGCGGCCTCTTCGTCAGAAAGGGCGGGCACGATGATGACGTCATCGCCGTTCCGCCAGTTCACCGGGGTGGCTACCTTCTTGGCCGCGGTTAGCTGGAGCGAGTCGATCACCCGCAGAACCTCGTCGAAGTTCCGACCAGTGCTGGCCGGGTAGGTGATGGTGAGTTTGACCGTGTTGTCGGGGGCGATCACGAAGACCGAGCGCACCGTCATGGTGTCGCTGGCATTGGGGTGGATCATGTCGTAGAGGTCGGCCACGGTGCGGTCGGGGTCGCCGATCATCGGAAAGTTCGGGCGGATGCCCTGGGTGTCCTCGATATCCTGCGACCAGGCAACGTGATCTTCCACTGAGTCGCACGATAGGCCGATGACCTTCACGTTGCGGGCCGCGAACTGCTCGGCCAGCCGGGCCGTGTAGCCCAACTCGGTGGTGCACACCGGGGTGAAGTCCTTGGGGTGGGAGAACAGAACCGCCCAGGAGTCGCCCTTCCAGTCGTGGAAGGAGATGTTTCCCTCAGTGGTCTCGGCGGTGAAATCGGGGGCGACGTCGCCCAGTCGAATAGCCATTTTCGGCTCCTTTTTGTTCTGCGATTGGCCGGAGAATTTTTCTCAGCCTACCTGGCTGGAGCAATACCTGACTTAATTGGTCTGGATTATTGCCTCCCCCGTTTGGCTGCCTGTCTCTACGCTTCGTTTTCAGGGGAGCTCTTGCGGCGAAAGAGGCGGCGGATGCGGCCGCCGTCTAGGTCAACAGTGGTGTCTTCGGGGGTGCCGACGGCGACTTGAAGGGCTTCTTTGGGCTGGTCTTCGAGGTCGAAAACCGATGCCGAGTCTTCTTTGACCACCAGCGGGGCCTCGAAGTCGGCCTCGTCTTCGGAAGGATCCTCGGTTTCTGTCAGAGCGGTTTCCAATGTGGCCCGGATCTCCTCCAACTCGAATTCGGTGGTGGTCAAGACCGAGCGCAGATTGCCCATTGGATCCTCAGAGAACTGCCGTAGCCGTTCAATCCACTCGTCCCGGTACTGCACGTAAACGAGGTGCTGGCGGCGGGCGGTCTCGTAGTCGCTCTTGAAGACCGCAAAGACGGTCGCCTCTCCGGCCACGTGCATGGCGCTCAGCTCAGCCCGCATCACTGGCGAGGGGTGGCTGGCGATGGCCTCTCGCATCTTGGGCGCTAATTCTTCGTGCCCGGCCATTAGCTCGTCACGGCTGCCCAAGTCGATCTGGAGGCCCGAGGCGTTGATGGCGCCGAGCGCCCTCTGGTGGTTTTCGATCCAGGCCGACACCGTCAGCTCATATAGCCGATGCCATATAGCCAGGCTTTCGTGGGAGGGCCCAGAGATGTCCGCCACAGGGGGGGGGTTGTCCGCGGGATCTTTGACCAGCTCAAGCCTCGGCTTGCTGTCGTCCGCACGGTCGCTGTCATTGAGATCATCCTTGGCGATCGGGGGCTTCGCCTCGCTGTCTAGCCGATTAGGCCCGTTGCTGTTGTCCTCCTCATTCTCCTCGGGAATCGGGCCAGGGAAGATGTCCCACACTGCTCGCTTCTTGCGGGTGGCGAAGGCGACCACGGCCGCAAGCAGACCGCAACCCAGGATGATCAGTGCCGGAATCGCAAGCCCGGCGCTCACTGCTCGCCGACCGCGCTGGTAGCCAGTACGCGTACATGGGCGGTCGGAGCCGGTGTTGTGGCCGTGTGCTGACGGCACGCCCAGCAGGTGTCTCGAGCCGTCCCCCACCAAGTGACGTCGCAGCGAGGACACCACATGGTGGCCTTCCGACGCGCCTTTGGCGCGAGTAGCCGGGTACGTGCCAGAACGGCCATGTTGCCCACACTAGGAGCGCGGTCAGCCGGAATTGTGGATATCCGAGATGTGACTCTGGCCCGTCGGGCTGTGTTGCCCGAACCAGGATTAGGGGGCGGGTTCTTCCTCGTCTGCGGGGATGATCAGCTCTTGGCCGATCTGGAGCAAATCGGCAACGATGATGTCGTTGGCCGCTTTCACGTCCTCCAGGGTCTGGCCGTACTGATTGGCAATCCCCAGAAGGGTTTCGCCCGCCGCCACGATGTGGGTGCGATCACCAGGCCGCACGGTGCCGTCGCTGTTGAGCACGACCGGTACGTCCTGAGGGATCTCAATCTGCTGGCCGATGCTCAAGATGTTGGGATTCTCCAGATCGTTGACGGCGATGATCGCATTGAGGCTGGTGCCGAACTCGGAGGCGATGCTGCCCAGGGTGTCGCCCCCCTTGACTACGTAGATGAACGCCTCCGGTGTGGAGGTAGGTGTGGGGGTCGGGGGCGGCCTGGGGGTCAGGGCCTCGATGGTGGGGACGGCTACCTCGTCGGAGTCCAATCCCAAAGGGCGGTCCTCGGTGGAAGTCCCCCCTCCACCGCCGCAGGCTGCCCCCACCACAGCCAGCAGCAGTACTACCCATAACATCCGTGTCTGGCGCATGGCGACACCTCCTCAACTGCCAGTGCCAGTCAACATTACGCAAACCAACCCCAAAAACCTAAAAGGCACTCCTTCGTGGGTCGCAGGTGAGGGCTTGTAACTGCGACTAACCACGCGGTGAACCGATGCTGGCAACATGGAGAAGTGTCAGCGGTCGGCATTCTGGTAAACCCACGCTCGGGCAGTGATGTGCGCCGCCTGCTCACCAGCGCGGGCTCATCTACTATTGAGGACAAGATCAGCATCCTGCGCCGTCTCATCCACGGAGCAGCCGAAGCGGGGGCCGAGCATTTGGTTTTGACCCGCGACCCGTTTTCCATCACTCGGCGGGCTACTGAGAACCTCCAGCTGTCGATAAAGGTGGACATGCTGGATCTGCCGCTGCATCACACCGAGCGCGATTCGGTGGACGCAGCCTGGGCGATGCGAGACGCGGGATGCGGTGTTGTGGTCAGCCTGGGCGGAGATGGCACTAATCGGGCCCTGGCGTTGGGGTGGCCCGATGTACCACTGATTCCCCTGTCCACCGGCACCAACAACGCCTTTCCCTTCCACGTAGAGCCCACCGTCGCCGGTGTCGCCGCCGGATTGATCGCCACTGGCGCGGTAGATCTCTTCTCTCACTCACAACAGGCCAAAGTTGTAGCCGTTGAAGTACGCGGCGTTGACGGTGAAGGCGACGCCGACATTGCACTGATCGACGCAATTGCGGTGGACGATCCTTATGTTGGCTCCCTGGAGTTGTTCGACCCCGAGACGATGATGATTGGCGTGCTCACCCGGGCCGAACCGTCTGCCATTGGGTTCAGCGGTCTGGCCGGGACGGTGCTGCCCTGTGCCCCTGGCGAGGAGCGTGGGGTGGCATTGGAGTTCACACCCCCGAGCCGGAACCCGCCCCGGTTGGTGAGGGCAGCCCTGGCACCGGGGTGGTTTGCCACCGTCGGATTGGCCCGAAGCGAATATCTGGAGCTCGATGTCCCAGTTGAGGTGGCCGGTCCGTGCCTGCTGGCCTTCGACGGCGAGCGCAGCCGTCGCCTGCACTCCGGCCAGACTGCCTTGCTGCGGGTGGTGCGCGGTGGCCCTCAGGTCATAGATGTGGGCTCAGTGGTGCATTCCGGAGCACGAACAGGCAAGTTTGAGATTGGCGTGGGAGAATTAGGCCCATGAGTGCAGACGTTGTCATCCGTGGGGGAATCGTGGTGGACGGCTCGGGTGAGCCAGGACGGGAGGCTGATGTCGCCATTACCGGGGACCGTGTTAGCGAGATCGGTTCGGGGCTGACGGGCAAGGTGGAGTTGGACGCCAGCGGCCAGGTGGTGGCCCCTGGGTTCATCGACATACACACCCACTATGACGCCCAGGTGTTCTGGGACCCGGCGCTGACACCCTCGTGCTACCACGGGGTGACCTCGGTCATCGCCGGCAACTGCGGCTTTTCCATCGCGCCCACTCGGCCCAGCCACCAAGACCTCATCGCTCGCACGCTGGAGAACGTCGAGGACATGAATGTGGACAGTCTGGCCGAGGGCATCCCTTGGGACTTCGAAACGTTCCCCCAGTATCTCGACTCCATCTCCCGCCGGGGCATCGCCCTCAATTTCGGGGCCTACATCGGCCACACTGCCCTGCGGCTGTTTGTGATCGGCGATGAGGCATACGAGCGGGCCGCCACCGACGAAGAGGTGGCCCGCATGGTGGAAGTGGTGGCCGAGGCCATTGACGCCGGCGCGGCCGGGCTGGCCACCAGCTTTGCCATGACCCACAGGGGAGCCGATGGCCTGCCCATTCCCAGCCGATTCGCCACTCGGGATGAGTTTGAGTCGCTCATCGGGGTGCTTGGACAAAAGCGCCGAGGCGTGGTGTCGGTAGCTCCGGGCGAGCAGGTGGGCATCGACGACCTCTACACCTTGCAGCCTCAGGTGGGCGTGCCGTTCACCTACGGCGCACTGTTGACCTTCCCCAACGGCAACCATGTGAAGAGCGCGGCCCGCAACCGAGAGGCATGGGAAGAGGGCATCCAGGTGTGGCCCCAGGTCACCCCCCGCCCGCTCACCTTCCAAATGGTAATGACCGATCCGTTCACTCTCAATGTGAACCCCGAGTTCGCCGCACTGATGAGCGAGGACTCCGACGCCAGGCTTAAGGCCTACGACGACGAAGACTGGCGCAACCGCACGGCGGTGGCATTCGAGCACCAAAAGGCCATGCGGCCCCGGTGGGAGACGTTCCAGATCGCCGAGTCGTCTGCTCGGCCGGAGCTGATCGGGCGGCGGCTGACCGATGTGGCTGACGAGCAGGGGGTGCGACCCCTCGACGTGCTGCTCGACACCGCGGTGGCCGACGACCTAAACACTCGGATCAGCTGCATCATCGCCAACGACGACTCCGAGGGAGTGGCCATGCTGTTGCAGCAAGATGGCTGCACGCTGGGACTGTCCGACGCTGGCGCCCACGTGGGGCAGCTTTGCGACGCGCCCCAGGCCACCGATTTCTTGGGCAACTGGGTCCGAGATCGCGAGCTCATGCCCATGGAAAAGGCGGTGCGCAAGCTCTCCGCCGTACAGGCCGATCTATTCAACCTGGTCGACCGGGGATACCTCCGGGAGGGGGCCTATGCCGACGTGGTGGTGTTCGACCCCGACACCGTGGCGCCGGGACCGCTGCGCCGGATCCGAGACTTCCCGGCCAACGCCGAGCGGCTCACCGCCGACGCCTCCGTGGGCATAACCCATGTCCTGGTGAACGGCACCCCCATTCGCCGCGACGGTGAAATGGATCAGGGTGGCGTAGACGCCCACCCTGGCGACATCCTGCGCCCCTCGGCCCGCTAGGCGTTTCTGGCCGTTTACTCAATATTCGCCAAAGGCCTCTGGCGCGCCTCGATGGGGCGGGTCTAAGCTGAGGCCGAAGGCAAGAGCGACAGTGTGGTCGTTCCCACATTATGACGAGGAGATCGCCATGGGGGAACAGACAGACTGGCGTAAAGAGTTGAGCAAGGCAGGAGCTGGCCTGCAAGAGCTGCTGTCGGAGGGAATGCCCACCGAGAATCCCGATGACTGGGTGCACCGACTCGAGGACAAGCTCGGACAACTCAGCCGAGCATTGACTGGATTCTGCTCGGATTGCGACCTCGGACTGTACGACGACTGCATCGAGTTGGCCCCTCGCCTGGTGCCCCAGGTGAACAAGATCCGCTCCGAGCAGGTTCAACTCCAGGCCTCGGTGCAACAGCAGATCCAGCGGCTCCACACGCAACAACCCGACCCCGGCTTGCAACAATCAATGGCCGCCATAGTCCACAAGGTGGACCAGCTCAACCATCACGCCGTCGACCTGGTGTACAGCGCCTACGACACCGATCTGGGCGGACCGGGCTGATCACTAGCGAGTGGCTAAGTCTTCAGAGCTGTCCGAACTGGCGATCGCCCGCATCGCCTAGTCCAGGCACGATGTAGGCCCGCTCGTTGAGGCCTTCGTCGACCGCAGCGGTGAACAGGCGCACGCCGGGGGCAGCGGCATCGAGCGCCGCCACGCCTTCGGGGGCGGCCAGCACGCACACTGCGGTGATCTGCCCGGCCCCGGCTGCGGCAATCCGCCCGCAGACATAGGCCAGTGATCCGCCGGTGGCCAGCATCGGCTCCAATACCAGCACCGACTGACCTCCGAGATCGTCGGGCACGGTATTGAGATAGGGCTCGGGCTGAAACGTCTCTTCGTTGCGGCGCGCCCCTAGAAATCCCACCGCGGCCTCCGGCAACAGCTTGCGGGCCGCGTCCAGCATCCCCAGTCCGGCCCGCAGTACCGGCACAAGCAGCGGGGGATTGTCGATGCGCACCCCGGAGGTCGGCGCCAGCGGTGTATCGACTCCCACAGATGTAGGGGGAAGGTCTCGCAAGGCTTCGTAGACCAGCATCAGGCTCAGGCTATTAAGTGCCCGCCGGAAGTCCGGAGAAGGGGTGTCGGCTCGGCGCAACTCGGTCAGGCGGGCCTGCACCAGCGGGTGATCGACGACCGAAACCTCCATCGCCTCACCTTAGGCAAGTCCTACGGGGTGTCCAGTTGTCGTGGTCCAGCCCTATCCTTGGGCCAGTGACTGATTTGCTCGCCATCGAGAACCCGGCAGGTCCTGCCGATGCGGTGGGCGGGGTGCGCATTGCGCCGGTGGATGCGGTGGGGCTTGAGCAGCGGGCCGCCTCGTTGTGTACCCGTTCGATCAAGACCTCTTCAAAGGCGGCCTCCCTGGAATTGGCCATCCGGGTCATGGATCTCACCACCCTGGAGGGGGCAGACACCCCTGAGCGGGTTCAGGCTCTTTGTGCCCGCGCCAGTCGTCCCGACGCTTTCGACTGGTCGGTACCCCCGGTGGCTGCAGTGTGCGTCTATCCCGAGTTGGTACCGGTAGCCGCCGAGGCACTGGCCGATAGCCCGGTGGCAGTGGCCAGTGTGGCCGGGGGGTTTCCCGCCGGGCTGGCCCCTTTGGAAGTTCGCCTAGCGGAGATCGCCTGGGCGGTGGCCGCCGGAGCCGATGAGGTGGACATCGTTTTGAATCGCTCGGCGTTTCTGTCCGGTCGGTATCAGAAGGCCTACGACGAGATCGCCGCGGCCAAGCAAGCCTGCGGGTCGGCCCACCTAAAGGTGATCTTGGAAACCGGTGAGCTGGGCTCCTACGACCAAATCAGGCGGGCGTCCATGCTGGCCATGGTGGCCGGAGCCGACTTCATCAAGACCTCGACGGGTAAGATCGGCACCTCCGCCACTCCGCCCACCGCCCTGTGCATGGCCGAGGCCATCCGGGATATGGCCGAGCAGACGGGCAGAGCCGTGGGGCTGAAGCTGGCCGGGGGCATTCGCACGGCCAAGCAGGCCTGGCACTATCTGGTGATTGTGGGCGAGACGCTGGGTGGGGAGTGGCTGACGCCTGATCGATTCCGGCTGGGGGCGTCCAGCCTGCTCAACGATGTGCTCATGCAGCGCTCCAAGCTGGGCGACGGCCGCTACCAACGGCGAGAGGACTTCAGCGTTGACTGATCGTTCAACTCCGGGCCAAGAGGTGGAGCCTGCTAGTGGCTTCAGTCTGGAGTACGCGCCTGCCCCCGAATCGGTTGCTCCGGTACGCCTGGCCTCTCAATATGGCCTGTTCATAGGGGGTGAGATGGTGGAGCCGGCCGCCGGTCGGTTGGCTTCCACGGTGAATCCAGCCACCGGGGAGGCGCTGGCCGAGGTTGGTGTGGCCGACGCGGCCGATGTGGACCGGGCAGTGGTTTCGGCCCGGACTGCCTCGGAGGGGGGCTGGCGCGATCTGCCCGGTGCCGAGCGGGCCAAGTACCTCTATCGAGTAGCCCGATTGCTGCAAGAGCGGGCCCGGGAGTTCGCCGTTTTGGAGACCATGGACGGGGGCAAGCCCATCCGGGAGTCCCGTGATTTAGACATCCCCCTGGCCGCAGCCCACTTCTTCCACTATGCCGGGTGGGCCGACAAGCTCGATTACGCCTTCAGCGGTCGCCGAGCCCAGCCGCTGGGAGTGGCCGCCCAGATCATCCCGTGGAACTTCCCTTTGCTGATGGCAGCCTGGAAGCTGGCCCCCGCGCTGGCCTGCGGCAACACCGCGGTGCTCAAGCCGGCACCCACCACCCCGCTGACCGCATTGCTGCTGGCCGAGGTGCTGCGCGACGCGGAGCTGCCCCCTGGCGTGGTCAACATCGTCACCGGCGACGACGCCACCGGCGCCGCCCTGGTCTCCCACCCCGGCGTGGACAAGGTGGCTTTCACCGGGTCCACCGAGGTGGGTAGGGCTATCGGTGTCCAGGTGGCCGGGACCGGCAAGCGCCTCACTCTGGAGTTGGGGGGCAAGGCGGCCAACATCGTGTTCGACGATGCCGCCCTCGACCAGGTGACGGAAGGCATCGTCAACGGCATCTACTTCAACGGCGGTCAAGTGTGCTGCGCCGGCTCGCGTCTGCTGGTGCAAGAAACGGTGGCCGAAACCGTGGTGGGCAAGCTTCAGCGGCGAATGGACACCTTGCGGGTGGGCGACCCGCTGGACAAGAACACCGACATCGGGGCCATCAACTCCCAAGTCCAGCTCGACCGCATCACCGAGCTGGTGGCCTCCGGGGTGGCCGAGGGCGCCGAACTTTACACGCCGGAGTGCGTGCTCCCCGACCGCGGTTTCTTCCACCCGCCGGCGCTGTTCACCAATGTGTCCACTGCCCACCGCATCGCCCGAGAGGAGATCTTCGGGCCGGTGCTGTCGGTACTCACTTTCCGCACCGCGGAGGAGGCGGTGGCCAAGGCTAATAACACGCCATATGGGTTGTCGGCCGGCATCTGGACCGAGAAGGGGTCGCGAATCTTGTGGATGGCCGACCGGATGCAGGCCGGCGTGGTGTGGGCCAACACCTTCAACCGGTTCGACCCGGCCAGCCCGTTCGGCGGCTACCGGGAGAGCGGCTACGGCCGCGAGGGCGGCCGGTCCGGTCTCTTGCCCTACGTGGAGTTGGTTACATGAGCAGTCGGCTGTCGGTCAACAAGACCTACAAGCAGTTCATCGGCGGGGCGTTCGAGAGATCTGAGTCGGGCCGGACGTATCCGGTGACCGGAGCCGGGGAACAGCTTTTGGCCCACGCCGTCCAGGGGTCCCGCAAAGACGTGCGCGACGCAGTGTCGGCGGCCCGCTCGGCTCAAGAGGGCTGGGCCGGTCGGACCGCCTACAACCGAGGTCAGATCCTGTATCGGGTGGCCGAGGTGATGGAGTCCCGCCGGGACGAGTTCTGCGCCGAGGTGCTTAGGGCAGGCGACGGTCAATCCGAAGCGGCCGCGGCCAAAGAGACCGCCGCCGCCATCGACCGCTGGGTGTGGTACGCCGGTTGGGCCGACAAGTTCGCCACCGTGCTGGGCGGGGCCAACCCGGTGGCTGGTCCCTATTTCAACCTCAGCGTGCCCGAGCCCACCGGCGTGGTGGGGATCGTGGCCCCTGACGAGCCCCCCCTTCTTCCGTTGGTGTCGCGGCTGGCCCCGGTGATCGTTTCCGGCAATACCGCGGTGGTATTGGCTTCCGAGCGCTGCCCGCTGGTGGCCATCACCTTGGCCGAGACGTTGGCGCTGAGTGACGTGCCCTCCGGCGTGGTCAACATTCTCACCGGCCATCGCGGCGAGATGGTCCCCCCGCTGGCTGGCCATGTGGCCGTGGATGCGCTGGACCTCACCGGTTGCGATGCCGAGGGGGCCACCGACGCCGCCCGGCAGGCGGCCGCCACCATTACCCGGGTGGTGAGCGCCTCTGCTGCCGAGCGTCAATGGGCCGATGAGGCAGCCCAGAGCCCATATCTCATCGACGCCTTCTGCGAGACCAAGACCGTCTGGCACCCCAAGGGAAGATGAGCCCTGGGCCTTTCGTCTTCGGCGTCGACCTCGACGGGGTGTGCGCCCAGCACACCGTGGCTTTCCGCAAGATCGTGGCTCAGGAGAAGGGCGTGTCCGAGGAGTCATTGACCCTGGAGTGCAGCTGGGGCTTCGAGGAGTGGGGTTTTGGGGAAGGGGACTTCGAGAAGTACCACCGCCAGGCAGTGGTAGAGCATCGGATGCTGGCTGACATGCCGGCCATGCCCGGCGTCTCCAAGGCGCTGTGGCGGTTATCGGAGGCCGGGGTGTGGATCCGCATCATCACTCACCGGCTGTACACCAACTGGGACCACGCCATCGCGGCAGGCGACACCGCCGAGTGGCTCGACAAGGCCAAGATCCCCTACCGCGATCTGTGCTTTGTGGGCGGCAAGACCGCGGTAAACGCCCATGTCTACATAGAAGACGCCCCCCACAACATCGAGGCCCTGCGGTCCGAGGGCCGAACCGTGATCGTATTCGACCAGCCCTACAACCGTGATCTGGAGTCTCCCCGAGCCACCTCCTGGGAAGAAGTGGAGGCGATCGTCTACCACGAGTTGGCCGCCCACCAAGGTGCCGTCCAACACCAACTCCCCACCTTCGACCCCAGCACCGACCGCCTCAGAGGCCGACCGGACTGAAACCGCTATTGGTCGGCCAGCCAGGGGGGGAGTTGGCGGATGTCAGACAGCTCCACCCAACTCTTGTGGGGGGAGATGGTGGCCTGCTCGAGGTCCCAGGTGAGGTGATAGGGGATGTGGACGCCCCGGCCGCCCAAGGAAACCACGGGTTCGATGTCGGAGCGCACCGAGTTGCCCACCATCACGAATCGGTCCACATCGATGTGATGGCGCTCAAGTAGCCGGGAATAGGTGGCCTCGTCTTTCTCGGCCACGATCTCCACTGCGTCGAAATGGTCGGCCAGCCCGGAAACAGCGATCTTGGTCTCCTGGTTCCACAGGTCGCCCTTGGTGATGAGCACCAGCCGATAGCGGTGCTCCAGCTTCTCGATGGTCTCGGCCACCCCGTCTAGCAGCTCCACTGGGTGGGCGTGCATCTCCTTGGCCCAGCCCACGATGGCGTGGATCTCCTCGGCGGTGATGCGGCCCTCGGTAGCCTCGATGGCGGTCTCGATCATCGACAGCACTAACCCCTTGATGCCGTAGCCGAAGATGGCCACGTTGTGGCGCTCCAGTGCGATGAGCCGCTCGTGGAAGTCCACATCGGGCAGATAGCGGGCCACCAGGTTGGCCATGCGCTCCTCGTAGTCGGCGAAGATCGACTGGTTGTGCCACAAGGTGTCGTCTGCGTCTAGCCCGACAGTGTCGATCATGCTGGGTCGATCATGCTGGTCATGGCCCTATAGAGCGAGAGGTCCGTAGGCCGGCTTGATGATCTTGTTGATGATCTCCAGCCGCTCATCGAAGGGGATGAAAGCGCTCTTCATGGCGTTGATGGTCAGCCACTGGATGTCAGACCAGTTGAATCCGAACTCATCCACCAACTGCATCACCTCTTGGGTCATAGAAGTGGCGCTCATCAGGCGGTTGTCGGTGTTGACCGTTATCCGGAACCGCAGGTCGCTCAGCACCTTGATGGGGTGCTCGGCAATGGAGGGCGCCGCCCCGGTATGGACGTTGGAGGTGGGGCATAGTTCCAACGGGATGCGCCGGTCCCGCACAAAGGCGGCAAGGCGGCCCAGATGAAGGGCGCCGTTGGGGCCGAATTCGATGTCGTCCACAATGCGGACCCCGTGGCCGAGTCGCTCGGTGCCGCAGTACTGCACCGCCTCCCAGATGGATGGCGGGCCGTAAGCCTCCCCGGCGTGGATGGTGAAGTGGAAGTTCTCCCGCTGGATCAGGTGAAAGGCGTCAAGGTGGCGGGTGGGAGGGTTGCCGGCTTCGGCCCCGGCGATGTCGAAGCCGACCACGCCGTTGTCGCGATGGCGGACGGCAAGCTGGGCGATCTCCAGGGAGCGGGCTGCGGTGCGCATGGCGGTGAGCAGGGTCCCGATGCGGATTCTCCGATTGGCGCTGCCCGCCTCGAAGCCGGTCACCACCGCCTCCACCACCTCGTCCAGGCTCAGCCCGGCTTCAGTGTGCAACTCGGGGGCGAATCGGACCTCGGCGTAGACCACGCCGTCGTCGTCCAGGTCTTCGGCGCACTCGGCCGCCACCCGCTCTAAGGCGTCGCGGGTCTGCATTACCCCCACGGTGTGGGCGAACGTCTCCAAGTACAGGGTGAGGTCCAGTCGGCTGGCCCCTCGCACCATCCAGCGGGCCAGATCGTCGGCATCGGTGGTGGGCAGGTTGGTGTAATCGTTTTCCGCAGCCAGTTCGACCACGGTCTGGGGGCGGAGGCCGCCGTCCAGATGGTCGTGCAGCAACACCTTGGGAGCTGCCCTTACTTCTTCGATTGTCGGGTGTATCACTTCTCTAAGCGTACGCAACCCGGTCGGCGATCAGGCGGCGAGGCTCGGGGGAGGTGTCGGTGATGGTCAGGGCCGACGAAAGGGCCTCGTGGGCGGCGGGCAGGCGAGAGGGGTCGTCGGTGTGGAGTTCGGCTATCACTTCGCCAGTGGCCACCCGGTCGCCGTGGACGCGGCGCAGCTTGACCCCGGCCACCGCCGACACGTCGTCTTCCTTGCGGGCCCGGCCTGCGCCCAGCCGCCAAGCAGCCACCCCGACGGACAGTGCGTCGATGCGGCTGATGATTCCGCTAGCCGGTGCGGTCCATTGATCCACCTCCGAGGCGACAGGCAGGGGAGCGCTGGGATCGCCGCCTTGGGCGGCCACCATGGCCCGCCAAGCGTCCATAGCCCTTCCCGAGGCCAACACCTCGGCTGGGTCGGCGTCCAGACCAGCCAGGTCCACCATTTCTCGGGCCAAGGCCAGGGTCACCTCCACCAAGTCGGCGGGACCGCCTCCGGCCAGCGCTTCGACCGACTCGGCCACCTCCAGGGCGTTGCCGGCGGCCAAACCCAGAGGCTGGTCCATGTCGGTGAGCAGCGCAACGGCGTCCACCCCGTGGGCGTGGCCTAGCCCCACCATGGTTCGGGCCAGTTCTTTGCCCATGGCCGGGTCGGGCAGAAACGCCCCCGAGCCGAACTTCACGTCCAGCACCAGCCCCGCGGTGCCCTCGGCGATCTTCTTGGACATGATGGAGCTGGCGATCAGAGGGATCGACGCTACCGTCCCGGTGACGTCCCGCAGGGCGTACAGCACCCGGTCGGCCGGGGCCAGATCGGCGGTGGCCGCGGCTATCACTGCGCCCACCTCACCAAGCTGGGCCAGGAACTGGTCGTAGCTCAATTCGGCTCGCCAGCCCGCGATGGCCTCCATCTTGTCGAGCGTGCCCCCGGTATGGCCTAACCCCCGCCCCGAGAGCTGGGGAACCGCCGCTCCGCAGGCGGCCACCAGCGGGCAAAGCACCAGCGACACTTTGTCGCCCACCCCGCCGGTGGAGTGCTTGTCGACCGTGGGCCGGGCCAGGCTCGACAGGTCCAACCTTTGGCCGCTTTCGATCATGGCCGCGGTCCAGGTGGCCAGCTCCCGAGCGGACAGACTGCGCCACACGATGGCCATGAGCAGCGCGGCGGCCTGTTCGGCGGGGATGGTCCCGGAGGTGACCCCGCCGATGAACCAGATGATCTGCTCGTCGCTCAGCTCATCGCCGTCTCGCTTGGCGACGATGAGATCCACCGCGTTCACGGCAGGTCGTCGGGGCCGAAGGCGCCGGGCAGCAGGTCGCCCACGGTGTGGGTCTCGTTCACCTGGCAGCTTGCCCCGCCCGCCTCATAGAGCAGTTGGCGGCAACGCCCGCACGGGGTGAGCGGATTTCCGTCGCCGTCGGTCACCGCCACTGCCACGAGGCGTCCTCCTCCGGTGCGGTGGAGGTCGCCCACCAGGCCGCATTCGGCGCACAGCGTGAGCCCGTAGGAGGCGTTCTCCACGTTGCATCCCGACACCACTCGGCCGTCGTCGGTCAGCCCCGCCGCCCCCACCGACAGGTTCGAGTACGGGGCATACGCCCCCGCTGAGGTTTGACGGGCGGCGGCCCACAGCTCGCTCCATGGGATGTCCGGCGATGCGTTCATCTGGTCACTTTCCGGCTATCTGCTTCGGTGGAAGGGCTGGCCAGCAGCCGCCGGTGGGATCGACCGTCCCACCGCCCCGGCTACCACCACCAATGTGACCACAAACGGAAGGGCCTGGAGGAACTCGCTGGGTATCTCGAATCCGCTCACTTCCACCCCCAAGAACTGGAGGCGGGTGCCCAGTGCCCGGGAGAACCCGAACAGCAATGCCCCTCCGAATGCCCCCCACGGGGTCCACTTGCCAAAGATCAGTGCGGCCAAAGCGATGAACCCGGCGGCGTTGGTTATGTTGTCCTCGAAACGAGCCTGCGACTCCATGGAGAACCAGGCTCCGGCCAGGCCGGCAATCAACCCGCCCAAGATCACCGACTGGTAGCGAATCCGCACCACGTTCACTCCCAGCGTCTCTGCCGCGTGGGGGTTCTCTCCGCACGAGCGCACCCGCAGTCCCCACGGGGTGCGGTACATGACCACCCAGGTCCCGATTACCACTACATACATCAGCCAGTAGATGGGCTGGCCCCGGAAGACCTGGTCGCCGATCACCGGGATCTTCGACAGCAGCGGCAGGCCGAACTCGGAAGTGCCCACCCCAGTGGTGATGCCGCTCTTGACGATCACCTCCGAGCGCAAGAAACCGGTCAGCCCCAGGGCAAACAAGTTGATCACCACTCCACCCACAATCTGGTTCACTCCAAAGCGAATGGACAGCACGGCGAGGAGGGCAGCCACCAGTCCGCCGGCCAGCACGGAGATGAGGATCGAGAACCACAGCCATCCGCTGGACTGGCCATCTCCGATGGTGGCGTAGGTCATGTAGCCAATGCCCGCGCCGGCCAACATGGTGCCTTCGATGCCGATGTTGATGATGCCCGAGCGCTCGCACCACAGCCCGGTCATCGATCCCAGCGCCAACGGGGTGGCCAGCACCAGCGACTCGTTGAAGAGATTGACGATGTTGGTGCTGGGGTTGTCGGACAGGGCCAGGCTGAGCACCAGTATCAACGGGATCACGGCCAGAGCGCTCAGCAGCCGGGCCGGGCTGGCCCACTGCCGCGCCGCAGGTGGGGCGAAGCCCAGGGCGGCGGTGAGCAGGAACAAAACGCCGATGGCAATCACCCACGTTGGGGGGTCGAACCCGATTCCCGCTGGATCGGGCGGTGGTTCGAAGTTGAATCGCCGACTGGAACTGTTGATCGCCGGGGCCACCCCAACGATGAGGGCCACTCCCAATAACCCGAACACCAGCCCGGTCACCGACTGGCGATCCAGTCGAGCCCCACCAGAGGTTCCTGCGATTCCGGCGGCGTTCTCGACGGTGGTCACACCGCCCCCTCGATTGATGTTGCCTTGAACGGGCTTTGGTCGAGCTCGCGCACCCGGAACAGGTAGCGGACGATGGCATCCGCGGCCACGAACAACAACACCATTGCTTGGATGATCCGCACAACGTCGATAGATACGTCGGCCTCCTGCTGCATCAGCGGTGCCCCCGACAGCATCGAACCCCATAACAGGGCGGCGGCGATAATGGCCACCGGGTTGGTGCGGGCCAGCAAGGCAATGGCGATGCCGTCAAAGCCCATCAGGAAAAATGTGCCGGGTTGGAAGAATCCGTTGGTGCCCGAGATTTCTGAGGCCGCGGCCAGACCGGCAAACGACCCCGACACGGCCATGGAGGCCACGATCACCCGGTTCACGTTGATCCCCGCGTAGTGGGAGGCGTGGGGGTTCAACCCCACGGTGCCAACCTCGAATCCGAAGGTGGTGCGATTCAACACGAAGGCCACCACGAAGCAAATCCCAACAAGGGCGAACAGCCCCACGTGAAGAGTGGGCTGGCTGTCCACCAACTCGGGAAGCACCGCGGTCTCGGAGATGGGATCGGTGCGCGGAACGGTGCTGTCGGTGTCCCGCAGCACCACCGGATCACGGGAGTTGACCATCCAGCGGACCCCGAATAGCACCAGGGAATTAAGCATGATGGTGCTGATCACTTCATGGGCTCCGGTCTTGGCCCGAAGCACACCCGGTATCCCACCCCAGATGGCGCCGCCCATGGTCCCGGCGATGAGGATCAGCGGGATGGCCACGATGCCGGGCAAATCAGACATCCACGACAGTGCCCCGACAAAGGCCGCGGTGACCCCGCCAGCCAACAGCTGCCCCTCGGCGCCGATGTTGAACAGACCGGCCCGGAAGGCGAAAGCCAAGGCCAGAGCCGATCCGATGAACGGTACTGATCGGGCCACCGATCCCGCGATCTGATCGCCTCCCCCCACCATGCCCCGCAGTAGCGCCCAATAGGCAGTGAAGGGGTTCACTCCGATGATGGAGATGAGCACCCCGCCGACCACGAACGACAACAAGATGGCGTAGAGCGACACATAGAGCGGCTGGAGCCGCCACACCTCGTTGAGGAAGCGGTGGACTTGGCTGGCCGCCCGGCCCACACCGGCGTTGGCGTTGCCCACACCGTTCACGACTGCGCCCCGGTGGCCATGAGCAGGCCCAGTTCTTCTCGAGTGGCTTCGGTTGCCTCCACTGTTCCAGCCAGCCGGCCCCGATAGAGCACTCCGATCCGGTCGGACAGCGACAAAATCTCGTCCAACTCGGCCGACACCAGCAGCACAGCCACTCCCTGATCTCGCAGCTCGATGATCTTGCGGTGGATGAACTCGATGGAGCCCACGTCCAGCCCTCGGGTGGGCTGGGCCACCACTAGGGCCCGAAGGTCGCCGGTCAGCTCCCGGGCCACGATCACCTTCTGCTGGTTGCCGCCCGACAGCGTGTCGATGGCTGCTTCCACCCCCGGGGTGCGGACGTCGAACCGGTCAACCAACTCCTTCGCTTCAGCGTTGATGGCCGCGGTGTTTCGGACCCCGCGCTGAGAGAACTTTCGGTGGTTGTAGCGATTCAACACCAGGTTGTCGGCGATGGAGTACTGGGCCACCACCCCGTGCTTGCTGCGATTCTCGGGCACGTGGGCCACACCGAGTTCATGGATCTTGCGGGGGCTCCAGCCAGTGGTGTCTTGGCCAAGCATCTCCACTCGCCCCCCGATGGCCGGGCGCATGCCGCAGATGGTCTCCACCAGCTCCCGCTGGCCGTTGCCCTCTACCCCGGCTATTCCGAATATCTCCCCGGCTCTCACCTCCACGTCAAAGCCGCTGACTGTTTCCACCCCCCGGTCATCGGTGACCCGCAGATCCTCAACCCGAATCACAGATTTCCCGGGATTGGGCTCGGCCTTTTCCACTCGGAACACCACATCGCGACCCACCATCAGATTGGCCAGTGACTGCTGAGTGGCCGTTTCAGCTGTGGTCGTCCCCACCACCTGGCCAGCCCGGAGCACGGTGATGCGGTCGGCAACGGCCAGCACCTCGCGCAGTTTGTGAGTAATGAAGATGATGGACTTACCCTGTTCGGTGAGGCTCTCCACCACCTCGAAGAAGTCGTCCACCTCGCCGGGGGTGAGAACCGCGGTGGGCTCGTCGAGGATCAAGATGTCGGCGTCGCGGAAAAGGGCCTTCACCAGTTCCACCCGCTGCTGTTCGCCGACCGACAGGTCGCCCACTATGGCGTCGGGGTCCACGGCCAGCCCATAGCGGTCGGCCAGAGCGTCAACCTGTCGGCGGGCCGTATCGAGATCGAGGAATGCCCCCTTGGTGATCTCGTTGCCCAAGATGATGTTCTCGGCCACGGAGAACACCGGGATGAGCTGGAAGTGCTGGTGGACCATCCCGATGCCTCGGGCGATGGCCTCGCCCGAATCCTCGAAATGCGCCTCCACGCCCCTCACCCGGATAGTTCCGCTATCGGGTCGATGAAGCCCGAACACCATGTTCATCAGAGTGCTCTTGCCCGCGCCGTTCTCTCCCAACAGGCAGTGGATCTCGCCCTGGTTGAGGGTCAGGCTGACGTTGTCGTTGGCCACTACCCCGGGGAAGGTCTTGGTAATGCCCTCAACTTCCAGCACAGGCCCTGCTGTGCCGTTGCCTGCCTGAGCCATGCGCAGTCCAGACTAGGACATTTGCGGCTGGCCGAACGCAAAAGGCGGCGGCTGATTCCCGCTCAGCCGCCGCCTTTCATCGAATGTTGTCGTTCAGTCGCAGGCCGAGCCCTCGCCTAAGAACAGGCCGTCGATGCCGCACACCCCGGTGGTGATGCTGCCGTCGGCTAGACCAGCCCGTACTTGCTCCACACTGGCGGCGGCGTCGGCGCTCACTGCGGCGTCGTGGAACGGCGCATAGGTGATGCCCAGGTTCTCGGCGGTTAACACGAACACGCCGCCGGCAAAGGTGCCCTCGATGGCGGCCGCAATGTTGCGGAACACCGACAGGTCCACCCGCTTGATGGCTGAGCTGGCGAGGTACTCAGATCCCGGGGCCGACCCGCCGTTGAAGGTGGTGTAGTACTCGTCCTGGTCCACGCCGATACCCCAAGCACCGGACTCGGCCGCGGCCTTCACGCCTCCAGAACCGGTGGGGCCACCGGCGCCGAAGATCACGTCGGCGCCGTCGCCGATGAACTGCTGGGCGTCGGATGCGCCCTTGGCCGGATCGGTGAAGCTCTCGTTGTACACCGACAGCACCTGGATGTCGGGATTGACGTACTTGGCGCCGGCCTCATAGCCGTTGACGAACTTCACTACTGGGGGCACGTCCTCGCGTCCGCCGACCACGCCGACCACGCCTGATTCGCTCAACGAGGCAGCTAGGGCGCCGGCGATGAAGCCGCCCTCATGCTCGTTGAACAACACGCCCACATAGTTGGCCGGATACTCGGGCTGCCATTGGTCGATGCCGATGTAGTTGATGTCGGGGTTCTCTTCGGCGGCGGCCATGGTGTCGGTGCCGAGCAGGAAGCCCACGGTGATGAGCACGTCGGGGCTCTCGCTGGCGGAGGTGCTCAGGTTGGCGTCGTAGTCGGCCTCCGAAGCGGTCTCGATGACGCTGGTGTCCTCGATGCCGAAGCACTCGGCGGCGGCGGTCATACCCTCATAGGCGAACTGGTTGAAGGTGCCGTCGTCGACTTTGCCGATGTCGGTGACCATGTTCACCCGGAAGCCGTCGGGGGCTTGAATCCCACCCCACGCCGCGCATTCTTCATCCAGCGTGATCAGGGCCCCGGAAGGAGCCATGGGCGCGGGTGCTTCGGTGGGCGCCGGCGCTTCGGTTGGTTCGGGCGCGGGTGCTTCGGTGGGCGCCGGCGCTTCGGTTGGTTCGGACGCGGGTGCCTCGGTGGGCGCCGGCGCTGAGTCGGTGTCGTCGTCGTTGCCGCAGCCAGCGGCCACCAAGGCCAATGACAACAGCACAGCGAGCAGTAGCAGGAACTTCTTATGCATCGGAACCCCTCCGTCAGATGCCAGTCGGTAGGACTTCAGAGGCTAGCCCAGTGCTGCGACATCCGCTGAGTCATCCAGCGAGTTCGAGAAGCCTCGAAGTGTCTAGGGTGAGGCCATGTCAAGACTCGAAGGAAAGACAGCCATCGTCACTGGAGCAGCTCGGGGCACTGGAGCGGTCATCGCTCAAATGTTCCGGGATGAAGGAGCTGTGGTGGTGGCCACCGACATTGCCGATGGGGATGGGATCGTCAAGCTAGACGTGACCAACGAGGCCCACTGGGACGAGGTGGTGAGCGGCATGGACCAGGTGGACGTGTTGGTCAACAACGCCGCCGTTCTCCATATGGGGCCCATCGAGCGCACCTCGGCCGAAAAATACCGCCAAGTGCTGGACGTGAACCTGGTGGGACCGTTTTTGGGCATGCGGGCGGTGGTCGGGCCGATGCGGGCGGCCGGGGGCGGCTCGATCGTCAATATCAGCTCCATTGACGGACTCATCGGCATGAACGGGATCTCTGCCTACGGCTCCAGCAAGTTCGGCCTCGGGGGACTGATGCGCTGTTCCGCCCTGGAGTTGGGCCGCAGTGGAATCAGGGTCAACAACGTGTGCCCCGCCGGTGGCAACCCGGCCATGTACGCCCAATGGTTCGATCAGATGATGTCGTTTATGGAGCAGACCGCGGCCTACTCCGACAATCGGGGCATCCCCGGCGAGGTGCCGTTGGAGTGCATAGCGGCCGCGGCGCTGTTCCTGGCATCTGACGAGTCGTCCCACATCACCGGTGTCGACTTGCCAGTGGATGGGGGAGCGGCCGCCGGCGTGGTCATCGAGGGCCTCAATTCGCTGGAGTGACCGAGGCCTCATTCGGGCCTGTCGGAAGTATCATTCCCCATATCATTCAAAGGGCCGCATCAGCCAAGGGCGGCTGAGGAGGAAGAGATGGCGCTGACTGCTCGCACTGATGAGGAAATCCTCGGACGCGGCGATGTCGACGACATCGACACCATCATCGATATCTCTCGGACCAACAGCGATGTCACCTCGGTGATCCATACGGTCCAAGACAACAGCGACGCCCTGTTCACCTGGGATTACGCCAAAGGCGCCCGGCCCCAACTGGAGCGTCTCTACGAGAAGGCAAAGACGTCGCAATGGAACGCCCAGACCGATTTGGACTGGTCCATCGAGGTTGATCCCTACGAGGCGTTCAACATCTTCACCGAGTCTTCCAGCCGCGATGAGTTCGAGCGCGACAACGATCGCCGCCTGCCCACCGACAACTGGGGCGAGGCTGAGTGGCGGGAGTTCTCCCTGGAGACCTTCAAGTGGCGGATGAGCCAGTTCCTCCACGGCGAGCAGGGGGCGCTGCTGTGCACGGCCAAGATCGTTGAGACGGTGCCGTGGATCGATGCCAAGTATTACGCCGCCACCCAAGTGGTGGACGAGGCCCGTCACGTGGAGGTGTTTGGCAAGTATCTCGACACCAAGCTGGGCGACTCATATCCCATAAACGTCCACCTCAAATTGCTCCTCGACGACATCATCAACGACAGCCGCTGGGACATGACCTACCTGGGCATGCAGATCATGGTGGAGGGCTTGGCCTTGGCCGCGTTCGGCTTCATGCACCAGCTCACCCCCGAGCCGTTGCTCAAGAAGCTCCTCCGCTATGTGATGGCCGACGAGGCCCGCCATGTGGCCTTTGGCGTGCTCAGCCTCCAGGAGTTCTACAGCGATCTCACTGCTGCGGAGCTGCGCGAGCGCCAGGAGTTCGCTTTCGAGGCCGCGGTGCGGATGCGCGACCGGTTCTTGTCCCAGGAGGTGTGGGAGCGCATGGGCGTGCCGGTGCGGCCCATGGTGGAGAACTTCCTCTCACTGCCGGCCGACCAGAAGCCGTTTCAGAACATCCTGTTCTCCAAGATCGTGCCCAACTGCAAGAAGCTGGGCTTGCTCGATGCCGGAGACGGTTGGCTGCGGCGGCGGTTCGAAGAGATTCACGTAATTGAGTTTGAAGACTGGGTAGACACCGGCGAGGAGTACGAGGACTTCCAAGTCGAAGAGGTTGCCGCGGTCTAAGGGTTGGCGCGAGGCGGGTGTCTACTGCCTACTGCACTTGGCGGCGCCCGGCCAGCGGATGCGGTAGCGGTTGTTGGCCACGAGGCGGTACATCGCGCGGGCTAGCCAACTGATCGGCCCCAACATCAAGAGCTGGCCAATGGTGGGCCACGGGCCGCTCATGGCACGCAGCGCACCGGCAATGCTGCGGTGCTCGTCCCAGCGGGTGCCGTCGGGGCCGATCCACCACGCCGACCGGACCACGTCTTCGTCGGTGAGGCCGAGGGTATCCAAGTCGGCCTGCTGGGAGGGGACTACCTGGTAGTTGTCGCTCAGCCGGCGCTCGGCCCAACGGGCGGTCGCCGTGCAGAACCCGCAGTCGCCGTCGTAGATCAGCATCCCCGCGGGGTTAGAAGGATTAGGAGGGTGGGACTCAGCTGTTTCGTCCGGCATTGGGCTTACGCCCGTGGTTGGCCTTCTTGCGCCGCGCTCGGGCCTTGCGTTTTTGAGTGCGCTTCGACATTCGAACCTCCGCGTCTCTAGAAAGACTACCGGCTGCCGCTAGCGTGAACGACCCGTGGAGCGCTTCGGGTTCGTCGGGCTGCCCAATTCCGGCAAGTCCTCTCTCTACAACGCCTTGATCGGGTCGGACGTGCTGGCCGCCCCCTACGCGTTCGCCACCACTAGCTCCAACGTCGGCGTGGCCAAAGTGGTCGATCCCCGTCTCGACACCATTGCCAACCTCAGCGAATCCCGCACTGTCACGCCGGCCAGCGTGCAATTCACCGACATCGGCGGCTTGGTGGAGGGGGCCAGTCGGGGCGAGGGGCTGGGCAACCGCTTCTTGGCCGGAATCCGAGAGGTGGATGCGGTGGTGTTCATTCTCCGGTCTTTCGTCGACTCCGACGTGCCCGGTCCGACCGATCCCTTGGAACACCTTCGGGTACTGGAGATCGAGCTGACCTTGGCCGACTTGGAGTCGGTGGAGAACCGGCTGGTCAAAAGGCGAAAGTCTGCCGTCCAAGACCGGTCGCTGGTCGGGGAGGTGGCCGCATTGGAAGCCGCCGCCGAGATGCTGGGCGAGGGCATTCCGCTGTATCGCAGCGATCTGTCGACCGAGCAGCGGGCTGATCTGCGGGAGAGCTTCCTGCTCACCAACCGCCCGGTGTTGGCGGTGGTCAATATCGGCGAGGACCAGCTTGGCGACCCCGATTCGGTGATCGAGCCGGTGGCCGCCGAACTAGATGGCCGGGCCGGGGTCATGGCGGTGTGCGTGCAGCTCGAGGCTGAGGCCGCCCAGCTCATCGCTGAGGAACGGTCCGAGCTACTCGAGGGCTTGGGGCTGGGGAAGGGAGCCTTGGGCCGGTTCACCCACGCGGCCTACGACCTTTTGGGCTTGCGGACCTTCTTCACCACCGGCGACAAGGAGACCCGGGCCTGGACCTTCCGCAAGGGAGCTACCGCCCCCGAAGCTGCGGGCCGAATACACACCGATTTCCAGCGGGGGTTCATCCGAGCTGAAGTAATCGGCTGGCAGGAGCTGCTGGAGTCAGGGGGCTGGACTAAGGCCAAGGAATTGGGCGTGATGCGCACAGAGGGCCGCGACTACCTGGTAGCCGACGGCGACGTGATGGAGTTCCGCTTCAACGTCTAAGAATTCCTCTTGAACAATCGGCTTCGGAGTTGGAAAATCATGCAATGGCGTGGCTCGTCTGCGATGACCGGGTGCTGGCCACCGTGGAGATCGCTACTGGTTGGCGCGAGCGTGCCCTAGGGCTGTTGGGCCGCGATGGGTTTGACAATGCGCTTCTGCTGTGGCCAGCGTTTTCGGTTCACACTGTGGGTATGCGCTTCCCGGTCGACGTGGCCCACCTCGACCGCGATCTGGTCGTGTTGAAAACCGCCACGATGGCCCGCTATCGGATCGGCCTTCCGGTCTGGCGGGCTCGAGCGGTGTTGGAGGCTGAAGCTGGCTCGTTCGCCCGATGGGGGATAAAACCCGGTGACCGCTTGCAGGTGAGGCAGACTGCTGGTAGCGGGAGGGGATGATCCAACCACGCTGGAGGAAGCATGGCTGGCAGATTGGTACTGGTTGCCACCCCTATCGGCAACCTGGGCGACTTATCTCCACGGGCCGTGGAGGTTTTGGCCAAAGCTGACGTGGTGGCCTGCGAGGACACTCGCCGCACCGGTCGTTTGCTGGCCCATGCCGGGGTGACTGCTCCCCGCCTGATGGTAGTGAACGAGCACACCGAGAAAGCCGGTGCGGCCGAGATTGCCCAGCTCATTGTGGACGGGAACATGGTGGCCTTGGTCACCGATGCCGGTACCCCTGCGGTTTCCGATCCGGGTGCCAAGGTGGTCAAGGCGACCCTCAAGGCAGGAGGCGAGGTGGAAGCCGTGCCCGGCCCCTCGGCTGCAATTTCAGCCCTAGTGGTGAGCGGCTTGCCCACCGGGCGCTTCTGTTTCGAGGGATTTTTGCCCAAAAAGGGCCGCCACCGGCAGGATCGCCTCGAGGAGTTGTCCCAGGAATCCCGTACCACGGTGCTGTTCGAGGCCCCGCACCGGTTGGCCCGCACTTTGGGCGACATGGCGTCGGTGCTGGGCGGTGGTCGGGCGGTCGCCATCGTTCGGGAGCAGACCAAGCTACACGAGGAGATCTGGAGGGGAACTTTGGCCGATGCCGTCGCCCGGGCCGAGGACACCGAGCCCAGAGGCGAATACGTGCTGGTGGTGGCCGGTTGCCCCGATCCTGCGCCCCCGTCTGAGTCTCAGATCAGGCGGGCGCTCAATGAGCGGCTCGCAGACGGCCTGTCCCGCCGGGATGCCGCGGCCGCGGTGGCCGCCGACCTAGGCGTATCCCGACGAGCCGTGTACCAGATGAGTCTGGCAGACTGACCCCGTCCATGATTCCTGGCATTGCCGGGCTGTCCTAGGAGACTAAGTGAGCGAAGTCCAGCCCATTCCCGACGATTATCCCCGCGTCATCCCCTACATGTGTGTTGACGGGGCGGCCGCGGCCATCGACTTTTTGGTCGAGGTATTCGGCGCCACCGAGCGTGTGCAAATGACGATGCCCGATGGGCGGATCGGCCACGCCGAGGTGGCCATCGGCGACGGGGTGATCATGCTGTCCGACGAGTATCACGAGATGGGGGTAATCGGCCCCAAGACCATCGGCGGCACTGCGGTCACCGTCATGGTGTACGTGGAAGACGCCGATGCCACGTTCGACAAAGCTGTTGCCGCGGGGGCCACCGCCGAACGGTCGGTGGAGACCCACTTCTACGGCGACCGGGGCGGTCAGTTCATCGACCCGTTCGGCCACCGCTGGAATGTGTCCACCCATGTAGAGGACGTGCCCCCCGATGAGCTGGCCCGGCGCTCTGCTGAGATGTTTGGGGAGTGACACATCGGGATCAACGGACCTATGGCAGTAGTGTGAAGCGGTGTCGCGCTATTTCCTGACGACCCCGATCTTCTACGTCAACGACGCCCCCCACATCGGCCACGCCTACACCGTGCTCAACGGTGACGCCGTCTCCCGCTGGCACCGGCTGCTGGGCGACGACGTCTTCTATCTGACCGGCACCGATGAGCACGGCCTCAAAGTGCAGCGGGCGGCGGAGGCCAACGGCCTGTCGCCCTTGGAGCAGGCTGACGGCACCAGCCAGCGCTTCCGGGAAGCATGGGCTGAACTCGGCGTAGCCAACGACGAGTTCATCCGCACCACCGAGCCTCGCCATCACCGTGCGGTGCAGACGCTCATGCAGCGGGCCTACGACAACGGCTACATCTATTCGGCGGTCTACGACGGCTGGTACTCGGTGTCCGACGAGGCCTATGTCTCCGAAGAAGACGTAACCCCCGAGGATCTCGAGTCGGGCCGGGTGGAGCGGATGACCGAGGAGAACTACTTCTTCAAGCTTTCCGAGTTCGAGGAGCCGCTGCTGAAGTGGTTCGAGTCCAACCCTCAAAACATCACCCCCGAGGGCTACCGCAACGAGGCTCTGGGCATCATCCGGGGCGGTCTGCGGGACATCTCCATTTCCCGCACCTCTATCGACTGGGGCATCCCGGTGCCCTGGGCCGAGGGCCATGTGTTCTACGTGTGGTACGACGCGCTCACCAACTACGCCACCGCCGCGGGCTACGGGAACGACGATGAGCGGTTCGATGCGTGGTGGCCGTCGGTTCGCCACCTGCTGGGCAAAGACATCATCCGCTTCCACTGCGTGTACTGGCCGGCCATGCTCTTGGCCGCCGGAGTAGAGGACCTGCCCCACTACCACGTTCACGGTTGGCTGTTGGTGGGAGGGGAGAAGATGTCCAAGTCGGCGTTCAACCAGATCTCCCCAACCGACCTAATCAATGATTTCGGCGTGGACGGATTCCGCTACTCCCTGTTGAGGGATACGCCGTTCGGCCCCGACAGCGAGGTCAGCCACGAGGCTCTCCAGCACCGCTACAACACCGATCTGGCCAACAATTTCGGCAACCTGTTGCAGCGGTCGTCCACGCTGGTCCACCAGAAGTGCGGCGGGATCGGCCCCGCCCCCGACCCCGATCACCCACTGGCCGACGTGGCCGCCAAGGTGTACGCCGACGCCGCGGCGGCCTGGGACCGGTTCCAGCCGTCGGTGGCCCTTGAGGCCACCTGGCGCCTAATCCGCGACACCAACGAGTACTTGCAGGCCACAGAGCCGTGGAAGATGGACTCCGGCCCCCTGGTCGACACAGTGCTAGGAAACGCCCTGGAGGCCCTCCGCATCGTGTGCGTACTGGCCAGCCCGGCCATTCCGTCGTCTTGTGAGGCGGCGTGGACTCGCTTGGGCCTCGACGGCACCCCCCTCGACCAACGGCTGCCCGCCGCGGCTGTCTGGGGGCAGTATCCCGGCGGCTTGCCAGTGGCTGAGGGCGATCCCTTGTTCCCTCGCATCAAAGGCTAAAGGTGCGCTGGATCGACAACCACTGCCACCTGGAACTCGACACGCTTTCTGAGGTGGTCTCCCAGGCGTCGGACGCCGGGGTGGAGCAGATGATCGACGTGGGCACTGATGCGGCCACCTCGGTCGGAGCCGTGGCCAAGGCCGCGGCCAGCGACCGGGTGTGGGCCACGGTAGGAGTTCACCCTCACGAAGCGCGCCACGGGATCGGTGGCATCGAGGAGCTCTTGGGTGCCGAGCGGGTGGTGGCGGTGGGGGAGTGCGGGCTCGACTACCACTACAACTATTCTCCGCCCGAAGACCAGCAAGCGGCGTTCGCCCTCCAGATCGAGATGGCCCACCGCCATCAGCTTCCGCTCGTGATCCACACCCGGGAGGCGTGGGACGACACCTTCGCCATTCTCGATGAGGGTGGGGTACCCGACCGCACGGTGTTCCACTGCTTCACCGGCGGCGTCGACGAAGCTCGGGCCGCGTTGGACCGGGGGGCGTACCTGTCGTTCAGCGGAATCGTGAGCTTCCCTTCAGCCGATGATGTGCGGGCCGCGGCCAATCTGTGCCCGCTCGAATGCTTGCTGGTGGAAACCGACTCGCCGTATCTGACCCCGGTCCCGCTGCGAGGCCGAACCAACACTCCGGCCAATCTGCCGCTGGTGGGAGAGGCGCTGGCCCGACTTCACGGCGTGCCCCCGGAGACGGTGGCCCAGCGTACCTGGGACAACGCCGCCGACTTCTACCGGCTCGACGCGTGACCCTCACCCGCAACCAGGTGCGGGATCTGCTCGACCGCCATGGTCTGGCTCCGAGCCGGGCTATGGGCCAGAACTTCGTGGTTGATCCCAACACCATCGCGGCGATGGTGCGGGCCGCCGAACTGGATCCCAACCAGTCGGTGGTGGAGATCGGCCCTGGCCTAGGGTCGCTCACCCGGGCGCTGGCCGCCGAAGTCGATCATGTGCTGGCCGTAGAAGCCGACCGTCACTTGCTGGCCCCGCTGGCAGAAACCGCCGATGCTCCCAACGTGGAGATCGTCCACGCCGACGCCACCTCGTCGCAATGGCGATCCAAGCTCGGCGCCGATAGCCGGCGGTGGGCACTAGTGGCCAACCTGCCCTACAACATCGCAGTCCCACTGCTGTTGGACCTGCTCGACACCGAGCCTCGCATAGAGACCTTCACAGTCATGGTTCAAAAGGAAGTAGCCGAGCGGCTGGTAGCCCCGGTTGGCACCAAGGCCTATGGGATTCCCACCTTAAAAGTGGCCTATTGGTGCGAGGGTCGGATCGCTCGCTCGGTGCCCGCCACGGTCTTCTACCCCCGGCCAAGGGTGTCATCTGCGGTAGTTCGGTTGCTTCGGCGTCCAGAACCAGCCGTCGATGTCGACCCCGATCGCCTGTTCGCTCTCATTCGCACCGCCTTCGGCCAGCGCCGCAAGATGCTGCGCCGCTCCTTGGCTGCCCATCTGACCCCCGCCCACTTCGACAAGGCCAAAATCCCCCCAACCGCCCGCCCCGAACAGCTCACTTTGGCCGATTGGGCCCGACTGGCTGCGGAACAGGAATAGAGGTGTCCCGCAATGAGGGTGTAGGTGGTACAATGGCAAGATGAGTGGGACACATACTCTTGTTGTGGGAGATAGGGGCAGGATTGTGGTGCCGGCTGAGGTGCGCACCGAGGCGGGTCTTGTTGAGGGGACGGCTCTGGTTCTGCTTTCCACCCCGGGGGGCTTGGTGCTGTTGACCCGTGAGCAGCTCCTCACCCGGGTGCGCGATGAGCTGGAGGGTTTGGACTTGGTGTCCGAACTGCTGGCCGAGCGGCGGCGCGCTGCCGAGGAGGAAGACGCAGCGTGAGCGTGGTGCTGGACGCCTCAGCGATTTTGGCGTTCCTCCAGAACGAGGACGGTGCCGAAGCGGTGGAGGCGGCTTTGTTTGGCGACTCCTGCTGTGGGGCGGCCAATTGGTCGGAGGTGGCCCAGAAGGTGCTGGCTTCCGACCGCGACTGGGAGATCGTCCGGGCCTTGCTGGTGAGCTACGGCATAAAGGTGGAAGCGGTGACCAGCATGGACGCTGAGTGGGCCGCCCGCCGCTGGAATAGAGGAGAGGGCCTGTCGCTGGCCGACCGGCTGTGCCTGGCGTTGGCTGAACGAGCTGACGCCGAGGTCTTGACCGCCGATGGTACGTGGGGCACCGCCGGTCGTGTTAGGCAGATCCGGTGACCGCTGTCACCGCCCCGGCGAAGTTGACGCTGTCGCTTCGCATCACCGGGGTGCGGGATGACGGGTACCACTTGATCGACGCGGAGATGGTGTCCCTCGATTTGGCCGACACTTTGGAGATCGAGGAGGGCCACGGAATTGCCGTAAGAGGTGCGGGCGAGATCGACCCGTCTGAGAATCTCATCACCCGGGCGCTGATGCTGGTCGGTCGCTCTGCCAGGGTGACGGTGGCCAAGCGGATTCCGCTGGGGGCCGGATTGGGTGGAGGGTCGGCAGATGCCGCCGCCATTCTCCGCTGGGCTGGCTATACCGATATTCAAGGGGCAGCCCAACTGGGCGCCGATGTCCCCTTCTGCCTGGTTGGGGGGCGGGCCCATGTGCAGGGCATCGGCGAGCTCGTTCAGCCGCTACAGCACACTCCCCGAACACTCACCCTGCTCATTCCCCCGTTCGGGTGCTCCACTTCCGCGGTTTACCGCCGTTGGGACGAGATGGGTGGTCCGGAGGGAGCGAACGGCAACGATTTGGAGCCGGCCGCCCTCGAAGTAGAGCCCCGCTTGGACGAATTCCGGCGATTGCTGCAACAGGCCACCGGTCAGACGGCGCGACTGGCAGGCAGTGGCTCTTGTTGGTTCGTGGAGGGTGACTACCCGGGCGAAGGTCGAATTGTGGTTCGAACCGTGCCTGCCCAGCCCCAATAAGGCTGAAGTGGGGGAGGGGGGAAGCTACTTCCCGCGGGCCCGCCGCTGGAAGCGAGTGCGCTTCAGCATCTTCTTGTGCTTCTTCTTGCGCATCCGCTTGCGGCGCTTTTTGATCAACGATCCCATGGTGCGACCACGCTAGCCCGACCAGCAGTCCCAGCAATAACCCGAGAGTTCGTCAAGCGGCAATGCAGTAGCCTGAAAATGGTGCCTGACCGCTTCACAGCAGGGGGCTCGTTGGCGAGTAGTTCAAGTGGTAGAACGCCTGGCTTTGGACCAGGAGGTTGCAGGTTCGAGTCCTGCCTCGCCAGCCGCGCTAGAAAGAGTGCATGCTGTTGATGTGCGTGCACCCAGCGGATATGTCCGCTGATCCAGGGATCACATGACGTCGGATCGGCTACCCCTGTCCGCGGTGGTCTTGGCTGCGGGTCGGGGTGTTCGCATGAGATCGGGACGACCCAAACCCCTCCACGACCTGTGCGGGCGGGCCATGCTGCTGCACGTGATCGACGCGCTGGCCGCGGCCAATCCCCGCCAGGTGGCCGTGGTGGTGGGCTACGGCGCCGAGGAGGTGGCCAAGCACGTCACCGGGGAGGCTTTCGACCTGCGCATCGACTTCGTAGAGCAGCCCGTCCAGCGGGGCACGGCTGATGCTGCCTCATTGGGCCTGTCTGCTTTGGACAGTGATGTAGACGACGAAGACGTGCTGGTTGTCTCGGCCGACATGCCCCTCATCCAGGGCCAGACGTTGCGGGGTCTCGCTGCCCAACATCGGGCCTCCGGGGCTGCCGCCACCGTGGCCACCGCGGCCTCCGAGAATGTTGAAATGTGCTGCTTCCGCCGCAGCCTTCTATCGCCGGCTCTGCGCCGGTTGGCCACCAGCGATTCCGGCCTTGAGTACAGCCTGTTTGACGCGGTCTCCGTGCTCACTTCGGCAGGTCACTATGCGGAGTCATATGCAATCGACGAGGCCGAGGCTCGGGGAGTGGACGACCGGGAGCAACTGGCCTTCGCCGAGGCGGAGATGCGCCAGCGGATCAACCGAAATTGGATGGTCGCTGGCGTGCGCATCATGGCGCCCCACAGCGCGTACATCGACGTGAGCGTGAAGCTGGCCCCCGATGTGGTCATCCATCCGGGTGTGGTACTGAGAGGTCAGACTGTGATTGGCGAAGGTGCCATCATCGGCCCTCATACCCACTTGATCGATTGCGTGGTCGGTCCCCGAGCGGTGGTGGAGGCGGTCTCGGCCACCGATGCCGAGATCGGCGCCGATGCCAGTGTGGGGGCCTACATCACACTCGAACCCGGCGCCCAGATTCCGTCCGACTGCACAGAAAGAGACTGAAAGCATGGAACTGGTTACCAAGAAGAAGTTGGCCATCATCTCGGGTCGGGCCAACCACGACTTGGCTGCTGAGATCGCCGAGGCGCTCGGCGAAGATTTGGTGGAGCCCAACATCGCCGACTTCGCCAACGGGGAGATCCACTGCCGATTCGAGGAGTCGGTTAGAGGCACCGACGTGTTCATCGTCCAGAGCCACACCGCCCACGGCGACGCCTCCATCAACGACGCCGTAATGGAGCACCTCATCATGGTGGATGCGGCCCGGCGAGCCTCGGCCAAGCGGATCACCGCGGTGTGCCCCTTTTATGGCTATGGCCGACAAGACCGCAAGGCTGCGGGCCGCGAGCCCATCACCGCCAAGCTGATGGCCAATACCTTCCGCACCGCCGGGGCCAATCGGATGTTGAGCGTCGATCTCCACTCCGGGCAGATCCAGGGATTCTTCGACGGTCCCTGGGACCACCTGACCGCCATGCCGGTGCTGGTCGACTATCTCAAGGACATAGACGGAGAACTGGTGATCGTGTCACCCGACGCCGGCCGGGTGAAGGTGGCCGAGCGCTACACCAACGAACTGGACGCCGACCTGGCCATCGTCCACAAGCGCCGGGCCATGGACGTCAAGCACGCGGTGGAGGTAATTGAGGTGGTAGGCGACGTGGAGGGCCGCACCTGTGTGCTCATCGACGACATGATCGACACCGGGGGCACCATCGTGGCCGCGGCCGACGCGCTGGCGGCCCGGGGCGCAGCCACCGTATATGCCGCCACTACCCACGGTGTGTTCTCCGGCCCAGCCATCGACCGGCTCAAGAACTCGGTGATCTCCAAGGTGGTGGTCACCAACACCCTGCCCTTGTCGCCCGACAAGCAGATCGACAAGATCGAGGTGCTGTCGGTAGCCAGAATCATCGCCGACGCCATCGACGCCGTATTCGAGGACACCTCTGTCTCCGAGATCTTTGGCGGCAAGAACCTCTCTTAGGTCTCAGCCTTAGCCGTTTCCACCCCGCGGCAGGTAAGATTCCGAGCTGCGCTATGGCTGAGCTGATCTTGAAGACTGACACTACGCGGGATCTGGGCACCCGTCCGTCCCGCCGCCTGCGTCGCGAAGGGTGGGTACCCGGCGTGGTCTATGGACTCGGCGGGGATTCGATACCCGTTGCGGTGGACGCGCGCGAGCTGCGGTCGGCGCTGACCAGCGACGCCGGCCTCAACGCCCTGCTGACATTGGAAGTGGACGGCGACCGCCAACTCGGCCTGGTCAAGGACTTGCAGCATCACCCGGTGCGCAATGAGGTCATCCATGTGGACTTCATCCGGGTGGACGCCGACGTCGAGGTCGAGGTTGACGTGCGGATGGTGCTGGTGGGCGAAGCGCCCGAGGTGACCAACGAGGGCGGTGTGGTGGAACAAGCCGCGTTCACCATCCGGGTGCTATCCAAGCCCGAGGCCATTCCCAACGAGCTGTCGATCGACATCAGCGAGATGACGATGGGCGACACGCTGAGAGCCGGCGACATTGAGCTGCCCGACGGTGTCCAACTGGCCGTTGACTTCGAGGAGCTAGTGGCCAGCACCTCCACTGCGGTTATGGAAATCGAAGAGCCTGAGGTCGGTGAAGAGGCCGAAATCGAGCTGGATGAAGACGGTCAGCCGATTGTCTCCGAAGAGGGCGAAGACGCCGCCGAAGACGCCGCCTCTGAAGACTCCGCCGAGTAAGTCTCGGCGCCTGTCGCCGTGCCTTCCCGCTGGCGATCATCCCGCAAGAAGCACACCGACACCCCTGCCGATCTCGTTGTGGTGGGGTTGGGCAATCCCGGCGATAAGTTCGTCGGATCCCGCCACAACGTGGGTGCCGAGGTCGTGGAGCTGCTGGCCAGCCGCCACGGTCAGCCGCTGGGCAGGAGCCGGGAAGCATCGCTGGTAGCGGAGGTTCGGGTTGAAAGTCGAAGGGTCGTACTGGCCGTTCCCCAAACATTCATGAACAAATCTGGGGAGGCCGTCCGGGCGCTGGTACGTCGCTGGAGCATTGCCGATCATCTGGATCGCCTGGTGATAGTCCATGACGAGCTTGATCTCCCTCCGGGACGGATCAAGGTGAAACACGGCGGGGGATTGGCCGGTCATTACGGCCTGGCCTCCATCAAGTCTCACCTTCACACCGCCGATTTCGCTCGGATTCGCATCGGGGTGGGCAAGCCTTCCAACCCCCAAGCCGGTGCCGACTACGTGCTTAAGCGACCGGGACGGTCCGATCGAAATCTGTTGGACGATGCGGTGGAGCGGGCGGCCGAGGCGGCGCTGGCCCTGCTCGACCATCCGGTTGATGTAGTAATGAACAGGTTCAACTAATGGTCCCAACCGCGGTTTCTGCTTCTGAGTCGGGGCTGGTCGGCCTCGGTCGAATGCTGGCGTCGGAGCCTGCGGTGGTGGGCGTGCTCGGTCGCCGCGACGCCTCCCTGGTGGTGGCCGAATCGGGCCAGGCCGCGGTGCTGGCCGCCATCGCCGAGCTGAACGGGCGCCGTCCTATGGTGGTGGCCACCCCCACCACCGCAGATGCCGAGCGCCTGGTCGGCGACCTTTCGGCGATGCTCGACGGCGCCGCCGCCCTGTTCTCGGCTTGGGAGACCCTGCCTTTCGAGCGGGTCAGCCCCGGGGTGGAGACGATGGGGCGCCGCGGCCAAGCCATCTGGCAGCTTCGCGACGTACGGAGTTGCCCAGCGGTGGTGGTAGCACCGGTGCGGGCCTTGCTTCAGCGCTTGGTCCCCGATTCCGACGACGACGCCCCGGTGACGGTGGCCCAGGGCGACCGCATCGACCTGGGCGAACTGGCCGCCAAGCTTGCTGCCCGGGGCTATCGCCGCGATGTGCAGGTGGAGCACCGGGGGGTGTTCGCGGTGCGGGGCTCCATCGTGGACGTTTTCCCGTCCACGGCCGACAGCCCGGTTCGCATCGACCTGTGGGGCGACGAAGTAGACCGGCTTACCGAATTCTCGGTGGCCGACCAGCGCTCCACCGACCCGGTGGATGAAGTTGTCGTCTTCCCGGCCCGGGAGGTGCGGCCCACCCCTGTCGTCCAGGCTGCCGCAGAGCGGCTGATTGCCTCACGCCCCTGGGGTCGGGAGCAATGGGAGCGGCTGGTCGAGGGCCAGTTTTTCGATGGGATGGAGTCGTGGCTGCCGTGGCTGGCTGGCGGCGACCAGATCATCACCGACCGCCTCGGCCCCGATGCCCTGGTGGTACTGCTGGAGCCGGGTCGGCTACGGGACCGGGCGGCCGACATTGCCGCCGAGGAGGCCGACTTGGCCGGTGTACTGGCCCAGACCTGGGGAGCGGCAGGCGAGGAGTTCCCTCGCCTGCATGTCGACTACGACCGGCTGCTGTCCGCCTGCCCGTCGCCGGTGTGGACCATGACCGCGGTGCCCGCCGGGCCGTCTATACCGTCGGTGGCCGTGGGGGGTTGGGCCTCGGCCATCGGTGATCCGGCCGCCCCGGTTCGCCAGGTCTCCCGGCTGCTGGCCGAGGGGTACCAGGTGCTAGTGGCGGCCGACGGTGTCGGCTCGGCCAGCCGCGCCGCCGCTCTGCTGCGCGAGCACGGCGTAGACCTCCCGGTCCTCTCCGGGGCTGGTGGGGCGGGATCGATTGGTTTCGGAGGCGCAGCCCACGGCGTCAGCGGTGTGGTGGTGGCTCCCATTCAGCGGGGTTTCGTACTGCCCGAGTGCCGCCTCGCCGTGCTGGGAGAGGCCGATCTGACCGGCCGCCGCCGAGCCCACCGGCGCAGCCGCCCCCGTCAGTCGGCGGCCCGGGAGCTGGCCGATCTGGCCGCGGGCGATCATGTCGTCCATCGCCACCACGGCGTAGGCCGCTACTGCGGCATGGTCACCCGGGCCATCGGCGGAGTCAGCCGCGACTACCTGCTGGTGGAGTACCGGGGTGGAGACAAACTGTATGTGCCCACCGACCAGGTCGATGCCGTGCGCCGCTACTCCGGGGGCGAGACCCCCACCTTGAGCAAGATGGGCGGCGCCGACTGGCAACGGGCCAAGAGCGGGGTGCGCTCCGCGGTCAGCGAGATAGCCAAGGAACTAGTAGTGCTCTATCAGCGCCGGATCACCACGCCCGGTCGGGCCTTCTCCGGTGACACTCCGTGGCAGGCGGAGATGGAGTCGGCCTTCGGCTACCAGCTCACCCCCGATCAGCACAAGGCCATCGTCGAGGTCAAGGCCGACATGGAGCAGCCCGTGCCCATGGACCGCCTGATCTGCGGCGATGTGGGTTTCGGCAAGACCGAAGTGGCCATTCGGGCGGTGTTCAAGGCCGTCCAGGACGGCGCTCAAGCCGCGGTGCTGGTGCCCACCACCCTGTTGGCCCAGCAGCACTACCAGACGTTCAGCGAGCGGTTCGCCGGCTATCCCATCCGAGTGGAGGTGCTGAGCCGGTTCTTGTCTCCCCGCCAGGCCCGCCAGGTGGTGGCCGGGCTAGCCGACGGCTCGGTGGACGTGGTGATCGGCACCCATCGACTGTTGTCGGGCGATATCACCTTTCGGAATCTGGGGCTGTTGGTTGTGGACGAGGAGCAGCGCTTCGGCGTTACCCACAAGGAGGCCATCAAGTCCATCCGGGCTGATGTTGATGTGGTCACCCTCACCGCCACGCCCATCCCCCGGACGCTGGAGATGAGCCTCACCGGAATCCGCGACCTCACCCTTCTGCACACGCCCCCCGCCGACCGCCAGCCCATCTTGACCTACGTTGGTTCCTACGACGAGCGACCGGTGGCCGAAGCCATCCGCCGAGAGCTCCTACGGGAGGGCCAGGTGTTCTTCGTCCACAATCGAGTGTCCAATATCGACCATGTGGCCGCCGATCTGCGGGACCTGGTCCCCGAGGCCCGCATTGCGGTGGCCCACGGGCAGATGGACGAGGGCACCCTGGAGCAGGTGGTAATCGACTTCTGGGAGCATGCCTACGACGTGCTGGTGTGTACCACCATCATCGAGTCGGGCATCGACATGCCCACCGTGAACACGCTGGTGGTGGACCGGGCCGATTTGCTGGGGCTGGGCCAGCTCCACCAGCTGCGGGGCCGAGTGGGCCGGGCCGGGGCCCGGGCCTACGCCTACTTGTTCGCCCCCGAAGGGCGAGCGCTCACCGAGGAGGCCTATGAGCGGCTCAAGACCATCGGCGAGGCAACAGAGCTGGGATCGGGGTTCAAGATCGCCATGCGCGACCTGGAGATCCGGGGCGCGGGCAACATGTTGGGCACCGGTCAGTCGGGCCACATCGCCGCGGTGGGCTACGACCTCTACTGCCAGCTGGTCACCGAGGCGGTGTCCGAGCTGAAGGGCGAGACCCCGCCCGAGCCGGTGGAGATCAATATCGACTTGCCCGTGGCGGCGGCCATCCCCGCCGACTACATGCCCAAAGAGGAGTTACGGCTGGAGGCCTACCGGCGGATAGCAGCGGCCCAGCTCCCCGAAGAGGTGGACGACGTGGCCGCCGAGTGGGCCGATCGGTACGGCCCCGTTCCCGACATCGCCCGGACGCTGCTGGACGCGGCCCGGCTGCGGTGCGAGTGTTTGCGCACCGGGGTCCGGGAAGTGACGGTGGCCAAAGGTCCCGGCTTCGGTGGTCCCAAGTGGGTGGCCCGGCTGAGCCCGGTGGAGCTTCGGGCCAGCCGTCGGGTTCGCCTCGAGCGCCTCTACCCCAAAGCCACCTATCAGGAAGCTGCTGGGTTGCTGGTGTTGCCCATAAAATCGGCCGCTGGTGCCGCGGAGGTCCTCATCTCCGCCCTGCGCGACCTGATGCCGGAGGAGCAGCCCGCTCCAGTAGCAGCATCGTGACCGCCGGGGAGGCGAAATGGCGAGGGTGATTGTCGTGACCGGGGAGGCGAAATGGCGAGAGTGATCGTTGCTGGGCTGGGACCGGCGGGCTCCGACCTCATGACTGGGGCGGTGCGCGACGCTATCGAGCAGACCAGCCGCCGCTTCATCCGCACCCGCCGCCACCCCGCGGCGGTGGCGGTGGAGCCAGCTGAGTCGTTCGACGATCTCTACGACCAGGCTTCGTCGTTCGAGGAGGTGTACCGGGCCATCGTGGACCGGTTGGTGGCTGAAGCACGGGCCGGCATCGGCGATGTGCTCTATGCCGTGCCCGGCTCGCCCCTGGTGGCCGAGCGCACCGTGGAGCTGCTGCGGGCGGTGCCCGGCTTGGATCTGGAAGTGCTGGTTGGGCTGTCGTTCGCCGATTTGGCCTGGGACCGTGTCGGCGTCGATCCCCTGGCTGCCGGGGTGCGGTTGGTGGACGGGCGCAGCTTCGCGGTGGACGCCGCCGGAGAGCGGGGGCCGCTGCTGGTGGCCCAATGCGATTCCGCCCATGTACTGAGCGACATCAAATTAGCCGCGCTGGATGCTCCCGACCGCTCGGTCGCTGGCAGGGCTGATGAGAAGGTGATCGTCTTGCAGCGCTTGGGTCTGCTCGACGAGCGGGTGTTCGAGGTGGTGTGGGCCGAACTGGACCACGCGGTGGTGCCCGACCACCTCACGTCGCTGTACATAGCTGAGATGGGCGCGCCCATCGCCCGGGAAGTGGCCCGGTTCGCCGATCTGGCCGGCGAGCTGCGTCGCCGTTGCCCTTGGGACCAAGAGCAGACCCACCAGTCACTGCGGGGCCATCTGCTAGAGGAGACCTACGAGGTGCTGGAAGCCCTCGACGCGGTGGATCCCGACAGCCTGTCGGGCTATGAGGAGTTGGAGGAGGAGTTGGGCGATCTGCTCTATCAGATCGTGTTTCACTCTGTGCTGGCCGCCGAGGCGGGCCAGTTCACGCTGGCCGACGTGGCCCGGGGCATTCACGACAAGCTCAAGTCCCGCCACCCCCATGTATTCGGTTCGTCGGATTCGGACCATGCCGCTCCCGATGATGCCAGTCAGGTGTTGGTCAACTGGGAGGCCATCAAGCGGGAGCAGAAAGGGCGGGCCTCGGTGATGGACGGCATTCCCCCGGGTTTGCCAGCGCTATTGTTCGCTGACAAGGTGATCCACAAGGCCCGCTCGGTAGGCGTGGTGCCCGATGTGGATACCGCCACTGTGGCCGGTCGCCTTTACGATGCTGTGCGAGACGCCCAAGCAGCCGGACTGGACGCCGAATCAGAGCTACGGGCGTTTGCCAATACCATTGGCGACCGAATACGGGCCTGTGAAATTTCTTCCCTGTAATTTCCTGCTAATCCTGTTCAAGTCGCCTTTTTTCGTCTATTTTTACAACTCCAGCCACATAAGCAACAAAAGACAGGCTTGGAAGTCTCTGAAAGACCCTGGTTTTGAGCGCGATTACACGCATAGTCGGCCGAGAGGTACTCGACTCCAGAGGTAACCCTACTGTTGAGGTTGAGGTTGCGGTTGGCTCTGGCTTTTCCGGCCGGGCCATCGTGCCCTCGGGGGCATCTACCGGTCGCTATGAGGCAGTAGAGCGGCGCGACGGCGGTGACCGGTATCTTGGCCGGGGTGTGGCCGGGGCGGTGGCCTCGGTCAACGGTGAACTCGCCGACGCAGTGGTTGGGATCGACGTGGCCGACCAGCGGGGCCTCGACCAGGCGATGATCGACCTAGACGGCACCGACGGGCTCAGCCGTCTGGGGGCCAATGCGGTACTGGGGGTTTCCCTTGCCGCGGCTCATGCCGCGGCCGCCGACAGCGGCCTGTCGCTTTACCGCTATATCGGCGGGGCCAACGCCCACGTGCTGCCCATGCCCATGATGAACGTGCTCAACGGCGGGGCCCACGCGGCCAACAACATCGACCTCCAAGAGTTCATGGTGGTGCCGGTGGGGGCGGCCTCGTTCCGCGAGGCGCTGCAATGGGGGACCGAGACCTATCACCACCTGCGTCGCCTGCTGGTGGAGCAGGGGCTGTCAACCGGGATCGGCGACGAGGGGGGCTTTGCCCCCGATCTGGACTCCAATGAGGCTGCGGTGGCGGTACTGGTGGATGCCGTTGAGGCTGCTGGGCTGGTCCCGGGCCATGACATGGCTCTGGCCCTCGACACGGCTTCCACCGAATTCTATGAGGGGGGGGAGTACCGCTTGGCCGGGGAAAACCGGTCGCTGAACTCCGCTGGGATGGTCGCCTATTTGTCTGAGCTGTGCGACGCATATCCCATTGTGTCGATCGAGGACGGGATGGCCGAGGACGACTGGGACGGCTGGGCGCTGCTCACCAAAGCCCTCGGAGGGCGGGTGCAGTTGGTGGGCGACGACCTATTTGTCACCAATACCGAGCGCCTGGGCCGGGGCATCGGGCTGGGGGTGGCCAACTCCATTCTGGTGAAGGTCAACCAGGTGGGCACCCTTACCCAGACTCTGGAGGCGGTCGAGTTGGCCACGGCCTCGGGCTATACCTCGGTGATGTCGCACCGCTCAGGCGAGACCGAAGACGCCACCATCGCTGATTTGGCCGTGTCCACCAACTGCGGCCAAATCAAAACTGGCGCCCCGGCCCGCAGCGACCGAGTGGCCAAGTACAACCAGCTCCTGCGCATCGAAGAAGAGCTGGGCGAGGCCGCCGCCTACTGGGGCGGGGCTGCTTTAGCCGCATTTGCGGGGGCAGAGCTGTGATCGCGCTGCGTCGCTCCATCGTACCGCTGGTGCTGGCCCTGGTCGTCTTGGTGGTGCTGTTCTACGCCGTGCTGCCCACCCGGACCTATATGGACCAGAGGTCGGCTACCGCTGGCGCCCGGGTCGAGCTGGCTGCCCTGGTTGATGAGAACGATGCCCTCCGTTCCCGGCTGAAGGCGCTGTCGCAGCCAGAAGAGGTCGAGCGGCTGGCCCGCTCGGAATACAACCTGGTCTATCCCGGCGAGGAGGCCTACGCCATTCTGCCGCTGGCCCCTCAGCCGGTGGAGATTCCTGACCTCTGGCCGCTCAATGCTTTGGTGACTTCCCTGGCCGGCTAGCGGGATAGCGTCAGGGCATGACCAGCTCTGATAACTCGCCGGTCCCGCAATATCCCGATCTGCTCCGCCTCGACGGCAAGGGCTTTGTGGTGGTCGGCGCGGGCCAGGGGATGGGACGCCAGACCAGCCATGCGCTGGTCCAGTGCGGGGCTCGGGTGGTGTGCGTGGACATCGACCCGGAACGGGCCGCTGAGATTGCCGAGGAGGTAGGCGGGACCCCCTGGTCGGGTGACGCCACCGTGCGAGCCGACGTGGAGCGCTTGTTGGACGACTCGGTGGCCGCGCTGGGCCAGGTGCACGGCTTGGTGGACATAATTGGCATGGCCGAGTGGGGCCTCATCGTGGATATGGACGACGGGGTGTGGGACCGCCAGCTGGCCATAAACCTGCGCCACGCCTATCTGCTGGGCCAGGTGTTCGGGCAGCACATGGTGGCCAATGGGGAGGGGTCGATGGTGTTCATCGCCTCGGCCTCCGGCGTGGACGGTGCCCCCAACCACGCTGCTTACGGAGCGGCCAAGGCCGGCCTCATGGCCTGGGTGAAATCGCTGGCGGTGGAGATGGGCCCCCACGGTGTGAGGGCCAACGCGGTAGCGCCAGGAGCGATTGCCACCCCCCGGATCATGGACATGCTGAGCGATGCCCAGAGCGCCCACTCCAGGAACAATGCGCCCATTGGCCGGATGGGCCTACCAGCCGACATCGCGGGTGCCGCGCTCTTCTTGTCGTCGCCGCTGGCCAGCTATGTGAGTGGCCGAACCCTGCTGGTGGACGGGGGTGTGGGCGCCAAGTTCCCCTACAGCTCTCTCAGTGTTCTGGATGATTGACTAAGGGGTAATGCCGGGACGGTCCCACTACGACGTTTTGGGTGTATCCCCCGACGCCAAAGCCGACGCCATCCGCCGGGCCTATCTTCGTCAGGCCCGCTGCTGGCATCCCGACCGCCCGTCGGGCGATTCCGAGCAGATGCGAGCGGTCAACGAGGCCTGGGAAATCCTCGGCGATCTCCGGTCACGAGCTGCCTACGATCGCACTCTGGCTCAAGCTGCCCCTCGTCCGGCCAGCCCGCGACCTCGGGACAGCACTCTCCGACCCTCCAGCGGCCCCACTCGCCCAGCGGCCAGATCGTCACCTCTAGAGGCGTCGAGCCCGCCTCTTGAGGTCGTCGGCATCCGCTGGCGCTGGATCAGCTTGGCCGCGGCTGCCATGGTGGCCTTGGCGCTCGTGCTTATCTTCGTCGCCGCCTCGACCACCGATGACTCCGACTCTACTACCCCCATCATCGCATCGGCGCCGGTGTCTGTGTCGCGCCCCGAGCCTGGGGATTGCTTCGTCTTCAGCAACACCACCCTCATCAACGTGGGATGTGACCACCCCCACGACGGCAAGCTGGTCTCCTGGGTGCCCCTGGGCGCCCCCTGCCCTCCCGACACCGAGCTCGACTATGTGCGGTCGGCCCAGGAAGCTGTTTGCTACCTGATTCCGTCTGGCTAGTCCCCCAGAGCGCGGCTGCGAACCCCCGATATCAGGCTGGCCATGGCCAGGAATCCGATGACGGCGGGAAGGGTTACAATCGCGATTGCGCTGCCCACCGATAGGCGGGTGGCGGCCAGTGTTCCGACCAGAAGGGGGACGGTGAGGTTGGCCGTTCGGAGTCCGGCGGTGAGCGCTCCGAGGCCGGTGCCCGGCCGTCCGGGATGCTGGGCCGCGGTGTCGTAGAGAATCGGGCTCAAATTGGCGACCCCCAGGCCGGCGACGGCGAATCCGCCGAAGGTGAGAGTCTGGTCGGGCGAGAGGGTCGCGGCGGACAGCCCGACGCCGGTCAGTATGATCGACATGCTTAGGAGTCGGGTTTCGCCCACTTGAGCTGCGATGAAGTCTCCGGAGAATCGGCCAGCGGTCATACCCGCGGCGACGGCCACATAGCCCAGGGCAGCCACGCCGGTGGGGGCCGCGAAGTCGTCAGTCAGCCGGAACGCGGCCCAGTCAATGGCGGTTGACTCGAGGGCGATGGAGAGGAAGCCGACCAGCAGGAAGGCAACCAGCACAGCTGATACCCGTCGTTTCGCAGGGCTGCCCTGTTTGGCCCCATTGGTTGAGCCGCCGCCGGGGTGCTCGTCAACTCGGAGCAAGCTCCGGCTGGCAAAACCGAGGGCTAGGAGCAAGATCGCCGTGGCGCACACTAGGTGGACGGAAACCGAGATGTTCGCCCCGGCGATTCGAGAGGCCGAAACTCCTCCGATCACGGTCCCGAGGCTCCACAGGCCGTGCAGGCGGGTCATCACCGGCGTGTGCCGCCGAGCGCTCAGCCACGATCCTTGCATGTTCATGGCGACGTCCATGAGCACGTCAAAGGTTTGCAGGGCGATCAAGCCAACCAGCAGCACCCACGGCGTGCGAGCGACTCCGATGACCGGCAGCGAGAGCGACGTGAGGGCGCCAGCGAACAGCATCACCCGCCGGGTTCCCAAGCGGCTGACCGTCGGACTGACCACCGCACTGCCGACCAAGCCGCTGACTCCTGCAATCGACATGAGCAAGCCGACTTCGGCGACGCTGATGTCCACTCGGTCTCGGATCTCGGGAAGCCGGGGAATAAAGGATGCGAAAATCGCTCCGTTGACAAAGAACTGGACAGCGACGGCCCTCAGCGCTCGTTGATCAGATGCAGTGGACATAGGGAACGGGCAATAGTAGGTCTCGGCCGGTGGCGTGGGTTCGCCAGCTTGTCTGCTACCGCCTACCGTGCAATTGAAATACTGTGGGCAGACCAATTTGGAGACGCCGGCAATGGAGGAGAGCTGGACATGCGGCACGGGTACAAGGTTTTCGACGCCGACGGGCACGTGGTGGAGCCCAAGAACCTGTGGGCGCGGTTCTTGGACAAGCGCTTCCAGCACCGGGTGGGTTGGAAAGAGGTCCCCGGCCGGGAGACGTTCCGCCCCGCCACCGTGGACGGCCGCTACACCCAGAGCCGGGTCACCATCTACGGCGACTTCATGGAGGCGGTGAACTGGACCTACGACCACATGCGGGCCAAGTACGGCCAGGCCGTGGTGGACAACGGCTTTCCCGGCGACGCGGTGGCCCAGGCCATGCCGCTCGACGGCATGGACTTCATGGTGATCTACGGCCCGGGATACGACCTGTGGTCCGACGGCATGGACCCTGAGCTCCAGGCCGGCATGTGCCGGGCCTACAACCGCTGGGGCCAGGAGATGCGGGAGATGTCCGGCGGGCGGGTCATCGCCTCGGGGCCGGTGGTGATGAACGATGTGCACCGGGCGGTGGAGGAGATCCAGTACGCCTATGACCACCTGGGCACCCGGTGCTTCTTCGCTCGGCCCAACATGTTCAACCGCCGGATGCTGGGCGACCCCTACTACGACCCCATGTACGAGCTGCTCCAAGACCTGGACTGCGCGTTCGCCACCCACGACTTCATGGGCCACAACGGGGCCTCGGCCGGTGCCGACCGGTTCGAGACCTTCACCGAGTGGCACACCGTCTGCCATCCCCACGAGGCCCAGATGGCCATGCTGTCGATGATCTGCAATGGGGTCTTCGAGCGGTTCCCCCGGCTGCGGGTGGCCTACATGGAGGCCAACTGCGCCTGGCTGCCGTGGTGGCTGTGGCGAATGGAGGAGCACATCGAGCTGTCGGGCGACTATGAGAAGCCGGGGCTGACCAAGTCGCCCCAGGAGTATTTCCAGGACAACTGCTTCATCTCGGTGGAGCCCGACGAGTATCTGGTGTACCACGTGATCGACGAGTTGGGCGACGACAAGATCGTGTGGGAGAGCGACTATCCGCACCCCGACTCCAAATACCCGCTAGCGGTGCAGTCGTTCTTGGACCTGCCCAAGATCTCCGACGAGTCCAAGCGCAAGATCCTGTGGGACAACGCCCTCGACCTGTATCGGTTCCCGGAGGGCTATTTGCCCACCGAGTTCATCGAGGCCACCACCTACACCTACGACCCCTCGGACTACGTGCCCAAAGTTCCTGCCGGGGTGAGCTGAGCGATGGCGTCGCCCCATGAGGTTCCCGGTATGGAGCCGATCTTCCGGCACCTCGACGATGAGGACCTGAAGACCCAGCAGGTCCGCACCCAGATGCACCCCGACGGGCAGAAGTCGGTGTGGGAGAAGTGGTTCACCTTCGGCAGCGCTGGCAAGCAGTACCTGTCGATGTGGGCCCGTTGGGACCCGGGCATGATCGTGCACCGCCACGGCCACCACTCCCCGCAGGTGATGTATGTGCTGAGCGGCGATCTGATGTGCGGCGACGTCCACTGCCCCACCGGCACCCACATCGAACTGCCCCACGGCGCCGCCCTAGGCCCTCTCATCGCCGGCCCCGACGGCGTAGAGCTCTTCGAGGTAATGATGGGCGACGCCGCCTCCTGGGCCGCCGACCCCGAGGGCTTCGAATCCCTCCTCGCTAGCCGCAACATCACCAAACTCCCCGACCCTCCCATCGACCTCCCCGAAGACTTCAAAGACCGCCGCCACCAGTAGCGCAGGGCTGCGCTGCCCCTATCGACGGCCGCGGGCAATCAGTTGTACTTGTAGACGCGGGCGGCGTTGGCGTAGAGGACTTTTTGGGTGTCGGACTCGGTCATGCCGTCGACCAGCTCGGCGATGATCTTGCGGCTGTCGGGCCACAGGGTTACCGAGTGGGGGTAGTCGGACGACCACATGGACATGTCCACCAGGGTCTGGTTGCCGCTGCGCATCTGCATGTGGCCGTTGTGGTCGTCGAGGCCGGTGACGAACACGTTGGTGCCCAGGTAGCTGCTGGGGGCGCGCTCCATGGGGGAGTCCGACCAGGCGGCCTGGGTGTGGAACTCGTCGTCCATGGTCTGGTACCAGAACGGGACCCAGCCGTAATTCACTTCGGCGGCCACCACTTTGAGGTTGGGGTGCCGGTCGAAGATGCCGGCGAAGATCATGTAGGTGAGGGGGCGCACCGCGCTGAAGAACCGGTTGACAATGCCGGGCACCGATACGTTCTGCTCCACCAGCTCGTCCCAGTCGGAGTCGGGCGGCTTGCCGCCGAAGGTGCGGTGGAAGGTGACCGGCACGTCCAGCTCTGAACACGCCTTCCACAGCGGCTCGTAGTAGGGGTCGTTGTAGGGCCGGGTGGGCATGCCGGGGACGAACAGCCCCTTGGCCCCCTTCTCCACCACCCGGTCAACCTCGGCCAGGGTGATCTCCATGCCGTCCTCGGTGGGCAGCATGGGTAGACCCCGCAGCCGGTCGGGCGCCGCGCCCTGGAATTCGTCGAGCACCCAGTCGTTGTACGAGCGCATGCAAGCCACGGCCAGGCCCCGGTCGGGCTCCAGGTAGGTGAAGATGGAGTTGGCCGGGTACACCACCGAGCCCCACACCCCGTCGAGGTCCATGTCGGCGCAGTGGGCGGTGCCGTCGTAGTTGCCCGGCATGATCTCCTCGAATTTCATGCCCGAGAGCTTGTAGTCCTTCTTGGCCACCCCGGCCATGGCCTCGATGCCGAAGCTGCGCTTGGGCGGTCCGCCGTCGAACGACCAGCCGTCGCCCCCATCGGGCGCGGGCATCATCCGGGGGATGCGGTCTTGGTACTCCTCGGGTACCCGCTCGAATACGTGGGGCGGCTCGTTGATGTGGCAATCGGCCGAGATGATCTTCACAGCCGAAACGGTAGTGGCCGACTGTGGTCTGGTGCATGGGCGGTGCGGCCGGTCTGTCACCCCCATCGCCGTCGCGGGTACCGTGGCAGTTCTATGAGCACGGGGATGCGCCGCCCGCACGAGCTGGACTACGAGGCCATTGCGCGCCTGTTCCCGCCCCCGCCGGAGTACTTCGAGACCACATTCTTTGAAGATCCCGACACCATCGCCCGCAAGCAGCTCCTGCGTCTCCAAGATCGGGCTCAGCGGGCCTGGCAGGTGCCGTTCTTCCGCAAGCGGTGGGAGGCGGCAGGGTTCCACCCCGACCAGCTCTGCACCCTCGATGACCTGTGGCGGGCGCCGGCCTACACCGTGGACGACATCCGGGCGTCGATCAACGAGAACCCCCCGCTGGGCGACTACCAGAGCATCGGCCTCGAAGACGCTCGCAACGAGCCCATGCGGCTGTATGTGTCGGGGGGGACCACCGGGCGTTCTCGGCCCACCCTCTACACCGCCTGGGACCGGGAAGTGGGGGCCATCACCATGGCTCGGGCGCTTTACGCCGAGGGGATTCGCCCCGGCGACGTGGTGGTCAACGCCTGGGCTTATTCCACCCACAACGGGGCCCACGCTTTCGACGAGGCGCTGTACCGCTGGCTCAACTGCGTGGTGCTCACTACCGGCACCGGCAATGTGACCTCCACCCGCAAGCAGGTGGAGCTGGCTTATGAATACGGGGCGGCGGCCATCTTGACCACCGGCGACTACATGTTGAAGATGGCTGAGACCGCGGTGGAGATGGGCCTCGACCCCAAGGCCGACTTCAACATCCGGGCCTTGCCCGGCGGCCACATTGGCGACGCCGAGCGGGTTAAGGAGGTGTGGGGGGTGACCCCGGCCCAGCCCTACGGGTTCCACGAGGTGCAGAACGTGTCCATCGAGTGCCCGCTGCGCAACGGCCAACTCCACATCTTCGAGGACTGCTTCGTGGTGCAGATCGTGGATCCCGAGACCGGCGAACAGGTGCCCGACGGCACCCAGGGGGCGCTGGTGATCACCGAGATCTACAAGACCGGCTCGCCCCAGTTCCGGTACAACATCATGGACCTGTCGTTCTTGTACCCGCCGGGCCAGTGCGAGTGCGGCTCGTGGCTGCGGCGCATGGGGCCGTTCGCCGGGCGGGGCGACAACATGGTCAAGCTGAGGGGGGTGAACGTATGGCCAGAGGCCATCGGCGAGGTGATCAGCGACGTGTCTGGGGTGACTGAGGATTTCTTCTGCCGGGCGGTCCGGGCCGCCAACCGCGACGAGATGATCGTGATGGTGGCCAGCGACGCCCCTGCCGATGAGTTCGGTGCGGTGGCGGAGCGGGTGGAAGGCCGGATCAAGGAGGTCATGAGCGTGCGGATGACCGCCGAGGTGGTTGGCCCCGGCGAGCTGGACGGGCTCACCGGCATGGCCACAGGCGCGGCCAAGCTGGTGCGCTTCAAGGACGAGCGGCCATGACCGATTCGGTGCTGGCTGGCGGTGCCATCGACTACTGGTGCAACCGGTTCTTTCCCGAACAGGCCGACGTGTGGAACGCGGCCCTGGAGGCCACCGGCATTGCCGTGAAGGTCCGCACCGACGACACCGACTCCTTCTGCGACGCCGACACCATGGTGGCCCGCTTGGACGAACTGGGCATCGCCGCGGTGATCCTGCCCGTAATCCACCGGCCCGCCCACCCCGAGGCCACCGACTTCGAGTTGGTGGCCGCCCAACCCGAGGATATGGAGCGGCTGGCCGCCGACCACCCCGGCCGGTTCTTGGGCCAGTGGTCCATCGACCCCCGCACCGGGATGGCCGGGGTTGCCGAGGCTGCCGCCATGTTGGAGCAGCCGTGGTGCGTGGGCCTGCACACCCACACCCACAGCTTCGACCGCCGCTTCGACCACGCCGACTACTACCCCTATTACGCCCTCTGCGCCACCCATGACGTGCCCTTCGTCATGCAGGCCGGCACCTCCGGCGGGCTCATGCCCAGCGAGTGCGGCGTGCCCATCAGCATTGACCGGCCCGCCCTGTATTTCCCCCAAGTGCGCTTCGTGCTGTCGCACACCGGCTGGCCGTGGGTGGCCGAGTGCATCGCCATGGCCCTCAAGTTCCCCAACGTGTACCTGGGCACCTCGGTGTATCCACCCCGGCACTGGTCGGGCGAGCTGGTGGCGTTCATGAACGGTGCTGGGCGGCGCAAGTGCCTGTGGGGCACGGGCTTTCCCACCGTGGGCCACCGCCACGCCCTGGGTCAGCTTTCTGAGGTGGAACTGGGTGACGAGGCCCGGGCCAACCTGCTCGGCGACACCGCCCGCCGGGTGTTCACCCGACTGGGATGACCGTTCCCGAGCCCGAGGTCAAAGCCCTGTTGGCCGCCGCCGGGGTGGCTGTGCCCAAGGGCGTGGTCGCGGCCTATGCCGACACGGTGGCCAACCCGTCCATGCTGGCCGACCTGGTGGCCGCCCACGGAATGGACGAGCCGCTGGTGCTGAAGGGCTTCGGCGGCAGTTTGGTCCACAAGAGCGACGTGGGGGCGGTGCGCCTGGGAGTGGCGGCCTATGAGCTGAACTACGAGGCCGCCCAGATGGCCGTGGCGGTGACCGAAGCCGGAGGTCGGCTCGACGGTTTCCTGGTGGAGGAGCAGGCCGATGCCGGAGTCGAGTTATTGATCGGGGTGGTGGACCGGCCCCCGTTCGGATCGGTGGCGGCCCTCGGGCTGGGCGGCACGCTCACCGAGGTGTTGGACGAGGTGGTGTTGCGGCTGGCTCCCATCTCCCGAGCCGATGCCGAAGAAATGGTTGCCGGTTTCAAAGGGGCCGAGCTGCTGACGGGGTTCCGGGGCCAGCCACCCGTCGACATCGACGCGCTCATCGAGCTGCTGCTGGCCGTGGCCGGACCGGACGGGTTGGCCGTACAACTGGGCGACTCGCTAGGAGAGCTGGAGTGCAACCCGGTGATCGCCGGCCCCGACGGTGCCATTGCGGTGGATGCCCGGCTCATCACCCGGGAAGCACCCACCGAAGCGCACCCCGAGCGGCCGAAAACTGACTTCGGCCCCCTGTTCGCCCCCCGGGGCATCGCGGTGGCCGGGGCTTCCACCAGCCGACCCGGCTTCGGCAACACCTTTCTGACCGCATACAAGGAGCTGGGCTGGGGGCCGGGCACGCTTTGGGCCGTCCACCCCAAAGCATCGGAGATCGACGGTGTGCCCGCGGTGCCATCGGTGGCCGACATCGACGGCGAGGTGGACTACGTGGTTGGTGCAGTCCCCGCCGCCGCCTGCGCCGATCTCGTGCGAGGGGCCGCGGGCAAGGCCCAGTTCGTCCACATCATCAGCGGCGGGTTCCGAGAGGCCAGCGCCGAGGGCGCCAACCTCGAAGACGAGCTGGCCAACGCCGCCCGGCAGTCGGGGGTGCGGGTGCTCGGCCCCAACTGCCTGGGGGCTTACAGCCCTGCCGGCCGGCAAACCTTCCTGCGCAACGCCCCCACCAAGGCCGGGCGGGTGTCCATGATCTCCCAAAGCGGGGGGTTGGCCGGCGACATGGTCAAGGCCGGAGCCATCCGGGGCATCCGTCTATCCAAGCTCTGTACCGTCGGCAACAGCATCGACGTCACGCCCGGTGAGCTGTTGGAGTGGCTGGTTGACGATCCCGACAGCGCCATTATCGGCATGTACCTGGAGGATCCCCGCGACGGCCGCCGCCTCACCGACGCACTTCACGCCGCCAAGGGCCGCAAGCCGGTGGTGATGCTGGTCGGCGGTCGAACCGCCCAGGGAAGGGGAGCGGCGGTTTCGCACACCGGAGCCTTGGTGGCCGACCACCGGATCTGGGACGCCATCAGCGCGTCGGCCGGGGTCAGCATCGTGGGCACCATCGAGGAACTGCTCTCTGCGGTGGCCTATCTCCAACGCTGGGCCGATGCCGACATCGGCGGAGAGCTCGACACCCTGGTACTGGGCGTGGGCGGAGGCGCCTCGGTGCTAGGCACCGATGCCGCCGACGGGGCTGGCCTGGTTACCACCACGGTGAGCGACCAGGGCCAGCAGGCTCTCAAGGACCTCGGCTACGGCGTGGGGGCCAGCGTCCGCAACCCCATCGAGATCGGATTCGGCCCGGTGTCGGAGCCCGATGTGCTGGTGCAAGCCCTCGACCCCATCTTGCAGACCCAGCCCTATCCCGACGTGGTGGTCCACACCAACGTCCAGGCCTTCTTCAGCTACGCCGGAGACGGCATCGAGCGCCTCTTCCCCATCATCGAGACCACCGCAGCCGCCACCACCCAGTGGCCCCACACCCGCCTGTCCCTCGTGCTCCGCAACCTCGACTGCGCCCCACCTGAGACCGCCGCCCGCATCCAGCAAACCTGCCTCGACGCCAACCTCCCCACCTTCACCCGCTTCACCGAAGCCATGACCGCCGTAGCCGCCGCCAAACGCCACGCCCGCAACCGCGCCCTCGCTGGATAGCTACCATCTCCCCATGCCTGCGGAGAGTGAATTTGGGGGGAGGGTGGCGTTGGTCACCGGGGCGGCGGGGGCAGCCATTGGGTCGACCACCTGTCGGGCGCTGGCCTCCTTTGGGGCCGGCATCGTGGTGTTGGACAACCATGAGCGCCGCACCAACGAGACGGCCGAGGCCCTGCGAGAGGCCTTCGATGTGCCGGTGATGGCGGCGGCGGCCGACATCGGCGATCGGGAGCGCATGGCCGAGACCATGGACGAGGTCTACGACGAGATGGGGTCGGTGGACATCTTGGTGAACAGCGCGGCGATCAACGTCCAGGGCAGCATTTTCGACTTCGACCCCGAAGACTGGGACAACGTCATCGCCGTGGACCTCACCGCCTGCTGGTGGCTGATCTGGCGCACCATCGGGGCCATGCGGGATCGCCAGTGGGGGCGCATAGTGAACGTGTCTTCGGTAGCCGCCTACCTGGGGGGCAACGGCCGGGAGGGGCCGTACGCCGCGGCCAAGGCCGGCCTCAATGAGGTCACCCGAGGAGCCGCCATCGAGGGTGGACCGCATAACATCAGGGTGAATGCGGTGGCTCCCGGCTTGGTGCGGTCGAAGTGGGTGGACGCCCAGGCCGAGTACTACGAGTCGTTCCGGGCAGAGACCCCGCTGCGCCGACACGCCGAGCCCGAGGATGTGGCCAACACCATCGCCTTCTTGTGCAGCGACGAGTCGGCCCACATCACCGGCCAGGTGATCAACATCTCCGGCGGGTGGTACCTCACCCCGTGACTCTCGCTCCCCGGCGATGAGCAGGATCGGCGGCCGGATTCGGGCCACGGCTCCAGCACAGGGGGAGGTGGATCGCGACGCGGTGGTGCTGATTCTGCTGGCCATCGGCACCGTCATCGCCATTCGCTACGGCGGCCTTTCATCCACCACAGACTGGCTTACCGTCACCCTCGACGGCGTGGCTCTCGACGGGCTGTCCGACCGCTTCGAGCGAGCCTTGGGCCAATCCGAACACGCCGGTTTCAACCGCCGCATGTACTGGGGCCTGTTCCGCTGGGTGGTCTACGTGGTGCCCGCCGTTCTGGTGGCCCGTTACGTGCTGCGCACCCGCCTGCGAGACCTCGGTCTCAAGGCAGGCCCTGACCTCCGCCGCCACGCGCCCCTCTATGTGGGCCTGTATGTGGTGCTGGTGCCGTTCGTGGTGGCGGCCAGCTTCAACGGCGAATTCCAAGACACCTACCCGTTCTACGAACCGCCCCCCGGCATCGGCTATTGGCCCCGCTTCTACATCTGGGAGGCGGTGTACGCCGGGCAGTTCCTGGCCCTTGAGTTCTTCTTCCGCGGCGCGCTGGTCCACGGCCTCGCCCGACGGTTCGGCGCCATGGCTGTGTTCATCGCCCTCATCCCCTACGTGATGATCCACCTCACCAAACCCCTGGCCGAAGCCCTCGGCTCCATCGTTGCCGGCACCGTCCTCGGCTTCCTCAGCCTCCGCACCGGCTCCGTCTACCTAGGCGCCGCCCTCCACTTCGCCGTCGCGTTGACGATCGACTTGCTCGTCTTGGGCATCCAGTAGCCGCTGGGCTACCGGTCACACCCAGAACCTAAGCTGAACCCCATGGCCGACCTCGGCTACCGAACGTTCGACTCCGACAACCACTATTACGAGGCACCCGACTGCTTCAGCCGCCACATCGAGTCCCGCTACCGGGACAAGGCCATTACCGCTAGCCAAAGGGCCGATGGGGAGTGGGAAGTCAAAGTGGGGGACCGGCCCTACAACTTCATGCACGTGAAGTTCGACAAGACCAACGCGCCCGGTTCTATGTACGAGATGTTCAAGGCCAAGCGGGATAACCCCGACCTGAGCTGGGGCGACGCCTACACCGCCGAGAACATGCTCCCCGCCTACAAGCAGCCCGACGCCCGCCTCGACCTGCTCGACAGCCAGGGCGTGGAGTGGGCCATCTTGCTGCCCACCTTCGGGGTGTCGGTGGAGGAGTACATGGTGGACGACGTCGAGCAGACCTACGCCAACCTGCGGGCCTTCAACCGGTGGCTGGAAGACGACTGGGGTTATGTGCACAAGGATCGGCTGTTCACCCCGCCGCTGCTGTCGCTACTCGACCGGGAGCACGCCATCGAGGAGCTCGACCGGGTGCTTGAAGCCGGGGCCCGCATCGTGCACCTGCGGCCGTGCCCGTGGGGTGGCGAGGGCCGCTCGATCGCCGATCCCTACTACGACCCGTTTTGGGCCCGCCTCAACGAGGCTCAGGTCCCGGTGGCGTTCCACATCTCCGATCTGCGCTACGGCGACCTCGCAGTGCGCATGGGTGACGACCCTGTGGCCAACGTGCGGGAGATGTCGGCATTCCAGTGGGCCTTCCTCCACGGTGACCGCCCCATCATGGAGACGTTCGGGGCGCTGCTCTACGGCAACATGCACGCCCGCTTCCCCAACCTCAACTTCTTGAGCATCGAGAACGGCTCCGACTGGGTCCACTACCTGCTCACCTTGATGGACAAGAAGAAGGGCATGGCCCGCTTCGGCCCCTGGCCCGCCGGCCGCCCGGCGGGGCGCATCAGCGAGATCTTCAAGCAGTGCTGCTTTGTGTCCCCCTACCCCGAAGACGACGTCGAGGCATTGGCCGACCGCATCGGCCCCACCCAAGTCCTATTCGGCTCCGACCACCCCCACCCCGAAGGCATCGCCGACCCCAACTCCTTCGTCACCCTCATCGAGAATCGCCCCCAAGACGAGCAGCGCCAAATCATGCGCCAAAACGCCGCCACCCTGTTCAAAGTCGCCTAACCCAAGTCCTTCAGTTCTGCACAATCTGAAAGTAGTACTTGCAGATTGTCACACCAGTTCTACCTCGCGGGGATGAAGCCGCCGTCGACGATTATGCATTGGCCGGTGATGTAGCTGCCGGCGTCGGAAGCCAACAACAGGGCGGCGCCGACCAACTCGTCGGGGTGGCCGATGCGCCCGATTTGGCTGAGGTCGGACATGCGGGCCATGGCCTCGGGGCCAGTGTTGCGGGTCATGGTGGTGTCCACGGTGCCAGGGGCGATGGCGTTAACCCGGATTCCCTGCGGGGAGTAGACGCCGGCCATTGAGCGGGTGAACGACAACAGGCCGGCCTTGGCTGCGCTGTACATGGAGGTGTCGGCTGCCGGGATGTAAGCCCCCACGGAGATCACGTTGATGACCGAGGCGTGGTCGGAATCCAACAGCGCGGGCAGGCAGCGCTGGAACAAGAAGAATGGCCCTCGCAGATTCACGGTGAACGACTTTTCCCATGTTTCGGGGGTGATGTGCTCCATGGGGAGGCCCAGCGGGTTGGCCGCGTTGTTCACCACGATGTCGAGCTGGCCATAGTGCCCCAGGGTGGTGTCTACCAGCCGGTTGACGCTGTCGAGATCGCCCATGTGGACCGGCACGGCCAAGGCCTCGCCGCCGGCTTCGGCGATCTCGGCCACGGCTAGATCGCAGGCGTCGGCCTTGCGGCTGGCCACCACCACCTTGGCCCCCTGGGCGGCATAGCCGTGGGCGATGGACAGCCCGATGCCCCGGCTGCCCCCGGTGACGATGGCCACCCGGCCCGACAAGTCGAACATCTGGGCGGCGTCCAGTGACGCGGCATCAGGTCGGGGAGAAAAACTTGGATCGGTGGCGGGGTCGGAAGCGGGGGAGTCGGCCATGACCGCACCCTAGAGCCAGTACAAGACCGACCTAGAAGTGATACGGGAACTGGGAGAAATCCGCGTCGCGCTTCTCGAGGAACGAGTCTCGGCCCTCGGCGGCCTCGTCGGTGCCGTAGGCCAGGCGAGTGGCCTCCCCGGCGAACACCTGCTGGCCCACCAGGCCGTCATCGATCAGGTTGAAGGCGAACTTCAGCATGCGCTGGGCGGTGGGGCTCTTGGCGTTCACCGCTGCGGCCCACTCCAGAGCGGTCTGCTCCAGGTCGGCGTGGGGCACCACCGCGTTGACCATGCCCATCTCGTATGCCTCGGCCGCGGTGTAGGCCTTGCCCACGAAGAACACTTCCCGGGCCCGCTTCTGGCCCACCTGGCGGGCCAGGTAGGCCGATCCGAATCCGCCGTCGAAGCTGGCCACATCGGCGTCGGTCTGCTTGAACATGGCGTGTTCGGCCGACGCCAGGGTCATATCGGAGATCACGTGCAGGCTGTGGCCGCCGCCGGCCGCCCACCCCGGCACCACCGCGATCACCACTTTGGGCATGAATCGGATGAGCCGCTGCACCTCCAAGATGTGGAGGCGCCCGGTGCGGGCATCGTCCACCGTGTCGGCGGTGTCGCCGCTGGCGTACTGGTAGCCGTCGGCTCCCCGAATGCGCTGGTCGCCCCCCGAGCTGAATGCCCACCCGCCGTCGGTTGGCGACGGCCCGTTGCCGGTCAGCAGCACGGTGCCCACATCGGGGGTCATGCGGGCGTGGTCCAGGGTGCGATACAACTCGTCCACCGTGTGGGGCCTAAAGGCGTTGCGCACCTCGGGCCGGTCGAAGGCGATCCGCACCGTGGCCTGGTTCACGGCGCGGTGATAGGTCACGTCGGTCAGGTCGAACCCCTCCAACGGCTTCCACCGCTCGGCGTCGAACAGCTCTGAGACCATGCGACAAGACTACGGGCGGGGCACAGATGACAGGTACTCGAATCCCGCCGGCGAGTCGTCCCGCCAATCGTCGTAGGTCTCCCTGGCCTTGTTGGTTGCTCTCTTGCGGACGGTCTTGGCCACCTTCCTCTTGGCCTTCTCTGCCGACTGGGTGATGGTGTAGTACTGCATCTCCTTGAATGCCCGGCGGCGGCCCATCTCCACCATCGCCCGGGCGGCACTCAGGGTTTTGCCCGTACCCAGAGGCATGGCCACCCTTCCGGCGAACATCAGAGCCGACTTCCAGTCTCCCTGCGACAGGGCATGCAGCGCCCGGGTGGTATCCACGATCTCGCCCACCACTGGTAGCACCCCGGCGGCCTCCATGGCCCAGAACCCCACGTCGTCCCAGCCGAAGCCGTCCTTGCGGTGGTAGGCGCCATGGGCGATGACAGCCGCAGCGGCTTGTCGAACATTCGGGGGCAGGCTCTCGTCGGCGGCAATGGCCTCGAAGTCGGCCTTCGACAAGAAGCGGTCGGCCTTGGTCGGATCGCCTTGCGCCGCGGTGTCTATGGCGGCCAGATAAGGCAGCAAGGTGGTGTAGGCCGACATCTTGGCCTCGAAGGCATCTAGGTCGTCGAGGCTGATGCGCCCGTCGCCACCGTTGGCGTGGAATCCCTCGTCGGGGTTGGCAAGGTAGTCGCGGTTGTTCTTGGCCGTGTCCAGCATCGTCAACAGGCTGGAGTTGGTAAGCAGGATGCGGGCCGCCTCCCCCAACTCGTCGGCGCGGGTGACGAAGCCCTCCAGGTCGCGCCGCGACAAAATGTCGTCTCCGCCCCACGCCTCGGGAGCATCTCGCAGAACCTCGATGGCCCACAGGGCCAGGTTCAGCCCCTCGGGGCCGAGCAAAATCATCTGGGCCCTCTGGGAGATGTCCTCGGAGTCGACCCGAAGCTGCTGGGCAATCCCGCCCAGCGACTGCTCTACCGGGTACTGCTCGCCCCCCAGCCAATACTCAACCTCAGCCACCACTGCGGCCCACCGCAGGCGCCGCCGGTCGATCTCGTCGGCCGCGGCCAAGTAGTCGATGGCTAGGTCAAAGGCTGCCTCGGCATCCATTCCCACAGCGGGCATATATGGAATATAGGGAAATTATTGGAAACTAGCTATAGAAAAATGGTCAAACGGCTTTGCCGGGGCCCGACCCGCCGTTTCGCGAGAAGGGCCGCGGTGGACGGCGCAGCAAGTTCACGGCCATTGCCGACGCTCGCATGGGCCACGGCACCCACTCGCCTTGCTGGTCAACCGGGATGCCGTCTCGAGCCACGATCCGCCACCCGGTATAGACCACGATTACCGCGTGAGCTCCCACCAGCACCAGAAAGAAAGTCCAGGGCGCGGTCAGCGCCATGACCACGCCGCCGATCACTGGTCCGATGATCGAGCCAAATCCGGCAGTTCGCACTAGCGCAGCGCTGGCGCCGTTTAGCTGGGACGTCGGCACCCGGTCGCCGGCAAAGGCCATGGCCAGCGAATAGAGGGGGAAAGTCATGCCGCCGAAGCAGAACATGAGAAACAACGACAGTGCCGACCCTGGTTCGACCAAGGGCAGAATCCCGGCAATAGATGCGGCTGCGGCGGCCACCACAAAGATCACAGCCCGGCGCGATACCCGATCAGACACCGACCCCAGCGGCCACTGGAAGGCGATGGCTCCTGCGGTGGCCGACACCAGGAACAGGGCAATCCGGGACGTCGACAGTCCCTCGTAGGCGGCGTAAACCGCGCCTACCCCGAGCACCGTCCCGTGGCTGATTCCCGCACACAAGGCGGTGAGCACGCCGAGGGGCGCCAGGGAGATGAGCTGACGCATCGACAGCGGCTCGGGCACGGTCAGCGGGGGAGCGCTGGTAGCCGACAGCGTGATGGGAACCAGCGCCGCGGAGATGAGCACCGAGGAGATCACGAACAGTTCGAAACCCTCGGGGTCGCCGCCGTTCAACAGCAACTGGCCGAGGGTGAGCCCGCCCATCGACGACACCATGTACATCGAGAGCAATCGTCCCCGGGTGGCGTTGGTGGCCATGTCGTTGAGCCACGACTCCACCACTACCAAAACGCCGGCTATACAGACGCCGAATACCAACCGCAATAGGGCCCACGCGGTGGGGTTGATCCATAAGAGGTGGAGGATGGACACCCCGGAGGCCATCGAGGCCAGCGCGGCGAACACCCGGATGTGGCCCACCGCGGCCAGAAAATGCTCGGCCAGGCGGGTCCCGATCAAGAATCCGAAGAAGAAGCTGGCCATGACGATGCCGCTCACGGCCAGACCGAATCCCTCTGACTCGGTTCGCACGCCTAGCAGCACTCCCTGGAGGCCGCCGCCCACCTGAATGAACAGCATTCCCACCAGCAGCGCGCGGGCCGCACCGAGGCCGCGCCCCGTGGGCCCAGCCTCGATTAAGGGACCGCCTACGACTCCACCGTCGTCCTTCTCAAGCCACCCGACGGCGTTCTCGGCCACTGTCGATAAGCCTACCGACGCACCCCTATTTTCCAACCGGAAAACGCAGTGGAATTCAGTCATTTTGCGGGGCTGGAATCTGCACTATTGCAGCACTATTGCCCGCTCTAGCTCGTCTGTGTAGCGTCATATCGCAGTCGTCGAACATCGCCTGGGCGACATGGGAGTCACAGATGCCAGATGACCGTCTGCAGGCTCGTCGCCACCTCGTACCTCACTTCACACGGGGCGAGGCCTGGAAGGCGGATGACCTGGTAGTAATCGACCGCGGCGAGGGTTGCTACGTGTGGGACACCGACGGCAACGAGTATCTCGACGCCCTCGCCGGCCTGATCTGCATCAACCTCGGCTACGGACGCAGCGACCTGACCGCGGCTGCCGCGAAGCAGATGGACAAGCTGGCCTTCTACTCCAACTGGGGTTTCGCGCACCCTTCGTCGGTTGAGGCGGCATCGATGATCGCGGCCATTGCCCCGGGGGATCTCGACCGGGTGTTCTTCGTCAATTCGGGCTCTGAAGCGGTGGAGTCGGCCCTCAAATTCGCCCGCTGCTACCACCTGGCCAACGGCGACGGCCAGCGCCACAAGGTGATCGCCCGCGACCTGGCCTACCACGGCACCACGCTCGGCGCCCTCGCCCTGACCGGCCTTCCCAACTTGCGGGACCCGTTTCGGCCGATGCTCACCGACTGTGTGCGCCACGTGCCCAACACCTTTGGCGAACACCTTGAGCCGGGCCAAGCAGCCCGAGATCTGCCCAGCGTGAAAGCAGTCGAAGAGGCGATTGTGGCTGAGGGCCCCGAGACCGTGGCCATGGTGATCGCCGAACCAGTCCAGAACGGACGTGGCGCGCTGGTACCGCCGGAAGGCTATTGGCGGGAGCTCCGCCGCATCTGCGACGCCTACGGCGTGCTCCTGTGTGCCGATGAGGTGATCAACTCGTTCGGACGGGTAGGCCATTGGTTTGGCAGCGAGCGCGTCGGTGCAGATCCCGACTTGATCACCTTTGCCAAGGGCGTCACTAGTGGCTACGCCCCCTTGGGCGGCCTCATCGCCAGGGACTCGCACGTGGAACGCATATGGGATTCCCCCATGTCGTTGTTCCTTCACGGGTCTACCTTCGGCGGCCACCCGTTGTCCACCGCGGTTGCCGTGGCAAACATCACGGCTCTGCGCGATGAGAATGTCCTGGCTGGCGTACTGCGAAACGAAAGCGTCCTAGACAAAGGGCTGGGCGACCTAATGGCAGTCCATCAATGCATCAAAGATGTCCGGGGGATTGGCTACTTCTATGCAATTGAGCTGATGCGAGATCGGAACTCCGGCACCGATCTGACCGAGGCCGAGTTCGCGTCGCTGATGTACGACGAGGTACTCGACCAGTTCGTGAGAGAGGCGCGTGTGCTGGTGCGACCAGATGCACGGGGTGCCGCCATGCTGATGATCTCCCCGCCACTGGTGGCGGACGCTGAAGTGATCGACGAGATCTTGAGTCGGGTCAGCCAGGTGCTCGATCGATTTGGCGGTTGGCTGGAGGCTGCAAAATAGGGCCTTTGCCCAACTAAAAGGCGCGGTGGGATTCAGTCGTCAAGCGCTGCTGGGTCGGCGATTATTTCCGCCAGGGTCTGAAGGAACAATGCCGCCGGTACGCCGTCCACGGCTCGGTGGTCGATGGTGAGGCTGAAGGTGATCATCTGGCGCCAGGCCACATCGTTGCCATCGCGGGTGGGCACCTCGGTGGCCCGGCCCACTCCGAGGATCGCCACCTCGGGCGGATTGATGATCGGAGTGAATTCGTCAATGCCGTAGGCACCCAGATTGGTGACCGTGAAAGTGCTCCCGGAGACCTCAGTGGGCTTCGCCGAGTTGGTGCGCACCTTCTCGGCCAGATCGCGGACTTCGGCTGAGAGTTCGGGCAGTCGCCTGGCGGCGGCGTCGCGCACCACCGGCACGATGAGCCCGTCTTCGAGCGCCACCGCCACGCCCAGGTCGACTTGAGCGTGAAGGGTGATCACGTCGTCCTCGAGTGTGGCATTGAGGGCGGGGTGACGGTTGAGGGCGATAGCAACCGCCTTGAGCACCAGATCGGTGACCGCCACGCCGGTTCCCTCGGCCTTCAGGGACTGCTGAAGGCCGATCAGCTCGGTGGCGTCCATCTGGCGGGTCAAGGTGAGCTGGGCCATCGACTGGATGCTGTCGTGCATCCGAGATGCGATCGCCTTCCGCATTCCGGTCAGCGGCACGGTGGCGGTCGGGCTGGAGGCTCGGTCTCCTACCGCATCGGAAGGGGTGTCGGTGGCATGGCTGTGCACGTCGTACTCAGTGATGCGTCCCCCCGGGCCGGTGCCGGTGACCGCCGCGAGATCGACGCCTAGTTCTTTGGCGGCTCGGCGGGCCACCGGGGTGATCTGCACCTTTGGCGGACTGGAAGCCGGCGCTGGGCTGGCGACAGCCTCGCCGGGTTCGCCGATGAGGGCGAGCACCGTCAGCGCCGGCACCGTCTCTCCTTCGGCGACGAGGATCTCCAGGATGGTCCCGGCCACAGGGGCGAGCACGTCGTCGGTGGTCTTCTCGGCCTCGATCTCGACCAGGGGCTCGTCGACGGCCACCACATCGCCCACCTGCTTGTGCCACATGACCACTTGGCCCTCGTCCATCCCCATGCTCCACTGGGGGAGCCGCACCTCGGTCGCCATGTGGTTGTCGAGACTAGCCTTCGTCATCTGTCGTTCCGAGCGCCATCTGGAGGGCGTTGCCAGACAGAAGGGGGAGCTGATGATCACTGTTGATGACGGCGTATTGCGGGAGATGTATCGGCGGATGTCCCGCATCCGCAGGTTCGAGGACACCACCAAGGAGCTCCTGTTGGCCGGTGAGCTCTACGGCGCGTTCCACACCTCCACCGGCCAGGAGGCGTCCATTGTCGGGTCGTGCATGGCGCTGCGCATCGACGACTCCATGGTGGGCACCCATCGCTCCCACGGTCATCCGATCGGCAAGGGCGCCCAGCTCGACCGGCTGCTGGCCGAGCTGATGGGCAAGGAGACCGGGGTCAACCAGGGCAAGGGCGGGTCGATGCACTTGTCGGACTTCAGCATCGGCAGCCTGGGCGAGACCTCGATCGTCGGCTCCGGGCTCCCGGTGTCCACTGGCGCTGCGCTGGCTTACAAGATGCGGGGGGAAGACAAGGTCAGCCTGTGCTTCTTCGGCGATGGGGCGTCGAGCCAGGGCACGTTCCACGAGTCGTTGAATATCGCCTCCGTCTGGCAGCTGCCCGTTGTGTATGTCTGCGAGAACAACGGCTACGGCGAGCTCACGTCGGCCAAGGATGCCGTCTCCGTAGAGGACATCTCGGTGAGGGCCATTGGCTATGACATGCCCGGAGTGACTGTCGACGGCCAAGACGTGCTGGCCGTGTACGAAGCGGTCAGCGAAGCAGTGGAGCGGGCCCGTGGCGGGGGCGGCCCGAGCCTGGTGGAGACCAAGACCTACCGGTTCGAGAACCACGCGGTGGGCAGGCTGCCCGAGCACTACCGGTCGGCTGAGGAGGTGGAGTATTGGCGCACCCAGCGCGACCCGCTGGTGTTATTCCGCCAGGTGCTCATTGAGCGGGGCTTCGACGAGCAGCAGATCGATGATCTAGACGCAGCGGTCAGCGAGGAGATCGTTGCCGCCATCGAGTTCGCCCGGCAGAGCCCGGCACCCCCGCCCGAGGCCGCCTTCACCCACTTGTTCGCCGACCCCGCACCCAGTGCGGGCTAATCGCAGGAGTAATTCGCCATGCGCACTGTGACCTACATCCAAGCGGTTACCGAAGCGATGACCGAGGAGATGGAGCGCGACGAGAGCGTCTTCATCATGGGCGAGGACGTCGCCTGGAACATGATGGGCGACTGCACCGGAATGGTCGAGAAGTTCGGCACCGAGCGGGTTCGCAACACGCCGATCTCCGAGGCGGGCTTCGTCGGCGCCGGAGCCGGCGCGGCCATGGTCGGAATGAGGCCGATCATCCACATGCTGATCGCCCCGTTCATGTATGTGGCCTTCGACCAGATCGTCTCGATCATCTCCAAGTCGACCTACACCTACGGCGGACAAGCCCGACTGCCCATCACACTCCGGGCCCCGATGATGTACGGAGTCTCCAACGCCGCCCAGCACTCCGACCGCCCCTACGCCACGCTGATGACCATTCCCGGTCTCAAGCTGATCGCCCCCGCGACACCTCGCGATGCCAAGGGGATGCTCAAGGCGGCCATTCGCGATGACAACCCGGTCATCACCTTCGAGGACCGGAGCCTGTGGGGTCAAAGCGGCGAGGTGCCCGACGACGATCTGATCGTGCCTTTGGGCCAGGCTGCCGTGCGTCGAGAGGGCACCGACGTGACCGTGGTGACCGTGGCTGGGGCGATCACCCTCGGCCTTGCTGCCGCCGAACAGCTCGCCCCCGAAGGGATCTCAGTCGAGGTGATCGACCTGAGATCGATCGTACCGATGGACACCGACACCATCCTGGAGTCGGTGGACAAGACCGGACGGCTACTGATCGCTGACCCCGCGCACGAGATGGGATCGGTGGCATCCGAGATTTCCGCCGTTGTCGCTCAGCACGGGTTCTGGTCCCTTCAAGCCCCCATTGCCCGGGTAACCACCCCCCACTGCCACATGCCCTTCAACGCCGACTTGGAGAAGCAACTGCTGCCCAACGTCGACAAGATCGTCACCGAGGCCCGAGCCCTCATGAAGTGAAAGGCGGTTGGATTGCCGGACCGCGCCCCTATTACCGAGACGTGGCGCCAACAGGCGCGCAGCTCCATGAGGCGGGTGGTGCTGGCCGATGGCGACGATGAGCGAGCCCGGGACGCAGCCCGGTACTTGGATCGGGAGCGCCTGGCCAATCCCGTGATCCTCGACGACCCGGCAAGCTTCTGCTCGCCGGCTGTGAAGGCGCAGGCCGCGATCTCGCCGAGAGCCGAGAAGATCGATCTGGGGGATTCACCACCCGTCCAGGGGTTGCAGCGCCGACGACATCACCACCGTGGCCGTGATTTCTGCTTGTCAGGCCGTTAGGGGGAGATCTGATGTCAGCTAGCTCTAACAAATTCGCTATAGGTGCTAACTTGCCAATCGGACGGCCTCGTGGAACGAGGACGAACGAGGAGGGCAGGGGAACGTGAATCGACGTCAGAACAGCTCTACAACGGCGCGCACGCCACTGGACAGCGCGAGGGTGATTGCCACCGCCGCCCGCATTGCCGACTCCGAGGGGCTCGACCGGTTGACCCTTACCCGGGTTGCCGACGAGCTCGGCGTGCGCCAGCCGGCCTTGTATCGCCACGTCGACGGCTACGACGACCTGCTCCGCAGCCTCAGCCTGCGGGGTCGGGAGATCCTGGCCCAGAGGCTGGCCGACGCCGCGGTCGGCCTTTCGGGTGACGACTCGGTGGCCGCGGTGGGCCACGCCTGGCGGCAGATGGTGCGCGACCATCCCGGCATCTATGCGGCCACCGATCGCTACCCGTGTGCCGGAGACGCCGAGCTTGAGGCTGCGGTGGAGTGGGTGCTGGCCGTTTTGGGCCAAACCCTGCGGGGCTACGACCTCAGCGAGGAAGACCGGGTGCATTCGGCCCGCGCCCTGCGCAGCGCATTCCACGGGTTCAGCCATCTTGAGTCGGGCGACGGCCACCCCCTGCCTCACGATCCCGAGGACGCTTTTGAGCACCTAGTTCAACTGCTGTGCGCCGGCATCCATCGGCTTTCCCGCAATCCTCCGATGAGCACGGAGGGCGTGAAGTGACCCGACTCGGGTTCCTCCTCGACAGCGAGAGCTGCATTGGCTGCCATGCCTGCACCGTGGCGTGCAAAGCCGAGCACGATGTGCCTCTCGGGGTCAACCGAACCTGGGTCAAGTACATCGAGACCGGTACGTTTCCCGACGTCAACCACCATTTCTCGGTGATGCGGTGCAACCACTGCGACGACGCCCCGTGCATAACCATCTGCCCCACCATTGCCCTGTTTCGGGCAGACAACGGGGTGGTCGACTTCGACGATGGCAACTGCATCGGCTGCAAGGGGTGTATGAACGCCTGCCCCTACGACGCCATCTACATCAACCCGGTCACCAGCACGGCCAACAAGTGCAATTTCTGCAACCACCGCATCGAGCAGGGTCTCGAGCCGAGCTGCGTGGTGGTGTGTCCAACCCGTGCCATCAGGGTGGCCGACCTCGACGACCCACGCTGGACGCTGGATCGGCTTCCGCCAGCCAGTGCTGCGCCGCTTTGCCGAGATTCGCGGCGCCGAGGTGGACAACGGATCGCGCACCCACGAGTTCAATCCGGGCGAGGTGTGGGAGGAGAACGAGTTCTGGATCGACCTGTCCTGGCGCATCAACCCCGACGGCTCCATGGGCATCCGCCCCGGCGTGGTGGCCGCGTCGCATCATATGGGCCGCTGGCGCCTTGATTCCGGCAGCGGCGGTTCGTGGAACGGTGGCGACGCCGACATCACTAACGACGGCACGCTGTGGCGGCCTGCGCCGTCCCCTCTGGTATTCCCGCCCGCTCAAACCCAACCCCGCCGCCTATGCACTCTGGCCTTTCTCTTGCACCCGGATCCTCACTCAACGGAGAATGAACTAATGACCCGCATGACCCCCAGCGAGGCGTTCGTGGAGCCGATGGTCGCCCACGGCGTCGACACCATTTTCGGCATCATGGGCAGCGCCTTCATGGATGCCATGGACATCTTCGAACCGGCCGGCATCGAGCTGGTGCCGGTGGTGCACGAGCAGGGCGCGGCCCAAATGGCCGACGGCTACAGCCGGGTGAGCTGATGCCACGGGGTGGTGATCGGCCAAAACGGGCCGGGCATCTCCAACTGCGTGACCGCCATTGCCGCCGCGTACTGGTCCCACAGCCCGGTGGTGATCGTCACCCCCGAGACCGGGACAATGGGCATCGGCCTGGGAGGTTTCCAAGAGGCCAACCAGCTTCCGATGTTCGAGGAGCTCACCAAGTACCAGGGCCACGTCAACAACGAGCACCGCATGGCCGAGTTGACCGGCCGGTGCTTCGACCGGGCCCTCTCCGAGATGGGGCCGACGCAGCTCAACATCCCCCGCGACCGCTTCTACGGCGACATCGACGTGGAGATCCCGCAGCCGCAGCGCCTGGCCCGGGGTCCGGGCGGCGAGCGCACCCTGAACGAGGCCGCCGAGCTCGACGGCGGCGAAGACTGGTCGGAGATGGCCCGGGCCATGGGTGCCGACGGGGTGCGGGTCAACGAGCTCGAAGAGGTGGGCCCGGCGCTGTCCAAGGCCATCGACGCCCAGATCAACGGGGGCCGCACCACCGTCATCGAGGCTATGTGCCCCATGGAGCTCGGCGACCCCTTCCGCAAGGACGCCCTGAGCCGCCCCATCCGCCACCTCGACAAATATGAGGACTACGTCTAGAAGGCAGGGTGCCTATGTCCCCGACGCCATCATCGCCGTCCGGGGCACCGCGGTGTTGGAGCCTGTGGTGTAGGCAATCCAGCCGCTTTTTCCTTCCAGCCACCTAGAATTCGATACTCAACGGATTGTGGGCTGTTTGTCCGCACACCCGCCCACGTAGCTCAGCAAGGACAGAGCAGGGACCTCCTAAGTCCAAGGCCGCAGGTTCGAATCCTGCCGTGGGCGCTTCCGGGTTTTCTCAGCAATTGCTCGATGGTCCCATTTGGTACCTGTTTCCCCAGTATAGAGACCGTTTCTGTCAGTTTGGGGTGGTAGGCTGTTCTCAGCTATTGCCGGGCCCACGGCTATGTCACCGGGAACGCGGCCGGCGAGGCCATCGACGGCGCGCGGCCGCCGATGCCGCGCGTGAAGGCCCACTTCCGCTCCCTGCCCTATGGCGAGGTGGCCGACGCGCTCGGCGTGGTGGACCGCACCGGCGCGTCTGCGTCGGCCAAGCTGTGCCTGCGCTTCGCCGTGTTGACCGCGGCCCGCTCCGGCGAGGCCCGCAACGCCTCATGGTCAAAGATCGACTTCGCCGAGCGCGAGTGGCGCATCCCCGCCGACAAGATGAAAGCCGCAACCGAGCACCGAGTGCCCCTCAGCGACGCCGCCCTCAAAGTGCTCGACCGCGCCAAAGACAACCACGACGGCTCCGATTTGGTGTTCCCCTCCCCCCTCAGGCCGGGCCGCCCCCTCAGCGACATGACGCTCACGAAAATCCTTCGCGACGCCGGCCTGGCCGAGCGGGCCACCGTCCACGGATTCAGAGCCAGCTTCCACACCTGGGCACTGGAGCAAACCGACACCCCCTGGGCAGTCGCCGAAGCCGCACTCGCCCACACCCTCGGCGACTCAACCCAACAGGCCTACACCCGAGGCGACGCCTACACCAAACGCCGCAACCTCATGGACCAATGGGCCATCTGCCTGAAGCGGCCATAGGCGGGCGGCGGCACACCCGCATAGAGATCGCGAACGCGATCTTCGAGTACATCGAGAGCCGGCACAACCGGCAACGCCGCCACACCGCCTGCAACATGATGGCACCGATCCGGTTCGAAGCTCGACATCAACAACCACCGCCAGCGTGAATCCAACATCACGCCTCTACCAAACCCAGAGAACCCCAAGACCTTCAGGAAGACCAGGTCGGTTTGCTGTTTCGCAGAGACTGTGCAATACCCGGGTAGGTTCACAGGTGATATCAAGGGGTGCGGGCACACCTTGCGCAGAGGGGGGACGGCCATCAGCTACGCACTCGACAACCAGTCCGGTTCTGGAGGGTCCGGTGCCGAGGCCCTGGATTCGGAGCCGAAGGGTGTGATGGCATCGCTGCCTGGTTGGAGTGTGTTGTTGGTCAGGGTCGGGGGGGCTGTCATGGTCACCGCCGCTTTGATGAGTTGGCTGGAGTCGCATCCAGATGCCCGCCCCAATGTCGCGGGCATCGGTCCGACGACGGCGGGGGCAGGTTTGGTGGTGTTTGTTGTCGGATTGCTGCTTCTGTTGGGGCGCCTGCAAACAGTGGCCGCATTGGGAGCGGCGCTGGGAGGATTCACCGCGGCGTTGATTTTCATAGTCCGGGCGGAGACCATCGGCGACGTCCGGCAATCAGGCGAGATTGAGCTTGTCTGGCTGTTTCCAGATGTGGGGGTGGGGGCTTGGATCGGGGTTGTTGCTTCCGCGGTTGCTTTGATCGGCGCGGCATGGGATCTAAGGAAAGCCGGTGATCCTCCTGGTCAGAATCTGCAACTGCTTCCAGCGTTTTCTGGGGCGGTATTGGTCGTGATCGCCCCAGTCTTGCTGACCTGGGACTATGGGTTTCCTTTCCGCAGAGTGCTGGGTCGATCCGGCAAGCTCCACACCGATGGTCTGGATACAGGCATCATGACCGGCTATCCCATCATCATTCTCGGGTCCCTCGCGCTGCTTGCCGTCTTGGTCGCAATGTCCAACAACGTTCGAGGCGGCGTGTCGAAGCAGGCGCCGGCGGTCTGCATCCAAGTGGCAAGTCCTGCAATCATCCTGCTGGCTGGGATGGAAATCGCAGCCAGGGTTATGGGAGGCATCGATCCTGTTTTGAATACAATCTGGTCTGGGCCCATTGTGGCCCTAGCCGGTGGAGTCGTGATGATCCGTTCAATCCAGCCCGCTCGGTCGGCTTAGGGGTTGACCGTGAGCGAACCAGCTGACATCCGAACCGGCACAGACGGCGTACACGCAGGAGAGACAAGTGCCCTGCTGACAAGGTTGACGACCCCACGCTCAGAAGAGTCTCTGGTGGTCAAGATCGGCGGCATCATCATGGTTGTTGCCGCCCTGATGAGTTGGGTGGAGGCAGGTCTGTCTGAGCATCCCCCCTTTGGCCGGTCACCTCGATTAGGAGGTAATCATGTCATTGATGGAAAAGGAGAGGCCGCCGGGCAGGGCTAGGCGGCGTTTCACCAAGGAGTTCAAGGCTGACGCGGTGGCGTTGGTGTTGGACGGGGAAAGGCCGATCGCCCATGTGGCCCATGATCTGGGCATCGGGGCGACGAGTCTGGGGAACTGGGTTCGCCAGGCCCGCATCGACCGCGGGGAGAAACCGGGGTTGACGACTGAGGAGCGCTCTGAGCTGGTGCGGTTGCGCCGGGAGAACTCGAAGCTGCGGATGGAGCGTGAGTTGCTCAAACGAGCGACGGCCTTCTGGGTTCAGGAGTCGGGACAGTGACCCGCTATAGGTGGGTCGCTGCCCGGAAGGCCGAGGGATTCCCGACCACAAAAGCGTGCCGGGCCGCCGGTGTGAGCCGCCAGGCGTTCTACGACTGGTCTGGCCAGCAGGCCTCAGGGCTCAGCGCCAAAGCCTCAGCCGACGCCGAGCTGGTCGCCGCGATACGCAGCATCCACGCCGACTCCGGCGGCGCGTACGGGTCGCCGAGGGTGACCGCGGAGCTGCGCCGACAGGGCCGGCGGGTGAATCCCAAGCGCGTCTGCCGGCTCATGCGGCTCCACGGGATCTGCGGCATCCACAAGCGCCGCAAGCCCCGCTGGAAGGTCGCTGGCGGCTCCCGCCCGGCGCCAGCCGACCTGGTGCGCCGCGACTTCCGGCCCGGCCAGCCCGACCAGGTGTGGGCCGGCGACATCACCTACATCCCCACCGGCCAGGGATGGCTGCACCTCGCCGTCGTGTTGGACCTAGGGTCCAGACGGGTGGTCGGCTACTCCATGGCCGCCGACATGGCGGCCCGGTTGGTGGTAGACGCGCTGGACACTGCCGCCGCGTCCAGAGGCGGCCGCACCGGCGGGGTGATTTTCCATTCCGACAGGGGCCCGCAATATCTCAGCGGCGATTTCGCGTCGGCGCTGGCCCGCCACGGCATGCGCCAATCCGCAGGCCGGGTGGCAAATTGCTGGGACAACAGCGTCGCCGAGTCGTTCTTCTCATCCCTGAAAAGAGAGCTCGTCACACAGACCCGGTTCGCGACCCGAGACCAGGCCCGCCGCGAGGTCTTCTCCTGGATCGGCCGATACAACACACGCCGGATCCACTCCACCCTCCACTACCAGACCCCCACAGAATGGGAGAACCACCACCGGCAACGACTAAACCAAGCCGCATAAAACAAGTGACCAGCCAACAGGGGGAAGCCCAGTCGACTCGCCCGAGTTTTGCTGGGGCTGGACCGGTAACCCGCGGTGTGGGGCTGGTTGTGCTGGCTTCTGGGCTGTCTTTCCTCTTTCGACCGACGAGACCGGGGGTTGTGTTGGGGAGGGCGCTTGGTGGATTCGTTGCCGTGTTGATCTTCATTTTGCGCATCAAGACAATTCCTGAGAATGGTCCCGAGCTGGCCACGGGCGCATGGATCGCCCTGACTGGTGCGGTAATCGCTTTGTTCGGGTCGGTCTTGCTTCTGCCGGGATCCGACTTCAGCCCTGGACAGGGGATCGAATGGCCTGCGGCGCTAGTTGGTGCGACCATGGCCGTGGTCGGCCCGCTGTTCCTTGCTTGGGGTGGCTTAATCCAAGGCTCATCGCTTCAACTGGATCTTCACCCGTTTGAGATCTTGGCAGATGGTCTGAGCACCGAGCTCATTACTGGTTACCCGATCCTTATTCTGGGGTCGGCAGTGCTGCTCTCAGCGATCCTGGCAAGGGTCAAGGGCGGTAAGGCAGGTGGGAGACAGGGGATTCTGATTGCCTGTCAAGCATCGGGAAGCGCCATTGCACTTCTTGCCGGGATGGAAGTTGCTGCATCGCTGATGCAAGGCAGTGCCACCAACAGCAGCGGCAGGTTATTGATCCTCTCTGGCCCACTAGCGTCGCTGGCAGGGGGCATCCTGCTGGCCCACTCGGTTCGGCCCAATGAGGTGGCCGACACAGCCCCATTTCCTGTGGTGCAGGGGTCGGCAGCGAGGGTGCGCCTAAAGCAGATGCCCGCAGACGGGGGGCCGTAGCCAGCGGGACTCGATGACGCGGCGACCGGCGTGGGCCTACAGGTCCAGGCCCCGCTTTGCTCATCAGCGTATAGCTATGCTCTTTGTTCGTGGGAGCAGAGTTTGCGCGGTCGCTGTCGGACTCTGAGCTGAAGGCCGCGGTCGCCGAGGTGGAGCGACGGGCGCGGGAGAAACGGCTGGAGGCGTGGCCGGAGCTGCGGGCGCTGGACGCCAACGCTAAGGCCGTTGTTCAGCTTCGGGACCAGCTCGACGACGCCTGGGTTTTTCGGGCCGAGCTGATCGAGAAAGCGCTCGAGGCGGGCTGTGGTCGCGCCGCGGTCGCGGACGCCGCCCGCATCACGGTACGCCGACTCGACGCCATCCGGTCCAGGCCGCCGCGTCGCCTTTCTTAGCGGCCGGCTGCGGCGGGCGGGGGTGGTAGTGCCCCTACATCTCGATGCCTGGCCGGTTTCTGCTCTGTTGGGTGTCGTCGGCGAGGTCGGCCACTGCGCGGGCCAGGTCTGGAGCGCTTGCGCAGACGGCTTCCCACACCAAGTCCCGGTCTATGTCGTCGTAGTCGTGCGCGATGAAGTTGCGCATTGCCCGCGCTTTGGCCAGCGGCAGATGCGGGTGCTGGTGGGCGAACTCCTCTGAAAGCTTGCCGGCGGCCTCTCCGATGATCTCCAGTTGGCGCTCCGCGGCGGCTCTCACCACCTAGCTGGCTTAGAATTGGTCCCGGCCGGCCCCGGCGATCCTGTTGAGGCGCTGCGCTGCCAAAACGATGTGCTCCAACAGGTCGCGGTCGCGGCTGTTCACAGCGAGATGGCGTCGGCGAGGATGCCGCTGTGTTTGTCTTTGAGCCCGCCCAGCGAGATCACGTCCACATCGCAGCCCAACAGCTTCTCCAGGTCCAGCTTCAGCCCCGCCTGGTCGAACAGCGAGGCGCCTTGTGTGAACCGCACCAAAAAGTCGCAGTCGCTGCTGTCGGTGTCGTCGCCGCGCGCCACCGAGCCGACTAGCGCTATCGAGTCGGCCTTGTTCCGGGCCGCGGCCGCGCGTATGGCCGTGCGGTGGTCTCTCAACACAGCATCGCGGCGCGCTCCCATGGCCTCATGATAGACGCTTCGGCCCTCGAACCGGGAAGGCCCCAAGCGCCGACGCAAACACGCGATCCCGCCGACCGTCGGGCCCTTCGGCGGCACCGCGCTAGGAGGCGGAAACCGGGGCAGTGGGACAGCCCACCCCAAAGCCCCAACCGGCGCGAAAACCGGCGACGTGAGCTTCCCCCCTAATCGTGGAGAGTTTGTTTATAAGGGTTGGAGGGAATATCACTAAAGGTAACAGGATCCGCAGCGCGTCACGCTCGGCGGCCGGTGTCCACGATTCGATGAGCAGGCTGTCCCCGGACACTCGAACGAAGACGACCCTCCTTTATCGCACGACCGTGCCGCCAGGGTCGTGAGGCTGAGGTGTGGTCCAGAGCGGCGACGGACCGTTGGGCGCTTGAGCACAAGACATGCGCCACGCGACGAGCATGAAGACGGCCCTATGGCCTCGGCCAGGGAGTGGATCGGGCCAGCGTCCCGACGACCGTGTGGGACAGATTGTGGGACACACCAGCGGAATCCAGTGTTCCAGGCTTATGACCTGGGACAACAAATGGCTTTCGAATCCTGCGGGGGCGCTTCCGGGTGTTCTCAGTAGTTGCTCGATGGTCCCAGTTAGGGAAGCTGGTTCGCGTGGATCGTTTGGGGAAGGGAAGCATTCCCCCTGCCGAACGACTCTCCTTCATAGTGGAGAACATCTTCGCGGGATTCCCCGCCGTCTTGTTGGCGGCAGGGATCCTCTTTGCCTCATGCTCTTCCCACTCGCAGCAGGACTGCGAGCAAGCTCCCGTGGACTAGGCGTTTGCCGAGCAGCAATGGCAGGAGGAGTTCGAAGAGCATGTTCTGGCCGACGAGGTGCTACATACGCCGCCGACTACTTGGGATTATTGAGTCCCTTGGCGATGGGCGCGTTCTCATCCGCGCATTTGACAATGCCGACGGAGCGGACCCTGGTTTCCGCTGTCTTATAGTCCAGGTGCCGAAACGAGCCTTGGGCTCGATCGGGTAACCGGTCAATATGACTTCGGTGTAGAGTCTGGGTAAAAGGGGGTTTGTGTCATGGCAGACATTCGGCGGGATTCGAAGCGGGCGTGGTGGCGGTGGATGGCACTGCTTTTGGCGGTAGCGCTGGTGGCATCAGCCTGCGGAGGCGGGAACGACGATGACGACGCCGGTGGCGTCGCTGCGGAGGCCACTGCCGCCGCCGAGGCGCCCTCGGGAGAGGATGATGCACCTTCCCCCAGCACAGACGGCGGGGACGGCGACCAACCGGCGGCCCAAGATGACGGGGCCCAGGAACCAGAGGCGTCCGACGGGGCCGGCTCCCCTGAGCCTGTGGCCACCGAAGCCCCTGAGACTGCTATGGAGCCCCAGTACGGGGGCACGCTGGTGGTCGGGCTGGAGGGCGAGACCACCAATGGCCTGAACCCGGTGAATGCCCAGGCCGCGGTGTCGGGGCTCATCTTGTTCCGTGCTCTTTACGACACGCTGACTATAGAGGGCGTTGACGGCGAGTCGGTGCCGAATCTGTTGGAGAGCTTCAGCTCCAACGACGACTACACCGAGTGGACGTTGACGCTTCGCCCGGGGATCAGCTTCCACGACGGCACGCCAGCGGACTCAGCCGCCCTCAAGCGCCATTTCGAGGAGCAGGCCAAGGGCACGCTGACCGGCATCTCGGTGAGCGACTGGGAGATCCAGTCGATAGAGATAGTGGACGATCTATCGGTAACGGTCGTGCTGGGGAAGCCGTTTGCGCCGTTTCCCAAGTATCTGAGCAGCCATCTGGGCTATTTCGGGGCGCCATCGATGCACGATTTGGGCCAGGAGGGCGCGGCCCGCAATCCGATCGGCACTGGACCGTTCATGTTGGATGAGTGGATCCCCAATGATGTGACCCGGATGGTGCGCAACCCGAACTACTGGCGCACCGACTCAGAGGGCCGCCAGCTCCCCTATTTGGACGCCTTGGAGTTCCGGCCCATCCCCGACAGCGATGCCCGGTTCGCGGCCCTGCGCTCCGGCGACCTCGATGCCAGTCTCGACAACACCGGTTTGAGGGTTGACGACTACAACGAGGACTTCAAGACGTTCTGGCAGGGGGATGCGTACGCCGAGACCACCTATCTTATGTTCAACAACTCGCGGCCCCCGTTCGACGATGTGGACTTCCGCCGAGCACTGGCGCAGTGCACCGACAGAGAAACCTTCAACACGCTGCGCTGGGACGGACAGCCACCGGCTGCCGGACCGTTCTCGCCGGGAACCCCGGGCTATCTGGCCGACTCCGGGTTCCCGGGCTACGACCCCGATGCAGGCCGCGCCACCATTGCCCGCCTCGGCGTGTCCGATGTGGAACTCGGCACCACCAACGACCCAGCCAACTTGTTGAACACCGAGCTGCTCGCCGCCATGTGGGGAGACTGCGGATTAAATGTGTCAATCACCCAGGTGGACCAGGCCGAGCTGATCACCAACGCGGTGATCGGAAACTTCACCGCGTTCTTGTGGCGCAACCACCCGAGCTATGGGGTTGCCCCCGAGCGGATCTGGTGGCACAGCAAGTTCGGCCAGGGCATCGCCTTGAACTTCGGGCGGATAAACAACCCCGCTATCGACGCCGCGCTGGACGAGTCTCTAACCGTCGTCGACCCCGAGCGTCGCCGACAGCTTGCCGAGGACGTGAACCGGGCGTTCGCCGAAGGGGTCCACAACCTCTGGTTCTACCACTCCAACTGGCTGATCGCCGCCCATCCCCACGTACACGGCATCGACAACCTCACCCTCGATGGGGGGGTGGAGCATGTGAAGGTGTTCGCGGGAAGGGTCTTCTTCACCGAGACCTGGATCGAGCAGTAGCAGGCGATTCCGGCTCCGCCCGGCGGCACGCAGGTCATCCCAGAAGATGTCGGCGCTTCGGTTCATAGGAACGCGGCTGGCACAGCTCGCGGTTGTCGTGCTGGCGGTAACGCTGCTGTTCTACTGGATGCTGAACCTGCTGCCCGGCAACCCGTGCGTGGCTGCGTTCGGCGGCGCGGCCACCCAAGAGCAGATCGCCGAGTGCGAACAGGACCGCAACTTGGGCGATCCGGTAATCGTGCAGTGGGCCAAGTGGGGCGGCGACGTGCTCACCGGCGACTTCGGCAAGTCGTATCTCACCGGGCGGACTTTCGGCGAGGCCATTTCCAACGCGCTGCCCCGCACACTGCTGCTGCTGGCCTATTCGCAGCTCTTGGCCCTGGGCCTGGCCATTCCCCTGGGATTGTGGTCGGGCTATCGGCAGGGCAGTGTAGGAGACAGGGCGATCACCGGCGGTGCCTTCGCGCTGCTGTCCGCCCCAGTTTTCGTTGTGGGGCTGGTGCTGATCCTGTTGTTCGCTGTCAAGCTCGACTGGTTCGACCTCAGCGGCTACCAGCCGATATCCGAGGGGCTGGTATCGCACTTCAAGGTGATGTTCCTTCCCTCGGTCGCGCTGGCCGCGGGGCTCTTGCCCATCTATCTGCGGCTGCTGCGAACCGATGTCATCGGCACGCTCCAGGAGGACTTCGTGGGCACGGCCCGGGCCAAGGGCCTGCCGGTGCGCATGGTTCTGTTGCGCCATGTGCTGCGCCCGTCGAGCTTCACGCTGCTGACAATCTTCGGCATCCAGGCCGCGCAAGCGGTGAACGGGGCCATCGTGGTGGAGTTCCTCTTCGATCTCGACGGGGTCGGCTCTCTATTGGTTAGCTGGGTGGCCGCCCGTGAGTTCCTGCTGGTCCAGACCCTGGTAGCGCTGATAGCCGCGGTGTTCGTGACCGTGACCACCATTGTGGATCTGGTGTATTCCGCGCTCGACCCCCGGGTGCGACGACGATGACCGCCGCCATGACCACGTTGACCCGCGCCAGCCGCAGGGCGGCCGCGTCCCGTCGCCCCCGCCCCCATCTCGCCCTGTATCTGTCGTTTGGATGGCTGTTCTTGGTGGTGGCTAGCGCCGTTTTGGCCCCCTGGCTGAGCTTCCTCGACGATCCTCACCAGCCATTGTCAGGACAGCCCGAGGAAGGCCCATCGTGGTCGCATTGGTTCGGCACCGACCAACTCGGCCGGGACATGTTCGCCCGCTCGGTGTGGGGCGGTCGGCTGTCGCTGTCCATTGCCGGACCGGCGGTGGGCATGGGGGTTGTGATTGGCGGTGTGCTGGGGGTGGTCGCCGGCTACTTCGGGAAATGGGTCGACCTCGCGGTGAGCAGCGTGGTCAATGTGGCGCTGGCGCTGCCTACGCTGGTGTTCGCCCTGTTCATCGTGACCATGCTGGGCCAAAGCTTCTGGAACGTCACCATCGCGGTGACCATCCTCACCATCCCCGCCATCGCCCGCATTGCCCGGGCTCAGGCGCTGCGGTTCGCCGCCCGGGAGTTCGTGATCGTGGCCAACGTGATGGGTGCGCGCTGGCCCCGCCTGCTGTTCAGAGAAGTGCTCCCCAATGTGGTGCCTTCGTTGGCCTCGATCGCCTTTTTGGCCATGGGAATCGTGATCATCGCCGAGGGAAGCCTGTCGTTCATCGGGGTGAGCGTGGGCTCGCCCAGCATCACCTGGGGCAACATCTTGGCTGCCGGGCGGGGAAGGCTCGAAGAGTCCCCCCACATTGCCCTGACCACCGGCGGGGTGATGTTCGCCACTTTGATGGCGCTCAACTTCGTAGGCGACGACCTGCTCCGCCGCCTCGACGTCCGCGAAGCCCGCATCTGACCCTGCGGCGCACCGCTAACTTGAGACAATGTTGAGGACTCCCGTTCGCCGCCTCGTTCGCATTCTCGCCGAGGAACGTTACGACGTCATCTTGGCCTTGTGCGTGGCCATGGTGACGCTGTCGGCCGCAGGCATCGACGCCCTGACGGCCGCTTCAGGCATCGTCGGCCTAGCCCTCATCACCGGCACGCTCATCGAGTCGTCTGCGCTGGCCGTCAGCCGGGCCAAGGCGTGGGCGCTGCTGGCCGGGCTGGGGTGCGCCACTGCGATAGAGCTCGCGGTGGTAGGCCCAGACGATGCCCGCGTCAGCCCGGCGATCGTCACGGCCATAGGCATCGTTGCCGTGATCACCATAAGCAGGCAGGTGCTGTCGCGGCCCTTGCCCGACACCACCTCTATAGCGGCCTCAGCGTGCGCTTACCTGCTGATCGGGTACTCGTTCGCCAGCCTCTACATGCTGATCGACCGCATCGCCGCCGACGCGTTCTTGTCGTCGGGCGAGGCGCTCACACCGGAGTCGGCCGTCTACTTCAGCTTCGTCACCCTGACCACGCTCGGCTTCGGCGACCTCACCCCCGCGGCGTCGAGCGGCAGAACGCTGGTAACCCTCGAAGCCATGTCCGGACAGTTCTACATCGCCATCGCCGTCGCCCGCCTGGTAGCCGGAATGGCCACCGCCAAGAAAGACGACTGAACAATCCCACCGCGGTCGCAATCCACGGGAGCGAAGCCCAAGAAACGTCCCTAGCGGCGGAAGCGGAGTGCTCGGGATCGGCGGCGGACGGCGATTTGGTCGGCCCGCTGTCGGGGGGTGGATCGCGCGGTTGACTCCGGGAGGTGCTGGTCGATCTCAGCGAAAGGCACCATTAGGGCCTCGGGGGTGGGCATGGTGGCGCTCATCACCCAGCGGAAGGCGATGAATGCCTCTGAGCGGCCCTCGGTGTCGAGCCAGTTATGCACACCGGGGTCGCGGTGGGCCACCACCAGCCGGAACCGGCCGTCGGGATCAGCGGCAATCTGGGCGCTGTTGAGGCTCACCGTGCGGTTGGCGAAATCGAGCGACTCGAACCACCCATAGCTGTAGACGACAAACGACCAGTACCGGGCCTCGGGCACATCGCAGGTGACGACCATCGCCTCGTCGGGGCATAGCTTGAAGTCGCACCCGCCGTATCCGACAGCCGCCGCCCCTTCGGCCGACGAGAACGGGCCGTAGAACTCGTTGGGAGTCGAGTTCTGGCGGCCGCCCTCCATGAGCTGGTTCCAGAACACCAGGCCATCGTCAGCCCAGGCCGCGGCCCGCAGGAGTGCTTCGGCCAGCTCGCCGGGTACCGGCGGCTCGGAGTGCTGTCCATTGCTGCCCAAGCGCTCGATCAAGAATCGCCCGGGCTCGTCATTGGCCCAGTCCGCCACATACTCCCGGATCGAGATGTGGTCGGTGTGGGCATCTATGGGCAGCCAGTTGCCGTCTCGGTGGGTGGCGCTGACCTCGAAGCTGAAGCTGCCGTCGGCTTCCACATCGAAGTCGTCGCTGGAGCGCTCCGCGGTGATCCCCATGGTGCCCTGGTGCATCTCCCCGTGAGCGCTTTGGACCACAAACAGCGCCCCGGGCGGCAGCCACCCGTCAATCCGGTAGACGTGATCAGCGCTGACCGGTGCCCGCCAGTAGGTGTTGTCCACGTTGGGGCCGCCCCAGCACATCACGTCGTCGTTGTGGCGGTAGAAGGAGGGCAACGCCGGATCGGCAAACTCCACCTGCTCCAGCAGCCCCCGGATAAGCAGTCGGCTCAAGTGCCGATAGCCCTCGGCCTGGTCGGAGGCCCCGCTGGGAAAACCATCTCCCACAAGGCGGTCTCCCGACGCCTTCAGCCGGTCGCAAAACTCCCGCCATGCCGCGGCTGGCCCCACTGTTTGTTCATGGTCCACACAGCAACGGTACCGAATTCTGCCGCCCCTTCCCCTATGGACTTGAGGCGCCGTGACACCCCGCTAGTCGTTGTCGGTGATGGTACCGGTGGCTTATGTGAAGCCCGAGATGGCGGTGAAGGTGCTGTTGTACGCGTACATTCTGAGCGTCTCGGGACCTTCGGCGGTGTTGTCGTCGACGAACGGCACGACGATCTCGACTTCGGTTTCGCCCGGGCTGATCGTGAACACCCGGTAGGGGATCGTGAAGTCCTGGCTGTATTCGGCGGTGATGTCGAACGCGCCGTATCCCAGCTTGATTTCCTGGTCGCTGGCCCTGGAGAGGGTCGCGACGAAGCGCAGCCCGTGGGAGTCGCCTTCGTTGGCCGAGGCGTCGGTCACGCTCAAGGTCAGCGGCCCCGACAGTCCCGACCGGGGGGGGGGTGCGAGTGCTTGCTGATCCCCTCACAACAGCGTACCCGCCCCAAAACGCACTATCCCACCCCTCAAGGGGCGACATCCAGCCAGGGCGGCCTCAGTGGGCTTCTTGGCGCCAGCGGTGGTAGGCGGCCCAGATAACCAGCATGGGGGGCAGAACCACTACCGCTGCGATCAGGGAGTAGATGACGGTGACCGCGGTGAGCAGGCCGAACTGGCCCATCGGTGCGATCGGGCTGAACATCAGCACCATGAATCCCAGAGCCGTGGTGAGAGCAGAGCCGATAAGGGCTCCGCCGGTGGTGCTCATGGTGGTGTTGATGGCCTCGCTGATCGACTTGCCGTGGTCCACCTCTTCGATAAAGCGGTGGGTGACGTGGATGGTGTAATCCACCCCGATCCCGATGGAGAGCGCGGTGATGAGGGCGGTGATCACGTTGTAGCTGTAGCCGAAGAGCACCATGGTGCCCAGCACCCACACCAGCACCATCAATATGGGCAGCACCGACAATATGGCCAGCATGGGCCGGAACTCGGTGATCCAGAAGAACAAGACCAGCACCACCAAAGCGGCCACGATGGTCAACATGATGGAGGTGACCTGGCTCTCGGTGAGGCTGTCGGTGACCTCCAGCGAGGTGATCTCGTTGGCCACCGGGGTGATGTCTTGGTCGTCGCCGAACCAAAGCCCGTCCACGTCGGAGAACAGCTCTCGGGTGCGGTCGGCGTTGCCGGTGAGGGCGTTGAACTGCAAGATGGTGCGGTCGTCGCTGCCTGCCGCGCCCAATGCCACCACCGAGTCGAAGCGCTCTGGGTCATAGCTGCGCATCAGCTCGAGCACCCGGTCGATGGCGGCGTCTTCGATTACCAGTGGGCCGGTCTGGCCGAGGGCCAGCTCTTGTTGGATTTGGGCCTGAACGTCGGCGGGCAAGTCGGCGAAGTAGGTGCCAATCGAGTTGGTGATGGCGCTGCTGACCGCCTCGGGCCGCTGAGAGGGGTCTTCGATGGCGGCGGAGAAGTCCAATATGTTGCGCAGTGTGCGGTCGTTCGACATGTCTGCTTCCACCAGCACGGTCACCGGCTCGGTGTTGCCGCCGAGGTTCTCGGCCATGAACACCGCGTCTTCTTTGCTCTCGGTGCCGTCGGGGATGAAGTCGGAGGAGTTGAACTCGGTGCCGAGCTGAGTGGTGAGCGCCATGAAGAACACGGTGACGATGCCGGTGGCCGCCAAGATGACCGAGGGGCGGCGCACGGTGGCGCCGCCGATGGACTGCACCAGCTTGCCCGCGCCGGGAATGGCCTGGTCGATGGGCCGGATCTGGGGCGTCTTGCCCTTGGCCTCGCCTCGGCGGTCCAACAGCGAGCGCGCCGCTGGCACCGCGGTCAAAAACACGGCCAGGCCGCTGAACACGCCCACCGCGGCCACAACGCCGAAGTCGGCCAGCCCCGAGATGTCGCCGAACAGGTTGGTCAGGAAGCTGACGATGGTGGTCACCCCGGCCAAGCCGAGCGGCAGCATCACGCCGGCCACCGACTTGGAGATGCCCTCGGTGGTGTCGGCGCCCCCGGCGCGCACCTCTCGATAGCGGGAGGTGACTTGTATGCCGTAGTCCACACACAGGCCGATGAGCATCACCGGCACCATCTGGGCCAAAACGCTGGGCGCGCCGATGAGGTCGAGCCCGTCGGGGCCGAGCAGGCCTTGGAAGCCGAGCGCCCACACGATGGTGAGGATCAGCCCGCCCATCGACAGCAGAACATCGGACAACTGGCGGAAGAACAGCACCAGCAGCACAGCGATCACCAGAAACGCGGCCAGCATGAGGTTGCGGGTGGAGCTCTGGCTGGAATCGTCGGACTCCTTGTCGCTCTTGCCCAGAGAGGCGGCGCGGGCTGATTCCAGCTCGGCCAGCGGCACCTGCTTCACCGCCTCGTCCACGGCCAGTTGCGCCTCGGCCAGCCCGTCGGGATCGCCGTACGCGTTCACCGTGACGATGCCGATGCCTCCGATCACGTTGCCCGCCGTGTCGCGGGCCAAGATCTCGTCCAGAAGCTCGGCCAGTGCGGCGTTGGACTCGTCGGCGATGGCTGCGTCTATCTCGCCTTGGGATGCCGCTGCCAGATCGACGCTGCGGGGGTCGCCGCCGGGGCCGGCCAGCATGGCGGCCAGCACGTGGCCCGGCGAAGTGGGCGGCCGATCCTGGAACCGGAAGCCGGCCAGATCGGGATGGCCTGCTGCGGCACCGGTCGCCGCTAGGGCGTCAGAGGCGCCCGCGGGGCTCAGCACATCGCCCCGCAGCACCACCTGCATCACCTCGAGCTCTGCGGAGTCGGGGAAGCTCTCGGCCAAGTTGTCGATGGCCTCCACCAGCTCGCTGCCCTCGGGCAGGAACGCATCAGCCACGTCCGCGGTGTCGGTGGTTCTGGTGAAACCCACCACCGCCACCACGGTCACCACCAGCATTGCCGCCAGCGCCGTCCACGGCCGGTTGCCCACCCAGCGCCCGTACACGCCGAAAAATCTGCTCACACCCGCCCGCCTTCCACCTGTCGAGTCCTGCCAAACGCCTTCAGCACTAGCTCAGGCTAATGGATCAGGCCCCATGTTCGGGAACCGGGTGCAGTCACGTACCGGTGCGGGTGAGTACGGCCAAGACCTTTAGTACATGATGAGGTTGGTGGGAACGAGTCGCTGGGAAGTGGGGTCTGCGGCCAGGGCGAGGCCCTCCAGCGTATAGGCGCCCAGAAGGGCCGGGGCGTTGTCGGCGCCAAAAGCCACCACGGTCACCACGCTCTCGCCGTCGATCTCTATCCAAGCCTGGCCAACTTCCATGTCCACCGGCTTCCCGTCGGCCAGCAGGAACCGGCGTCGGGCAATGGGCTCGATTCCCAGCTCTTGGAGCTTGCGGCGCGGCAAGGTGGTGTAGGTGGCACCAGTGTCAACCATGGCCTCGGTCTCAAGCGATCGACCGCCGCCCATTGGCGTGAGCCTTATCGGCCATGTGAACGTTCCCATAGTCCAACCCTACCCGGCGGATATGCGGATCAACGGGGGCGGGCGGGGTTCAAATGGTGCGGTCGGCGTTGTCCCAGTAGGGGGCGCGCAGGGCTTTCTTGTCGATCTTGCCGATGGGGGTTCGGGGCAGTTCGCCGACGATGTCCACCGACTTGGGGGCCATGACCGACCCGACCGCCTGCTTTGTCTGGGCGATGATGTCGGCTTCGGCGAGGCCCGCGCCTGGGTGAAGGCAGACGACGGCCTTCACCTCTTCGCCCCAGCGGTCGCTGGGCACCCCGATGACCGCTGCTTCGGCGATGCCGTCGATGTTCTGGAGGGCCTGCTCGACTTCACTGGAGTAGACGTTGTACCCGCCGGTGATGATCATGTCTTTCTTGCGGTCGATCACGTATATGCGTCCGTCGTCGTCCATCACGCCTATGTCGCCGGTGAGGTGCCAGCCGTTGCGCCGGATTTTCGCCGTTTCCTCCGGGTTCTGGTAGTAGCCCTCCGACACCATGGGTCCCTTGACCGCGATCTCGCCGCGGGCGCCGGCCGGGAGCGGGTTAGCGTCGTCGTCGACGATGGCGACGGTGGACAAGACCGTGCTCCGGCCCACCGAGCGCAGGGCGGCGTCGTTGAGGAGCTCGCCGTTGACGTCGCCGTCCACAAAATGGTCGGCGGTCTCGCGCTGCGCGATGAAGATGGGGCTCTCGGTTTGTCCGAACCCGCCTACCATGACCGGGCCGAACATGTCGAAGGCCTGGCGCAGGCGCGGGATCGACATCGGCGCCGATCCGTAGCTGAAGCGGCGCAGGGAGCTGAAGTCGGTGGCCGGCGCGTCCGGGTGGTCGAGCAAGCTGTAGATGGCGGTCGGAGGGAGGAAGACGTCGGTGACGCGCTCTTGCTCGATCGCTTGGAGTATCGAGGCTGGGTCGGGCGCGCCCAAGATGACCAGCCGGGTGCCGGTGCCCAGCGAGATGACCGCGGCCCGCCCGCCGACGTGGGTCATCGGCGCGGCGCACAGCACCACGCGGGTCCCGCCGCGCCAGCGCTGGCGGCCGGCCCACGCCATGGCCACGAAGTTCCGGTGGCTGAGCATCACCCCCTTCGGGGTTCCGGTGGTGCCGCCGGTCTGGGGGAGCATGAGAGTGTCGCGGCCGTCGCGCTCGACGCTCGGCGCAATCGGGGAGACGTCGTCGAGCCAGGCTTGCAGCGAGTTGGCCGGTGCATCGTCGGTGGGGACGAGGATCGCGTTGCCGATAGTCTCGGCCATCTCGCCCATCTCGGCCGCGGCATCGGCGAACACCGGCTGGTGGAACAGTGCCCGGCAACCGAAGCGCGACAGGATCTCGACGTTGGCGGCCGGTGTGTTGCGCGGGTTGAGGGGGACCCACACCCCACCGGCCCGCAGGATGCCGAGCGCGACGGCGAACGCGGTGATGCTGTTGGCGCTGTAGACCCCTCCGAGGTCGCCGGGGGCGAATCCGTCGCGCAGCAGCGCGTTGGCGGTGCGGGCAGACATGGCATCGAGCTCGGCGTAGGTGAGCTGGTGGCCCTCGAAGACCGCGCAGACCTTGTCGGCGTGCTCTTGGAATGCCTCGTCAATGAAGGGAAGGAACGACCGGTCGAAGTCGGCCGGATCGAACGCCGACGCCATCGCCTAGTGGGCCACAGGGCAGGTGAGGACCGGCATCTCGTTCAGCGCATTGAACCAGGAGCTGTACATCGGCGTCGGCTTATCGGCGAGCGCGATGTCGGGAAGCCGGGCGTATAGCTCCTGGAGGATGCACCGCAGTTGGAGCCGTGCCAGGCTGGCGCCGAGGCAGAAGTGGGCGCCGGTGCCGAAGGCGAGGTGCTTGTCGGCGTTGGGCCGCAGGATGTCGAACCTCTCCGGATCTTCGAAGACGTCTTCGTCGCGGTTGGCGGAGATGTAGGACATGTAGACCTTTTCGCCCTTGGCGATGTCGACGCCGCGGATGGCGACGTCTTCTGTGGCTGTGCGGCAGAACTGCATGACCGGCGGCGAGTACCGGAGCACCTCTTCGATGGCATTCGGCAGCCGGCCCTCTAGGTCTTCGAGCAGAAGAGCCTTCTGGTCGGGGTGCTCGTCCATGAGCCTCACGAAGTGGGCGGTTGTGTTGCGGGTGGTCTCGTGGCCCGCAATCGACAAGGTCTGGAAGAACTGGGTGATCTCGCCCTCGCTGAGCTTGCGGCCGTCCACCTCGCCGTGGACGTACTTGGAGATCAGCGTTTCGTCGGGAGCGTCTTTGCGGGATTTGACAATATCGTCGAGCAGCAGGAACAGGTTGATCTGATCCTCGACGAAGTCGTCGTTGAACTCGAAGCTGGCCGTTGCGTTGCCTAGCTCTAGGTACTCGTTGCGCCGGTCTTGGGGCACGCCCATCAGCTCGCACAAAAGGATCATGGGTAGCTCGGCGGCAACGTCGAACACGAATTCCGCCCGGTCGCGCTCGGCTAACTCGCTGACCACCTTCGCGGCCTCCTCGCGGATGTGGGGCTCCATCGCCGCCACCGACCGGGGGGTGAAGCCCGGCTGGACCAGTCGCCGGAACTGGGTGTGCTGGGGCGGGTCCATGCCCATCAAGCCCGCTCGCTGGGCCGCCAAGGCCATCGGGCTTTGCTTGACGTCAATCCACAAGATGGTGTTCTCCCAACAGGAGAAGCGCGCCGTGTCCTTGGACACTGCCGCGACATCCTCGTATTTGCTGAGCACCCAGAAGCCGCAGGGCTCGTACTTCTCCACGTCTCGGAGGTAGGCCCCGTCGGCCGGGGGAGGATTCCAGAACACCGGCGCCTCTCGGCGAAGCACCGCGAAGTATTCGAAGGGCACTCCGCCGGCCTTTACCATGTCGCCGCTGCTGGCGAGGTTGATGTCACCGGGGTTGAGCGTCAAGGCAATCTCCAATCGCTGTCATGAGTTGCTGTAATGGGCCAGGGCGCATTTGACCACCCCGCATCGGCGGGAGCCTATCGCGCTCGGCGCTATGCGATCTCTGCGGCGATCAGGTGCGGACCGTCGTCGGCGAAGGCCGCGGCCAGGGCGTCGTCGAACCCGTGGGCGGTGTTGGCGGTGGTGGCGGGCACGCCCATCGAGCGGGCCATCCCGGTGTAATCGATCGGCGGGTCGCTCAGCGACAGCAGGTGCTGTGCGGTTGGGCCGGGAGCGCCGGCGCCGGTGCGGGCAAGCTCGATGTTGAGGATGCGGTAGGACCGGTTGACGAACACGACCGTGACCACGTCGGCGCCCTCGCGCGCCATCGTCCACAGCGCCTGATTGGTGTACATGGCAGAGCCGTCGCCAACCAGGCAGAGGCCCTTGCGCTCAGGAGCGGCGATGGCCGCCCCGAGGGCGACTGGGAGCCCCTGGCCGAGTGCTCCGCCGGTCAAGGGCATCCAGTCGTGCGGGGCGGCCGATGCGGTGGCTGCCCAGGTCGGGCCTACGCTGGTGCCGGCCTCGTCGGACACGAACGCGTTCTCCGGGAGGTGGCGGGCGATCGACAGCCCGATGCTCTGCATGGTCAGCTCGCCCGAGGGCGCGTCGGGTATGACGAGATCAGAAACGCGAGCACCATCGGCTTCGGTGGCGCCGAGAGCGTCGGCCAATTGGGCCAGGCACTCGGCGCTGTCGGTTTCGGGGCCGCCCAGCGAGATCACCTCGCAGCTGTCAGGGGTCAGCTCGCAGGGATGGTTCGGATAGGCGAAGAACGCGACCGGCGATTGGGCCTCGGCGAGAACGATCACATCGGTGCCGTCCAGGCTCTCAACGACACGCTCAGCGAAGTACTGCATGCGCTCGGGGGCGTAGCGACCGGCGCCGCGCTGGAGCCGGGGGAAGAAGAACTCGAACAGCACTCGCACACCGGTGCCGGCGAGGCGCCGGGCTGCTTCTAGGCCAGCGCCGGTCAGCGCCGAGCCGGTCGTCAACACAGCGGGGCTTCGGGCGGAGCGCACGGCTCTGGCGGCGCGCTCGACCGCGCCGGCGCCGGGTCCGCGACGCACTGGCGCGGAGAGCTGCTCGGAGATCAACGCTCCAGACTGCCAGGCCACGTCGGCCGGCAGGATCAGTGAGACCGGCCCGGCAGGGGCGCTGAGGCTGGCATGCCATGCCTCGGCCGCCAGTGGCCCCGCGTCCTCAGGGGCTGCTGCGGTTCTCAGCCATGTGGAGTTCGGCTCGGCCATCGCCCCGATGTTGGAAGTCAGCGGCGCGTCGTTGGTGAGGTGGTAAGTGGCGTGATCGCCGATCACATTGATCATCGGGGACCGGGCCCGCCGGGCATTGTGGATGTTCGCGCCCCCGTTGAGATAGCCGCTGCCGAGGTGCAAAAGCGTCATCGACGGGTTGCCGCCCAAGCGGGCATAGCCATCGGCCGCCCCAGTCACGACGCCTTCGAACAGTCCGAGGATCGAGCGGATCCGCGGTTCGCCGTCAAGCGCGGTGACCGTATGCATCTCGGAGGTGCCCGGGTTGGCGAAGCACGCGGTGACGCCGTGGTCGGCCAGGGTGCCAACGAGGGCCTGGGCACCGGTCAAAGACGCAGAAGGCTGCATGACCACTCCTTTTCTGCCATGGCGGACCACTGGCCAAGCGATGATTGTATCGTGACGTAGAGTCATGCAATGAGGCGTTGGATCGGGGAGAGCGATGGCTGAGGTTCCTGTTTGCATCATCGGCTGCGGCCCGATCGGGCTCACCGGAGCGCTGCTGCTGTCGCGCCATGGCGTGCCGTCGCTGTTGGTGGAGCGGCGCAGCGAGCTCAACAACCACCCCCGATCCCGCTTCGTCGACACCAACACCATGGAGCTGTTCCGCGAGTTCGGCATCGAGAAAGCGGTCGAGGCCACCGGCCTCGGGCCGGCCTGGACGGCCTACAACCGGTGGTCCGACACCTTGGCCGACGAGCCGTACGCGAACATTCCAAGCCCCACCTTCCTCAGCGTTCCGGGGCCGAACAGCCCGTGCATCCCCGTGATGACGGTGCAGGACGAGGTGGAGGCCGCGCTGATGACCCGGGTTGTGGAGGACCCGATGATCACGGTCCGGTTCGACACCGAGGCCATCGACCTCGCCCAGACCGACGACGCCACCCAGCTGACCCTGCGCGACACCAGAACCGATGAGCGACAGCCGGTGACGGCGCAGTACACCATTGGCGCCGACGGGCCGGGCAGCGGAACCCGCGAGGTGATCGGCACCCATCTCGAGGCCGAGCCGCGGCCGATCCACTCCCAAGATGTGATCTTCCACGCCGACTTAGATGCCTATGTGGGGGAGCGCAAGGGTTCGCTGCTGTACACCACGAACCCCAAGGGCCTCGTGATCTTCCAAGCTCTCGACGGGCGTCGGCGTTGGCGCTGTCAGATCGTTGTGGGCGACGAGAATCTGATCTCCGAGGAGGCGGTCAGCGATCGCATCCGTGCGGCTCTGGGCACCGAGGACGATGTCGGGTTCGAGATCATCAGCATGCGCATGTGGCAGCCCACTCCGGGATGTGTGACCCGGTTCTCGCAAGGCCGCATCTTCTTGGCCGGCGACGCCGCCCATGTCTCGGTTCCCACGGGGGGGATGGGCAACAACACCGGATTCGCCGGTATCCGCAACCTGGCCTGGAAGCTGGCCTATGTCGTGCGGGGTCTGGCGCCCGAGTCGATTCTGGAGACCTACGAAGCCGAGCATCGGCCCATCGCGGTCGAGCGAATCGACTGGGGGGTCAGCACCACCGACTACATGGGCCTGATGATGGCCGGCCGCCGGCGAGGAGAGGACATCACCGAGCACATCCAGGCGACCCATCAGTACGCCGACTACGACCATTTGCTGCTCGGCTTCGAGATGTCGTCTGATCTCATCGCCCCCAACGCCGAGCCCGCACCGCAACTCGAAGACCCGAAAACCGGCTTCACCCCGCTGGTGCGCTCGGGACGCCGCGCCCCCCATGTGTGGGTCGACGCCGATCAGTCCGAGTCCGTGCTCGACTGGTACGGATCGTCCTACGTGCTGCTGGTTGGGGCGGAGTGCTCCCTTACCGCATCGCAAGCCGCCCTCGCCGATTTGCCATCGGGCGGCGTGCCGGTTGCGGTGCGCCAGCTCCCAGCCGGCATCTCCTCCGGCCCGTACGAAGCCGACGCCTGGGTGCTTGTGCGGCCCGACGGGATCATCGCTTGCCACGGGACGGACTCCGGCGGTTCGCCCGACCCCTCGGAGCTCCCGGCCTATCTGCCGAATCGCACCGGCTGATCTGTCGGCGCGCGCCAATTATCAAAGGAGGATACATGAGCAGTTATGAGAGGGAGAGGCCGGTGCGGGTGCGGCGGTCGGAGCTCTCCACTCCAGGCCACTCCGAGAAGATGATCGCCAAGGCGGCGCAGAGCGACGCCGACATGGTGTTCTTGGATCTTGAGGACGCGGTGGCACCTTCGGCCAAGGTGGACGCCCGCCGCAACATCATCGCCGGGCTGAACGAGCTGGACTGGGGCGACAAGATCCGCTCCTACCGGATCAACGGCGTCCACACCCAGTGGTGCTGCGACGACATCGCCGAGGTGGTGACCGGCGCCGGGGCCAACATCGACGTGATCATGGTGCCCAAGATCAAAGGGCCCCGCGAGGTGTGGTTCGTGGACGACATGTTGACCCAGCTGGAGCTGAAGCTGGGCCTGGAGGTGGGCCGCATCGGCATCGAGTGCCTGGTGGAGGAGGTGGAGGCCCTCCAGACCGTGGACGAGGTCGCCCGGTGCAGCCCCCGCCTCGAAGCCCTCACCTTGGGGGTGGGCGACTTGTCGGCCAGCCAGGGGATGCGCCTGGGCCACATCGGGGTGACCGACGGCGACGCCGCCCTGCGCTATCCGGGAGATGTGTGGCACTACGCCCGCACCCGGATGATCGTGGCCTGCCGTTCTGCGGGGCTCGATGCCATCGACGGTCCTTACGCCAACTTCGCCAACCCGGACGGCTATGAGCGGAGCGCGGCCACGTTCTCAATGCTGGGCGGGGTGGGCAAGTGGTGCATCCACCCCAGCCAGATCGAGGTGGCCAACCGGGTGTTCGCCCCCAGTACCGAGGAGATCGCCGAAGCCCAGGGGGTGGTGGACGCAGTGCGCGCCGCCGAGGCCGAGGGCCAGGGAGCGGCCAACTACAAGGGCATGATGATCGACGCCGCCACCACCCGCCTGTTCGAGGTAACCCTCGACCGCGCCCGCCAATGCGGGCTCATCGACTGAAACAGTTTCTGTCGGTTCTGCGGCCTCACGCTTGCCAGTGGCTGGCGCGCTTGATCAGCACCAGGCGCTCCAGTTCGCACACCACATCGCCGTGCTGGTTGCGGCCCCAGTGCTTGAAGCGCACGATTCCAGCATCGTCTCGGTCGGGCGCGTCGGAGGCTTCCAGCACCTCGGTGTAGGCGGTGATGGTGTCTCCGTGATGCACCGGCTTTTTGAACCGCACCGCGTCGAGCCCGAGTTCGCAGAGCGCGTTCTCGGCGGTGTCCTGGCTGGTGAGCCCCACTGTCATCGAGCCTGTGATGAGCCCGAACACCAGTCGGCCGTCGCCCAGTGGTGATCCGGCCAGATACTCCTCGTTCCAATGCGACTGCGCGGTGTTCATCACCTGCTTGGAGATGTAGTTGTTCTCCACCTCGTCAATGGTGGCCGAGCGGGCGTGGCGCATCCGCTGGCCCACCGTGAAATCCTCGAAGTAGTTATTCGAGCCGGTGAGATCGGAGGGTGCGGCCATTGCCCAGTTCTAGCGCAACGGCGAGGAGGGAAGCAGGTGGTCGGAGATGATCCGCTGCATAATCTCGCTGGTGCCCTCGAAGATCTTGGTGAGCCTGGCGTCGCGCCAGTAGCGCTCTATGGGGAAGTCGGTGGTGTAGCCGGCGCCGCCGTGGATTTGGAGGGCCTCTGAGGTCACCTTCTCCGACATCTCCGATGCCAGGTACTTGGCCATCGCCCCGCCCATGTCGGACTTCTCACCGGCGTCGGCGTTGGCCGCTACTTGGTACATGAGTGCCCGGCATGCCTCGATTTCCGAGGCCATCTTGGCGATCTTGAAGCGGGTCACCTGGAAGTCGCCGATGGGCCGCCCGAACTGCTCCCGCTGCTGGGCGTAGGCAATGGAGTCTTCCAGCGCGCCCCGGGCCAGGCCGATCGAGCGGGCCGCGGTGTGAATGCGCGGGGTGGTCATGGCCGCTGCGGTCTGCTTGAAGCCGACATCGTCAGCCGTTTCGGCCTTCTGGGAGCCCACCAGGCAGTCGTCGGGCACAAAGCACTCGTCGAATGACAGCTCGAAAGTTCGCCACCCGTGATAGCCGATCTTTCTGATGGGGCTGCCCGACACCCCCTCGGGAAACGCCCCCGGCGCCTTGTGGACGGCGAACTGGCGGATGCCGGAGTGGCGGTGGGCGGGGTCGTAAGGCTTGTTGCGGGCCACCACCAGGATGCAGTCGGCCTGGTCGGCGAAGGTACACCACATCTTCTGGCCGGTGAGCAGCCAGCCGCCGTCGGTCTTTTGGGCCCGAGTGCGAATCGAGGCGATGTCGGATCCGGCGCCGGGCTCCGACATCGCAAAGCAGCCCAGCCATTCGCCCTTGGCGGCGAGCGGCAGGTACTTCTCGCGCTGGGTGGGATCCAATGACAGGGCCATCCCGGAGCGGGCGATGATGCTGGCCACGCTCAACCACGCTCGGGACAGCTCCTCGGTGATGAGGGCGTACTCGAACACGCCGAGACCGAGGCCGCCGTAGCGCTCAGGCACCATGATGCCGAAGAACCCCAGCTCGCCAAGCTGTTGGCGCAGCTCGTCGGGTATGAGACCGTGTTCGGGGTCGAGGCGGTTGGCGACGGGGAGAACCCGGCTCATGGCGAAGTCGCGGGCCATCTCCTGAATCGCCACCCGATCTTCGGTGCGGTAGGGCGCCGGGATTGGCGGACGGGGGTCGACCAGAGTGCGGGGCACCGTCAATCGCTCCTCGGGGGGCGCCTTTTGGCCACCAGGTTGGTGCGCTGGAACTCGACCACCAACTCGCCGTTTTGGTTGCGGGCCTCGGTCTGCCAGGTGACGATACCGGTCTGGGGCCTGCTGTCAGAGCTGCGGGCCTCGATCACCCGGGAGGAGGCTGTGAGCGTGTCGCCGGGATGCACCGGGTGGTGGAATCTCACGTTTTCCATGCCCAAGAACGGCCCGCCGATCTCGCTCAAGTCCTCCACCGACAGGCCGACTGCTGTACACAGCACCAGCATCGGGTTGACCACCACATCGGGGTGGCCGTGGGCCTTGGCGAACTCGGCATTGAGGTGCATGGGGTTCCAGTTGCACGTCGCCGTGGAGAACAAGGCGTTGTCGCCGGCGGTGATGGTGCGGCCCCAGTGGTGGGCGAACTCCCGCCCCTCGGGGAAGTCCTCGAACTGATGGCCGTGGACAACCGCGGGAAAGCTGTCGAAGTCAGGAGTAGAACTGGACATGGAACACCGCATCTTGTGCTGGCTCGACATGGTGGCTGACATCGGGAGGTATGGCGACGCGCCGCCCCGCGGTCACAGTCACACTTCTAGACGCCTCGTCGGCGAATTCTACCGATCCCTCTTCGACGACCAGCTCGGCCCACACCGAGGTGAGGTGCGCACGGCCGAGCGCGGGCGGCATCGATTCCGCCGTGAAACTCGGGGTGCGCCGGCCGGGAACGGCCGCCTGGGGCACTTCGATTGGATCCGCAGTCACGACCGATGCCGCCTCCCGTTGCCGAACTGGCCGCCCTGCCTCTTGACAGGCAGCGATTAGAGGTAAAGCATAAGCCGGTGACCATAGAGGGTGTTGCCGCACTACGGACTTTCCATAACAGGATCGTCGAGGTTGCCCAGACGTTCTCGGAGGAAGAGTGGATGGCGCCCTCGGCCTGCCCAGGGTGGCGAGTGCGCGATGTGATCGCCCACATCGGGGCGGGGGCGCGCAGCATCATCGATCCGCTCCCGATGCCCGAGGAGCGACTGCCGCTGCCCGCCAACCGGGAACGGGAGCACGATGTGCATGTGGACATCCGCCGAAGCTGGACGGTCGCCGAGGTGATGGACGAGTTCGAGCGGTTCGGCGCCGAGCGGCTGGAGCGCCTACCGGGGCTTCAAGAGGAACCGCTGGCCTCCACCGAGATTGAGGTTCCGGGGCTGGGCACCTATCCCATGCACGCTGTGGCCAATGGGTTGGCCTTCGACTGCTTCTGCCACCTCTACCACGACATTGTTGGGCCCGCTGGCCCGATCCAGCGGGAGCTGGCCGCACCGACCCACGAAGAGATGCTGCCGGTGGTGCAGTGGATGATGTGGGGACTGCCCCAGATGCAGGGGCCCGAGCTAGACGACTCGCTGTTGGCGCCGACCACCATCTGCCTTACAGGCCCCGGCGCGAGCGAGTGGACTGTGCGACGGCCCGACCCGGCGGGCGGGTTGGTGGTGGAATCCGGTGGCGGCGGTGAGGTGGTCGTCACCTCGACCGCAGTCGATTTCGTATCGTGGGGCACGGGTCGCTCAGCGTGGCACACCGCATGCGAAGTGGAGGGCAACATGGCGGCGGCGACAGCCTTCTTGTCTACCCTGGACATCGTTTAACAGCTCTTTAGAAGCAGCCGGAGTACCAGTCTGATGAGCACCATCGCCCCTGACCCGATTGAATTCGCTGCGGCCTGTGCAGCCGATGGCGAGATGCGCTTGGCTGTCCGCTACTGGACGGGCGGGCTGCGGTTGGGCATCGGCGAGGCGTGGACCGGCTTCACGGTGGCGGACGGCGAGATCACCGCAGGGGTGCCCGCCGAGGGTGACGGGGTGATCGCCATCACGGGGCCGGCGGAGCTTTGGGCCCCCCTTATGGAGCCTGTGCCGCCCAGGTACGCCCAGATCTCGGTGTTGCTGGCCCTCGGCGATATGGGTCTCCAGCGGGGCCAGACCGACCCGCTTTTGCTGTGGCAGTACCTGCCTGCGGTGGAGCGGGCCAGCGAGCTGTTGCGGGCGCCCGGCGGCGACCGGCCGACGAAGGTAGACGAGAGCGGCCCCCTGCCCCGACACGACAGCCCCGTGGGCAGATACATCCATCTTGAGATCGACGGTGTCGACCACCGCATCTACTACGAGGAGGCGGGTTCGGGCATCCCCCTGCTGTGCCAGCACACCGCAGGGGCCAACAGCCTCCAGTACCGGCATCTGTTCGAGGCGGCTGAGATCACCGACCGCTTCCGCCTGATCGCCTACGACCTTCCCTACCACGGCAAGTCGGTGCCGCCTGTGCAGCCCCGGTGGTGGGAGCAAGAGTATGAGCTGCGCGGTGAGTTCCTGCGACAGGTGCCCTTGGCGCTGGCCCAGGCCCTGGGGCTGCATCAGCCGGTGTTCATGGGCTGCTCGGTGGGAGGGCTTTTGGCCCTGGAGCTGGCGCTTCGCCATCCCGGCGAGTTCCGGGCAGTCATCGCCCTCGAAGGGACGCTTCACATCGGCGGCAACCGGGAGGACTTCTTCGGCTTCTGGCACCCGCAAGTGAGCAACCACTCCAAGGCCCGAATGATGGAGGGGCTGTGCTCGCCCACCTCGCCTGAGCCGTACGTCAAGGAGGTGTCGCAGGTGTATTCCGCCGGGTGGCCGCCGGCGTTCTCGGGCGACCTCTTCTACTACATGGAGGACTACGACATCCGCGACCGGGCCGGCGAGATAGACACCTCAGCCACCGCGGTCCACATCATGAACGGCGCATACGACTACACCGGCACCGTCGAGGCTGGCCGGGAGGCCCATCTGGCCATCGCCGGATCCACCCACACCGAGATGGCCGATGTGGGACACTTCCCGATGCAGGAGAACCCTGAGGCATTTCTGCGGTATCTGCTGCCAATACTGGATCAGATCGAAGCTCTGGAGAACTGACGCCGCCAGGATAAAACCGCTAGAACAGGACCAGCAGAACAGGAGGAGTCCTTGGGAGCTCAAATCGAGGGAAGGCCGGTGGTGGTCACCGGCGGAGGAAGCGGCATCGGAGCGGCCTTGGCGCTGGAGGCCGCAAACCGAGGCGCCGGCCATGTCGCGGTTGCAGACGTGGATCTCGAGGCTGCCGGGGCCGTGGCCGACAGCATTGTCGCCAATGGAGGATCCGCGGCAGCCCTCCGGTGCGACGTGACCGACACTGCGGGAACCGAAGAGCTGGCCCAGGCAATCGCCGCCGACCACGGTGTCCCAGGCCTGGTGTGTGCCAATGCCGGGGTGATGTCGGCGTTGGCGCCGCTGCTGGATACCGCTTCGAGCGATGTCGAGTGGGTGGTCAGGGTCAACATTTTGGGCACGGTCAACACGCTCCAGAGCTTCGGCCGGCTCATGGCCGCCAGCTCAGAACAGGGCTGGCTCATGACCACCGGCTCAGAGCACTCCGTAGGCGTTCCCCACCCCAATGCCGGTGCTTACACCGCCTCGAAGCATGCACTGCTGGGATTGTGCGACGTGCTGCGCGCCGAGCTGCCCGACCACGTCGGGGTCAGCTTGGTCTGCCCCGGTCTCACCTCGAGCCTTCTGTGGAACTCCACCCGCCAGCGCCCCGATCACTTGGGCGGCAGCGCAGACAACGACCCGGGCGTGGGGGCGTTCATGGAGCAGATGGGCATGAGCGCAGAAACCGTCGCCCAGCGAGCCTTCGACGGATTAGCGGAGGGACATTTCCTGATTCCCACCCACTATCACCCACGCGCCTACGCCGAGCAGCGGGCCAGCGACATGGCCGAGGCCTACGACCGACTGTCCAAAATCGATACCGCCGATTACGACCTCAACAGAACTTTCGCCCAGTTCTTGGAGCAACTAGCCGACTGACCCGAGAGCAAGCTCTAGTACGGAGTGTGGTGGCCCTCGAAGGGAGGTCCAGTTCTGACTCTCGAAGCTGTTTGTCCAGCGCGAACCTCACTGTCTAGTTGGCTGATTAAAAATTGAATTTTGAATCAGCCAACTTTGTTTAGACTTGAGATCATGATGATCGACCGGGATCTGGCCCCGAGACTGGAGCAGGCAGCGCGGAATGCGCCAGCGATCACGCTCACGGGTCCACGCCAGAGCGGGAAGACCACCCTCTGCCGGTCGGTGTTTCCCGACCATCCCTATGTCAGCCTGGAGGCGACCGATGTTCGCTCGTTTGCGACTGATGATCCCAGGGCGTTCTTAGCCCAGTACCCAACAGGGGCGATCATCGACGAAGTGCAGAGGGCACCCGACCTACCGTCGTATCTCCAAGGTCTCATCGACGCCGATCCGGCACCAGGAGGCTGGATCCTTACCGGTTCGCAGCATTTCTCTCTGCTTGAGTCGGTCAATCAGTCGCTGGCTGGCCGTACTTCGGTTCACCACCTGCTGCCGCTCAGCCGCGGCGAGGCGATCCGCTTTCCCCGCTACCCCCAGAGCTTGGAGGAGGCGCTCATCACCGGGGGCTATCCCCGTATCTATGACCGAGGCCTCGATCCAACCGAGTGGATCAGCTCGTATATCGCCACCTACCTCGAGCGCGACGTGCGAACGTTGCGGAACGTGGGAGACCTCTCAGCGTTCGCACGGTTCGTCCAGCTTTGTGCCGGTCGCACCGCGCAGCTGGCCAACCTCTCGTCGTTGGCCGACGACTGCGGGGTGTCCCAGCCGACGGCAAAAGCCTGGCTCAGCATCTTGGAAGCCAGCTTCGTGGTGTTCTTGCTCCCGCCGTTTCACTCCAACCAGCGAAAGCGCCTGGTCAAGATGCCCAAGATGTATTTCTACGACACTGGCCTCGTCTGCCACCTCCTGGGCATCCGCTCCCCCCTGCAGCTCGTCTCGCACCCGCTCAGGGGTCCGATTTTCGAGACGTGGGCCGTTTCAGAGATTGCCAAGCAGCGTACGCATCAAGGGCTGACCCGGGGCCTGTCGTTCTACCGCGATCGCAGCGGGACCGAAGTCGACCTGGTAATCGAGCACCCTGAGCGAGTCGCTCTGATCGAGGCAAAGTCCGCTGCCACTCCGTCAACCAGCTTTCTCAAGACCGCCCGTCGGGTTGCTGCCCATCTTCAAGGCCTGCACTCGTGCGACCTGACTGCGGTGTACGGAGGTGACCAGCTTCAAGAGCGAAGCGAGGAGAGCTTGGTTCCCTGGGCACAATTGCACGAAGCAGACCTTTAGAATCCTGCTGGAAGCTCTGTATGACGACTTATTCGATATCTGAGCTGTGGCGGTATCCCGTCAAGTCGATGGGCGGGGAGAGGGTGGAGAGCCTGGAGCTTCGGACTAGCGCGGTTGTCGGGGATAGGCGGTGGGCGGTGCGCAATACCGAAACCGGCAAGATCGCCAGTGCCAAACGGCCCCGACCTTACGGCCATCTCCTCTCATGGAGCGCCAAGACCCTGGCCGATGGCGGGCTGGTTGCCGTCGCGCCCGACGGCCGGGAGTTCGCCGTGGGCAGCGGTGAGCTTGATGCCGCATTGAGCGAGGCGCTCGGTGAACCCATCCAAGTGGTCGAAGTCGAAGAAGGCCGCGAGGAGACCTACGCCAGCGAGTGGCCGGAGATTCCAGGCACTGTCCTCTCCGATGTGGAGATCGATCTGCCTGTCGCTGCGCTCACCGAGAAGACCTCGTTTGTCGACGCCGCCGCTGTCCACATCATCGTCAACCAGTCGATGGTGCACCTTGCATCCCTGCTGGACGGCGTCACGCTCGGTGTCGAGCGATTTCGCCCCAACATCGTGCTCGACGCCCACGACGACACCGGTTCTGGGGAGTTCGCTGATCTGGCCTGGAGAGATCTCGACATCAAGATCGGCGACGCTGAGCTTCGGATCGGCGACGCCACCCCCCGCTGCGTGATGACCACCTTGGCCCAGCCGGCCTACGAACAGGCAAAAGGCGTCCTGCAAGTGCTCGCTGCCACCGCCCGCAAGGAATTCGACTTCGGGGCCTTCGCCTGCTTCGGTACCAACGCCGAGATCACCATGGCGGGCACCATCAGCCTCGGCGACACGCTCACCGTCCCCGACTGATTGCTAGTCCTGTGACAATCGCCTGCTTCGGTGGGCGATTAGAGCTCTCCCGATGCGAGCATGTCGGCGGGGATCTTCATGTCTAGGGCGCCGAGGTAGCCCCCACCGTCGTTGATGGCATAGTGAACGTCGTAGCCGAGCAGCTCTTGGGCCCGGCGGGGGAGGGTGCGGGCGATGTCAGGGGGTGTGGCTAGACAGTTGTTCTCCTCCGAGCGCAGCCAGCCCAGCATGTAGCTCAGGTGGAAGGCGGGTCGGTGCTGGTTGGCAGTGGAGTTGGTGCCGGCCCCGTGGATGGTCGAACCCAGGTAGATCACCCGGGAGCCGGCGGGCATCTCAGCATCGGCGAACTCGTGGGGCTCGGGCTGGCGGTCCATCTCCCAGCAGTGGCTGCCGGGCACCACCCGGGTGGCGCCGATTTCCTTGGTGAAATCGCACAGCGCGGTCACCGACGACAGCTCCATCTCCGGGCTGGGCTGGGGCATGTGTACCCACACGTCCTCGTCCCGGTGGGGAAACTGGGCTTGGGCCCCCGGTCCCACCATCAGCATGTGGGCCACGTTTACTTGGATGTCGGCGCAGTTGGGTCCCAGCACCGCGTCGGCGACGTCGAGCATCAGCGGGTGCAACAGCACCTCGGCCACGAAGGTGGGCGATTTGGAGGCCAGCCCGGTGACGTGGCGGGTGTGTTCGCCGAAAAAAGCAGCGATTGTCGGGCTGATGTGAGTCCGGTTGGAGTCGGGCTTCTCGACATAGGGCATCAGCTCGGCGAGGATCTCATTGATCACCTCGTTGCTGAAGCACTCCTCCACAATCACGGCTCCGTCGGCACCGAGCACCTCCAGCACGTGCTCCAGCGGCTCATCGTCTTTCAGGTGGACCAATTCGGCTTGGGTTGCCATGCCCCACTGTATTCTGAGTTTGGGCGCCTCGGTCGTGCTCGCTCAGGCCTTTTGGAGGAGCCAGAGGCCGACCACGCTGTAAAACACCATGACCAGGAGCATGGGCCGCTGGGCCCAGGTGGCCTCACTGGCGTCACTGGTCTCCACGGCGCGGTCGTGGGCCACCAGCACCGCGGCGATGTGGCCAACGACAATGGCTGAGAACTGCACCCAGGCGATGGCATCGGTGGAAACCAGGAAGAAGTTCACCGCCCAGTCGGCGGTTCCGAACCAGTTGGAGCCGCGGTCGAACGGATTGGACAGCAGGCGCAGGAAGTTCTGGCCGCCGTCGAGCACTAGCAGTGAGAAGTAGTGGGCCACGGTGTATCCCAACACGATGGGTACCAGGGAGTGGGCGAAGCGCCGGGCCACCTCGGCTGCGGTCTGGTTGGTGAACCAGCCCACAGCCAGCGACCCCAGGTAGTAGAGCGCCGCCATGATGGCGATGACGATGATCATCCCCAAGGTGTTGATCCCGGTGGCGGTCCATCCTCGGTGGGTGCCCACCAGATCGGGCCACAGGGTGCTGCCGGCCAGCGAGTCGAACGTGGTCCCGCCCAGCACCACTAACAGCACGGCTAGCAGGTCGAGGCGGGGGGCAAGGGTCGTCAGCCCCGACAGGGGAGGCCTCAGTCGTATGGCACCGGTGTCGTCCCGGTACAGCGGTGACATTCGGGCCAGCAGCGAGAACAGCACTCCGAACCCGTCGGCTTGGCGCAGCCAGCGCCGACCGTACACTGCCGATCCTCCGACCATCCCCACCGTGTAGGCGATCATGGCCCCGCCGACCGCGGTGTTGGTGGTGCCGTCGTGGTAGCAGAGCTCGAAGAACATGAACCATCCCAGCGCCACCACCGCCGGCCAGTAGCCGCCGGGGATCTCGCCGGTGTCGTCGATCTGGGGCAGGCCCAGCTTTCCCGCGGCCCACTCGATGGCTCCGGCGATGGTTTCGAAGGGGTTGAGCACCCGCCACACGTCGCCTAACACCGCGGCCACCATCGCCATTCCCACCCAAAGGGCCACATATACCGTGAGGGGTCCGAACCGCTGGCTTCCGACCTGCGAATCGCTGACGCTGCTGGCCAGGGCCAGCACGAACAGCGCCAGTGAGGCCAAACGGGCCGGCACCGCCACCACATCGAGCACCCGACCGAAGGCCATGCCCAGATTCCGGCCTGAGGCAGCCGTCGGCAGCCAGGCCCGATGCCAGAAAAAGCTCAAGCTGACGAAGGTGGCCATGAGGGCCACGGCCGCGCCGATGCCGAACAGATAGAACGGCAGGGGCAGATCGCCCCGCGACCCCACCCCGTGGGCTAAGACGGTGTTGAGCATGGTCACGCCAGAGTTATCCCACCTGGAGCTCCATCACCAGATCTCCGTGGTGGTGGGTCTCCACCTCGAAGATACCGGGGATGTCGGCCTCGAAGGTGATAGTTCCAGGCCGGCCGGGGGAGAACCTCACCACCAGGTCGTAGCCGTGGATGTGGAGCTCGTCGGTGGTATCGCCAAACACGATGATGGTGACGGATTCTCGGGCGTCGATCCGATGGCGCTGCACACCGTCCACCGGCTTGCCTCCGGCCACCTCCAACTCGATGGTGGTGCCTGCATCGGCGGTCGGCGTGGGTTCGGGGGTGGGCTCGGGCGTCGGATCGGGGGTGGAAACAGGAGTGGCTGAGGGTGCTTGAGTCGGCTCAGGCCGCGTGGGCTCGGGTGTCGGCGCTTCGGTGGGCCGAGACGTGGTCGCGGCAGTCGGCTCCGCGGTGGGCGAAGGAGTGATCGACGAGGTGGCCATCGGGGTGGCTTCGACTGTGGGAGCCGCCGTGGCCTCAGCGGTTGCGGAGGGCGAGACCCCAGTGTCATCGCCACCGCAAGCGGCCATGACTAGGGCGATCGAGGCAAGCAGGCAAACCAACCGGGTCGTGCCACTCTGGGCGGTTCTCATAGGGGAGACTTCGTGCTCATTGGACTGGTGCAGCAACCTCGGGGATGTCGTTGGAGGCCGAGTTGATCAGCTTAGAGACCTCAAACGCCTCCATGGGGTCGTCTGGGTAAGGCTCGAGGAGTTGTGTCAACGCGTCGCAGTCGTCGAGGGTGCGATCCAGCCAGATGTCCTCCGCCTCTTCAGGCAGAATGACCGGCATCCGATGGTGGATGGGTCTGAGCAGGTCGTTGGCCTCAGTGGTAATGATGGCGCACGAAGAGATTCGGTTGCCGTCGGGGTCGCTGGTGATCGACCAGAGTCCGGCGAAGGCGAAGGGCTCACCGGACCGCATTGTCACCCGCATGGGGCGCTTGGTGCTGCCGACCTGCTGCCACTCGTAGAAGCCATCAGCCAGCACGAGACATCGCCGACGCCCCAGCGAGTCGCGGAAAGTGGGCTTCTCGGCCACCGTTTCCGCTCTGGCGTTGATGATGGTACGACCGAGGTGGCCGCCTTTCGACCACGATGGGATCAGCCCCCAGCGTATGAAGCCGGCTCGACGAGTCTCGCCGCCGATGACGGTGAAGACTTGCTGGGTGGGGGCGATGTTGTATCTGGGCTGGAAGATCTCTTGTTCGCTATCGAATTCAAACCGCTCCGCAAGCTTTTGCAGGCTGGCGGTCAGGCTGTACCGGCCGCACATCTCGATCCCATTATGAGCCTGATCGGGACCACCGACCAATCCCCGGCACCGTCTCATCGCCAGTCGTGTGACGGCGGCATGGCTACGCCCGAGTGGATGCCGCGCAGGTCGGTAGCCACCAAGTTCACGGTCCCGTCCCAGGTGGAAACGCGCCCGGTGATCACGACCACCTGGCTGCTCAGCTCTCGGCGGCGGCGGGCGAACAAGTCGGAATAGACGATCGCCTGGGTGTCGCCGGTCTCGTCCTCGATGGTCACGAAGACCGTGCCGTCGCGCCCCTGAGGGTGCTGTCTGGCCACCGGCCAGCCGGCGACGGTGACCAGATCGTCCTCGCGGCACTTCTCCACGGCGGCGGTGGGGAGCACACCGGGGCCGAGGGTCGGCCGGAGGAACTCCATGAGGTGGCCTCGGGGGTAGATGCCCATGGCCCGGTACTCGCCCATCATCTTCTCCCCCTCGGTGAAGTCGTCGAGCTGGGGCACGCGGTCTTCGGTCGACAGCGAAAGGGCAGTTTGGCCGTTTCTTGAGGGCCGGGTTTGCAGCCCCGACTCCCACAGCGCCTCCCTTCGGTTTGCCGCGATGGCGTCGAACGCCCCGGACTCCACCAGCGAGAGCACGGCTTGGGGCTTCAACCCTGTCCGGCGCACCAGATCCCCGGCGGTGGCGTAGGGGCCTTGCCTTTGCCTCTCCTCCACGATGAGCTTTGCCGATTCCTCCCCCACATCCTTGATGAACTGAAGCCCCAGCCGCACCGAGCCTCCCTCGGGCGAGCACACCGCTCGGCTCCGGTTGACGCACGGGTTCAGAAACGCCACGCCAAAGCGCCGGGCGTCCTGTTTCAGCGTCTCCATGGGGTAGAAGCCCATCGGCTGGTTGTTCATCAGCGCCACAAAGAACTCCACCGGGTGGTAGCGCTTCAGCCATGCTGCCTGGTAGGCGGTCACGGCGAAGGCGTGGGAGTGCGACTCCGGGAACATGTAGTGGCCGTTGATCTTGGAGAAGATCCTTTCGGCGGCGGCTTCGGAGACACCGTTTTGGCGGGCGCCCTCGGCGAAGCGCTCCCAGTGCATGGCGATCAGGCGCTCGTTGTTGGGCCGGGCGAAGGAGCGGCGCACCTCGTCGGCCTCTGACGCGGTCATTCCGGCCACGTCCTCGATTAGCTGCACCACCTGTTCCTGCCAGACGATGATGCCGTATCCCCGCTCCAGGGCGCGCTTTTCCAGCGGGTGGTCGTAGCCCCACTCCGCCCCGTGGCGGTAGCGCTCCACGAACTGGGACACCGCACTGCCCTGGGTGCCCACGCCGGGGCGGATGAGGGCCACTTGATAGGCCAGGTCGAGGAGGTTGCGCGACTTCAGCCGCTGGGCCATCTTCAGCTGCGCGGGGGATTGGAGCAAGAACACCCCCTTGCACAGGCCGGCGTTGATCATGTCGTAGACGCTGGGGTCCTCCGGGCTGATCCGGCCCAGGTCGGGCCGGTGGCCCTCCCGGTCCTCGATGAGGTCGAGGGCCTCGTCGATCTGGTCGAGCACCGGCAGCGACAAGATGTCGATCTTGGCAAAGTTGGCGTCGGCCACGCTGTCTTTGTCCCAGTCCATGATGTAGCGGCCGTCGGTGGCCCCGGCCCGGATGGGGACCATCTCCGGGATGGGCGAACTGCTCAGCACCATGCCGCCCACGTGCTGGCTCAGCCCCCGGGGGGCGCCCATCAGCTGGGGGGCGAGATCGAGCAGGTCTCGCCATCGGGGGGCGCCCACCTTGTCTTTGAACTCCGCCAGCTCAGTCATCTCTTGGCGCAGGTCGGCGGCGTGGTGGGAACCCAGCCGCTTTGACAGCAGCGACAGGCGCTCTGGGGGCAGTCCCAGGGCCTTGCCCAGGTCTTGGATGATGCCCTTGACCTTGTAGGTGGTGACGGCTCCGGCCAACACGGCGTGCTCGGGCCCAAAATGGGCGTGGACCCGCTCGATCAGCTCGTCGCGCAGCCCTCGGGGGAAGTCGAGGTCGATATCGGGCAGCGTGGTCATGTCCTCGGAGATGAAGCGCTCCAGGGTGAGGTCCCACTTCAGGGGGTCCACATGGCTGATGCCGATGAGGTATCCGACGAGCAGGGCCACCGACGAGCCCCGCCCCCGTCCCGGCGGCCTCTCCTCGATCGACACCTCGGGGCTGACTTCGCCCCGCTCCACCAGGATCTGCTGGGCCAAAAGGGCGATCTGGCGGTAGAGCAGCAGAAACCCGGCCAGGTTGAGCCGCTCGATCAAACCGAACTCCTCGGCCAGGCGGCGCTCCACCTCCCAGGTGACGCTGCCGTACCGCCGGACGGCACCCTCCCGGCAGAGTTGCTCCAGATAGCTCAAAGGCGTGTCGCCGGGGGGCACTGCGGCATCGGGCAAGGCGTAGCCCAGGTCGGTGCTGAGGTCGAAGCAGCACTGCTCGGCGACGCGAAGGGTATTGGCCACCGCCTGCGGGCACTCAGCGAAGAGCCGCTCCATCTCGGCCGGGGGCTTCAGGTGCAGATGGTGGTTGGGCCGCAGGTACCGCAGGGCCTGATCGATGGTGGTGTTGAGCTTGGCGGCGACCAGCGCGTGCTGGAGCCGGGCCCGTTCCGGAGAGTGGTAGCAGACGTCGTTGGTGGCCACCACCCGGGTGCCAGCCTCGGCGGCGAGCCTGACCAGCTTGCGGTTGCGGTCGGTGTCGCCGGCCAAAAAGTTCTGCTGGAGCTCGACGTACACCGAATTCGGCCCGTACCAGTCGAGGTATTGCCGCAAAAGGCCGTGGGCCTCACCGATGCGGTCGTTTTCTGCCAGCCGGGATAGCGGGCCGTCGCGCCCGCCGGTCAAAAGAACCACGCCCTCGCAGTGGTCGGGCAGGTATGCGGGGTCGAGCTTCGGGTCCCGGCGGTCGGCGGCGTTGGCCAAGGTTAACAGGCGCGAGATGTTGGAGTACCCGGCCCGGGTCTCGGCCAAAAGGGCGAGCTTCGAGCCGTCGGTCAGCGTGAGCTCCCCACCGGTGATGGGCTGGGTGCCCAGGCTCTTGGCCAGGCGGGCGAACTCCAGCGCCCCGCAAAGGTTGGTGTCGGTCAGGGCTAGGGCCGGATAGCCGAACTGCTTGGCCTGCGCCAGCAGCTCGTGGGCATGCGACGCCCCCTCCCCGAAGGAGAAGAAGCTCTTGGCCCGAAGCTCCACCCAGTTCGCCATTAGAAGTCGCTCATCCAATCAGCCGCCCAGTCCTCAATCCATCAACTCGCAATCAGACGCTTTGCCGGTACCAGCGGCTCTCGACGCAGTCTTGGAACAAGGTGATCAACTGCCCGTCGCCGGGGTCGACCCGGTAGTAGGAGCGGGCCACCGGTTTGGGAAGCCACCACAGGTCGAATGTCCACCGGTCGTCGATGCGGGCCACCTCCGTCCAGCACCGGCCCGCCCGCAACGACCGCGGCTCGCCGTCGGCGTTCTCGCGCACGTCCACCGGTCTCGGCGTCAGCAGCGGCCTGATGATGTCCTGGGCCGACGGGTCGATGGGCATCTGGAGGAACCGCATCTCCGGCACCGGATGCCACGGCGCCACACCGGCGATCCGGTACAGGGCATGGCCGCCTCCCATCAGCGGTCGCAGCCGGCGATCGGCCTCTACGAGCCGCCCCAGCCGGTCGCGGCGAGCGTCCTTCAGCAGCGTCAGCTGGGCGACCGATTGGCCGGTGAAGTCCGACAGGGTGAGCGTCACGTCTTCGACGGGACGACGGGGCGGATCGGCCTCCAACCGGTGCCGGACCAATTCGGAGGCCCGCTCCCACTCGCCGACGGGCTGCTTGAACCGGGCACTGTGCTCCCACGCCGGCCAGCCCGGCGCCTCGCACAGCAGGTGTGCCGACCCGGCGTGGCGGCCGTTCACCTCCGGCCGGGCGAACGCCCGCAGCAAAAGGGTCTCCACCGCCATCAACAGAGCCTCCAGGGTTATGGAGTGCAGCGGCAGCGAGATGCGCTCCACTACCGGCTCCTCGCACGTTGTCGGTACCACGGGGGTGTCGTCGATGCCGTTGCACAGCGACCACGCCCGCAAGCCCTCGAGGCCGAACCGGTCGGAGAGCAAATGCCCGCTCACCGATGCAACAGCGCCCATAGTGTGCAGGCCGAACCGGTGCAGGTCGCCCCTCATGGCGGCCGAGACGGGAAGCAGGTCGATGCTGTGCGGGGCGAGGAAAGCGCCCACATCGTCGCCCACTCCGCAGGCGCCCGGGCCGCGGCGGGTGCGGGCCGCGACGAAGGCGGGGAACTTGGCGTCTGCTGTCCCCGCCCGAGGGCTCAGCTCGGCGGGAACCGCGCTCATCAGCGCCGAGACCGCGCCCGCTTCGCTGCCGTACAGCCCTTCCAGCCCGTCCAACCGGACATAGGCCGTGCCGAGATCAGCCGCCTCCACCCGGTCGCTCACTTGCTGCAACGCAGCAACCATGCGGCTGAAAACTTGGCGATAGCAGGGCTCGTCGGCGTCCAGCACCACGGCGCCGGTGTGGTGCGACATCGCCTCCTCCAGGGTCATGCCCTCCCTCACCCCAACCGCGGCAGGGAAGTGATCGACAACCAGAGTCCTCGCCGTCGACGGATCGCCGTCGACGATCAGCACGGGCCTGTCGGCCAGATGGCGATGCCGGCTCATCTCCACCTTTGCCCTCAAATGCGTGGCCAGCACACAGGCAACCCTCACAGGGCACCCGTGCAAAGCTCGCTGCAACTACACAGGACAACCTTATTGACGCCAGTGACACATTCGACCCGAGATGGCATGCCCGGTACTTTGCGCGCTTGCCATCTCAGGCAGACGACGCCATCTAGCGTGGTGCCAGTGAGCGATCCGATGCCCGTTCCCTGGGATCTTATTGAGGTGCAGGCTCCTGAGTTGGCCGAGCGGATCCGGCTGCGGTTCGAGAGCCATGTTCATGCGGTGATGGCCACGTTGCGTCGGGATGGGTCTCCTCGGTTGTCCGGGATGGAGGTGCCGATCCGAGACGGGCATCTGTGGCTGGGGATGATGCCGGGTTCGCGCAAGGCGGCGGACCTGCTACGCGACCCGAGGTTCTCGCTGCACAGTTCGCCGGACACCGAGGAATTGCCGCTCGGCGATGCCCGCATCGATGGCCAGGCGGTGGTTGCCACCCCTGAGGAAGTTGACCTGTTCGTGGCCGGACACCGGATGCCCATCGACAACCCACACGACACGATGGCCCTGTTCACTGCTCGCATATCGCGCGCCACGCTGACCCGCGTCGAGGGACGAGAACTGGTGATCGAGACCTGGACCCCGGCCGACGGCCTCCGAGAGTTCCGCCAAAGCTGAATTGGCTGGCTGCGGTGCTCAGATCGTCTGGGTGCCGTCTACTCCTAGGGCTATGGCGAGGACAATGGCTAGGCCGCCGAGGAGGCGGGCGGTTGCTGACAGCAGGGGGGTGGGGGTGGCTCGGAACCAGAGGAGGGCGGCGGTGAGGGCGGCGGCGAGGATCACTCCGGCCATGGTGCGGAGGGTTCCGTCTTGGGCAGCGGTGGCCAGCACCACGGCCACCAACTGGGGGGTGAACAGCAAGGTTAGGGCGATGAGGGCCATCTGGGTACCGGCCCGGGGCTCGTCGTGGATGGGGCGGGCGGGGAATACCATCCACCGCACTCCGGCTATTGCGAACGGCACGGCGGTGGCCAGTCGCCAGGTGCCGGTCGTCACCGACAGGGCGTCGAGGATGGGGTCGGCCAGCGCGGCCACCACCCACAGTGCGCCCACCGCGGCGGCCACGGCCAGCGCCACCCGGGGCCGCCATTGATCCCGATTGGAGGGGCGCCAGGCCACGCTCAGCGCTCCCGCGGCCGGGTTGGCCGCGGCCAGCACCATCAACATCACCGGTCCGAGCCCGCTCATGGTGTTTCTGCTTTCATGGTTTCATTCCTCTCAGGTCGAATTGATACGCGGCCATCAACAGGCCGGAGACGGCGTGCTGCTGGTCGTCCACCCTGGTCAGATCGTCGTAATACCAAGCACCGTCGGCATCCTGGGCTTCGGCCAGGCGAACCGCCCCGCACTCCAAACGCTCCCGCAGCGGGGCGCTGGCCAGGCGAGACTCGTTCAGCCACAGCCACTCCAGTGCGCCCAGCCCCTCCAGGATGGTCCCGTAGCCGCCGCCCCGGGGCATGGGCAGGTGGGTTATCTCGGCCACGCCCTCCCGCTGGGCGTCCCAGCGGATCATCTGGCCGAAGCGCCCGGCCAGGCGCTGGGCGTAGTCGAGGTGGTGCTCTTCGAGGCCCCACTCGGCCATCTCAGCCAAGGCGTAGGCGGCCCATTGGTCGGGCCAGGGAGGGGGCCAAAGCTCCTCCAACTCGTCCCGGTCGGTGGCCAGATAGTCCATGATGTCCCAAACCGGGGTGTCCCATCCCTCGTCGGGGAAGGCCTCGTGCATCAGCGCCAGCCCCCAGGCTGCCTCGCCAGTGGCGAAGCGAGACCTTATATCCGGGGTCGGAGCCCCCGTTTTAGGGTCCCAGAAATTGAGCATCCCGCCGTCGGGCAGCTGCTGGCCCATGAGGAACCGACCCAGAGCTCGCATCTCCCCGTCGAAGCTCTGGTCGCCGGTGAGGATGCGCCGGTGAGCTAGCGACACCAGAGTCAGCGAGGCAGTCCCTGTCTTCACCGGCCCCCGGGGCGACAGGGCCGGCCCCATGCCCCCATTTCCGGTATCCACCGCCCGATCCAGCAGGTAGTTCATGCCCCGGTCGGCGGCCTCCACCACCTGGTGGTTGTGGCCCTCTTGCACTATGGCCAGCTGATACAGCGACAGCGTTCCCCCGGCATGGCGGACCAGGTTGTAGCCCGGCACCGCAGACTCGGTGCTCCGGTTGTATTCATACAGGTAGCGCCCAGAGGGCTCCTGGGTGCGGACGATCCAATCGGCTGCCGCGTCGATCGACTGTTGTGTATCGGCACGAGTGAACGCAGGGCACACCTCGGGGGCGGCCAGCGTCACCCGCAACAGCCCGGCAGCAAGCACCCACAGCACCGCCCATGCGATGACTCGGCGCGTGGCCCTGCTAGATGGCAGCCACCGCATCCACGACAGAGTGTTCACGGGTACCGCCAGAACCGGGAGAACAAGAACGTGGCCGGCAGCCGGGTCCTCACAAACTGGCGGGCGGCTTGGCCCTCAAGCACGGTGCCGTCGCGATCGACCATGCGCCACGATGCCCCCGGCGCAACGGTGATGTCGAACCGGGCCGTCCAATCGAGCCATCGAACCCAGCGGCTGGGGGTGACCAGCGTGCGGTCGCGGGTGGACGGGGTGGCCCAGATGGCCAGCGCTCCGATGGCGATCACGCTGAACACCTCCACCTGCGCGCTCACCTCGATGCCCACGTGGAAAGCCACCGCCACCCACACAGCGGCCAGCCGGGTGCGGCGGAACCAGAGGCCGAAGGCGATGAACAGCTCGGTGGCCACCGCCACCGGCGACAGAACCCATTGGAAGGCCCGGGCCGTCAACACCTCCAATAGGGGGTCGCCCAGCGTGTCGCCCAACACCTCGCGGGCATCGTCCTGGTAGCGCAGGGTGCGGTCGTGCATCACCCGGCCACCCACCCAGTCGGGGTCGATCAACTTGGAGAATCCCGAGGCGAAGTAGATGGCGGCGGCCTCGAACCGAAGCAGCCACACCGGCCACACCAAGGCCCGGTCATCAAGAGGTTGGCGGCGCCGGGCGTCCAGCGAGAGCACTCGGCCGTTGTCGCACAGGGCCACACCGGCCAAGAGAATGATCAAAAAGGCCCGGTTGTGGCGGAAGTGGGTCTCCGACAAGAAGAAGTTGTAGGCCACCACCGCCAAGGTCACCCAAGTAGCGGCTCGCGACCACAGGCCCACGGTCATCAGCACCGCGGCGGCCACACCGATCCACAACAGCGCCATATACAGCCCGGCAGGCGCATTGGGCACCCACGGCCACCACTTCTGCTGGAAGACATCGAGGTAGGTAACGCCGTTGAGCGCGTCGGCCAGGAAGGGTCGCAGGTGCCAGATGACCGACGGCCCTAGCACGATGCGCACAATGGCCACCCCCCGCACGCTGGCTGGCTCGTCGAACGCCTCCTGTAGCCATTGGCGGCACCGGGTTCGCCGATCGGCGCTCGCCGGGGGAGCAACCGCAGCCGTCATGGGCCACCCAGATCCCGGTTGTGGCTGTGGATCACTGTGACGTAGGGGCCGCGGGCGTTGCGGTAGTAGGTGACGGTGGCCTCAAGGTAGAGGGTCTGGGTGTCGTTGGGGGTGTTGTCGGCCATCCAGTCCAGGGCGTGGTCCAGGTAGTCCACCACCGCGTCCACCCCGGAGAAGGCGTGGCGCTGGCGCCAGGGCCCCTGCAACGCCCGCCAACCGATCAGCTCGTCCCAGTCGTAGCCCTCCCAGCGCCCGTGGGGAACCGCCAACCGCTCGCCGTCACCTAGCACCCGCACCAACTCCACCGCATAGGTGCTCGACTCGTTGAAGGGCTGGAATGCGAAGTAGTTGTGCGGGTCCCGGTAGCCGTTGGCCACCAGCCCGAGCTGTGCAACCACTATTGCGGCAGCGAACCACCGCGCGCCCCGCCGCCGCCAAAGCGGGCGGGGTGACGCAGCCGCTTCCGGGGAAGCGTCAGCCGTCGTCGCTGTACCTCCGTCTATAGGCCTCCAGATCGGGCGGCAGACGGTCGCGCTTTAGCTCGGCGAAGTTGTCGTAGGCGGTCAGCCAGCGCACATGGCGCCACAACTCCACCGCCTCTTCGATGGACTCCGGCGGGTTGCTGATAACTGGGCCGAACAGCGCCGGGCCTTGGCCGTCGTCCAAGCGGATGGTGGGCACGCCGAAGCTGCGGGTCTCGTCGCACAAGACGGCGTGCTCGGACTTCAGCGTCTCCCAGGTGCTGTCGTCGGCCAGGGCGTCGTCCACCAGGCTGGCGTCGAATCCGGCGTCCACCGCGGCAGCCCGGATGGTGTCTAGCTCGTCCACCGACTCCACCAAGTCAAACGCCCGGCGACCGATGGCCTGGTAATAGGCGCCGATGCCGTCGTTGCCGCCCACCTCGCGGGCCTTCACCGCGGTGCGCAGCGAGCGCACCCCCACGCCCCGGTCGGGGTCGAACCCGTCCATGGGCTTGTCAAAGTTAACGATGGCCAACGAGAACAGACCCCAGGTGATGCTCACCTCACCGGCATCTTCAATCTGACGAACCCAACGGGCTGTCTGCCAGCACCATGGTCAAAGCGGGTCGAAGTAAAAGGTGATGGGCTCGCTCATGGGGTCATTATCCCTAACCGAGGATGACCTCGGCGATTGTGCGAAGTTCTTCTGCGCTGCGAGCCCCCACATTGATGCCGGTAACCGGGCTCTCCTCCCAGCCCGCCAGCCGGTCGCGGATTCGCTCGGGCGAGCCCACCAGGGAGATCTCGTCGGCGAACTGGTCGGGCACCGCGGCGATGGCTTCCTCTCGCCGGCCCTCGAAGAACAGGTCTTGGATGTGGTGGGCTTCCTCCTCGAAGCCCATCCGGGCCATCAGCTTGGTGTGGTAGTTCTGGCCCTTGGCCCCCATCCCGCCGATGTAGAAGCCCAGCGAGGCCTTGGTGGGGAACAGCGCCTCGGCCAGTTCTTCGGGCGAGTCGCCGGTGACCTTGATGGTGGTGTGGACGGTGATCTCGAAGTCGTCTGATCGCCCGGCGATCGAATCGGCGTACACCTCGGGGCGGAACGGCGAGTAGTACAGCGGCAGCCAGCCGTCGGCGATCTCCACCGTCTGGGCGATGTTCTTGGGACCCTCGGCGCCGATGAAGATGGGGATGTCGGCCCGGGGAGGATGGGTCATGATCTTGAGCGCCTTGCCCAAGCCGGTGTCGCCCTCGCCCTTGTAGGGGTGGTTGTAGTAGTCGCCCTCGAAGGTCAAATAGCCGTCGCGGGCGAACACCCGACGAAGGATCTCCACGTACTCCCGGGTGCGGGCCAGGGGGCGGTTGCCGGGCTGGCCGTACCATCCCTCCACCACCTGGGGACCGGACACTCCCAGCCCCAGAATGAGGCGCTGGTTGGAGAGGTGGTCGGCGGTGACGGCGTGCATTGCGGTGGCGGTGGGGGTGCGGGCAGCCAATTGCACGATGCCGGTGCCCAAGCGGATTCGCTCGGTGTGGGCGGCCAGCCATACCAGCGGCGAGAACGCATCGGAGCCCCACGACTCCGCCGTCCACACCGAGTCGTAGCCCAAACGCTCTGCCTCTTGGGTTAGCGGCACGAAGCCCTCGGGTATCCCGCGGCCCCAATATCCCCAGACCAGTCCGAGTTTCATGGCGGCGACCCTATCCCGACCTTTTGTCGTGATCCTTGTCGTCAGTGCTTATCCCGCTTGCCGGTAGCCGTAGCGGGGCCAGTAACATGGACACCTATGTCCAAGGTCTGCCAGGTGACCGGTCGTCGCCCATCCTTCGGCAATAACGTGTCCCACTCGCACCGCAAGACGCGGCGCCGGTGGAACCCGAACGTCCACAAGCATCGCTTCTGGCTGCCGTCGGAGAAGCGCTGGGTAACCCTCAACGTGTCGGCCAAGGGCCTTAAGACCATCAACAAGCACGGCATCGAGAAGGTGATCGCCCAGATGCGCCAACGCGGCGAGAAAGTCTGATTGCCATGGCCAGCGACAAGCGTCCCATCATCAAGCTTAAGTCCACCGCGGGAACCGGCTATACCTACGTGACCACCAAGAACCGGATCAACGACCGGGAGCGGATCGAGCTGAAGAAGTACGACCCGGTGGCCCGCAAGCACGTCGTGTTCAAGGAGGAGCGGTAGCTGCCACCGTCGACGAGCGCCGGGAGATTCTGACGGCCGCTCTGCTGGCCGAGGACCCTGCCCCGCCGCTATGGAATCTGGTTGACTCTGGCCTCGCCGACGAGATAGTTCCCGAGCTGCCCGCGCTCCGCCTGGAGCAAGACCCCATCCACCGCCACAAGGACGTTCTGGCCCACACCATCGCGGTGGTGGCCAAGACCCGCGCTGATCTGATTCTGCGGCTGGCCACGCTGTTCCACGATGTGGGCAAGCCCCGCACCCGTTCTTATGAGCAGGGCGCGGTGACCTTCTACCACCACGAGGCGGTGGGGGCCCGCATGACCCGCAAGCGGCTTGCCGCGCTGGGCTATTCCGAGCAGTTGGTGGACGACGTGAGCGAGCTGGTGCGGTTGTCGGGCCGATTCAAGGGGTACGCCGACGGCTGGAGCGATGCCGCCGTGCGCCGCTACGCCCGTGAGGCCGGCCCCTTGCTGGGGTATCTGAATGAGCTGGTGCGAGCTGACTGCACCACTAGGAATCGCCAGAAGGCGGCCGACCTCCAACACCATGTGGACGAGATGGAGGCCCGGATCGCCCGGCTGGCCGAGGAGGAGCGCCGGGCGGCGGAACGGCCGCTGATCGATGGCAACGAGGTGATGGAGCGCTACGGCGTCGGACCCGGTCCCGAAGTGGGTGCGGCGCTGAAGTTCCTCTTGGAGCTAAAGCGGGCCGAGCCCGAGCTAGACCGGGCCGCCACCGAGGTACGACTCGACCAATGGTGGGCCGAAAAGGGATAAATACCCAGGTCAGAGACTGACACAACAGAGAGTTTCGGTCGGGCTAGCCTCCGACATGGAGTTGTCAATTGCCCGGTCGATTCGTTGTTCTCTTGGTGGTCTTGCTGCTGGTGTCGTCCTGTTCTGAAAACTCGGCGGATATACCAGACTCTCAGCCAACTAGCGCCGTTGAGACTCCGGTTCCCTCCGAATCGAGTCCTACTCCCACTGCATCCGCCGCTCCGGTACCCGAGCCCACCCCGACTCCCGAGCCCACCCCGACTCCCGAGCCCACCCCGACTCCCGAGCCCACCCCGACTCCCGAGCCCACCGCGACTCCTGAGCCTGAGCGCGAATGCTCGCCTTTGATACCCGACGATCTTCAGCTTTCCCACACGTCTCTTGCGGTGACCAGCATCGAGATTTCGCAGGCTCTGTATGGCTGCGCCGAAGAAGTCGGCCTGGCTTTCGCTGACGATCCCGCGGCGATCTCCACGCTGATGGCGCTCGGCATCAAAGGCCCGCTGCTGCTGGTTGGCCCTTGGTTCGACTTACCGTTGATGGGCGAGCTTGGGCGCCTTGCTCCAGACCGCATTGTGACCGCCGGATTCGACCCGGTTGCCCTTCGATATGCCCTGGCCGATTTCGCCTACGAGCAGATCGCAGTTGATGGGCAGGCAACTTTCTCCCATGAGGGGCTCTCCAGCAGCCGCGTGTGGCTTGTCGATGATGCTGAGCAGGGCGTGGCGCTGGGAGCTCTCGGCCACCAGATAGGAGTAGGCACCTACGCCCTGTCCGGCGACCTCCGAGCCCTGTCCCCGCAGGTCCGCCGTGCGCTCGCCGACACCCCCCAGGTGGAATTGCTCTCAGAATTCGGCGGCGATGCTGCCTGGCAGCTGGACGTGGTCCGCCGGGGCGAAGAACTGCCCGGCGGCGGCCTGCTCCTGTTCGATGGCGGTATCAACCGCCGCCTGGTGGCCATTTACGGCCATCCATCGGGGCCGGGTCTCGGGGTGCTGGGAGAACAGAGTGCCGAAGAGGGCGTCGTGCGGCTCCGGTCCATCGCCGAGGGCTACGATGCGGACGGCTCGATCGTGCTGCCCACCTTCGAGATCATCACCACCGTTGCCTCGGCCGGTGCCGGCGAAGACGGGGACTATTCGGCTGAGACCGCCCGGGATGTGATCAGGCCATGGGTAGAGCTAGCGGCCGCCAACGACGTTTACGTGGTGCTGGACCTGCAACCAGGGCGATCCCACTACCTGTCGCAGGCCAAGATCTACGAGGAGTTCCTGCGCCTTCCCCACGTCGGACTTGCGCTAGACCCTGAGTGGAGGCTCAGGCCGAACGAAGTCCACATGCGCCAGATCGGCACAGTGGACGCAGCGGAGATCAACCAGGTGGTCGATTGGCTGGCCAGCATCGTCCGCGAGGAAGCCCTTCCCCAGAAGCTGCTCATCCTCCACCAGTTCCGTCTGGAGATGATCACCAACCGCCATCGGGTCGAGACTCCTCCCGAGTTGGCGGTGGTGGTCCATATGGACGGCCAGGGCCCGGTCCCCGATAAGATCAACACCTGGAACTTCTTGACCAGACAGCCCGATGCCGATCAGTTCTATTGGGGTTGGAAGAACTTCTTCGACGAGGACTTCACCATCGCAACCCCGGATCAAGTATTGCGACTTGATCCAACGCCGGTGTTCGTATCGTTCCAGTAGGGCTTCTAGAGCTGGTCGACGTAGGTGTCGGTGCCCACCACGGTCTTGTAGAAGGGCCCGGCCCAGCAGACATTGGCCAGACCAGAGCTGTTGATGGCGTCCACGTACGACTGGAATGAGTCCCAGCAGCCGTCGGGCTGCTCGTCGCAGAAGAAGATCTGGAGGGTGCGGGCTTCGGTGCCGGTACCCGAGCCCAAGTCCATAGGGGAGTTGGAGGTGATCTCATCGCGCTGGCGGGGCTTCCAAGTCGAGCCGATGGCAACCGGCGAGCCGGCCATCATCTCGGGCATTGCCTTGTCCCGCAAGAAAGCGTGCAGCTCGTTTTCGCTCACGCCGTCGGCCCGGTCCATGGCCACCACCCCTATCCCGGCGTAGCAGTGGTCGAGGGCCAGCTCGAGGGGCACCGGGTCGTCGTCTCGGTAGGCGGCCCAGCCCACGTCGGCCAATATGGTGTGGCGGTGGGTGCGCTCTGCGAACCCCCGGTCGTTGGTGTACAGCCAGTGGACCTGGTCGCTGGCCCACTCCCAGTGCTCCTCGTCGTGGCCGTCGAGCACCCAATAGACCGCCAGGAACGAGCCATTGCCGGCCTGCGAAATCTCGCCGCTGCCGTCGGTTATGCGCATGTCCTTCAGCGCTCGGGGGGCCACCCAGCGGGAGCCGGCGAACATCCAGGGGCCGATCATGCACCCGGCGTAGAAATGGTCTCGCTCGTACCAGCGGTTGTACTCCTTCTCGTGGCCCGGATTCGGGTCCACCAGGGTGAAGAGCATGCTGCCAACGTGGATGGGATAGTCGTTCACGCCGCCGAACTTAGCGGCAGCGCCCTAGTCTCGCGAAGGTGAGCGGACATCCCTTTCGCGACAAGGCGGCCATCGCGGGGATCGGCATCACCGAGCTGTCCAAGAACTCGGGTGCGAGCACGCTCACCCTGGCGCTGCGAGCCATCATGGCCGCGGTAGAAGATGCCGGGCTGCGCCGGGAGGACATCGACGGGGTGGCCTGCCATCAGGTGCAAGATTCGGTCACCGCCTCCATCGTGGCCCAATGCCTGGGTGTGGACGACCTGTCGTGGTACTGCGACCAGTTCGGTGGCGGCTCCACCTCTCACTCGGTGGTCGGCCATGCCGCGGGCGCAGCCGCGCTGGGCCATGCCCGCCACATAGTGGTTTGGCGGTCGATCAACGCCCGCTCCGAGCACCGAATGGGCGGCACCGGCCGTCCGCCTCCGGCCATCGTTGAGACCCAATACCAGCACCCCATCGGCTGGGTGACCCCGCCGCAGTGGTATGCCATGTTCGCCCGCTCTCACATGAACCAATGGGGCACCACCTCTGAGGATCTCGGCCGCATCGCGGTGCAGCAGCGGGCCAACGCCGTGCACAACGAGCGGGCCATGATGCGGGCCCCCATGACCATGGACGACTATCTGGCCTCCCGTTGGATCGTGGAGCCGTTCCGGCTGTTCGACTGCTGCTTGGAGACCGACGCCGCCGCCGCAGTGGTTATCACCACCGCTCATCGGGCCCGCGATCTGCGCCAGCCCCCGGTGCTGATCTCCGGGATGACCTGGGGTGGTGGCCACATGATGCACAGCAACCGGGTGCAGGCCGACTGGACCACCTCGATTGCCGCCAAAATGGCCCGCCGGTTATATGAGATGGCCGGCGTCGGTCCTGAAGACATCCAGTACGCCTCTCTGTACGACGCCTTCACCCATCTGGTGCTGGTCCAGGTGGAGGATTACGGGTTCGCCCCCAAAGGCGAGGGCGCCGCGTTCATTGCCGACGGTGGAACCGCCCCCGGCGGCCGCATTCCGGTTAACACCCACGGCGGGTTCTTGTCGGAGGGCTATGTCCACGGCCTCAACAACCTGCACGAGGCCGTCCGCCAGGTCAGGGGCACTGCCGGGCGCTTCCAAGTGCCCAATGCGGAGCTAGCCATGTCCACCGGCCAGCCCGGTTATGTGGCCGGCAACTCGTCGGCCATCATCCTGCGCCGCGATAGCTGACCGGCTCAGTTTGGCGGAGGCGGGCGTTGTACCAGGCCGCTGCCGCGGCTACCACCAGCACCAATGCGCTGAGCCCGGCCCAATGGCTCAGCGAGTGAAAGCCGAAGCGCTCCATGACCACACCGGAGGACAGACCGGCAATCGCCCCCCCACCGGTCATCAAGAGATCGGCACCCCCCTGTACCTCCACCCGCTGGTCCACCGGAAAGGCACCGATCAAGAGCGCACTCCCGGCGATCAGCCCGAAACTCCAGCCCAAACCAACTAGCAAAAGGCCGGCGAACATCCCGGCGCTGTCTTCTGCGCTGTTGTGAGCCGCGGTCTCCGCGCCGATGCACAAAATCACACCACCCAGCCCGACCATTAGATAAGGGCCGATTCGGTCGACTAGCCAACCCACGATGGGCGAAAAGGCGAACATCCCGATGACGTGGACCGAGATCACCCAGCCGATCACTCGGAGTTGGTGGTCGCCGTTGTCCATGTGCAGCGGGGTCATGGTCATCACTCCCACCATCACCGCCTGGCCCATGAGCATGGCGATCACCGCCAGCCGGGCCGCGGGCACAGTGGCAATTCGGCTCCCCACCACTCGCAGCGACGCCGGACGGGCAGCGGCTTTGCCCACCGTGCCCAGCACCTCCAGCGGGTCGGGGCGCAACCACACATGGGTGGTGGTGAGGCCGATGATAAAAAGAATGGTTGACAGCAGGTAGGGGCCGGACAGCTCAGGAAGGCCCAAGAACCGGGCCACCGCCGCTGCGGGACCCAGCGCGATGGTCGGTCCCAGTGCTGCTCCAAAAGTCGTGGCCCACACCAGCATTCCGATGGCTCGGGCCCGGCGGTCATCTGGGGCCAGGTCGGCACAGGCGAATCGGGCCGCCAAGTTAGTGGCGTTGCCGGCGCCGATTCCGATGATTCCCACCACCAACAGGGGATAGAAGTCGGCCACTGCGGCCAAGAAAGCCAGCGTGGCCCCGACTGTTCCTATCGACCACCCCGCGACCATGCCCCGCCTTCTACCGAGACGGGCCATCCGGCGAGCTAGAGGAACCGTGGTCACTACGCTTCCCACCTGCATCATGGCAGCAGCCAGGGCGGCCAACGTCTCGCTGTCGGTGATCTCCTTGGCTAGCACCGCAGCCGCCGCGAATCCCGAGGCCATAGCGGCCGAAGTGGGGACCACCGAGGCCATCAGCGTCCTACTTGCCCGCTGAAAGGCCACTGTTCGATCTACCGTCATCTCTGGCCTGCTCATGCTCTGTAGGTGTCCAGCTTTGTCGGCTGGTCTCGGGTCACTTTAGGTCGGGACTGTGACAGTCTGGTGATGATGGCTGTTGTCGACCGCTCCGCCGACCAAGTCCCCAAGCCCCGCCCCTATCCGGAACGGGACTCGGCGCCGTGGTGGGAGCGAGTCAACCAGCACCGCTTCGAATTGCAGCGCTGCGACCGGTGCGAGGCGTGGCGGTGGCCTCCTCGGGCCATGTGCGGTCGCTGCGCCTCCTTCGAGTTCACCTGGGTGCCGCTGTCGGGCCGAGCCACCGTGGAGAGCTGGGTGGTGAACCACCACGCCTTCCTGCCCGGATTCGCCTCCCCCTACACCGTGGTGTTGGGCCGCCTCAACGAACAAGACGACCTCTGCCTGCCCGCCACCTGGCAAAGCGACGCCGACCCCACCCCCGGCCAGTCCATCCAGATCGCCTTCGAAGCCCACACCGACGACGACGGCCCCTTCACCCTCCTAGCCTGGCGCCCTACCTAAGCCGCCCACGGGAAGCCCCGGCTCATCCAATCTAGTTGTCTGTTCCCAAGGGGAGACGTTCAATCCGGTTCTTGTGGACCGCGTAGATGAAGGGTCCGGGCTCTTGGCAGGCCTGGGTTATCGCGTCGAGGTTGCCCAAGTAACGAGCCGCCATATCGTCGGCCTTGAGCTGCTGGCTGGACAGACAGAAACAGCGGACCGAGTGAGCCGTTACCACATCACGCTCTCGCCGGTTATAGCGGATCCGAGTGTCCTTCATGAACACGACCCAGTCTTGCGAGCTAGCCAGCCTCAGCCAGTCTTCGTCGTCGATATCCTCGTCAGCTGGGATCCCATAGTGCTCAGCCAGCGTGAGTAGCCGGAGGCCAGCGGCGCGCAGCAAATCAGGGACTTTGATCCGTCCCAAGCTTCGATCAAGAAAGAGGTCAGGCAGCCCGTCGGGATGTGGCACGGACGACGTCCTCGAGCTGGTGGGGCGGAACGCCGAACTCTTCACTCAATTCACTGAGGGATTCACCGGCCCAGAATCGTTCGAGCACATCAGAAACTCGCGCTCCACCGCGCTTAAAGACAGGAGAGCCGAACGACCGGCCAGGGTCGGCTACAACTTCGGCTTCACGGTATGCCGGAACTTGGATGATGGAGGCATACCCGTCCGATCCGTAGCGAATGAGTTTGAGGTACTGCTCGATGATCTCCGCGAACACTCTTTGGCCATTGCGGACGACCACCAAGTCTCCTGTTCTTGGCCCTCGACCAGCCTCCTGATTCTGCTCGGCGTAGTCGAACAGAAGTTCAGCACCGTCGGTATATAGCCGTTTAGAGGCCAAGGCATGGTCAACTCCCATCTGCCGCTGCAACTCATCTAGCGCGGGACGAACTCTCTGCATTGGTACTCCACTGCGTCGGATGGCAGCGAGCACTAGTCCTTCCGCCAAGCCGATGAATGGAATCGTGGGCCCCCGGAATGTTTTGGTCGGCAAGTAGGTGAGCACAGGGTCGCCGGTCACATCAGACCGGTCGATAAAGCGCCGGACGTACCCCTTGGCCCAACTAGCCAGAGTCGAGGTCGGGACGTCCAAAATCCGTGCAGCCTCTCCGATGGTGTACAGCGGCACGTCGAAACGGGTGTCATTTACGAGTCTCAGGGCCTGCCTCCTTTCATAACCACCATATTGGAGTCCGACAGATGAATGGCGGTGGGTTGATTCCCAGTTCGTGGCCAGGACCTCCCAATACGCCAGTCTTTCTAAGCGAAGTACGCCAGGTTTGGAGTGCTGAGGGTAGGGACGACGGTGGCGCGGTCGAGGTAGCGGTTGCCGTATTCGCAGGATGTCTCGGGGACGAACATGCAGGCGTGACACGCGGCGTGGTGGAGGGTGTCCTGGGCTTCGTCAGCAAGATGGTCGGCACACATGGGATCGGTGGAGCACAGCCCGCCTCGGTTTAGGGCGTCGCGCAAGGTGGCGGCCAGGCGGTCGGGTTCGGCTAGCGCCACCAGCCCGCCCAATGTGCCCTCGCTGTCGGGCGAGGCGGTGTATAGCAGCACGCCAGCCATGGGGTCGCCCTCGTCGGGTGTGCAGCTGTAGAGCCGTTCGCGGAGCGATGCGGTGGAGTAGCCGCAGTCCAGCGCAACCTGGTGGATCAGCATGTGGGCCAGCGAGTGCAGCAGCAGGAAGCGGGCCCGGGGCTCGGCTAGCTGGGGTTCCAGCCCCCGACGTGCCCGCCAGCCCCGGTGAGCTTCCACAATCTGCTGGTAGCGGCGATCCTTCTCAAGACTGGTTTCCCAGGCTTGAACTTGCGGCTCAGACAATCGGATCAGCAGCCCTTCCCCCCGGGTTTCCGCAGCCGGAAGCCATGTCGGAGACTCGTTCCACAGTGGTGCGATACGTCTCGCAACGCCAGCATCATCTGGCCCGTCGATCCGGGTGAATCCGCACAGGGCGATCACTTCCCGCAGCCGGTCTACCGCCATGGGCGTGTTCAAGGTGCTCTTAAACCCATCGGGCACCGAAAGGTGTCGAACCTTGAAATCGTCTGTCTGCAATGGCTCCAGGGCGGCGAAGGCCCGCCATTCCGGCCCCCGCAAGTCTGCCTCCTCGGTTTCGTCCTCGTTGTCCTCGGTTCCGGGCATACGAAGGCGGCGGCGCTCAATGGTCTCCCAGATATCGTCGGGGTCGTAGTCCAGCAGCCAGCGGCGCTGCTCCTCGCCCCGGCCCGCTCGAAGGCGGTTGATCACGTAGTCGAGCACTACCCGCTCTTCTATGTCGAGTAGATCGTCCCAGCGCTCCTCTACTTTCCGGTCTATCTCGCCGGTTTGACTGGAATCGGTCGGGATGGTGAGTGCGGAGCGCGAAATCGAGAACCATGAGTTGGACGCGCCCAGCAATAGCGCCCGGGGCGGCTCCCGGCAGCCGTCCTCAAACTGGTGGAGGTGGGGGTGGCGACCCCGGCAGCGGGGAAGGTTTCGCCACGCTTGGTCTCCGAAGGCCTCGTGGGCCATCCGCTGGGCGTCGCAGGTCTTGCAGATCACCCGAACATCGGCAGCCCGGTTGGCCTGTCCGGCCTCCCGCAATTCCAACACTGGGGCACCGTTAGGACACGACCTGCCTTGATGGACGTACTCCACCCAGGGGAAGTCGTCGAGATGCCCGTTGGTGCAGGCCACCATGAACCGGGTGGGCACGACATGGGGGCGGCGGCCGTGGCACATGTCGTGGTACCAGTACGAGCGGTCGGGCCGGTAGCGGTTCACTTCCAGCGAGAAGAGTCGAAAGTCCACTGGGGCTAGTCGGCTGCACCCCGTGCATCGCATCCAGCGGGGGAACGGGAAAACAGGTACCCCGACCCATGCCCACTGCTGATAGGGATTCGGCGACTCCTCCATCCACGGCGGGCCCCGCAACTCGCTCACTCGGGCACACCCCGGCAACGATCTGACGCTGTCCAGCAACCGGGCTTCGGCGATGAGGGCGGTGTCGTGAATGTTCCAGCCGTCGATTCCACCAACTACAACGGACATGGAGGGAAGGTCCACCACAGCACCGGGGCCGAAGGTGTGGATCATCTGGGAGGGGCGTAGGCTGCCGATCCGCGTGGGCTCCGGCGCACGTCCTGACGGTGAGCGGGTCTGGCTCATGGGGAAGCGTTGGCGGATTCGTCAAGGGGCTGCGCCGCGGCAACAGACTCATCTACTTCATCATCCTCGGCCACTGGGCTGCGGACTTGAAGGTCAGTGGGCTCGGGTTGGCCAAGGATGATCTCCGGCTGGCTTACCGACTCGTAGGTGGGGTCTTCAGTCTCGATTTGCAGATTGATCTGGGACTCGGTGTCGCGCAATGAATTGGGGCAGGTCCAAATGGTCCAGCCGCCGGACTCTGGCCCCTTCAGGAGCGACACTTCGTCGCGCAGGCGTGCCTGATAGGCAAGGTACGGTCGACGCGTTTTTTCCCGTTCCCACTCATCCAGGCGCTGGCTGGCCATCACCCGCACCAACTCACCAGCGCTTGGGCTGTTGGCCACCGCTTCGGCTCGCTCGGATATGTCGGCGACGTGGGTGGAGATGCGGGGGTCGTCCTGTTCGAGCAAGCGAGCGGTGTCGTTGGGGTTCCATATCGTGTCGTTTTGGCGGATAGACGCCACCAGCACGCCGGTAAGGCCTTTGTCCAAGGCTCGCTCGGAGAACGGGGTCACAGACAGCGGCTCCACATGGCGATAGAAGGTGGCGTGAAAGTGGGAAAAGGTTTCGTAGTGAGATAGGTCTCTCGGTCGGGCCCAGTTGTACAAGGTTATGACTAGTCCAGGTCCATCGTCGCTGCGGCCAACGCGAGAGGTGGCCTGGATGTACTCGGCAGTGGCCTTGGGCTGGCCCACGACCACCATCGAGCCCAGCCGGGGCACATCCACCCCCACCGACACCATGTTTGTGGCGAGCAAAAGGTCGAGTGGGCGCTGAGGATACTCTTCGTCCTCCCGCCTGGGATCAAACGTGTTGAAGAGTCGGCGGAGGATTTGCTTTATGTCCTCCGACGAAACCCGAGAGGTCAGCTCCTCCAAGATAACCCGGGTGCGATCAGCTAGACCGGGGGTGAATCGGGTTCGCCGCAGCTTCGACCGCAACTCGTCTTCGGCCATTCGGCGCATTCCTGCCAGTTCTCGAACGGCGTTGAAGTAGCCGACGGTAGTCATCCACGGATCCACCCGTTCACCCTCATCGCCCAGTTCTTCGTACATGGCCTGGGCTGAGGCCATGAGCGAGGCGAAGACCCGCAACTCCACCTGCTTGAGCCGCTCCCCATGGGCGCTTACGCCCAGATAAAGCCGTCCCGGTGCCTCATCGGTAGGGTCGACCTGCTCGGCGAAGAATGACCGCCGGACATCGAGCACGGGAGGTGGGAATACCCGCAGCTTCCGCCAGAACAGCGCCCAGGCTTGCTGGCCGGCCCTCCGGACGGTCGCGGTAGATGCCACCACCTTGGGCCGGACCTTCCGGCCTTCGTAGTTCCAAGTAGCCAAACGGTCGATGGCAGCCTCATACAGCCCGGCCATCGTGCCTAGCGGTCCGGTCACCAGGTGCAATTCGTCTTGGAGGATCAAGTCCGGGGGTCGCAAGCGAGGTGAAACGTCGACAGTCGACGCCGCGGGCAATTCCCCGCGGGCCACATGCTTGTTGCCCTCTTGCCAGTGATTCCGGTGGCGTTGGTCGAGGTCGGGATTGCGATAGCCGTGTCGCTCGCATCGCTGGTCCACGCGGCCGAACAGGGTGGCCAGGGCCCCGTTCCAGGGAAGCTGCGCGAACTTGTCGATGGTTGCGATCACGAATGCGGGCAGCAGCCGGTACACCTGGGTATCCACAGTCACCACCGGAATGCCCTCGCCCGGTGCTTGCTTGGCGGTGAACGAGCACTCCAGATCACCGCAGAACACCAGAAAGCGCTGGTGTGGCTCGTCGTAGCGGCAATCTTGGCCACCGCTGAGCGCGTAGCCGCACCACGGACACTCGGTGAGCTGGAGCGGGGTGCTGGCGCCGCTAAAGCCCTTGCTCTTGCTGCGCTGAGCCTCTACCCATTCCTTGGCTTCCCCGTCCTGGTTGGGCGTGACCCCGCCGCCTACCCACATGCCCAAGCGGAACGGCACACCCTCGTATCGGCTGTCGGACACTGCTCGGTGTTGACGCAGCAATTCAGCCGCGCATATAAGCGTGGCCGCTCGTTGGAACTGCTGGGCGGTGAGCAGCCGCAGCGTGTAGCGCATGATCACGGCCACGCCGTCGCGTCCGTCTACTGCGTCTTCCCCATCGCCCACAATCCCCTGGAGCCGTCGGATGGCCAGGGTGTAGGCCACCAGTCCCAGGTAGGCCTCGGTCTTGCCGCCCCCGGTGGGAAAGAACAGCAGATCGGCCATCGCGGTGTCGCCGTTGCGTTCGGGATGGTCGGGGTCGGTGAGCGAAGGCAGGCACAACAAAACGAAAGCAAGCTGGAAGGGTCGCCACGACCGGTTTGCCGGAATGTCCTCGCGGGCCAGTGCTTCCTGCAACGACAAGTCGGGGTCGTTGCGCCGCGCGCCGACGGCCACGCTGTGTACTCGCTGACGCGACATCGCCTGATTGGCGAATCGGAATGCGTCCAATGCGTCGGGATTGTCTCGCAGCAGCGTGATCCCGTCCCGGATGGCATCGGCCACCCTTGTGGCCTCAGCGATTGCTGCTGCGGCGGCATCATGGTGGCCATCCAAGTTCTCAGCTTGGCTGGTCTCGGCTTCCAGCCAAGCCCGATAGCCATCGGCCAGCGGAATGAGTCGGTCGGCCAGATCGCCGACATCAAGTTCTGCCAGTGTCTTCATGTCGGTGATGAGTCCGGAGAGCTGAGGTGTGCTGTGAGCGGCGGGGGCTTCTGTGCGGCCTACTTCGTAGCGCGGCAGCGTTGCCGTTCCTACACGGGTGCCTCGATTGGTTCCTGGCTCGCGGTGCCAGCCGACGCCCACCCCGTGGCCAACGGCCAGCTCCACTTCATGGCGATAGGCCATATCAAGCTGGGCGGTCTCCTCCCGTTCAGCCTCCGGTACCGCCGATGCGACGTGCAGGGCCTCCCGCCCGCAGAACACCGCCGAGTCATCGGGAGCGGTGAGGTCGAGGCTGACCTGAAACAGCCAACGCTCATCCTTGTTGTTGCGGACGGGTTCCTGCTCATTGCACAAGAACACTGTCACCAGCAGCAGTTGTCGGTAGGCAACAGGTGCGATCCGGCCCCGCAGCACCACCCCGTCCTCGTTCACGGGGATCGGGTCGATGTTGCCTTCTTGCATGGGGATCGACACCGTGAGGTCTATTGGCCGCCGCTGCCACACTCGGGCGGTTGTGTCGTCGTCGTGGAGTTCTTCTTCTCTTGTGTACTGCCCCCACCGACATCGGGCCAATAGCTCGTTCGCGTCGGCGGACACGACCGCGGTGAGCCCGATGGAGGACTGGGCCAGAACCCGCTGGGCCACTCTGCCGTCGTGGCTGCCTCGGGCCGGATCCTCATCGCCGGTGCCTGGGTCATCAGTGCGCTCGGGATCGCGGGCCACGGTACCCTCGGGGGCTAGCTTGCCCACGAGGTAGCGGTCGTTTACCCGTCCAGGCGGCGCCCAAGTGCCGTCTTCCCTCTGGAAGCCGCGGATGACCTCGTGCGCGCCGTCCTGCGGGCCACGCAGGTCGGCGCTGATCCTGCGCACCAGCTCTTTGCGAGTCGTTGCTGGCCGCTGAGCCCAATCGGGCAGGTCAGGGGCGTTCACCGGGGTACTTTCCCATAGCCATAGAAGTTGGCTGTCAGGCTACAGCCGCGGGGTGACAGCTTATGATCCCGGCTTGTGCTTGGCTGATTCCCCTGGCTCTACGAGGGGGACTGCGCCGGGACTCTGGTGCTGTACTTTTGGCGAGCTTCCTGCCCGGAGACTCCCAGAATTTCACCGATCTGCGACCAGGAGAGCCCTCGTGAGCGGGCATCGGCAACTGCCCGGGCCAGGGCCTGGTTGACCTCTTCGTACTGGTTGATCCATTTTGCAATCACCCCAATCGATTCCAACGGTGCGGGCTTGAGATCGGCTGGATCGACCTCATCTGCCCATTTCTCGAAGGCGGCCAGCTTTTCGGCTAGCCACTCTTCTCGATCTTGATTCATTCGGTTCTCCTTCATGGCAAGAATCTTCGCCTGGCTGGCATGGCATGGATGAAAATCGCATCAGCGGCACTACGAACCACGACGATTTCGAGGGGCTGAACACTCATGGAAGGCCCGATATATATCGTAACCGCAGTGTCGTCAGTGCTGTGGGCGGCCCAGTGGTGCTTCAGTGCGTGCTGCATGTCTTCGTCGGCGACACCGTGCTTGCGGGCGCTCGCCACGATGTCAGCCGCGCCAAGGTAGTAGTCCATTGCTCTTTCGCCAACGAGCGTTGACGGAGGTTCGGAGGGGTCGCAGGCCGACCGATAGCGTTTGCAGCTCCAAGACTCCAGCCCGACTGCGAACTCGATGCGATCCGCCGGGCACCCTGAAACGACAACACCCCGGACGCATGCCACGAGGGCATTGGCGGCTCCGGGGAATTGCGGTCAAGGTATCGCGACGGGCCCTGGGATGCAACCGACTTGGCGCGGGGTTTGCGTCCTGCTGAATCGATGTGAGTTAGCGATATGGCCAGCGGTCAGGTGGATGCTTCGTCGAGGTCTTGGAACAGGCCGCCAAGGGGGGTGGTTTTCTTTTTCTTGGATTTGCTGTGGAGGCCGGCTCTTTTTTCGGCTAGGTAGCGGTCGCGGTTTAGTTCCAGGAGGCGTTCGAGTATTTCGTCGGCGGCTTCGGGGGCGAAGGTGAATCGGAGGCCGGCCCCGCGAACGTCGTGGAATCCGTGGTCGAGTTCGATGTCATGCCAGCCATAGGCATCCCGCACAGCGAAGTCGAGGTTCCGGTGTAGGCGGCGCATCTCTCCGATGGCCGGGTCTCGGTCGTCAGGGTCGTGAACCCGGTTGTAGAGGCTGGTGAGCCCGAGCTGCTCTGTGATCATGAGCGGACGACGGTGGTTGTCGAGAGCCTCGGCGGTGTCGGCTACGGCATCTGAGTTATCTGGCTGCGGGAAAGTCTCGAATACGTCTGTGGGGGTGTACCGAGTGTCGGTCCTGAGTGATGATGCGTATCGAGTGGCCCAACGAAAATGGAATCCACTGGAGAGTAGACCAAGATGGAACCAATCGTCGTAGGCAAAGACAACGGTGGCATCAGAAAACACTTGACTGGCTGGCACATACGCTGGCATCACCGTCTTGCTGACGCGTCCAATTGCTAAAACCCTATCCAACCCCCCTATAGCATGATACAGGTCTCTTCTTATCCGTAAATATCGCCACCAGAAGTTGCGACTTGTTTCGTAGTCTCTTCCATGTTTACTTATACGCTCCGGCTTCACATATTTCTCCACTATTTCAAAGCAATGCGGGTATTCCCGAGCTTTTTCAATCGGCCAGTCAAAAAAATTGATGATAGAGCGGGAAGCAGCCTGAGAAGACGATTGGTTTAGGTCTTCACCGTTGAGGTATGGAAACAGTACTTCTCGATTGGCCTCATCCTTCTTCAATAGAGACGCAACCTCATTGAGATCTACGGTAAATCCAGTGCCGAGCACGATTGACCCTTGAAATGACTGATCTTTATTTGCGGCCAGTGGCTGCTTACGCCAGCTCGACCGGCTTGCCGGGTAGAGCATTTCGTCAACACCCCCGACCCAGCGGCCGTCCAGATGCTTCTGCCCATGCCAGTTCGCCAACGACATCCAGAGTTTGGCGATCTCAAGCGAGGCCCGACCTGGCCATGGTGTTGACGACACCGCCCGGTGAATGGTCCAGCCTCGGTCTATCAATTGGGCGAGACCCACTTCGCTGGTATCGCCTTGGGCGATGGTGTTGGTAGCCAGGTAGCCCAGTGATCGAGCCACCTTGTCGGCATGGAGAAAGAAGTAGGCGACCAAGTCGGCAGAGCCCGTGGCACCTTCTGCGGTCCATCGAACGAGATGCTCTCGATAGTCCCCGCCGGCAGCTCCTGATAGGCGTTGGCCGCCGATGAACGGTGGGTTGCCGATCATGGCGTCGAATCGGCCTTCGTCAGCAAACACCTCGGGGAAAGCGATGGGCCAGTGAAGAGGCCGTCGATTCGGAGCATCCTCAGGGCGTCCAGCGTCAAGCCGCTTCGTTGCCCTTCGCTGGGCGGCTTTGAGCGCGGTGTGCTCGTCTGGGGTGTCGAGGGCAATCAGCAGGTCTTGGAGTACTGAAAGGTCGGCTTCGATGATCTGATTCAGCGCACCAGCGGGGTTTCGGTCTTGCGAAGAGGCCAAAGCCGCTCCGACAACCAGGTCGGCGGCGGCTCCCAAGCCGTGGAGCAACCGCTCGCTGCGGGCATTTTGGTCGGCTTTGCGGTCCAGGTCTCCGATTGAATCGGTGGATTTGCTCTGAAGTTCCATCCGCAACAGGGCGGCTTCGTCCAATCGGTCTTGCAGCATTTCCAGTGCATCGCGTTCACCAACCATCCAACTGAAGGCGCGATCCCTCTGGCGCCCGGCAGCGGGGTCCATGTGGAGGCAGCGGAGTTGGTCCCACTCCCAGATTCCCAAGAGGCTGTCGCCGGATTTGATGGCGTGGTCCAAGAAGGTGAACGGGCGGTCTTTCGCCATTGTGGTGAGCCACATGGAGAGCTTGGCCATCTCTGCGGCCATCGGGTTGCGGTCCACGCCGTAGCAGCACCGCTCAGCCGCCAGCCGACGGGCATCCACCACGACGGCTTGGCGGTTGGGGTCGTCGGCGGTGGTTTGACTAGCTGCCCGGGGGTTGCCCTCGATCGCCCATGCCTCCACCACCCGCTCGGCCAGGTACCGGCAGGCGGCCACCAAGATGGCTCCAGAACCCACCGCGGGGTCGCATACCTTGAGCTTCAGAATCTCTTGGGAGGAGCGCAGCCGCCACTGGTTGGCGTCGGCGGAGTCTTGGGGGCCGGGCGAGTAGCACAGCGGTTGAAGGGCGTACTGGGCCACTTCTTCGGCCAGTTCTCTGGTGGTGTAGGCCGTGCCCGAGGCCCGATTGCTTCTCGTCTCGGTCACATATACCGCGTCGGGCAGGAAAACCACAGGGCGATTCCGCAGGTCGAGCCGCAACAGGTTGGCAAACGGTTTTACTCGCTCCACCAGGCTGGCGTCACCACCGCAGGACGCCCGCAACTCGGCCAGCCGTGAGGCGGGCGGGTCGTCGTCCAGCCTCTTCTTGACCTGAGCGCGGGTTCCCACGTAGTGACCGTTGCTTCCTTTCTTGTCGGTGAGGAACGCCAGCAGCGCGTCCTCGCCATTCATTTGGGCTTCTTCCAAGTCGCGCAGGGGTATCTCAGGTTCGTCGCCCCGCTTGCCCACGCAGCCCAGCACCGGGCCATCGGCCACCAGAACGCTGTGATCCAGCAGCTTCTCGTAGACGTGGCCTACCTGCTCTACCTCCACTTGGCGGTAGGACAGACGGCGGGTGTCGGTGACGCCGGAGGCAGAGCGGAACCGCAGCACCAGCAGGGCGTTGAGAATTGCCAGCACATCGGAGTCGGTGACCTCGATGGGAGTGCCGGTGCTCTCGTTCCATCTCTGGCCAGAAGTTCGGCCCTCTAGGAATCCGAACCGGTCGGGGTCAAACAATGAGCTGCCGTAGGCGGGAACCGACAGACTGTGGTGCCGGACTCCGGCGTACACCGCTCGGGTGGTGGACAACAGGCGGTGCCAGGCCGAGTTCCGGGCCTCCATAGCCTCTGGGTTCTCGCTCCGCTCCTGTTCCAGACTCTCGTGCAGGGTGTGGACGGCGTAGAGCTGGCGGTACTGCTCGTCATCGGTGGGCAAGAGGTCGTTTTCCTCGGCCACCAGCAAGATCACCAACCGCATGATCACAGTGACCGCAGCCTCGTACACCTGCTCGGGCTCCACACCGGCCAGCAGGGCGCCGTCTCGGCTGCGGTCTGCTCGGGAGATGGCGCTCACCAAAAGTTCGACCGCCCGGCGAACTTGGAACCCAAGCTGGTCGGTTACCTCCGCTTGTGAGCCAACCGACTCGGCCAACAGGGCAGCCGGGCTGTCGGCTTCAGCCGCCGCAGTGAAACGGCGAGCCTCCAGCATGGTGGAGAAGGAGTCCAGCAGCACCGGCTCGGTGGCGAACGCCGATGCCCGCCACGTTCCCCAGCCGGTGGCATGGTCGGCGCTGGCGTGGACCAGAGTGAGATGGTCGCCGTCGGTAACCAGGGCCAATGGGACCTTGAAGTGGCGGCAGCACTTGGCCGCCCGCTGAATGTGGTTGGCAGACCAGCCGTCTATGGGCCGACTGGCGGGGTCGGTGCCCGCGGCCAGCACGAATACCAGCATCTGCGGAGCAGGCTTGGTTTGATCTGGCTCGACGTCGCCGAATACGCCGACAGGCATCGGAGTCGGGGGGATAAAGGCCCCGGTGGGTGTAACCGTCACGCCTTGCTCGGCGACCCCGGCGGCCAAGTCGGGTGGAAGGTTGTCGCCGGCGCGGTAGTCAGCAAGCCAGCCCAGACCGTTGCGCAGTAGCCAGTCGACGTATTCCGTGCGGTCGGAGGCGTTGTACGTCTGGTCCCATCGGACTTTGTGCTCGGCCCTGGTGATGCTGGCCACCGGGTGGAGCCCCTCGGGGAAGGCCCGCTTCATCACCGGGAGGGTGAACCAGGGTGGTTCGGGGTCGCACAGGTTAAGCCAGTCTTCGTGGGTGATGGCGACGCGCTTGGAAACAGCCATCACATCACTCCGAGCGGGACGACGATCTCGACCGCCACCGGAAACCAGTGGATGTCGCGCACCTTGTAGCGCGCCTCTAGGTTCTTGACCTCGGTGGCCATGTCGCCGTCGATCTGGTGTATCCGGCGGCGCAGAGCGGCGATGTCGGCCTCGAACTGCTCTCGCTCCTCGGCGTCGAATAGGCGGAGCTGCTCGGCGTCGGAGCTGGACTCCAGCTCGTCCAGCCGCTTCTGGATTGAGGTCTTTAGATCGGTCAGCGTGCCTTGGAGCCGAGCGGCCTCCCGGTCGCGCTTGGCGTCTAGGCGCCGTTCTCTTTGGTCGCGGACCTCTTCGGCGCGGGCGGCGAGGGCCTGCTCCAGTGCTGGTCTCACCCGTTGCCACTGATCGACGTACTTGTCAGATACACCCGGTGGAGGGGTGTCGCCGCGGCGCGCGGCCAGCACCGCTTGGGTCTCGCCTACGTTGAGCCGGCCTTGGCGGCCGCTTACCCGCACAGCGGCCGGTTCGATGACCTCGTCCAAAATCGAACCGTCAGCGCCGTTGACCACGATACGGGTGTGGGCCACGGCCACTGCCTCGTCCACGTCGGCGTAGCGGATGGCGGCTCGGTTGATGGAGCGGTCCACGGCTACTCCCCATACCTGAGATCGCAATGTTCGCAGGCAGCGGGCTACCAGTGGATGCCCCAAGTGGAGGTAGGCGATGTCTCTTCGCCCGGAGGCGATTTCGGCGTCGAAGGTGACGAGGAGGCGCTGGTCGGCTACCTCGTCGTAGAGACCGACCAACGTCTCGGGCCATGTGCCGGAAAGGTCGGGAATCTCGAACACAGTCGTGGGGCCGCCAGGCGTATCCAGGACCTGTGGAATGGGCTCGGGCTGGTTGGAAATCGCCAGTCCGATCCGCACGGCCCGTTCCACGCTCTCCGGCGACAGTTCCAACTCGGCCACGCTGTCGCTATAGCGCTGGCGGACTTGGCCGAGCTGCTCAGTGAAGTCTCGCTTGAGCTTGGCCAGATCAACCAAGGCATTGTCTCGGCGGGCAGCCAAGACGGCATCCAAGTCGAGGCTGTTATCACCCGAGCGCAGCATCCGGGCCTCAATCCGCTCGGCCAGCACCGATGAGACCGTTCCCAAGTCGTCGCGTATCTCGTCCACTTTCTGGGCCACCCGGAGCAAGAAGGCGTGGTCGTAGCCGATGGAGTCGTCTTCATCGGCGGGCGAAGTGAAGTGGAGGATGTCCACATGGGGGGATTTCTGGCCGTGGCGGTCCACCCTTCCGTTGCGCTGCTCCATCCGGTTGGGGTTGAAAGGGACTTCGACGTGGACCAGCCGATGGCACGCCCCGTGTAGGTCGATCCCCTCGGAGGCGGCGTCGGTGGCCAGCAGCACCCGCACTTTCGTGACGTTGGGGTCGTAGTTGAACTCCCGGATGATCCGATCCCGCTCCTCTGGGTCGGTTCCGCCGTGGAATACCTCCACCCGGTCGCGCATGGATGGTCGGCCGGGATGGGGGCTTGTCAACATCTCATGCAGATAGTTGAGTGTGGCCCTGTACTCGGTGAATACGATGACCCGCTCGTTGTTCCAGCCGCCGTCGGGGAAGCAGGTTGCCGCGATCCAGTCGATCAGCGTCTGAGTTTTGGAGTCGGGACGCCGCCAGTTGCGGTCGGCGTGCTGTTTCAATTCGTCGAGTATCTGCCTAGGGGAGTCGTAGGGCAGCGTCCGGGCTCGCAGGCGGGCCAGCAGTTCTTGGTCGCGAATCCCCTTCTCCGGTAGCGCTGTGGCGGCCACTGCCAAGGCCTCTTGCTCCATCTCATCGAGGGTGTCGTCGTCATCGACCTCGGCAACCAGTACAGAAGCGGCCTGCTCCACAGACTCGACCGAGGCGGCTTGCTGGGAGGCCCAGTCGAGGGTTTCGAGGTGGCGGTCGATCGTGTGCTTGAAGGCTGCGGGAGATGACAGCAGGCGCTTTTTCAGCAGGAGCGTGATGAACCGGGCCGCAGCCTGCTCAACTGGGGTGGATGCGTTGGAGCGGCGGGCGGCGGTGTACTCGTCCAAAAGATGGAACATCTCCCGCTCGGCGTCGCCGAAGGCGACTTCGATGGCCTGGATTCGCCGGATGGGAAAGGTGGCCTCATTGTCGGGCAGCAGCTGACGCAAATGCGACTTCAGCCGACGAACCATCACCGCGTCTCGGTCCCGGTCTGATACGGGCACCCCGGTGGCGAAGCGGTTGGGGTCGAGGGTCTCCATGAGCGACTCGAACGAGTTGCGGTAGCCGTTGTGAGGAGTGGCGGTGAGAAACAACCGGTGCTCGAAGTGCGGGGCCAGTTTTCGCACAGCCGCGGTGCGAAGAGAGGGCTGGGCGTAGTTGCCCCCCGCTGCGGGGGCTATCAGGTGGGCTTCGTCGACGATCAGCAGGTCGAAGGCTCGGGGGTAGGTGTTGGGGTCGGGCGGCAAGAACTCGTCGAATCGCCGGAGCTGCGGTTCCAGCTTCAGCCATTCCAGCGACACGATGAGACGGGGATGCGACCGGAACGGATTGGCGCCCACACCTCGCTCCCGGCGCAGCTTGCTGAGGTGCTCCCGGTTGACCACTTCGAAGGCGAGGCCGAACTTGTCTCGCATTTCCCGTTGCCACTTCCCGCAGAGACTGGGCGGGCACACGACCATGATCTTGCGGGCTTGGCCCCGAAGCACCAGCTCTTCGGCGATCAGGCCGGCTTCTATGGTCTTGCCCAGGCCCACGTCGTCGGCGATGAGCAGGCTTACCCGAGGCATCGACAGCGCCTTGACCAATGGCAGGAGTTGGTAGTCCTTGATGTCTATTCCAGCACGGAACGGTGACTGGAACGCGGTCGGATCGGCGGCGGCCACCGCGCCCCAGCGGGCGGCGTCCAAGAACGCGCTGAAGGTCTCGCTGTCGTCAAGGCCATCGGCGGGGTCGGGGAGGGAGGCTTGGGGTCGGATCTCGGTGCCGGGTTCGAGTTCCCAGAACACGGTCAGCGGGTCGGGGCCGCCCCTGTCGTCCACCGGCACCAGCCGAACCGCGTGATGGGTTGCTGAGCCGGAGCCGTTGGTGCTGCCAGGGAGCGGGCGGGATGGAACGACCGACTCAACGATCCAGAACCGGTCACGCACCCGAACCAGGTTCCCCTGCTCGGGGATGCCCACCCGTCGTTTTTGCTCGACGACCGCCATAGTGCGCCGCAGGCTAGTTGTTCCCCTATCCGGGCATTACTGCTGACATGGTTGAAAGGATGGTTGTGGCCTACGGCGTGACCTGAGAGGGGGTGGGTGTACTAGATTTCTCGCGGACCCGGAAAACGACTAGGGAGATGCCGTGGAAGTTTCGGTCACCATCAACGGGGCCAGCCATACGCACGATGTTGAGCCGCGCACGCTGCTGGTTCACTACATCCGCGACGTGGTTGGCCTCACCGGCACCAACATCGGGTGCGACACCTCCTCGTGCGGGGCGTGCACCATCCATGTTAACGGCGAGTCGGTGAAGTCTTGCACCATGCTGGCCGTGCAGGCCGACGGACAGGACCTCTTGACCATCGAGGGGCTGGCCGACGGCGATGTGCTGCATCCCATGCAGGAGTCGTTCCGCCAGTGCCACGCCCTCCAGTGCGGCTACTGCACGCCGGGCATGGTCATGGCCGCCGTCTCTCTGCTGGATGAGAACCCCGATCCCACCGAGCGGGAGGTTCGCATCGGGCTCGAGGGCAACCTGTGCCGCTGCACCGGGTACCACAACATCGTCAAAGCTGTATTGCACTGCGCGGAGGCCTCGTCATGATTCCTGCGGCATTCGACTACATCCGGGCCGGATCGGCCGAGGAGGCGTTGGCGGCGCTGGCCGAGCACGGCGACGAGGCCAAGCTATTGGCCGGGGGCCACTCGCTTCTGCCCCTGATGAAGCTGCGGTTGTCTACCCCCGGAGTGCTGGTGGACATCGGCCGCCTCAACGACCTCAGCTACATCAACGACGCTGGCGACCACCTGGCTATCGGCGCCCTCACTCGCCACCGCGACGTGGAGACCAGCGAACTAGTGCAGTCTCAGGCCGGGCTCTTGGCCGAGGCCACCAGCCATGTCGGCGATCCCCAGGTGCGCCACCGGGGGACCATCGGCGGCTCCATCGCCCACGGCGACCCGGCATCCGACCTCCCATCGGTGATGCTGGCCATGCGGGCCACCCTGGTGGTTCGGGGACCGGGCGGCCAGCGGGAGATCGCGGTGGACGACTTCTTCACCGGCTTCTTGGAGACCGCTCTGGGTGACGACGAGCTGCTCACCGAGATCCGGGTTCCCAAGATGCCCGACGCCACTTGGGGCTTTCAAAAGTTCAACCGCCGAGCCCAAGACTGGGCCATTGTGGGCGTGTCGGCCATCGTGGCCAACGGCAGCGCCGGCGTGGGCCTGGTGAACATGGCCAGCACCCCCGTGCGGGCCGCCGGAGTGGAGGCTGCGCTGACCGGGGGCGCTTCTGCCGCCGACGCAGCCGAGTCGGCTGCCGAGGGCACCAACCCGCCATCTGACCTGAACGCCGGACCCGAGTACCGCGAGCACCTCGCCCGGGTGCTCACCCGCCGGGCGCTCGAAGCCGCTGGACGCTAAACCCTCCAGCTTGGGCTCTAAGCCTTCATCGGCCGCCGAGGTTGACCATGGCGTCTGAGCCCACAACTGCGGCCGAGGTGGCCGACGGGTTGGCCGGCTTTGACTACCTGGCCGACGAGGGGTTGGCCACAGCGGTCTTCTTGGCCATGACCCTTCACCGTCCCCTGCTGTTGGAGGGCGAGCCCGGCGTGGGCAAGACCGAGACGGCCAATGCCCTGGCTGCCTGGACCGGCGGCGAGCTGATCCGCCTCCAGTGCTACGAGGGCATCGACGTGGCCCAGGCGGTGTACGAGTGGGACTACTCCCGCCAGCTCCTGCACCTGCGCACCGCAGAGGCCACCGGCGGCGCCACCAGGGAGACCGCCGATGCCCTGGAAGACGAGCTGTACTCGGAGCGCTTTTTGATCCGCCGCCCCCTGCTGCGGGCCATCGCGCCGGTCGAGGGGCCGCCCCCGGTGCTGCTGATCGACGAGGTGGACCGGGCCGACGACGAGTTCGAGGCGTTCTTGTTGGAGATTCTGTCGGACTATGCGGTGACCGTGCCCGAGATCGGCCGGTTCGCAGCCGTCACCCCGCCCCGGGTAATCATCACCTCCAACCGCACCCGCGACGTCCACGACGCCCTCAAACGTCGGTGCCTGTACCACTGGGTGGAGCACCCTGGCTTCGAGCGGGAGGTGGCCATCATCGGCCGCCGGGCGCCCGGGGTGAGCGAGCCGCTGGCCCGACAAGTGGCCGCTGCGGTGGGTGCATTCCGACAGCTTGGCCTGTACAAGCCACCCGGGGTGGCCGAGAGCATCGACTGGAGCCTGGCTTTGGGACGCCTAGGGGCGACCGAACTGACCCCGGAGATCACCCAGGCAAGCTTGGGGTCGGTGCTCAAGTACCGGGAAGACCAGCAGCGGGTGGTCGACCAGGGTATCGGCGGCCTGATTGAGCAGGCCATCGCGCGTGCAGGCTGACGAGCTGGCGGTCGGCTTTGTAAATTCGCTGAGAGGCGCGGGCATCGACGTGGCTGTGGGGTCGTCGGTCAACTACTACCAGGCGCTCGGCGCGGTGGGCCTTGAGCAGCGCAGCTCGGTTTACTGGGCGGGCCGGGCCACCCTGGTCGCAGAGCCCGACGACATCGAGATCTACGACAAGATATTCGACGCCTACTACGGCGGACAGCTGCTGGTGGCCAACCCGGTGATAGAGGTCGTCCAGCCCATCACCCTGGTGGTGGACGACGACGGCGACGATGAGGCCGAAGACGACGGGGGCGACGAAGACCCCGGCGATCCATCCCTGACCCTGCGGTGGAGCCACCACGAGGTGCTGCGCGACAAGGACTTTGCCGACTACAGCGACGACGAGCTGGACGAGGCCCACCGGCTTATGGCCGCCATGACCTGCATGGGGGGCACCCGCCGATCCCGCCGCCGACGCCGCACCCACCGCACCGCCGGCCACCCCGAACTGCGGCGTACGGTGCGAGCCGCCATCCGCAGTGGCGGAGAGCCCGTTCGCCGCTGGTATACCGAGCCGGGGGAGCGGCTGCGCCGGGTGGTGCTGCTGTTGGACATCTCCGGTTCGATGGAGTCGTACGCCCGAGCCCTCATCCGCTTCGTCCACGCCGCAGTAGTAGGCCGCCGCCGGGTAGAGGTGTTCACCATCGGCACCCGTCTGACCCGCATCACCAGGGAACTGTCGTCACATGACCCCGACCGGGCGATAGGCGAGGCCGCCGATGCGGTGAGCGACTGGTCGGGCGGCACCCGACTGGGCGACACCCTGGCCGAGTTCAACGAATTGTGGGGAATCCGGGGCATGGCCCGAGGGGCCACCGTGGTTATCTTGAGCGACGGCTGGGATCGGGGCAGCCCTGAAGTGATGGCCGAGCAGATGGCTCGATTGCACCGGGTGACCCATAGACTCGTGTGGGTGAATCCGCTTAAGGCCACCCCCGGCTACCAGCCGCTGGCCCAGGGCATGGCCGCCGCCCTGCCCTTCGTCGACGACTTCATCGAGGGCCATTCGCTGAGCTCCCTAGATCTGTTGGCCGAGGTGCTGGCTGACGACCGGGCCCCAGCCGCTTCGTTCCGCTCGACCGCAAGAACATCGGTATGAAAGAGATCTTGCCTGACCTGGATGCCTGGCGGGCCGAAGGCCGGCGGGTGGCGCTGGCCCGGGTGGTCAACGTGGAGGGTTCCGGCCCTCGCGACCCCGGCGCGGCCATGGCGGTCAGCGACAACGGCGACGTGATCGGATCGGTATCGGGGGGCTGTGTGGAGGGCGCGGTGGTGGTCGAGGCCCTAGACATCCTCGAAACCGGCGAGCGGAGGGTGGTCAGCTTCGGCTATAGCGACGACGAGGCCTTCGCGGTGGGGCTCACTTGCGGAGGCACCATCCATCTGTTCATCGAGCCCCTGGACTGGTAGCAGTGGCCGAGCTCTACGAGCGGCTCCGAGAAGCCATCGTCGACGAGCGCCCAGTGGCGCTGGCCACCGCCATCGAAGGCCACAACGCCGGGGCCAAGCTGGTGGTGGAGCCTGACGGCGACATCATCGGCACCCTCGGCCATCCCGAGCTCGACCGGATCGTGAGCCGAGACGCGGTAGGGGAGCTGGCCGCCGGCCGCACCGGAGTGCGCCACTACGGTGCCGAGGGGCAGGCCCGGGAGACCGACGTGTCGGTGTTCATCGAGTCGTTCTCGCCCCCGCCGATCATGCTCATCTTCGGTGCGGTGGATTTCACTGCTGCGCTGGCCCGGGCGGGCAAGCTGCTGGGGTTCAACGTGATCGTGGCCGACGCCCGCACGGTGTTCGCCACCGTCAAGAGATTCCCCATGGCCGACCGCGTGATAGTGGCCTGGCCCGATGAGGTGTTCGACATCTACGGCGACCGCCTCGGCCCCCACGATGCGGTGTGCATCCTCACCCACGATCCCAAGTTCGACGTGCCCGCCGCGCAGCGGGCGGTGGCCACCGACGTGGGCTACATCGGGGTTATGGGCAGTCGCCGCACCCACGCCACCCGGCTGGAGCGACTTCGAGAGGTCGGATTGGACCAAAAGGGGATCGACCGGCTCATGGCCCCCATCGGGCTGGACATCGGCTCCCGCACCCCGGAGGAGACCGCCGTCTCGGTGTGCGCCGAGATCATCGCCAATCGCACCGGCCACAACGCACCGTCGCTGCGCGACAGCGAAGGCCCCATCCATCGCCCACCGGCGCACGGATGAAGCGCCTCGCCGCGCTGGTAGCGGCGGCGCTGGCGCTTTCAGCCTGTGGCGAGTCTGATCCAGGGGTAGATCCCACTGCTGTTCCGGTAGTGCCGACGGCCACGGTCGAGATGGCCGAAACGCCTGTCCCCACTGCCGAACCAGGGACCGCGACCCCCGACGCCCTAGCGACTCCAGAAGCTCCAGCCCCCGAGCCGGTACTTCTGCCCACGCCCCAGGTGATCACCGGCGGCGCTGGACCCACCGGCGATCTGGCGCGGGTGTCGACTGGTTGGGCCACCGACTGGTCTACACGGACCATCGATCTCGAAGAGCTGCGCATCGGCATCTCGGTGATTCCCATCCGCGACCGAATCCCGCCCATCGACAACCCCGAGTTCGCCCCGGCATCGGAGGCTGCATGGTCGGATCCCGAGCCCGGCCTGCTGCTGGTGGCCGGGGAGGAGGCCCGCTTCTATCCGCTGGCCATGCTCATCGTCCATGAGATCGTCAACGACGAGATCGACGGCCGCCCGGTGCTGGTCACCTACTGCCCGCTCTGCAACAGCGCCTTGGTGTTCGATCCGGTGGTAGACAGCAAGCGACTGCGGTTCGGCACTTCTGGGCTGCTGCGCAACAGCGACCTGGTCATGTGGGACGACGCCACCGAGTCGCTGTGGCAGCAGATCGGCGGCGAGGGCCTGGTGGGGGCCTACGCCGGCCACCGCTTGGACGTGATCCCGTCGGCCATCGTGTCTTGGGGCGACTTCAAGGCTGGCTACTCCGACGGCATGGTGCTGGCCCCGCCCGGTCGCCCGGCCAGCAGCTATGGCCGCAATCCCTATGTGCAGTACACCTCCCGGTCGTCGCCCATTCCCGGCTTCTTCGACTCCACCATCCTGGACGACCGCTACCCAGCCCTGGAGCGAACCGTGGGGGTGACGGTGGACGGCCACGACAAGGCCTATCCGTTCAGCGTGGTGCAGGCCAACGGGGCGGTGAACGACGTCGTTGGCGGCGTTCCTGTGCTGGTGCTGTGGTCGCCGGGTACCGCCGATGCGCTGGATGCGCCCACCACGGCCGAGGGAGCGGATGTGGGCGCGGCTTTGGCCTTCGACCGGCGGGTGGATGGCGAGGTGTTGTTCTTCTCAACGGCAGGCGAGGGCCGGTTCACCGACGAACGCACGGGCTCGACCTGGAACGTGCTCGGCCATGCGGTCGAGGGTGAGCTGGCCGGTAACCGGCTTGAGCCGGTGGTACACACCAACGAGTTTTGGTTCGCCTGGTCGGCGTTCCACCCCAACGCAGAGGTTTTCGGGCCATGACTTTTCGGATGAAGATGACCGAGGGGGCGCGGCCATGACCATCGCCGCAGTCGTATTGGCCGCTGGCGCCGGTATTCGATTCGGGGGCGACACCCACAAACTGCGGGCACCCTTTCAGGGCCGCACCGTGGTGCAGCACGCCCTCGGCGCGGCGCTGGAGGCAGAATTCGACGAGGTGTACATCGTGACCGGGGCGGTGGAGTTGCGCGATCTGATCCCAGACGGGGTGGTGTTGGTGGAGAACCACTCGTGGGAGTTGGGCCAGGCCACCTCGCTGCGGGCCGGGGTGTTCGTCGCGGAGAACGACGGCCACGACGCGGTGGTGATCGGGCTGGGCGACCAGCCCTTGGTAGGCGTCGAGTCGTGGCGGGCGGTAGCCGAGGCCGAGGGCGACTTGGTGACCGCCGTCTACCGGGGGCGCCGCAGCCCCCCGGTGAAGCTGGGGTCGGCAGTGTGGCCGCTGCTGCCCACCAGCGGGGATGCGGGGGCCAGAATACTCATGCAAATGAGGCCCGGGCAGGTTACGGAAGTATCCTGTGGAGGAGAACCGGTCGATTTCGACACTGTCCAGGACTTGGAAGCATGGTCTTGAGAGGTTCGCAATCGAATCAAGAAAAGTGATTTTGGAGGATCTTCAAGCATGGAAATGAGCAATGAGATCGAGGTGAATGCGTCGGCCAGCGACGTGTGGGCCGCCTTCAATGATGTGGAGCGCATCGCTCCCTGCCTGCCGGGAGCCCAGCTCACCGAAATCGAGGGAGAAGAGTACCGAGGCGTGGTCAAGGTCAAGGTTGGACCGGTCAATGCCCAGTACAAGGGCAAGGCAACGTTCACCGAGCGCGATCAGGACGCCATGAAGGTGGTCATTCTGGCCGAAGGCCGCGAGACCAGGGGGCAGGGTAACGCCAGTGCAACAATCACCGCCACGGTGGAATCGCTGAGCGATGACCGTACCAAGGTCGGGGTTGTCACCGACCTCAAGATCACCGGCAAGGTGGCGCAGATCGGCCGCAACCTCATTCCCGACGTGAGCGCCAAGATCATGGACCAGTTCGCCGGCAATCTCGAGTCCATGCTGTCAGACCCCCCTTCAGATGATGCTTCCTCCGAGTCAGATGACTCCAGCGACGGATCGGGAGTCAGAGCCATATCCAGCCCCGAGCCCGAAGCAGTGGATCTGTTGGATGTAGCCACCCCGCCGGCGGCCAAGAAGTTCGGGCCCATCGCCGGAGTCATTGCTTTGTTGTGGATCGTCCGCAGGGTCTTCAAGAGGAAGAAGAAAAAGAAGGGCTAACCCTGAATCCAGGCGATGACGAACAAGTCGAGGCCCTGCTGGGCCGCGCGCCCCGGGGTAGCTACGAAGTAGTGGTCAGAGCTGACGACGGTACCCCCCGGGTGCTGCGAAATTCCCCATTTCTGGATGACGGCACCCCCATGCCCACCCGGTACTGGTTGGTGGGCCCCGACGACGTGCTGCGGGTGAGTCGGCTGGAATCGACTGGGGGAGTGCGCCGGGCCGAAGCCGCGGTCGATCCCGGGGATCTGGCCGACGCCCACCGCCGATACGCCTCCGAGCGAGACGCCGCCATCCCCGACGGCTATACCGGGCATCGCCCTTCTGCCGGGGTAGGGGGCACCCGACAGGGAGTCAAGTGCCTTCACGCCCACTATGCCTGGCACCTAGCCGGGGGAGACGACCCGGTGGGGCGCTGGGTGGCCGAACAGTTGGGCGCCGGGGACCCAGCGTGAGCCCACCGGTAGTGGCCGCCATCGACTGCGGTACGAACTCCACCCGTTTGTTGGTGAGCCGGGGCGGCGTCGAAACGCTGGACCGGTTTATGACCATCACCCGCCTCGGAGAAGGGGTGGATCAGACCGGAAATCTGGCTCCAGGCGCCATAAACCGCACGGTGGACTGCCTGCGAGGCTACCGGGAGGTGATGGACCGCCACGGGGTGGAGGCCGTTCGGATTACCGCAACCTCGGCGGCCCGAGACGCCGCCAACCGACAAGAGTTCTTCGACGCCGCCGAGGCGGTGGTTGGCACCCGCCCCGAGCTGTTGAGCGGGCTGGCCGAGGGGCAGCTTTCGTTCCGAGGGGCTACCGCCGACGTTGACCCTGAACTAGGGCCGTTTCTGGTGGTCGACCTGGGCGGAGGGTCCACCGAGCTGTGCGTGGGCACCACCGTATGCGAGGCGGCCATGTCGCTGGATGTGGGCTGCGTGCGGCTCACCGAGAAGTACCTCCACAGCGACCCGCCGCTGCCTGAGGAACTGCACGCCTGCATCTCTGTCACCGGCGCCTATCTCGACGACGTCGACCGGGAGATGCCAGCCGCCCGCCATGCCCGGACGTTTGTGGGGCTGGCGGGCACGATATCTGCCGCCGCGGCCGTCGAGCAGGGGCTTCGCGCCTACGACCGGGACAAGATCCACCATTTCGAGCTGACCAAGGCAGCGGCCGAGGATGTGTTCCGCACCCTGGCCACCGAGTCGCGGGCTGATCGGGCTTTCAATCCGGGACTGGAGCCGGGCAGGGTAGATGTGATCGTGGGGGGCATGGCCATCTTGGTGAAGATCATGCGGCACTTTGACTTTGACACTTGCTTGGTATCGGAGGCGGACATCCTTGATGGAATGGTCTTGAGCTTGCTGGACTAGCGGGCGCCCTGAGCCGGGCCACCCACCACCACGACCTATTCTGTGGCCCGCCGCCCCGCCTAGCCATCATGCCCCCCACTTTGTTTAGAGCTTTTGAGTAGGTTTGCGGGTGGTGAGGACTTGGGCGCGGATTCGGGGGACTCGGGACGGGCAGGTGCTTCGCGGGTCTCGAGTGGAGCTGCGGCCGCTGGTGGAGGGCGACTTCGCCCAGTGGCAGGCGGTGCGGCGGGCCAACCGGGAGTGGCTCACTCCTTGGGAGCCCACGCCATCGAGCTCCCAGCCCGACGTGGTGGAGGACCGGATGGCCTTCGCCGCTCGGTGCAGTGCCCGCGATCGAGAGCGGCAGATGGATGCCGGTTACGGATTCGGGGTGTTTACCGATGGTTGCCTGGTGGGCGAGATGAATCTCTCGGGCGTGCAACGGGGCCCCTTTCAGAGCGGCCATGTGGGGTACTGGATCGATCACCGCTGCGCCGGGCGGGAATACGCCCCTGAGGCTTTGGTGGTGGTGCTCGACTACGCCTTCGAGAATCTGCGGCTGCACCGGGTGCAGGTCAACATAATCCCCCGCAACCAGGCCAGCCGCCGGGTGGTGGAGAAACTGGGAATTCGCGACGAGGGTGTTGCCCTGCGCTACCTGGAGATCAACGGTCGTTGGGAAGACCACGTCCGTTACGCCATCACCTCCGAAGAGTGGCGGCAGCGGGGACCGGAACTCGTAGCCGGCTGGATGAGCTAGCTGCTGGTTGAGTTGCTGATGGCCTCCTTGAGAGCGGCCACCCGCTCTTTGAACTCGGGTTGGGCCATCGACCAGGCCTGGGGGCCGACTTCTCGGGCTACTGCGGCTGCGCTATCGGCAACCGCGCCCATGTCGTTCACGGTCTGCTTCATGGCCTTGGCCAGCTCTCGAGGGACCCGGGCCGGTCTGCGGGCCATACGGCGGGCCTCTTCCAGCAGGGCATCGTCATCCACGCATTTCCAGGCCAGTCCGATCTCGGCGGCCCGGGGCCCATCGAGCCTCTCGCCAAACAGCACCATGGCCATTGCTGTCTGGCCGTCGCAGATGTTGCGCAATCGCCAGGTGTGGCCCCCGCCGGGGTGAATGGCGATCTGGAGGAACCGGCTCTCGAACATGGCCGAGCGTCCGGCCAGAATCACATCGCAGGCCAAGGCGAAGTTCATGCCCGCGCCCACCGCCGCCCCGTTCACCGCGGCCACCGTGGGCAGCGGGGTTTCGGCCACCCGCAGGAAGCCGGCGTAGATGGTTCCTAGGCTCTCGGGATCGTCGGCCGCTAGCAGCTCGTCGAGGTTGGCGCCCGCCGAGAAGGCCGGGGCTGTGCCGGTGAGCACCACCGCCCCCACAGACTCGTCGGCCTCCAAGCGGTCGAATGCGGCGTCGAGCTCCCGGTTCATGTCCAGGCTGACGGCGTTGCGCACCTCGGGGTGGTTGAGGGTCACGGTGGCGACGCCGTCTTCTATCTCAGTGAGCACAAGGGCCATGTCAAGACAATAGGGGTGCAGCGAATAAGTTGGCCCAATGGGCGAATCACGGCTTCCTCGGCACTCCAGTCGAGCGCTGTCGTATCGCAACTACCGGCTGTTCCTCTCCGGCGCCATCGTGTCCAACTCCGGCGTGTGGGTGCAGACGGTTGCACTGGCCTATGTGATCGAGCGTCTTACCGACAGCGGGACTTGGGTCGGTTTGGCCGCCATGATGCAAATGCTGCCAGCGGTGGGTTCGGGAATGGTGGGAGGGGCGCTGGCCGACCGCTTCCCCCGACGGATCATGCTGATGATCACCAACTCAACCCAAGCGTTCATCGCTCTGGGGTTCTCGGCCATGTGGGCCTTAGGGGTCGACCGCCCGCTGGCGTACGTTGCCCTCGGGATGGTGCAAGGGTGCGTCAACGGCATCCAGTTGCCCGCCTGGCAGGCCTTTGTCAGCGAGCTGGTGCCCCGCGGTGCCCTGTTGAACGCGGTCACCTTGAACTCGGCCCAGTTCAATGCCTCTCGGGCGGTCGGACCCGCGGTTGGGGGATTGGTTTTGGCTGTTGGCGGACCGGCGTGGGCGTTCCTAGTCAACTCCTTGTCGTATGCGCCTGCGGTCCTTGCCTTGACGCTGATCCGAGTACCCCGGTTGATGCCTGCTGGGCAGGACCGCCCGAACATCTTCAAAGACGCGGCGGCTGCGGTGCGCTATGTCTCCAACCACCCCGGCATTCGCCGAGCCACCCTGATTGCCGGAGTCATTGCCTTTTTCGGCCAACCCATTATCCACTTGGTGGTGATATTCGCCGACGATGTTTTTCAGGTCGGCGAGACGCAATATGGCATCCTGGCCGCGGCTGGCGGGGTGGGGGCCATCCTGAACACCCCGCTCGTGGCCAACTGGGGCAGTCGCGTCCCCCGCAGCCGTTTGATTGGCCTGGGCTGGCCGGTGTACGGCTTGGCGTTGCTGGGGTTCGCACTATCGCCCTACTACTGGCTGGGAGTGGTGGCTCTGGCCGTTGTAGGAGCGTCGCACATCATGACTGCGGCCACCCTCAACACTGTGATCCAAATGCAAGTGGAAGAAGCGCTGCGGGCCAAGGTGTTGGCCCTGTATCTGATGACCCTGATGGCGGGGTTGCCTCTCGGCGCTCAGCTTCAAGGGGCTCTGGCCGACCTGATCGGCCCCCGCGTCTCGGTGGGCGGCGCAGGAGTTCTCTTGGCTGCCACTGCTTTGTGGTGGGTGATCACCGGCCGGACCAAGGTTCTCAACCTTGACTGAGCCCGGACAGGGAAACTGTCACTCCTATCGGGATACTGGGTTCATGAAGGAATTTGGGAACAAAGAGCAGACAGATGGGAACAATGAGCAGACAGAGCAGGAGGAGCAGAGGGCAATGCGGGTCATCCACGGCGACAACCAGAAGCAAGAGAACAGCGCTGGCCGGTGCTTGGCCTTCGCCGAGGCCGCCCGGCAGTTGGCGATGGCGGTGCGAGGCCTCGGGCTGAATGCGCCCAGTTTTCGCAGCCCGCCCCGCGAAGTCGGACGCCGTCGGACGCTGGTGCGCCACCGCGACGGCTCGGTGACGGTTGCGGTCATGGTTCGCAACCGCGTCTGGGAAGCAGTTCAGGCCGACATGATCGAAGGCGTAGTAGTAGCCAACTCGATGGACGGCACCGATGCCGCGGTGCTGCGCGACCAACTCTGGGAGGCGCTGGAATGCGAGTCAGCCCAGCGAGAAGCTGCCTGAACAGCCGACCCGAACAGCAGGCCTCATCAGAAGCTCAACCTAAGATGACAAGCCTATGCTTCTAACTGAGATTGACCACGTTGCCATTGCGGTCCTCGACCTAGACAAGGCCGTCTCGTTCTACGAGACGGCCTTCGGGGCCACTGTGACGCACCGCGAGGCCGTGGAGAACGACGGAGTGGAAGAGGCATTGTTGAAGGTGGCCGACTCTTACGTCCAGCTCACCACAGCCACCCGTGACGACTCGCCTATTGCCAAGTTCCTGGCCAAGCGGGGAGAGGGCATTCATCACGTCGGCTACAGGGTGGATGACTGCGCTGCCGCCCTCGACGCAATGGTCGCCGCCGGCGCCACTCCCATCGATGCCGAACCCCGTCCCGGCTCCCGGGGCACCACCGTCGCCTTCATCCACCCCAAAGGTGCCTTCGGCACCCTCATCGAGCTGGTCCAGGAATAAACCCTCTCTCCAAACCATAGGCTTGATCCATGGTGATGCGTCGGGCCTCGCTGATCGTCGAAGGCATGACCTGCTCAGCCTGCGTGTCGCGTATTGAGCGCAGTCTGAGCGCGGTCGACGGTGTTGTAGAAGCCCGAGTGAATTACGCCTCAGGCCGGGCTTCGGTGGCTTGTGATGATGGGGTTGCCGACGCGGTTTTGCGGGCGGCAGTGTTAGACGCCGGCTACCAGGCACGCCTGCCCAGCGGTCTCGACGATGAACTCGCCGCCCGGCCAACCGAGCTGAGACGGCTGACAGTTTCTTCAGTGATGGGCGCGGTGGTGCTGCTGGTGACCATGGTGGACGGTTTGGCCTTCGATCTGGGCTTTTCCGCCTCGGATTGGCTAGCCGCAGTCTTGAGCGCCGCGGTGGTCTTTTGGTTTGGATGGGGTTTCCACCAGCGAGCCTGGAAGCAGCTCCACCACCGAACCGCCACCATGGACACACTGGTGTCGGTGGGCACCGCTGCATCTTGGATTTGGTCCACGGTGGCATTGGCCACGCCAGTCGGAGATGGCCATCTTTATTTCGAAACCGGATCAATCATCGTGGTGCTGGTACTGCTGGGGCGCCATCTGGAATACCAGGCCCGCCGTCGCTCGGGAGACGCCTTGCGGGCTATGGCAGAACTCGTCGCCCCGTTGGCTCGCTTGGAGGACGGCACCGATGTGCCGGTGGCCAGCCTGGAGGTGGGCACCAGATTTGTGGTGCGCCCCGGCGAGAAAATCGCCACCGACGGCGTGGTGGTCGACGGTCATTCTGCGGTGGACATCTCCCTGGTCACCGGAGAGCCGGTCCCCGTTGAGGTGGGTCCCGGCGACGCTGTGCTTGGAGCTTCGGTCAACGCCAACGGCTCGTTGGTAGTGGAAGCTACCGGAGTGGGGGCCGAAACTGTGCTGGCCCGAATCATGCTTCTGGTAGAGCAGGCCCAGACCAACCGTACCCGCATCCAGCGGCTGGCCGACCGGATATCGGCGGTCTTTGTGCCCGCCGCAGTGGTGATTGCCGTGGGCACGCTGATCGGTTGGCTAGCGGCCGGCCAACCTGCCTCTGAGGCGTTCTCCGCCGCGGTGGCGGTGTTAATCGTGGCCTGTCCGTGCGCGTTGGGTTTGGCCACTCCACTAGCGGTGATGGTGGGCACGGGTCGGGGTTCCCAACTCGGGATCATCCTGAAGGGCGGCGAGATGCTGGAGGACACCCGACAGCTCGACACCGTGGTGTTCGACAAGACCGGCACCATTACTGAGGCCCGAATGCAAGTGGTAGCCGTTGCCGCTCCCGACGGCGACCCCGACGCCTTGTTGGCCCTGGCCGCGTCGGTTGAATCTCGTTCGGAGCATCCCATTGGCCGGGCCATCGCCACCGCGGCTGACAACGGAGGGGAGGTGGTTGGCTTTCAGAATCACCCGGGTGCCGGGACGGTCGGAATGGTGGAGGGCGTTGAGGTGCGTGTGGGGAAAAGGGAGTTATTCGAACAGGTGCCCGAGGCGGTGGGCGCTGCTGCGGCCGAGGTGGAGGCCATGGGTCGGGTAGCTGTGTTGGTGGGACGGCAATCGGTGGCCGAGGCGGTGATCACAGTGGACGATCGGTTGCGGGAGTCCGCCCCAAGGGCGGTGGCCGCGCTGAAGTCGTTGGGGCTGGACACGGTTCTATTGACGGGAGACCATCCCCGCCGGGCTCAGGCCGCGGGTGACGAGCTGGGCATCGACCGGGTGGTGGCCGGCGTCGGACCCGGAGGCAAGGCTGCTGAAGTTGCCCGGTTGCAAGCCGAGGGCCGCCGAGTTGCCATGGTGGGCGATGGCATCAACGATGCTCCTGCCCTTAGCCAAGCCGACATCGGCATTGCCATGGGGACCGGCGCTGATGTTGCCGCCGAAGCCGCCGACATCACCATTATGTCGTCGGACCTGAGCGTGGTGGCCGAGGCCGTCGCCCTGAGCCGGCGAACCATGAACAGCATCCGCGGCAACCTGTTCTGGGCTTTTGTCTACAACACGGCTGCCATCCCACTAGCCGCTGCCGGGGTGCTGGAACCGATATTCGCGGCCGCGGCCATGGTGATGTCCTCGCTGTTCGTGGTTACCAACAGCCTGCGCCTCCGACGTTTCGGAATCGGCTAGCAGAGGGAAGACCCCGGCATACGTCAGATTTCACTCGCCAAGAAGGCCAGAAGCACTTCGTTGGTGCGCTCGGGGGCTTCTTCGGGGATGAAGTGGCCGCAGCCGGCGGGGCGGGCCCGGTAGTCGGGGAAGTGGTTCACAAAGGAGTCGGCGTAGGGGTTTCCGTGGGGGATGTGGTCGTCGGCGGGAAACCCGTCCTCGAACGCTTGGGGCATCAAGAATGCTGAATACAGGTACAGCGCGGGGTGGGGGTAGGTGCGGCCGAGGTCTTCAGGGCCATACACCGGGAACACGCCGAAGTCGGGATGGCTGAAGAGCAAGCCGGGGTGGTTCCACATCTCGGCTACCTGCGCCGGGGTTCGGTAGACCAGGTGGCCGTCGTCATCGGGGAAGTGGAACGGCAGGGCATCCCGATAGTACGAGACGGCGTGGAAGTGCGATCCGGGCTGGTCGAACGCCGCCCGGTAGTGCTCCACGTCGTCGGCGTTCCAATACTTGCTGGGGTCCCAGTCGGCCATGGCCCCGCCCGGGTCTTGGGCTTCGTTATCGGTTGGCGGGGCTTTCCACGGCGAGTGGGGCGGCGGGCCGTAGCTGCCCTCGATGCCGCCGAAGATCGAGTTGATGAACTCGCCAGCATGGCGCTCCCAGAACTGCTCGGCCTCAGGCTCGCACTTGAACCAGTAGCCGTGGATGCCCCACGGGATCCACACCGTGCACAAGGTGTCCACCAATCCCAGCCGGGTGAACCGGTCGGGATACTCCAGAGCCGCTTTGAAGGCGACGATTCCGCCCCAGTCGTGGCCCACCAGCGAGCATTGGCCGATGCCCAGGGCGTCGATGAAATCCACGATGTCTCGGGCCAAGAGGTCTCGGGTGACCCGGACACGGGGCTTGTCGGTGCCGCCGTAGCCCCGGGTGTCGGGGGCGTAGACCCGGTAGTGCTCGGCCAGAACCGGGATCTGACGGCGCCACATATGGGAGGTCTGGGGGAAGCCGTGCAGCAGCACCACCGGGGGCGCATTCTCATCGCCCGCAGCCAGATAGTGGAAGCGAAGGCCGGCGGTGTCGATGTAGTTGGACTCGGTCATGAGGGCTCCTGAGGTCGGTTCGAAGCGGTCGCGACAATAGGGCGGCATACGGCAGCGCACCGCATCTGTGTATGGGCGAGACTGGGGAGATGGACTACCAGTACTTGACCTACGAGACGCTGGACGACGGCAGAATCGCCCGCATCATGCTGAATCGGCCCGAGGCCCGAAACGCCCAGAACCGGGGGATGCTGGTGGAGCTCAACGAGGCTTTTCTGGTGGCCGAGGCCGACGACGATGTGCGGGTGGTGATCCTGGGTGGAGTGGGCCCGATGTTCTCGGCTGGCCATGACATGGGCACCAAGGCGAGCATCGAAGAGCGGATGCCCGGCCCCAACCAGCACCCCACCTGGCAGATCAACGGCGGCCAGCGGCGAGGCTCTGAGAAGCTGATGCTCCAGGAGTGGCACTACTTCTTCGAGAACACCAAGCGGTGGCGCAACCTGCGCAAGATAACCATTGCCCAGGTGCAGGGGCCGGTATTGGCCGCCGGGCTGATGCTCATGTGGAGCTGCGACCTGATCGTGGGCGCCGAGGACGCCTCCTTTGCCGATGTTGTGGGCACCCGCCTGGGCATGATGGGCGTGGAGTATTTCGCCCACCCCTGGGAGTTCGGCCCCCGCAAGACCAAGGAACTCCTGCTCACCGGCGACTCCATCGACGTCCACGAGGCCCACGCCCTGGGAATGGTGTCGAAGGTGTTCCCCAACGAGTCGCTAAGCGAGCAGACCCTGGAGTTCGCCCGCCGCATCGCCGCGGTGCCCTCAATGGCAGCGCTCTTGATCAAAGAGGCGGTGAACCAGTCGGTGGACGCCCAGGGTTTCAACACCGCTTTGTCGGCTTGCTTCACCCTCCACCAGCTCAACCACTCCCATTGGGCCTCAATCACCAACGGCGAGTGGTGGATCGCCACCGAGGAACACGGCGTCCCCCACTGGAAGGACGCCCCCAAAGTCCGGCCTGCGGCCAAATCCTCCCCCGGCGGCGGCTGACTTGGCGCAGACAAGCAATAATACGACCGTGATTCCTGAGCGCTACTCCGGCTATGAGACTCGGGTGCGAGCCGGGGCGGTAGATTTCACGCCGGTGCCGGGGGATGTGGCGGCCAATTTGAACAAGATGACCCGCTGGATCGTCGAGGCCGCCGAGGCGGGGGTGGGACTGCTGGTGTTCCCCGAGGAGGCGCTTACCGGGGCGATCCACTGCGACGACTGCGAGCATCTGGGCGGGCCGTGCGGCTTGCACCGATCGTTGGCCGAGACCGTGCCCGGGCCATCAACTGAGGCGCTAGCGGGCCTGGCCGCAGAGCACGACATGTATCTGGTGGTGGGCATGATCGAGCAGGAGCCCGACGACTCTGACGCCCTGTATAACGCGGCGGCGGTGATCGGGCCCGAAGGCATCATCGGCACCTACCGCAAGCTGCACTTGGGCTCGCTTCCGTTTGTGACCGAGGGGGTCTCGTTTCGGCCCGGCACCAGCCTGGATGTGTTCGAGACCCGCTACGGCCCCATCGGCGTGCAGATTTGCTATGACTTCTGGCTCAACCCCGAGGGCAGCCGCCTGCTGGCCCTCCAGGGCGCACGAATCATCGTCAACCCCACCGCGGCGTTCGCCGGAGGGCCCGACAAGGTGGAGTCCATGCGGCGGGTAGCCGCCACCCGGGGGCAGGAGAATTTTGTTTTCACCATCTCGGCCAACCAGGTGAGCGGCATCGATGCCGGCGACAGCCTGGAGGACAGCTTCGACGGGGCGCTGCCGGCCAACTATGCCGGCCACAGCCTCATCTGCGGTCCCCACTTCCCCGATTTCAGCCATATCTATGCCGAGGGCTCCGACACCGAGGGCCTGGTGATAGCCGACTTGGACTTAGAGGTGCTGCATCGCTGGGACGAGGTGTGCCCATGGCGCCAGTGGCGGTCCACCCACCAGTCGGGAACCTCGGAGTTGTTCGCCACCGAATTCGCCAAACTTGTCCACGGGCCCCCGGCTCAATAATGGAGGAAGACAAATGAGCACTGAACCAAGGATCCTGCCCTTCGAGGACATCGAATGGGTGGACGAGTCCAAGAATCCCGATGCCCCCGCGGAGCTGATTGCCAAGGCCAAGGAGATGGGGGCCGGGCGCAAGCACGTGGCCCGGGGAGAGGGGGGCTTTTGGTGCCAGTACACCACCATGCCCGCCGGCTATCACGTTCCGCCCCACAGCCATGACCAGAACGAGCTGCTGATCGTGGTGTCCGGTGGCTGTGAGGTGTGGCCCGACGGCGCCGATGGTCCCTCGGCACAGCTTGGCCCGAAGGACTCGGTGATCCTGGCCGCCAACCACAAGTATTCCTTCACCTGCGGTCCCGACGGCATGGAGTTCTTCGTACTGCGCCCCGGCGACGCGGCAGCCTCGTTCAACGCTTCCTGAGGCAGTCCTATGGCGACACACCACTAGGGTGGCCGGCATGGGAAACCGTCTAGATGGCAAAGTCGCAATCGTCACCGGAGCTGGGGGCGGCATCGGGCGAGAGCACGCACATCTCCTGGCCTCCGAGGGCGCCAAAGTCCTGGTCAACGACCTTGGCATCCGCAAGACCCCAGAGGGGGTGGTAGCCAACGCCGAGCGGGTGGCCAACGAGATCAACGATGCCGGGGGCGATGCTGTACCCAGCGACACGTCGGCCACCTGGGACGGCGCCGCCGAGATCGTGCAGCAGGCAGTGGACGCCTTCGGGCGGCTCGACATCTTGATCAACAACGCCACTGCCGGGCGCAATAACGACATTTGGCGCTTCACCGAGGAGGAGTGGGACCTCACCGTTGGAGTCAACCTAAAGGGTTACTTCGCCATGATCAAGCATGCCGTGCCCCATCTGGTGCAACAGGACACCAGTGTGATCATCAACACCAGTTCGGGGTCGGGCTTCGGCCACCCGTCGCACTGCGCCTACTCCGCCGCCAAAGAGGGAGTCATCGGACTGACCCGCACCGCGGCTCGGGAGCTGGGCCGTTTCGGAGTGCGGTGCAACGCCATCCGTCCCCGGGCGGTGGGAGCGTCCACCGCGGAGTACGCCATCCGCACCGCTCGGTGGACCGATCTCATGGCCATCACCATGGCCCCCCGGGGCGGTGCTGCCCCTACCCCCGACGATACCGACGAGGCCTACGCCCCCCGCAAGATCGCCCCGATGGTGGTGTGGCTGTGTACCGATGCCGCCCGCCACGTGACTGGACGCACGTTCCACATCTCCGGCGACATCGTCAGCCGCCTGAGCGAGCCCCAGCGAGAGGCGGCCGTGTACCAAGACGACGGCCTCACCCTTGACGCCCTCGACGCATTCTCCGGCCGCCACCTCACTGAAGACCTGGCCAACGACTACCTCCTAGAAGACCGCCCCGACCTCCAAGTCTTCGAGCCCTAACTGCGGCTCGGCACCGGGCAGATGAGCCTGAGGGTGCAATAGGCTGGGACATGGCCCAAAACCAGACCGGCGACCGGTACATGATCCTTTCGTCGGACACCCACGCCGGTGCCTTGACCCGCACCTATAAGGAATTCCTGGATCCCGTCTGGCACGACGAATTCGACGCCTGGGAGGCGGCCATAACCAACCCATGGGTCGACCTGCGGGATATGGACACGGCCAAGGTCAACTGGGACAGCGATGCTCGCACCGCGGCCTGCGATGCAGAGGGCATCACCGGCGAGGTGTTGTTCCCCAACACGCTCACCCCCTTCTACGACATCTTGGTCCACCTGTCCGGAGTGCCTGACACTGCGGCTGCCTATGCCCGCCGGTGGGCCGGTCTGCAAGCCCACAACCGCTGGTTGGTGGAGTTCTGCGGTTACGAGCCCAAGCGTCGTAAGGGCCTCGTACAGCTTCTGCCCAACGACCTAGACGACGCCGTTGCCGAGGTGCGCTGGGCTTCCGAGACCGGGGTAATCGGCGGCGTGATGATTCCCGCCATCCCGCCCAATCACACAGTCGAGCCGTTCTTCCACCCTCGCTACGACCCGCTGTGGGACGTGTGTAGCTCGCTGGACATGCCGGTCCACCAGCATATGGGCTCTGGGTGCCCCGATCTGGGCGATAATCCGGTGGCCTGGGGGGTGACGTTCACCGAATACGAGCTGTGGCCCAAGCGCACTCTCATCCACCTCATCCTGGGCGGGGTGTTCGAACGCCATCCCGACCTGAGGGTGGTGTGGACCGAGATGTGGGGGATGCGGTGGGTCCTCGAGGAGCTGAACCGCATCGACCAGCGGCTCCGCAACATCCAGAGCAAGTACGCCGGAGACCCGCGCACCCTCAACTACGCCCCCACCTTCGGTTCCGACACCGTGGACGGCCTGTCGCTTTCGCCCCACGAATACTGGCAGCGCAATTGCCGCATAGGGGCCTCCATGCTGCCTCGGTCCGAGGTCCAGTACCGCCACGCCGTGGGGATGGACACCATCATGTGGGGGGCCGACTTCCCCCACGACGAGGGCTCCATCGGCTACACCACCGAGGCCCTCGCCGCCACCATGTGGGATGTGCCTGTTGAGGAATGCCAAGCGATGCTCACCGACGTGGCCGCCGAGCTCTACAACTTCGACACCGAAGCTCTAGCCCCCATCGCCGCCCGCATCGGCCCCTTAGCAGCCGATGTCCACACCCCCCTAGCCGAATTCCCCGTATCCAAAGGCCTCTCCTTCAACACCGACCCATCCCTTGAATCGGTGATCACAAGCTGAGGACACATCCTGGACTGGAGTGCAGCCTGGTGGTTGAAGTGGTTGCTGCCTGATGGGGGCCGCTCTTGGGATTGGGTACGCTGAGGGGGATATGAGAGGGGCAGGCCGATGATCACCGGGATGAACCATGCGGTGCTGTATGTGCGCGATGCTCGGCGCCAGCAGCAGTTTTATGCCGAGGTGCTGGGGTTTGAGACGATCATCGACGAGCCGGGGCAGTTTGTGTTTATGCGGGCGCCGGCGTCGGAGAACCATCACGACATCGCCTTCTTCTCCATTGGCGACGGGGCTGAGCCCTCCGCGGCCGGTCGGCGATCGGTGGGGATGTACCACATCGCCTGGGAGGTGCCCACCCTTGACGAGCTGGCCACCATCCGCCAACGGCTGGTGGATGCGGGCGCCCTGTACGGCGAGAGCGACCACGGGGCCAACAAGAGCCTCTACGCCAAAGACCCCGATGGCTTGGAGTTCGAGGTTATGTGGCTGGTGCCACCCCAGCACTGGGGCGATGAGGAGAATCAGGCCATCATCCGGCCCCTGGATCTCACCCAAGAGCAGCGGCGATTCGCTGCTTTGGCTGCCGACTAAGCAACCGGGGCCGCAGCCATGAGTCTCACCAACCAGTACTGCTATTTCTACGACGACGAGCTGTTTGTCGAAACCGATCGGGAGGGATTTCGCCGCCGGGTCATCACCGGCGACGGGCTCCAACTCTGTTTCTGGCGTATCACCGGCGGGGTAACCGGGTCGTTCCTGCACCGCCACGAAGATCACGAGCAACTCGGCATCATTGTGCGGGGCAAGCTCGACTTCCGCATCAACGACGACCCCGACAGCGAGGAGCGGGTGGTTTTGGGCGAGGGCGAGGCCTACATCGCTCCCAAAGGGGTGTGGCACGGCGATTCGGTGTTCATAGGCGACGACGAATACGGGGAGTGCTGGATCCTAGACGTGTTCACCCCGCCCCGCGACGACCTGATTGAGGGCTAATCCCATGTCCGACTGGCGGCTGGCGGTTGATATCGGGGGCACGTTCACCGATGCAGTGCTGCTGGACGCCGCCACCGGAGCGGTAACGGTCAACAAGGCCCTCACCACCCCAGCCGCTCCCCTCGAAGGGGTGCAAACCGCGGTCGGCCAGTTGCTGAGCCAGGCCAAAGTGGCCCCCGGCGAGATCACCGCTCCTATCGTTCACGCCACCACGCTCATAACCAACGCCCTGATCGAGAACAAGACCGGTCGGGCAGGCCTGGTCGCCACCTCCGGCTTTGGCGACACCCTGCTGATCCGCGACGAGCACCGCTACGACATGTACGACCTTCAGATCGAGTTTCCCGCCCCGCCCATAAGCCGAGAGCTCACCTTCGAGATCGACGAGCGCACCGCGGCCACCGGCGAGGTGCTGGCGGTGCCGTCGGCAGCGAGCGTCACTGCGCTGGTCGGCGAATTGGCCGAGGCCCGGGTCGAGTCGGTGGCGGTGTGCCTGCTCAACTCCTATGTCAACCCGGCCAATGAGCGGCTGTTGGCCGAGGAACTGCGCCGGGAACTGGGGGTGCCGGTGTGCGCCTCGGCTGACATCTCGCCGCAAATCAGGGAGTATCCCCGCATGATCACCGCGGCCTGCAACGCGGCCACCATGCCGATCATCGGGCCTTATCTGGACGAGCTTCAGAAGTGGCTTTCGGCTGAGGGATTCGGCGGTTCGGTGCTGATGATGCTGTCCAACGGAGGAGTGGTGTCGGCCGACGACGCCGCCTCCGCCCCGATCCGGCTGGTGGAGTCGGGTCCGGCCGCCGGCGCCCTGGCCGCTCGATGGTTCGCTAACCGCATGGGGGAGGACCGGCTACTGGCCTTCGACATGGGCGGCACTACTGCCAAGGCCACCTTGGTGGAAGACGGCGAGCCCGCGCTGACCAACACCTTCGAGGTGGCGCGGCGCTATAGGTTCAAGAAGGGATCAGGCTTTCCGGTGTCAGTGCCGTCGGTGGATTTGGTTGAGATCGGCGCCGGAGGAGGCAGCTTGGCCCACCTTGATCAGTTCGGCCTGCTCAAGGTGGGCCCTGAGTCGTCCGGCGCTGACCCCGGTCCGGCCTGTTACGACCAGGGTGGCGATCAGCCCGCGGTGACCGATGCCGACGTGGTGCTTGGCCTGCTAGACCCCGATGCCTTCTTGGGCGGCGACATGCCCCTGGATGCCGGACGGGCCCAGGCGGCCATAGAACCGCTGGCCGCCGGCCTCGGTATGTCGACTATCGACACCGCAGCCGGGATGTACGAGGTTGTCAGTCAGAACATGGCGGCGGCCGCCCGCATGCACGCGGTGGAGCGGGGAGTGGATCTGCGAGGCGTCACCGTACTGGCCTTCGGCGGGGCCGGACCGCCCCATGCCTGCCGGGTGGCCGAGCTGTTGGACTCTGATCGGGTGGTGTTCCCGGTGAACGCCAGCGTGCTGTCGGCCTTCGGGACGCTGGTGTCTCCGGTGCGTATCGACCTGGCTCGCTCCATGCCGGTGAAACTTGCCGAAATCGACCCCGCAGAGCGCGACAGTCTGCTGGACGAGCTGCGGGAGGAGGGCCGCCGGGTGCTGCTCAGCGCGGGGGTGCCCGAAGCTGACATTAGTTTCCGCTACGGCATCGACGCCCGCTACACCGGCCAGGGCAATGAGATCACCATTTGGGTGGGCGAGGGGGACGCCTGGGAGGCATCTGGTGACGAGGTGGTCGGAGCATTCGAGGCCGAATACCGCCACATATACGGGATGACCATCGACGACGTGGACATCGAGATAGTTACCTGGCGCCTAGCGGCCCGAGCCGACCCGGCCGAGATCGCCGAAGTAGATGCGGAGGTGCAATCCGCACCTGACAGCCCATTCCAACCGGCTTCCACCCGCACCGCGGTGTTCGGCCGAGAGCAGGATGCGGTAGAAGTCCCGGTCTACCGCCGCGCCGATCTTGCCGCTGGCATGTCGTTCCTCGGTCCTGCCCTCGTGGAGGAGCGGGAGACAACGTCGATCATCCGCCCTGGGTGGAATGTGTCCGTTGCCGACGACGCCAGCCTCATCGCCGTGCTGGAGGAGAAATGAGCCAGACCACCTACGACCCCATCCAACTCGAGATCTTGTGGCAGTCGCTTATCTCGGTGGTGAACGAGCAGGCCCGGGCGCTCCAGCGAGCGGCATTCAGCCCCATCGTGCGGGAAGCCGGCGATCTGGCCAATGCGGTGTTCGACAAGCGGGGTCGCATGGTGGCCCAGGCAGTGACCGGCACTCCCGGCCACATCAACTCCCTAGCCATCGGGGCGGCCAACATGCTGGAGGAGTTCCCCCCTGACGCTCTTGAGCCCGGCGATGTGTTGGTCACGAACGATCCCTATCTCACCGCGGGCCAGCTACTGGACGTGACCGTGCTGGTCCCGGTGTGGCGCGCCCCGGCCGCGGGCGGCGACCCCGTGCCCATCGCTTACTTCGGCTCCACCATCCACCACACCGATGTGGGGGGCTACGGCATCGGCGCAGGGGCCCGGGACTGCTTCGAAGAGGGCCTGTGGATCCCCATCTGCAAGCTCATGAAGCGGGGCGAGCGCAACCAGGACGTGTGGAAGTTCGTCCTGTCCAACGTCCGCCAGCCCGACCACATGGCCGGCGACCTGCACGCTCAGATGGCCTCGGGTGAGGTGGGCGCCCAACGCCTGGGCGCCCTGTGCGACGCCTACGACCTAGACGACATAGAGGAGCTGGCCGACGAGATCATCGACCGCTCCGAGGCGGCCACCCGGGCCAGCATCGCCGAGCTGCCGGCGGGGGAATACCAGGCCGACGCAGTGCTCGATCTGGCCGACGGCAGCCGCATCGACATCGTGTGCTCGTTGCGGGTGGACCCCGATGCCGGGGAGATCATGGTGGATTACGACGGAACGTCGGAGGCCAGCCCGTGGGGTATCAACGTGGTCCGCAACTACACCCACGCTTACACCACGTTCACGGTGCGCTCGGTGCTGAACCCTGAGATCCCCAACAACCACGGCAGCCTGGCGCCGATCAAGATGGCTGCCCCCGAGGGGTCCATCGTGAACGCGGTGCTGCCCCAGCCGGGTACCGCTCGCCATGTTGTCGGCATGTTCCTGCCCAACGCCCTGCTCAAAGCCCTGGCCCAGGTCAAGCCGGAGGAGTCCATGGCCGAGGGGGCGGGCGCGGTGTGGACCATGCAGGTGAGCGGCAACCACGACGACGGAACCCCGTTCATAACCGCCATGTTCACCTACGCCGGAGGGGTGGGAGCTCGGGCTTCCAAGCCGGGCTTGCACGCATGCTCCTATCCCACCGGGGTGAGCGCAGTTCCCATCGAGGTAGTGGAGGCCTCCGCACCGGTGCGCTTCACCCGCAAAGCGCTGCGGCCCGGCTCTGAGGGGCCAGGCGCCCAGCCCGGTGGTATGGGCCAGACAATCGAGTTCAGCGTGGACACGTCCCGCCCCTGGCTGCTCAACGCGGTGACCAGCAGATTGTCCGATCCGCCCCAGGGTATTTTTGGCGGAGGTCCGGGAGAGGCGGGCTCATTCCAAGTCAACGGGGAGCCGGTCACCACCCAGAGCCGCATAACGCTCGACCCTGATGATGTCGTGCGCCTCGAACTGCCTGGAGGCGGAGGCTACGGATCTCCCGATGGCTGATCCGGTCACGTTTACGTCCGTTTGGGAACGAGCGGTCGAACGGGCTGGCGATGCCGTTTTCTTGGTCTTTGAGCGGCCCGACGGCGCTGTGGCCACCTGGACATACCAGCAGTTCGACGCTGTCGTCACCCACGTCGCCGCAGGTTTGATCCAGAGGGGGGTGGCCCCAGGCGATTCAGTACATCTGGCGCTGACCAATACCCCGGCCTTTGTGGCCCTATGGCTGGCCGCCAACCGGCTAGGGGCGTGGATCGTTCCCTCCGACCCTTTGGGCAAGGTGCCGGAGTTGGCCGACCACATCGAGCGCACTCGGCCGAAGGCCGGTTTCTGCTCCATCGATCGGTCTGAGGTTTACCGTCGAGCGGCGGCGGCGAGCCCTGGTCTGGCCATCACCGAGGTGGACGAAACCACCGGCAACCTCGACGCGCTGGCCGGCAGCGCCCGGGTGGACTGGCCAGCGGTCGATCTGCGAGACCGGGCCGCGGTGATGTTCACCTCGGGGACCACCGGGCGGCCCAAAGGGGTGGAGATCACCCAGGCCAACTACGCCTTCTGCGGTCAAGTTATGGCCGAGCGGGCGGACTTGACCCCCGACGACCGCCAGTTGGTGGTGCTGCCCATGTTCCACGCCAACGCCCAGTACTACTCCTTCGCCTCAGCCATCTGGACGGGGGCCTCGGCGGCGCTCATGCCCGCCTTCTCAGCCAGCGGCTTTGTGGCCCAGGCCGCGCGCCACCAGGCCACCTGCGCCAGCCTTTTCGCCGCCCCCATGCGGATGATCCTGGCCCGGAGTGCTCCTGTTGGCGGGTTGGGTTTGCGCCACTGCTGGTACGCGCAGAACATCGCCGACGACCAGTACGAGACCCTGGCCCGATGGTTCGGATGCCGTCCCCGCCAGCTCTACGGCATGACCGAGACCATCCCCGCCGTGCTCACCGAGCCGGCCGACAACCCCGTTCCGTCGTCCATGGGCCAGGTAACCCCCGGTTGTCAGGTGATGGTGCGCGACGGCGAGGTGCTGGTGGGAGGCGACCCTGGCACGACACTGTTCGCCGGCTATCTGGACGACGCGGATACCACCGCGGCCTCGTTCACCCCCGACGGCTGGTTCCGCACCGGCGACCGGGCGGCGGTCGACGCCGATGGCCGCCACTATTTCGACGGCCGCCATTCCGATGTGCTCAAGGTGGCCGGGGAGAACGTCTCCATCGTGGAAGTGGAGTCGGTGCTGGCCTCGCACCCCGCAGTGCTTGAAGCCGCAGTGGTGGGCACCCCTGACCCGGTGCGCGACGAAGTGCCGGTGGCTTTCGTGGTGCCCGCCGACCCGGCCAGCCCCCCGGCAGCCGATGAGCTGTCGTCGTGGTGCCTCGAGCGGCTGGCCAAGGCCAAACAGCCCCGTTCGTTTACGCTTATGGACGAACTGCCCCGCACAAGTGTGGGAAAGATCCGCAAATTCCTGCTGCGACAACAGGCGGAAGCGCCGCAGAAGGAGAAACAGGGGGTGACCAAATGACCCTGCTTACCGGGGAACTGCTCGAATCGTTCGAGGACTCGATCACCGATGTGGCCACCGCGGTGACCCTTCCCCCTGAGATATACACCTCAGAGGAGTTCCTGGCCTTTGAGCGCCAGGCGCTCTTCGAGCACGAATGGTGCTGTGTGGGGGTGGCCAGCCGCATCCCCGAGACCGGCGACTGGTTCACCACCACGGTGAGCACAGAGCCGATCATCGTGGCCCGCCAAAGAGACGGTTCCGTCGGTGCTTTCTCGGCCATCTGCCGCCACCGGGGAATGCAGGTGGCGGAGGGAGAGGGCAACAGCCGCTCATTCCGGTGCCCCTACCATCACTGGAGCTATCGCCTCGACGGCCGCCTGATGGGCGCCCCGGCCATGGAGCGCACCGAGGACTTTGACAATGACGACTGGGGCCTGCCCAATCTGGCAGTTGAGCTGTGGAACGGGTTCGTCTTCGTCAACTTCAATCCCGACGCTGCGCCGCTGGCCCCCACTTTGGAGCGCTACGAGCCCTATCTGGCGAACTACGAGCTTGACAACTGTGTGTGCCCCGGCACTTTCACGCTCGAAGACCTGCCCTGGAACTGGAAGGTCATGTTCGAGAACTTCAACGACGGCTACCACGCCAACCGTCTCCACGAGGTGATCCAGGACTTCTGCCCCTCGGAGATGGCCCGGTTCCCGGTGCCGTGGTCAGACGATTCCAACGTGATCTTCCGAGAGAACGGCTACACCCACATCGACGGCGGGTTCAACGCCACCCGCAAGGCTCTATTGCCGGTGTTTCCCAAGCTCACCGAGGAGGAGCGGTGGCGGTCCACCTTCGCGCTGGTCCCACCTTCGCTTTGCATCGGCACCGCCCCCGACATGGCGTTCTTCTTCATCGTGCGGCCCACCTCGGCGGAGACCATCGACGTGGAGATCGGCTACCTGCTGCATCCCACATCGCTAGAGCACCCAATGTTCGACCACCTGCTCCAGGCCAGCGACGACGGGGTCCAGGTGTTCGTAGCCCAAGACCAAGACGCCACCACCAAGGTGCAGCGGGGCCTGCGGTCTCGCTTCGCCGTGCGGGGCCGTTACTCCTGGCAGGAGGAGACCCACGTGCAATTCAACCGCTGGTTGGTACAGCGCTACCGCCAGCACTGGCCGACGAGCGCAGGGTTGCCAGACGGGGCGTAACCGTTGACTACGGGGAAGGCTTAGTCGGCGTCGAAGCGGCTTCCGCCCGGCCCTCAAGCCGGCCCACCCGGTTGACCAAGTCCATAACGACTTCAGTCAGCTGGGCGAAACCCCTTTGAGTTTCTTCTCGAAGCAGGGCGATGTCGGCGCGTCGACCTCGATCCAGATAGAGCATCAGGGTGATGCTTACCCCCAGCAGGGCGAGTATGGCTTGGTCCATGAGGTTCTCCTCATTCCATTGAGACGGATTGCTGGGGGAAGATTGAGCAGATTGTAACGCGGCCTACGGCGTGTGCGGCAACGGCCGCGGGGAGGGTAGAGGTCGGCAAGACGAGCAGGTTGTCATAGGAGTAGGCTGCGGAGCGCCAAGTGGGCCGAATGGATAGACATCTCTGGAGGGGAACGATGACGAGACGACTGACCCGCACATTGGGGCTGCTGGCCGCACTGTTTTCGGTGCTGGCCCTGGTAGCTGCCGGCTGCGGCAACGATGATGATGGTGATGAATCGGCTGTTGATCCAGCATTGTTGGAGACCTTTGATGCCGACGACGACGGCACCCTTACCATTGGGGTTGCCGCCGCTGGACCTCGCGACGACCAGGGCTATTACCAGTCGCTAGTGGACTTTGCCGAAAACTTCTCAGCCGAAAACGGATTCGCTCCGCCGATCGTGAGCGATAACATCGGCGCGGCTGAGGCTGCCCAAGCCATGTCCGACCTGGCAGAGCAAGGGGTGGACGTAATCTTGGTTGGGGCTAGTGAGATCGCCGAGCCCCTGGCCGACCTCACTGAGCAATATCCCAACATCTTCTGGTACTGCAACTGCGGGGCCGGGTTCCCGGAGATTCCCGGTTTGGCCCAGGCCACTGACTGGGGGGCGCCAATCCACTACACCGCCGGTGTGGCCATGGGAGCGGCTCTGGCCGATCACGGCGGCGACACAACGGTGTTCCTGGGTTGTTGCGACCTGAATTTCGAACAGGAGGCCTACAACGCCACCGTGGCCGGCCTCCAGTCGGTCGATCCGTCGTACACCATGGAGTATGTAGCCACTGGTGGCTTCCCGTTCGACTTCGACAACTCGGCCAACGCCACCGCGGCGCTCACCAACGCCATTGCTGAAGGCGCCACCCTGGCCTACGCCTATTTGGGCGGGGCGCTGAACCCGGTCGGCCAATTGGCCACCGAGGAGGGCATCGCCGTGTTTGCGGCTGGTCCCGCCGATATCTGCTCCCGCGATGACGGAATCGACTGGACGGGCGCCATCGTGTTCGACGGCGGGTTATATGCCCAGCAGGCGCTGCCCCGCATCATCTCTGGAGATCTGACCGAGGGCGCTACCTATCAGTTCCCGACCGAGCAAGGTCTCAACGGCGGCGAGCTGTGTGATCCCTCCGCAGAGGCAACGGCGATGCTGGCCGACGCCTTCGAAGCGGTCGCCACCGACGGCGAACTGCTGGGCGTGCTCGGAGGAATCTCCGGAGCAGCCTACGGCGGCGGGTGATTGACCCGACGACCGAATTGATGGGCGCCGGGGGAAATGGCCCTTCGGCGCCCGCGGTCGAGTTAACGGGGATAACCAAGCGCTTCGGCGGAATTGTTGCTTGCGACCAGGTTGACCTAGTCCTGCACCGGGGGCGCATCCACGGCATCCTGGGAGAAAACGGAGCGGGCAAGTCCACTCTCATGAAGGTGCTCATCGGCTTGGCACTGCCTGATGCCGGTGCCATTCGCATCGATGGTCAACCCCGAACCATTCACGATCCGCTAGACGCGGCTTCCTTGGGTATCGCCATGGTCCACCAGCACTTCAGCCTGGTGGACCAGCTCACCGTTTGGGAGAACGTCGCTCTGGGCGAAGGTGGGCGGCTCAGTTCATCTGAGGTGCGCGACCGGGTTACAGCCATCAGCGAGCAGTACGGCTTGGAGATCGAACCCGAAGCCCGGGTGGGCGACCTCACCGCCGGACTGCGCCAACGGGTGGAGATCATCAAGTGCCTTCGCCGCGACCCCCACATCCTGGTGTTTGACGAGCCCACCTCAGTGCTCACCCCCGAAGAGTCGGAGCAGCTCTTCAGCACGCTGCGCGAAGTGGTGGCTACCGAGGGGCGGGCCGTGGTGTTGGTCAGCCACAAGTTGGATGAGGTTCTTCACGCAACCGATGAGATCACCATCATGCGCCAAGGCCGAGTAGTGGCTCGAGTGCCCACTGAGCAAGCAGATGCCCGAAGCCTGGCCCGGGCCATGGTGGGCCGGGAGGTTTCGCTTCGGTCTGAGCGGGCCGCCTTCGGCCTGGCGGAGGTGGACGACGCAGGTTTGGAATCAGTGCCTGTCAGCCCCACTGAACAGGGAACTGCATCGCCGGCCTTGGACTCAGCTGGATCAGTGCTGCGGATCGAAGGAGCCGCGGTACGAGGCCGTGGTGGGGCAGTGCTGCTGGATGACTTCAGCCTGGATCTAAGGGCAGGGGAGATCGTGGGCGTGGCCGGGGTAGAGGGCAATGGCCAGCGGACCCTGGGCGATGTGTTGTCCAGCTTGGTCCCGCTTAACGCCGGTCGGGTGGTGGTGAACGGCGTTGAAGTACCAGCCGGTTCGCCTGGGGCCATGGCCAAGGCCGGGGTGGCGGTGATACCCGAAGACCGCCATGACTCCGGCGTGGTGCTGGACATGACCGTGGCCGAGAACCTGCTCATGGTCAACCCAAACCGGGTAGCCCGGCATGGGGTCATGGACAAGCGGCGAATGGTTGAGATGGCCCAGCAATTGATAGAAGAATTCGACATAGGGTGTTCTGGACCCGACGCCCCGTTGTGGTCGCTGTCGGGTGGCAATCAACAGAGGGTGGTTCTGGCCCGGGAGTTGGTGGCTGAGCCCCACATACTGGTGGCGGCCCAGCCCACCCGGGGATTGGATGTAGGGGCCATCGAGTACATGACTGATCGGTTGCGCCAAACCGCGGCCGACGGCGTTGCCGTGCTGCTGATCTCCAGCGAGCTGGAGGAGATCTTGGATCTGAGCAACCGGATCGTGGTGATGTCCCGCGGCCGGATCGTCGGCGAACTCTCTCGCGCCTACGCCAACCTCGAAACCCTCGGGCTTCTGATGGGTGGTAGCGAGGTATGACGAAGGGAGCGCGCTTAGCGGAGTGGGTGGCCATGTATGTCGCCAGCATCGTCGCTGCCTTGGTTCTGGCCAGTGTGATCATCGAGACCACCGGGGGCGACTGGTGGCCGGTGATGGAAGCCCTGGTGGACGGCAGCATCATGGCGCCTGGCCGCTGGGGGGAGACTTTGGGAGTCGCCGTCCCCCTGTTGCTGGTGGCCCTCGGTACCGTGATTTCAGCCAAGGCCGGCTTGATCAACATCGGCCAAGAGGGCCAGCTTCTTATAGGGGCGGCATTCGCGGTCTATTTCAGCTTTCTCATCGGTGGTCCTGGTCCCCTGAACCTGGTGATCATAATGCTGTTCGGCGCCTTGGGCGGTGCGGTGTGGGCTTCGGTGGCCGGTCTACTGCGCTTTTGGCGGGGGGTGCCCGAGGTCTTGAGCACGTTGTTGCTGGTGACCGTCTCTGCCCAGGCAATCGGTTATGGGTTGAAGCAGGACTGGCTGCTCTTGGCCCCAGGAGGAGACCGGGGCAATCGCAACCAGGTGAGCTCGCAGCTTGCTGACGACAACCGAATTCCGCGCCCCGATATCTTTGGCAACGAATTCCCCATCACGGTTTATCTGGCCTTGGCCATGGCCCTGATGGTGGCCTATGTGCTGGCCCGCACGGTGTGGGGGTTTCGGCTCCGGATGCTGGGGCACAACGCTCGAGCCGCCCAGCGAGCCGGGGTGTCCTCCACCGCCTACGGGGCATCCGCATTGGCCATCGGCGGAGCATTCGCCGGTTTGGCTGGGGCGGCCATGTTCGCGGGTGGGGGCTTCTCCTTCGGCAACTTCCAGTTGGTGCCCGGGTTCTCTGACAACATCGGCTGGACCGGGCTGCTGGTCGCCCTGGTGGCCCGGGAGCGCGCCTTGCCTGCGGTGGTGGCCGCGTTCGTGTTCGCCGGATTGCGAACCGGAGCGGGCTTCGTGAATAGCACCGGAGTGGAGAGCCGGATAACTGACGTTGTGCAGGGCCTGTTGGTGCTGGCCTTGCTAGTGCCCCCGGCGGTGATCTTCCTGCGGGATCGGCGTCGAGCCCGAGCGGCGGCCACCGAGAGGGTGTGATGTTGTGCTGATTGACTTCTTCTCTGCGGTGGGCGATGTTCTGTCCAGCGAGTCCACCTATATCAACGGGGCGCTGTTTGCGGCACTGCTGGCCTTTGCCGCCACCGGGGAGTGGGTAGCCGAAAAGTCGGGGACCCTGAACATCTCGGTGGAGGCGATGCTATTGAGCGGGGCCTTCGCGGGAGCCCTCGGCTATCACTTCACCGACTCGGTGGCGGTGGCCATAGTCTTCGGCGCCATCGGCGGGTTGCTCATATCCATCGTGCAAGCCGAGATGAGCCATCGTTTGACCGCTGATCAGTTCGTGGTCGGCCTTACCCTCAATATCTTGGTGTTCGGGTTGGCTGGGTTTTTGGATCGGGAGATCGATCCCCAAGCGGCCTTCGCCTCGAAGTTGGAGATCCCCCTGTTGGTGGACATCCCCCTATTCGGTGAGGCGCTATTCGGAGAGCCGTGGCCGTTCTATATCCTGTATGGGTTGGTGCCGTTCTCGTGGTGGCTCGTGTTTCGCACCCGATGGGGCCTGGAGCTTCGAGCCGCGGGAGAGAACCCCCAGTCGGCCGATGTGAGCGGAATCGACGTGAACCGCCGCCGTCGCCAGTCCATCTACTATGCCGGACTCACCTCGGGACTGGGCGGGGCGTTCTTCTTGTTTGCCCGGCTGGCTGCTTTTGATGATTCCATCATCGGGGGACGGGGATTCATCGCCATCGCCGCAGTGATCTTCGGCGGCTGGACCTTGTGGGGGACCATGGGAGGGTGCATCCTGTTTGCCGGCGCCCTGTCGTTCCAGCTTTCACTACAAGGCTTGGGCTACGAGCTTAACGCCGAGCTGTTGCAGGGGCTGCCCTTCCTAGTGACCATCGGGGCCATGGCCATTTTCGCCCGTCGGGTGAGGCCTCCCGCCGCCTTAGCCCAACCGTTCATCCGCGGGCTGAAATGATCTGATTGCTCTGGGATCTGGACGATGGCGTTAGTGGCGAACATGTTGACTCATTAGTGATGAGGCAAATAGACTGTTCTCGTGTCAAAACGCCTGCAAGTGTTGCTGGACGAACAGGAGTATGTTGAGTTTCAGGGGATTGCCCGCAAGCAGAGGATGACACTGGCGGAGTGGGTGAGGCAGGCTTTACGCGAGGCGAAGAGCGGCCAAACCGGGACCATGGAGGCGAAGCTGCGAGTGATCGCTGAGGCGTCAAGATACCGGTTTCCCTCTGCGGATATTGAGGTGATGCTGGATGAGATAGACGCGGGGCGGGGACTGGATTGATCTTTGTCGACTCCAACGTACCCATGTACTTGGTGGGTGCAGAGCACCCGAACAAAGACAGGGCTGTGGCGGTGTTGACCCAGCTGGTGAGGGAGGGCGAGCACTTCATCACAGACGTAGAGGTGTATCAGGAGATCCTCCACCGATATTGCGCCATACGGCGCAAAGAGGCCATTGATGCAGCTTTCGAGAGTTTGGATGGCCTGGTCGATGAAGTGTTGAGTATCGATTTGCCGGCAGTTCGTGCTGCCCGAGAGATGCTGAGGACAGCGTCAGGTTTGTCGGCACGCGGCGCACTGCACGCCGCGGTGATGCGGGAGGCCGGGTCCCGCCGCATATTCAGCTTTGACGGCGGCTTTGACGCAATTGAATGGATCGAGCGATTGAAGTGAGGGTGCGGCGATGAAGGCGATGCGATACCTCGAGCCCGGTGGCCCTGAGGTGCTCCGCTACGAGGAGGTGCCCGACCCCGAGCCGGGACCGGTGGACGTGGTGGTGGACGTGGTGGCTGCTGCGCTCAATCGGCTAGATGTGGTGCAGCGCAATGGCTGGTTTGCCATGCCCGGTTTTACCCTGCCTCATATCGCGGGCATGGACGTGGCCGGGGTGGTGTCGGAGGTGGGCGCTGAGGTCGACGGGGTGGCCGTGGGCGACCGTGTGGTGGTGGACCCGTCGCTGGCCGGGGTGGACGACCGCTCCAAGCTGGGGGGACGGGGCGACCTGTACGGTGAGCTGGGCATCATCGGCGGCACCGTCGACGGGGGCTACGCCGAGCGGTGCCTGGTGCCGGTGTCCCACATCTACCCAGTGCCCCACGCCATGTCGCTGGAGACCGCGGCCACTTTCCCAACTTGCTGGTTGACCGCCGCCCATGCGCTGTTCGATGTGGGCGGGCTGAGCGCGGGGGAGACGGTTATGATCCACGCCGCCGGCTCGGGGGTGTCGGTGGCTGGCATCCAGTTGGCCGTGAACGCCGGAGCCACTGTTTTGGCCACTGCGGGCTCCGACGAAAAGTGCGAGCGGGCCTTGGAGCTAGGGGCCGCCCATGTGCTGAACAACCGAACCGGCGACGTCGCTGGGTGGGCCCGGGAGCTGACATCTGGAGCTGGGGTAGACATGGTGTTCGACCATGTGGGCACCGCCCTGTTCGGCCCGTCGCTGTTCGCCCTGGGCAACAGGGGTCGGTTGGTGAACTGCGGCAACTCCTCGGGCGACGAGGCGGTGATTCCGTCGCTGGGCTACGTATTCCACTCCGGCATCAAGATTCTGGGATCAGACCCCTACCGTCCCGAGGAATTCGGCCCGGCTTGGGCCACCTTCTGCGGCAACAGCTTCATCGCCGCGGTCGACTCGGTGTTCGACTTGGCCGACGCCGCCGACGCCCAGGCCAAGATGCTGGCCAGCGACTTCTTCGGCAAGATCCTGCTGAAGCCCTGAACAGGGTCGATGGAGTCCGGGAGAACGAGTGGCTGATTCTCCGTATCCCGAGCTGAAGAAATCCCATGTTCCCGAGCGGGTAGGCCGCCCCTGGACCGACCACAAGCCCCCGACGTCAGCCCCGGTGTGGGAAGTCATCGGCGGCTTCGGATCGTTCCACGTGCTGGTGGCCGCCTTGGAGCTGGGCGTGTTCGACGCCCTGTCCGACCGGGGCGCCAACCCCGGCATCCCGCCGGAAGTGACCGCGCCCGAGCTGGCCGATGAGCTGGGAGTGTCGGCTCCCCACCTGGAATCGCTGCTTGACTCTCTGGCGGTGCTCGGGCTTCTGGAGCGGGTAGGCGGACGGTATGGCCTGAACGACACCGCGGCCCGCTATCTCACCACCGACGGCGCGGCGTCGATGGCCTCGCTGGTCCCGGTGGCCCCCGGCCCACTGGACAACTGGTCGAGGCTGGCCGACACCATCCGGGCCGGCAGCCCCGCCGAGCCGATCGACGACAACCCGGCCGATTTCTACCGACCCCTCGTCGAGGGCACCTTTACCACAATGCTCCGAGCCGCCACCCGAGCCGACCTCCAAGTGCGCTACAGCGCCATGGACAGACCCCAGGTGCTGGACCTGGGAGCAGGCGGAGCCCCATGGGCCATCGCCATACTCAAGGCCTGCCCCGACGCCACCGCAGTAATCAACGACTTAGACGGAGTAATCGACATAGCCCGCCGCACCACCGTCGAGCACGGTGTGGCCGACCGCTGCCAGTTCCGCCCCGGCAACTTCCATACCATCGACATCGAGCCCGAGTCCTACGACATCGTGGTGTTAGGCCACGTCTGCCGCACCGAGGGCCCCAACGGCGCCCGCCGCCTCATCGCCAGAGCACACGAGGCCCTGTGCCCCGAAGGCCGCCTGCTATTAGCCGACTACTTCATAGCCCCCGAACCCCAATGGAGCCCCCACAGCGTCCTAATGGCCATGACCATGATGGCCAGCACCGTCCACGGCTTCCCCATAGCTGCATCCCAGGTCGCCACCTGGCTGCAAGAGGCTGGCTTCCAATCCCTCCGCCTAATAGAACCCATAGGCCACCAATACGCCTATGTCGCCACAAAACCCAGAAACTCCCAACAAGAGCGGGTTCCCTGATGGATAGCAACGCAAGGGCGGCGGCTCCCCTCCCCGGGAACGGGAGACAAGGTGGGGCGGTGGGTGGCCCGGCTCAGGGCGCCCGCCGCCCGGACCCCGCGGAGGACGGCGGGCTGGGCCGGGACAGGCCCCGCCGCCCCGCCGGACCAGCGCCAACACCCGAGACCAGGAGCCGCCGCCCGGACGCGCGCCACCAACCCCCCCAATAAAGGAACACAATGACCGAACCCATCGACACCCTCATCAAAGCCTGGTACGTCGTCACCATGAACCCGACCCGCGACATCATTCAAAACGGTGCCGTAGCCATTAGAGGCAATCAGATAGTCGACGTAGGAAAAACATCCGATCTTGAGACCCGCTACCAAGCAGCCGAGACGGTGGGCGGCGACCGCTTTGTGGTCACCCCGGGGCTGGTCAACACGCACATCCACATCACCGGCGAGCCCCTCACCCGAGGCTATGTCCCCGACGACACTCCGTTCGAGGAGAACGTGTTCCAGTGGCTGTGCCCCCTTTACTCGGTGTACACCGCCGAGGAGGAGCGGCTGTCGGGACAGTTGGCCGCGGTGGAGATGCTCAAGTCGGGCACCACTTGCTTTCTGGAGGCGGGCACTATCCGGTTCGTCGACGAGGTGGTGGACGGCCTCGACGAGGCCGGCATCCGGGGCCGGATCGGCAAGTGGGTGTGGGATCTGCCGCCAGAGCCCAGCGTGTACCGCCAAGACACCGATGAGGCCATAGCCAACCTTCGAGACACCGTCGAGCGGTTCAAAGGCGCCGCCGGGGGCCGGCTGGGGGCGTGGTCGATGGTGGTGGGCCACACCACCTGCTCCGACCCCCTGTGGCAAGCGGCTCGGGCCGCGGCCGACGAGTTCGATGTAGGGCTGAGCTTCCATATGTCACCGGCCCGGCTCGACCCCGACACCTTCATTGCCGCCTTCGGCCAGCGGCCTATGGTGCATCTCGGTGAGCTGGGGGTTCTGGGCGACGACACCTCCATCACCCACTGCGTACACGTTGACGAACAGGAGATCGGTCTTCTAGCCGGGGCCGGTTCGTCGGTGGTCCACTGTCCCACCACCGCGCTGAAGGTGAGCTACGGCGTGACCCAGATCGGCAAGATCCCCGAGATGGTCACCGCCGGGGTGAACGTGAGCCTGGGCACCGACGGCAACAACGCCTCCAACTATTCCGATTTGATGCGGGCCACCTATCTGGTGGCCGGGCTGTTCAAAGACGCCCGCATGGATCCCCAGATGTTCCCGGCCGAGAAGGCCTACGAGATGGCCACCCTGGGCGGCGCTCGCACCATGTTGATGGACGATCAGATCGGCTCGCTGGAGCCGGGCAAGCTGGCCGATGTGGTGCTGCACGACACCGACCGTCCCGAGTGGCGGCCGCTGTTGAACGTGATGAACCAGCTCGTGTGGTCAGCCGACGGCCGGGGGGTTCACACCGTGTTCGTGGACGGCAAAAGGGTGGTGGAAGCTGGCCGCATGACCACCATCGACGAGGACACCTTTTACACTCGTTGCCAGCAGGCCGGCGAGGCCGTGGTTGCCCGCTCAGGTCTCCCCGACAAGGCCAAGTTCCCTATCTGGTAATGGGGAGGCCAAGAGCCTGCTCAGGAATACAGATCCCGCTTGATGATCTTGCCGGCAGCGTTGCGGGGGAGGGGTGTGGGGCGGATTTCCCAGAGGCTGGGCACCTTGTAGGGGGCCAGCACCTCTAGGCACCACTGGGCCAGGTGGTCGGGGACTACCGAGGCGTTGTCGGTGAGCACCACCACGGCCTTTACCTCTTGGCCCATCTCGGGGTGGTCCACGCCGAACACCGCTGATTCGGCCACCGATGGGTGGGCGTCGAGGCGGTATTCGATCTCGATGGGATAGATGTTCTCAGCATTGCGCAGGATCATGTCCCGGGCCCGCGAGTTGATGTAGAGGTAGCCGTCGTCGTCGAAACGGCCGATGTCGCCGGTGTTGAGCCATCGGTCGTCATCGATGGTCGCCGCGGTGGCCTCGGGGTCGTTCCAGTAGCAGAGCATGGTGTAGGCGCTGCGGCACCAGATCTCGCCCTCTTGCCCGGTGGGCAGCGCCTGGCCGTCGGGGCCGCGGATCTCGGTTTCGAAGCCGATGGCCACCCGACCGCAGGAGGTGGGCCGCTCCCGGTACTCGGAGCCGCCGATGGTGGCGACCACCGCCACCGACTCCGAAGACCCGTAGCCCATGCCCACCGCGGGCGCGGCGTTGGGAAAGGCTTGGCGCATCATGTCTTGCACCGCGGGGCTGGCCGGGGCGCCGCCGAAGCCCACGTTGACGATGCTGGAGGTGTCGAATTCCCCGAAGCGGGGGTGGTTCACCAGCCGCGAGCCGATGCTGCCCAAAGCAGCGAAGGCGGTGACCCCCTCGTCTTGGATGAGCTGAAGCACGGCATCGGGTTCGAAGCGGCCCCGGCGGTACACGATCTTGCCCCCGGTCACCATGCTGATAAGCGTGGAGCCGTACAGCCCCGAAACATGGAACAACGGCGAGGTACCCAACGTGACCGCCTGGGCCGGCGGGCTGGGGGCTGAGCCGTCGTCGGCCGGAGGATTGGTGCGCATTTCAGCGAACACCCGTACCGCGCCGTTCATCATGGTGGACTGCACGAAGCCGATCAGCCCCCGATGGGTGGCCACCGCTCCCTTGGGGCGGCCGGTGGTGCCGCTGGTGAACAAGATGACCGCCGGATCCTCCTCGGCCAACGCAACATCGATGCTGTCCAGGGTGGCTCCGACGCCAGAGGCGGTGAAATCAGCCCAGTCATCCTCGATCACCAGGCACGGAGCATTGGTTTGGCCTTTGCCGGATCGCTCCAATCGGGGGCGGTCGGCGATCACCAGCGCGGGCTCGCTCAGCGAGGTGGCATAGTCCACCTCGTCTGCGGTCCACCAGCCGTTGTAAGCCGACACGATGGCCCCGATGCTGGTGGCGGCGAAGAACGACACCACCCACTCGGGGCAGTTGGCCGCAAAGATGGCCACCCGGTCGCCGTGGCCGATGCCCCGCTGTTGCAGGGCCGCGGCGGCTGCTGCCACCTGGGCAATGAAACCGTCGAAGGTGAGCCGCTGCTGTTCCAGCACCAGAAACTCCCGGTCGCTGAAGTTGGCCGTGTTGGCCACCATCTCCCGCAGTGAGCGCATCCGGCTGGTGAACACCTCTGCTGGCTGTCCCAGAACCTCTTCGGTGGTCAGCTCGAAAAGCCCGCCCGGCCCGGTCAGCTCCTGAATCACGTCCTCGCGAACACCCACGGCCCTGAACCCTAATCAGTTATGGCGCCAACTCACCGGTCGCACATCGGCTTCGACGGGTTGGATCACGGGCTGAAGCTCTATCGTGGCCCCATGACTGAGGTTGTAATTGTCGAGGCCGTTCGCTCCCCAGTGGGCAAGCGAAACGGCGGTTTGTCCTCTGTCCATCCCACCTCGCTGCTCAGCCAGGTGCAGTCGGCCGCGGTGGAGCGGTCGGGCATTGATCCCGCGGCCATCGGCCAGGTGGTGGGCGGCTGCGTCGACCAGATCGGCGCCCAGGCCATGAACGTGACCCGCACCGCCTGGCTCACCGCCGGGCTGCCGGAGGAAACGGCGTGCAGCACGGTGGACTCCCAATGCGGCTCGTCGCAGCACGCGGTAAACCTGGCCTACAGCCTGGTGAAGTCCGGGGTGGAAGACGCCGTGCTGGCCTGCGGGGTGGAGAGCATGAGCATCGTGCCCATCGGGGCGAACGCGTCGGCCGACGGCGTGGGCCGCCCGGTGACCCGGGACTACTTCGCCCACTACGAGTTCACCTCCCAGTTCGAGGGGGCCGAGCGGATGGCCGACAAGTGGGGCATCACCCGGGAGGACTGCGACCGTTTCGGCTTCGCTTCGCAGCAGCGGGCGGCTCGGGCTTGGGCGGAGGGCCGATTCGAAACCCAGATTGTGCCCATCGAGGCCCCAGTGCTGGATGAGGACGGCAAAAAGACCGATGAGATGGTCACCGTGAGCACCGACGAGGGCATGCGGGAGACCACCCTGGAGGGATTGGCCTCGCTCAAGCCGGTGGCCCGGCCCGACGGCGTGCATACCGCGGGGTCGTCGTCACAGATCTCCGACGGGGCCGGAGCAGTGCTGATGACCACAGCCAATCGGGCCGAGGAGCTCGGCCTCACCCCGAGAGCCCGGGTGGTGGAGACCTGCCTGGTGGGGTGCGACCCGGTGCTGATGCTGGAGGGGCCGATCCCGGCCACTCACCGGCTGCTGGAGCGCGCCGGACTGGCCATGAAGGACATCGACGTGGTGGAGATCAACGAGGCCTTCGCCTCGGTGGTGCTGTGCTGGGCCGCTGAACTAGAGCCCGACATGGAGCGGGTGAACCCCAACGGCGGCGCCATAGCCCTAGGCCATCCACTTGGCGGCACCGGCTCGATCCTGGTCACCAAGGCCCTCCACGAGCTGGAGCGCACCGACGGCCAGTGGGGATTGATCACCATGTGCTGCGGTGGCGGCCTGGGCACGGGCACGCTTATCGAAAGGGTCTAGCCCTCCGGCACCCCCGACCAGCGCGAATAGCGCTGGTCGAGGGTGGTCGAGAGAGCTACTTCACGAGCACGCGCTGGTTTCGGTGGACCAGGTAGCGCTATCGCGGTCGATGTCGCTCCAGGGACCGGTGCCGTGGGAGTTGACGGCTTGGACCCGCACTCCGTATTGAGTACCGCAGGCGAGGTTGCCAATTGTGAGGTTGGTGGTGCCAGCTGCGGTCGTGCCAGCACTGCTCCAGCCGGAAGTACAGCTATACGTATGGGTAATGGTGCCACTGACGGTACGTTCGGTCTCCCTGGCGGTACACCGCTGGACGTTGTAGCCAGTGATGTCCGATGCACCGATGGCGTCGGGCGGGGACCAACTGACCGTCACCTCGTTAGCTCCTCCTGAGATGCCCACGCTGGTGGGAGCGCCGGGTCTGCCGGTGGGAGTAACCGACTTTTGAGCCCAGATGCTTTCGCCGGCTGAAGTGTGGGTACGGATCTGCACGTCGTATCTGCGGCCGACGATGAGGCCGGTGATGTCGGTGGAAGTAACCGTATCGAAGTAGTGGAAACTCCAGTTGCCGCCGCTGGAACGGTATTGCACGGTGTAGCCGGTGATGCCCCCGTCCGAGCCTCCATCATTCTCGGGCGCAATCCACGCTACGCCCAGGTTGACCAAGCCACCTTGGTAGGTCTCGGTGATTTGGATGTCGTCGGGGTCGGGTCGGTCAGGCCGGGTGGCCGGTACGGCCGTTACTGATGAGGAATAGCTGCTGTCTCCTTCGCTATTAGTGGCGCTGACAGTGAACATGTATTCGTTGCCGTTGGTGAGGCCGGAGATGGTGTAGGAAGTGCCACTGGTGGTGTAGGTGTTATTGGCGCTACCGCTGTCGCAGCGGTGGTTGCCCGTGAGGCCGCTCGTGCATTCAATGGTGTAGCGGGTGATGCGTGCCCCGTTGGCCTCGGGTGCGGTCCAACTCAGCCGAACCTGGCGGTTTCCGGCAGTGGCGGTGGGGGCGTTGGGAGGCTCAGGGGCGAGGGGGGGGTTGGTAGTAGCGAAGCTGCCGGCTTCAACGTCGCTCCATTCGCCGTTTCCGTGGACATTGACTGCGCGAACTCGCACGCTGTAGCTAGTTCTGCCGGTGAGACCGGTGATGGTGTAGCTGGTGGAGTCGGTATCGAAGTCGTAGTCAGCCACCGTGCGCCACGAGCTTCTACACGGATATGTAGTTGTATCGACTTGGTTGACAGTTACGGTTCTCTCCCTCGCGGTACACCACTGGAGGTCGTAGTCGGTGATGTCCGATGCACCTCGATCGGGCGCGGACCAGATGGCGGTTATTCCGCCGCGGTCGACGCCGGAGAGTGTCACAGGATCGGGCTTGGCCGGTGTGCCGGTCGGGTCGCTGGAGGCTTGGGCCCAATTGCTCTCGCCGACTGCGTTGTGGGATCGGATTTGCACGTAATACCGGGGGCCCACGGTGAGGCCTTGGATGGTGGTGGATGTGTCCGTGCCGAAATAGACGAAGCTCCAGTTGCCGCCACCGGCGCGGTATTGCACGGTGTAGCCGGTGATGTCCGTTCCACCATTGTCCTCCTTAGCGACCTCAATCCACTCGATGGCCAGGTTGACCCTGCCGTCTCCGGTGTAGGTCGGATCGATGTTGATGTCGCTGGGTCGGTCAGGACGGCTGGCTGGGGTGGCTTGTGCTTGGGTCGTGCCGCTGTTGTCGGCGCTGTTGGTGGCCCAGAGAGTGAACGTGTATTGGACGCCATTGGTGAGGCCAGAGATGGTGTAGGCGGTGCCAGAGGTGGTGTAGGTGTTGTTGGAGTTGGGGGTGCCATCGGAGCGAGTGCCGTCGCAGCGGTGGTTGCCCTGATTGCTGCTCGAGCATTCAATGGTGTAGCGGGTGATGCGGGCCCCGTTGGCCTCGGGTGCGGTCCAACTCAGCCGTATCTGGCGGTTTCCGGCGGCGGCGTTGAAGTCAGAGGGTGTGCCCGGGGGATCGGGGGGCAGGGTGGTGGCCGTGTAGGTGTTGCTCCACCCGCTGGTGCCGGCGGCGTTGGCGGCTTGGACCCGCACGCTGTAGGCGGTGTTGCCATTGAGTCCGGTAATGGTATGGGGGGTGCCGGTGGCCGCGCCCGCGTTGCTCCAGCCGCTAGAGCAACGCCATGTGCCGTCGTTCCTGGCCGCCGCGCTACACCGCTGGACGTTGTAGTGGCTTACGCCTGACACGGAGACTGGTGCAGTCCAAGCGGCTGTCAACTCGTCTCGCCCTATGGTCGTGATGGTCAAGTCGGTGGGTGTGCCGGGCAGGGTTGGCGTGGTGGCCGTACCGGTGGTGCTCCAGCCGCTTTCGCCGGCTCTGTTGGCGGCTCGGACCCGAACTCGATAGGTGGTGCCGCTGGACAGTCCGGTAAGGGTGGCGGTGGTGGCTGGCGGGTTTCCGGAGACGGTGGTGGATCGCCAACTCGTGCATCCCCCGGAGCAGAATTCGACGGTGTAGCTGGAAATGGGCGATCCACCAGAAGATGGGGCCGTCCATGTGACCAGTATGTTGCGGCCGCTGTTCGAAGCCCGGACATCGAAGGGGATGCGGGGGCGGGCGGCCGGCGTGGCGGCAACAGTGGCCCAAGCGCTGCTGCCTGCTCTATTGGAAGCTCTTACCCGGATGTCGTATGCGGTTCCGTTGGCTAGCCCGGAGATAGTCGTGGAGGTGCCCGAGACGGTGGTGTAGCGGGTCCAGGCACTGCTGCCGCAGTTGCCGGTGGCGATGGCGGTGCCACCGAGCCGGCATTCCACGGTGTAGGCGGTTATGGGCGCGCCGTTGGCGGACGGCGCGTTCCACCGCAGGGCGATTTGGCGGTCGTCGATCGAGGCCGCCAGACCAGAGGGGGTGCTCGGGGGGGTGGCGGCTGTGGTGGATGCGAATGTGGGGTTGCTCCACGAGCCGGTTCCGCGGCTATTGACCGCTTGGACCCGCACCCCGTAGGAGATGCTGCCGGTAAGGCCGGCGATGGTGTAGCTGGTGCCGGTGGCGCTGGCACTGCTCCAAGAGCCGGCGCAGACTTTGTTGGTGGCGGTACACCATTGGATGGTGTAGCCGGTGATGGCCGAGGCGCCGGTGGCGGTGGGCGCGGTCCAGGCCACGGTTAGCCGGTCGGGGCCGGTGCCGGTGAATTGCACGCTGGTCGGCAGACCGGGCCGGTCGCTCGGAGAGCTGGAGACACCGCTCCAGCCGCTGTCGCCGACACTGTTGGCGGCATTGACGCAAAGCCGGTAGGCGGTGCCGTTGGTGAGGTCTCCGATGGTGATGGAGGTGTTCGAGGTGGTGCGGGCGGTCCAGGTGCTGATCGAGTTGGGGGTCGGGCACGTGAAGGCGGCCGCCTTGTAGGCCACGGTGTAGCCGGTAATGGGTGCTCCGCCATTGTCAGCGGGCGCGGTCCAAGTGGCGGTGATTTGGCTGTCACCGGCGGTGGCTGAGATGTTGCCGGGCGCGCCGGGGGTGGTTGCGGGGGTGGCGGTGGTGCCGGTCCAGTCGCTGTCGCCCGCTTGGTTGGTGGCTTTGACGCACACGCGGTAGGCGGTGCCGTTGGCGAGGCCCGCGATCGTGGTGGTGGTCGTCGAGGTGGTGCGGGGGTTCCAAGTGCTGTCGACGTCGGTCGGGCAGGTGGTGGCTCCGGCCTGGTAGGCCACGGTGTAGGCGGTAATGGGTGCGCCTCCTTCGGAGGCGGGCGCGGTCCAAGTGGCGGTGATTTGGCTGTCACCGGCGGTGGCTGAGATGTTGCCGGGCGCGCCGGGGGTGGTTGCGGGGGTGGCGGTGGTGCCGGTCCAGTCGCTGTCGCCGACAGTGTTGGCGGCATTGACGCAAAGCCGGTAGGCGGTGCCGTTGGCGAGGTCTCCGATGGAGGCAGAGGTGGTCGAGATGGTGCGGACGGTCCAGCTGGCGTCGATAGTGGTCGGGCAGCCGCTGGTGGTGGCTTTGTAGGCCAGGGTGTAGACGGTGATGGGGGATCCTCCATCGGAGGCGGGCGCGGTCCAAGTGGCGGTGATTTGGCCGTCACCGGCGGTGGCTGAGATGTTGCCGGGAGCGCCCGGGGGGACGGCGCGCAAGGTGTTGGTCGCGGCCGAATCGAGGGCGAGGAAGCAGCCGATGCTGTCGTGGAATCCCCAGCTAAGGCGGGCCAGCACGGTTTGGCCGTCGGCGGTCTTGGCCACGTCTACCGGCTCTTCCCCGAACCTGTGGTGCTCAAAACAGCGCCTTGAGTCGTCGGTCTGGCCCTGAGGCAGGCTCGCTGGTGGGCCAGCGGCACGAAGGGTGGCCATTGCATCGTCGTCAAAGGCGAGGAAGCAGCCGATGCTGTCGTGGAATCCCCAGCTCACCTGGGCCAGCACGGTTTGGCCGTCGGCGGATTTGGCCACGTCCACCGGCTCGGCGCCAAAGAGGTGAATCTCCGAGCAACGCTCCGCTGCGCTCTGGTCGGCTGTTTGCGACTGCGCCGTCGCCCCTTGGGCGTTGACGGCGACGAGCACTGACGCAGCCAGCACGACTGCCAGCCCCAGTCCCAGACCCTGTCGGGACCATTTGGCGTCGAAAAAAGCTGGCCGTTCTGCAAGGAGCATGGGGAAAACTATATCCCAACCAGTCCCAACAGATGTCATGCCACAGGGGCGTACACGGGCGGAATATGACCTATCGTGGTCTCGCTATGGACACCGAGCTGGCCGACGAAATGGTCGGTGCTATCCGCACCTGGGTGGAACGAGAGGTGATTCCCAACGCCCCCGACCTCGAGCATGCCGACGAGTTTCCCGAGGCCATGTTCGCCCAAATGTGTGAGTTCGGCCTGTTCGGAGCCACCATTCCCGAGGTCTACGGCGGTCTGGGGCTGGATGTCACCACCTACGCCCGCATCATCGAGGAGCTGTCCCGAGGGTGGATGTCGCTGGCCGGCATCCTCAACACCCACAAGATCGCGGCCACCATGATCGGTCGCTATGGCACCGACGAGCAGCGGGAGCGCTTCTTGCCCCGTATGTGTGACGGTTCGGTACGGTCGGCCTTCTCGCTGTCGGAGCCCGATGCGGGCAGCGACACCCGCAACATCCGCTGCCGGGCGGTGCCCGACGGCGACGAGTGGATCGTCAACGGCACCAAGATGTGGGTGACCAACGGCCTGAGGGCCCAGATGGTGATGCTTTTGGCTCGCACCCCCGACGACCGCATCACCTGCTTCATCGTGGAGAAGGCGCCGGGCCCAGGAGCCGACGGGCTCACCGTTTCGCGCACCATCCCCAAGCTGGGTTACAAGGGTGTGGAGACGGTGGAGATGGCTTACGCCGATTTCCGGGTGCCCGACGCCAACGTGCTCGGCGGCCCCGACGGGGTGGGCCACGGGCTGCGCTATGCCCTCTCAGCGCTGGAGCTGGGGCGGATCAACATCGCTGCCCGGGCCGTGGGGGTGGCCCAGGCCGCGCTCGACGCCGCCATGAGATACGCCCAGGAGCGGGAGACATTCGGTCGGCCCATCTACGACCACCAGGCCATCGGATTCAAGCTGGCCGAGATGGCCACCAAGCTCCACGCCGCCCGCCTGATGACTTACGACGCCGCCCGCCGCTACGATTCCGGGGAGCGCATCGACCTCGAAGCGGGCATGGCCAAGCTGTTCGCCTCCGAGGCCGCCTTCGAGATCGCCTCCGACGCGTTGCGCATCCACGGAGGCAACGGGTACACCGAGGAGTATCCGGTGGAGCGCTACTTCCGGGATACGCCCCTTATGATCATCGGGGAGGGAACCAGCGAGATCCAAAAGATGGTGATCGCCCGCCACCTCCGCGATCGGTACTCCTGAGAGGACGAGAGGTGGCCGAGGTTTCTGAAGATCAGCTTCGCCAAAAAGTGCGGGACCTGTTGGACGAGGTGGACCCCGCCGAGGCGACGCAGTACGAGTTTCGGGGTGCCCAATTCGATCGGGGCCTTTCCCGGGTCGACTTTCCCGTAGGCAAAGGAGGGCTCGGCCTTTCCCCCAAGGCCCAGACCGTAGTGGAAGAGGAGCTGCGCGGCGGCAGTCGCTATTGGCACGACCTGCACGTCAACCCCATCGGCATCGGGATGGGCGCTCCCACCGTTTTGGCCCATGGAACCGAGGAGATGCACCACCGTCTGCTGCGGCCGTTGTTCACGGGCGAGGAGATCTGGTGCCAGATGTTCAGCGAGCCTGGCGCGGGCTCCGACGTGGCCGGTTTGGCCACCCGAGCCGACCTTGACGGCGACGAATGGGTGGTCAACGGCCAAAAGGTGTGGACCTCGCTGGCCCATCGGTCTCGCTGGGGGATGCTGGTGGCTCGCTCTGAACCTGATGCTCCCAAGCACCGGGGCCTCACCTATTTCGTGGTGGACATGACCCTTCCCGGAGTGGAGGTGCGCCCTCTCTACCAGATCACCGGCGAAGCCGAATTCAACGAGGTTTTCTTCAACGACGTCCGAATCTCCGACTCCATGCGGCTAGGGCAGCCCGGACAGGGTTGGAATGTGGCCATCACCACGCTGATGAACGAGCGGGTGGCACTGGGCGGGGGGGTCCCCACCCGGGGCAGTGGGCTTATCGGCGTCTTGGTGTCGGCCTGGGAGGAAATTCAGGGTCAAGCCGACGGCCAGGGAGCAGCAGAAGCGGTTCGCCGCCAGGTGCTGCGGGATCGGGTAGTACGGTTGTGGGCTGAGGCCGAGGTGTTGCGGCTCACCAATTGGCGGGCCCGGACGCAGGCTTCGGTGGGCACGCCCGGTCCTGAGGGGTCAGTGGGCAAGGCGGTGTCGGCCGAGTTGAACCAGCGCATCTACGAATGCCTAATCGACGTGATGGGGTCGCCGGCGATGCTCTTCCCCCAGGGCTATCCCATGAAAAGGCCCGACCTTTCAGATGGTGCTTCTCATCGGGACGCACCTCCGGTCAAGGGCTTCTTGCGGTCGCGGGCCAACACCATCGAGGGGGGCACCTCAGAGGTGATGCGCAACATTCTGGGCGAGCGGGTGCTGGGCTTGCCCAAAGAGCCCGGTGTCGACAAGAACACCCCGTGGAGTGAGATTCCCCGCAACTGAAAGGGAGCGCCAATGGTTGATGCTCAGCACATGCGCAGCGTGATGGAGGGCTACGCCGCCGCGGTGAGCGCTGGCGATGTGGAGGCGATTCTGTCGTTCTACGCCGACAACGGGTCGTGCCAGGTGCCGGTGGGCGGTCCGGTGCAAGAGGGGATCGATGCCGTCCGGGCGTTCTACGAGGGCAATGAGCTGGCCGAAACCCTGGTGCTGACCGGGCCGGTACGGGTAGCAGGCAACGAGGCAGCCGCTCCGATGGTGGCCCAAGTGTGTTTCGACGGGGTGAACTACGAGCTCGACGTGGTGGATGTGGCCGAATTCAACGAAGACGGCCTGCTGACCTCGCTGCGGGCGTTTTACTCGCTCGAAGACCTGCGTGTCGTCTGATTCGGGGCCGCCGGGGCCGCCGACTGAGGAACAGCCCTCGCCCGGGGGGCTGTCGCCCAACCGGCGGAAATTGTTGCGATGGCTGCTGTGGCTGGTTGCGCTGGGGCTGCTGGTGGGCTGGGGCCTCACTTGGGCGCTGGACTCGCCGCCGCGGCCGGTATTGGCTGAGCGCAACCACATCCGAAGGGCGGCGGTACACGTCAGCGGGATGGCCTGCGGGCAGTTCACCGAGGGAAGCGGGTTCATGGTCGAACCCGGCTTGGTGCTCACCAACGCCCATGTGGTGGCCGGGGTCGAGCAGATTACGGTGAGCGCGGCCGAGGGCGGATCGGAGATCGGCGTGCTGGTGGGATTCGACCCCGGTCGGGACATCGCCGCCGTGCGGATTCCCAGCTTGAGACGCACCTCGGACATGTCCTTGATCACCTCAGTCGGACTGGCCTCGGTGGGTGCGAGGGCCGCCGATGTGGGCGATGTGGCCACGGTCGACTCCGACGACGGGTTGGAGTTCGTGCCCTTCGAGGTGACTCGCAGGATCTTGGCCACGGGCCGCGACTTCTACGCCCAGGAGACAGAAGGCCGCGATGTGCTCGAGATTCGCTCGCTGTTGGCCGCGGGTGACTCCGGCGCGGCGCTGGTGAACGCCGACGGCGAGGTAGTGGGCATGGTGTTCGCCGTCGCCCGGGGCCAACCTGACCAGGGGTACGCCCTCGATCGCAACGAGATCGCCGACTTCTGGGCGGGGATCGACGGAACCCCCCTCCCGACCCCGCCCTGCCGGACGCGCTAGGGGCTAGTCTCAGTCGATGCCTGTGGACTTGGACAACCTGCTATCCCCGTCGCACACCGCAGTGGTAACCATGGAGTGCCAGCGGGGAGTGATCGGCGATATGGCTTCGATGGGCGGTTTACGGGATGTGATGCTCGACCGGGGGGCCATCGACGCCGGGGCCCGGCTGTGCGCCGACGCCAGGGCGGCCGGGGTGCCGGTAGTGCACTGCCTGGCCCACTTCAGAGAAGACAGGGCGGGGAGCGTGGCCAACTGCCGGATGCTGGCGGCGTCGGCCAAGATGAGCGAGCAAAACGGGGGGCTGCTGATCGGGTCGGAGTCGGCCGAGGTCATTCAAGAATTCGATCCCCAGCCATCTGACATCGAGATAGCCCGCTGGCACGGCATGTCGCCGTTCATGGGCACTTCGCTCGACCAGACCCTGCGCAACCTGGGGGTGACCACGATGGTGGCCGCCGGGGTGTCGCTGAACGTGGGGGTGATGGGGCTGGTGATCAACGCTGTCGATCTGGGTTATCAGGTGGTGCTGGCCGGCGACGCGGTGGCCGGCATCCCGGCCGATTACGGCGACGCAGTGATGGACAACACCATGGCCTTTCTCACCACCATGCTCACCGTGGACGACATCGTGGCCCGATGGGCATGACCGAAGGCTCGGCCACAGCAGATAGAAACAAAGCCGTGGTGGAGCGGTTGGTGCGCGACATCGTGAACGGCGGACAGGTGGAGCTGCTCGACGAGGTTCTAGCCGATGACTTCACAGCTCACGGCGTGGGTCCGGCCCCGTCTGGTCCCGATGGGATGCGCCGGCTGATCGCCACATGGCGCACGGCGTTCCCCGACTGGCAGGACCACATCGAAGAGATCGTGGCCGAAGGCGACTTGGTGGTGATCAAGATCGCTGCTCAGGGCACTCACTCCGGCCCCTTGCTGGGCATCGAGCCCACCGGCGAGGCCGTGGAGTGGGGGATGATCGAGATGGTGCGCCTCGCCGACGGCAAGATCACCGAGCAGTGGGGCTACTCCGATTTCTCCGAGGTGGTCCGCCACCTTCGCAAAGTGGCAGCATCTCAATCCGAACTACAAACCGACTAGGGAGTTTGACCATGGCCGATCTTTCACCGGTGCCCGACTACGCCGGGCTCATGCGGCTCGACAACAAGGGCTTCATCGTTCTCGGTGCTGGGCAGGGCATGGGCCGCCAGTCCTCCCACGCCCTGGCCCAAATGGGGGCCAAGGTGTTCTGCGTCGACCTCGAATCAGAGCGGGCCGAGCAGGTGGCCACCGAGGTGGACGGCATTCCCTGGACCTCCGACATCACCAAGCGAGACGACGTGCAGGCCCTGGTAGACGAAGCGGGTCGGACCATGGGATCGATCGATGGGATCGTTGACATCGTGGGCGTGTCCGGATGGTCCGAGGTGCTGGAAATCGACGATGAGGAGTGGGACTGGCAGTTCGACATGGTGCTGCGCCACGCCTATCTCATCTCCCAGATCGGCGGTCGGGCCATGAAGGAGACCGGCGGGGGCACGATGGTGTTCATCGCCTCGGTCAGCGGGCTAACTGCTGCGCCCAACCATGCCCACTATGGGGCGGCCAAGGCGGGATTGATGGCATGGATGCAATCGGTGTCAATCGAGTTGGCCCCATACGGGATCCGGGCCAACTGCGTAGCGCCAGGCACGATCCTGACCCCCCGCATGGAAGCGCTGTTCGACGAGGAGCGTAGGGCGATCAACAACGCCGCCGTGCCGATGGGCCACATGGGCGTGCCCTCGGACATCGCCGGTGCGGTGCTGTTCTTGTCCGCACCGATCTCCAACTTCATTTCGGGCCGCACATTGGTGGTGGACGGGGGAGTCGACGCAGACTTCCCGTACGATCCAATGTAGCTACACTGTTCCGATGGCAGATGAGGTGAACGAGCCGGAGAATCGGATCGTCGTCGGAGTAGAGGGTTCGGGCGGTGCCCGAGCCGCATTGCGCTGGGCCATCAAGGAAGCTCGGCATAGAAATGCCTATGTGGACGTGGTTACCGCCTACTCCACCACCTACGTACCGGCCTCTCCCGACTTCAACTACGTACCGCTGGATCCAATCGACCTCGAAGCTGAGGTCAAGCGGATGCAAGACAGCATTATCGACGAGGTGCTGGCCGAGGTGGACGCCGAAGGGGTGGAGATCAGGCGCCGCATGATCAGGGGCCGGGCGGCCGACACCCTTATCGCCGAGTCTGACAACGCCGCCATGCTGGTAGTGGGCTCAAGAGGCCGAGGCGGTTTCCGAGGCCTGCTTCTAGGCTCGGTCAGCCAGCAAATCGCCCAACACGGAAGCTGCCCCGTAGTAATAGTCCGCCCCGACCTCCCAATCTAGGTCGCCCATAGCTTCACGATGACTTTGCCCCAGGTTTGGCGTTGGTAGATGGCATCTAGGGCGGCGGGGACATCGTCGAAGGCATAAGGGGGGAATACGGGGGGATTGAGGCGGCCTTGTTCGAGGAGGGCGAAGATTTTCTGGCGGGCTATTTCTGACGGCTCGGGGTTGCGGCCCACCGAGGCGCCCCAGTGGACGCCAACCACTGCGTAGTTCTTCAACAGGATGTGGTTGGTGGGGGCGTCGGCGATTCGGCCGCTGGTGAAGCCGATCACCAGTAGCCGGCCGTCCCAGGCCATGCACCGCCTGGAGCGATCGAACACGTCGCCGCCTACCGGGTCGAAGCACACGTCAACTCCTTGGCCATCGGTGTGGGCTCGCACCAGATCGACGAAGTCGGGGGTCTCCTGGTAGTCGATGGCCAGGTCCACTCCCATGTCCTTCAGCAGGGCAGTCTTCTCCGGCCCGCCGGCGGTGGCGATGATCTTGGCGCCCGCGATCTGACCTAGCTGCACCGCGGCTGAGCCCACGCCGCCCATTCCGGCGTGAACCAGCAGCGTCTCCCCTTCGGCTAGTTGCCCTCGGTCGTGGAGGGCGAACCACGAGGTGCCGTAGTTCACCAGCGCGGCGGCCGCCGCGCCTGCCGACACTTGTTCTGCCAGCTTGTGGGCACCGCTGGCCCGCAGAGCGGTCTGCTCGGACAGCGATCCGCCGCCTATGCCCACCACTCGGTCGCCCACCGACAAGTGATCTACGCCGTTGCCCACCTCTCGCACACGGCCCACCACTTCGGTACACGGTGACCACGGCAGCTTGGTCTCCATTTGATAGAGGCCCCGGGCCATGAGGCAGTCTACGAATGTGAGGCCGACGGCTTCGGTGTCCACCACGATCTGGTCGGAATCGGCCACCGGCGTATCGACTTCCTCCAATTGGAGCAATTCGGCCGGGTCGCCCAGCTCGTGCTGTCGCCAGATCCGCATCAGCCCTGCCCTCCGTCTGCACCAGTCCCGGCCGCGGCTGGGCGATCCACTACCGACTTGATGCTCTCTAAGGCCCGCTGCTTGAACTCCTGGACCGAGCCGACGTTGCCGGCCAGGGCCTGGTATTCCGACATGGTGCGGATGGCGTTGCGGGTCCCCATGGCCTCCATGCCCCGGTGCACGCTGCGCTTGTTGATCTGCTGGAGGTCGGACGGAACCCGGGCCACCCGCTGGGCCATCTCCAGCACCCGTTCTTCTAACTCGGCCTCGGGGTAGGCCCGGTTGGCGAAGCCCATGGCTGCTGCCTCCGCGCCCGAGTAGGAATCACCCGTGAGCATCATCTCCATGGCGTTGCGGAACCCCACCAGCCAGGGGTGGTAGTTGAAATCAGGCGGGCTCAGCACCCGCACCACCGGGTGGCCGATGTCGGCGTTGTCGGCCACGTAAACCAGGTCGCAGGCCGCGGCCAGCTCCGATGCACCGGCAAGGGCATAGCCGTGGATCTGGGCGATGACCGGTTTGGCCAGCTCCCAAATGGCCAGCCAGCTATCGGTCACATGGCGAGACCACTGTCCGTCGCCGCCAGCGGTGTAATGGGGCGGATCGTCCATGAGCGAGTCGGACAGGTCGTAGCCCGAGGAGAAGCAGGGACCGGCCCCTCGGATGATCGACACCCGCACGTCGTTGTCGACATCGGCGGCTTGAAGGGCGGCCAACAGCTCCTTTCGCATGGGGGTGCTGATGGCGTTGCGCTTCTCCGGGCGGTTCAGGGTGATCCGCTGGACATGCGGAGCGGGATCGTCGATCAGGATTAGCTGGTAGCTCATGGCCCGACCCTATAACGACCGGTGCCCCGGACCAGAAGGCCCGGGGCACCGAGAGTATTGATCTGTTAGCGGTGTTACTGGATGCGCAGCCTGCGGCTGAGGCCGAGCACCATCGCACCGGCGAGCACCACGGCTAGAGCAACGATAGCCAACAGCGGCGTGTTAGCACCAGTTTCAGCCAGCATTTCGTCGTCGCCCATGTCGTCGCCCATGTCGTCGCCCATGTCGTCGCCCATGTCGTCGCCCATGTCGTCGCCCATGTCGTCGCCCATGTCGTCGCCCATGTCGTCGCCCATGTCGTCGCCGCCCATGTCGTCGCCGCCCATGTCGTCGCCCATGTCGTCGCCCATGTCGTCGCCCATGTCGTCGCCCATGTCGTCGCCCATGTCGTCGCCGCCCATGTCGTCGCCGCCCATGTCGTCGCCGCCCATGTCGTCGCCGCCCATGTCGTCGCCGCCCATGTCGTCGCCGCCCATGTCGTCGCCGCCCATGTCGTCGCCGCCCATGTCGTCGCCGCCCATGTCGTCGCCCATGTCGTCGCCGCCCATGTCGTCGCCGCCCATGTCGTCGCCGCCCATGTCGTCGCCCATGTCGTCGTCGCCCATGTCGTCGTCGCCCATGTCGTCGCCCATGTCGTCGCCCATGTCGTCGTCGCCCACGGTCAGCAGTGTATTTGCGGTTTCTCCATTGGGGACTCCTGCTCCGATGAATATGCCCTGGGCGGGAACATCCACTGTCATCGTGGCTTCGAAGCTCCCATCAGCCACTGCGACATTTGCAACCAGGGATGCCATGATCAGATTGCCAGCTCCTAGACCGCAATGGGCATCTGTGTCGATCTCAGAGGGATCCATATCCTCGGAAAAACTGCATGCAACAGCTGAGACTGAGTCCACCGTGAATCCGGAGCCAGTCACGGTGATTTCTGCCTCGCCGGCTTCTGAAACGCTTGAGGGACTCAGCGTCACAGTAGGCCCGTCTTGCGCTGAGGCGGCGCTTGCCCCCACCCAGGCGACCAGCGCCAGTGCCATCGTTGCGAACACCAATTTGGTCTTGGTCATGATCGTTACTCCTTTGGCTGTGCGACGCAGCAGCCCCTACTCGTATAGGTCGGGTAACTGTAGCGCGCCTGACCTTCCCTGTCATTCATCAAAGCTGCAAAACGACCGGTGCCCCGGACCCTAAGGCCCGGGGCACCGAGTGTTCAGTTCAGGAAGTGGTGTTACAGGGTGCGCAGCCGACGGCTGAGGCCGAACACCATCACACCGGCGAGGGCGATGCCCGTGCCGATGATCACCAGCAGCGATGTATTCACACCGGTTTCCGCCAGCATGTCGTCGTCCATACTGATGTTCACGGAGGCGGAGGCAGCCTCGCCATCTGCAGCCATCTGGAACAGTAAGAAGGTGACGCCGTCTTCACCGACTTCCACACCTTCTGCGGTGAAGGAGCCACTGTTGTCCTGTCCGCTACCGAAACCACCGCAGTACTGCATCAGACCTGCTTGGTCACCCACCAACGATGCGTCGCCGGTGTTGCAAACCACAAAGTTCGTGGCCTGGGTGAAGCCGTCAGGCGTCAACGTGAAGTCGTAAGTGCCAGCTTCGGGCACTGAGGCCGGATCAGCGGTAAGCGTCTGGTCCTGAGCCGAAGCGGAACCGGCGAACATGAAGCCGACCAGCGCCACTGCCAGCCCAATGAAAATCAACTTGGTCTTGGTCATAGTTGTGTCTCCTTGAGCCACGCCAATGGTCGGCCGGCCCATACTCGGATATTGGGCGAAACTCTAGCCTCTGGTGTCATCTATGTCATGTATTCGTTGATTTATCTCCGGTGCAGGGGTTTTGGGCCGCTGCCGGTAGGGTGCGCGGCGTGCAGGCCATCCGCAATTTCCGCTCGCTAGGAGGCCAAACCACCCTTGATGGCCAGCAGGTTAGGGCGGGTCTGGTGTATCGGTCGGCCCACTTGGCGGAGGCCACTGAATCTGATCTGCAAGAGCTGTCTGCCCTGGGCATCCGCACGGTGTTTGATTTCCGGAACCAGGGGGACCTCGCCGCTGAGGGGCCCAATCGGCTGCCCAAGGGGGTGGAGCAGGTCTCGCTGCCCATGGCCGACCCTGCGAACCGCACGGGGGCGCGCACAGATTTTTCTCTGCTCAGCGCCGAAGAGCTGGAGGAGCGATACGGCGGCGGAAAAGCCTTCCAATGGATGAAAGAGGCATCGGGGCGTTCGGTGAGCGATCCGGAGCGGACCGCCCAATTTGGCGAGTTCGTGAGAGGGCTGTTGGCGCCGGGGGCGGTCCCGGTGCTGTTCAATTGCAGCGCTGGAAAAGACCGCACCGGCTGGGCCGCCAGCCTGCTGCTGTTGGCGGTGGGAGTTTCTGGCGATCAGGTGCTGGAGCACTACTTGGAGACCAATCAACATGTGGCTGCCGGGCGGCTTGGCGACCTGCTGATGCCGCTGGCCACCGTGCATGAGGACTACTTCGCCGAGCAGATGCGGGTGCTGGCCGACACATGGGGAGGCTTCGACCAGTACTGGGCCGAGGGCCTGGGCCTAGACGCCGCCCATCGGCAGGCCTTGCGAGAGCTGCTGCTGGATTAGGGAGTCTTGAGTTCCCCGATGTTGTGAACGGGGGCGAGGGTGTCTTGAAGGTAGTCGGGGCCCTCCAAGGTGTCGACGAACCAGCCGGTGGGGCACATGGTGAGAATCTCCACCAGGCTGAATCCGGCCCCGGCCTGCTGTGACTCGTAAGCACGAGTGATGTAGCGCTTGGTGCGGGCTACGTTGCCGGCGTTGTTTACTGCGCACCGGGCGACATAGGCCGCGCCGTCCATGGTGGCAGCGAGGTCGGAAAGCAGAATCGGGTGGCCGTGCTGGTGGGGGTCACGGCCTTCGATGGAGGTCTTGGTGCGTTGGCCCAGGGTTGTGGTTGTGGTCATCTGGCCGCCGGTCTCGCCGAACACCCCGTTGTTCAACAGCAAACAGGTGATGTTCTCGCCCCGGGCGGCGGCGTGGAGCACCTCCTGGAGTCCCTCGTTGACCATGTCGCCGTCTCCTTGGACGGTCAGCACGAACCCTTCGGGCAGCATCCGCTTTATCCCGGTGGCCACCGAAGGCGCCCGGCCGTGCAGGGCCTGCACCACTTCCACGTCGAGGTTGTGGGCAAAGGCGGTGTAGCAGCCGATACCGAACACTATGATGGTGGACTGGGCGAGCTGAAGCTCTTCGATGGCCTCCATGGCGGCCCGGATGGCGATGGGCTCCCCGCAACCGGGGCAGAGATGGTGGTTGGCCTGGGTGATGAGCGAGGGGGTGAAGTCGTCCACCAGAGCGGCGGGCTCAGTGGGGGGCCGGTCAGTGGACAGAAAGAGTTGGTCGTCGCTCACGGCCCATTTCCCTTCATGTCAGGGCCTCGAGGATGCGCTGGGAGATGTCGGGCACGTTGATGTCGGGACCGATCCCGAATCCGGAGTGGTCCCAACTTGGGCCCCCGATGAACTCCACCGGCACCGCCCCCATAGTAGCCAAGCGCACATCGTCGACCATCTGGCCCATGTTCTGCTCGTATACCGCCACCTTGGCCGAACCGGAAGCTGCTTTATGCACCGCCTCTGATGGGAATGGCCACAGCGTGATCGGTCGGACATAACCCACCCGGTGCCCGGCGTCGCGCAGCCGCAGGCAGGCGTAGCGCACGAATTTGCCCACCGATCCGTAGGCGGCCACCACCAGATCGGCGTCATCGCAGAACCCGGTGTCGATCAGCGGCTCGACACCGGTGGCCATGTCCTGGATGTGGTCGGCGCAGGCGGCGTAATGGGCGCCCAAGTCGAATCCCTCTTCTCCTTCGACCCCGCCGCCCAGCGGAGAGATGATCTTGGCCGCCCCCGAACCGCCGGAAGACCCGTTGAGCGCCCAGTCAGGCACATGGGGGGCGGTTGGGTGGAAGGCAGGTACCGACACTGCTTGATAGGTATGGGCCAAGTAGTAGTCGCCCAGCACCATGACCGGGGTGCGCCAGTGGCCGGCCATTTCGAACGCCAGCCCGGTCAGTTCCACCGCCTCGGGCACGTCCATGGGAGCGAGCACGATGTGGCGGTAGTCGCCGTGGCCACCCCCTCGGGTGGCCTGGAAGTAGTCGCCCTGGCCCCGGGCCATGTTGAACACCACCAGCGGCAGTCGGGCGTTGGTGATCTCCGAGAGCGACTCCTGCATGAGCGACAGGCCCTGGCCGGTGGAACCGGTGGCGGCCAGATGCCCGGTGGTGGCTGCTCCCCAGGCCATGCCCACCGCCTCCAGTTCGCTCTCGGCATTCATACACACGCCGTTTACCTCGGGCAGCGTCGCGGCCATGTACTCCAGCAGCTCGGTGAACGGGGTCATGGGATAACCGGCGAAGAACCGGCAACCGGCAGCCACTGCGGCTCGGGCCATGGCCTCCGAGCCCTCAATCAAAACCCGCTCGCTCACGATCCGCCTTCTAGTTCGACGGCCATCTCCAGGGGGGTCTCGTACTTGTAGACCTGGAACACGAAGTCGGGGCAGATCTGGGCGCAGGCCTGGCATCCCGTGCAACCGGCCAACAGCCGGGGGTAGCGGTAGCCCTTGATATTCACTTCGTGGGTGGTCATCTCCAGTACTCGGGGCGGGCAGGCGTCGATGCACAAATCGCAGCCCTTGCAGGCCTCAACGTCAATCACCACGGTGCCCCTCACGGTGACGGTGCTTGGGGGAGTGCTGGGGCTCACGCAGCAATCTCCCAGCCGGTGGCCAGCGCCGCTTCGTTGGCCTCGATCAGCTGGCTGCGGTAAGGCGGCACCGAGCGGCGCATGCCCTCCACCAGGCCGTCCAAGCTCACCAGGCCGGACGTTCTTCCATATACGCCGGACATGACCATGGCGGCCAAGAGCGGGTTGCCCAGATCGGTGGCCACATCGGTGGCCGGTACCTCCACCACCCGGTAGCGGTCGTGGTCTAGCTGATCCTCGAACACTGACGTATTCACCAGCACCAGGCCGCCATCGCTGATGAGCCCCCGCAGCGGTGCCCAATACTGGTGGTGCATCAATACGGCCGACCATGTGGCCGACAGCACTGGGGGCGCCTCGATGGGTTGGTCGCTAATCACCACCGTGCTGTCGGTGTTGCCCCCCCGCATCATGCCGCCGTAGCTGCCGAAAACCAGCACCTCTTTGCCATCGGCGGTCGCCCCTTGGGCGATGACCTGAGCGGCCAGTTGCACCCCCTGGCCGCCGATCCCGGTGAGCATCAGCTCCCGCTCTCCGGTGGCCTGGAGACTCATCTGCTCCACCGGACTAGCCGGTTCGACTCGGCTCATCTGCTCCACCGGACTGGCCGGTTCGACTCGGCTCATCTGCTCCACCGGACTGGCCGGTTCGACTCGGCTCACCGGCCCTGCCAGACAGGGGGCCGCTTCTCCACGAATGCCCGGGGGCCCTCTTTGAAGTCCTCGGTCTTGGCGATCTCAGCCCCCAACCGGGCGGCGACACCAAACCCCTCGGCTTCGGTGGTCTCCAGCCCGTCGAGGATGGCCCGCCGGGCGGCCCTCACCGCCAGCGGGGCGTTGACCACGATGCGCTCAGCCAGTGCCTTGGCTTCGGCTAATGCCTGGCCGGGTTCGCACACCACGTTGACCAAGCCCAAGGCGTGGGCCCGGTGGACGTCGATGGTGTCGCCGGTGAGGGCCAGCTCCATGGCGATGTTGGTCGGGATGCGGCGGGGAAGCCGGGTGACACCCCCTTCGGAGGCCACCAGCGACCGTTTCACCTCGGGCAGCCCGAATACCGCTTCGGTGGACGCCACCACCAGGTCGCAGCCCAGCACCAGCTCGAATCCGCCGGCCAATGCCGGGCGGTCCACCGCGGCGATGACCGGCTTGGCCCGCTGCCGCCGTGCGAACCGGCCGAAGCCCTCCTCTTTGGTGATGAGCCCCGCCGCTCGGCCCTCGGAGATGGCCTTGAGGTCGGCGCCGGCGCAGAAGATGCGGCCGTTGCCGGCCAGGATGGCCACCCACAAGCCGTCGTCGGCTTCGAATTGGTCGAAGGCCTCGCCCAGGGCTGAGGCCAGCTCCGGGCTCATGGCATTGCGGGCCTCGGGGCGATTCAGGGTGATCACCGCCACCTTCCCCTCGGCTTCGTAGATGACCAGGCTCATCGCTCTCGCAACCTCTCCCTACTCCGGATCTCTGACCTTCAGGAGCTGTTTTCCGTGGTTGGCCCCGTTGAACAGTCGCAAGAAGGTGGAGGGGATGTTCTCGAACCCCTCCTGGACATCGGTCTGAAAGGCGATCTCTCCTTCGGCTACCCACTGTCCCAGGTCGGCGGAGGCGGCGGGCACTCGGTCCATGTGGTCGAACATCACGAAGCCCTGAAGGGTGAGCCGCTTCTCGATGATCTCGAACATGTTGGACGGGCCGGGCCGGCGCATGCCCTGGTTGTAGGTGGAGATTGCCCCGCAGACGGCGACACGGCCCCCCATGTTCATGTGGCCCATCACGGTCTCCAGCATGTCGCCGCCCACGTTGTCGAAGTACACGTCCACGCCGTCGGGGCAGACTTCGGCCAGTCGGTCGCCTACGTCTTCGTTCTTGTAGTCGATGGCTGCGTCGAGGCGGGCTTCTTCGAGGAGCCAGCGGCACTTGTCGGCGCCGCCGGCGATGCCCACCGACCGGCAGCCCTTGATGCGGGCGATCTGAGCGGCCACCGACCCGGTGGCTCCGGCCGCTCCCGAGGTCAACACTGTCTCACCCGGCTGGGGTCGGCCGATGTCGAGCAAGCCGATGTAGGCGGTGAGGCCCGTGCCCCCCAGCGGTCCCAGCATCACCGGGATGGGCGTGCCCGGCGGCACCACCCGAACCTGGTCGTCCACCACTATGTAGTCCGACCAGCCCATCATGCCGCTGACCAGATCCCCCTCGCTCAGTGCCGGCGTGTTGGACTCAACCACCTGGAAGACCCCTGGCCCCACCATGGGCTGGCCCAGCGGCGCGGGCGGCATGTAGGTGATGAAGTCCTCCAGCCAGGTGCGCATGGCCGGCTCGAAGCTGAGGTAGCACAGCCGGGCCAGCGCTTGGCCGTCGCCCGGCTCTGGAATCTCGGTTTCCCGGTACTCGAAGTTGTCCACGCAAACCGGCCCATCGGGCCGCACGGCGTAGATCCACTGGCGGTTCATTCCGCCAAACTACTCCGGCAAGGGGAGCGATCCCCTCAGCGGGCGGGGCGGACCGACAAGCACGTAAACCCCAGCTCTTATATCCGAGCAATCCCCTCAGCGGGCGGGGCGCACTCGCAGCATCATCTTGGCGATCAGGCGGTCGCCCTTGCCCAGATCTTTGATCTCGGCCACCACCCAGCCGGTCGACGGGTCGCCCATCCAGCGGCAGGTGCTGTACACCGGGCCGATCTTTCCCCCTAGCAGGTAGCGGATGTCCATGTCGGCCACCGCATGGGGCGAGCCGAATTCATGTTCGGCCAGGGTCTCGGCCCCAACCTCCCCCACCAGGGTGACCATGGCGCCCTGCATGATGCCCGCCGGGTTGAGCAGCTGCGGGGTGAGCTCTGCCTCCACATGGCCGACCGCGGAGTCAACCACCTCGATGCTGGCCACTTCGGCCAGCGGCCGGTCGATATCGGGAAGCCCCATGAGGTCGGGCCGGGGCGGGTCGTGGATTGGTTTGGCCGGGTCGCCGGGACGCTGCTGGTGGCGCCCGAAGCCGATCTGGGCGTAGCCCACCTCGGCACCGTCGGGAGCGGTGAACCGGCATTCACAGGCCAACGTGCTGGCCCCGGCCCGCAGGACGTCGGCGTATACGTCGATTTGTTCGGGCAGGGGCACGGCTGCGGTGCGAAGCTGGAAATCGGTGGTGAAGTGCCAGCAATCCGGGTCTTCCTTCTCGCCGATCATGCCGCCGGTGATGTCGGCGGCCAGCATCAGCACCGACGGCCTCACTTGGCCTCCGTGGCACTGCTCGTCGAACACCCGCAACTGCCCGTAGCCGGGCTGGGTGTTGGGGTCGCAGTAGATGCCCAGCTGGGCCAACAGGGTGAACTGCGGAGGTGCTTGTGCCGGGTCGGTCATGGCCCCCCAGTTCTAGACGGTGGCGCCCTCCAGCACCGTGTTCTTGAAGAAGTCGGGGCGGGCTTCGGTGAAGAAGCGGTGGGCGTTGCCGAAGGTGAAGGCCCGGAACTGGTCCTCGTTGAGCCAGCCGTGCTCCACCTGCTCCCACACCTCGGGCATGACCTCGCCCATTTCGGGTACGTCCCAGTGGCCCACATCGGAGGAGAAGATGGCGTTGAGGGTGGCCCCTTCGGGAAGGGCGCCGTCGAAGGCCAGCCGCACCAGGGGGTCGTCGGCCTCGCAGCCGAACCAGTAGGAGCGGTCGATCTGATCGAGGATGTCTTGGGGGCTGGAAATGCCTGCGGCCTCGAAGTCGTGGACGACGTCATCGCCGCTAATGCCCTTCTGCATCATCTTGCCGAACCCGGCGCTCAGATCGATGGGGTCGTTGGCTTCGGCCAGGAGGTTGTCGAAATACTCGGGCTCGAACAGTTTGGGGTCGTAGGCCTTGAGACCCTCGGGACCTCGCTTTTCCCAGTGGCTGAGCAAGTCGCACACCATCTGGGCGCCCCAGGTGACACCGCCTTCGAGGAAGCCGAGGCGAAGGTCGGGGAAGCGGTGGGTGACCCCGCCGAAGAAGATCGACTTGGCCGTAGCCTCGCTGGCTGTGCCGAAGTTTCCCATGTGGTTGTAGGTGAAGTTGGAGATGGACCGCCTTCCGTCCCAGCCCATCGACCCGGAGTGCAGGCTGGCCGGGGTTTGCAGCTCCACCAGACGCTGCCACAAGGGGTCGTAGTCGTAGGCCGAATCGAGCCCCAGCGAGTCGATCCAGGTGGCCATCTCACCGCCGGCGGGCAGTTGGCGGGGCACGAACCCGCCGATCATCACGGCCTTGAAACCCAGCTCGGTGACGGCGAAGTCGAGCTGTTCGACGGCCTCGGTGGGGGTGTGGGTGGGGATGGCGGCCACCGGGGTCAGGCGGTCTTGCAGCCCCTGGTAGCTGTCGGCAAGGTACCGGTTGAGTGCCCGGCAGAGCTTGTTGCGAACTTCGTCGTCTTTGTAGGCGGGGAAGTTGAGGCCGATGCTCGGGTAGCAGACCGCGAAGTCCATGCCCAGCTCCTCGATTCGGTCGTGGAACAGTGCGGGCGACACCGCGGTGGCGAAGTCCTTGGTGTTGGCCAGCGGCAGCGCCCACCACGGTCCCCGGAAGCTGCGCCGGGCCAGCCGTTCATCGGGCGACAGGGAGGACCAATTGGGCTCCCCGCTGAAGGAGCAGTTGGCCATTTGAGGGTAGAGCCCGCCGTCGAGCCCCTCGTCGAGGCAGTACTGGTGCAGGGCCGGGTAGTGCTCGAACACATGCCCGTCGGCGTCTATGACCGGATGGCCGAGGTCGGCTCGAATGTCGGCGGCGGATCGCTGGCTGCTCATGGCCGACACGCTACCTACTAGTTTAAACCCTGTCTCAGCGACTCCCGATTGAGAAGGTTCCAGCCATGAGCACTGTCACCCCTGTTCGCCCCTGCATCTCGGCCGATTCGCACGTTACCGAGCCCGACAACACCTACATCGACTACATCGACCCCAAGTTCAGGGATCGAGCGCCGCGGGTGGAGTGGGCCGACGACATGGGCGTGTTCATGTCGATCGACAACGGCCGCAACCGGATGCCGTTCGGCATGATCGCCGCCGCCGGCAAGAGCTGGCACGAGATCAGCATCAACAGCGGCACCCGCTGGGAGGACCTGCACCCCGGCGGCTACGACCCGGTGGCCCGGTTGGAGGAGCAGGATCGCGACGGGGTGGTGGCCGAGGTGATCTACCCGTCGGTGGGCATGACCATCTGCAACCATCCCGACGGCGACTACAAGAAGGCCTGTTTCGACGCTTACAACCGCTGGATTGCCGACTTCAACTCCCATGCCCCGGAGCGGCTCATCGGATTGGGCCAGACCGCGGTGCGGTCAGTGGACGAGGCCATCGCCGACCTGGAGGCCATGTGCGACCTCGGGCTCAAAGGAGTCATGCTGCCCGGCTACCCCGCTTCGGGGGTCGACTACGACCACCCCGATTACGACGCCTTCTGGGAGGCGTCGGTTTCGATGGGAATGCCGCTGTCGTTCCACATCCTCACCTCGGGCAACGACCATCCCATGGCCGCCCAGTTCCGGGGGCCGAAGATCAACTCGTTCTTGGGGATCATCAGGGGGAACCAGGACATCATCGGCACGCTTATCTTCGGTGGAGTGTTCGAGCGCCATCCCAACCTGCGGGTGGTGTGCGTGGAGGCCGACGCCGGATGGGCACCCCACTGGATGTACCGGGCCGACCACGCTTACAACCGCCACCGGAATTGGCTTGAGAGCGCCGAGCTGTCCAAGAAGCCCAGCGAGTACTTCGCAGAGAACGTGTACCTCACCTTCCAGGACGACTGGGTGGCCTTCAAGCTGCTCGATCTCATGAACACGAACCGGGTGATGTGGGCCAACGACCACCCCCACTCCGACGCCACCTGGCCCTGGTCACAGGAAATGCTCACCGAGCAGACCACCCACATGACCGACCACCAACTAGACCGAGTCCTCCGCGACAACTGCGCCGAGTTGTACGGGTTGACGGTCTAGCTTCTTCGACTGTCGGCGACAGCCGCGAGGAATTTTCTAGCTCCGGCAATTACTGGATTTTGTGCTCGGCAGATATTGGAGTTTGGGTTCGAGAGCGAGGGCAGGATTGTTGATCGAGTGTGGGCCCTGCCGCTCAGCGCTTTGTGGCGTGCTCCAGCCAATAGGGACGATTGAACAAAGTTGCAGCAAAGTTGGTGTTTTCAGGGGGGAATGTGTCACTGGGGTTGATATAATGTCATGTATGGAAGTTGCTCATAATCCCAGTTCAGGCGGTGTTTGTGCCAGCGTTGGTGCTGGCGTGGCTGCGGGTTTCGGGTTCCCGGATTTTTCTGGGGCGGGCGCTTCGGAGCTGTTGGGTTTGATGGGTGAGGCTGATCTGTTGCGCCGTCGGGCGGAGGGCTATCTGGTAGGGCTGGTCCCCCGCTACGGCGAGCTCGAGGGGCCGGGAGCGGCTTCCACGGTGTGCCACCAACTGGGCATCAGCGCATATCGGGCCCGCCGGCTGGCCAAGACGGCTCAGGGTGTCGCGGCCATGCCGGAGGTTCTGGGCGCGGTACAAAACGGGCGTATCTCCGCGGATCAGGCCGGGTTGGTGGCCGAGTCGCACAAGCGGGCGCCGATGAGTGAACAAGACCGCCAGGAGATCTTGGCGCTGGGCGGCTGGCAGGGCCACGACGATTTCAAAAGGACCGTCGCCGCCCGCGAGGACCAGCGCCGCGCCGCCGGCGGCATGGGACGCGCCGAGCGCCAACGGGCCCGCCGCAGCGCCAAGGTGTTCGACGCCTCCGGCGGCATGGTGGTGTTGCACGCCGAGTTCGACCAGGTGTCCGGCGAGCGGGTCAAGACCGCCCTTGGCGCCATGAGCGCCAAGATGCTCGGCGACGACATCGCCTTCGACCCCATCCGCACCTTCGAGCAGCGCAACGCCGACGCGCTGGTCGCGCTCATCACCCAACAGCCCGCCGCCACAACCCCAGACGCAATTGCAGGCGGTGCGGCGGGCGGGTTCGACTGCGGGATCCGCCCGCAGAAAACAGTGCTGGTGGTGTCCGCCGACTACGACGCCATCGACGGCCAACTCAAAAGCGCAGGGCTGATCGACGGCACCCCCATCGAACTAGACGAGCTCCGCCGCCTGGCCTGCGACGCAGAGATCGTTCCGATGATCTTCGCAGCCGACGCACAGCCCCTATATGTGGGAAGAGCCCAAAGAGCGGTAACCAAAGCCCAGAAGCTGGCCCTTTACCGCAGAGACCGCGGCTGTGTGGGCTGCGGCCTCAGACCCCAGGTGTGCGACGCCCACCACATCCAACCATGGGACCACAACGGGCCCACCGACATAACCAACCTGGTGCTGTTGTGCCCCCGCTGCCACACAAAAGTCCACAAACACGGCCACACCATCCACCACGACACCAAAACCGGCCGATACCACCTCCAACCCCCACCCCGGCCCAACCCCACAACCCACCCACCGCCCGCTGTACTACTGGCAGCCGCCTGAGCTCACCTCCCTGAACCTCCCCGGGAATTGCGTGGCTTTTGGGGACCCAGCAGTGACACTCGGGACTGTCAGAGCCACCCAACAACGTAAAGGGGGGTGTTATGCCGTGAGAGGGTTCTCCCAGCGAACCTCGGCGAAGCGGGCGAAATCGGTGTCAGTGCTCATGACTGTGAGACCGTGCTCCATGGCCAGCGCGGCGAGCATGGCGTCGGGTACGAGGTTGGCCGTGGCGTGGTGTTTGGTGAGGAGGTCGCCCAGGATCGTCGCAGTGCGCTCGGAGGGTGGCGGGATCCAGGTTGGTTCGGCGGCGAGCCAGCGCTGCACGCAACCCCATGCCTGCCCCGCGGTCAGCGGGTTGGAGTAGACGCGCGGGTTGGTGCCGATGCGCAGGAAAGCCCCGAGGGTCTGCCACGGGAGCGCCACCCTGCGGCGGCCGTTCAGCACCGCCACCAGCCACCGCGCTGACCGCTCGTGGTGTGGTGAGGAACTGTCGGCGGCGTGCAGCAGCAGATTGGCATCGATCAGCACGGCAGGCCGGTCTCGTCCAGCAGGCCGATCACGTCGCCGATGTTGGTGACATCGAGCTTCTGTCCCATGTCGTAGGAGTCGTGTTCGTAGGGGGGAACGGTCTTGGGCTTGGCCAGTCCCTCGCGGACCAAGCGGTTGACGGCCTCGCTCACGCCGATGCCCTCGGATCGCCGCAGACGGTCCACAGCAGCAGCCACATCGTCTTGCAGCGTCAGTGTTGTGCGCATGACAGAAGCTTAGCATCATGATGCAGAGCTATCGTCATACGATGCGACTACCCCGCCGCGGATGGAGTAGGAGGCGTTAGCGAAAAGTCAGACCTGCCTGGCTTTGAGGGCGTACCAGACCCGTTCGGGGGTGCAGGGCATGTCGATGTGGGTGACGCCTAGATGGGAGAGGGCGTCGATGATGGCGTTCTGCACTGCGGGGGGTGCTGCGATGGCGCCGCTTTCTCCCACTCCTTTGGCGCCTAGGGGGTTGCGGTCGGTGGGGGTTTCTATGAAGTGGGTCTCTATCTCGGGGACATCGCCGGCCGCGGGTACTAGGTAGTCGGCCAGGCTGGTGGTTAAGGGGTTGGCGTCGGCGTCGTAGCGCATCTCTTCAAATAGGGCGACGGCTATGCCTTGTACGGCGCCGCCTTGGACTTGGCCCGAAGCCTGAACCTCGTCGAGTAGCCGGCCGCAGTCGGTGACGGCGACGTGGCGGATCAGGTCTACTTCGCCGGTCTCGGTGTCCACTTCGACCACGGCGACATGGGTGCCGCCGGGGAAGGTGGGTTGGCCTTGGTCATAGGCGGCTGCGACCTCAGTGCCGGCCAGATCGGCTAGCGGGATCCCCTGTGTGGGGGTGCCTCGCACGCCCAGGGTGGCATTAGGGCGCAGCTCGACGTCGGCCACGGCCGCTTCGAGCCGCTCGGCGGCCCGCTCTCTTAGCTTGTCGTACAGCTTGGTGGCTACCTCCAGAGTTGAGCTGCCGGCCAGCGAGGCCGATCGGGAGCCGAAACTGCCCAGAGCGGATCGGAAGCGGCCGGTGTCGGGGGTGGGTGATGTGATCAAGACGGGGTCAAGGCCTAGGGCATCGGCAGCTAGACGGGTTATGACGGATTGCATTCCCTGGCCTATCGGGGCCACTCCGGCGTCTATTTCGATGCAGCCGTCGTCGGTCACCCGGGCCGTGGCCGGTTGGCAGGGTTCATGGCGACCGGTGAAGTCGGCCCAGCAGCCGATGCCAATGCCCAGTAGACGGGTTTCTCCCGAAGTCCGGCGGGCGACTTGGTCTGCTCGAAGTCGCTGGTAACCGACCAGATTGAGGGCCTGCTCCAGGGCGCCGAGATGATCGGCTTCGTCCATCACTAGTTCGCCTGGTGTTTGGCGGGGGAAATCCTGAGGCCGCAGCAGATTGCGACGTCGAACCTCGGCCGGGTCCAGCTTCAGAGCGCGGGCGAGTTCGTCCATGGCCCGCTCCAGCAGGCCGATGGCCTCAGCCCGGCCCGGGCCTCGATAGGGGCCGGTGGGAACGGTGTTGGTCATCACCGCCGAAGCGGTGACCGCAGCGTGGTCGATTCGGTACGGGCCGGGGATGAGCCGCTGGGTTTGCAGGGGCTCGAAAGCGCCCATCCCCGCGTAGCCGCCCACGTCGGCAGCTACCTCAGCCTCCAGCGCGGTGACTGTGCCGTGTTGGTCGGCGGCAAGGGTGATGCGCTGGTCTTGGTCGCGGGCTTGCATCGACAGCAGATTCTCGGGGCGGGTTTGGACGAACCGCAGTGGACGATTTAGCCGCAGGGCCAACTGGGCGGCCACGGCAAACAGTCCGTTCTCACCCCAGCACTTGCCACCGAAACCGCCGCCGATGGGGGGAACCACCACGCTTATCTGTTCATCGGCGAGGTCCAAGGTGCTGGCAAGCTCATCGTGGGTGAGGGCGGGCATCTGGGAGTTGATGTGGATCGCCACTCGGTCGCTGTCGAGGACGACCAGGCCGGCAATACCCTCGATGGGGGAGCACGCCACCCGGGGATAGTGCTGGGAGACAGTGACGGTCACCTCCGCGCCGTCGAGCGTCGCTCGGACGGCTGTCCGATTGCCAGACGGGACGGAAAGCACGGTGTTGGATCCGTGCTGGGTATGCACGAGTAGGGCGTTTTCGCCGGTCGCAGAGGCCAGATTGGGGACTGGGAGCAGTGGCCGGTAGTCCACTTCCACTAGCTCGCAAGCGTCGGCCGCGACCGCCTCGCTTACCGCAACCACCGCGGCGACCGCCTCACCTACATAGGCCACCGACCCCTTGGCCAGCGGAGATCGGCTGATTTCGACTGGGGTGACCCCCTCCACGCTCGGCTGGGTGATCAGATCGAGGTCATCGGCGGTGAACACTCCGGCCACGCCGTCGAGAGCCTCGGCCGCCGACTTGTCGATGCTGACGATGGCCGCCCGGGCCGCGGGAGACCGCACGAAGCCCAGCCACAGCGCCCCCTCAGCGCTGAGGTCGGCGCCAAAGCGGGCCTGGCCGGTCAGCAGGTCGAAGTCCTCGACCCGGCCTTCCCAAGAGGTCACACCTATAGGGCTTCTTCGATAACGGTGCCCTTGAAGAAACTGGAGTTGGTGCCGGCCCACAGCGACATCGGATGCTCGAAAGTGAACGCCCGGAAGTCGGCCTCGTCGAGTATGCCGTCGTCCACCAGTTCGTAGGCCTCGGGCAACACCTCGCGCACGTCGGGCACGTCCCAGTGGCCGACGTCGGAGGCGAAGACGCCCTTGACCACCTTTCCTCCAGGGGTCACCGCCCGGTTGAAACCGATGGCGGTCATCGGGTCGTCGGCTTCACAGCCGAAGTAGAAGCGATCCCAAATGGTGAAGATGTCTTCGAGGGTGTTCACCCCGCTGAGGGCGAACTCATCAATGGTGGCGGGGTCTTCGTCAGGCTCGCTCAGCATGTGCAGCGCTTCTTTGAGCTGGTTCCTATGGCTGTTGGCCGCCGGGGTGCCGTAGGCGTCGAACAGCCGGCCCAGCTCGTCCATGTCCACCGCCGAGGGGTCGTAGTGGCTGATGGCGTGGCGGTTGCGCTTCTCCCAGTGGCCGATCACGTCCGACAGCAGGTTCACCCCCCAGGCCACGCCCCCTTCCAGAAAGGCCCAGCGCAGATCGGGAAAGCGATGGGCCACCCCGCCCATGAACACCGCCCGGCAAAGAGCCTCGCCGGCGGCGGCGAAGTTGCCCAGGTGGTTGTACACATAGTTGGTCTCGGAGGTGCGGCTGCCCCAGCCCATCCCCGAGGAGTGGAAAGTGGGCGACACACCCAGCTCGGTGCAGCGCTGCCATAACGGGTCGTAGTCATAGGTGGAGTCCATGCCCAGGGTGTCTTTGCGGCGGGCATGGCGGTGGCTGGTGTTATCCGGGTCTACGGGACGGGGCACCAGACCGGTCAGCATTACTGGGCGCATTCCCAGCTCGCCCACCGCGAAATCGAGTTCGGCGATGGCCTCTTCAGGGGTGAAAACCGGGATGATGGCCACTGGCATGAGGCGGTCGCCATAGGGCTCATAGGCCTGGTGGGAGTAGAGGTTGAACGCCCTGGCCGCTCCCAGTCGGAGATCCTCGTCTTCCAGGCCCATGCAGGTCAGCCCATAGGTGGGATAGAGCACGGCCAGGTCGATGCCGATCTCGTCCAGCCGCTCATACAGCAGCTTGGGCAAGAGAGCGGTGGCCCGGTCGAGGGTGTTGCGGGCGGGCAGCCCCCACCACGCCGAGCGCATCATCCCGGCGGCCCGGCGCTGTTCCAAACTCAGCTCGATGGATTTCCTGGCGCCGTATTCGACGACCTTGAATTTGTCCACCAGACCGGGACCGCCGACGGTGGCCATGATGTCGTGAACCTCAGGTAGGAACTCGATTATGTGGCCGTCGGAGTCGATGATGGGGTGGTCGATGGCGTCGCGGATGCGCCGCACTTCGGCGCTGGGCTCAAAGCTCATGGGCGACACACTACGACCCCAGTGAATTGCCGTGTCAGGCGTACACTTCGGAATCATGCGAGGCATCATCAGCTTCGGGGGTTATGTGCCATACCGGCGCTTGGACCGCTCGGCCATCGCCGCGGTGATGGGCCGGGGTGGCGGGCGGGGCACCCGATCGGTGGCCTCCTACGACGAGGACACCACCACCATGGGCGTGGAGGCGGCCCGGCTGGCTCTGCGGTCGACGGAGGTCGAGCCTTGGGCGCTCTGGTTCGCAACCGCCGACCCCGCCTACCTGGAGAAGACCAACGCCACCGCCATACATGCCGCGCTGAGGTTGGATTCCTCGGTGGGGGCGCTGGACTTCGGCGGCGCGGTGCGCTCTGGCATCGGGGCGCTGCGGACTGCGTTGGAATCGGGCGGGCCAACGCTGGTGGTGGCCGCCGACATCCGGGGTGGGCTGCCCACGGGTGCCGACGAGGCCAACGGCGGCGACGGTGCGGCTGCGTTCTTGGTGGGCGGCGAGGGCGACGGTCCGGTGGTGGCCGAGTTTCTGGGATCGGCGTCGGCCACCGAGGAGTTTGTGGACCGCTGGCGCCAGCCGGGCTCGCCCAGCACCGGCCAGTGGGAGGAGCGCTTTGGAGAAACCCGCTACGGCCCGCTGGCGGCTCAGGCGTGGAAAGAGGCGCTGGGCGCCGCCGGTATCGGCGCCGATGATGTGGATGTGGCGGTGGTGGCCGGTGCCCACGGCCGGGCGGTCAAGCGGGTTTCCGGGCAGCTCGGAGTGACCCGTGTGGCCAATGACTTAGCCGCATCGGTGGGCAACACCGGCACCGCCCATCCCGGTTTGGTACTGGCCAACGAGCTGGAGCAGGCCGAACCGGGCCAGACCGTCGCGGTGGTGATGCTGGCTGACGGGGTGGAGGTGCTCATCTTGCGGACCACCGAGGCGCTGGCCGATCATGCGCCGGCTCTTCGGGTTGCCGATCAGGTCGCCAATGGCGCTGAGCTGAGCTACGCCACGTTCTTGCAGTGGCGGGAGATGATCCAGGTGCAGCCCCCCAACCGGCCCGAGCCCACCCGGCCGTCTTCGTCGGCGGCCGCTAGGGCCCAGGACTGGAAGTACGGCTTTGTGGGCAGCCGGGGCGCAGAGAGCGGGACGCTGCACTTGCCGCCGGCCCGGGTTTCCATCCGACCTGAGGATGAGCTCGATGCCATGGACCCCGCGCCCATGGCCGATGTAGGTGCCACCGTGGTGACCTTCACAGTCGACCGGCTGGCGTACTCGGTGAGCCCGCCGGTGGTGTTCGCTGTGCTGGACTTCGACGGCGGCGGCCGGCTCCCGGTGGAGCTGACCGATGTGGATCCCGAGGCGGTGCGCATCGGCCAGCGGGTGGAAATGACCTTCCGCCGGCTGTACGAGGCCGAGGGCATCATCAACTATTTCTGGAAGGCCCGCCCGGCGCGATAGGAGGCGACAGATGGCCAGCCATGGCATCAAAGACCAGGTGGCGATAATCGGGATGGGTTGCACCCAGTTCCGTGAGCACTGGGACAAAGGAGTCGACGACCTCTTGATTGACGCCGCCACCGCGGCATTCGCCTCCGCTGGGGTGGCCAAGGACGATGTAGACGCCTTCTGGCTGGGCACGGCGTCGAGCGGGATGAGCGGGTTGACGCTGAGCCAGCCGCTGAAGCTGGAGGGCAAGCCTGTGACCCGGGTGGAGAACTTCTGCGCCACCGGTTCCGAGGCGCTGCGCCAAGCGTCCTATGCGGTGGCCAGCGGGGCCTACGACGTGGCCATGGCCATCGGCGTGGAGAAGATCAAGGACTCCGGCTACCAGGGGCTCAACGCCGCCCCCGCGCCCCACGACGGCACCAAGCGGAACCTCACCGCCGCGGCCATGTACAGCCTGGTGCTGCCCGCCTACGCCGCTCGCTATGGGGTAGACGAGGATGAGCTGCGCATGGTGGTGGCCAAGATCGCCGAGAAGAACCACCGCAACGGGGCGCTCAACCCGCTGGCCCAGTTCCGCCGGGAGATGCCCGCTGAGAAGATATGCGAGATGGCTTCGGTGGCCGGGCGGCTGTCGGTGTTCGACTGCTCCGGCGTGGCCGACGGCTCGGCCGCAGCCATCGTGGTGCGGGCCGAAGACGCCCACAAGTACTGCAACGACCCGCTGTACATCAAGGCCCTGTCGTTTGTGTCGGGCACCGGCGGCGGGCTGATCGACCCCGACTACGACTACACCACCTTCCCTGAGTGCGACATGGCCGGAGCCGACGCATACCGCCAAGCCGGCATCGACGACCCCCGCTCAGCGCTGGCCATGGCCGAGGTCCACGACTGCTTCACTCCCACCGAGATGGTCCTCATGGAAGACCTGGGCTTCTGCGAGCGGGGCACCGCCTGGAAAGAGGTGCTGGCCGGCACCTTCGAGCGCAACGGCGACATGCCCATCAACACCGACGGCGGCCTCAAAGCCTTTGGCCACCCGGTGGGGGCCTCCGGCCTGCGGATGCACTACGAGTGCTGGCTCCAGCTCCGAGGCCAAGCCGGCGACGACCGCCAAATCGACTTGTCCACCCGCAACCTCGGCCTAGTCCACAACCTCGGCGGCTATCCCGGCGAAATGGTCTCCTTCGTCTCCATCCTCGGCCCCGAGCCGGGCTAGTCAGCGGGGCCAGACTTGGGGGCAGCGGGGATGGTCGACGGGGTCTCCCTCGGTTACCTCGGCGTGGTGGGGTTTTAGGGGGGTGCCGCGCTTGAAGCGGTAGACGGTGCCGTCGCCGCAGTAGCGAACGGAGATGGCCCGGCGCCATTGGCCGGTGACGTTGGCGTGGGCGCCGTGGAGGGTCATGGCGTGGTGGACGGCCACATCGCCGGGTTCCATGTCGAAGCAGAGCAGGTGCTCGGAATCGTCCCGGTCGTAGTGGGGGACGTCCTCGCCTTCGGTGTCGGGCATGGATAGCTGGCTCACGAACCAGTTGGGCCGGAAATTCCGCTCCCAGCGGTGCGAGCCCTTCACGTAGACGGTGGCCCCGGTGGCCTGGGAGATGGGATCGAGCGGGCACCAAGTAGTACACACTTTTTCGCCCTCTAGCTGGAAATAGGCCATGTCCTGGTGGATTGAGGTGGGCTCTTCGGTGTGGGGCTCTTTGACTAGCACGCTGTCTTCGTAGAACCACAGCTCCCGGCTCCGCATCAGCTCGGCAGCTAGCTGCGGCAGAGGCGATTGGGTGGCGAAACGCTCGAAGTCGGAGTCGTTCCACCAGTGGTCGGTGCCGCCATGGAACTGGCCGCGGGGGGCGCCTGATTTAGCCGCCGCGGGATCGTTGAGCACGGTGCCGCCGCTGGGTGGTACCACCATGGCGCCCATTTCGGTCATGTTGTTCATTTCCTCGGATCCCAAAGCACGGTCTACGGGCTTGGCCATGGAGGCCAGGGTCTCGTCGGACAGCACACCTCGGACTACCACCACCCCATCGCGCCAGAAGGCCTCTATCTCATGGTCGGTCACCAGGCTCATGGCACTAGATCCTTACATTTGCTCTAGCTCAGGGGGCATTCCCAGATGGACCAGGCTCTCGGCGGTGGAGCCTTGTGGGGTCCAGTCGGTGGTGTCCATGGCTTGTGCCATTCCCTGGGCAACCGACTCCATGGTCAGGTCGATCTCCTGGGCGGGGGAGGCGGCGTACACGATTCGGGCGAATTGGCCGCCCCCAACGGTGAACGCCTCCCCGGTCACCGTGCATTGGTCGCCCACCAGATGGGCCACCACCGGGGCCACCTTCTCGGCGCCGAAATGGGTGCGCAGGTGCGACTTGAACGGTGACTCGGGCAGCCCCTCGGTCAGCCGGGAGATGGCCGCAGGCAAGAGCAAGTTGGCGGTGATGTTGTGGGCTTGGCCGAAGATGGCCTCGGTGCGGGTGAAGCCGAAAAGGCCCGACTTGGTGGCCGCATACGAGGCGGTGGGGTTGCCGAAGCAGGCAGGGGAGCCGGTGTTGATGATGCGCCCGTAGCCCCGCTCCACCAAATGTGGCCACACCGCCTTGGCGGTGTTGAGGCATCCCAGCAGGGTCACTCCCACATGGCGGTTCATGTCGGCGGCGTCGATGTCGGGGAAGAACGACGCGCTGGCGAAGCCGGCGTTGTTGATGAGGATGTCCACCCGGCCCCAAGCCTCGATGGCGGCTGACACCATCTCTTGGGCAGTGGCCGGATCGGCGACGTCGCCGTTGTTGGCGATGGCCTCGCCGCCAGCGTCGCGGATCCGCTGGGCGGCCTGCTCGGCGATGTCGGAGTCGATGCCCTGCTCCACCAGGCCCAGCGTGCCGTTGCCGAAATCGTTGAGCACGATCTTGGCTCCGCGTTCGGCCAGGTAGCTGGCGTGAGCGAATCCCAGGCCGATCTTGTCTCCGGCGCCGGTTACCAGGGCCACTCGGTCTTGGAACTCGTTAGACATAACTGATCACGCTCCGTTCAACAGGGGGGCAAGGGTTTCGAGCGCCTCCAGGCTGGGGCGGGTCTTATCCACCGGGTCGAGCGGCTGGATGCACACGTGGGTGGCGCCGGCCTCGTGGTGCTGGCGCACCCGCTCCACCAGATCGTCTTCATTGCCCCAGGCAACCACGGCGTCGACCACCTCGTCGCTGCCGCCGTCGTCCAGTGCGCTCTCCTCAAACCCGCAGCGCATGAGGTTGTTGCGGTAGTTGGGCATGTGCAGCGGTCCGGCCATGGCGGCTCGGGCTCGCTCCCGGGCTCGCTGCGGGTCGGTTTCCAACATCACCTTCTGCTCCGGGCAGATCCAAGCATCGGGGCCCATGATCTCCCGGGACCGACGGGAGTTCTCCGGCGGGGCGAAATAGGGGTGGGCGCCCATGGTTCGCTCGGCGGCCAGCTTCAGCATCAGGGGGCCGAGAGCGGCCAGCACCATGGGGGGCTCGCCGTCGAGCTCCGGTCCCCACCACATTGCGTTGTCCATCTTGTCGAGGTACTCCCGCATCGACGGGATTGGCGCGGGGTAGGGCTTTTGCTGCATCCGCTCCACCGGTGCCTGGTGGGACACCCCGAGGCCGAGCAGGAAGCGGCCTCCCGACTGATCGTGCAGTTCCTTTTGGGCGCAGGATGTGGCCTGAGCCTCGCGCAGATGGATGTTGACCACTCCGGTGGCCAGAACCAGCGTTGAGGTGTGGTTGAGCAGCAGTGAGGCGTGGGCGAACGGATCGCGTCCGAAGGCATCGGGGATCCACAGGGCGCCGTAGCCCAATTCCTCAACCCGCTGGGCGAACTCGATGGCCTCGGCGGTGGAGAAGCTGTCGGTGCGGGTCCAGACTCCGACTCGTCCTATATCCATGCTCATGGCGTCAAGGTAGCGGCCCGCTCGCGCCTGTGAGATGGTCAGGCGACGACCTGGTCGTCGTGTAGGCGGGCGATCTCGGTGGACGACAGGCCGAGCACCTCGGCCAGCACCTCATCGGTGTGCTGGCCCAGTCGGGGGGCGGGGCCGGGGTCGGCAAGGCTCTCGTCGGTGAAGCGGAGGGGGGGACCGGGGGTGAGGTATTGGCCGGTGTCGGGGTGGTCCACTTCGGTGAACAGCGGGTTGGCCGTCGAGCATCGTGGGTCTTCGGCCACCAGATCCAGCATCGACTGATAACGCCCCCAGCACACACCTTGGGCATCTAGCGCAACGGAAGCCTCGGCCAGGCTGTGTCTTGCACACCACTGGGACACCAGCGGGTTGAGGCGGTCGAGGGCCAAGTAGCGATCCCCGTCGACCCGGGTGAAGTCCAGCCCGGTCTCGGCCTCCAGCGCAGCCACCTCGTCGGCGATCCCGCAGGCAGCCACGATCCCTTGCCACTGGCGGGCGCTGACCGCCACAAGTTGGATGCGCTCGCCGTCGGCTAGTTCGAAATCCCGCCCGAAGGCACCGTAGATGTCGTTGCCTATCCGGGGCCGCTGGGTGCCCGAGAGCTGGGCCTCGGCTATATGGCCCAGCATGGAAACCGCAGCCAGGGCCACATCAGACAGGGCCAAGTTCACCAAGCTCCCCTGACCGGTGCGGGTCCGTTGGCGCTCGGCGGCCAGCACGCCCAGCGCAGCAGTCTGTCCGCAGATGATGTCCCAGGCGGGCAGCACGTGGTTGACGGTGCCATCGTTGCCGGTGAGCCAGGGGTATCCCACCGAGCAGTTCACGGTGTAGTCCACCGCGGTGGAGCCGTCGTGATTGCCGGTGATGGCCACCATGATGAGGTCGTCGCGGTGCTGGCGGAGGCTGTCGTACGAGAGCCACCCGACGGCGGGGAAGTTGGTGGTGAAGATGCCGGCGTCGGGGCCGGGAGCGGCGGCTAGCGCGGTTATCAACTCCCGACCCTCGGGGGAGCGGAGATCGACTTGGATCGACCTCTTGCCCTTGTTCAAGCCCTGCCAGTACAGCGACTGGCCGTCAGGGGTGAGCGGCCAGCGGTGGTAATCGATGCCCCCACCGATGGCGTCGAAGCGGATCACGTCGGCGCCGTGTTGGGCCAGGGTCATCCCCCCCGAAGGGCAGGCCACGAAGGCCGAACCCTCTACCACCCGCATTCCTGACAGCACGCCGCTCATGGTTCGCTAGGCCTCAATCGGTCAGCAAGGGCACCACCTCGGTGCCGAAGCGTGCGACCTGGTCCAGGTATTCGGGCAGGTCGCGGGCTCGCAAGAACAAGAACAGCACCGAAATACCCAACCCGAGTGCATAGCGCAGCGATTCTGCGATCTGGTCGGGAGAGCCGCTGAGATGCGGCCACCCAGGCGCAAACAGCCCTTCAGGGGGTTCGCCGACGTGGATGCTCTCGGCTATCCACCCAAAATCCACCTCATCTAGGTCGCGACCCACGGCATCGGCATGGGCGCTCATGTAGTCCAGTTGCTCGGCGATGGCCTCGCGAGGAGTGCCTTGGGGAATCCAGCCGTCTCCCCGCTCCACCACCCTGCGAAGAGCCGGACGACTGCTTCCTCCTATCCAGATGGGAATGGCGCTTTGCGCCGCGGCGGGGCCAACCCCCACATCCTTGAAGTGGTAGAACTCCCCGCTGAACTGGCAGAACCCGCCCGCCGCCTCGATGGCCACCCGCACTGCGTCGATGGCCTCGTTGGTCATGCGGCCCCGGTCGGCAAAGTTCAACCCCAGGGCCTCAAATTCGGCTTCGACGTGGCCGGCGCCCACTCCCATCAACGCTCGCCCTCCGGTGAGGTGGTCGAGGGTGGCGAACGAGTTCGCGGTGGTCAGCGGATGGCGATACGGGAGGATGTATACCTCCGACAGAAGGCGGATGGTGCTGGTGGCCCCTCCCAAATAGCTGAGCGTGGCGATGGGGTCGTACCAGGTGGTGGACATGTGGGCGGCGTAGTCGTTGTCGGGGATGGCGATGTGATCGCACACCCCCACGAAGCCCAGCCCCGCGGATTCGGCGGTTTGGGCCACGGTCACCAGATCGTCAACGGTGGCGTCAGCTTCCCACGGCTGCCGAATCCTCTCATTGAGCGTTTGGATCGGAAGCTGGATCCCGCAGAGCACCTCACCATCGGCAGTTATTCGCGCCATGAGGTCATTGTGCCGGGTTGAGACCGAGGCTGTCGAAGAGGAAGGCCCGCTGGCGCAGCAACAGATTCTCGGCTACCTGTTCTTGGGGGGTCATGTGGGTGACGCCGGGCAGGGGGAGCACTTGATGGGGGCGCCCGGCTTCGAACAGGGCTTGGGAAAGCTGGAGGGTGTGGGCCGCGAACACGTTGTCGTCGGCCAAGCCGCAGATCAGCAGCAGGGGGCGGGTGAGGTTTTCGGCCAGCTCGAGCAGGCTGGTGCGGTTGTAGACCATGGGGTTGCGGTCGGGGTGGCCCAGGTAGCGCTCGGTGTAGTGGGTGTCGTATAGCCGCCAGTCGGTAACCGGCGCCCCGGCGATGGCGGCGTGGAATCGGTCAGGCCGGGCCAGCACCGCCAAAGCGGCCAGGTAGCCACCGAACGACCAGCCCCTAACCGCCACCCGGCCCAAGTCGAAGCGGGGATGGTGCTGGGCCAGCGCATCGAGGGCGTCGATCTGGTCTTCCAGCACCGGATGGGCCAGGTCGCCGGCCACCGCCCGCTCCCAGGCCGGGCCACGGGCCGGTGTGCCCCGGCCGTCGGTGATGACCACGGCGAATCCCTGGTCGGCGAACCACTGCGAAACCAGGAACGGCGACCGGGCCTTGAGCACCCGCTGGGCATGGGGGCCGCCGTATGGGTCCAGCAGCACTGGCAGCGGGTCGCCGCTGGTGTCGGGGTCGTCGGAGGGATACAGCACCGCGGCCCGCAGTTCTCGCTGGCCGACGATGGCGAATTGGGGCGACGGCAAAAGGGGCGGTGTGCCGGCCTCCGAGGCGATGGGGATGCGCCCGTTGGGGGTGACCACTTCCACGCTGGTATCTCGCTCAGCGGTTGCCGCCCGCAGAATCACCATGGTGCCGCCCCCGGCGGCGGCGCTGTGTACACCTGGGTCAGCAGTGAGCCGTTCAAGTTCACCGTCGGCATCGAGCTTCCACAGATGGGTCTCGGTGGGATCTTCGGATGCGGTGAACACCACGGAGCCCTCGTCGGCGGCCACCACGCCGCGCACTTGCAAGTTGTCGGGAGTGGCTGATTTGCCGTCGATGACCAAACATCGGGCTGAGCCCTGGTCTTCTGCGGTCACCAGCCGCTCACCCACCCACGCCGGAGTTCCGGGCACCAGCTCTACCCAGTGCGGGTCGGTTTGTCGGGCCAGCTCTGTCGTCGCACCGGTGAGAGGGTCGACCTCAAGGATCAGCACCGTGCGCTGGTCGCGGCTCTGCACGGCGATGAGTGGGTTCCTCTGAGGGGCCCAGCTAGCCCGGGCAAAATACTCGTAGGCCTCTCGATCCCAGGAAACGGCCACCCGGCTGCCGTCGAGCCCGATGATGGCCAGGGACACCTCGGCGTTGACAGTGCCCGCCGCTGGATAGGCCATGGGCACCGGGGAGGCGGCCGGATCAGCGGGGGAGGCGATATGCCAGACGGGCACCTCGGTGGTGTCCACCCGAGCTACCAGCAAGCTCTGGCCGTCGGGCGCCCACCAGAACCCCCGGCTGCGGCCCATCTCCTCAGCGGCGATGAACTCGGCCGACCCCCAGCTTACGGTGTCGCCCGGCTCCTTGATGACCAGGCGGTCGACACCGTCGGCCGCGGCGTCTGCCACCCGGAGACAAGCACCGGAGACATACGCCACCCGCAGGCCGTCGGGGGAGGGACGAGGATCGAACGCGCCCGGCTCAGTGGGCAGCGAAGCGACCAGGGCGGTGGCGGTGTCGGCCAGAAACACCCGCCCGTCCAAGGTGAAGGCGATCTTCGCCAAGCCGGGGTCGCCGGCGTAGGCCACAATCCCCCCGCCGCTCTCTCGGGCTCGCTCCCGGCGGGCTCGCTCGGCCGGGGGCAGGTTCTCCTCTCCGGGATCGGCCAGCAGCCGTGCGGGGTCCGCCACCACCTGCTCGATGCCGGTAGCAGTGTCTAGCATCCAGAGCCGGTTGACCGGATCGTCGCCCGACATGCTGCGCAGAAAGGCCACCCGGTTGCCGTCGTCGGACACCGAGAAGCTGCGGGGTGCCCCCAGGGTGAAGCACCGGGTGCGGGCGTGCCGGCGAGGAAACGACTCGGTCATAAGGCGTCGAATGAATCTAGGTCGGCAGCCGCCGTCGCGGTGCGCTCAACCAGAGTGAGGGAGGTGGATTTGGGCATCATCACCCCCACTGCGGCGGTGACCAGCATGGCCTCGACGGCGTAGACCGTCTGACGACGATAGGCCAGCCAGGCATCGTCGAGTGTTGGTGCGTCGGAGCCGAGGCGATCTAGGTAATCCACGATCAGATCGCGTTCGGCTCGCCGGCGGGTCTCCGGATCTAGCGACGTGGCCAGCAGGTAGGCCACGTCCCGGGCCCACGGGCCGGCCCGGCAGAGCTGCCAGTCGAACAGTCCAGGACGGCCGTCGGCCGCGGTGAATTGATTGCTGGGGTGGCAGTCGTTGTGGATCAGCGTGGACGGTCCCGCTGACATGACGGCATGGGCGGCCCTGCGGTTGCGGGCATAGCGGGCAATGGGGTTGTGCAGCGCAGAGGGCACGGCCTGTCCGGTACGGCGCAGCCCGAGACGGCAAAGAGAGGGGCTGAGCAGCGCTCCCAGCACGAGCTCCCGATGGGGGTTTCGAGCCAGCCATGGGTGCGACTCAGTGCGCCCCCACCACTGGCGGTGCATGTCGGCCAGCGTGGCCAACAGGGCAGCCGCCTCATCGGAGCTGATGGGGTCGATGGACGACCTCAGGCGAGCACCAGTCGCGGCCAAATCCTCCAGCACCAATATGAAGCTCCCCGGTGTGTGTTGGGCCGCGTAGCACTGGGGGGTGGCTACCGGCACCTGATCCCGCAGCTCGGCATAGAACCCCACTTCTGCCTGGCTCAGCCGGGGAACAGCCACAAACGCCCGAGCCACCGGTGATCGAGACGGTCGTTTGACGAACACCGAAAGGCTGTCGCCATCGGCCAGTCGCAGCCGAACTCGGGTCCTCCGGGTGGTGCCGGATTGGTCGTCCAGGATTTCGATCCCGGCGATCGGGCGCCCGAGCAGCCTGGCGATGCGATTCCTCAGGTCTTCCTCCAGATGGTGCCGCCGGGGGTGTCCTCAATCACGATCCCGTCGTCGGCGAGTTGGTCGCGGATGCGGTCGGCGGTGGCGAAATCTTTGGCCGCCCGGGCCCGTTCCCGCTCAGCCAGGAGCTTCTCCACCATTTCGGTTTGGGCATCGTCGCCGTCGTTGTGGTCCCCGGCCAGTTTCAAGCCCAAAGCACCGGCCAAGTCTCCCACTGTGACGTGAGCAGCCGCGGCCCGATCCGTGTCTCCGGCGTCCAACGCGGCATTGCCCTCTCGGACCAGATCGAACACCACGGCCAGCCCGGCGGGCGTGCCGAAGTCGTCGTCCATTGCTGCGGTGAACCGGGCCACCGCATCGGCATTAGCACCTGCCGTCTGATCCACACCCGCCGCCACCGCTCGGCGGTGCCAGGCTCGGAGCCGGTCCAGCGCTCCGGAGGCGCCGGCCAGGGCGTCGTCGCTCAACTCCATGACCGTGCGGTAGTAGGTTTGCAGCATGAGCAGCCGCAGCACCTGGGGTTCGTAGGCGTCGAGCAAATCGGAAAGGGTGGTGAAGTTGCCCAGCGACTTGGCCATCTTCTCTCCGTTCACGTTGAGCATGGCACCGTGGATCCAGTGGCGGGCGAAGCCCAATTCGGCGCCCTCGGCCTCGGCCACCTCGTTCTGGTGGTGGGGAAAGGCCAGGTCGTCGCCCCCGCCGTGGATGTCGAAGGTCTCGCCCAGCAAGTCGGTGGCCATGGCCACGCACTCGATGTGCCAGCCCGGGCGGCCCGGCCCCCACGGGGAGTCCCACATAGGCTCGCCCGGTTTGGCCGCCTTCCAGAGGGCGAAGTCCAAGGGGTCGGCTTTGTCAGCGTCTACCTCTACACGGGCGCCGGCCCCCTCCCGCAGCTCCTCGGGGGTGCGGGCGATGAGGTCGCCGTAGCGGGCGTGGGCGGCCACCGAGAAGTACACCCCCTTGCCCTCGATGGCGTAAGCCGCGCCCCGGTCCACCAGATCGCCTATGAAGCCGAGCATCTCCTCGACGTACTCGGTGGCGTGGGGCTGGTGGTCGGGCCTGGCGATCCCGAACCGGTCCATCTGCTCGGTGTAGACCTGCTTATAGCGGGCGGCCAGCTCGGGCTCGGTGGTGCCGGTCTCGGCTGCTCGGGCGATGATCTTGTCGTCGATGTCGGTGATGTTGGAGACGAAGCTGACCTCGTAGCCCCGCCACTTCAGGTAGCGGCGGATCATGTCGAAGGTGAGGGCGGTTCGGGCGTGGCCGATATGGGGCACGTCGTAGACGGTTGGCCCGCACACGTACATCGACACCCGACCTTCCACCAGCGGCTCGAACGGCACGACTGCCCGGCGCCGAGTGTCGTAGAACGAGACCACACCCGGAGATTAGTGAGGCCCCTGGTTCGGGCTGCCATCAGATAGACGGAGCCGACGGGCGGCTAGGGGAAGCCAGCAAGGTTACAGTCATCAGTTGATGCAGCAAGCAGCCGTTGATCCGGCGGTGATGCGCCGGGCTTGGCTGGTGCTGGTGGTGGTCAGCCTGGCCAGCTTCCAAACGGCCATGTCGCTGTCGATCATCTTCGTTGTCTATGCCGACCTGAAGGACTCCTTCCCCGATGCCAGCGAGGCCGAGCTGTCGTGGGTCATCAACTCCTTCACCATCGTCGGAGCGGCCACCCTGGTGATTGGCGGGGTGCTGGGGGAGCGGTGGGGGCGGCGGCGGACCCTGATGGCTGGAATCGCGGTGTTCACGCTGGCGTCCGCGGGGGCCGCGCTGGCGCCCACTACCGGCGTGCTCATTGTGGCCCGGGCCCTCCAGGGCATCGGCACGTCGCTCAGCCTGCCCATGGGGGCGGCCATCGTGATCGACGCCTTCCCCTTGTCCCGCCGGGGAACCGGCGTCGGCGCTTGGTCGGCCAACGGCGCGGTGGCCGCGGCCATGGGGCCGTCGGTGGGGGCACTGCTAGTGCATGTGGGCGACTGGCGGTGGGCGTTCTGGCTGAATGTGCCATTCGGGGTGATCGCCCTGGTGTTCATCGGCAAAGTCATCGAGGAGCGCCGCAGCGAGCACACCCCGGAGATGCCCGATCGCCTCGGGGCGCTCATGGTGCTGGCCGGCGTTGGGGCAATGGTGTTCGCCCTGGTGCAAAGCCGGGAGTGGACGTGGGCTGACCCGGTGGTGTTGGGCGCGCTCGTAGCAGGGGCGCTGGTGCTCGGCCTGCTGGGCTGGAGATCGAAGCGCCACCGCTTGCCGGTGATCGATCCCAAGCTGTTCCGATACAAGAGCTTCCGGCTGGGCAACTACGGGATGCTGGTGTTCTCCATCGCCTTTTTCGGACACCAGCTTGTGGGTGTGAACTACCTCACCATCGTCTGGGAGCTCTCGATCCTTGAGGCCGGAATGCTATTGACCCCGGTGTTCGTGTTCACCGGCCTCTTGTCGGCGCTGTCGGGGCGGTGGGCCGATCGCTGGGGACCGGCCAGGTTCGTGGTGGTGGGGAGTCTGATGTGGACCGGGGGGATGGTGTGGCAGTGGGCCACGCTGGGCGGCGAGGAGGACCTGGCATCGTGGGTGCTCAGCGTGACGCTGGCTGGAATCGGGTCGGGCCTGGTGTGGGGATCGCTGTTCGCGGTGATGGTGGCCGACCTGCCCAGCGACTTTCTGGCCCCGGGCTCCAGCTTGGCCCAGACCATGATGCGGGTGGGAAACGCCTTCGGAGTGGCCCTTGCGGTGACCATCATCGGCGCCACTTTGGCAGTCGGCCAGATCGGCAACCTAGGCGCCAGTTACATCATGCTGGCCGCAGGGGGAGTGGTGACCGCGGTGTTGGGATTGCGCTGTGCTCGGACAGCCAACCCGCTCGTTCCAATAGAGTCACGGGCATGAGCATTGCTGTAAAAGGGCTAATCGCCTACTCGCACGTGAACATCTGCGTGACCGACGTGGAGGCCGCTGATGCCTTCTATGTCGAAAAGCTGGGCCTAGAGAAGCTCCCTCGGCCCGATTTCGGCGGGTTCGAGGGGTCGTGGCTGCGGATGGGCCCTGCCCAGCTTCACCTCAGCAAAGTAGACAAGATGCCCGACGCCGCAGGGGCAATGTCCCACTTCGCCCTCTACATTCCTGCCGAGGAGTTCGACTCCACCATGGCCGAGTTGGCCGGGAGGGGTGTCGAATTCGCCATCGACCCGAATGAGCGGGAGGACTTCGGCGTGGCGGTGCGGTCGGCGTTCGCCCGTGATCCCGACGGAAACCTCATCGAGTTCACCGACGTCGCCTTGTTCGAGTGATGCGCGTATCGAGGCCAGTGCAGAGCCATGTCTGAGCAGGACCGGGAGAGCATGTCGTCTGAACGGCGTCTGGAAGAGCGTGTCGCCTGAGCAGAATCTAGAAGAGCGCGTCCTGGGCATATGGGCGACCCGTCGGGCCCAGCTTCTCTACCGGGTTGTGCGGGTATTGATCCGGGTAGTGGGGCGCCTTTATCTGCGCACGAGAATGGTCGGCGCCGAGCGGCTGAGAATCGAAGGGGCGTTCATCATCGCCCCCGTTCACCGCTCCAACCTCGACGGCCCTCTGGTGAACTCGCAATGTCCTAGAACGGTGCGTTCGCTGGCCAAGAAAGAGATGTTCAAGGGAAGGGCCGGCACCTGGGTAAGCGCCATGCTCGGATCGTTCCCCGTACACCGGGGGGCGGGAGACCGCCGGACCCTGCAAGCGGCCGTCAGGCTCTTGCACCGGGGCGAGCCGTTGCTGGTGTTCCCTGAAGGCACTCGCCATTCGGGTCGCCAAGTGGGGGAGATATTCGGAGGCGCCGTTTATCTGGCTGCCAGAACGGGGGTGCCGATCCTCCCGGTGGGAATCGCCGGGACTGAAGATGCCATGCCCCCGAAGGCCAAATTCCCCCGACGGGTGCCGGTGTCCATCGTGGTGGGTGAACCGCTCCTTCCTCCTGACACCGAGAGTGGACGGCTGTCGCCCCGGCAGCGCCGCGAATTCACCAACCGCCTGAGGGAGGCCATGCAGTCGGCCATGGACGAAGCAGTCGCGGCGACATCGACTCGCCGCGGCCGCCTTGAGTAATATTTCTGCCGTGCCGCTAGTCGTCCCCCCCCCCCCCAACTAAGGGCGAACTGTCTCTGCTCCCTGTTAGATTGACACTTCTGCCATGCCGATAGTCCCTCGGCCTATTCGGACAGCAGCAGCTATCGCTTTGTCTTTGGCGATGCTAGGCACCGGGGCTGCTGGCGTTGCCGCAGAGGACTCGGGCGACGGATCTTCACCTCCTACCAGCGGGCAAGAACAGGATGTCACCGATGGTCTGCTCCCTGATTCGCTTGGGCCGGGCGCCCAGCCTCCTCCGACATTCTCAGCGTCGGATGTGGCGTATCCCAATCTCGGCTCGGAACTCAGCGCGTTGGCGGTGGCCAGTGCAGCGGCCTCGCCGCCGTCGCTGTCCGACGGAACAAATTCCACCTTGGGCGGCGAGCCTCTGCTGTTGACGATGCAGTTCGACGGCAACCGAAACGGTGTGCTCGGGTTCCTTGCCGACAACGGCGTGACGCCAGCGAACGTGGTGGGCGACTACGTCGAGGCGTACGTGCCCCCTGATTTGCTCGGCCCGCTTGCGCAGCAGACCGGTGTGGCCCGCGTGCGCGCGATGCCGCAGCCGTTCAAGGACCTCGGCTCGGTTACTAGCGGGGGTGTCCGCGCCCATGGGGCCGATGTCTGGCACGACAACGGGTACACCGGTGACGGGGTGAAGGTGGGCGTCATCGACACGTCCACCACGACTACCTCCAAGGACGGCTTCACCGGGCTGCGCGCTCTTCGAGGCACCGAGCTGCCGGCGACGGTGGTGGGCCGTTGCTACATCGATGCGGGCAAGCCCACCAGCGACCTGGCGAATTGCGACACGGCGGGAGGCGATCAGCATGGCACCGCTGTCGCGGAGTCGCTGATGGACGTCGCCCCCGACGCGGCGCTGTACATCTCCAACCCGCTCACGTGGGCCGACCTGCACAGCGCGGTGGTGTGGATGCACGGCCAGGGGGTGAAGATCATCAATTTCTCGGTGAGCTGGTCGTTCCACGGCGCGCCCGACGGCACCTCTCCGGTCAGCCCGAGCCCGCTGAACACGGCCAAATGGGCGGTCGACAACGGGATGACCTGGGTCAACTCCGCCGGGAACTATGGAAAGCGGGCGTGGTTCGGCTCGTTCGCCGACTCCGACAACGACGGCTATCACGAGTGGGCCGGCAGCGGCGCCACCGCGGATGAAGCGCAAGTGCTCGAGCTCGACGCCTCCGATTCGCTGTTTGTGAACATGCGGTGGGACGGCACCTGGGGCGGTGCCACCAAGGATCTCGATTTGGAAGTGAGGTATTCGGCCACCCTGAGCGGGGCGCAGACCGTCGTCGGCACCAGCGCTGACGTTCAGAAGGGCGGTGCCGCCGATTACCCGTGGGAGGGCATAAGCCTGACAGCGGCCAACAGCGGCTTCTACTGGGTCTACGCAAAGAAGAAGACAGCCAGCGCGGCGCCGACGTGGGTGCAGTTCATGGTCTTCGGCCAAATCAGCGAGATCGATCACTACACGCCCGAAGGCGGCAGCGTGACCAGCCCCGGCGATAGCTCAAGCCCGGGGGTGCTGGCCGTCGGCGCGGGCGGCGACACGCATTATTGGGTTCCGCGGGCCTATAGCAGCCGAGGGCCTACCCCCGACGGGCGCACGAAGCCCGACGTCGCCGGCCTCGACTGTGAGCCGACATCGTTGGGGAAGTTCTGCGGAACGAGTCAGGCGGCACCGCATGTCGCGGGTCTCGCTGCGCTGGTGGTCGAACGCAACCCTTCGTTCACGCCCTCGCAGGTTGCCGATTATCTGAGAACCAACGCAGACGAACGCCATGGCTTGTACCCCAGCGGATGGGGACACGGCTTCGCGTGGCTGAATTCGGGAGATTTCGCCAAGGAGGACGACGGCTGCTGGACTCCGCTGTCAGGCAGCGGGAACTTCACAGCGATCTGGTCCGGTCCTGGCCCCGAACAGCTGTCGCTGGGTGCCAGCGCAGCGCAAGCCTGCAAGTCCCAAGGCCGCGCCGGCTCCTACGCGCGCTACTTCGGTTTCACCTTGGGTCAGCAGATCGCTGTGACGATTGACCTGAGTTCGCGCCAGGACAGCTACCTGCTCCTGCGAAGCGGCCGGAACTCGAGAACTGCGGAGACTGTGCTGTATCGGGACGACAGTGGTGGGCTAGGGAGTTCGGACTCGCGCATCGTCGCAACTCTGCCCGCGGGCGACTACACGATCGAGGCCACCACCGATACGGGTCCGCCGGCCACCGGCCTGTTCACCCTTGGTGTTCAAGGCGTGCCGTCGCAGTCGTGGACCCAGTCAACGACACGGATCAGTATCGAAGCTGATGGCGACGTGACCGAGGGCGGCGACGCGGTGTTCACGCTGTCGGCGTCGCCGCCGCCATCGAGTCCGTTGACGGTGGATGTCGCGGTGTCCTCAGACGGCGACTTCGGCATCACCGCAGACCAGGTGACGACGTCGTACAGTGGCCACGAGTCGGCCACGTCGCAGGTGACGATTTCGACATCGGGCACCGGCACCTTGACGATGCCGACGGACGATGACAAGGCAGATGAAGCCGACGGCTCGGTGACGGCGACGGTCATGGCAGCGTTCGATCCTGCCCGTCGTTACGCGGTGTCGACCACGTCCGGTTCTGCAACGGTGGCGATCGCCGATGACGAGCCACCCGACTTGACGTGTGTAACGGCGCTGACGGGCGATGGAGACGTCTCAGGGGAATGGGTGGCATCGTGCGCGTCCGTTGAGAACGAGGGGTTGGCGCAGTTCTATGGATTCACGCTGGGCCGGCAAAGCGAGGTGACCCTCGATCTGACCTCGCCGTCCCTGGGCTATAGGGGAATTGGCAGCAATTACCCGGATCTGAGAGTGCGAAACGGCAGGAACTCGAAGTTCGGATCTGTTGCGGCGTCGGGTTGGGGATCTAGGTCACCGCTCATCAAGACAACGCTGCCGGCAGGCGACTACATGATTGAGGCGACTTCCTGGCAGCCGGTGACGCCGGGCACCTCGTTCGTCTTGACCGTCTCAGGGATCGGCGGCGACTCGTCCGATCCTTGCGTATCGCCATTGCCAGGCAATGGCAGCGTCGATGGGGCGTGGACGGGTTCGTGCGATTCTGAGGGCCGGTCCGCCAGTTACGGCCGCTTCTATACCTTCTCTCTGGACAGCCAGGCTGCGGTGACGATCGATCTTGAGTCGTCCGAAGACACGTATCTGTTCCTGCGCAGCGGGTTGGGCAGAGACGGCCAGGAGTTGTATCGGAACGACGACGGCGGTGACGGGTACAACTCGCGGATCTCTGAGACGTTGGCTGCGGGTGATTACACGATCGAAGCGACCACGTTCAACCACGGGTTGTCCGGCACGTTCGTATTGACGGTGGCCGGCCTGCCCACGAAGACATCTCCCCAGTCCGAACCCGAGATCAGCATTGCTGGTGGTGGCGGTGTGACTGAGGGTGCTGCTGCGAGTTTCACGGTGACCGCGGCGCCGGCGCCTGGGGCTGATCTGGACGTGGCGGTCAGTGTGTCGCAGAGCGGCGATTTCGGTGTGACGGCCGGGTCGAGGACAGTGACGATTTCGGCAAGCGGTTCGGAGACGTTTGCTGTCGCGACGGCGGACGATTCGGCTGATGAGGCGGACGGTTCGGTGACTGCGACGGTGGGCAGCGGGACGGGCTACACGGTGTCGTCGGGCAGCGGGAGCGCCACGGTGGCTGTGGCCGACAATGATGTCCCGGAGATCAGCATTGCTGGTGGGGGCGGTGTGACTGAGGGTGCTGCTGCGAGTTTCACGGTGACCGCGGCGCCGTCGCCTGCGGCTGGTCTGGATGTGACGGTCAGTGTGTCGCAGAGCGGTGACTACGGCGCGACGACGGGTTCGAGGACAGTGACGATTCCGGCGTCTGGTTCGGAGACGTTTACTGTCGCGACGGCGGACGATTCGGCTGATGAGGCGGACGGTTCGGTGACCGCGACGGTGGGCAGCGGATCGGGTTACACGGTGTCGTCCACGCAGGGCGCGGCAACGGTGGCGGTGTCTGATGATGATGATCCGTTGCCGGTCGTCAGCATTGTCGGTGGTTCGGCGGTGACCGAGGGTGGGAATGCGTCGTTCACGCTCACGGCCAGTCCTGCGCCGGCTGCGCCGCTGACGGTCAACGTGACGGTCTCCCAGAGCGGCGATTTCTATGTTGGCATCGGTCCGGCGATTGTTCAGATCGCGACGTCGGGCACCCACTCCCTGAGGCTGGGCACGAGTGACGACAGTATCGACGAGGCTGACGGGTCGGTGACGGTGTCGCTGTCCGCTGGGACGGGCTACACGGTGTCGTCCACGCAGGGTGCGGCGTCTGTGGCTGTGTCTGATGATGATGTGCCCGAGATCAGCATCGCTGCGGGTAGCGGCGTCTCCGAGGGGACGGCTGCGAGTTTCACGTTGACTGCGTCGCCGAAGCCGGCGGCTGGTCTGGATGTGACGGTCGCTGTCGCCCAGAGCGGTGATTTCGGTGCGGCGACGGGTTCGCGGACGGTGACGGTCCCGGCGTCGGGCAGTTTCACTCTGACTGTCGCCACTACCGGTGACAGCACCGACGAGGCCGACGGGTCGGTCACTGCGACGGTGAGCACGGGCACGGGTTACACGGTGTCGTCCTCGGCTGGTTCGGCGTCGGTGGCGGTGTCTGATGATGACGATCCGGCCGAGTGCGCGCCGCAGTTGCCTGACGACGCGGTCACAGTTGATGAGGTGACTGGTTGGCGGGATGGGTTGTCTGCTGCTGCGGCTGCGGGGGTTAAGCGGTTCAATCGTGTGCTTGCTGCGCTTGGTGTTGATACTGGTGATACGCCGATGACGGCTGAGCAGGCCCAGGGTGTGGCTGATTGGCTGGGGAACTCGCGTTGGGATCGCATTTCGCGCACTTTGGCGGCGGTGGAGCAGGCTCAGTGCGACGACGACGCCGAGCAGGATGATCCGGAGATCAGCATTGCTGGGGGTGCTGGTGTGGTTGAGGGGGTCGCTGCGAGCTTCACGTTGACTGCGTCGCCGAAGCCTGCGGTTGATCTGGATGTGACGGTGACTGTTGCGCAGAGCGGCGATTTTGGTGTGTCGGCTGGTTCGAGGGCGGTTACGATTCCGGCGTCTGGTTCCAAGGCGTTCACTGTGGCGACGGTGGATGATTTGGCTGATGAGGCGGACGGTTCGGTGACGGTGTCGGTGGGCAGCGGGACGGGCTATGCGGTGTCGTCTGCGCAGGGCGCGGCGTCTGTGGCGGTGTCTGATGATGATGTGCCTGAGATCAGCATTGCGGCTGGCAGCGGTGTGGTTGAGGGGTCTGCTGCGAGTTTCACGTTGACTGCGTCGCCGAAGCCTGCGGTTGGTCTGGATGTGGCGGTCGCTGTGTCGCAGAGCGGCGATTTCGGTGTGGCGACCGGTTCGCGGACGGTGGCGGTCACGGCGTCGGGCAGCGCGACGTTCACGGTCGCGACCAGCGGCGACAGTGATGACGAGGCGGATGGTTCGGTGACGGTGTCGGTGGGCACCGGGACGGGCTATACGGTGTCGTCGTCGGCGGGTTCGACGTCGGTGGCGGTGTCTGATGATGATGCGCCGCTTGTGGTTGCTGATGTGTGTGTGTCGGCGTTGGAGGGTGATGGGAGCGTCGCGGGGCAATGGACGGACGCGTGCGATTCGGAGGGCCGCGAGGGCCGGTATGCCCGGTTCTTTACTTTCTCTTTGGCGCAGCGGGCCACAGTGACGATCGATCTGGAGTCGTCTGTTGATACGTATCTGTTCTTGCGCAGCGGGCTTGGCCGCGACGGTGGGGAGCTGTCTCGCAACGATGATGGCGGCGACGGCTACAACTCGCGGATCTCGGAGTCGTTGGCTGCGGGGGATTACACGGTTGAGGCGACGACGTTCAGTCGGTCGACTACGGGCGCTTTCACGCTGAGCGTTGACGGCTTGACCGCTCAGCAGCCGCCCGCTGTGCTGCCGGAGATCAGCATTGCCGCGGGTAGCGGTGTCACAGAGGGCGGCGCTGCGTCGTTCACGCTCACTGCGTCTCCGGCGCCGACTTCTGCTTTGGCGGTGGATGTGACGGTGTCGCAGTCAGGCGATTTCGGTGTGACGGCAGGGGAGCGGACTGTGACGGTCCCCACCAGTGGCAGCTACACGCTGACTGTCGCCACCGCCGGTGACAGCGCCGACGAGGCCGACGGGTCGGTGACGGTGTCGGTGAGCAGTGGCACGGGCTACACGGTGTCGTCGAGCAACAGCAGCGCCACGGTCGCGGTGTCTGACGATGACGACCCGCCCCCGCCGCCTCCGGATCCGGAGATCAGCGTTGCTGCGGGCAGCGACGTCACCGAGGGCGGCGCTGCGTCGTTCACGCTCACTGCGTCTCCGGCGCCGACTTCTGCTTTGGCGGTGGATGTGACGGTGTCGCAGTCAGGCGATTTCGGTGTGACGGCAGGGGCGCGGACCGTGACGATCCCGACCAGCGGCAGCTACATCCTGACCGTCGCCACCACCGGTGACAGCACCGACGAGGCTGATGGGTCGGTAACAGTGTCGGTGAGCAGTGGCACGGGCTACACCGTCTCGTCGGGCAACAGCAGCGCCACGGTGGCGGTGTCTGATGACGACGACCCGCCTCCACCTCCGCCGCCTCCGCCTGCGGATTGTGTTTCTGAAGAGACGCTGGGGTTGGCGCGGGACTATTACGAGCTGAACCGTGATCGCGCGCCTGGTTATGGCCGTAACTGGCTTCGGGTGCTGGTCGCGTTCGGCGACGTCGTCGATGATCAGGTGACTGCGTTCACTGCGGCTGAGGCCCTCGAGCGAGAGCAGCTCTGGTTCGGGTGGAGGCCGTTCCGCGAGGCGCTGGAGTGCATCGAGGCAGCCCAGCAGCCCGCGAGCCCGCAGATCAGCGTCGCTGCGGGCAGCGGTGTGACCGAGGGCTCGGCGGCGTCGTTCACGCTCACCGCGTCTCCGGCGCCGGCTGCTGCTTTGACGGTCGATGTGACGGTGTCGCAGTCAGGCGATTTCGGTGTGTCGACCGGAGCGCGGACCGTGACGATTTCCACCGCGGGCATCTTCGCGCTGTCGGTTGACACCACTGGTGACAGCGCCGACGAGGCCGACGGGTCGGTGACCGTCACGATCGACACCGGCACCGGCTACACGGTGTCGTCCTCGGCCGGTTCGGCGACGGTCGCGGTCTCAGACGACGACGACCCCGCACCTCCGCCCCCCCCTCCGCCGCCGGCTGAACCGGAGATCAGCATCGCGGCGGGCAGCGATGTCGCTGAGGGGACTGCTGCGACGTTCACGCTCACGGCCAGTCCTGCGCCGACGACAGCCCTGTCGGTCAGCGTCACCGTGTCGCAGAGCGGCAGCTTCGGCGTGTCCACCGGGGCGCGCACGGTGACCATCCCGACCGGTGGGAGCTACACGCTGACCGTCGCCACTGCCGATGACAGCACCGACGAGGCCGACGGGTCGGTGACCGCCACGGTCGGCAGCGGCACGGGCTACACCGTCTCGTCGAGCGACAGCAGCGCCACGGTCGCTGTGGCCGACGATGACGTGCCCGAGATCAGCATCGCCGCGGGCAGCGGCGTCACTGAGGGTTCGGCTGCGACGTTCACCGTCACGGCCAGCCCTGTGCCCGCGGCGAGTCTCGATGTCAGCGTGACCGTGTCCCAGAGCGGCGACTTCGCCAGCATCGGCGAGCGGACGGTCACGATTCCGACGACGGGCAGCGCCACGTTCACCGTCGCCACCACCAACGACACAACCGACGAGGCCGACGGCTCGGTCACCGCGACATTGGCCAGCGGCACCGGCTACACGGTGTCGTCTTCGGCCGGGGCGGCGACGGTGGCGGTGTCCGATGACGACGACCCGGCTCCGCCGCCTGCGGGGCCGCCGACGGTGACCGTCGGCGACGCCACCGCCGTTGAGGGCGCGCAGGATCTTGCCTTCGTGGTGACTCTGTCGAAACCCAATCCCGTCCCGATCACGTTCCGCTACGGTGGATACGGCCGCACCGCGACGCTGTGGCAGGACTGGAGCATCGACTTCAGGAGGACGTTCACGCTCGACGCAGGCGACACCAGCATCGAGATAACCGTTCCGGTCATCGACGACGACACCCCAGAGGACACCGAAACGCTGCGCGTGTACGTCTACGCCACCAGCGGGATCGTCATCCGCGACGGCTTCCTCTACGCCACCGGCACCATCACCGACGACGACTGACCGCGCATCAGCGGGCCCTTGGTCGCTCGCCGCGGCTAGGGTTGGGTTGGGCGGGGCTGAAGGGCCGTTTGCAGCGACTCCACAGACTCGTCGAAGTCAATCGATGAGGAGAGCGGGGTTCTTCTATGCGGTGGGCGGGGCGTGTTGGGTTGCTGGTTTGCATGGTGTGCGTCGCGGCTTTGCTAGCTCCGGTTGGGGCCGGTGCTCAGGGCGGCACGGACACGCAGAAGAAGGGGCCGTGCGATGACGGCTGGGTTGCGCCTACCCCTGCGGATGTAGCGGTCACTTCGGTACCGATCACGGTGTCTTCGACCGAAGACGATTATTTCGTGCTGTATGTGAAGCATGACCGCGGGTCAGACAAGGTGCTGGACGTTCCGGTGTTGGTCAAGCGGGGAGAATCTGGGACTACCTCGCTGTCGGACAGTCTGTCTCCGCTTGGCGCGGACAAGTATCGGGTGGAGAAGTATCTCATCGCGAACCCTGCCGATGTGGACGGCGACTGTGTCGACGACATCACCGAACTCGACGATTTCGGCTACCGGAATCCGACGAACCCTGCCCTGCCCGTCGCCGCGCAACACGGGTCTGTAGCGATTGAAGACCGCGCGGCGTTTAAGGAGCTTTTATATCAGGGACAAGATGTCCTTATTGATGTCTGGCTCAAAGACTTGGAGTACGTCAAGTTCACCATCCTCAACGTCTATTCGAACAGCCCGAAACTCTGGTTCCAGGACACTGACCGCTATCGAAGGCATTGGACTTTTGATGGGAAGTTTCGCAGTATAGGACTCAAAGAAGTCGTCGACTGCTGTTGGGGAGGAATGGCCAGGGGCGTTTTGATCTACCATCCTAATGTTGTTGCGCCGGACGGCTCTTTGGGAGTTTACCGTTGGGAATTCCAGCCTTCGGATTCCTTTGATTTTCGCGAGGTGTCACTGGTTCAGGAGACACTGGCTGCTGCGATGCCTTTCCTCAAGGATAACTTGGCCTATTATCCCTTCATAAGCCCTAGAGCTAAGAAGAAATACGAGCAGGAAAAATCGCTGTATGACGCTTCGAGGGTGAAGATTCTTAGAGATAGTGACATTCGTCCTGATGTTGAGTATGTGGCGTATAACGAGGCTGAGGGTTATGGGTTGTTGGGGGTGTTCGAGCCGGGCGAGTCGCCGGGTCCTCGTGATGTAGCGATTTTGTCAGTGTTGCCGAACGATTTGCCGCGGGCGGCGGGGGTTATCACGACGGTGCCGCAGACGCCGTTGTCGCATGTGAACTTGCGGGCGATCCAGAACGGGACGCCGAATGCGTTCATCCGCGACGCGCTCGACGATAAGGCCGTGATCGACCTCGTGGGCAGTTATGTGTATTACCGCGCGACCGCGGGTGGGTTCACTTTGCGGGCCGCGACGAAGGCGGAGGTGGACGCGTATCACGCTGCGTCGCGGCCTGCGAGCGTGCAGGTGCCCCAGCGGGATCTGAGCGTTCAGGCGATCACGTCGCTGGACGACATCGAATTCGAAGACTGGACTGCGTTCGGGGTGAAAGCGGCGAACGTAGCGGAGTTGAGCGGGCTCACGACGCTGGCAGCGGGGGTCGCGCCGGACGGGTTCGCGGTCCCGTTCTATTTCTACGAAGAGTTCATGAAGCAGGCCACCCTCGACAAAGAAACGATCCTGGGGAAGAAGAAGGCGCCGGCTGAGGAGAAGATCACGCTGCCGGCTGGAACGACATTGGCTTCAGCCGTAACTCAGATGCTGGCTCACCCGAAGTTCGGGACCGACTTTGACATCCAGGAGGAGATGCTGGACGACTTGCGCAAGGCGATCAAGAATGCCGCCTCCCCGTCCTGGATCATCACCGCGCTGACAACGATGCACGACTCGTTTCCTGCGGGCACGTCGCTGCGCTACCGGTCGAGCACTAACAACGAGGACCTTCCTGATTTCAACGGTGCCGGCCTGTACGACTCCAAGACCCAGGATCCCGACGAGACTGCCGATGACGGCATCGACAAGTCGATCAAGGCGGTGTGGGCGAGCCTTTGGAACTTCAGAGCGTTCCTCGAGCGCGAGCACCACCGCATCGACCACCTCGCGACCGCGATGGGTGTCTTGGTGCACCCGAACTACTCCGACGAGCTGTCGAACGGGGTGGCGGTCAGCTTCGACCCGGTTACCGGCCTCGACGGCCACTACTACGTGAACACCCAGCTCGGCGAGGATCTGGTCACCAACCCCGAGGCGAACTCGCTGCCCGAGGAGCTCCTTTTGGACTCCGCGGGAGCGGCCACTGTTTTGGCCCGCTCGAACCTCGCCCCGGAGAACAAGCTGTTCATGACCGACGCGCAGATGATCCAGCTTCGCAACAGCCTCAAGGCAATCCACGACCACTTCGAGACGCTCTACAACCCCGCCGACGGCGACGAATTCGCCATGGAGATCGAGTTCAAGATCACCTCAGCCAACCAGCTCGCCATCAAACAAGCCCGCCCCTGGGTGTTCAGCCAACCCATTACAGAATGCGTGCCCCAACTCCCGACAGACGCCGTCACGGTTGGGGAAGTCCAAGTCTGGCGCGACGGCCACAACTACCCCGACCATGTGCGGCGATGGAACCGCGTGCTTGCCGCCCTCGGCATCGACACTGGCGAGGCCAAGATGACCGCGGCGGAATCGAAAACGCTAGAGGCCAAGTACATCAACAGCCGCTGGGAGCGCACCACCCGCACCCTGCTGGCAATCGAAGACTGCGGCACCACCCCCGCAGAACCCGAGATCAGCATCGCTGCGGGTTCCGCGGTGGCCGAAGGCGGCGACACAAGCTTCACGTTGACAGCCAGTCCTGTGCCTGCGGCCGATTTGGATGTTGAGGTGTCGGTCACCCAGAGCGGCGACTATGGCGTCACAACCGGGCTGCGCATGGTCACCATCCCCACAACCGGCAGCTACACCTTGACTGTCTCTACCAGCGACGACAACGAGGACGAGGCCGATGGGTCGGTGACCGCGGCTGTAAGTGCGGGCATGGGTTATACGGTTTCGTCGGGCAGCGGGAGCGCCACGGTGGCGGTGTCTGATGATGACGTGCCCGAGGTCAGCGTCGCTGCGGGCGGCGATGTGACCGAGGGCGGCGATGCGACCTTCGCGGTGACCGCCGATCCGACGCCGCATGCGGCCCTTTCTGTTGACGTGGCGGTTGCGCAGAGCGGCGATTTCGGTGCGACGACCGGTGTGCAGACGGTGACGGTCCCGACGTCGGGCAGCTTCACCTTGACTGTTTCTACCAGTGATGACGGTGATGACGAGGCGGATGGGTCGGTCACTGCCACGGTGAGCACGGGCGCGGGTTACACGGTGTCGTCGTCTTCGGGTTCGGCGTCGGTGGCGGTGTCTGATGATGACGAGGGCGGGTGCAGCGTGGCGTTGCCTGACGACGCTGTCACCGTTGATGAGATCACCGCTTGGCGGGATGCCTTGTCGTCTGCTGCTGCGGCGGGGGTCAAGAGGTTCAATCGTGTGCTGGCTGCTTTGGGCACCGACACGGGTCATACGCCGATGACTGCTGAGCAGGCTCAGGGTGTGGCTGATTGGCTGGGGAACTCGCGTTGGGATCGCATTGCGCGCACTTTGGCGGCGGTGGAGCAGGCGCAGTGCGACGTTGAGCCTGAGGTGAGCATCGCCGCAGGCGGTGCTGTAACTGAAGGCGGAGACGCTAGTTTCACGGTCACTGCGTCGCCGAAGCCTGTGGCTGATCTGGATGTGACGGTGACTATCGCGCAGAGCGGCGATTTCGGTGTGTCGGCGGGTTCGCGGACGGTGACGATCCCGGCGTCGGGCAGTTTCGCTTTGACGGTTTCTACGACGGGTGACAGCGTCGACGAGCCCGACGGGTCGGTCACCGCCACTGTCGGCAGTGGCACTGGTTACACAGTGTCGTCTTCGGCGGGTTCGGCGACGGTCTCGGTTTCCGATGACGACGACCCGCCTCCGCCGCCGCCTCCTCCTGCGGATTGTGTTTCTGATGAGACGTTGGGGTTGGCGCGTGATTATTACGAGCTGCATCGTGATCGCGCGCCTGGTTATGGCCGTAACTGGCTTCGGGTGCTGGTGGCGTTCGGCGATGTGGCGGATGATCAGTTGACCGCGTTCACTGCGGCTGAGGCGCTCGCACGCGAGCAGCTCTGGTTCGGGTGGCGGCCGTTCCGCGAGGCGTTGGAGTGCATCGAGGCAGCCGGGCAGAAGCCGCCTCCGCCTCCGGTTCCGGAGATCAGCATTGCTGCGGGCAGCGGTGTGACCGAGGGCTCTGTGGCGTCGTTCACGCTCACCGCGTCTCCCGCGCCGGCGGCTGCTTTGTCGGTGGATGTGACGGTGTCGCAGTCGGGTGATTTCGGTGCGGCGACCGGGGCGAGCACCGTGACGATCCCCACCACGGGCAGCTACACGCTGACCGTGGACACCACTGGTGACAGCATCGACGAGGCCGACGGGTCGGTGACCGTCGCGATCGACACCGGCACCGGCTACACGGTGTCGTCGTCAGCCGGCTCGGCGGCGGTCGCGGTCGCAGACGACGACGACCCGCCACCGCCGCCTCCGCCACCGCCGGCTGACCCCGAGATCAGCATCGCCGCAGGCAGCGATGTCGCTGAGGGGGCCGCGGCGACGTTCACGCTCACAGCCAGTCCTGCGCCGGCGTCGGCTCTGTCGGTCAGCGTCACCGTCGCCCAAAGCGGCAGCTTCGGCGTGTCCACCGGAGTCCGCACGGTGACCATCCCGACCGGCGGGAGCTACACGCTGACCGTTGCCACTTCCGATGACAGCGCAGACGAGGCTGACGGGTCTATCACCGCCGCCATCTCAACCGGCACCGGTTACACGGTGTCATCATCAGCCGGTTCAGCGACGGTTGCGGTAGCAGACGACGACGACCCGCCTCCGCCGCCGCCCCCGCCTCCGCCGGCTGAACCGCAGATCAGCATCGCGGCGGGCAGCGATGTCGCTGAGGGGGCCGCGGCGACGTTCACGCTCACCGCTAGCCCTGCGCCCGCGGCGAGTCTTGATGTCAGCGTGACCGTGTCCCAAAGCGGCAACTTCGCCAGCACCGGCGAGCGGACGGTCACTATCCCGACGACTGGCAGCGTGACGTTCACCGTCGCTACCACCGACGACACAACCGACGAGGCCGACGGCTCGGTGACAGCCACGATCGACAGCGGCCCCGGCTACACAGTGTCAGCGACCCAATACGCGGCGACGGTGGCGGTGTCCGACAACGATCTGGCCCCCGCTGGTCCGCCGACGGTGACCGTCAGCGACGCCACCGCTGTTGAGGGCGCGCAGGACCTTGGGTTTGTGGTGACACTGTCGAAGCCCAATCCCGTCCCGATCACGTTCCGCTACGGCGGATACGGCCGCACCGCGACGCTGTGGCAGGACTGGAGCATTGAATTCAGGAGGACGTTCACGCTGGCTGCGGGCGACACCAGCATCGAGGTGACCGTGCCGGTCATCGACGACGACACCCCAGAGGACACCGAGACGCTGCGCGTGTACGTGTACGCCACCAGCGGGATCGTCATCCGCGACGGCTTCCTCTACGCCACCGGCACAATCTCCGACAACGACTGAATCGCCGCTCTGCCACCAGGCGCGACAATTAGCCTGGTCTGATGCCATCAATCCTTGGCCACCCGGTCTTGCGGCGGGAGGATCCCCGTTTTCTCACCGGTCATGGCTCTTATGTGGCCAACCTGGTTCCTCCCGAGGCTGCCCATGTCGTCTATGTGACTTCGACTGAGGCCCATGCCCGGCTGTTATCTGTCGATACGACGGCCGTCGCGGCCAGCCCCGGTGTTCTCGGGGTGTTCACCTCCGCCGACTTGGATCCCGGCGTGGCGGTCTACCCCACTCCGTTTCCGGGAATGAACGACCAGATGGTTCGCACCATGCTGGCTCGCGACGTCGTCCGCTATGTGGGAGAGCCGGTGGTGGCCGTGGTGGCCGACGACCCTGGCCAGGCCGCCGACGCCGCCGACTTGGTGGTTGTGGACTACGAGCCGCTGCCCCCGCTGGTCGACATGGAGTCGTCGCTGAGGGGTGATGTGCTTCTGTTTCCCGGTATCGACGACCAGACGGTGTATCGCTGTGCCACCGATGAGATGCCCGACTTCGACCAGTGCGAGGTGGTGGTGCAGGCGCGATTTCGCAATCAGCGCATGTCGGCTGCCCCCATCGAAGCCCGAGCGGGCTTCTCGCACTGGGATGGAGACCGGCTGATCCACCACACCGCGACTCAGGGCAGCCACAACGTGAAGACGGCGCTTATGGGCATTCATGGGCTGAAGCCCGAGCAAGTGCTGGTGATTACCCCTGATGTGGGGGGCAGCTTTGGAGCGAAGTTCCGCTGCTATCCCGAAGAGGCTCTCTTGGGCTGGCTATCCCGCCGACTGGGCCGTCCCTGTGCCTGGATCGAGGCTCGTACCCAGTCGATGACCGGGCTGGGCAGTGGCCGAGGCCAGATTCAAGACGTAGTGGTGGGCGGCAGCCGCGACGGTCAGATTGGCGCCTACCAGCTCGACGTGATCCAAGACAGCGGGGCCTATCCGCTCATCGCCGGGTTCTTGCCCCGAATGACCATGGCTATGTTCACCGGCGTCTACAAGATCGCCTGCGCCGGGTTTCGGGCGGTCTCAGTGCCCACCTCCACCACTCCGAATGGGGCTTTTCGGGGCGCCGGTCGGCCGGAGGCGGCCTCGGCCATCGAGCGGGCTGTGGACCTGTTCGCCGCTGAGATCGACATGGACCCCGCCGAGGTGCGCCGCCGCAACTTCCTTGATCCCGAGGCGTTTCCCCACTCGACCGCGTCGGGAATGAGCTACGACTCCGGCGACTACCAAATGGCGCTGGATCTCGCCTTGGAAGCGGCCGGATACGAGGATTTGCGGGCTGAGCAGGCCGCCCGCCGACTCGGCGGCTCGAAAGCGCTCATGGGGATAGGCCTGTCCACCTACGTGGAGGTCACCGCCACTACCGGGGGCGGAGATTTCGCCTCAGTAGAGCTGGGCACCAATGGCACGGTGACCGCGGTGACCAGCTCCACCCCCCACGGGCAGGGCCATGAGACGGTTTGGCCCATGATCGTGGCCGACGTGCTGGGCATCGCCCTAGACCGGGTAGTTGCGGTGGGAGGCGACACCGACTGCACGCCCCGGGGACAGGTCACCGGCGGGTCTCGCTCGGCTCAGATCGTTGGGTCGATGCTGGTCGATGCGTCTCGACGGCTGGTGGAGCAGGCGCTGCCGGTAGCAGCTGATCTGTTGGAGGCTTCGGCCGCCGATGTGGTCCACGACCCTGAGGGCGGCAGCTTCCATGTGGCCGGAACCCCGGCGGTGTCGGTGGGATGGGCCGAAGTGGCCGCTGGTCTGGATGGCCCGCTGGCGGTGGAGTCGGATTTCGAGATCGGGGGCCAGACATTCCCGTTCGGCGCCCATGTGGCCGTGGTGGAGGTGGACGCCGAGACCGGCCGGGTGGAATTGGTGCGGCTGGTTGCAGTGGACGATGCCGGCACCGTGTTGAATCCGCTGATATTCGACGGCCAGATTCACGGTGGCATCGCCGGGGGCGTTGCCCAGGCCCTGATGGAGGAACTGGTCTACGACGCGGATGCCAACCCGCTCACCACCAACTTTGCCGACTACCCGGTGATCTCCGCGGCGGAGCTCCCCAGCTTCGAGTTGATCCGCTCTGAGACTCCCACCGACCGGAATCTGCTGGGGGCCAAGGGCGTCGGAGAGTCGGGCACGGTAGGGGCCACCGCCGCGGTGCAGAATGCGGTGGTGGACGCTCTGGCGCCATTCGGCGTCCGCCACCTGGACATGCCCCTGACGCCCGAGCGGGTTTGGAAAGCCATCCAGGACCATGGTTGAGCAGATCTCGGAAGAGAAGATGCCGGTAATTGGGGTGACGCTGTCGAATCGGCCGCCGCCTGCCGCAGCCGCCGTGCCGAGTGAGAAGATAAGGGGCCATGAGCGCGGTTGATGTTGTTCGGGCAGCGACTAGGCATAGCGACGCTGCCTATCCCGGGCCGACTGTCGAAGCAGTCGGCGGATGCGCGGCCCGGCAGGTCAGCCCTGACGGCGCCTCGCTGTGGTTGGTGGCCGCCGACCTGGCCGCTGGCACAGAGCTGAGTTGGGGCACCGAGCATGGAGACGAGGCGGTGTATGTGCGCTCCGGTAGCCTGACCGTCGACGGGCGAGTCTGCCCCGCTGACGGGGCCGTGATCGTGGAGGCCGGGGTGGCTGCGACCGCGACTGCGGAGTCCGAAACCAGCATCGTCCATGTGGGACCGGCGGATCCTTTGCCGCCGTCCGATGGTTTGCGGGGACCGGCCGATTCCGAGGGCCGGGGAGTGCGGGTGATTGGCCCCGACGGCGTGTGGGCCACGGTGGACGACACCCAGCGCACCCGGTTCTTCTCCGACGCATCGTCTACTACCAACCGGCTGTGGCTGCTGGCCACCGACCGCCCCAAGTACTTCGAGTCGTCGGCCCACAGCCACTCCCAAGATGAGCTGATCCACGTGCTGCGGGGCGAGGTCCGAGTAGGCCGCCGGGTCGTCGGCGAGGGAGACACCCTGTGGGTGGCCGCCGACCGCCGATACAAGCTCTACAGCGGCGACGACGGCGTCCACTTCATCAACTACCGCCGCGACGCCTCGGTCATGACCTCCCCCAACTACGACGGCCCCCTGCTCGAAGCCGGTGAGGCCACCAACATGACCTGGGTCAACGACACCCGCTGACGAATTCTGCGAGTGCCTGCCACTTCCGTGCATAAGCGGGTAATTTGCAGCGTGTTTCGTCGCGCCATCGGGATCACCGCAGTGTTGCTGAGCCTCGGGATGCTCGCAGTCGCTGCGGGTTGTGATGGCGACCCTGTGACGGTACTGGAGGTGAGCTCTGTGGAGCTTGAGGCCGCTCCCACCGTGGCCCCGACTCCGTTACCCACCGCGGTGCCAACGTCGCCACCTCCGACTATGCCTGCCACTCCAAGTCCGACCGTCGAGGAGTCGCCAGCAGCAACCCTCGATCCAACGGTGGAGCCAACTGCCACGCCTGATCGCTCTGCCGAGGAGTTCTTGGCTTCGCTGGCCGGGGAGTTCCACTTCCTTTTGGCCGAAGAGTACGAGGACTTGGCTGAGATCTCCGAAGAATGGAACCCCGACTCTCAGATCTCAATTGCGGTGGTGCTTCCCGACGAGACACTCCACGGTTACCTACCCACAGAGTCTCGGATCTCGGCCAGCGCGGTCAAGCCGCTGTGGGCCGCGGCCGCCCTTGAAGCGGCCGGAGTGGAGGCGGTGAGACCGCTGGCCTATGACGCTTTGATCCTGTCCGACAACTTGGCTGGTGGAAGGTTGATCGATGTGGCCGGGGGAGTGGACGCGGTGAACAACTGGACCAGGAATGTGGCCCGATTGCCCTACACCAGGCTGGAGGCGTGGCGCTTCCAAGACCCCAATCGGGTGGCCGGTGATTTCCGACCCGAAAATCCCCTGGGCAACCGTACCTCTATGGCCGAACTGGCCCTTTTCTTTGTCCGTCTGTACAAGGGTGAGCTCTTGGACCCTGACGAGTCGGCGGCCCTTCAACACTGGCTGCTGGACACCTCTCATACGCTGAATTCTCCGAGAGACCTCGACGGCGTCTTGCTTGATCGGCTGCCTCCGCAAGTGGCTGAATCGTCGCTGCACAAGGCGGGTTGGCTTCGACCAAACTGCTGTCCAGCGGAATACCGGCAGATGATCGATTCCGGCGTCATTGTGCTTCCTGACGGCAGCTGGTTTGCCCTGGCCATCATGAGCGCCCGCGGGGAGTTCTACGACCTGACCAACCAATGGGTGTCACTGGCTGCGTGTCGTATCTACGCATTTGTGGCTGAAGATGGCGACCTTGTCTGCGAACGGGAAGGCGACGGCGTCCACGACCCTGAGATCTGGCCCGAAGCAGAAACTGGCGGCTAACAGCGGGCTTCTCCGCTCCGACATCTGCGACACCAGCAAGCCATGCCAGCATGGGGTCATGCAGGACTTTGACAAAAAGGTGACGGTCATTACCGGGGCGGCCAGCGGGATTGGAGCGGCATTGGCCGCCGGATTCAGCGCTGAGGGGGCCAAGGTAGTGGCCGCAGACATCGATCTCGCGGGAGCCACGGCCACTGCCGACGCCATCGGTGACAATGCGGTGGCAGTTGAAGTAGACGTCGCCGATCGGGCATCGGTCGAGGCGCTGGCCGACGCCGCCTGGGATGCCTTCGGGCAGGTAGACCTCCTGTTCAACAACGCTGGTGTGTTCCAGGCCGGGCTCATGTGGGAGCGCACCCCGGCCGATTGGGACTGGGTGCTCGGCGTGAACGTGTACGGCATCATCAACGGTGTGGCCGCCTTCGTGCCCCGAATGATCGCCCAAGACACCGAGGGCCACATCGTGAACACCGCCTCGGTAGCCGCTTTCGTGGCCGGTGGATTCTCCAGCCCCTACGTCGTGTCGAAGTGCGCCGCCTTCTCACTCACCGAGTGCCTGGCACTGGACCTGGCTGCGGTGGGGGCCAAGGTCAATGCCTCGGTGCTCACCCCCAGCGCCATCGATACTGCCATCGCCCACACCGCCCGGGTAAGGGACGATCGCTACGGCACCGACGACAGAGAGGACAACGCCTTCGTGGTGGAGTCGCTTGCCAAGATGACCGCGGCAGGCATCTCACCCGCTGATGTGGTTGGCCCGGTTATGGCGGGCATTCGAGCTGGCGACTTCCTCATCCCCACCAAGCCCAGCTACACCAACCAGCTCCAAGTTCGCTACGACGCCCTGCTGGAGCGAAGGGTCCCCCCAACCGCCGAGGTCGACTAGTTAACTAGTTGCATGACCCGGGGTGCGGCCGTTGCTCTCGCTATGGTCGTGCTCCTTGCCGGGTGCGGCCAAAGCACCCCCTCTTCGCGTATTTCTGTGTCGCCGGTTCCCTCTCCTTCGGAAGCGCCGTTAGAGCCTGCCTCGCCAACTCCGGTGCCAACAGGGTTGGAAGCCACGCCAGAATCCGTTGCGGACACCACGCCGCCAATCACTCCGGAACCCGAGCCGGGTGCCGCGCCGCCAATCACTCCGAATCCCGAGCCGGGTGCCGCGCCGCCGACCACTCCGAATCCCGAGCCGGGTGTCGCGCCGCCGACCACGCCGAATCCCGGGCCGGGTGCCGCGCCGCGGACCACGCCGAATCCCGAGCCGGCCACCACGCCACAGCCCACACCGGAAGCGACCCCGACGCCGACGACGCTACCTACCCCACCGGTCAATTCTGCGACCCCCAATCCCACTCCGACTCTCGACGAGTCTGCTCCAGTCATGTACCTCACGTTCGACGACGGCCCTCATCCCGTCTACACGCCCCAGATGCTCGATGTATTGGCCCGATATGGAGCTCGGGCCACGTTCTTCGTTGTCGGGTCGCTGGTTGAGGCCTATCCCGGTACCACCCAGCGCATAGTCGACGAGGGGCACACCCTCGGCAATCACACCTGGAATCACGAGGCTCTCGGGGGTCTGTCTCGCGAGGAGTTCGACGAAACCATCGGCAGGACCCAGGCATTGCTTAGTCGTTGGGGCAGCACCTGTTTGAGGCCCCCCTACGCATCTATGGATGCATCCACTCGGGATTGGGCAGCCGAGCACGGATTGACCGTGTTCACGTGGGACACCAGCCCCAAAGACTGGCTCCAAGTCTCGGCGCAGGACATCTCCCAACACATCGTGGATTACGCCCGAGACGGCGTGATCATGCTGCTTCACGACGGAGGTGGCGACCGCTCGCAAACGGTAGTCGGCCTCGACAGCGCGCTCAGCCAGTTGTCCCGCCGTGGCTACCGCTTCGAACCGCTCTGCACTTGACGAAATAGGTCGACCGAGGCTGTTGACCAGCCGCTCACTAGGGTGAGGTGCATGGGAAAGAGAGCGGCGGCGATTGTGGGGCTCACAGAGTGGGCGCCTAAGCGGGTATGGGACGAGCCCATGTTCACCATGGAGGCTTGTGCCCGGCTGGCGGCCGAGGTGCTGGCCGATGCCGAGGTGGACAAGGGCGAAGTGGACGGTCTGGTGATCAACGGCCTGCGGGAATCGCCAATGTTCGCCCCTTCGGCGTTAGCTGAGTTCTTGAGCATTCGCAGCAACTTCAACGAAGTGGTCGATCTGGGCGGGGCCACCCCGGCGGGAATGGTGTGGCGGGCGGCCGCCGCCATTGAGGTAGGGATTTGCGAAACGGTTCTGGTGTTCACGCCGTCGGTTCCCGCCCCGCCCCAGCCGGGGGCCAACGGCGGCTCCATGAAGATGAAGATGGGGGCCTACATGGGCGGCGAAGTCTGGGGCTCTCCCCAGGGGCAGTTCGAGATCCCCGCCGGACTGGTGGCCGCCACCCCCAGCTTCGCCATGGCCGCCAGCCGCTACATGGCCGAATACGGAGTGAGCGAGGAGACGCTGGCCAAGGTGGCGGTGGACTCCCGCTACAACGCCCAGGCCAACCCCATGGCGGTGTTCTACGGCAAGCCCATAACCGTCGACGACGTGATGAGTTCCCGGTATGTGGCCGATCCGCTGAAGCTGCTGGAGATCGTCATGCCGTGCTACGGCGGCTCCGCGGTGCTGGTGACCACCGCCGAGCGGGCCGCCCGGTGCCCGCACCGCCCGGTGTATGTGAGCGGCTACGGCGAGCACCTCACCCATAAGAGCATCACCTACGCCCCCGACATCGTAGATACCCCCATTCGCCTGGCTGCCGACCGGGCGTTCGCCATGGCCGGGGTGTCACGCGACGCGGTGGACATGGCCTCGATGTACGACTGCTACACCATCACCGTGCTGTTGACCATCGAAGACGCCGGATTCTGCCCCAAGGGCCAGGGCGGGCGGTTCATCGACGAGCACAGCCTGCGCTATGACGGCGACTGGCCCCTCAACACCCACGGCGGGCAGCTGGGCATGGGCCAAGCTGGATTGGGCGGCGGCATGAGCCACATCACCGAGGCTGTGCGCCAGGTGCAAGGCCGCGCTGGCGAGCGCCAGGTGCCCGACTGCAACATCGCCTACGCCAACGGCACCGGGGGAATGCTGGCCGAGCAGGTGGCCCTCATCTTGGAGGGGGCTTGATGGTTCACTTCTCTGCTGATGGCCGGCCCCTGCCCACTCCCACACCCATCACCGCGCCGTATTTCGATGGCCTGCGGGAACACCGCCTAATCCTCCAGCGCTGCCCCCGCCACGGGTACTTCTTCTACCCCCGGGGCCGGTGCCCAGTTTGCCTGGGCGACGACTGGGAATGGGGGGAGCTGAGCGGAAAGGGCACGGTGTACTCGTTCACTGTCGACCGAGCCGGCCACGACCCGGCCTTGTCCAGCCGCATCCCGTTTGCCATCGCTCTAGTGGACCTGGATGAGGGCCCCCGCCTGGTGGGCAACATGGTGGACTGCGATATCGCTGACATCGCGGTGGGCATGGCCGTGGAAGCCGCCTACGAAGACGTGGACGACACCACCCTGCTGGGCTTTCTCCCCGCCACCTAGCTGTCGTTGAAGGCCTGCCAGGTGGGGTCTTCGTAGGGGAGGGTGCCAAGGCCGTCGGGGTTCTCGGGCCAGTTGGCCGGAGGCAGGCCCAGGGGGTTCGCTCCCACCTCCGCGCCGTAGAACAGCTTGTGGAGGCGGCGAACGAAATACCAGTGGCCGTCTCGGCGCTCGTAGGTGTCGTCGTAGCGGATGGCCTGATGGATCCACCGGTCACCCTCGGCAACCTCGGCCTTGCAATAGACGTGGCCAGTGGCGCGATCGTCGTCGATCAAGTCGATCTGGTGAGTGCCGATGTTCAAAACCGACGGCCCGATGGCTCCCAATGACTTCTCGAAGTCACCCCTCAGGGCGTCCCGCCCAAAAGCGTCCCTCCCTACCCGCACATCGTCGATGAACAGCCCAACGAGGGCATCCAAATCTCGCCGGTCCACCGCCACCGCATACCGGGCCGCCAACTGCCGAATCTCCTCATAGGCCAACAGGCGGGTTACATCGTCCATCGTGCTAGGTGCCTTCGGCCAACCGGTTCTCGGTCCAGTCGATTTGGAGTTCTCTTTCCGCGATGCGCCAGCCCTCGTCGAGGCGGACGAACTGGTCGTGGTAGCGGATGAACATGATGAAGTCGGTGGCCGGAGTCCCGTCGTCGGGAACCGTCAGGTGGTGGGCAATGCAGTAGGTCTCGCCGGTGGCGGTGTCGCCGGTGACCTCGGTCTGCTGCTGGCCCAGGAAGTGGAAGGTGGCGTTGTAGCTCATCCGGGAGATGGCCCGGGCGATCTCCTCTCGGCCTGTCCGCTCACTGAGGATCGTTCCTCCGCTGGGCAGGTCCACGCGGCGCAGCACTCCGTCGGGGGCAAAGCAGGCCGCCACGCCCTCGGGGTCGCCCCGGTCCACACAGCGGGCGTAGTCGGCGGCGAGGTCGGCCAAAGCATCTCGATCAGACATGGCCCCATGTTGACACCTTTTCGACGCTCTTGGCGATGGGGGTAGGCTCGCGGCCATGGCTGTAATCGATGCTGTTGATCTGGATGTGCGCCGCGTAGCGGGAGCGTTGGGCGCCGAGGTTCGGGGGCTGTCGCTGGCCTCGGTGTCCGATGCCGAGTTCGCCCTCATCCAAGAGCTGCTCGACGAGCATCTGGTGCTGTTCTTCCCCGACCAGCACCTCACCCCCGACGAGCACCGGGCTTTCGCCGTTCGCTTCGGCGAGCCGGAGATCCACCCCTACATCCCCAAGCTGGACGAGGACCATCCTGAGATCGTGGTGCTGAGGGGCGAGTCGGGTTACGTGGCCGACGTGTGGCACACCGACTGCACCTTCGAGCAGTCCCCCCCCATCTGCTCGGTGCTCAACGCCATGGTCATGCCCGCCGCCGGCGGCGACACCATGTGGTCCAACATGTACAAGGCCTACGAGACGCTGGCCGAGCCCACGAAGCAGATGATCAACGGGCTCACTGCCATCCACACCGCGGCCAACTACGGCCAACCCGACCACAAGGCCGAGCATCCCATCGTTCGCCGGCACCCCCGCACTGGCCGGCCGTCGCTGTACGTGAACAAGCAGTTCACCCGGCGCATCCCCCAGCTCAGCCGAGACGAGTCTGAGGCGCTGCTGGACCTGCTCACGGCCCACGCTTCTAAGACCGATTTCACCTGCCGCTACAGCTGGAGTGAGGGCACCATCGGCATCTGGGACAACCGAGCCACCCAGCACTTCGCGGTGAACGATTTTGAGGGCAATCGGGCCATCAGCCGAGTCACCATCCTGGGCGACCACCCCGAACCCGCTTTCGACACCACCCAGTGGGCCCCCTACCAATACGAGCGGGTCTCCGCCGCCGCCTACGGCCTCGACCGCGACTAGCTGCCAACGCCCAAGAGGACCCCGTCTGTTGTCCTCGTCGGCAAGCGCCGTAGCAGCCTACGCTGCATGGCCGATGGGGATGCAGCGAGGGGGTGAGCCTCGATGAGCGAGAAGGTAAACCATGTTGGGTTGGCGGTGGCCGACCTGGATGCCGAGGCTGGATTCTGGATCGGGGCGCTGGACTTCGAACGAGTCGGGGCCCTGGATGCTGACGACGAGGCCACTGGCCAACTTCTTCAGATGGAGAAGCCCGGTTTGCGGGCGGTGTATCTGCGCAAGGGCGAGTTCGTGCTCGAGTTGTTGCAATTCCGCGGCGCCGGGGTGGTGGAGCGGCCGACCCGGGTGATGAACGAGCCCGGCCTCACCCACCTCTCGCTTAATGTCGCCAATCTGGACACGGCGCTTGAGCAGGTGAAAGCCCACGGCGGCGAAGTGTTGGAAGACACACGCCTGTGGAATGTTGCCGTGATGATCCGAACCCCGGCCGGGCAGCTTGTGGAGCTGCTGGTCGGCTTCGAGACTCCGACCAACGACCTGGGAGAATGACCCGGTGATAGGAAACCCCAGAACCTATTGGGAGGCGATCGAGGGCCGAGCTGCCGCTTCCCCCGACGCCCCGCTGACCATCGAACCTGACGGCACGGTGATGACCTTCGCCGGGTTCCGGGATTCCGCCGAGCGGGCCGCCGCCGGGTTGGCCGACCTGGGTATTTCCGCCGGCTCCCGGGTTTCATGGCAGCTGCCCAATGGCCGGGCGTCGCTCATCTTGTCGGCTGCTCTGGCCCGGCTGGGGGCCGTCCAGAATCCGATCATCCCCATCTACCGGGAGCGGGAGGTGGGCTTTGTGGTCCGCCAAACCGGGGCCCGGCTCCTTGTGGCGCCGTCGGTGTGGCGAGGCTTCGACTACCAGGCGATGGCCAACACCGTGGTGGCCACCACCGAGGACTGCGACGTGCTGGTGTGCGACGGCGACCTCCCCGAGGGCGACCCCGCCACGCTGGCCCCGTTCGAGGCGCCCTTAGACGACGAGGGACGGCTGCCGGTGCGGTGGATCTACTACACGTCGGGCACCACCGCTGACCCCAAAGGGGCCAAGCACGGCGACGACTCGGTGATCGCCGCCGCCCGCCACGTTTGGGAGAACCTGGAACTGCGGGCCGACGACGTGTGGCCGCTGGCCTTCCCGTACACCCACATCGGTGGCATCAGCCTGCTCATCGCCACCCTGGTGTGCGGCACTCCCATGTTGATGGTGGAGAGCTTCAGTCCCGAAACCGACACCCGCTTCTTCCGGGAGCACGGGCTGACATTGGCCGGCTCGGGCACCCCATTTTTCATCGCCTTTCTGGCCGAGCAGCGCAAGACCCCTGACCAGCCGATCTTCCCCAAGATGCGGGCCGCCATCGGCGGAGGTGCCCCCAAGCCGGCTGGGCTCCACATGGAGGTCAAGAACGAGATGGGCGGTGTGGGCATCATTTCCAGCTACGGGCTCACCGAGTGCCCCATCGTCACCTACTGCTTCCTCGATGATCCCGACGACAAGCTGGCCAGCACCGAGGGTCGGATTCTGGGCGACACCGACTGGAAGCTGATCGACGGAGAGCTGCTGTTGAAGGGCCCGACTCTGTGCCGGGGCTATCTGGACGATGCGCTGAACGAGACCGCTTTCGACGACGAGGGGTTCTTCTTCACCGGCGATCTGGCCGAGGTCGACGACGAGGGGTTCGTGACCATCGTCGGGCGCAAGAAGGATGTGATCATCCGCAAGGGGGAGAACATCTCGGCCAAGGAAGTGGAGGACGTGTTGTTTTCCCACCCGAAAGTAGGCGATGTGGCAGTCATCGGGCTGCCCGACGCGGTCTCGGGAGAGCGGTGCTGTGCCGTGGTGGCACCCAAGGCCGGGGAGGCGTTCAGCTTTGGCGAGATGGTGGAGCACTGCAAGGAAGTCGGACTCATGAACCAGAAAATCCCCGAGCAGTTGGAGATCGTCGACGAGCTGCCCCGCAACCCAGTGGGCAAGGTGCTCAAAAAGCAGCTCCGGGAAACGTACGGAGTGTGACCGCAATGCCCACAGAACAGTCTAATGTCTTGCTGATCGTGTCCGACGAGGAGCGGCGCAACCCGTGGCTGGACGGGGTGGTGGACATGCCGGCCCACGACCGGCTGCGCCGCGACGGCTTGGACTTCAACCGCTACTACACCCATTCCTCACCGTGCTCGCCGTCTCGGGCCAGCCTGTACACCGGCAGCTACCTGGCCGAGCACGGCGTGGTGGACAACGTCAGCTTTCCGGCACACACCGCGCTCGACCCGGCCATTCCCACCGTGGGGCGGCTGATGCGCGACGTCGGCTACGAGTCGGCCTACCTGGGCAAATACCACCTGACCCACGAGCCTATGCCCGACATGGAAGCCTTCGGCTACAGCGGCTGGCAAGGCGACGACCGCCACTACATCGGCGGTCCGTGGACCGGCCGGCATTTTGACCCAGTAATCGCCGACCAGGCGGTTGACTGGCTGCAAACCCACGGTGCCGACCCTTCCGTAGGTCCGTGGTTTTTGACCGTGGCGCTGGTGAACCCCCACGACGTGATGTGGTATCCGCTGGACCAGCCGTCATTCCAGGAGTCCAACCCCGACCTGATGGGCGTGTTCAACTTCCTCCACGAGCACATGCTGGGCGGCCAGGTCGATCTGGAACCCCTCGAGGAGATCTACCCACGACGCTTCACTCAGCTGCCTGACAATTTCCACGACGACCTCCACACCAAGCCCGAGGTGCAGCGGGCCTGGCGGCATGTCCGAAATCGGGAGCACATGGTGGGCCACATGGCCCACGACGACATCGATTCCTGGCTGCGCCAACTGGACTACTACGCCTGGCTCCACGAGCTGCTGGACCACAGCATCGCCTCGATTCTCGGCGCTCTCGACGACATCGGGGCCTATGACGACACCGTGGTCATCTACACCTCCGACCACGGCGACGCTTGCGGGTCGCACGGACTGCGGGCCAAGCTGCCGTGTGTGTACGAGGAGGTCATGGGGGTGCCGCTCATCGTCAAAGCCCCCGGACTCACCCCAAAGGGTGCGTCCACCGATGCGCTGGCCACTCATGTGGATCTGGCCGCCACCATCGCCGCCCTCGGCGGGGTGGACATCGACAGCAGTCCCACCCTGTCGGGCAAAGATCTCACCCCATCGCTGGCTGATCCCTCGACGTCGGTGCGGGACTATGTGCTGTTCAGCCAGGACAGCGCCCAGTCGGAGCTGCTCCGCCACAGCCGCTACGCGGTGCGGGGCTTCTTCGACGGCGAGACCAAGTACGCCCGCTACTACGGGGTGGGCGGCGGCATCGACCGCACCGGCAATCCCGCCCCCGAGCCGAAGCTGTTCGACACCGACGCCGACTTCGACGACCACGACCACGAGTGGTACTCCCTGGCCGAAGATCCCCACGAGGTGGTCAACCTGGCCAACGACCGCTCCCGCCGGTCCGAGCTGCGGGATCTATTCGGCCGCTTGCTGGAGTACGAGGCTGCCGAGCTGGGTGGCTAGTTCTATTTGGGGCGGCACCCGTGTAGGGTGGTCAGCCTGACGGTCGCTGGCCCCCTAGTTATTCCCAAGCCGGTTTTCCGGGGCTGGTCCCACGCGCTGGCCGCGGTAGCCGCCACGGTGCTCGCCCCCATTGTCGTCACTCTGGGACCAGGTGGAGCTGACCGTGCGATTGTGGCGGTGTATGCCATCGCCGTGGTCTTTATCTTCGGAGTAAGCGCGGCCTACCACGCGGGCAACTGGACCCCGTCGGTGAAGGATATATTCCGCCGCCTGGACCATTCGATGATCTTCGTCTTCATCGCCGCCAGCTACACCCCGGTGGGGTTCTTCGCGCTGGGGACCGGATCAGCCCAGCTGGTCTTGGGCGTGGTGTGGGCAGGTGCCGCGCTCGGTGTCATCGGCCGAGTTGCGTGGCTTCACGCCCCCCGATGGGTGTTGGTCGCCCCTTATCCGGTGGTCGGTTGGGCCGCGCTGCTGGTAATTGGCGAGATCTGGGCCAACATGGGCGTCGCCGGGGCGACGCTGCTGTTCATCGGTGGGGGCCTGTACACCCTGGGCGCGCTCATCTATGCCTTCCGGCGCCCCGATCCATGGCCGCGCTGGTTCGGCTATCACGAGATCTTCCATCTATTGGTCATTGCCGCGGTGGCCCTTCACTACGTGGCCATCACCTTCTTCGCCCTTCCGCTGGCCTGAGTAGGCGAAGGGGTACAGCCATCGGCCGAATAGTTTTCGCCCGTTCCAGGAGGGGTCAGAACGAGGCTGATATGCAGTCACTGGAATTCGACTTGCAGGCCTTTCCCCAGAGCCTAGGCCCAGAGGTGCTCGACGACATCGCCAACACCTACGAAGGGTTGTGGGAGGCCATACAGACGGCTCACAACACAGGGACGTGCACCAAGGATTTCATCCGCGCCTGCGTTGATCGCCTGCGGAGTCTTGCCGACCGGATTGGCACCGCCCCAACCGATGACGCCATCCGCGCCGAGGCCGACACGTTCGACCGAATGGCCCGCCGGGCCGCCCGCTCCACAAGTACTGCTGCCGCCCGCCACATCCAGACGCAGTGCCACAGGCGATTTGCCGCCGCGGTGATCATCGCCAATCAGCGCCGCAGCAGCTAGCAGCAGGTCACTCGCGCTTCCAACCGCCGGTCTGAATTCGATTCCAGAACTCGGCGTCGCGCTCATCGGCAGGGCGGCCGACATGGGTCACCACGTCGACGTCGGGTGACTCGGCCCGCAGAGCCGCTGCGGTGCACTTCTCCCGCGGGCGGTGGGCGAAGGGGTCGAAGCCGTAGTGGCGCATGGCGTTTTGGTGGGTGATCTTGGCCACCACATCGGCGGGCAACTCGCCCATCAGCTTGGCAACGTACTCGGGGGCCTGGGGCCAGGTGCCGTCGGAGTGGGGGTAGTCCGACTCCCAGCACAGATTGTCCACGTTGAACTCGTCCAGCAGCTTCACCCCGATGCGGTCGTTGATGAAGCAGCACAGAATGTGGTTGCGGAACACGCCGGTGGGGCTGCCGTCGATGCCGAACTCGTGCTTGGTCCAGCCCGAGTGGCGGTCTTGCACGTGCTCAGCCCGCCACAAGAAGTAGGGGATCCAGCCGATGTCGCCCTCGGTGAGCGAGAACTTCAGATCGGGGAAGCGGTCCCAGAACTCGGCCCATACCAGCTCTACCAGGGTGGAGATGGTTAGCGCGGAGGAGAGGGTCATCGGCACGCTGGGAGGAGCGTCCGGCGAAGCCCCCATCGACCGGGACGACGACCCCAGGTGGCAGCACAGCACCGTGCCCAGATCGCTGCACGCCGCGAACAGCGGATCCCACGCCCCGGAGTGGATCGAAGGCATGCCCAGCATCGCCGGGTTCTCCGAGAAGGTCACCGCATGGCAGCCTTTGCTGGCCAGCCGCTTGACCTCGGCCACCGCCCGTTCGATGTCGAACAGGGGCAGGATGCCGCAGGGGATGAAACGGTCGGGATAAGCCCCGACCCACTCGTCGATATGCCAGTCGTTGTAGGCCTTGATCATGATCTCGTTGAGGTCGGGATCGGGACCCTCGTTGAGCACCTGGCCGGAGAATCCGGTCCAGTTGGGGAAGTTCAGCCCGGCAAGCTGGCCGCCGGCGTTCATGTCCCGCACCCGCTCGTGAACGTTGTAGCAGCCGGGGCGCATCTCGTCGTAGCGGCTGGCGTCGATGTTGTAGTGCTCCCTGGGCTTGCCGGCCACCGCGTTCAACCCCAGATTCCGGCCGGGCAGCTTGCCGTAGTACCACTGCTCCCGCCCGTTCTCGTCGGTGACCACCTTGGGGGCGTGCTCCTTGTACTTGTCGGGCACATGGGCCTCGAACATGTCGGCCGGTTCGGCGATGTGGTCGTCAACGCTGATCAAGATGAGATCGTCGGGGTTCATGGGGGTTCCTCTGAGGTGATTCCTAGGACTTTCTAGGGTTCAACGGTAATGGAGACGGCCTCGTGGTTGCCTGCTTGGACCAAGGTCTGAACGGCATCTGCGGCCTGATCCAAGGGGAAGTGGTGGGTGTGGAGGCGTTCCACCGGCAGTGACCCCGACTCGATGAGCCGCACCGCCTGGCGGTAGCTGTGGTAGTCCACAGTGCGCACTCCGATGACGGTCTGATAGCGCATGGCAACGTCGTCGGACGGAAAGCCGTCCACCCCATGGCCCTTGAGTCCGGCCAACACGATGGTTCCTCCGGGGCGAGCCATGGACACCGCATCCACCACCGGCTGGGTGGCGTGGGGGGTGGTGTCCACCACGATGTCGGTGCCCCGCCCGTTGGTTTCAGCCAGGACTCGTTCCACCGCGTCCTCTGTCTCGACATCAATGGTCACGTCGGCGCCGAGTTCGGTGGCCAGAGTCAGTTTGTGGGCGTCTTGGGACCCCAGGCCGGTCACGAAAATGGCCGACGCCCCCGCGGCCGCGGCCGCGATCACGCAGGCCAGCCCCCGTTGGCCGGGACCGAGCACGGTGACGGTGTCGCCGTAGCGCAGGCCAGGGGCCGAGACTGCCCAGGCGAAACCCGCACCCAGGGGGTTGTACAGCGCGGCGATGCGAGGCGGGATGGAATTGTCGATCTTGTGGGGGACCGATCCCGGCGCCAGGTACATCATCTCGGCGTATCCGCCCCACAGCGCTGGCGCACGTCCGGTGGGGGTGAACCCGTGGTTGCCGGGCGCCACCCGGCACATCTGCTGGTCGAGGCACGCCAGACAACGCCCGCATCCGTAGGCGGCCTCGGCCACCACCCGGTCGCCGGGCTTCAGTCCCCAACGAGCCGCGTACTGCTCACCCACCTCTTCGATGGCTCCCACCGGTTCGTGGCCGGGGATCACCGGGTAGTTCATCAGCGAGCTGCCCGAATACGTCTCTACGTCAGTGCCGCAAATCCCGCATGCCTCGATCCGCAGCAAAGCGTCATCCTCGCCCACCCGCGGTCGGGCGAACTCCTGCATTTCCAGTTGCCCTGGCCCCACCTGCACCATCGCCCGCACCGAGTCGCTCATGGCGTGATCCTACGACGCGGATAGTACGGCTACGGCCCTGACCACTAGGTTTGGCCGCGCCGCCAGCTCTTCGGCATCCCTTCACCCCCTACACCTGAGGTATTCGTGCTCGCCTCCTATGCCCGCGCCAGCTTCCGCCACCCGTGGCGGGCGGTTCTGGTCTGCGTCGTCGTTTTGGCTGCCATATTGGCTGCCATCGGGATCGTCGGCCCGTCGTTCGACAGCCAACGGGAGATCCCTTCCACCGAGAGCGGGGACGGGTTCGACGTCCTCGAAGCCCACTTCGAGGAGTTCGGCTCCGGGCTAACCGGCTCGATCGTCTTCGAGGCCGAGGCGGGAGCCCGCGACCCCGAGGTTGAAGCAGCCATGTCAGCTTTGTTCGAAGAGGTGCGGGCCATCGAAGATGTGGCGCTCGTCTCCCCTTATGAGCCTCAGGGCTTGCGCCTGATCTCGTCTGCCGGAAGTGCTCCCGGCACCATTGCTTACGCGCCGATCACCCTCGATCCCAGCGTCGACGACAACGAATCGGGCGATATCGGCGACGAGATCAGAGGCCTGATCGACGACGCAGGTCTGAACGACACCCCCGGATTGCGAGTGGAGATCGGCGGCTACGCACTGTCGGGGTTCGAACCCCCCGAGGCCGAGGCCATCGGGCTGGCCTTCGCCATCGTCGTGCTGATTCTGGCTCTCGGGTCGGTGGTGGCCATGGGCACCACCGTGCTGGTCGCGTTGCTGGGGGTGGGCGCGGGAATTGGGCTGATGATCTTGTTGACCAACGTCGTGCAGATCCCCGATCTGGCGCCGACCCTAGGCCTGATGATCGGCCTCGGGGCCGGCATCGACTATGCGTTGTTCATAGTGACACGCTACCGGGAGTCGCGCGGCCGAGGGCTTGACGCCGAGTCGTCCGCCGTGGTGGCGCTCGACACCGCCGGGCGCTCGGTGGTCTTCGCCGGCATGACCGTGGTCATCTCGCTGCTCGGCCTCTCCTTCATCGGAGTGAGGTTCATAGCCGGGGTCGGCCTGGCGGCCTCGGTAACGGTGGCCATGGTGGTATTCAGCTCGATCACCCTCTTGCCGGCGGTGCTGTCGCTGTTGGGGGATCGGATCAACGTCACCCAGTGGCGGGGTATCGCCATCTCCGGTCTGGTGGCCATCGCGTTGTTGGGCGTGGGTTTCGGGTTCCGCCCCTTGCTGGTCGGCTTGCCCCTGGCGTTGGTGGTTGCAGTGCTCGGGTTTATTCGCTCTCGACACAACCCCCTGCGGCGACGTCTTGCGCCGCAAGCGGCGAAGCCGCTGCGCCAGACCTTGTGGTACCGCCTGAGCCGCACGGTCCAGAACCGCCCCTGGTCGTACGCCATCGGGGGCGCTGCCCTTCTCTTGCTCTTGGCATCGCCGGTGCTCGATCTCCGCCTAGGTTTTTCCGATGAGGGCAACATGGCCGAGGACACGTCGGCTCGGCAGGCCTATGACCTTCTCGCCGAGGGGTTCGGTCCCGGTGCCAATGGCCCCGTGATGATCGTGTCGGAGGTGCAAGGGCCGGCCGATCTCGAAGCGCTCAACCGGCTGTCGGGAGTCCTGAACCAAACCCCGGGTGTGGCGGTGGCATCGCCCCCCCAACCAAGCGGCGATGGTGAGGCCGCATTCATACAGATCCAGCCCACGACTGCGCCTCAAGATGCCGAAACCGAGGCTCTCGTGAATGCCCTGCGCGATGACATTTTGCCGAGCGCAGTGGCGGGCTCGACCCTCCGGCCTCTGGTGACCGGGGCGGTGGCGGCCGACATCGACTTCTCCGACTATCTGGGGGGTCGGCTCATCGTGTTCTTCTTGGCCGTGCTGACCCTGTCGTTCTTCCTGTTGATGATGGTCTTCCGGTCCTTGGTGGTCCCCCTCAAAGCGGTGATCATGAACATGCTGTCGATCGGCGCGGCATACGGCGTCATGGTCATGGTGTTCCAGTGGGGCTGGGGTGGCTCGATGATCGGGGTGGACTCCGGACCCATCGAGCCGTTCATCCCGATGATGCTGTTCGCGGTGGTCTTCGGGCTGTCGATGGACTACGAGGTGTTCCTGCTCTCTCGAATCAAAGAGGAGTTCGACCGAACGGGCGACCCCGTGAACTCCGTGGCCGACGGCCTCGCCGTCACCGCCCGGGTGATTACCGCCGCGGCCGCCATCATGGTCGTAGTGTTCCTCAGCTTCGTGCTGGAGGACGATCGCGTCCCCAAGGTTTTCGGTCTGGGCCTCGCCACCGCAGTGTTCATCGACGCCACCTTCGTGCGCATGCTCATCGTGCCGTCGACCATGGAGCTTCTTGGCGCCCGCAACTGGTGGCTGCCAGCTTGGCTCGACCGCCTGCTGCCAAATATCTCAATCGAAGGGGCCCGCCAGCCAGAGGATGCGGACGGCTGAGTCGACCGCTCCCGCAGCCGAAGTAACCGCCTACAACCACTGGAACCGGGATTGGGATTGAGCCTTAGCGCCAGGTGATGTGGGTGGGGAGGTCGCTGTAGGCGAGGTTGGCGGGGAGGGGTGGGTATGCGAAGCCTTCTACCGGGGTTAGGGCGGACACTCGGTCGAGCAGGGTTTCGATGGCGGTGACTCCCTCGAGGCGGGCCAGGCTGGCGCCGGGGCAGACGTGGGCGCCGGCGCCGAAGGCTACATGGTTGAGGGGGTCGGGGCGGTCGAGTCGGAAGTCCTCGGGGTCGTCGTAGTGGGCCTCGTCGCGATTGGCCGAAGCTAGGCCTACCTCTACCCAGTCGCCCTGGTGCATCTCCACGCCGCCCAGGGTGGTGTCTTTGAGGCAACGCCGGGCTACCCGGGGCGCAGGGGAGTCGTGGCGGAGCGACTCCTCCACGAACACCGGGATTAGCTCCCGGTCGGCTTCCAGGGCAGCCCAGGTGTCGGGCTCGACGATGAGCCGGTGCATAGAGTGGGCCAAAAGCCCCCGGGTGGTGTGCACCCCGCCGAGAACCATGGTCTGAAGTTGATGGGCGATCACCGTGTCGCTCAGGGGCTCGCCTTCGATCTCTGCGTCCAAGAACACCTTGTAAGTGTGGGAGCTGGGCTCAGGGGCTAGGCGCTCTTGGGCCACCAAGTCTCTCAGGTAACCGGTGATGGGCGGGCCGTCGGGGGAGTACTGGGGGCACACGGCCCGGAACATGACCGAGCCGTCCGACGACCACACCTTCAGCTTGTTGGCACCGCCTTCGGGGAGCCCAATGATGTGGGCGATCACCTCGCAAGGAATGGGCACGGCGTAATCGGCGTGCAGGTCGACGGGATCTCCGCCCACCAGCGCGTCCAACAGCCGCTCGCAGGTCTCGCGCACGAACGGCTGAATTCTCATGGTGCGGTGAGGACCCAGCGCCGAGTTGTACAGCCGGCGGATTTGCCCGTGGATCGGCTCATCGATCTCAGGCAAGAACAATTGCTCTTGGGGCACTTCCTCCACGCCACTGAGCCCGGTACCCGGCGTCATGTCGGAGCCGAACATGTCCACCGCATACAAAAGATCGTCGGCCTCTTGGCGACGGGTCAGGTAGTAGCCCAGCGGTGTCTTGGCCACCGGCCCCTGCTGGCGCAGGTCGACCAGCAAGTCAAAGGGCAGGCCCGTCTCGAAATACTCGGGATTGTGGGGGTCGAACGGTGGAAGGGTGTCGGCCATTGCTTTGGACTTCCCTACTCCTCGAATGATTCCCGCCACGGGCCGGCCAGGTGCCCGCCGTCGATCACGAACTGGGCGCCGGTGATGTAGCTGGCCTCATCGCTGGCCAAGAACAGGGCCAGCGAGGCGATTTCGTCGGGCTCGCCCATGCGCTTGATGGGCTGCATGTCCATGAGCCGGTCGAGGCGGGCCCGGGTCTCGGGCGGGGCCTCCTGCACCATGGGGCTGTTGATCACGCCCGGATGGATCGAGTTGACCCGAACCCCCAACGGCCCAAGCTCGATGGCCGCCGAGCGGGTCATTCCGGTGACCGCGAATTTGCTTCCCGAGTAGCTGGTCATGCCCAGTACGCCGACTATGCCGTCGATGGAGGAGATGTTCACGATGGCCCCGTTGCCGGTGGCTACCAGCGCAGCCTTGGCCGCCCGCATGCCCAGGTAGACGCCGTGGAGGTTGATGTCGATCATCTCGTGGTGGGTCTTCAAGTCGAGTCCCTCCAGCGTTCCGAACGCCCCGATTCCGGCGTTGTTCACCAGGATGTCCAGCTTTCCGAAACGGTCCACGGTGGCGGCCACCGCCGCGTCCCAGTCATCTTCCCGGGTGACGTCAAGCTGCTGGTAGAAGGTGTCGGGCCCCAGCTCGGCGGCCAGCTGCTCGCCCTGCACATCCCGCAGATCGGTGATGGCCACCTTGGCCCCTTCGGCTGTGAACCGGCGAGCCTCAGCCTCACCCTGCCCGCGGGCGCTGCCGGTAATTAGCGCCACCTTCCCATCCAGTCGTCCACTCATTGCCGTTGCCTCCTGCGGGTCCGGGTGCTCTTTGTTGCTCTGATCAGGTTCAGTCCGCCAGGGCTGCTGCTTCGTAGGCGTCCTCGTCTATGGCGGTGGTTTGATCCTTGAAGGTGGTCATGTTGTGGGGCCACTGGGTGACGATGCGGCCGCTGGGGCTGCGGTAGTAGCCGTTGCAGGTGGCGTGCCAGGGCTCGATTCCCGCGATTCCCTCCTGGACCCACTCGTTGTACTGGGCCATTGGCTCAGCCTTCACGTCCACCCAGGCTAGGCGCTGGGCGGCCAGGCGCTGGATGTGGGCCAGGGCGTATTCCACCTGGTACTCGATCATGGTGATGATCGAGCCGTTGTTGGTGTTGGGGCCATACAGCATGAACAGGTTGGGGAATCCAGTAGTGGTGATGCCCATGTAGGCGGTGGCGCCGTCGTTCCAGGCGTCCTCGATGTCCAGGCCGTCTCTCCCCGTCACCTCGATGGCCGACAGGTACTTGGTGGTGGAGAACCCAGTGGCCAGCACCAAGGTGTCCATCGCCCGCTCGGTGCCATCGACGGTGAGCACGCCCTTGGGAGTGATCCGCTCGATGGCGTCGGTCACCAACTCCACGTTCGGGCGGTTGTAGGTGGCGTAATACTCGTTGTGGAACAGCGGGCGTTTGCAGCCCCACATGTGGGTGGGGGTGAGCTTGGCCCGCAGCTCCGGGTCGGACACCTCCTCCAGAGCACGGACACCCAATGCCTCCATCTCGGCCCGCCGGTTGGGGTCCTTGAACGCCATGCCGGTGTCCACCTGCTCGAACAGCTCGTTGCGGCGGGCCACCACGATGCTGGGGTCGGTCTGGCGGGCGGCCATCTCCTCGGGGGTGTAGGGGTCGTCCTCTTTGGGCAGCACCCAGTTGGCGGTGCGCTGGAATACGTGAAGCTGGCCCACCTCGAGGGCGATCTCGGGGACGAGCTGCACCGCGCTCGCCGCCGAGCCGATCACTCCCACGGTCTCGCCGGCGAGGTCGTGGTTCCAATCCCACCGGGCCGAGTGGATGGTCTTGCCCTCGAAGGAGTCCAAGCCCTCGATGTCGGGCAGGGGCACATCGTTGAACATGCCCAGCGCGCTGATCACCACGTCGGCGGTGACCTCGGCGCCCGATTCGGTGGTCAGGGTCCAGGTAGCGGAGTCGTCATTCCAGCGGGCCGACATCACCGCGTCGTCGAACCGGCAATGGGGAAGCACGCCGTACTTCTCGGCGCAGCGCTCCATGTAGCTCAAGATCTCGGGCTGGCGGGCGTATGGCCGGGTCCATGTGGTGTTTATCTCGAAGGAGAACGAGTAGAGCTCCGACTGGATGTCGCAGGCACAGCCGGGATAGCGGTTGTGATACCAAGTGCCGCCCACGCCGCCGCTCTTCTCCAGCACGGTGAAGTTCTCGAACCCCGACTGGCGCAACCGGATGGCGGCGCACAGCCCACCCGGCCCGGCGCCGATGATGGCGATCCTCAAGTCCCGCTCCCCGTTTTCGTTGCCTGTTTCTTCTAGCTGCGTGCTCATGTCCACCTCTCTGGGTTCCTCGGAAAAAGCTACCCTCGCGAACGCAGTCGATAGAAAACCGGCAGCTGCTCATCGCTGAAAGACGATGGCCGCTGCGAGGCGGTCAGGGGATCTCGTACTGGATGGCGGCCCGCTCGGTGACGACGGGGCGGATGATCTCGTTGATAATCCGGCGGTGCTCGAGGTTGTCGCGGTAAGTCTCGTAGGCGGCCTGGTCGGCGAAGTCCCCGACAACGGCGAAGTCGAAGTTGCCCTCGGCCAGGCCCAGGTCGGGTCCGATGGCGTAGGCCTCGGTAACGCCGGTGACCTCGGGCATGGTGGCGATGGCGTCGTGTACCGCCTGGCGCTGGGCCTCGTCGGCGTCGTCTCGGAACTTGAACATCACAACGTGTCGGATCATGGGCTTCTCCTTTTGTCTACTGAAGTCCGGCGCAAAGCCCGCCATCCACTGGCAGCGCTGCTCCGGTGATGAACCGGGCGTGCTCGGAGCACAAGAAAGCGGCGATCCGACCGAAGTCGGAAGGGTCGCCTACCGATCCGGTGGCGGCGGTCGACTCCAGGTCTGCCATGCGTTCTCCAAACAGCTGCCGAAGCCGGTCGGTGGCGTGGTAGCCGGGTTGGAGGGAGTTGACGGTCACCCCGTCGGCAGCCACTTGGTTGGCCATGGTCTTGAGATAGCCGGTGACCCCGGCACGAGCGGTGTTGGACAAGATGAGCATGTCGAGTGGCTGGCGCACCGACACTGAGGTGATGGCCAGCACCCGGCCCCAGCCCTGGGCTTGCATGGCCGGCACTGCCGCCTTGGTCATGGCCACAACCGACATCAGGCTCAGGTCGAGCGCGGCCGGATAGAGATCGGTGTCGGTGTCGGCCCAGTTCCCTCCGGGCGGGCCTCCGGCGTTGGTGACCAGGATGTCAATGCCGCCCAAGGCTTCGTTGGCCGACTCAACTAGTGCGGTCGCCCCAGACGCATCGGACACATCACCGACGATGGGAATGGCGCCGGGCGCGCTGCGGGCCGCGTCGTTGAGGCGGCCGGAGTCGCGCCCATTCATGGCTACCCGGCATCCCTCCTCAGCCAGCGCTACTGCGGTGGCCAATCCCAACCCGGCCGAGGAGGCGGCCACCAAGGCCCGACGTCCGCTGATTCCTAAATCCACGGGCCGAGGTTAGTGGCTACCCGACCAGGGTCAGGGTGCCGTCGTCGACGTCATAGACGAAGCCCTCCAGTAGGGAGGTATCCAGAAGCGGTGATGCCCGGAGCTGCTCTATCGCGGCCAAGACCCGTTCTCGGGGGTCGCCTACCGGTTCGACATCCCAGGCCGGCGACACCCCGGTACCCGCTTCCACCAGCTCCCGGTAGCCCTCGGCGGTTCTCGCCGAGGCCGCGCAGTCGGTGTGGTGCAGCACCACAATCCGGTTGGTTCCCACAAGCTGCTGCGACAGGCAAATGGACCGGATGGCGTCGTCGGTCACGTAGCCCCCGGCGTTGCGGATCACGTGGGCTTCTCCTGGGTCAAGCCGCAAAATGGCCAGAGGGTCCAAGCGGTAGTCCATGCAGGTTAGAACCGACGTTAGGAGTTCAGATGATTCGCTCATGGGTCCTTTAGCTGGGTAGTCCATGCCCGATTGGCTTGGTCACCCCGGCGTCATGCAGCCGGGTGATCTCCTCCTCTTCGATACCAAGTTCACCCAAAATCGCCGTCGTGGCCCAACCGAGGGGGAGCGCAGGGGCCAGCGGGGTGGGCGCAGACGTGAACTGCATGGTCGGCGCCGCCCTCCAGTATGAGCCCAGCCCAGCTTGGCTGGCTTCTACGGCCACGCCGCTTGACCTCATGTGGCTTTCGTTCAGCATGTTTCCCAAGAAGTCACCCCGGTCGGCCTGGGCCGCGGGCACCCCGGCGGCCAGCAGCCGAGACTCCCAAGCCTCAGCCGAGTCCGAACTGAACACTCTGGTTAGCTGGGTTGCGAGTTCCGGGGAGGGCAGCTCGGGAAGCTCGACGCCAAGCACAGCGCCCAGAGCCTGACGCTCGCGGTCTAGATGCACATCCAGGGCCAGCCACCCATCGCTGGTCTCGTACAGCCGCTGGTAGGCGTGGAAGCCGTATTGCCCGGAGTCCACCAGCGGGGCTGCCGGCCCAGGATGCTGGATGCCCCACTCGGCCACGGCGTAGGCGGTGGCGGTGAGCATGGTGGTCTCCAGCTTCTGCCCCCGACCGGTGCGGCGGCAGGCCAGAACGCCGGCCATGATGGCCGCCGCGGTGGCCAAGGCGGCGGTGGGATCGCCGTAGGTGCGGTTGCGGGGCGGATTCTGGTCGCCCGACTCCACAACGCCAGCGCCGGCGATGGCATTGGGCGACGAGTGGAATCCGGCCTTGTGGGCCCACGGGCCGCGGCTGCCGAAGCACGAGGCGTACACGTAGAGCAGGCGGGGGTTGCGGGCCAGCACGGAGTCGGCGTCGATGCCCAGCCGCTCGGGTGTTCCCGGCCGGAAGTTGTGCAGGAACACATCAGCCTGGTCCACCAGCCGGTACAGGATGTCGAGGCCCTCGGGGGTTTTGAGGTCCAACACGATGGACTCCTTGCCCACCTGTGATTTCACGTAGTCAGTGGTCCAGTTGCGACGTCCGGGATCGCCGGTGGGCGGCTCCACTTTGATAACCCGAGCCCCCGCCTCAGCCAGCAGAGTGGCCGCGAACGGGCAGGCGTAGAAATAGCCGACATCCAAGACGGTGACATCGGCCAGCGGCAGCTCATTGGCGGGTTCGGCTTGATCTACGTCGCGGGCAGGGGAAGGTGCAGACAGCCAGTTGCCCAGCACTTCGCTGGTGTGCTCGCCGAGGCGTGGAGCGGGCGGTCCGACCACCGACGGCGTGTTGGAGTAAAGCCCGAGCGGGCCGATCTGCACCGTCGGACCCATCTCGGTGTCCAGCACTTCTTGGCGTCGATCGTTATCGGTGCACTGGGGATGATCCAGGAATTCTTGAGGAGCCAGGAACGGATCGCCGCCGATGTCGTTGGCCGAGAAGACATCCATCCACTCATCGGCAGTGCGTTCCGCCATGCGGCCCTCAATGGCGTCAATCGCCTCGGCCAGCCGCTGTTCGCTGGGCCACAGGTCGGGGGCGTTGGCCAACTCGGGATCGTCTAGGAGCGCTTCGAGTTCCAGCTCAGCCAGCCATCTTCGGTAGTGGTGGGCTTGGCGGCTGCACATTTGGATGAAGCGGCCGTCTTTGGTGGGCGCGGTCATAAACGGCACCCGCATGATTCCGTAGACCCTTCCCGGTTCCGGCGGAATGTTGGTGCGATTCCCGTGACCGCTGGTCATGTCGTACACGCTCAAGGCGTGGAGCAGGCTGGTGTGGACCCGCTGACCCTCACCTAGGCGGGCGCGGGCCAGAATTCCGGCCATCATGCCCACTGCAGCCAGCATCCCTGCCCCGAAGGAGGCAATGGGAACGGGGGTGAACACCGGTCCGGGGCGCACCCCTTCGTAGGTGGCCATGCGTCCGCTCTTGGCCGCCACGATCTGCTCGTAGCCGGGCAGGTCCCGCCATGGCCCGGTCTCGCCGAACCCGGTGATGGAGGCGTACACAAGTTGGCCGTTTAGGCGGTGCAGGGTTTCATAGCTGACGCCAAGCCGTTCGGCGGTCGACGGACGGAACGCCTCAATAACCCCGTCGGCCACTCGGGCAATTTCGCAGAATCGCTCACGGTCTCCGGTTTCGGCCAGGTCGAGGACGGCGCTCTTCTTGGCTCGGTGCCAGACGGCGAAACCGGGTTGGCCTCGACAGGGGTCGCCGCTTGGTGGCTCGACCTTGACTACCTCTGCCCCGTTCTCGGCCAAGACCATTCCAGCAATGCCCGCGGCCGCTCCTGAGCCGAGCTCAATTACTCGCAACCCTTCCAGGGCAGTAGCCATGTCTTGATTCTGGTTCCTGAGCGTGCGAGGGGCATATCAGAGAAGTTGACGAGTCCGGTCAGGACACCCGGCCGAGATAGCGTCGAGTCATGCTGTCAATCCTTGGCGCTGGACGGGCTCGGAGTCAGAATTGACCGCGAACAGCGATCGATTCATCCAATCGGCGGTCCGCATCGGCCAACGAGCCGCAACCGAGGCTGACCAGATCGAGCAAGACCTGTCGTTGCCGTCGGCTCTGGTCGACGAACTGATCTCCTCAGGAGTCCTTCAGTTGTACCTGCGGGAATCGGTGGGTGGTCCAGGCCAGGACGCCATGGTGGCCTATCACTGTGTGGAGGCCATCGCCCGGGGCGACGGGTCAACTGCCTGGTGCGTGATGGTGTCGAGCACCACTGGCTATCTGACCGGATGGCTCGAGGCCGATGTCCTGGCTGACATGGCTGGCTCTCCCGCCGATTTCCGGGTCGCGGGGTCGTTCCGACCCCAGGGAACCGCAGTCGTGGTGCCGGGCGGGTATCGGATCAGCGGGCAGTGGGACTTTTGCAGCGGCATCGAGCATGCCAATTGGGCCATGCTGGCGTGCTCGGTGGAGGGCGAGGCCGCGCCACGGGCCATGTTCGTTCCCGCCGATCAACTGGAGATCATTCGGACTTGGTCGGTGATGGGAATGGCCGGCACCGGCAGCCACGATGTAGTAGCCCTTGATTTGTTCGTCCCCAGAGAGCGGACCGCTACCGGTGAGGGCCCGCCCGACGAGGATCTGCGTCTGTACCACTCGAGGCTCCTGCGGATGGCGACCCACGCCCCGGTGGCCGCAGTGGCGTTGGGGCTGGCCCAGGGAGCCATCGACGGTGTGGTGGCACTGGCCGCCAAGGCCGGGTCGAGCGGCTCGGAAAAGCTGCTGCAAGATCGCCACCCCGTGCAGGCAGCGGTGGGTGAGGCGGCCGCCGCGGTGGCTGCGGCCCGTTCCGGCGTAGTCGACGCCACCCAGCGGGCGTGGAACGATCCCGAAGACGCCAAAGCGGTGGCCGAGGCCCGTCTTCTCTATGTGCATGCCGGGCGGTCCTCTCTGGAGGCTGTGCAGCGTCTGTTCCACGCAGTGGGAACCCCGGCGGCCATTAGATCCAGCCCCATTGAGCGCCGTCTGCGGGACCTCTACGTGGCGATGCAGTTCCCGGCGTTTGATCAATCGGTGGTCATTGGCGGCGGCCAGGCCCTGTTGGGTCTGGACCCGCAGGGGCGGGGCTGGTAGCAGCAACTCAAGCCCGCCTCGTCGAGACCGCTAACTTCAGGCCATGCCGCCGAGAGCCATCGATTGCTGGGTAAACGTGAACATGGGCGACTATGAGCCCCCGGAGCACTTGGTCCGGGTGAAGGAGGACTATCTCCACGGCGGGGCCGACTTCTTCCGCAGTTTCACCCCTGAGGAGCTGTTGCCGCTCATGGACGAACTGGGGGTGGAGAGGGCCTTAGTTCAGGTATCGGTCGGCGAGGACAACCCCCGGCCCTTCGACTTCGTGGAGCGGTACCCCGAGCGGTTCGCCCTGGCCGCCCATCTCGACCCCCGTGGAATGATGCCGGTGCTGTGGAAGCTAGAGGACATGGTCAAGCAGTACCCGGTGGCCCTGGCCCGGGTGGTGCCGTTCGGGGTCGACGTGCCGCCCAGCGACCCGGTGTACTACCCGCTCTATGCCAAGTGCACCGAGTTGGATCTGCCGCTCTCCATCAACACCGGCATTCCCGGCCCGCCCATGCCCGGAGAGGGTCAAGACCCGATGCTTCTCGACCGGATCTGTTTGCGCTTCCCCGACTTGAAGCTGTGCATGGCCCACGGCGCCGACCCGTGGTGGGGGGTGGCCATGCGGCTGATGATCAAGTACAAGAACCTCTACCTGATGACCTCGGCCTATAGCCCCAAGCGGCTCCCGGCTGAGTTCGTCCACTTCATGAACACCCGGGGCCAAGACAAGGTGATCTTCGCCTCCGACCATCCGGCTCTCGACATGCGCCGCTGCATCACCGAGGCCTGGGACTTGGACCTGCGTGACGGCGTGCTCGACAAGTACCTCTACGCCAACGCCGAGCGCCTGTTCTTCGGTCCCCGAAACCCCCGCTACTGAGGTGGTAGACGGCGTCAGGCGGACGAGTCTGCGTAGGAGTCGGGCAGGTCTTCAGGGCTCAGCTTGGTGATGCGCTCGGGGGTGAACATCAGTCCGTCGGAGTAGCTGTCCTCTCCGGTGAGCTTGCCATTGTCGTCGTAGGGCCAGAACAGCACCAGCCGCATGGTCAGGGCGTAGGGGCTGGTCGGGTCGTCCACCTCGAGGCCCCTGTCGACTAGCACCCGCCCCGGGTACACCTGGTGGAATACCCCCTCAGTCACGATGCAGTAGTCGTCCACCACGATCCGCTCAATGTCGTACTGGACTGTGTTGCGGCCCTCCTCGTAGAGCTGGGTGTAGTGGGCGGTCACCGCGTCATAGCCCTTGGGACCGGCATCGAATCCGGCATCGGGAATCCAGAAGTGGTACTGGGGATCGTCCGACAGGGTGGACACCAGCCGGTCGAAGTCCTTGGTTGCCTCCGCCTCAAGGTGGTCCAACAGCACTTGCAGGAGCTGGCGGTGCCGTGGGTTCTCGGTGGCCGCGAGGCGTTCCTCGACGGCCGCCCAACTGCGGGTGGGATCGATCTTCATTGGTTCCTCTCTGGCTGGCTTCTCCAAGTCAGCCGTCGCTGATGGCTATGGCCCGCTCGTCGGTGCCGAGATAGCTGGCAATCACGAGTGGGTCGTTGCGTACCGCAGAAGGGGAGCCCTCGGCGATGACCTTGCCGGCCTCTAGGCAATACACCCGGTCGCTGATGCTCATGATGAGGGGCATGTCGTGCTCGATGATCAGCATGGCTGCCCCCAGTTCCCGGCGGATGTTGACGATGAGCGGCCCGAACGCCTCGGTTTCCCGCTGGGCCACCCCGGCGGTGGGCTCATCTAGGCACAGTACCCGGGCGCCCAGGGCCAAGAGCCCGGTGATCTCCACGATACGCCGGGTGCCGGTGGACAGGTCGCTGATGTAGGAGTCGGCATAGCGGCCCAACCCGAGGTAGTCGATCAGCTCTTCGGCTTCGGACCGGCGCCGCCGCTCCAGGAAGAAGGTGTGGGGGAGGTGCAGGGCGGTGCTGATGATCGGCGTTCTTCTCCGGGCCTCTAGGGCCACCTGCACGGTTTCTCGCACCGAAAGCTCTGGGAACAAGGCGGCGGTCTGGAACGTGCGTCCCAACCCGGCTCGGGCCCTTCGAGGCGCAGAGAGCCGGGTGATGTCTGAGCCGAGCAACTCCACTTGGCCGGTGGACGGCACATAGCCGCCTACCGCGTTCATGAAGGTGGACTTGCCTGCTCCGTTGGTGCCGATGAGGCCCACGATCTCATCGGGGTGTACGAGAACCGTGGCCCTTGCCACCGCCTCTACGCCGCCGAACCGCACGTTGATGTTGTGCCCGGCGAATATGGGATCGGTAGCGGGCCGGGGATCGTGCGGGCGGACCAGGCTGGTTGGCGCGGCCTGAATGGTTTTTCCGCCGGGGTCGGGCCCAAGTCGTCGCTCGGCTATTCCGATGAGGGCGTTGCGGGCGCTGTAGCCGATTTGCACCAGCCCGCCGGGGAAGTACATCAGCACCAGCAGCAAGCCGATGCTGGAGGAGAACAGGGCCACGGTCTCGGCGCTGTCGAACAGGTTGGGAAGGCCGTATACCCATATCGCCCCCAGCACGGCGCCCACCGAGGAGCCGAGTCCCCCGATAACCACCATGCCGATTAGCTGCAAGGAGTCGCCCACCTGGAAGAACCGCTCGCTGATCGGGACGTTTTGCACCAATCCGGCCAACAGCGCTCCGCCCAGTCCGGCGATGCCCCCTGCCAGCGCGAACGCCGAGAGCTTCGAGCGCACCGGGCCCACCGTGTAGCCGGACGCGGAGTCGGCGTTGTCTCGCACCGCGATGATGGAGCGTCCGACACCCGAGCGGCGCAGTCGGCTCACGATGATCACCACGATCAACAAGAAGGCCAGGCAGACGTAGTAGTAAGCCTTCTGCGACTTGAGCTCGAGTCCGAACAGCTCGCCTCGGCGAAACGACACCGACGAGGAACTCCCGCCGGTGAAGAACGGCCGCCGATATAGGTACTGCTGGGCAGCCAGGGCAAACACAAACGTGGTGACAGCCAAGTAGAGGCCGCGGACCCGAAGCGACCCGATTCCGATCACCGCGGCCACCAGTGCCGAGAACAGCGCGGCCAGGGGTATGGCCGCCATGAACGGGATTCCGCTGGTCTCAAACTGGATGTCGAAGAAGTCGTACGACAGGGCGTCGCCGGGCAGAAACCCGGTTCCCACGGTGAAGTCCATGGACAGTCCCCGCTTGAGGCCGGCGGCGAACAAGGCGCCCATTCCGGCAAAGGTCATCTGGGCCAAAGAGAGCTGACCGGCCCAGCCGGTGATGATGGTGACCGACAGGCCGCATACCGCAAAGCACAACACGGTGGCGTAAAGAAGCTGGCGAGAAGGCAGGTTGGAGATACCGGGGAGCTGCACCAAGATGGCGCCGAGAACCAACAGCGCTACGAGCGCGATACGAGACAGATGCCGCAGCCACCACACCTGCCGCAGCCGCTCGGGGATCGGCCGCACCTTGGGGGTGAACGAGAAGACCCCGGTTTCTCCTTGACTCCGGCTTTGGAAGTAAACGGCCACCAGCACGGCCAAGAAGATGACGAAGTCGATGAGCCCGGTTTCGGTGAAGAAGTTGAACCTGAACAGGGCGTCGAGGACGCCGATCAGCACTCCGGCCAACATGGCCCGCGGGAAAGACACCATGGCGGCCAACACCGCGGCCACCATCGCCTTGCCCAGCGTCTGGGGCCCCAGGTTGGCCAACCCGGCCACCTGTCCGCTGGATCCTGAGAGCATGATCATCGACACCGAGGCCAACAGCCCGGCCATCACCCACACGAAGGTGGACACAATCTTGGGGTTGATACCCGATAGTCGGGAGAGGTCGCGGTTGTTGGCCGACGCAGCAACCGATTTTCCGAACGCAGTTCGGTTCATCAGCCAGCCCAGCAGCAGGGCCAGCAGCGGCACCGCGATGAGGATGGTGAGCTGCGGACCCCGCACTCGGATCTCGGTAAACCAGACGTCCTCCCAGATAGAGCCGACCGGTACCGGATATTTCTTGCCGGCCGCCTCGATGTCGGGGAGCTGGGAGACCACAAGTTGGGCCAGCTGGGCAATGCCCACAGTGGCCACCAGCACGATCACCCGGGGAGAGGTGAACAGGCGGCGGATGACGGTCAGCTCCACTGCGGCGGCGAACAAAACGCCCAATGCCAGCGAGAGCACCAGAGCCAACCAGAACCCCCAGCCGTAGTTCAGCATCAGCAGCGCCATCATCGAGGCCGCGATGATGCCCATGTTGCCCACCGCGAAGTTGATGACCCGGGTGGATCGGTAGATCAGCACGATCCCCATGGCCACCAGGCCGGTCACCAAGCCGTTGACCACCCCGTCGAACGCCAGTTGCTGGGTGATCCATGTTCCGAGCACCGAGACAGTGGCAGGGCTCATCAGCCACCCTCTGTACCCAGGAAGACCGCCCGGGCCAGGTCATCACGCTCAGCCAGCTCTTGGGCTGGGCCCTCGAATCGCACTTGCCCCTTCTCCAAGAACACGGCGCGGTCGGAGATCGCCAAAGCCACGTTCAGAGACTGCTCCACGATGATCATGGTCTGGCCCTGATCCTTGAGCTCTTCGATGGTCTCCAGCAATGACTGAACCACCACCGGTGCCAGCCCCAGCGACAGCTCGTCGATCATCAGCACCTCGGGTTCGTGCAGCATCACCCGGGCCAACGCCAGCATCTGCTGCTGTCCCCCCGAGAGGTTGCCGGCCCGCTCTTTGGGCCGCGTGGCCAATTCGGGGAACATCTCGAGCACTTTCTCGATGCGCCGGTCCCGGTCGTCGGGGTCCTTGCGGTAGGCGTAGGCCCCCATGAGCAGATTGTCGCCGATCGTCAGGTCGCTCCACACCCCGGCCCCGCCGGGCAGCATGTGCAATCCCATGGCGGCCCGCTGCTCGGGGGTGGCGAAGGTGATGGTCTGGCCGTGCAGGCGCACCACGCCCCGCTCGGGGGTTACCAGGCCGGTGATCACCTTGAGCGCAGTGGACTTGCCCGCGCCGTTGGTTCCCAACAGGGCCAGCGTCTCCTGTTTGCGCACATCGAAGCCGAGATCGAACAGCACCTGTACCTGCCCGTAGCTGAAATCCACGTGGGCCAACTGGATGGCCGGAATGTCGTCGGGGTCGCTTTCGGCTTGGCGACGCTCTTCGTCCTGTTCTTCCCTCAGCTCGCCAACGACCAAGGAGAGATCGCGACGCACCCGGCCGGCCCCCCGTAGCACGAAGTAGGCACCGATAGGCATGGCGATCGCGGTGATGATGGTGATGGCGGTTTGCTCGCCGAGTTCGTTCTGGAGGAAGCCGGCGATGATGCTGCCCCCAACTCCGCCCACCATGACCATGAAGAAGGTCAAGATGGCAGTGCCCATGCCTCGCAGGCGGTAGGGGAACACCGCTTGGATGGCTGGCTGCACCATAGAGAAGGCCCCGCCCAAGAGCGTGGAATTGATCGCGGAGAACACCATGAACAGAGCCAGGTTGGGCATGGCGTACTGGATGGGTACAAGCACCCCGATGGGTACCAGCAGCACGCCTATCAGCAGCAGCGCCCGGTTGGGGTCTTTCCGGAAAGTGGCATCGAAGCGGCGCCCGACAAACGGCAAGAACATGATTAGCCCGAGTCCTGCCGGGGCCACCGCCAGGCCTCGTTCCAAGGCGTCTAGGCCGAACTCCTCCTCCAAGAAGAACGACTGGATTGAACCGGCCGGGAAGAGAGCGAAGCCCATAGCAGCGAACGCGATGGTCATGCTGCGAATGGAGTCGATGTTCCAGATGCGAGTGAAAGCGGCCTCCACCGAGATGGGCATCTTGTTGTCCTGCTTGAGTCCGGCCCCTAGAACGTGCTTTTGCTCCCATTGGCCCCGGGGCGGCTCCCGCAAGAAGAAGGCGAAGAAAGCCAATGCCGCGGTGGGCAGCCCGAGCAGATAGAACGCCCACCGCCAGCCGTCGTCGCCGCCGACCCATACCGCGATGCCCCCGGCGAGGACCGGGCTAATGGCGGAGAACACCCGTCCCACCCCAGCATTGGTGGCGTACATGCGGCCCCGAGTCTGGAGCGGGTAGGTGTCGGCCAGGATGCTGGGATGCACGGTGATGGTGTTGGCCTTGGACATGCCGGCGAAGAACCGCATGAAGAAGAACATCAGGGCGTTGACCGCCGCCCCCGACAGAGCGCTGAAGGCGGCGAAGGCCCCGCTGGCGATGCCCACAATGGGGCCGCGGCGGAAGCGGTCGGCCAGCCATCCCATGGGGCCGGCACCGAGCACGAAGAACATTAGCGACGCGGTGCTGATGGCGGTGATAGCCCCATCGCTCACCCCGAAACTCTCGCCTATGTCGGGTCCCAAGATGGCCACCGCGCTGTTCTCCAACTCGTCGAGGCTGTTCAACGCCAGAAGAACGACGAAGGTCTGGAAGCCGCCCTTGCGCAGGCCCTCTTTGAGGGTGGTCTGCGCGCCGCCAACACCGGGCAGCAAATCGTCGGGGAACAGCACGTCGGCCTTTTGGGCATCACGCCGAGCGGCCTCACCCTCAAGCACCGTTGTCGCCAGAGAGTCGATGGATTCGCTCTGTGTCTGCTCGTTGTCCAAAGCTCCCCCGTTTGCCCGTGGCTTATTCTGCCTGCGCTGGCCCATGAGAGTAGCGTGAGTGGCTCGAAGAGATGCCTGAGGCTAGGCAGGAGATGTGATGAGCGCACCGTCCAATGTCGCGGTAGTCCTGTTGGATTCGCTGAACCGGCATATGTTGGGGAGCTACGGGGGCACCGAGTTTGAGACGCCGAATTTGGATCGGTTCGCGGCCGAGCGGGCCACTCGGTTCACCCGCCACGTGACGGGGTCGCTGCCCTGCATGCCGGCTCGCCACGACATCCTGTGCGGGGCATTGGATTTTCTATGGAAGCCGTGGGGGTCGGTCGAGCTGTGGGAGGAGACCATCACCCGGGTGTTGCGCCGCCAAGGGGTGACCACCGCACTGGTCACCGACCATCCCCACCTGTTTGAGACCGGCGGGGAGAACTACCACACCGATTTCCACTGCTGGGACTACCTGAGGGGCCACGAGGGCGATCCATGGCGCACCTACTACGACCCCTCCTGGACCGGCACGCCGACAATGCCGGCCCGAAAGGGCGGCTGGTGGTGGTCGAAGATGTGGGGGATCAAGGAGATGGATCGGGCCTACGACCGGTCGCGCACCTTCTTCCGGGCCGAGGAGGACTATCCGGGGCCGATGACAATGAGCTCGGCGGCCCGGTTCTTGGCTGAGGACACCCCCCATCACGACCGGTGGTTCATGTTCGTGGACGAGTTCGATCCCCACGAGCCGTTCGACACGCCGGTGCCGTGGGCCGGCCGCTATCACGACGAGCCGTGGGGTGAGGAGTGGATCATCTGGCCGCCCTATATCGACGGGGGCATCGCCTCGGGGAACTTCTCGGATAGGGAGGCCCGCCATTTGCGGGCCAACTACGGGGCCAAGCTGTCGATGATCGATCACTGGTTCGGGCAGATCCTGAACCGGTTCGACGAGCAGAGCCTATGGGACGACACCGCGCTGATCGTGTGCACCGACCATGGCCACTACCTGGGCGACGAGCGGGAGGGCCGCGACATCTGGGGCAAGCCCGGCGTGCCCCAGTACGAGCCGCTGGGCCACACGCCGCTGCTGATGTCGTGGCCTGGCAAACCCGGCGGGCAGGTGTGCAATGCCCTGACCACCAATGTGGATATCTTCGCCACGGTGGCCGACATCTTCGATGCCGAGGTGATGCAGACAACCCACGGCCGCTCCATGGCCCCGCTGCTCACCGGCGAAGCCGACTCCATTCGGGAATGGGCGCTGGGCGGGGTGTTCGGCGGCTGGGTGCAGATCAACGACGGCCAGCGCAAGTACGCCCGGGGGGCAAGCGGGGAGAACTTCCCGCTGTCGATGTGGTCCAACCGGTGGTCTACCATGCCGTTCGGCGACATCGGCATGCCCGGACTTCCCCCGCCTGACCACCGAGCCTGGCTCGACCGGATGCCGGGATCGGAGGTGCCGGTGATCCGCCAGCCCTATGAGCCGGGCGACACGCTGCCGCTGTGGGCGACGACCAATGCCTGCAACGACCGACATTTCCTGTTCGATCTCGACGTCGACCCCAACGAGCAGGAGAACCGCAGCAGCGAGTCATCAGCCGATGAGATGCTCGACCTGCTGCACACCGCGCTCAACGAAGTGAACGCGCCCGATGACCAATTCGCCCGGTTGGGGATCAAATGACGTACTTTCACCTATCCGGCCACAGCATTGGAGAAAGAACATGACCGGAACGAATAGGGGTTCTAAGGCTGTGAGGAGATGGTGGTGGCTGCTGGTCGCTCTGGCGTTGGTGGCCGCGGCCTGCGGCGGCAACGACGATGACGGCGCATCCGAGCCGGCCGCGGCCGAAGAGCAAACGGCTGCACCGGCCGAGGCGCCCGCAGAAGCGCCCGCCGAGGAGCCCAGCGAAGCACCCGCGGAGGAGCCCGCTGACGAGACGGCTGAGGAGCCCGCCGAGCAACCGGCCGACGAACCATCCGAGGAGTCGGTCGAGGCCCCCGCAGAGCCGACTCCGACTCCCACCCCGGTTGTGTTGACCAACAGCTACCAGGGGGTAACGGAAACCGAGGTCGCCATCGGCGTGGCCGCCATCGATCCGGTGCAGATAAATGAGATGTTCGGCATCGACCTCGGCATCTTCCCGGTGCAGGACCTATACGCCGCCCTGTCCGCAGACCTGAATGAGCGGGGGGGCATCCACGGTCGCAACGTCGTCGTCCATGTGGTTTCTTTCCTGCCGATCGGGTCCACCGACAGTGAGCGGGTGTGTACCGAGCTGATCGAGGACAAGAAGGTGTTCGTGGTGATTGGCCAGTTCCTCGAGGACAACGCCCTGTGCATTACCGAGCTGCACGGGCATCCCTATGTGGGCCATTTCGGCGAGAACACCGAGCGCCAGGAGCGGTCCAACGGCCTGTTCTTCGCCACCGAGATGAAACAGACCCGCCAGCGGGTCGGCGGGACCACCGAGATGATCCGGGCCGGCGATCTCGACGGGCACAGCGTGGGCGTTTACTACGAGGCACCCCCCGACAAGGAGTATGCCGATGCCGTGTTGCCGTTGTTGGAAGAGGCGGGCATCAACGTCGTCGGTGTCTATTCCCCGGGTGCGCCCTCCACTGACACCGTTCAGAACGAGCAGAATACCGATGCCATTTCCACCCGAATGGAGGCCGACGGGGTTGATCTGATCCTCAACTTGTCCAACGTGTATGGCATCATCAGTTCGGCGCAGCGAATTGGCTGGGAGGTGCGCATTGCCCACACCAATGGACAGGCTGCCGACCGCCTGGACATCGCCAACGATCAGGGCATTGAAGACGAGTACATGGCCCGCACCTTTGCGGTGACCACCAACAAGCCGACCAGCGAGGAAGCGCTGGCCGACCCCGGTGTACAGGAATGCCTTGCCACATTCGAGGAGAGATCAGGCGACGAGCCTCTCGATCTCACCAACGACGATATTGTCAACGGCGTAGTCAACCACTGCCGGGTCTTCGCTCTCACCGTGAAGATCTTGGAGGCAGCCGGTGGCAACATCACGCCGGAGACATTCAAGGCTGCGGCTGAAGGGCTCGGCACGTTCGACCTTCCTGCCATGATGGGGGCCAGCCTCTCGCCCGACAAGCACTCGGCCGGCTCCTTGGTGCGCCGCTATGAGTACTTCCCCGAAGTCAGAACCTATCTGCCGGTCGGCGACCCCATTCCGACCCAGCCTGTTGAGTAAAGGAGCTCTTGCCATGACAACTATCACCATCCTTGGCGATGAGGTGGCCACTGCCTCAGGAGAGTGGGTTGAAGGGCGCCCGCTTGTCGAACCCGGCGCACTCTCCGCAGCCATCGGGTGGACGCTCAAGCCCGAAGGGCTCTGCCGCGATGACATGTGCGTTCCGGTGAGGGACCGCTCGGCCATCGAGGTGGGCGACAAGGTCGACCTTTCGGTAGCCGCTGATGCCCTGGACCGGCCGACCCTGGTGGATCCCGACGCTGGCATCGTGGTGCTTGGCCAGCCCAACGCCACCCGCCGCGCTGCTCTGCGCGACCGCCAAGCGCCGGATTTCACCTTTGCCGACCTCGACGGAGTTGATCGGAGCCTTTCTGACTATGCCGGCAAAAAGCGGCTCTTGGTTGCCTTCTCCAGTTGGTGAGGATGCGCCTTCGACCTGCCCGGGTGGCAGGAATTGCACGATGAGCTGGCCGATGACGGCTTCATGGTGATCGCGGTGGCCATTGACGAGGCCACCGATCAGGTGCGAGAACTGGCCGAGGGCATCTCCTACCCGGTGCTTATGGATGCCGATCACTTGCTCACCGAGCTCTACGCCATCAGCAACGTGCCCGCGGTGGTCTGGATCGACGAGCAGGGGCGAATTGCGAGGCCGAACGCCAGCGAGTTCGGCACCGACATGTTCAGCGAATTCACCGGACGCACTCGTGAGGGTCATTTCGACCAGATACGCGCCTGGGTCCGCCAAGGCGTCGTCCCCGATGACGCCGACAGCGAGATCGCCGACCTCGACGACGACGAGTTGGCCGCCCGCTTGCACTTCCGCCTCGCCGCCCACCTTCGGCGCGCCGGCGGCGAAGCAGGTGCCGCTCGCCACTTCGACGCCGCTGCCGAACTGGCGCCATTGGACTTCACCGTTGTCCGGGCGGCCATGCCGCTTCGGGGTGAGAGCCCCTTCGGCGAGGAGTTCTTCAAGCTGCTCGAGGAGTATCAAGAAGCCGGCAGCCCGTTCCACGGCATCACGCCAGCTCCCTAAAGCCCAGTGATCGTCCACTCCAGCCTGCTGCCCGATGAGCCTCTGAGCTCGCAGCCGGTAACGGGGTTCGTGCTGGAGCGGGCCGCAGAGCTTGCCGACCAACCGGCGGTGATCGACGGGGTGGGGGAGTGGTCGCTCACGTTCGGACAGTTGGCCCAGTCGGTGCATTCCCTGGCCGGGGGCTTGGTTGCCGGGGGGTTCCAACGGGGCGACGTCGCCGCGCTGGTCGCGCCCAACTCGCCGTGGTATCCGGTGGTGTTCCACGCGGTCGCGGTGGCCGGCGGAGCGGTTACCACCGTCAACCCCACCTACGGCGCTGAGGAGATCGCCTATCAGCTCACCGACTCGGGGGCGAAGCTGGTGTTCGCCGCTGAGGGTTTCGCCGCCCAAGCCCAGGTGGCTATGAGCCAAGCCGGGGTGGCGGGCGATGTTGTGGTAATCGACACTGAGAACCCATCCGAGGGCGTCGCCATGCAGTTGCTGATGGGCGAGCCGATCGCCCAGGTCGAGGTCGACCCTCACGATGACGTGGTGGTGCTGCCCTATTCATCGGGGACCACCGGGTTGCCCAAGGGGGTGATGCTCACCCACGCCAATCTGGTGAACAACATCGAGCAGTGCGCCTCGTCGATTGCCTCCCAGTCCAGCGACGTGGTGCTGGCCGTGCTGCCCTTTTTCCACATCTACGGGATGCAGGTGCTCATGAACGATCAGCTCCATCACGGGGCCACGCTGGTGACCATGCCCCGCTTCGACTTGGCCCAGGCGCTGTCGCTAATCGAGCGTCACCAAGTGACCCGGTTCTTCGCGGTGCCCCCCATTGTGCTGGCGCTGGCGAAGCACCCCGCAGTGGCCGACTTCGACCTCTCGTCGCTGCGTCAGGTGCTGTCCGGGGCCGCGCCGCTGGGGGCCGAAGTGGCCGCAGAAGCGTCGGAGCGGATCGGCTGCGAGGTGTCGCAGGGATATGGAATGACCGAGCTCAGCCCGATAACCCACGCCACCCCACCGGGGAACTTCAAGGCGGGGTCGGTGGGGCTGACGGTGGCCAACACCGAGGTCAGAATCGTCGACCCCGACTCAGGGGAAGACCAGCCCATCGATGCCGAGGGCGAGCTGTGGATTCGCGGACCCCAGGTGATGAAGGGCTATCTCAACAACCCCGAGGCCACCGCGGAGACCATCGACGGCGGCTGGCTGCGCACCGGCGACATCGCCCGGATCGACGGCGACGGCCACGTCTACATCGTCGACCGGCTGAAAGAGCTCATCAAGGTCAAGGGATTCCAGGTGGCCCCTGCCGAGTTGGAGGCGCTGCTGGTGGAGCACCCCCAGATCACCGACGCCGCCGTGGTCGGCCTACCCGATGAAGAGAGCGGCGAGGTGCCGCTAGCCTTCGTGGTGGTCGCTCCCGACGCCGCCGCCGACGAAGAGGCGGTGAAGGCCTTCGTAGCCGGCCAAGTGGCCACCTACAAGCAACTCGGCGAAGTGCGGTTTGTGGAGTCCATCCCCAAGTCGGCTTCGGGCAAGATCCTCCGCCGGGAACTGAGGGGGCCGATAAGTGGCTGAGCAGAAGAAGCCCACGGTGCGGATGTCGCCCGAGGAATGCTGGGAGATGCTGGAGACCTCGGTGAACGGCACTTTGACGACGCTGCGGGCCAACGGCCAGCCGATCTCCCTTCCCGTCTGGTATGTGCTGCTGGATCGAAAGATCTACATGGTTACCCGGGGCAAGAAGGTGGTGCGGGTTCGCAACGACCAGCGGTGTTCGTTCCTCGTGGAATCAGGCGAGCAGTGGGCCGAGCTGAGGGCCGTGCATGTGGAGTGCGTCGGCCGGATCATTGAGCCCACAGAGGAGTTGGCCCAGCGGATCGCCCAAGCCCTCGACGAGAAATACGCCCCCTACCGAACCGCCCGCGAAGTGATGCCCAAGCAGACCCAGGACTACTACGAGAAGAACCTCAACGCCACCATCGAGCTAACCCCGATCGGCAAGATGCTCAACTGGGACAACGCCAAGCTGTTCAGCGGCATTGCGTAGGAACGGTGGTCCACCCCTGGGCGACAGCGAAGGCTACGCCTTGGGCAGCGGTCTCCACGCCGAACTGGTCCCACGTGTCGCCCAGGATTCGTTGCACATGGTGTTTGGAGTAGCCGACCCTGTCAAAAGACGACATAAATTTGTCGCCTTTTGACAGTCATTTTAGGGGATTGTCACTGGATGAGCAGTTAGAATCGGGTTTTAGACAGAAATGAACTCACCCCAAGCAGAAGGTCAATGGAATTGACAAGACACCGCAAGAGGATTGTTTTCGCTGTGGCAGCTGTGGGTCTGATATTTCTAGGGATAATTTTGATAGCTCGGGTTAGAGATAGAGGCTTTGAGGTTCGCGGAGATGGAAGGGAAATTGTTGAGTCGTTGGACGTTTTATCAATCGATGAGAATAATGGTCGTCCTGCATCGCCAGAGTTGGCTGAACTATTCGATGCAATAACACCAATGCTCAGGGTCGAACAACTTGACTGTCAGGGTGTTGTGTCGTCTCAGGTTCAACACCTAATTTATGACCGCAGTACAAGTTGTTCGCTAATGGTCGTCAACGAACTGCCACAATATGACTTGCTCATTGTCTTTTACGATGGTGTTTGCAAATATCCTCCAAGACTCGTGGTTGACAAAGTTGATGGCCTATATCAATTCGCGATAGACAAAAAGAGCGACCGAGGTGGATGTGACAACATTGCCATGGTAAACGCAATTGGAATTCGCTTATCCGATTCAAGAGCAGAAGTTGAGGGTGGCCAAGGGTGATTCCCACATCTTCAACTATCGAACTGATGGGCTGTTGGCTCGTTGCTATTGCCACTTGTACTCGGGGTCGCGCTTCTCTCTGAAGGCGCGGCGGGCTTCTCGGGAGTCGTCGAAGCGCATGAGGCGGGTGGTGTAGTCCTGCTCGGTTCGGTAGGCCTCTCTTAGCGGGAGGTCTTCGATGCGATTCATCGACTCCTTGGCCAGGCGCATAGCGATCGGGCTCTTGGCGGCTAGCTCTTGGGCCAGCTCGAGCGCGGTGTCCATGAGCTGGTCGGGGGCGGTCACCTCTCGGACGGCCCCGATGCGGTACATCTCATGCGCCGACACCTGCTCGCCGGTGAAGAACATCTCTCGGGCCTTGTGGCGACCCATCATCGACGAGAGGTGCGCGCTGGCCCCCAGGAGCCCGACGTTGATCTCCGGCGTGCTGAAGGTGGCGTTCTCGGAGGCCACCAGCATGTCGCAGCAGGCGGCATAGGCCAGACCCGCGCCCAGGGCATAGCCGTTGATGGCCCCGATTACCGGGACTGCGCAGTCGATGATGGCCCACATGGCCTCTCGGGCCACCAGGCCGGGATCGGTCAGCTCCGTGGGGGGACGCTGGTTGCGGGGCTCAGTGCCTGAAATCTTCAGATCGACGCCCGCGACAAATGACTTGTCACCCGCACCGGTGAAGATGGCAACCCGCACGTCTCGGTCGTCGCCCAGCGTGGTGAACACGTCTCGGATCTCGGCCATGGTGGCGGTGGTTACCGCGTTGACGGGAGGTCGGTCGATGGTGACGGTAACGATGTGGTCGCGTTTTTCTAAGTGGAGGTCGGGCACTGATCAGCTCCCTCGCCAGTTTCATTGCCGAATTCGGCCCCCACAGTATCGGGGAAAGGGAATCTGAAAGCTAGGCGGCTTCGGCGCTGGCCACGGCGCCGTACCGCACCGGGAGGTGCTTGATGCCGTTGACAAGGAGGTCGCGCAGCCGTTCGGGCGGGCCGATCACCTCGATCTCTGGCAGCCGATTCATAAGCGCCCCGAACAGAACCTTCAACTCCAGTTTGGCCAGGTGCGAGCCCAGGCAATAGTGGGCGCCGCCCCCGCCGAAGGCCAGATGGGGGTTGGGGGAACGGGTGATGTCGAAACGGTGGGGGTCGTCGAACACCTTGGGGTCTCGGTTGGCGGCCCCGTACCACAGGGCCACCTTGTCTCCGGCTCGAATCTTCGCCCCGCCCAATTCGAGGTCTGCAACTGCGGTGCGGCGGAAGTACCGCACCGGGGTGCTGAATCTGATGATCTCGTCCGCTGCGGTGGAGAGATGCTCGGGATGGCGGCGGAGCAGCTCCCACTGGCCGGGGAAGTTGTGGAATGCCAACAGGCCGTGGGTAATGGCGTTTCGGGTGGTCTCGTTGCCGGCGATGATGAGCAGGGTGAAGAACAGCGAGATCTCCAAGTCGTTGAGCTCGGTCACCGTCCCATCGGCCATGGTCACCTTGGCCTCGGCGAGATCCGTCATCAGGTCGTCGCGGGGACAGCGCCGCTTCTCCTCGGTGAGCTCCTGGGCGTAGATGGTCATGTTGAAGGCGTCCATCGTCCCGTTTAGCGGTGAGTAAGGATCGTCGAGGTCCTGGAATTCGGGATCGAATCGACCAATGGCGCAGTTGGTCCAGTCATACAACTTGTGGCGGTCCTCCAAGGGGACGCCAACCATGTCGGCAATGGCCATCAGGGGCAGCTCAGCGGCCAAGTCGACCACAAAGTCGCCCTTGGTGCGACCGTCCAACGCATCGATGATGTGGTGGCTGCGGATGCGGAGGCTCTCCTCTAGCTTTCGCACCATCCGGGGGGTGAATCCCCTGCTGACCAGCTTCCGGTAGCGGGTGTGGTCGGGGGGGTCGGTCATGATCATCATGATCCCGGGGCCCAATTCGACGTCGGGGAGAGTGATCCCACCGGTGCCGTCGCGGCCTGGCCCGGTCTGATGGGACAACAGAGCGCCCATCCGGTGGGCCTGGGTGACAAGTTCGTGAGAAGTAACGAGCCAGAAGGACTCTTCATTGGCGGTCTCGGGGTGAAGCCAGATGGGAGCGTGGGCCCGAAGCTGGTCATAGAGCTCGTAGGGTTCGGCCACCGCGTACATGTCCATGTCGGTGAAGTCGATTCCTGTGGCTAGTGTGGGGGGCGACATAACCCTCTTCTCCTTTGTGAGAATATAATTCTCGCATAAGAGAACCTAAATATCAAACTATGGGAACATGAACGACGACACTGAGAACAGAGATATCAGCGTTGAGAACGTAGAAACCGAAGTTGAGAATTCAGAAATCGACCCTGAAAACACAGATAACCAGGTAGAGAACGCAGATTCCGAGCTGTCGGCGCTCAGTTCCTGGGAGCAGCGCATGCTGGAGCGGTCGCTGGACAGCGCCCGAGTTCAGGCCCTGGCTCGCAGCGGCGAATTCGTGCACGCGGCATTGGCCCTGCTCGAAGAGGAAGGCTCGGTGGAGTTCACCGTGCAAGACGTGGTGCAGCGTTCCGGAGGCTCGCTCCGGCGCTTCTACCAGCTGTTCTCCTCCAAGGACGACCTTGTTCTGGCCCTATTCGAGGAGCTGATCACCCAGCTCGTGGAGCACGTTCCCGCCACCGTTCACGCTGGAGCCCCTCCGCTGGTCAGGCTTGAGATTTGTGTGCGGACATTGTGGGACTTTGTAAGAGGCCAAGATGCTCCTCCGGCAAAGATTGTCCGCTCCATGGCCGCCTTGCACAACCAATTGGCTGCCAGCAGGCCTGATGGCCTGCGACTCGCCTGGGATCCATTACGGCAGCTCATCTCCGGCATCATCGCCGCCGGAGCGGCCGACGGATCAATCCGATCGGACATCGAAGTGGAAGAACTGGCCGATCTCTTCTTCGACGTCTCGCTGGCCGCCCATCTCTTCGCCCTTGGTCGAATTGGCTCAACGCACGCCCGGTTTGATGGGTTGTGGCGCTTTTGCCTGGGCGCGCTCCGACCGCCCCCTGAGTAGAGCGTTCAGCGCAGCCGGGCCCTGGTTTCCCGTTTGAATGCCGCGAGCTGGAGGCGCTCTTCTCGCTGGTTGTAGAAGTCGTCCAACGGATAGCACCCTGAGATCAAGCCGTTGCGGGGGGCGGTGGTGCAGTCGGAGAACGTGCGGCAGATGAGGCGCCGGTCGAGTTCCCTTCCGGCTAGCAAGTCGGCGGGCATGTGCGGGTACGCCAGGATCATGCGGCCCAAGCCAATAGCGTCAGCCGCACCGCGGGCCACTAGGGCCTGGCCCACGTTGGGCAGCCATTCCTGGAGGTACGACAGGCCCGCACCCACTACCCGCACCTTGGGATGCCGCTGGGAGATTTCGTCGGTGGCCGCGATCAGGCGGGCCACTCCAACCAGGGGGTCTTCGGGTGGTTGGTAGCCGTCGGAGGGGGGGAAGTAGGCGGGACGCTGGATGTGGGGCACGTAGTACGGGCTGCCTGCGGAGACGCACACCAGCCCCACGCCGAGATCGCTCAGCATCTCCAGCAACCGGTGAGCTTCGGAGAGGTCGATGCCCACTCCCGACCCGTCGCCCCCGAAGGCCAAGCGGTAGGGGCCGGGGGCCTCGGGAACTCCGACGCCGCCTTCGCCGGCGGTATGGGGAACGAAGTCGAACAGCGACAGTCGGACCGCTACCCCAAGTTCGGGGGACCTCCGGCGGATCCGCTCGATGATCGACCTCAAAAAGAGGGTCCGGCCTTCCAGATCTCCGCCGTAGGGGCCGGGGCGATCGACCGCCGAAAGGAACTCATGGCCCAGATAGCCGTGGCAGGCCTTGATGTCCATGAAATCGAACCCGGCCTGGCGAGCCAGCACCGCCCGGTCGGCGAACTGCTCGACCAACTCGTCCAGCTCATCATCGGTGAGCACCTCGTTCGGCCCTGAACCGGCCCGGGCATCCAGCAGCGGGTGTTCGTACGCCGTCTTGGGGGCCGGTCCGGCGGCGGTGGGTCGGGCATAGCGGCCAGAGTGGGTGAGCTGGAGCACCGTCACCTGTGCCGGGTCTAGTCGATTTCGCAGCGCGGCGAAGTCTTCAACGGTGGTCTCGTCTAGCACTAACTGGTTGGGGTTGGCCCGGCCGTCCGGTCGAATCGCGGTGGCCTCACCCCACACCAGCCCGGCTCCGCTGGCCGCGAATCGGTCCCACCGACGCCGGACCAGATCGGACGGCCGCCCGTCGGTCTCTCCGTCCCAGCCCTCCATGGGCAGCACTGCCCATCGGTTGAGGGCAGTCTTCGTCCCGGTTGAGCCGTCGGTGATCTCCATCGGCTGGGCCAGCGCCCCGGAGGGGTCCACCTCGTCGTCGATGGGGATCTCCACCCCCAGGCCCTCTAGGTGGTCGCGCAGCGCGGCCACGCTGGTCAGGTTCTTCACCTGGGTGAACCGAGGCATCGGCTATAGCACTCCCAGCCGTTCGCCGATGTCGCGCAGGATGTCTTGGTCGCTGTCAGGACGAGTTGGCGCGCCAATGGGCACTGATGCGCTCTCTGCCCAGTCCCGCATTTGGAGGAACATGGCCGCGCTGTGGCGATAAGCCGGCACCGGCGGGCGGAAGGTGAATTGGCCCAAGTATTGGAGAACGTCGTTGAGCTGGTAGAAGTCGGGGTCGCCCATGGCCCACAGGCGGTCGCGCTCGGCGAATTTGTCGGGTGCGAAGGTGGACAGGCCCAGCAGGTAGTCGGAGCCGAACATAACCATGTCGATGGCCAGGTCGTTGCCGGTCAGCACCATGAAATCGGGGCGCACCTCGTTGCGCACCGCCAGCCGGTCCCACTCCAATCGCCGGTTCAGAGAGGAGTGCTTGGCCCCGATGCATTGGGGGATGTCCAGCAGCCCCCGGTAGGTGTCCAGCGACACGATGCGGCCGTAGGACACGAACATAGGGCCGAGCTCGAACCCGATGAACCGGTCGATGTGGTCGGCCAGCTGGGCGTGGGCGTCGAGCCAGGCGTCATCGCCGTGGTCGTTCAGCCCGTGCGACGGGAACACCACGGGCAGGCCGCCTCGGGCGGTGACCTCATCAGCGGCCCGGAGATAGGCGCCAAGGTCGAACGCCGCCCCCGGTTGGTCGGCTGTGAACGCCCCGGCCACGAAATCCCCGCCGGTGATGGCTGCCGCCCGGTCGAGCACCCCCACCCGGGTGTCGGCATCGATCAGCTGGACGTAGCCGGTGTCCATGTTCACCGCCGGGGTAAGACCGGCTTCATGGGTGCGGACGATGTGGGCGTCTAACGACGCCCAGTCGACTGTGGCCGGGTCGAGATGGGGCAAAAGGACCGCCGACATCCCGGTGATGGTCCTACCGGGCAGTACCGGCGTCAATTGTCGACCCCGAGGCTCTCAAGCACGTCTTTAGGGATCCCCGAGAGGCCGGTGGAAGTCTGGTCGCCCGAATGGCGCTCTCGAAGTACCGCCGCGGCCTCGGATCGACCTGTCGAACCGAGGCGCTCCAGATACTCGGGCAGGTGGCCTTGGCAGTGGAAGGGGCCGCCTTCTTCCATGACGATCTCCAGCGGGTCTATGGGGCTGTAACTGCGGCTCATCTGGTCGTCGGTCCACGATGCGAGGATGTCTCGACCGTCGGCCAGCAGCAGGGGGGCCTGTTCGCCCAGATCGGCGGTCTGGTGGGGGTCGGCGCTGATGTCGAACAGCATTTCGTCGTTCCAGGCCGCGTGGTAGCCGTCGTGCCAAGTCCGCAGGTAGAGGTGGTCGTCCCAGCGCACGCCCCGCTGCACCGACCAAGCCCCCTGAGAAAGCACCAACGACTCTCGCCCTCCGTGGTCGCCGGTTCTGATGTCATCGGCCACCGACTTGCCGTCCCACAAGAAGGGGATGTCGATCCCGGCCAGATCCACGATGGTGGCGCCTACGTCGAGGTGGTAGAGCAGCCCCTCATGCACCTGGGGCTCGAGCCCGGGCCAGCGCAGTACTGAGGGGATGTGGCAGGTGGTTTCGTCGGCCCCCTGGTGGTCGGCGTAAACGCCCAGCTCGCCGAATGCCTCGCCGTGGTCGGAGGAGACCAGGATGGCGGTGTCGTCCAGCACGCCGCAGTCGGCCAGCTTGTTCATCAGAGTGCCTACCGCGTCGTCGGCGTAGCGGATGCCGGTGTCGTAGCCGTCAAAGGTCTGCTTGACCTCGTCCATGGTCGATAGGTTCCAAGGCTGGCGGGGCGGGGGTGGGCCCCACTCATCGGGCTTGAACCCCCAGGGCTCTTGAGCCGAGTGGGGGCCGGCCAGGGTCCAGTTGTGGGCCCGCACTTCCTCGGTGTGCCAAGCCGGCACGGGATCTCCTTCAAACGGATTCCCGTAGTCGTCCGGCGTGTTGTAGGGGGTGTGGGGATCCCACAGATGGACGTGGAAGAACCAGTCTTCTTGAGCGGCATTGTCGTCCAGCCAGCGCACCGCTCCGGGCAGCACCTGGTCGGCCCGCTCGCCGCCGAAGCCCCGCATGAGGTTCATGTTCTCCATGAACCCGCTGGTCCACCAGGAGGCTGAGTGGCGGAATGGGAAGCTGGACACCGACGCGGTGTGATAGCCCGACCAATAGAAGCGCGACGCCCAGGAGTTGGCCGCGATCGCAGAGAAGAAGCTGCGCTCCGCGCCCTGGGGACGAAGATCGGCCGCCATGCCCCCGTGGTTGGCCACCCCGTTGCGGATCCCGAACATGCCGGTAATCAACGCGGTCCGGCTGGGCAGGCAGGGCACGTCCGACGCGTAGACGTTGGAGAACCGCACCCCCTCGGCAGCCAACGTGTCGATGTTCGGTGTGGTGTTGCGGTGGTACCCCGCGCACCCCAGGTGATCAGCCCGGAGCGTGTCGATGTCGATATAGAGGATCCGCATCAAAAGCGTCCTTTCGAGAGGCGCTTCCAGTATGACCCGTGGCGGTCTGGCGTGATGACACCGGCCATTTGGTACGGTCGGGTGGATGCATGTTGCCGATCCGCCGATTCTGCTGACCGATGTGCTCGACGATGTGGGAGCCGCGGTCAAGCTGCTGGCCCAGGAGGCTCCGTACGCGCCACTGGGGGGTTGGTACAACCCCGGTGCCGATCCCCATGCCCGCACCCGTCCGCTGTGGTTCCGCGACGACTGGGTGAACGAGACCATCGCCGTTCCGGGCTCAGAGGTATTCCTGCACCATCCGACCTACATCGACTCGGCCAAGGCCTACTACGGCGCTGAGATCGTCGAGCCCCACAGCGTGTATGTGAACCAGATGATGGCCATTCCCGAGGCGGGGCCGGCTCACACCGACAACCCCCGATTCGCGGGCCGCGACCGCACCAACACCCCGATGTGGTTGCTGCGGGCCATGCTGTGGTCGGGCTTGTTCGACGACTTGTCGTTCCCGCAGGCCACCGCCATCTGGTGGCTCAACGATGTGGAGGGCGGAGGCATCCGCTACTGGCCCAACGGGCCGGATAAGCCGCCCGAAGAGCACGTGGGGAATATGGCCAACACCGCGCTGATGGGCGACAACCACGGCATGTTCCACCAGGTCAACGCCATCGGGCCCTTCGACATCGGCACGCCCCGGGTCACCCCGATGGCCCAGTTGGCCCCCGCCGCCAGCCCCGATGGGGAGTGGGTGGTCACCGATCACGGCGAGGAGGTCTACCGCACCCCGCTGGCCGACATTCGCATCAGCGTGCTGTGGAAGGCCGACGTGTACATCGACGCCGACCACAAGAACCGGCTGGCTTCCAACCCTCTAAGCGGCGACGGCATTGCCGCCCGGTTCAACGCCGACCTCGAACAGCGGGGGATCGACCTCTGCTTCGATCCCAACCGCATCGACGACGCCGACCACGCCTCGCAGATCAGCGAGCACTTTCCCGAGGCCCGCCCCGTGGAGGCGCTGCCCTCGGTGTTCGACTACTGATCAGCGCTCAGCCGAGATCGGAGAGACGCACCAACTTCGTGGAGATCTCCGGGATCGACTCGTGCTCGACGAAGCGCAGACCCATAACGCCGTGGTCGCGGCCCGCGGTGTCCACCCAGGTTCCCGAAGCCGGCTTCTCGGCGGCTACCACTAGCCGCACCACACCGTCGGCGTCGGCCTGCACGTCTTGGGACGACGCGTAGCCCTGTCCGGTGAAGTAGTTGGCCAAGTTCTCCATCCAGTGGTTGCACAGCTGGAAATTCCAGTGGCGGCACACCGGGGGCTTGAACTCCACCACCAGCGCCTCGCCGTCGCCGATGCGCCAGTAGCCGAACTCGAAGTGGCGGTCATCGGGGGAGCCGCCCACTCGGAGGTAGTGCTTGGGGGTGAGCTGCAACTGGTTCTCGGCTTGCACCAGCGTGTCGGTCCAGTCGGCGTAGTCGGATTGCACCGACAGCACCATCTGGGCGGCCATGGCCAGCCTCTTGGACATTTCAGCCGCCCCTGGCGTTTCAACAACCGCGGTGGGCTCGAGCGGCTCGATCATCAGTCGAGGCGACGACTGGGCGTCGCGGTCGTCGTAGACGATGCGCATCATCAGCTCTCGGGTCTCGGGTGCGACCTGCATCCAGTTGTCCACGCCGGGATCGTCTGCTGAGAGTACGAAGTCGACATTGCCTGCGCCGTCGGTGAACTCGTCGAGCAGGGCGGTGAACGGCGTCTGCGACCAGCTCGGATTGAACTCCTCTAGGACGTCTACGGCCCGCTCGCCTACCGATTCCACCCCGACCCAATCGGGCACCTTCGGGGTCCACGCCGACATGTGGACATAGGGGGCGGAGCCCCTCTGGCCGGTAACCCGGTACCGCTTGGCTGCGTCGATGGGCTGCACCACATGATCCTGGTCGGGCGACTGCACCCCCTGGCCCCCCTTCATGGGCGGCGGGATCACCCAAATGGGCCTCTTCTCCGTCGGGGGGAGGTTCTCGATGCAGCGCATATAGGCCATCAGCGACATGCGGGTCAGGTAGCGGAACCCCTCTACCCGGTCTCGCTCATCGGCGTTGGGCGTGCGGTCGATCACCACCTGCCCGGCCGCTCGCATCGTGTCACAGAAGTCGTTCCACGCCTCCCCGGTCATCAAGCGCTCGCGTGCGGCTGCTTCGTTCGTCATGGATGATCCCTTCTAGAGCTCCCGGCCACTCTAATTTTGCCGAATACCCCAACAAGATGCAGCGGAGGCAATCCATATGGCCGACGCCCTAGAGCCTCTCGTCGAAATCGATTAGAGGGCGGGCGTCAGAGCTCTGCTGCCTCAACTCCCAGTTGGCGCATATCGGACGCGTCGGTCGTGAGGACCTTCATTCCGAGTTGGTTGGCAAGTACTGCCAGGCTGGCATCAACCACATCGCTTGTTCCGCTTGCGGCACAGAGCTGACCGATCGTTTGGGGGTCACCGAAGGGGTGCACGTTCGTTGATTTCACCAGCATTGCCATGGGCACCTGCCTAGAGGGCTCCCGCCATGCCTGTGCCAGTGCAGCCTCATTGGTGGTCGGCAGTACTCCCTCGGCCTGCATTTTGCGGACCAAAGCCAGAATGACCCGGCGCTGTGAAGGGTTTTCGAGTGCGATGAAGACGCCAGCGTCGAAGATCACCGATTCGACCAGATCTCCTCGGCGCGGGCTTTCTCATCGGAGGTCGGTTCTCCCCATTCAGCAGTCGCCCACTCGATGAAGTCGAGCATGGCGTCGAACTGAGCGTCTTGTTCGGCCAACAGTTTGAGGCCTTCTTCTACAGCCTCGCGCTCAGTGCGACGACGGGCGGAGGTCGACTTCAGGTTGTGCAGCGCTTCCGGCCCCAAGAACATGGCCTTTCGCTTCGGCTTCTCGTAAACGGCTTCAGGCATACACCAAGCATACATTCAAATACTGGGGATTCAACCTCGACTCAGCTTCGGGCGTCGACGACTCGGGCGGGGCCGTTCCAGGTGATCATTTCGGCGTCGATGGTCACCAATTGGCTGTTGGTGAGTAGGGCAGTGGCCATAATGAAGCGGTCGGCGGGGTCTTTGTCGGCCCATTCGCTGCGGAGTTGCACGGCGCGGGCGGCGATGTTTCCGTCAATGGGGATTACGGAAATGCCCTCCGCGGCCAATTGTCCTAGGAGCACGGCCAGATTCGCATGGATGATCCCCTTTTCAGCAAGCTCACCGATCTCCCATATGGTGGCCGCGCTTATGGCGGCTTCCCCCCGTACCTGTGCGTCGACTACAAGCTGTTCTGCCGCGGTTGAAACCCCATCTGCCTTCCAGTCCATGCCGACACGCAGCACGATGTTGGTATCGAGGATGATCACGTTAGGTGATCGCTGGCTTTTCAGCTGCGACTGGGGGCCAAACACCTTCAGAACGAGCCCAGCTGGCGTCCATCTGCTCCTCCCAGTCGTCGTCAAAGGCGCTGAGATTGTCAAGGTCGACTCCGTCGGGAATGTGGATGATGTCTTTGAGAGAGCCTTTGAATGATGGGAACAGGTATTTGGGAGGCAGGATGTGGGCTATGACTTTGCCGTTCTTGGTGAGGGTGATCTCTTTGTAGTCCTCCCCGAGTTCGTCGAGCATTTGGGAGATGTTGGCCCGGAACTTGCTGACCGGGACGCTGAGCACCTCGATCATGAACTTTGAGTTTTCAGTCCGGATAGTGAAATCGGAATCCATAGGTAAAATTGTACAACATGTACATGCATGCAACAGCTGGGTTTTCCTTCCGGAGCCGGATCACCGGGTAAGGCAGGTCGTTAGGTACAGTCCCAAGCGTGCCTGAGGCTGGAGCGATAACCGACGAGGCCATTGGCCGGCTTCGGGCTCGGATTGGGATCGCTCAGCCGCATCCTCAGCCTCCGTGGTATCGGGATCCGAACACGGATGCGTTTCGCCAGGTGGCCGAGGCGTTTGGCGATGACAATCCGCTGTGGTGCGAGCCCGACTACGGCGCGGGCACGGTGTGGGGAGGGCCGATTGCCTCGCCCAACATGAACGGGGGCGACACCCTCATCGGGGAGAACGAAGTTCAGAAACTCGACGCCGACACCAAGGCGCTGCTCAAGGGCGATCCGCTCAAGGGGGCCCACGCCTACTACTCGGGCAGTTACCGGGAGTGGTGGGCGCCGTTGCGACCGGGGATGCGGGTGACCAGGCGGAATGCGCTGGTGGGCGTTCACGACAAGCAAAGTGAGTTCGCGGCCCGCACCGTTCACGAGTGGACCGCTGAGGTGTTCGCTGCTGAGGACGCCGTGCTGTCGGCCCAGTACCGGCTGATGATCCGCACCGACCGCGGGGCGGTGGAGCGCAAGGCCGACGAAGGCGGGGGCAAGTACGACTGCATCGAGATCGAGCCCTACACCGACGAGCAGATCGCCGATATCACCGAGGCGGTGAGCACCGAGGCGGAGCGTCGTCGGGGGGCCGAGCCCCGCTGGTGGGAGGACGTGCAGGAGGGCGACGAGTTGCCACCGCTGGTCAAAGGTCCCATGCGGGTGACCGACATGGTGGTGTGGCACACCGGTATGGGCATGGGCCTGTACGGGGTCAAGGCGCTGCGGCTCGGGGTGCAGCAGCGCCAGCGGGTGCCGGGATTCTTCCGCCCCGACGATCTCAACATCCCCGACGTCCAACAGCGGGTCCACTGGGATCCCGAGTGGGCCCGGCGGGCGGGCAATCCGGCCATCTACGACTACGGCCGGATGCGGGAGACCTGGCTGGTACACCTGTGTACCGACTGGATGGGCGACGACGCCTGGCTGGCCGCTCTCGACGTGCAGTTCCGCCGGTTCAACTACGTGGGCGATACTCACTGGATGCGGGGCACGGTGTCCCGCAAGTACCTCAACGACGAGGGGTCACCGGCGGTGGACCTCGACATCTACGGCGAGAACCAGCGTGGCGAGACCACCTGTCCTGGCCACGCCACGATCTTGTTGCCCAGCAGAGAGCATGGCCCAGTGAGACTGCCGACGCCGCCGGGAGGGGCGACGACCGCTGCCGAAACACTCGACGCTCTGGTGGTGCGGTTCAAGGAAATGTCAGCGGAATGAACCCCGAGCGGTTGTCGATAAGCGCATCCAGCAGCGACGAGGAAATCCGGGTTGCAGTGGCGGCCTGGGTCACCGAGCACGTTCCCGAGGCCTGGCGCGACGCTGCACCCCAAGGGCGGCGGGCCATCCGAGAGGTGCGACCGCGAGCCGACTACGAGGCCTGGTACCCCACCTTGGCCGCTTCGGGTCTGGCGGTGGCCACCTGGCCCGTCGAGTACGGGGGACTCGACCTGCCCCCGGCCAAGGCCCGGGTGGCTGAGGCAGTGCTCGTCCCGCTCAACTTGGGGCGGCTGAACCCGCTCGGGCTGCACAACACTGCCCCGGCGTTGTTCGCCCACGGCACCGAGGAGCAGCGGCTGCGTTTCCTTCCCCCCATGGTGGCCAACCAGGAGAGGTGGTGCCAGATGTTCAGCGAGCCCGGCGCCGGTTCCGATCTGGCCTCGCTGGCCATGAGGGCCGAGCGTGACGGCGACGAGTGGATTCTCACCGGCCAAAAGGTGTGGAGCACCTGGGCCCATGAGTCTGAATTCGCCATCTGCCTGGCCCGCACTGATTCCACCGTCCCCAAGCGCCGAGGCATTACTTACTTCCTGGTCGAATTGTCGTCGCCCGGCGTCGAGGTGCGTCCCCTGCGCCACATCGGCGGTGAGATCGACTTCAACGAGGTGTGGCTTGAAGAGGTGCGAGTTCCCGATTTCCACCGGGTGGGCGCCGCGGGCGACGGGTGGCGGGTGGCCGCGTCCACCCTGGCCGGCGAGCGCCAGATGGTGGCCGGGTCGGGATCGGGCGGCGTCGACCGCATCGGGGGAGGGGGGATCGAGAGCCTGCTCCAACAGGCCCGCCAGATTGGCATCGAAGGAGTCGGGCGCAATCGGCTTACGCGGCTCTATTGCGAGGAAATGGTGCGGTCGTGGACCAACGAGCGGGTTCGGGCCACGGTCAAGGCCGGGGGAACACCGGGGCCAGCCGCATCCATCGGCAAGGTGCAACAAAGCCAGCTCAACCAGGCTCTCCAGTTGGCCGCCGCCGACCTCATGGGCATGGCGTCGGTGGCGTGGATGCCTGGAGAGCCCGACCCCGGTCAAGACTCCATCGAAGCCTGGGCCGCGGCAATGCCCTATGCCTCCAAGGGCATGCTGCGAAGCCGGGCCAACACCATCGAGGGGGGAACCACCGAGGTCAACAAGAACGTGATCGGCGAGAAAGTGCTCGGCCTGCCCCGCGAGCCCGACCCCTATCACGACATGGCATGGCAGGAAGTTCCAAGGTAGCCAAGGGCGAGCTAGGAGCGAAGGGAAAGACACTCATGTTCGAGCTCAACCAGAAGACGGCGCTGGTAACCGGCGCAGGCCAAAACGTCGGCGCAGGTATCGCCCGCACGCTGGCATCCCAAGGGGCCCACGTTTTGGTCAACGACATCGTTGCCGACCGGGCCGGTGAAGTGGCCGACCAGATTGCGGCCTCCGGCTGCTCCGCAGAAGCGCTGCCCTTCGATGTCACCGAAGGCAACGATGTGCGGGGGGCCATCGCTGATCGGCCCATCGACATCTTGGTCAACAACGCGGGCAACGGCGGGGCCGAGATGATGCAGGTCAAGCCCTTCGCGGAGACTGAGCCAGCCGACTGGGCAGGACCTCTGGCCGTCAACCTCGATGGAGTCATGAACTGCACCCACGCCGTTTTGCCCGGGATGATCGAGCGGGGCTGGGGCCGAGTCATCGGCGTGGTGTCGGGGGCGGGCACTGTGGGCGTGAACATCGGTGTGGCGGCCTATTCGGCTGGCAAAGGCGGTGCGGCCGGGCTGTTGCGCTCTGTGGCTCTCGAGGTTGCCAAAACGGGAGTCACCGTGAACTCCATCGCCCTCGGCCTGATGTCGAACACCGGCGACACCGGTGTCACCGACCAGCTGGCCAGGGCCATCCCGACCCGCCGTCTGGGCACCCCCGAAGACGTCGCCGCCCTGTGTGCCTACCTCGCCTCCGAGGAAGCCTCCTGGATGACCGCCCAGACCATCCCGCTAGCCGGAGGCTCCATCACAAGCTAAGCCCGTTGCCGTTGGGAGCAAGTGACATTAGAGTGATGTCAAACAACTCGATTGACTTCGCCCAGACCAAGGAGTCCGCATGAGCCAAATCACCGCCCGGGTCCCCAGCGAGCTTGTTGAGGCGCTGGATGCCGCTGCTGAGGATTTGAAGCGCAGTCGGGCTGACATAATTCGCCAGGCCTTGGAACGCTATTTGGAGGATTACGACGATCTCGAGGTCGCCCTTGAGCGCCTGCGAGATCCAGCCGATCCGGTACTCGATTGGGATCAGGTCAGACATGATCTGCTCAATTCGGATTGAATGCAGCGCGTTCCAAGAATTGGTGATGGCGCAGAAGCCGTAGCCGATGGCCGCATACTCAGTTCGGATCAAACGCAGCGCAACCCGCGACTTGGTGCAAATTGCTCGCCCGGATCGTGAGCGCATTGTGTACGCCATCGATCGCCTTGGCGAGCAACCCCATACGGGCTACCCGCTGAAAGGAGACTTGCGGGGCCTTCGCCGAATACGCGTCGGCGACTACAGGGTCGTGTACGAAGTGCTCGACGATGAACTGGTGGTCCTCGTGGTTCGAGCCGCCCATCGCCGGGAGGTCTATCGCAGCCGCTAGAACGGCCGCCTGGAGGGACCGGGCACAACCGTAGACTGCGCAATACCCGGGGAGGTTCACTTGCCGATGTTGAAGGTCTCCGTCGTAGCCGCTCGACATAGCGCTGCTGGGTGCCCGGGGTGGGAGTCGAACCCACACGCCTCCTTGGGAGGCTGGGGGGTTTAAGCCCCCTGCGTCTGCCTATTCCGCCACCCGGGCTTGGCCATCACGGTACCGGGCGGGACAGGGTGCGGCCGCTCAATTGCGGTGGCGGCTTTAGACCACGCGGAATGCTCCCAAGCCGGTGGTGATGGTTCGGTCGTCGCGGCCCTCGTCGAACAGGGTGAGTTTGACGTTGATGCGGCCGCTGCGGCCAGCGATGGCCTCGCCCTCGCAGCGGAACGGGCCTATCAGGCCGGGTTTCACGAACATCACGTACCAGTTCTCCACCTGGATGCGGTCGGTGCCGGCGGCCTTTGCCGCTAATTCGTGGGCGGTTACGTCGAACACGATGTGGATGGGGCCGAGGTGCAGGGCGGCGTGGGGAGCGGAGAACTCCTTGGACAGCTCGGGGAGCCGGTACCAGCCGTCGTCGCCCTTGGTGACGCCGAACACGTCGTGCAGCCGGGGCATGTCGGGGGAGTTCTCTACCGGGATGAGGGGGTTCTCCACCGCCTCGTAGCCGTCGGGCACATCGCCCAGGCTCACCCCCATGCCAGCAGAGGTGGAGATCACCCGGTTGTAGTCGGCAGCGTCCACCACCGTCGAGCGGGTGAACCCCATCTGGCGCCCGAAATTGATCACCTCGCGGATCACCTCGATCCGGTCCACCCCCCGGGCGTCGTCGAGGATCTGGGTGTACGACACCACGGGGGCGGGCACCACCTCGTCGTCGTTCCAACTCGGCTCGGGGCAGCCGATGGCCAACGGGGCGGCCATAATCCCGCCGTGGGCGTTGCGCATGTCGTGGCGCAGCGGCATCGACTCCAACTCGTCATCGTCGAAGCCGATGTCCAGTGCCGGGGTGGTCTTGTTGAGATACCGGTACGACATCAGCCCGGTCCACAGCTCTTCAAACGCATCCCAATGGTCATCGGGAGTCACGTCGCGGATGTCTTTTACCATGGCATTGTCCCTTTCAGGTTCGGTGTGGGCCAGGCAATGCCCCCACTCCAGGGGCAAATCACTACTTGCCCCAAAAGGCGGGGGAGGTGGCGTCTTTGGGGATGTCGGTTAGCGGCTCGGAGATCTCGGCCACGGTGGGGCCGTGCTCGGCGGCCAGCGGGGCCAGGGAGTCGAGGTCGAAGCCGTACACATCGGCGGCGTTGCCGGCCAGGATGCGGCGCATCGACTCCTCGTCCCGGTCGTGGAGGGCATAACGGATGCCCTCGCGGCTATAGGGGTAGGTGCCCTCCACGTGGGGGTAGTCGGAGCCCCACATCACCTTGTGGTCGCCCACCTTGTCGAGCACGCGCATCTCGTTGGGGCCGGGGAAGCTGATGCCGATCCAGATGTTGCGGTCGAAGTAGAAGCTGGGCTTTTCGGGCAGCACCGAGTCGGCGGAGAAGCCCAGCTCGCCGGTGCGTCCGGTCATCGACATCTGGGCGTGAAGGCCGTCGAGGCGGCGCAGGATGTCGGGCACCCAGCCAAAGCCCTGCTCGGTGAAAACCGCCTTGAGGCCGGGGTACCGCTCGAACACGCCTCCCATGATTAGGTGCCACATGGAGCGGTTGGAGAAGAACGGGGTCTCGATCACAAACATCGGCCCGGCCGCGGGGGAGTCGCCATAGTTGGGCATCCCCGTGCCCCCGGAGTGAAGGGTCATCACCACGTCGTGCTCCTCGCACGCCGCCCAGACAGGGTCGTAGCGGGGGTGGAACAGCGGGGGCAGGTCGGAGTTGGGAGCGATGCTGGGGATCAGCGCCCCGCCCCGCAGGTTGTGCTCGGCGATCCACTTCACATCGGCCACGGCCTCATCGATGTCGTTCAAAAAGATCTGGCCTATGCCCGCGCGGCGCTCGGGGTACTCGGCGCAGAAGTCCGCCAGCCAGCGGTTGTGGGCCCGGATGCCGGCCAGGCGGCGGGGGAGGTCTTTGTCGGTGGGCTGCGGGGCGATGAGGGTGCCGGTGGGGAAGAACGGGGGCACTGTGTTGGGGAAGGTGATCTCGGCCACCACCCCGTCGGTGTGCTGCTCGGAGATGCGGCGGTCGTTGTCCCAGTTGCGGGAGCGGCCGTCGTCTTGCAGGTCGCGGAACGGGTTTCGGTACTTGCCCCGCCAGGCGTCGAACTCGTCGTGCCAGGATGACTCCAAGTACTCCCTATAGGTCTTGTGGTTGGCCCCTGCGTGGCAGTCGGAGGAAATGATGGTGTAGCGGTCAGCGGTGGCGGTGGTCATACGCGGGTGATCCTACCGGCCCATACCATCCTCCGGCAGGCTGGCGGGGCCTGTCCCGGCCCAGCCCGCAGTCCTCGTGGCCTGCGGGCGGCGGGCGCCCTGAGCCGGGCCACCCACCAGCCTGCCTACCCGGGTTCTCCGCCTGCCCTTGGTCTATTGGTTGAGGAGTTCGTCTCTTACTTGGCGTTTTAGGTATTTGCCGGAGGCGTTGCGGGGGAGGGGGGTTTCTTGGAACCAGATGCGGGCTGGGATCTTGTAGGGGGCCAGGCGGCCGTCGAGATGGGCTCGGAGGCCGTCGGCGTCGAGCTCGCCGCCGGGGAGCAGCACCACGGCGGCGCCGGGCACTTCGCCGAGGCGCTCGTCGGGCACGGCGAACACGATGGCCTCGGCTATGGCGTCGTGCTGGTAGATGGCGTTCTCCACCTCGGCGCAGGAGATGTTCTCGCCGCCTCGGATCACCAGGTCTTTGGCCCGGTCGACGATGGCGATGAAGCCGTCCTCGTCGATGGTGGCGATGTCGCCGGTGTGCAGCCAGCCGTCGACGATGGCCTCGGCGGTGGCATCGGGTTTGTTGAGGTAGCCCCGGATGACGATAGGGGATCGCACCAGCAGCTCGCCCGGCTGCCCAGACGGCAGCTCAGCACCGCTGTCGTCCACCACTTTGGCCTCGACGGTGGGCAGGGGCTGGCCCACGGTGGTGGGCTTCCCCTCATAAATCGGGCCGATGTTCATGGTAACCACACCGCTGGTCTCGGTCAGCCCGTAGCCGGTGCCGGGGTTGCCGCTGGGGATTGACCGGGCGATCTTGCCCACCAGGTCGGGGTGAAGGGGCGAGCCCCCGCCCCCTAGCGAGCCCAGGCTGGAGGTGTCGTATTGGTTGAAATCGGGATGCAGCACGATCTCGCGGGCCATGGCCGGCACCGCGGCGATGGTGCTGGGCCGCTCGGCGTCGATCAGCTTGAGCGCTTCGGTGGCGTCCCAGCGGTACATGAGCACCAGCTTCCCGCCCACCGCTGTGGTGGAGTGCAGGTAGCAGTTGCAGCCGGTGACGTGGAATAGCGGTACGCACACCAGACCGGCCGGCTGATCCCGCTGGTCTGCGGGGATGGGCGCCCTCTGATTGACCAAGCTCAACGCCGCCGAATAAAAGCCCATGTTCATCACGTTGTGGACCGCACTCCGGTGGGTCATCACCGCTCCCTTGGGGAACCCGGTGGTGCCCGACGTGTAGAACACGCACAGGTCGTCGTCGGGGCCGATGGCCACATCGGGCAGCTCGGGCGGGTCGGGGTCGGCCACCGTGTCGGCCCATCGGATCGCGTCGCCGGGCAGCTCCCCCTCGCAGCGAGTCACGATCACCGGGATGTCGGGCCGGGGCTCGAGGGATCGCAGGCGATCCCAGCGCTCGCCGTCCACTATCAGCACCGCCGGCCGGCTGTCGTCCAAGCCGTAGGCCATCTCCCCCGCGGTCCACCAGGCGTTCATGCCCACCGCCACTGCCCCCATCGACACCGTCGCCCAGTAGGCGATGATCCACTCGGGGTAGTTGCGCATGGAGATGGCCACCCGGTCGCCCTGGCCGACGCCGTTGGCGGCCAGCCGCGCGACCAGAGCCCTTACTTGGCGGTGGACCTCGGCATACGACAGCCGCTCATCGCTGAAAACCAGGTAATCGGCCTGTCCGTGAGCCGCGGTGCCGGCAAACAAGTCCCGCATGGAATCGGGCGCGTGGTCGAAAATCCGCAGCGGCACCCCGTTGATCTCCTGCACCGACCAGGAGAAGGTCTGGCCTGGCGCGGTGAGCTGCGCCGCAGCCTCGTTCCAGGCGGCGAGGGTCACGAGGAGGGTAGCCCCCAGCTCTCCATCACGATCGGCAGCAAGGCCTCAAACAGCTCGTCCATGTCGGGATCAGGATGAAGGAGGTTGGCCGATGCCGCCAGAGTCACGTCCAGGTCGGGGAAAAAGGCCACTCTGGATCTGAAGCCGGGCACTCCGCCCCCGTGGCTCAACGACGTCTCTCCGTCCAAATCACCCAGACCTACGCCGAGGCCGTAGCCGGGGTTGACACTGGGCGTGGTCATCTCGGCCAGGGAGGCATCGCTCAGCAGCCCGCCGGCGAACAGCCCGCGGAAGAGTCGGGGGACATCGCCGATCTGGGCCTCTAGCCCGCCGCCGGTCCAGCCCGCCGACTGCAAGAACTCTTGGGGGTAGCTCAGCGTGGCGATGTAGTCGTGGCCCATGAAGCTGGCCCGGGCCTCGTCGGGAACTCTGGTCAGCGACTCGAAGGCCGAGGCCAGCAGCCCCCGGTTGTAGCCCTCGGTCACCGATTCGGGCGGAAGCTCACCGGGGGCGAGATAGGTGTTCTGCACTCCGAGCGGCTCGAGGATGCGAGACCGGATCTCGGCGTGGGCGGTGTTGCCGGTAACCGCCTCAATGACCATTCCGGCCACCACATGCCCGGCCGTGCTGTAGTGGTATTCATCGCCGAATTCGGCCACCGGGCCATACGAGGTGGAGAACCGCACGATTTCGTCGGGGGCGATGGGCACTCCCAGCCGGGCGGCGCCCAAGATGAAAAAGCCCGGGTCGAAGGCGTACTCCACAAAACCGGCGGTATGGCCCATGAGGTGCCGGAGGGTGATGTCGGGGCCGTGCTCATAGGTGCCGTACCAGTCGTCGCCCAGATAGGCGGTGACCGGGGTGTCCAAGTCGACTAGCCCTTCCTCAACCAGCGACAGCACCGTGGCTGTGGTGACCGCTTTGGTGATAGAGCCGATGCGGATGTAATCGTCGGGGGTCATGGGCTCGTCGGTGGCCAGGTCTCGGCTACCCCAGCCGAAAGTCCAGGGGTCCTCGTCGCCTTGGGCCACCGCCAACACCAGCCCGGGTACTCCGGCCGCTTCCATCCAGTCGGCTGCCGCCGCGTTGATGGTGGCCGAGTCCAGCCCTGATGGGTGGGTCTCGGGTTCGGGAGCGGGGGTGGCTTGGGGAGTGGGTTCCTCAGTGGGTGCTGGTTCGGGAGAGGCCTCAGGCTCGGGGGTCGCGGTGGGCGCCGGGGTGGCCTCTGGGGTTGGCTCCGCGGTTGGAGCGGGCGCTGGGGTCGCATCGGCTTCGGGGGCTTCGGTGGGTGCCGAGGTGGCTTCGGTGGTAGGAGCGGCTGTTGGCGGCGGTTCGGCTGTACCGCCGTCGTCGTTTCCGCAGGCGCCGGCCACCAGGGCCATGACCAGCAGCAGGGCCCACAACAGCTTGGTGGCAGAGGATCTTGTCACCGCTTCAGGCTACGCTGCGGCATGGCCAAAATGCGCTTCAACCACATGGAGTTGACGCTTCCAATAGGAACACTGACCGACGAATACCGGGCCGAAGTGCGCGAATTCTACGGTGATGTCTTCGGATGGACGGCGACCGACACCCAGATTCTCAAGCAGACCGCACTGTTGCTGTCCTCTGACGCCGCAACCAGCCAGTTCATACTGCTGGCCGAGCACAAAGAGCCCATGGCTCCGCCGCCGTTCGACCACTTGGGTCTGCTGTTCGAAACCCGGGAAGAAGTCGATGCGTGCCTGGCCAAGTGCGAGGCCTGGCAGGAGAAGGATCCTCGGGTGGAGATCAAGCTCTACCGCGACCTGGAGATGCCCACGGTGACTGTGCACGCCTTTTATGTGCGGCACCTGCTGCCGATTCACTTGGATGTTCAATGCATGGAGCGGCCCGAGGGGGTGGCGGCACCGTCAGGGCGCTGGGTGTGGGTTGATGGCTGACGAGCGGATTTCTCAACTGATCGGCGTGGACGCGCCGGAGACGGCACTGGAGGTGGCCGACCGGATTTGGATGGCGGTGGGCACGGCCAACGCCTACAAGGTGTCCACGCCCGAAGGCAGCGTGATGATCGACGCCGGACTGGCTGGCGACGCCCGTCGCTTCCACCAACAGCTTTCGGCCGTTCCCGGCAATCCGGTGCGCTACATCGTTTTGACCCACGCCCACGAAGACCACATCGGCGGTCACCGGCGCTGGGCGCGGGAGGGAGCCCAAGTGGTGGCTCACCGCCTGTGCCTCCAGCGAGATGAGCAATACCGCCAGCTCACCCAATTCCGGGTGGATCGGGCCAAGATCCTGTGGGGGGCGGCCATGGATCTCCGCACCGACTCTGGCCGGGTGGAGCCCACTCCGCCCATCGAGGTCGACATCGTGGTCGACCGCTCCCACACCCTCGAGGTGGGCGACCTCACCTTCGAGGTGATGCACACCCCCGGCGCCGAGGGTCCTGACGGGCTCACGGTGTGGGTGCCCGAGCTGCGGGTCGCCTTTGTGGGCGACCTGTGGGGTCCGATTATCGACGCCTTTCCCAACCTGTTCACCCTGCGGGGCGAGCCCTACCGCGACGCCCAGCAATACATGGAGTCGCTGCGCGAGGTTCGCGACCTCGAGCCCGAGATCGCCCTGGCCGGCCACTTCGAGCCGGTGGTGGGAAAAGAACAGGTCAAAGGGGTACTCACTCGGATGCACGACGGGGTGGAGTGGGTGTGGGACCGAGTAGTCGAGGGCATGAACGAGGGCAAAGATCCCTACACGCTCATGAAGGAGATCCGCCCGCCCGCCGACCTGGCCTTAGATGAGACGTACGGTCGAGTGGACTGGGGCGTTCGGGCCATCTGGGAGGGGCTGGCCGGCTGGTTCACCTACCGCTCGGTGCTGGATCTCGATGCCACGCGCCCCGAATCGGTGTATCCCGATGTGGTGGCCCTGGCGGGAGCCGATGCCCTGGTAGCCCGCTCCGAGGAGCGGTTGGCTGATTGCGACCGCTTGGAGGCACTGCATCTGGCCGAAATAGTCCTGGCCGACGATGCTGGCCATGTCGGCGCGCTAAAGGCCAAGCTGTCCGCGTTGCAGTCGCTCTTCGACGAGCACGGCCAGCGGAACTTCCAGGAGGCCGGGTGGTATCGGGCAGAGATCGGCCAGGTCGAACAGCAGTTGGAGGCTGCTCAGCGATGACGAATCGCGGAGCTGGACAAGGACCCGCACTTCTCCCCATTCATCACCTAGATAGTGAACTTCGCTGGCATTCCTGAGGCATTCGAGGCCATCAAATCGCCCATCGACCAGTGCAAAGTGCTGGTTCGCCCATAATCGACTTAGCCTGTCCCCGTGGATTTCGGCGACACTCCCCAAGAAGCAGCATTTCGGGCTGAGGCCCGGACCTGGCTAGAGGCCAATGCGCCGGTAAAGGGCTCACCCGAGGCGTTCGATCACATGAGCAGCCCGGGGCGAAGCGAAGAGCTGGAAAGAGAACTTGCTAATCGGGCCCGGGCCTGGCAGTCGAAGCTGGCTGCCGACGGCTGGGCCTGCTTGGACTGGCCGCCGGAGTACGGGGGACGGGGTGCCTCCACGGTGGAGACGATCATTTTCGAGGAAGAGCAGAGCCGCTTCGGTGTGTCGAGGTCGATATTCATGGCCGCGCTCGACATGGCTGCTCCCACCCTCATGTCGTGGGGCACCGACGAGCAGAAGCAGCGGTTCTTGAACCCCATCCGCCAGGGAGAAATGGTGTTCGCCCAGCTGTTCAGCGAGCCCAACGCCGGGTCCGACCTGGCCGGGCTCCAGACCAGGGCAGTCCGAGACGGCGACGTATTCGTGGTCAACGGCCAGAAGGTGTGGAACTCCTATGCTCATCTGGCTGACTGGGGAATTCTCTTGGCTCGCACCAATACGGACGTTCCCAAGCACCAGGGGCTCACCTATTTCTTTGTGGAGATGGATAGCGAGGGCTTGGACCCGCGGCCATTGCGCCAGATGACCGGTGGGGCCGAGTTCAACGAGACTTTCTTCGACAACGTGCGGATCCCGGTGGAGAATGTGATCGGCGGGATCAACAACGGATGGGCGGTAGCCCAGACCACCCTAAACAGTGAACGGGCCGCGGTGGGCGCCCAGACGTCGGTCGTCGATGTTCCCACGTTGGTGGAGCTGGCTAAGAGAAAAGGCCAGGCCGAAGACCCCGCAGTTCGCCAGGCATTGGCCGGATCGTGGATAAGGTCGGAGGTACTCCGCTATCTGGGCATGAGGGTATACACCGCGCTGAGCCAGGGCACTGAGATCGGGCCAGAGGCCTCGATCATGAAGATCCTGACTGGCGACCACATCAGGGACACCAGCCAAACGGCTATGGAGCTCCTGGGACCGGAGGGGATGCTGGACGACGATGTCTGGGTGACGCGGATGGTCAGCCATTTCGCCCACAAGATCGGCGGCGGCACTCCCGAGATCCAGCGAAACGTGATTGGCGAGCGCATACTCGGCCTACCCCGCGAGCCGCGAGCCGACAAAGGCATCCCATTTCGCGAGCTCAAGGTGTGATGGGCGCGCCCGGCATCCGGCCGCCAGCGCTGGCGGCGTTGGTGCTGGTCGTTGTGGTGCTGGCGGTCTGTTCCGGGTGCGGCCTATTCAGCCAGGGAACGGTGGTCAGTCCGGCGCCCATCATCGACGACCAAGGACAGCCGATTGCCGAGAGCTCTCCTGTGCCCATTGCCACCCCCGACGGAGTGCCGCTGCCCGATGACACCATCGTGATCGGCGCCTTGATGGCCACCACCGGGTTCTTGGCCGTCTACGACGAGCCCGCGCTGGTTGCGGCCCAGAATCGGATCGACGCTTTGAACGAGGCTGGCGGCCTGCTGGGGCGACCGGTGGTATTGCGCCACTTCGACAGCCACACCGAACTGTCGGCTATGCGGAACGGCGCCGAACATCTGCTGTTGGACGGCATCGACCTGCTGCTGATGACGTGTGACGCCGTTTATGCGGCCCCGGCCCTTGAAGTGCTCGAAGGGTCGGGAACCCTGGTCATCAGCCCCTGTGGGACCGACGACGTCTGGATCACCGGAGAGCTGGGCCAACGGGTCTTCTCCATGGCTACACCGGTGAGCACCGAGGCAGAGCTCCTAGTCTCGTTGGTGGCTGATCGGGGCTTCACCACCGCAGTCGTGATCATCGATCAGACCAGCACCGAGGCGGTAGCGGTCTGCGAGGCCTTCGAGCGGAAGTTCGAGGCCTCGGGGGGACGAGTGTCCGGTCTGTACCGATATCAGCCGACCGATCCGGGACTTCTCGGACCCATCCTGTCTGGGCTCATCGACACTGTCCCAGAGTCCATCGCCTTCTGCGGAACCCGGTTGGTTGGTCCCGAGGAGATATTGGCTCCTATTCGCGCCGCGGGCATTGTCCAGCCCATTTTCGCCAGCTCCACCATGGATGGGGATCATTGGATCGGCAAAGTTCCCGGCGTCGGCGACTTCACCATGCTGTCCTATGCCTCGGTGTACTCCGGCGCTCCAGACCCAAGCCCCGCAGTCCGTCTAGTTCTGGACGACTATCTGGCAGCTACCGGCCATAGAGCCAGCGATGGGCGCATGGTCACCGGCCATGACGCCATTGAGGCCTACATCAGAGCAGCTGAGCGTGCGGGCACCACCGAGCCTGATGCAGTAGCCGAGCAACTGCGGCGGTTCGATGGAGAGGAGATGGCCATCGGCCCAGTGACGTTCGGGCCCGATTTGCAGGCCGTCGCCGATCGTCCAATGAGAGTGATAACCGTAGAAGAGCCGTATGCTCGGTTCTCCAGGTTGGCGGTCGCCGAGCCCTAGCTGGCTTGGTCGAGGTAGTGCTGGTATTGGTCTGGGTATTCTTCGATCCAGGCCTTGACTGCGCTTCCGTGGGCTGGGTGGGTGTTGGGGAAGTAGTTGACGAGCACGCAGGATTGCCCGTCGGGCGAGTACCAGTCTCCATATCCGATTCCATAAATTTCGTAACAGCTCTGCCCGGCGGCTAGAAGGTGGGCGATCGACTGCCCGGGTTCGGGTGCCTGCGAAGGTGTGTAGTTGCTTGTGCTGGCTTGGACGATGTAGTGCTGGTATTGGTCTGGGTGTTCTTCGATCCAGGCCTTGACTGCGTTTCCGTGGGCTGGGTGGGTGTTGGGGAAGTAGTTGACGAGCACGCAGTACTGCCCGTCGGGCGAGTACCAGTCTCCATAGCCGATTCCATAAATTTCGTAGCAGCGCTGCCCGGCGCTTTGGCCCTCTTCCACCGAGGTGGGGGTGTCGGCGCCAACGGAAACGACAATCGGGTTGTCGTCGGTGTCGTCGGTCTCGTCACCGTCGTCGGTCTCGTCGGTCTCGTCGGTCTCGTCGCCGTCGTCGGTCTCGTCGGTCTCGTCGCCGTCGTCGGTGTCCTGGGCCTCCACTTCCTGGTCGTCGTCGTTGATGACAATCATGGCTTGATTAGCGGTGTCATGCGGGTCGGCGCCGCCGCCCACGTTGGTGCTGGACTGAAGGCCGAAATCCGAGTTTGAACCAAGGGCTATGGTGAGGGTCTCGGTGGGCTCGTCTGAGCTGTCGTCGGTCGCGGTGAGCTCGAGGGTGGCGGTGCGGGCTTTGTCGCCGGAGAAGACCACGACCGGGGTCGGGGTGCGGGCGTTGGCGAGGGTCACCCCGGTGTTGATGCCGGTGCCTTTTTTGGCGGACAGGGCGTAGTCTGCGGTTGTTATCCCGGCGCCGGTGATCCTGAGGGGAACGTTGATCCTCTCGGACGGCTGGAGTGAGCGGCCCAGCGTTACGTAGATGGTGGTCTTGCCCGAGGCCTCGCTGATGGTGCTCGCGCCTGTGCGGGTCAGCCGGACGGTGGTCGGGTCGTTGTCGCGTATGGTCGCGGTCACCGAGGCCGCCGAGCCGGCGCGGAGGTTGGCGGGCAGGGCGCCGAGCTGGATGGTGAGGGTCTCGGTGGGCTCGTCTGAGCTGTCGTCGGTCGCGGTGAGCTCGAGGGTGGCGGTGCGGGCTTTGTCGCCGGAGAAGACCACGACCGGGGTCGGGGTGCGGGCGTTGGCGAGGGTCACCCCGGTGTTGATGCCGGTGCCTTTTTTGGCGGACAGGGCGTAGTCTGCGGTTGTTATCCCGGCGCCGGTGATCCTGAGGGGAACGTTGATCCTCTCGGACGGCTGGAGTGAGCGGCCCAGCGTTACGTAGATGGTGGTCTTGCCCGAGGCCTCGCTGATGGTGCTCGCGCCTGTGCGGGTCAGCCGGACGGTGGTCGGGTCGTTGTCGCGTATGGTCGCGGTCACCGAGGCCGCCGAGCCGGCGCGGAGGTTGGCGGGCAGGGCGCCGAGCTGGATGGTGAGGGTCTCGGTGGGCTCGTCTGAGCTGTCGTCGGTCGCGGTGAGCTCGAGGGTGGCGGTGCGGGCTTTGTCGCCGGAGAAGACCACGACCGGGGTCGGGGTGCGGGCGTTGGCGAGGGTCACCCCGGTGTTGATGCCGGTGCCTTTTTTGGCGGACAGGGCGTAGTCTGCGGTTGTTATCCCGGCGCCGGTGATCCTGAGGGGAACGTTGATCCTCTCGGACGGCTGGAGTGAGCGGCCCAGCGTTACGTAGATGGTGGTCTTGCCCGAGGCCTCGCTGATGGTGCTCGCGCCTGTGCGGGTCAGCCGGACGGTGGTCGGGTCGTTGTCGCGTATGGTCGCGGTCACCGAGGCCGCCGAGCCGGCGCGGAGGTTGGCGGGCAGGGCGCCGAGCTGGATGGTGAGGGTCTCGGTGGGCTCGTCTGAGCTGTCGTCGGTCGCGGTGAGCTCGAGGGTGGCGGTGCGGGCTTTGTCGCCGGAGAAGACCACGACCGGGGTCGGGGTGCGGGCGTTGGCGAGGGTCACCCCGGTGTTGATGCCGGTGCCTTTTTTGGCGGACAGGGCGTAGTCTGCGGTTGTTATCCCGGCGCCGGTGATCCTGAGGGGAACGTTGATCCTCTCGGACGGCTGGAGTGAGCGGCCCAGCGTTACGTAGATGGTGGTCTTGCCCGAGGCCTCGCTGATGGTGCTCGCGCCTGTGCGGGTCAGCCGGACGGTGGTCGGGTCGTTGTCGCGTATGGTCGCGGTCACCGAGGCCGCCGAGCCGGCGCGGAGGTTGGCGGGCAGGGCGCCGAGCTGGATGGTGAGGGTCTCGGTGGGCTCGTCTGAGCTGTCGTCGGTCGCGGTGAGCTCGAGGGTGGCGGTGCGGGCGCCTGGCGCGATGGTGATTGACGAAGGCAGCGAATAATCCGATGCCGATGCCGTGGAGTCAGAACTTCGGCGGATCGGGATCGTCAAAGCGGCCGGTGGCGTAAGCGCTTGTTCCAGGGTCGCGGTGATTCTGCGGGTGCCTCCCTCAGTGGCGACACCCCCACCGTCGATAGAGAGAGTGATGGAGGTGGGCGCGCCTTCGTCGTCGGTGATTGTGATGGTGGTGGCGGTCACCGTCACCGAGCCGCCGCTCGTCACGGTGCCGGTCACTGATGCCTCGCCGTCAGCGGTGTCGGTGCTGTCGTCGGTGGGGGTGAGGGTAAAGTAGCCGGTTTGGATGGGTTGGCCGGCGGGGATGGTGATGTGGAAGCCGTTGACTTGTGTGAACTGGACTTTGCCGTTGGTGTTGTGGCCGGCGATTGACACGGTGACGGTTTTGTCGTCGGGGTAGCGGGTTGTGCCGTTGACTCGGGCGGTGACGGTGACCGTGGTGTTGCCGTCGTCTTCGGCGATTGTTGTGGGGCTGGCTGAGAGGGTGATGCCGGTGGGTGGGTCGTCGTCGTCGGTGACGGTGGCGGTGACCGAGGCGATGTTGAGGTTGGTGGGGTAGTTGCCTCTGTCGCCGGTGGTGATGGCGTGGTTGATGGCGGCGGTGCGCTGGTCGCCGGTGTTGTCAATGTCGTCGTTTTGGCCGGTGACGGTGATGGTCTGGGGCTGCGACCAGTTCGAGGTGGTGAACGTCAGCGCAGCCGACGCTGCGGGCGAGCCGCCGGAGGCGTTGACCTTGGCTGCGCCCAGCGCGTCGGAGGCAGCGGTGACTGTCACGCTCGACGCCGGCTGAGAGTCGAGCACCACCCTGTAAGAAGCCGTCCCTCCACCCTCGGCGACACTCACCGCGCCGTTCGAGACCGACACGCCGGCTCCATCGTCGTCGGTGATTGTGATGGTGGCGGGGGTGACCGAGCCGCCGCCTGTCATGGTGCCGGTGACAGATGCCTCGCCATTAGCGGTGTCGGTGCTGTCGTCGGTGGGGGTGAGGGTGAAGGTGTGGGTACGGCTGGCTTGGCCGGCGGGGATGGTTATGTCGAAGTTGTTTACTTGTGTGAATGCGACTTTGCCGTTGGTGTTGTGGCCGGCGACGGAGACGGTGACGGTTTTGGCGTCGGCGTAGCGGGTTGTGCCGTTGACTCGGGCGGTGACGGTGACTGTGGTGGCGTCGGCGCCTTCGGCGACTGTATTCGGGCTGGCTGAGAGGATTATGCCGGTGGGCGCGGCGTCGTCGTCGGTGACGGTGGCGGTGACCGAGGCGATGGTGAGGCTGGTGGGGTAGTCGCTGCCGGCGCCGGTGGTGATGGCGTGGTTGATGGTGGCGGTCCGCTGGTTGGCGGTGTTGTCGATGTTGTCGTTTTGGCCGGTGACGGTGATGGTCTGGGCCTGGTTCCAGTTCGAGGTGGTGAACGTCAGCGCGGCCGTCGTTGCGGGCGAGCCGCCGGAGGCGTGGACCTTGGCCGCGTCTGGCGTGTCGGAGGTAGCGGTGACCGTCACGCTCGACGCCGGCTGAGAGTCGAGCTTCACCCTGTAAGAAGCCATCCCTCCACCCTCGGCGACACTCACCGCGCCGTTCGAGACCGACACGCCGGCACCATCGTCGTCGGTGATTGTGATGGTGGCGGGGGTGACCGAGCCGCCGCCTGTCACGGTGCCGGTCAGAGATGCCTCGCCATCAGCGGTGTCGGTGCTGTCGTCGGTGGGGGTGAGGTCGAAGGTGTCGGTTTGGCTGGCCGCACCGGCGGGGATGGTTATGTTGAAGTTTGTTACCGGTGTGAACTGGACTTTGCCGTTGGTGTTGTGGCCGGCGACGGAGACGGTGACGGTTTTGGCGTCGGCGTAGCGGGTTGTGCCGTTGACTCGGGCGGTGACGGTGACTGTGGTGGCGTCGGCGCCTTCGGCGACTGTATTCGGGCTGGCTGAGAGGATTATGCCGGTGGGCGCGGCGTCGTCGTCGGTGACGGTGGCGGTGACCGAGGCGATGGTGAGGCTGGTGGGGTAGTCGCTGCCGGCGCCGGTGGTGATGGCGTGGTTGATGGTGGCGGTCCGCTGGTTGGCGGTGTTGTCGATGTTGTCGTTTTGGCCGGTGACGGTGATGGTCTGGGCCTGGTTCCAGTTCGAGGTGGTGAACGTCAGCGCGGCCGTCGCTGCGGGCGAGTCGCCGGAGGCGTTGACCATGGCCGCGTCTGGCGTGTCGGAGGTGGCGGTGACCGTCACGCTCGACGCCGGCTGAGAGTCGAGCACCACATCGTAAGTGTCGGTGCGGGAATTCTCAGCCACACTCACCGCCCCCTTCGACACCGACACGCCGGCACCACTGTCGTCGTCGGTGACGGTCACGGTCACGTCGTTGATCGACGTTGACGTGGTGTACTTGCCATTGTCGCCCTCGGTGACGGTGTGGGTGATCGTCACGGTGCGCTTATCGCCGGGATCGTCGATGTTGTTGTTTGCGCCGCGTACGGTAATGGGTTTGGGCTGGTTCCAGTTGGATGGAGTGAACGTCAGGTCTTGATATGTCGCACGCTTACCGTTGTTGTTCTTTTCGACTCGCGCCGCGATTTTGCCGCCGATGAGCTCGGCGTTGACTCGAATTATCACGCTCTTCAACGGCTTGCTGTCTAGCACCACGGTGTAGGTGTCTTCGCCCTCGTTCTCTTCCACGGTCGTGTCCGCGGGGGTGCCTGTCTCGGTCACCGTCACCCCGGCGGTGTCGTTGTCGGTGATGGTGACCGCGGCGGTATTCGGTGAGCCTGCGGTCAGTTCCGCGGGTAGCGACCCGAACTCAAGGGTGAGCGATTCGGAGTCCTCGTCGATCTTGTCGTCCACCGCGGTGAACGTGATGGTCCCCGAATTCGTGCCCGAGGTGATCGCCACGCTGCCGCTGTTCGACAACGTGAAATCGCCCGACGACGCGGTGGGACTTCCCGACGTGCTCATCCGCACCGGAACGCTCAAGTTCGTAGCCGCGTTCGAGCCCAAATTCACCGTTACCGTCAACGTGGAGCCCTCGGTGACCGAGCCGCTGTTGTTCACCCCCAGCGTCGCGGTGATCGCGGCGGGTGCTTCGTCGTCGTTGGCCACCGTCACGCTCGTTGCGGTCACCGTCACCGAGCCGTCGCCCGTCACCGTGCCGGTCACCGATGCCTCACCGTCAGCAGTGGCTCTAGCGTCGTCGGTAGGGTTGAGCGGGAACTGGCCCGTGTTGCTGTCGGCCCCTGCTGCGATCTCGATGTTGAAGTCCGACACCGCCTCGAACTGCACCTTGCTGGAAGCGTCGTGGCCGGCAACACTCACCGCAACCGTCTTTGGCAACCCGAAGCGCGTCGAGCCGTCCACCGTTGCGGTGACGGTTATCTGCGTGGCGGAGCCGTCTTCTGCGACGCTGTTGTTGTCAACGCTGAGGGTCACACCGGTGGGGGTGGCATCGTCGTCGGCAAGGGTGATCGTGGCCGAGTTGACCGTCACCGCACTGTCGCCGGCTATTGAGCCTGACACGGTGATCGTGTTGTCGGTCTCGTCGATGACGTCGACGCTAGGGGTCAAGGGGAAAGAGCCCGTGTGCGACGCTGCCCCCGCTGGGATCTCGATGTCGAAATCGACCACCGATGCCATGTCCACGTAGTTGACGCTCGAAGTGTCGGCTGCGCCAGCGACGCTCACCGTCACTGTCTTCGCCACCCCGAAGCGCGTCGAGCCGACCACCGTTGCGGTGACATTTATCGTCGTGCCCGAGTCGCCCTCTGCGACGCTGTTGTCGTCAACGCTGAGAGTGATCGCTGTGGGCGTGGCATCGTCGTCGGTGACGGCGATGGTGGTGCTGGTGATGGTCACGGAGCCGCCGCTTGTCACGGTGCCGGTGATGGCGGCTCACCGAGCCGCCGCCCGTGGCCGTCGGCGGTGTCGGTGCTGTCGTCGGTGGGGGTGAGGGTGAAGGTGTTGGTGGCGCTGGCCGCACCGGCGGGGATGGTGATGTCGAAGTTCGTTACCGGTGTGAATGCGACTTTGCCGTTGGTGTTGTGGCCGGCGACTGACACGGTGACGGTTTTGGCGTCGGCGTAGCGGGTTGTGCCGTTGACTTGGGCGGTGACGGTGACCGTGGCGCCGCCGGAGTCTTCGGCGACTGTTGTGGGGCTGGTTGAGAGGGTGATGCCGGTGGGCGGGTCGTCGTCGTCGGTGACGGTGGCGGTGACCGGGTCGATGGTGAGGCTGGTGGGGTAGTCGCCGCCGTCGCCGGTGGTGACGGCGTGGGAGATGGCTGCGGTGCGCTGGTCGCCGGTGTTGTCGATGTTGTCGTTTTGGCCGGTGACGGTGATGGTCTGGGCCTGGTTCCAGTTCGAGGTGGTGAACGTCAGCGCGGCAGTCGTTGCGGGAGAGCCGCTGGCGGCGTTGTACTTTGGCCGCGTCTGGCACCGTCGGATGTGGCGGTGACCGTCACGCTCGCCGCTGGCTGAGAGTCGAGCACCACCGTGTAGGTGTCGGTGCCGCCGTTCTCCGCCACACTCGTATTGGCAGGGTTGCCCGACTCTGACACCGTCACGCCGGCGAGGGGCGCTTCGTTGATCGTCACCGATGCCGAGTTGTTGGTGCTGTGCGGGGCCGCGCCGCCATTCACGGTGGTTGATTCGATTATGGATTCTCCGATGAGGTCGTCGAAAGCGGCCTGGTTACCCAGGGCGATGGCAAGGGTTTCGGAAGTTCCCTCGTTGTTGTTGTCGCTTGGGGCAGATAAGAGCAGAACGGCTGTTTGGGCCCCTTTGTTAAACCTGACTGTGGGCGCGAGGGGAGCGGCGTTGTCGAGGGTGACGCGGTGGTTGATGTCCGATCCTGTCTTCAGCTCCAAAGTGAAGTCGGCTGAGGTGATTCCCGTACCTGAAATGGCCAAGGGCACCTTGACCGCCTCGTATCCATCTTCCAGCTCCCGCCCGAGGGCATACCGTTATCTCGGCGGTGTCTGTTGAGCCCTCTTCGACGGTGCCTCCTCCGGTGAGGCTCACCACGGTGGGATCGTTGTCGTCGATTGTTATATCCACATGCTTGTGAATGCCCTTGTCGATGCCAGTCGTTTTGTCGCTGATGGCGATCCGCACCGTCTCGGCTGGTTCGTCTTCTTTGTCTTCCAGCGAATCGAAAATACCGGTACCCGACAAGCTACGCAGCTGGGTATGTCGATATCGAACCATTTGATTGTGTAGTCGGCGGTGATCTTCCCCTCGGACTTATCCGCTACGGGCTCGAGATGCACTCTTATCGGCTGCGTCCAATCGCTCGGTCAGCGTGGCGGTGATGGTTGCATTTGAGCCCTCAGTGATCAGGCGGTCGTTCTCGCTGCGACTCAGGTTCACTTGGGGAGCGTCGTTGTCGGCGATGGTGATTTGAGAGGAGTTGTCGGTGCTGTGGGGGTCGGCGCCGCCGCCCACGGTGGTGCCCAAGTCGTCGTGGTCGAAGGTGGCGTTGTCGCCCAGGGCGATGGTGAGGGTTTCGGTCTCCAACTCCTCGTCCACCTTGTCGTCTTTGACGGCCACGGTTAACACCACCTCCTCCGCTCCCCCCCCCTCGAACTCGATGACCGGCTTATTGCTAGTAGCGCCGGTGAGCTTGGCCCCCGTCCCGGACTTCTTGGTCAATCTGTAGTCGCTGTTGTCGACGCCGGTGCCTGACACCACTAGGGGCACGTCTATGCGCTCGCCGTCCACCAGCGCTCTGCCCAGGGTCACGGTCAATTCCTCGGTGGTGGAGCTGCCCTCTGTGAGGCTGCCGCTGCCCGTCAGCGAGACGATGGTCGGGTCGTCGTCGATGATGGTGAACGTCGCCTGGTCTGCCGCGCCGATCTTGAGGTTTCCCGAGGTGGCCGCAATCTGCGCGGTGAAAGACCGGTCGGGAGCGTCGGCTTCGTCGTCTATGGGGGTGAACAGCGCTAGGCCGGCCGACGAAGACGCCCCCAGCGTCTTGGCCGATCCGGTGGAAGGAGTGTCCAAGGTGAAGTCGATTCCCCTTTTTGCGGTGCCGTTGGTCACCACCACAGTGAAGCTGCCTGCGGCCGCGGCGGAACCGGCATACGCGGCATCGAAGGTTCCCGAGGCGTCTTCTGTGGCTTCGAACTCACTGCTGTCGAAGCCAGCGACGGCCTCAGTAGCATCGCCGGCCACGAACACCGGCGAAATCGCGAACATTGGGCTGAGCCAGCGTGGGGTTGAGTAGACATCGGTCCCTCCGCCATTCAGGGGTGATTGATCGGCGCCGCTTCCGTCCAAGATGCCCCTAACGGCCGCTACCGCCGAGCCCAGCGAGTACGACGTATGTTTCGTTCCATTGTGATTGCTGCCCGTCCAGTATTTGGTGTGGCTGACGGCGCTGCCGTTTTCGTTGCGGGGGTTGGCCTCGTCGTCCCAGCTCTTGTCGTAGAAGTCGGCGTAGTTGTCGGCGACCTTGGTGCCGTTCAGCCAATATATGCGTACCCCCGTGCCGGTGGTGTGGGTGTTGTCGCGGGCGTCGGTGGTAGCGGTGCTGCCCAGAGCGGTGAAAGCCGAAGCGTACGGCCGGATGCCCGTGTGGCCGTTGGCCACTAGTCCTTGCACCCAGGCGTTGTAAGTGGCGATGTCGCTGGATTCGGCCTTGGTTTTTCCCGAGGTGGCGATGATCAGCCGGAACTTCTCGCCCGCTTGCACTCCAGGGGGTATGAGTCCAGAATCAGACGGCATCACCGGGCGCCAAAGCCCTGAATCCACTATCACCACCTTGGCCGAGGTGTCAGTGGCATGGGGACCGGCGCCCGCGCTGACGTTGGTGCGCAGATTGGAGTCGTCAAAGGCGGTGCCGTCGCCCAAAGAGATGGTGAGGGTTTCAGCAATTCCCTCGTCGGCGGTGTCATGGCTCGGGGTGATGCTTATCAACGCGCTCTGCGCCCCGGCGCCTTCGAACTTGATTACCGGGCTCAAGGTGCCGGGATTGGTGGCCGACACACCGGTGCCGATGGCCGAGAGCGTGTAGTCGCCCATCTCGACCCCGGAAATCTTCAAGGGGGCTTCGATTATCTCCTCAGCGATCAGCGGCCGGCTCAGCTTCATCTCCATCTGAGCGGCAATGCTCGAATCCTCCGACAGCACCCACTCTTCGTCGGACAGCAATGAGACCACAACGGGTGCTGTGTTGTCGATGGTGAACACCGGCGAGAGGCCGTACATCGGATACGTTTCGAGTCTTGAAGCGATGGCATGAGTTTTCGAAACAACCCCGAGCGGACCCGCTGATGCGCTGTCAAGTTGCCCTCTACCGACCCAATATTTGTTGCTCGTATACCTCTGGCTTGAGCCCAGAGTCATCTTTTCGCCGGTATGCCTAGTCCGCTTGGTGCCATTGCTATGGCTGCCGGTCCAGTGCCAGGCTGAAGCATTGGCAGCGGCGCCGTTCTCGTTGCGGGGGTTGGTCTCGTCATCCCAGCTGTTGTCGTAGAAGTCGACGTAGTTGTCAGCGACCTTGTTGCCGTTCAGCCAATATATGGGTACCCCGGTACCGGTGGTGTTTGTGTTGTCTTTGGCACTGGTGGTGGCGGTGGAGCCCACAGCTCTGAAGTGGGAGGAGTGCTCCTGGATGTCGGCGTGGCCGGTTTTCACCAGATTCTGCACAAAAGTGTTGTATGTGCTGATATCTGCGGAGGTGGCTGCGGTTGTCCCGGATGTAGTGATCAGCAGCCGGAAGCTGTCGCCGGGGGTCAGGTCGCTGGGTATCAGCCCCCAAGAGGCGGGCACGGTTATGGGGGCGGGATCGGCCGCGGAGGCGGTCGGGATGGGTCCGACCGTGCTGGCCGCGGTCAACACCGCAGCCAAGAGCAAGACCGGCAAAGCCGCTCTCAACAGCGGAAATCGTCTTGGCGGGCTGGACTTCCGCCGGCAGTTAATGGCCACCTAGTAAGTGTAATTACATTGTTGTGCCCAATAGTAGATATCAGCGTTGAGGCGCGGCAGAAGGGGTGGTCAGTATCCCAAGTCCACCTTGATGAGGCCGAGCAGCTCATCTCCCGCGATGTAGCGGCGGAGGTTCTCGGCGACCCGGCGGGCGAGCAGCTTGAGGCCCATTTCGGGGGTGTTGCCTACGTGGGGGGTGATGAGGCAGTTGTCCATGCTCCAAAGCGGGTGGCCGTCGGGGAGGGGCTCGGGGTCGGTCACGTCGAGGGCGGCGCCGCCGATGGATCCCGCCGCCAGCGCTGCCACCAGGTCGTCGGTGACGATGTGGCCGCCTCGGGCCACATTTACGAGCCAGGCGTGGGGGGCCATGGCGTCGAGAGCGGCGGCGTCGATGATGCCTGTGGTCTCGGGAGTCAACGCCAGCGCCACCACTACCACGTCGGCGTCGCCCAGAGCATCGTGCAGGCCGCCGGGGTCGACCACCCTGTGTACGCCGTCCATCGGTGCTGGATGGCGGCGCACCACGGTGATCTGGCAGTCCCACGGCTCCAGCAGCCCAACCAGCGACTCGGCGATCCCGCCGCCGCCCAGCACGGCCACCCGGCCGCCGAGCAGGTTCCGGCCCTCGGGCGGAGACCAGCCGCGGGCCCGGGCGAAGCGCCCCATTCCCCGCAGCCCGGCTAGGGCCAGCATCAGCGCATGCTCGGCCACCGGCTCGGCGTACACGCCCTTGCCGCAGGTCCAGACGCGGTGGTGGTCGAGCAGATGGGCCAAGTTCTCGATGCCGGCGTAGGGGAGCTGAACCCACTCGATGCCCGGTCCCTCGGCCAGCACCTCGGGCAACAGCTCGGGCGCGGCGGGCTCGGCCCAGACCAGGGCCTCGGCCTCGCCAGGGGCAACCACTGCGCCCCCGCCAGCCACCACCGCGTCGGCCAGCGCCGGTCGGCGCCAGCATTCGGGCTCAACCGCGATGTTCGGGGGTGCGATGCGAGGCCGGTTCATAGCACCGGGTAGCTTATGGGCGTGGAGGTCGCAGACTCGATCCTCGACCTCATTGGGGACACCCCTCTGGTGCGGATGCGGCGCATCGCCGAGGGCGTGTCATGTGAGGTGCTGGCCAAGCTGGAGATGTTGAACCCCGGCGGCAGCGTGAAAGACCGGCCCGCGGTGGCCATGATCGACGCGGCCGAGCGAGACGGGCTGCTGAAGCCCGGCGGGACCATCATCGAGCCCACCTCGGGCAACACCGGCGTGGGCCTGGCTCTGGTTGCCGCCCAGCGGGACTACCGCTGCATCTTCGTGATGACCGACAAGGTGAGCGATGAGAAGGTGCAGCTCTTGCGGGCCTATGGCGCCGAGGTGGTGGTGTGCCCGGTGGCGGTAGACCCTGAAGACCCCGAGTCGTACTACTCCACCGCCGAGCGGCTGGTGGCCGAGACCCCCGGCGCCTACCGGCCCAACCAGTACTTCAACCAGGTGAACCCCCTGGCGCACGAGCTGACCACCGGCCCCGAGCTGTGGAAGCAGACCGGCGGGCGCATCACCCACTTCGTGGCCGGGGCGGGCACCGGTGGAACGCTCAACGGCGTGGGCCGCTACCTCAAGCGCCAGGACCCGGCGATCCAGATCGTGGCCGGCGACCCCGAGGGCTCGGTATTCAGCGGAGGCTCGGGCCGGCCATACCTGGTGGAAGGGATCGGCGAGGACTTCTGGCCTGAGACCTACGATCCCGAGGTGGTCGACCGGGTGATCCCCGTCTCCGACCAGGATTCCTTCGACATGGCCCGGCTGGTGACTCGGCGAGAGGGCCTGCTGATCGGAGGGTCGGGCGGCACCGCGGTGTGCGCCGCCTTGGAGGTGGCCCGGGACTGCGGCCCCGACGATGTGGTGGTATTGCTGTTGCCCGATGCCGGTCGGGGCTACCTCTCGAAGGTGTTCAACGACGACTGGATGGCGTCGTATGGCTTTTTGATCGGCGAGCACCCCTGCGTCAAGGACGTGCTCGACGCCAAAGAGGGGGCGTTGCCCCCGCTGGTGTACGTCAAGCCCGAAGACCCGGTCAGCCTGGCCGTGACTCAGATGCGCGACCACGGGGTCAGCCAGCTGCCGGTGGCCAAAGGGGAGATGCCCCTGGCTGCGGCCGAGGTCATGGGGTCGGTACACGAGCTTCAGCTCATGGCCTTGGCCTTCAGCGGCGACCTTTTGGGCCAGCCGGTGGAGAACGTGATGAGCCAGCCCCTCGAGCAGATCGGCATCGGCGAACCGGTGGCGCTGGCGGTGACCAAGCTGGAGCGCTCCCCGGCGCTGCTGGTGCTCGACGGCGGCCGCCCCCGGGCGGTGATGACCAGCACCGACGTGTTGAGCTTCTTGTCTTCGGGCGGGGCGGGCTCTCAGTTGTGAGCGGGTCTGCTTCAGCCCAGTGGGGGTTCGACACCCGGGCTATCCACGCGGGCCAAGAGCCCGACGAGGCCACAGGGGCTATCACCGTGCCCATCCACCTGGCCACCACATTCGTGCAGGCCACACCCGGCGAGCACCGGGGCTACGAGTACTCCCGCACCTCCAATCCCACCCGGGTGGCGCTGGAGCGGTGCGTGGCCGAGCTTGAGGGCGCCGGCCATGGCATGGCGTTCGCCAGCGGCATGGCCGCAGAGGACGCAGTTATCGGCATGATGCGCCCCGGCGACCATGTGGTTCTGGGCGCCGATGCCTACGGGGGCACGTTCAGGCTCATCGCCCGGGTATACGGCGAGCGGGGCATCGAGTGGTCGGCGGTGGATCTGACCGATGTGGACGCGCTGGCCGCGGCCATCCGCCCCGAGACCCGGCAGGTGTGGGTGGAGACGCCCACCAACCCGATGCTGACGGTGGTGGACATCGCCGCGGTGGCCGATGTGGCCCACGCAGCGGGAGTCGATTTGGTGGTGGACAACACCTTCGCCACCCCGTACCTCCAGAACCCGCTGGCCCTGGGCGCCGATCTGGTGGTGCACTCGGCCACCAAATACCTGGGCGGCCACTCCGACGTGGTGGGCGGGTTCATCGCCGCGAACCGGGACGATTTGGCCGAGCGGCTGTCGTTCGTGCAGAACGCGGTGGGGGCGGTGCCCAGCCCGTTCGACTGCTATCTGCTGTTGCGGGGGATAAAGACGCTGGGAGTTCGAATGGACCGCCACTGCGACAACGCCCAGGCATGTGGCTGATTTCCTGGCCGGCCACCCCGCGGTCGACCGGGTGCTGTTCCCCGGCCTGGCCGGCCATCCGGGACACGAGGTGGCGGTTCGCCAGATGCGCCGTTTTGGCGGAATGGTGTCGTTTATCCATGGCGGCGGAGAGGCGGCTGCGGTGGCCGCGGTGAGCGCCACCCGGGTTTTCCGGCTAGCCGAATCGCTGGGTGCGGTGGAGTCGTTGATAGAACAGCCGTCCACCATGACCCATCTGTCGGTGGCCGACTCGCCGCTGGCGGTCGACCCTGGGTTGGTGCGGCTATCGGTCGGCATCGAGACCATCGACGACTTGCTGGCCGATTTGGACCAGGCTCTCGGCTCGTAGTCGCCTCAGGCCTGCATGGGCAGCAGGTCGTCGGCCAAAGCTTCGACCTCTTCGGCCCAGTCGGGGGGCTCGCCCAAGGGCATGACCACGAACTTGGATGCGCCGGTCTCGATGAACGCCTCGATCTTGGAGCGAAGCTCCCAGCGGTTGGAGGCCACCAGGTCGCTGGGGTTCTTGTCGGGCTGGCGCAGCTTGATGAGCTCGAGGAACCGGTCGGGCAGCGGGCCGTCGGTATAGGTCAACAGCGCTCCGTAGTGCTCGGGGTCGATTTCCCGGTGAGCCTCGTCGGCGTGCTGTTTGATGGCGGCAATCCCGCCTCGCACGTCGTCGGGGGTGACGAAGGACGGCAGCCAGCCATCGCCGAGGCGGCCGACCCGGCGCAGCTCCGAGGGGGCGATTCCCCCCATCCACACGTCTAGGGGCTGCTGGATCGGCTTGATGTCTACCCGGGCGGCATCTAAGTGGAAACGGGGGCCGTGGTGGTTGACTTCGTCCTCGGTCCACAGCCGGCGCATGAGCGGGAGGGCCTCGTTGAACCAGGCTGCCCGGTCCATGCGGGCCACTCCGAAGGCCTGGTGCTCGGCGGCGTCGGCCACGCCGAGGCCGAATGCGGGCAGCAGCCTTCCCTTGGAGATGCGATCCAGGCTGGCCATGGCCTTGGCCAACAGCACCGGGTTGCGGCCGGGCAGCACCATCACGCTGGGGCCGAACTTGAGCTTGGTGGTTCGGGCGGCCGCGAAGGTCATGGCCACCACCGGATCCAGCGCCGGCCCGCTGGCCCGCTCGGCCACCCACAGCGAGTCGAACCCGAACCGCTCTAAGCCGTCCACCACGGTGGCGAAGGCTTCGGGATCACCAGAGGCCACCCCGCCTCCAACGCCAAAGCCGATTCGGACTCTCATGCCAGGAGAGTCTGGCATGTCAGGAGAGCTTGGCGATCTTGGGGGACTCGTCGGGGTCGAAGGCGATGCTCATCCTGTTATCCCAATAGATCGGCTTCGAGGAGGTCGAGGTCGAAGCCGTAGAGGGCGGCGCAGTTGTCCTTGAGGATCATCTGCTGCTCGTCGTCGGGCACATCGGCCAGGGTTTCGGCCACCACCTCCCGGGAGCGGGGGAAGGTGGACTCGGTGTGGGGGTAGTCGGAGCCCCACATGAGCGTGTGGGTGCCGAAGGTGTCTCGCACCCGCACGCCCACGGCGTCTTCCTGGAAGCTCACGAAGCAGTTGGAGCTGAAGAAGTGGCTGGGGCGGGCGTCGGGGTCGGCGAAGCGGTGCCAGTCGCCCCGCAGCGGCCGGTCGGTGTAGCAGTAGTCCATCTGGAACAGCCAGAACGGGATCCACCCCACCTCGTGCTCCACCGACCCCACCTTGAGTTTCGGATGGCGCTCGAACACCCCGGCAAAGATCATCTCGCCCAGCGACTTCCGCACGAAGTGGTCTTGTAGGTAGAAGGCCGCCTCCGTCACCACCCTCACGTCGTTCTTGGTCTGGCCGCTGGCGCTGGCGAGCGTTCGGCCGGTGGCCACGTGCATCGACAGGGGCACGTCCAAGTCGACCGCGGCCGACCAGAACGGCTCATAGCGGGGGTTGTCGTAGCCCTGGCCCGCCGGGGGCATCACGGAGACCATCGCCCCGGCCAGGCCCATGTTGCGGCACCGGGTCAGCTCGGCGATGGCCTCGTCGATGTCGTCGAGGTTGATGAGGGCGATGCCCTTCAGCCGCTCGGGGTCGTGGGCGCAGAACTCGGCGATGAAGTCGTTGTAGAGCGCCATGGTGGTCGAGCACAGCCCAGAGTCGGGGATGCTGTAGGCCAACAATGCCTCACTGGGGTAGATCACCGAGGCCGCTACGCCGTCGGTGCGGTTGTCGGCGATGAACTTCTCGGGGTCGTAGGCGCCGGGGCGGACCTCGTCGAACGACGCCTCGATGCGGAGTTTGGTGGGGTCTTGATCGAACCGGTTGCCGGCCTGAAAGCCCAGAAACGACATGGAGCGCTGGCCGTCGATGTACCACCAGTCGCCGCCGGGCTCTCGGCGCACCTGCGGCACCCGCTCGGCCATCGGCCCGGTAGCCCGCTCGGTCCACAGGTCGGGCGGCTCGATTATGTGCGAGTCGGACGAGATCATCATGGCAGTGGGGCTCATGGCGCTCCTTTGGTCATGCTTCTATTGCAGCAGCTCTGCGGCCCGCTCGCCCAAAGCGATGCAGGTCAGGTTGGTGTTGGCCCGGGGGATCATGGGCAAGATTGAGGCGTCGAACACCGACAGGCGGTCGATGCCGTGGACCCGGCCAAATTCGTCGACGACGTCGCCGGCGTCGGGATCGGGCCCCATTCGACATGTGCCTGAGGCGTGGTACCAGGGAAAGCTGAATTGTTGGGCGTGGTCGGCTAGGTCTTCGTCGTCCCCTTCGGCGAAGGCTGACTCGTCGACCACCGCCACCCGTTCGAACCTCTCAGACAGTGCCTCATGGGTGGCCAACCGGTAGCAGAGCCGCAGCCCTGCGGTGAGCTGGGCTAGGTCTTCGGGGTCGTCCAGCAGGTTCAGATCGATGACCGGTGGGTGGCCGGGGTCCGGCGACAGAACCCGGAGGCGTCCTCTTGAGCGGGGGGATTGGATGCCGGCGCAGATGCCCCAGATCAACTGGGCACCGCACGTCTCGGCCAAGGCCGGGTTCTGGCTGAGGTCCCAGTGGTTCATCATGCCGATCTGCATGTCGTTGGTCACCGGGCTGTCGGGCGAGCTGTAGCGCACCAACAGCTGGTGCTGGACCATGTCGGTGGTCACTGTTCCTTCCGGGGGGACGACGAAAACGAATGCCCCTACGTGCTCCATCAGGTTGGCGCCCATGCCCGGGAGGTTGGCCACCGAGCGGATGCCGATGGCCTCGAGGTCCCGCACCGGCCCGATTCCCGAGCGCATCAACAGCGCCGGTGAGTTGAGGGCGCCGGCGCAAACCACGATGCGTCGTCCCCGGACCTGCTCCAAGCTGGAGCCTGCGCCCGTGGAGTAGGCCACCGCGGTGGCCCGGTCCCGTTCGATCACGATGCGGTGGGCGTAGGCCCCGCCGGCGATCTCCAGGTTCTTCCGACCGTCGGCGGGGTGCAGGTAGCCCATGGCGGTAGACACTCGTATGCCGTCCACCACGTTTTGGGGCGACGGGCCGATGCCCTCCGACACGCCGTCGTTGTGGTCGTCCACCCACCCCAGGCCGTTGTCTTGGGCCGCGGCCAGCAGTTGTCGCTGGGGAGCGACCAGATCGTCTTTGGCCGCCCGACGGATGGGAATGGGGCCGCCGGTGCCGTGGAGCTCGCCTCCCAGGGGGTCGTCTTCCAGACGGTGAAAGCACGGGGCCATGGCCTCCCAACTCCAGTTGGGGCTGGCCCAGGAGTCGTAGTCGCTGGGCATCCCCCGAAGCGCCACCCCGCCGTTCACCGCCGACCCCCCGCCAAGCGTCCGGCCCTGCGGGTAGGGGGCGGTGGCCTCGCCGGAGGTGCGGGCCTGAAAGCCCCAATCGCGCCCGGTGTGGGAGAAGTCCACCGCGCCCAGGCGGTCGGCGTCGGGATCAGGCTCGACAGGCCCGGCCTCCAGCAGCAACACCGATGTTCCCGAGTTCTCCGACAGCCGGGCGGCCAGCACCGCTCCGGTGGAGCCCCCTCCGACGATCACGAAGTCATAGATCAAGGCCGGCGCCGGGCTTCTACTGGTCGAAGGGAAGACTGAGCATCTTGATGGCGTTGCCCCGCATGATCTTGTAGATCACCTCGTCGGACAGCCCTTCGCATAGCTTCTCGGCTACCTCCTTGGTGTGAGGCCAGGTGCTGTCGGAGTGGGGATAGTCGGTTTCGAATGTCACGTTGTCCTCCCCGATGGCGTCGAGGTTGGCCAGCCCGAAGCGGTCGTCGAAGAAGCACCCGTACACATGGTCGGCGAAATAGCTGCTGGGCGGCTCGGGGATCACGCCCCACACCCGATTCCACCCCCGGTTGTGCTCCCACACCACGTCGGCCCGCTCCAAGATGTAGGGGATCCAGCCGATCTGGCCCTCGCTGTAGGCGATCTTGATGTCGGGGTAGCGGATGAACGCCCCGGAGAACAGCCAGTCGGCCAGCGATCCCATGGCGTTGTTGAACGTGAGGGTGGACGGTACCGCCGGCGGGGCATCCGGCGATGTGGACGGCATGCGCGACCCTGAGCCGATGTGCATGCACAAGACGGTGGCCGTCTCCTCACAAGCCGCGAACAGCGGCTCCCAGTGGCCGTCGGCGTCGTGGATTGACGGCAGGCCCAGGTTGGTGGGTAACTCGGTGAAGGCCACCGCGTGCGCTCCCCGGTCGGCATTGCGCCGTACCTCGGCCGCGGCCAGATTCGGGTTCCACAGGGGGATGAGGGGCAGCGGGATGAGCCGGCTTCCGGTGCCGCCGCACCACTCCTCGATCATCCAGTCGTTGTAGGCCTGCACGCACAAAAGGGCCAGTTCCTTGTCGGCCGCCTCCATGAACGTCTGGCCGCAGAAGCGGGGGAACATCGGGAAGCACATGGCGGCCTCGACGTGGTTGAGGTCCATGTCGTCGAGGCGGGCTTGTTGCTGCCAGCAGCCGGGGAGCATCTCCTCGTAGTTGATGGGCCGGGCGTCGACTTCCTCTTTGGGATATCCCGACGCCGCGCTTAGCCGGGTCACAGCGCGCTTGAGGTCTTCGTAGAGCCAGAAGTCCACCGTTCGCTCCACGTCGCTGTCCACCCATACCGGCTCGTGGTCGTGGATGACCAGGTCTTTCTGAATGGTCTCGCGTACCACTCGGGGCCCGATGTCGAGGTATTTGCGGGGCAGGCGGTCGGTCCACAGCGTGGGGGGCTCCACCACGTGGTCGTCCACCGAGATGATCCGGGGGATCTCAGGCATGGGCCGAGCGTACTCTGCGGCAGGGTGGCGACGGCTGGCTGGGGGGCCTGTCACCGGGCTGGTTTAGTCTGTCCCCATGCTTGATCTGATCATCAAAAGCGGCACAGTGGTGGATGGCACCGGATCGCCGGGGTTCGTCGCCGATGTGGGCATCAGCGGCGGGAGAATCACCTCGGTGGGGGCGGTGGACGAGGCCGCGGCCCGCGTCATCGATGCCGACGGGCTGGTGGTGGCGCCGGGATTCATCGACGCCCACACCCACTACGACGCCCAGCTTTTCTGGGATCCGCTGGCCTCTCCCTCCAACGAGCACGGGGTGACAACCGTGCTGGGCGGCAATTGCGGGTTCACGCTGGCCCCTTTGAAGGCCGACGACGCCGACTACATCCGCCGCATGATGGCCAAGGTGGAGGGCATGCCCCTGCCCGCTTTGGAGCAGGGCTTGCCGTGGAGCTGGTCGAGTTTCGCCCAGTACCTGGATGCCCTTGATGGGCGTATCGGGGTGAACGCCGGGTTCTTGGTGGGGCACTCAGCCCTGCGCCGCTTTGTGATGGGAGCCGAGGGCACCGGCAATGCAGCCTCTTCCGAACAGGTGGCCGAGATGGTGCGGGTGCTGCACGGGGCGCTGGAGGCCGGCGGGCTGGGGTTCTCGTCGTCGCAGTCCACCACCCACTCCGACGGCAACAACGACCCGGTGCCGTCGTATTTCGCTGATCGCGACGAGATGTTGGCCCTATGCGGTGCGGTGTCTGAGCATCCCGGCACCTGGCTGGAGTTCATCATCACCGGCTGCAATGCGTTCTTCAGCGACGAGGAGATCGACTTGATGACCCAGATGTCGGTGCGGGCCCAGCGGCCGCTCAACTGGAACGTGCTCTCCCACGCCTCCACCATGATGGACCGCACCCGCCACCAGCTCCGGGCGTCGGATGCGGCTGCTGAGGCCGGGGGGCGCATCGTGGCCCTTTCGATGCCGACCATCGGCGGGCTGAAGATGAGCTTCGCCAGCTACTGCGCCCTGTATCTGCTGCCCAACTGGGGCGACGTGTTGTATCTGGACCACGATGAGAAGAAGGCCAAGCTGGCCGACCCCGCGGTGCGACAGTGGCTAGATGAACAGGCCCGCAGCTCCGAAGGCCCGTTCCAGTTCATCTCCACCTGGGCCAACATGGAGATCGGCGACACTTTCGCCCCGGAGAATGCCGGGCTGACCGGGCGCAAGGTGGGCGACATCGCCGCCGAGAGGGGGGTGGATCCGTTCGACGCCCTGCTCGACATCGTGGTGGCCGACGACCTGCGAACCGCGCTGTGGCCCCAGTCGTCCGACGACATCGACTTGGCCTGGCAGCAGCGGGCCGAGTTGTGGCGGGACCAGCGGGTGCTGGTGGGCGGCTCCGACGCCGGAGCCCACCTCGACCGTATGTGCGGGGCCCGTTTCCCCACCGAGATGCTGGCGATTGCGGTGCGCGACCGGGGCCTGCTGTCGATGGAGGAGTGCGTGCGGCTCCTGACCGACGAGCCCGCCCGCCTGTTCGGCCTCAAAGACCGGGGCCGAGTAGCCGAGGGCTACTGCGCCGATGTGGTGGTGTTCAACCCCGACACCGTGGCCTCAGAGCCCATAGTGGAGCGCACCGACCTCCCCGGCGGCTGCGAGCGCCTCTACGCCGGCGCCGTGGGCGTAGAGCACGTGCTGGTCAACGGCACCGAGATCATCACCGCCGGCGACCCCACAGGAGCCACCCCCGGCACCCTCCTCCGCTCCGGCCGCGATACCGAGACGGTATTGCCGTAGGGGGCATCCACTCCGGCCGATCTATGGAGTAGGTGTAGAGCCCACAGAGGTTGTGCACTCGTGATGAGGGTGTGCCGCCGATGGCGGTGTGGAGGACGAAGTCGCTGACGAAGCGGTCGAGGAGCTAGACGAGCCATCGGGTGGTGTCGGAGCCAGAGGGCCGGGCAGTTCGTGGCGCAAAAAAGGGACCCCGTGCGTTCCGGGGTCCCGTCGCCGCGGTATGTCGGCTGCATTCAGCTTACGCTTACTAACCGGACCGCAGACAGTAGAGACTTTACCGATGCTGCTGCGGGGATGTCAACGGTTTTTCAGATCAGAGTGATCCTGTTGACGTTGGACCTAAATTCGTGGATAGCGGCAGCTGTGTTTAGAGACAGTGTGTGGAGGGCAGTAACCGCGTCCCGCTAGGCGGCTCTTTCCTATGTCTCTTTGTTCTCGGTGCCTAGAGTAAGAGCACGTAGCTCCCGAGCGATGGTGTCAATTTCCAGGTGTTCAGTGGCAACTCGGAGCACCAGGTCTACAGCGTCAGATGAAGTGATGTGGCTGGTTGAGTATCCAACTCGGGTGAGAAAAGCCGTTGCAGCGAGCCAGCCCAGTCGTTTGTTGCCATCAACTAGTGGGTGGTTTGAAACGATTGTTCTGAGCAGCGCGGCGGCCTTGTCCCAGGGGCTGGGGTAGGCATCTTCACCGAAAACCGTGACGTAGGGCTGGGCAGCCGCGGACTCCAAGAGGCCGATTTCACGTATCGGCAATGGTGATCCAAAGTACTCCTCGGCGATGGCCAGCAGTTTCGTGAGATTGAGGGGGCCGGGTGGGCTGGTCATTCTCCAAGGAGTCGCAGGGTCTCCGCGTGGTCGGCAATATTTTGACGAGCTGCCGCACGCCATTGTTCTATGTCTTGCTGCTCGACGAAGGCTTCAATGGCTAGGTGAACCGTCTCATCCACGGTGCGGCCGGCTTGTTGGGCAGCGGACCGCAACGCCGCTTCACAGTCAGGGCTGAGGTCTAGTTCCACGACCATGCGACAACTCTACTGGTAGCCCCTTTGTGTCGGCATGCCCATTTCGCCAGGGGATTTGTCACAGGGCGCGCCTACTGTGGGGGGCATGTTTGATCTGGTGATTCGGGGCGGCACGGTGGTGGACGGGACTGGGGCGGCTCCTGTTGCGGCTGATGTGGCTATTTCTGGGGGGCGGATTGCGGAGATCGGACAAGTGGTTGGTGAGGCGGCTCGGACGGTAGATGCCGATGGGCTGGTGGTGGCGCCGGGGTTCATCGATCCCCATACCCACTACGACGCGCAACTGTTCTGGGACCCGGCGGCCACGCCGTCGCCGATGCACGGGGTGACCACCGTGCTGGGGGGCAACTGCGGATTCTCGCTCGCTCCGGTGAATCCCGACGACGCCCGCTACCTGCAAGAGATGATGGCCATGGTGGAGGGGATGCCCCTACCGGCGCTGGAACAGGGGGTGCCGTGGGATTGGGAGACGTTCGGAGAGTTCCTCGACCGCCTCGACGGCCGCACCGCGGTCAACGCCGGCTTCCTGGTCGGCCACTCGGCTCTGCGCCGCTACGTGATGGGGTCCGACGCCGATCAGCCCGCTAGCTCTGGTCAGCTCGACCAAATGGTGCAAGCCCTCCATGACGGGCTGAACGCCGGCGGCATGGGGTTCTCCACTTCGCTGGCCTACACCCATTGGGACGGCGACAACCAGCCGGTACCCAGCCGGTTCTCTTCCACCGAAGAGGTGCTGGCCTTGTCCGGGGCAGTGTCCGATCACCCCGGCACCTGGCTGGAGTTCATCACCTCGGGCTGCCTGAGCACCTTCAGCGACGAGGAGATCGAGCTTATGAGCCAGATGTCGGCTCGGGCTCAGCGGCCCTTGAACTGGAACGTGCTGACGGTGAGCGCCGACACCAAAGACCGGACCAACCACCAGCTCGGGGCGGCCGATGTAGCTGCCGAGGTGGGCGGGCGCATCGTGGCGTTGTCGATGCCCACCATCGGCGGGTTGAAGCTGTGTTTCGCCACCTACTGTCCGCTGTACAACATGCCGGGATGGAAGGACACTATGAACCTTCCCCACGAGGAGAAGATGGCCGCGCTGGCCGACCCGGAGAAGCGGCGGTGGCTCAACGAGCAGGCCCAGTCGGGTAGCGGCGGCTTCTACCACATGGCCCAGTGGGAGAACATGGAGATCGGCACCACCTACTCCCCGAAGAACGACGGGCTTACCGGGCGGCGAGTGGGCGACATCGCCGCTGAGCGGGGCCAGGACCCCTTCGACACGCTCTGCGACATTGTTCTGGCCGACGATCTGCGCACCGACCTGTGGCCCATAAATGCCGACGACTCTGCTGAGAGCTGGGCCCATCGGACCGAGCACTGGCGGGATCCCCGGGTGATCGTGGGCGGCTCCGACGCTGGGGCCCATCTCGACCGCATGTGCGGCACCCGCTATTTCACCATCATCCTCGGCGACATCGTGCGAAATCGGGGTCTGCTTCCGCTGGAGGAGGCAGTACGGCTGATGACCGATGTGCCTGCCCGCTTGTTCGGGCTGAAGGATCGGGGCCGGGTGGAAGAGGGCTGGCACGCTGATTTGGTGCTGTTCGATCCGGCCACTGTTGCCTCCGACCCCATCGAGGCACGCACCGATCTGCCCGGCGACTGTATGCGCCTGTTTGCCGGCGCCCAGGGTGTCCACCGTGTGCTGGTGGGCGGTACTGAAATCGTGATTGACGGACAAGTGACCGGCGCGGCTCCCGGTACCGTCTTGCGGTCTGGCCGCGACACTCAGACCGTTCTGCCCTGAGGTCGACTTGACGCCCCTGCGGGGCGAGGTGCCCGGCAAAGCCCGGCAACAGCGAAGGACGCCCTGCCGCCCCCGGACGCGCGGGGGTTGACGCGGCCGGGGGCGGAGGGTGGGGGGTCAGGCGGCGAAATGGCCGCGTCCCGAGCGATAGAACTCGGCCAGGCCGGATAGAGCGGGATGGCGCAGCTCTGAGGGACGGAATCTGACGGCGTCACCGATTCGATAGGCGGGCACAATCCCGTCGTTGATGCTTCGCAGCAGGACCTGATGGTCGATGCCAAGCATCTGGCAAGCGTCGGCCGGGCCGACAAGGTTCTCCACAGTGTGGTTCATGAGTTTGCTCCTTCCTCGTTGCTCCGCCAGGGCCGCGGTTCACGGAACTGACGGAAATAGAGCGGGCATTCTCGCGATCCAAATTCTCAAATAATTCCCACTTCAGTGGTCTTGGGGAGAGAATTTGCGGGTTTGCGTCACATCTACCTGTGGAAATCTTCCTGTGGACAACCCAAGGCAATCCTGTGAACTGGGCTTTTGGTTTGGACTTGGCGAATTGAGGTAAGGCGCAGCCTGTGTAAAAGAAATTTTTCGAGAAATCACGAAATCAACGTGAAGTCAGCAGTTTTGACACAGAATGTGTCGCTGACCGGGGTCAAAATTGGTCGACTACCTCAGCGGCGAAGCGGTCCAAGGTGGCCTGAGCCAATGCCAAATCGGGATCGTGGGTGCTATAGATCATGCGGGTCGCGCCCAACTCGGCCAAGAAATCGGGATCGGCGATTGGCGCCGCCGGCGGTCCTGATGCCCCGGTAGCGCTGCCGATGAGATAGAGCCCGAACTTCATCCCCCGTAGCCTGTCACGCTTCGGGCACCCCTACCCTGGTTGCGCCATGTCTGCGCACCCGGTCCTCGGTGGCTTCATGCCCGATGCGGGCGATCCCGATGAGCTGCTGGGCGCCTTCTGCGATTGGGCCGAGGCGGCCGGGCTGGAGCTGTACCCCCATCAGGAGGAGGCGGTGCTGCGGCTGTTGGGGGGCGACAACGTGGTATTGGCCACTCCCACCGGCTCGGGCAAGTCGCTGGTGGCGCTGGCCGGTGCGTTCGCCGCGCTGGCCCAGGGGCGCCGGGCTGTCTACACCGCGCCGATCAAAGCGTTGGTCAGCGAGAAGTTCTTTGAGCTGGTAGCGGCTTTCGGAGCCGAGAGCGTGGGGATGGTCACCGGGGACGCCATCGTGAACGGGAATGCGCCGGTGATCGCTTGCACGGCCGAGATCCTGGCCCAGCGGGCTCTGCGGTCGGGGTGCGAGACCGATACCGATCTGGTGGTGATGGACGAGTTCCACTACTACGGCGATCGGGATCGGGGCTGGGCCTGGCAGGTGCCGCTGTTGGAGCTGAGCCGACCCCAGTTCCTGTTGATGTCGGCCACCCTGGGTGACACCACCGCCCTGCGCCGGGACCTCAGCCAGCGAAACGGCCGGTCCACCGCGCTGGTGGCCTCAGCCCAGCGGCCGGTGCCGCTGGATGTGGAGTACCGGGAGACGGCGCTTCACGTGTCCATTGCCGAGCTATTGGCCGCCGACAAGGCGCCGGTGTACATCGTCCACTTCACCCAGCGGGAGGCCACCGCACAGGCCCAGAGCCTCACCAGCCTTGACGTGTTGGGCCCCCACGCCAAGGCAGACGTGAAGGAGGCGATCGGCGGCTTCCGCTTCGACACGCCGTTCGGCAAGGACCTGCGTCGTTTCGTGCTGGCCGGAGTGGGGGTACACCACGCCGGGCTGCTGCCAAAGTACCGGTTGCTGGTGGAGAAGCTGGCCCAGCAGGGTCATCTGAAGCTGATTTGCGGCACCGACACCCTGGGTGTGGGGGTGAACGTGCCCATACGCACCGTCTTGTTCACCCGCCTCTACAAGTACGACGGGCGCCGCACTCGGGTGCTGTCAGTGAGGGACTTCCAGCAGATCGCCGGCCGAGCCGGGCGAAAAGGTTTCGACGAGGAGGGCAGCGTGTGGGTACAGGCCCCTGAGCACGTGATCGATAACCGCCGAGCCGAAGCCAAGGCCGCCTCCGACCCAGTTAAGCGACGCAAGCTTAAGAAGAAGAAGCCGCCCGATCACAACTACGCCCACTACGACGGCGACACCCTAAGCCGGCTGTGGCACGGCCAACCCGAGACCCTGGAGTCGAGCTTCGCGGTGACCCACTCCATGATGCTCAACGTGCTCGACCGCCCCGGCGACGGCTGTTCGGCCATGAAACGCCTTTTAACCGACAACCACGAGCCCCGCGCCCGCCAGAGAGCCCACATCCGACGTGCGGTAGGGGTGTTCCGGTCGCTGATCGACGCAGAGATTGTGGAAGTGCTGGATGCCCCCGATGGGCGGGGCCGCCCGGTGCGGGTGAACCTCGACCTGCAAGACGAGTTCCGGCTCAACCAGCCGCTCGGGCTGTTCGCAGTGGAGGCGCTGGACGCGCTCGACATGGATGCGTCCGACTACCACTGGCAGGCACTCAGCGTGGTTGAGTCGGTTCTGGAAGACCCAACCGTGGTGCTGCTAGCCCAGCGGGACAAGGCCCGCGACGACCTGATGGCCCAGCTCAAGGCCGAGCGGGTGCCCTATGAGGAGCGCTTGGAGCGGCTCTCAGAGGTCACCTGGCCCCGCCCCGAGGCCGAGTTCATCGATCCGGCCTTCGCGGTGTTCGCCCGCTACCACCCCTGGGTGGGCCGAGACCGGCCCAGCCCCAAATCGGTGGCCCGCGACCTCATGGAGATAGGCGACACCTTCAACCAGTATGTCTCCCGCTATGGGATCAAACGCTCCGAGGGCGCGCTATTGCGCTATCTGTCCGACTGCTATAAGGCCATGGTCCAAACCATCCCTACCGCTGCCGTCAACGATGCCCTCGACAGCCTCACCGCCGAACTCCGCGACCTAGTGCGCTCCACCGACTCCAGCCTCCTCGACGAGTGGGAGAGCCTGCGGGAAGAATGAGCTGGTGATGAAGGGGTGGCACACTGGAGGCGGTGATCGCCGATCGGATTGTCTGTGTGGACTGTGGGGGGCAGTGCCACCGGATCACATATTGGCCTGAAGACGACCCTCCCGTGCCCGGCGATTCTGTGGCCTACCGGTGCTCAGACTGCGGCGACCGCTGGGACATGGTGCTGGACCAAGAGGATTTTGACGACTGACCGAATGCACCGCTAGGGCATCTTCGAGGCGATCCAGGCGTTGAGGCGGGCGGTGTGGACTCTGGCCATCTCGCAGGGGAACAAAGTGAAACCGTGGGGGGAATCGGGGTATACGGCCAATTCCACCGGCGACTCTGCTGCGGCCAAGCGGGTGGCGAAGAACAGCGAGTCGTCGAGCAAGTGGTCATAGGTGCCCGCCGAAACCAGGCATGAAGGCAGGCCGGAGAGGTCGGCGAACAGGGGTGACACATCGGGGTTGCGCCGATCTGAGTCGGATATGCTCGGTGTGAAACACTCGATCATGAACTGCAGATTCTGGGGATTCAGCATGTCGGGGTTTCCCCCATTGCCGTAGACCGACGGGGTGCCCCGAAGGTCGTAAATGCCGAATACCAGGTTGGTTCCCAGCACCCGGTCGATGGCACCGAGGCGGTCCCGCACGCGCAACAGGGTGGCTGCGGCCAAGTGCCCGCCGGCTGACTCGCCTCCGATGAACATCTTGTCGGTTCCCCAGCGCTCGGGGCCGTGTTCGAGCATCCAGGCCGCGGCCGCCTCGCAGTCGTCGGGCCCGGCGGGGTAGGGGTGCTCGGGGGCAAGCCTGTAGTCCACCGACAAGACGGCCAGACCGTGGCGCTTGGCTACATGCTCGTTATCCACGTCGGACATTTGGGGGTGCCCCACGATCCATCCGCCGCCGTGGATGTGCAGGAACATAGCCCTAGGGTTGTCCGGCACGAACATCCGCACTGGGATATCGCCGGCAGGCCCGGGGATGGTGTCCTCAACGGCCATCGGCGACGGCTCAGGCTCCATGACCCGCATGTTCTCTCGCATGAGCTGCGCTCGGGCCACTGGGTCTTCAGGCAAGTCGGCCTTGGGTATGCCGGTAAAGGGCAGCTGTTCCAATAGAGCCTTCGCCTCAGCGCGATAACCCTCGATCGATTCATCCCAGAGCTTCATCGGCATCTCCTCTGTTCGTCTCGTGCCCCCTGGCGGGGCGGTACTACCTTGCAGGCTTCGTGGGTGATGATGCCATTTTCTACCTGGACGGCGACATTGTCGTCCCGACCATCAACGCGCAGGGGCCGTGGGACCTCGGTGCGCAGCACGGAGGGGCGGTAGCCGGGCTATTGGCCCGGGCGGTGGAGCAAGTGCCCACGCCGGTGCCGATGCGGGTGGCCCGCTTCACCCTCGACATGCTGCGACGGGTGCCGGTGAAGCCGCTGGCCGTCTCCACCGAGGTGCTCCGCACCGGCAAGCGGATCCAGACCACGCGAGCCAACCTTTACGACGGAGACCGGCTGGTAGCTTCCGCCGTGGCGGTTTCGGTGCGCACCGGTGCTGAGATCGAAGTCTTTCCCGATCGACAACCCGACGCTCCGCTGCCCCCTCCGCCGGGCAGCGCCGAGGAGCCCCATGCATTCAACCCCCGGGAGTCGATGCCTGAGGGCTTTCCCCACGTGGTGGAGTTCGACCGGGTGGTCGGCAGTTTCCGCGGCGGCACCCCCAGCAAGACTTGGGTTCGCCTGTTGGTACCGTTCATGCGGGGTGAGGAGACGTCGCCGCTGGTCAACCTGATGGCCATGTCCGATTTCACTAGCGGCTTGGGTTCTTTCCTGCCCTTCGACCAGTACGTGTCCATCAACACTGACCTGAGTATCCACGTACTGCGCTATCCCATAAGCAGTCGGATCTGCATCGACGCCGAGACTTGGGCCGACGCCGACGGTATCGGCCAATCCCGGGCCCGGCTCTACGACGAGACCGGCCTGTGCGCCCTCAGCAACGCCTCCCTGTTTATCGAGTCCCGCAGCCGCTACTAGCAGAAAGAGCGGGCAGGTTCAGGGGCCGCCCAAAGCAGCGATGTCGTAACGAACTGCGGCTCCGCCGACCGACGCCATAGCCGCACCGACAATCCCGGCGTTGTTGCGCATCTGGGCGACGACGAACTCGGTGTCAATGTCCAACAACGGGCCCCATATGTCGAAGTTCTTGCTGATGCCGCCGCCGAGTATGAACAGGCCAGGCGAGATGATCTTCTCAAGGTGTTCCAAGTACTCCTGCACGCGACCCACCCACGTTTGCCAGTCCAAGTCATCCCGCTGGCGGACCCTGGCTGCTGTGTACATTTCTACGTCGTCGACATGGCCAGCTAGGTAGAGGTGGCCGAACTCGGTGTTGGGCACCAGGCTCCCGTTCACGAATACCGAGCTGCCGATTCCCGTGCCAAAAGCGGTAAAGCACACAGTCCCCGAGCGGCCCACTCCGGCGCCGTGGGTCATTTCGGCGATTCCCGCGGCGTCGGCGTCGTTGATAATCGTCACTGGGGCGCCGATCCGGTCGCTCATCGTCTTGGCGATATCGACGCCGGCCCATGAATCGTCCAAATGAGCCACCCACTTGACGGTGCCCTGGGTAATGGGTGCGGGAAAGGCGCAGCCCACCGGGCCATCCCACCCGAACGAAGTCACCAGCTCTGCCACTACGTCGGCCACCTTGTCGGGAGTGCCTGGTTTGGGGGTGGGGATCCGGTATCGCTTCTCGAGAAGATCGCCGGAGTCCACATCTACCGGCGCGGCCTTCATGCCGCTTCCCCCTATGTCGATGCCGAATGCTGCGCTCATTGCCGTCACCGGTTTCCCGCCCGATGAAAGTACCAGCGGCCCTCCTCACTAGGGGAGTCGAGCGCGGGTTGCGCGAAGCTGGAGAGATCGGCGCAGAGGGCCGGGACACACCTGAAGCTGATCGCCGGGACGGAGGAGGAGCAATGGTTGGCATGCTGGCTGGACGGGTGGCGCTGGTATCGGGCATCGGACCCGGCCTGGGCATCGAGATCGCCCGGCTGTTCGCCCGGGAGGGAGCCGACATCGTGTTGGGCGCCCGCCGTACCGAGCTGATGGAGTCGCTGGCTGAGGAGATCGAGGCGATGGGCTGCCGCACGGTGTGGCAGTCCACCGACATAACCGACCCCGACCAGTGTCAGGCGCTGGTCGACGCCGCGGTGGAGAAGTTCGGTGGACTGGACGTATGTGTGAACAACGCCTTCAACGACGGCTTTCCCGTCATCAACGTGGAAGACGCCGACCTGGACCGCTGGAGAAGCGTGTTCGACGTTAACTTCTTCGGTTCGCTGAACATGACCCGGGCGTGCATTCCCGCCCTGAGAGCTGCCGAAGCCGGTCGAGTCATCTTTGTCAACACCATGTCCACCCGCATTCGGCAGGCGGGTTGGGGGGCTTACAGCAGCTCCAAAGCCGCGTTGGAGAACATCACCAAGATCCTGGCCAAGGAGCTGGGTCCCGACGGCATCCGGGTGAATAGCGTTCTTCCCGGCTACATCTTTGCCGACGCAGTCCGCAACTTCCTTCAGTCCCAAGCCGACGCCCGGGGGGTGGACTACCAGGAGGTCTATGACGAGACCGCTGACGAAACCGCGCTGAAGTACCTCCCCGATGCCGACGAGATCGCCGGGTCGGTCTTGTTCCTGGCTTCTGATCTTGCGCTGCCCATTACCGGGGCTTCGCTGGACGTGAATGCCGGGCATTGGATCGGCGGCTCATGATCGGCCAGCACATAGCTGGGGCCGCATGAGCGACGGCACCCCCGCAGGAGTCGCCATTGCCGAGGTGCTGGCCGACGCCGGTATAACCCACGTATTCGGCGTGCCGGGGGGCTACTCCATAAAGGTGTTCGACGGGCTGCGCTCGGTGGCCGACCGGGTGCAGGGCGTGAGGGCGGCCCATGAGCACCAGGCGTCGGTCATGGCCGACATGTACGGCCGCCTCACTGGACGCCCCGGGGTGTTCACCGGCCAGGGGCCGTTCGCGGCTTCCTCGGGTGGGTTCGGACTCATGGAGGGGTACCTGTCGGGCACACCCATGCTGGTGCTCACCGAGATGACCGACCACGGCATTCCCCAGCATGCTCCCACCCAGGGCACCACCGGCGACTACGGGTCGGTGGATTTGCCCCGCATCCTGTCGGGGATGACCAAGTACATGAGCGTGGCCACTACCCCCAACGAGGCGGTGCATGCCGTGGAGCTGGCCATCCACCACGCCACCTCGGGCCGTCCCGGCCCTGCGGCGGTTGTGTTCCGCCTTGACGCCATCTTCCGGCGCACCGATGACTCTCGCCATCCCCGCCTCTACCGGCGAACTCGGGTGTCGTCGGCAGCCCCACCCCGTCCGGACGCGTCGGCATTGACTGCCATGGCCGATCTGCTGTCCACGGCCCAGCGTCCGGTGGTCGTGGCCGGCAACGGCATCCACCAGGCCCAGGCCTACGACCAGTTGGACGCCCTGGCCCGCCGAGCCGCCGTACCGGTGGTGACCACGGCCAAAGCTCGAGGCGTGATTGCCGACGACCACCCTTGGGCGGGAGGGCCCCTGAGCCCCTTCGGCTGGCAGGGGGCATTCGAGCTGCTGGCCCGAGCTGACGCGGTTGTGGTGTTGGGATCGCGCCTCAATCCCCACGACACCCTGGTGGAATCTCCCACCTGGTTGGACGCCGACCGCCAGCGCATCGTGCAGGTGGATATCGAAGCCGCCAACTTGGGAGTGAGCTTTCCGGTGGAGCTCGGGGTCCACGCCGAGTTGGGCGCCCTGCTGGCTGAGTTGGTGCCGCAGGTGGGAGTCGACGAAGACTCAGCCGCCGATCGATGGGCTGAACTGGCCGACATCAAGTCGAGGGCCGAAGATCCTCCGGTGCTGCACGAGTCGGCCAGCCCGGTGCCACCCCAGCGGGTGATGCAGGTGCTCAACGATGTGTGGCCATCCGATGGCCGTATCACCCTGGATGCCGGCAACAACCGAATATTCGCCTACCACTATCTCAAGGCCCGAACCCCCGGACGCCTGCACCTGCCCGGCGGGCACCTGGGCATGGGCTGGGGACCGCCCGCCGCACTGGCTGCGGCCATGGTCCATCCCGGCGAACGGGTTTTGTCGATCAGCGGGGACGGCGGATTTCTTATGTCGCTGCACAACCTGGCCACCGCGGTAGAGCACAGTCTGCCGGTGACGTTCTTGGTGCTTAACAACCAGATGCTGGGCAACGTCTACGACTTCCAGGGGCCGGACCGCCGAACTGCGGTGGACATCGACGACCACGACTTCGCCGCAGTGGCCCGAGCATTTCGCATGGACGGCCACCGGGTGGACGACGACGCTGCACTGGCCGACGCCCTGGCCTCGTCGCTCGCCCGCGACGGCCCCGTGCTCATCGAAGTGTCCACCGATCCCGACCAGTCGTCCGATCTGGTACGAGTACGAGACTCCCGCTCGCTGTGAGCATCACCCTCGAAGCTGAGATCAGCCCGGGAATGAGCACTGCTGACGCGGTGCGGCTGGCCCAGTTGGCCGAGGACGCCGGATTTGCCCGATTGGGGATCTCCGACGTGGTGTTCTGGCCCGACTGCTTCATGCTTCAGGCCCTTTGTGCCCAGGCCACTCATCGCATCGCAGTGGGGGCAATGGTCACCAATCCCTACACCCGCCATCCGGTGGTGCTGGCCGGTGCCCTGGCCACATTGGACGACATCGCTCCCGGCCGGGCTTTCTGCGGGCTGGGTGTAGGTGCCGGATTGGAGCCGTTGGGCATCGAATACCCCAAGCCGGTGGCTGCCCTGCGCCAGGCGGTGGCCGACATCCGCACGCTGCTAGGTGGGGGAGAAGTCGGTGGTGAGCGGCTCATTCGCCCCGCAGCCCATCCGGTGCCCATCTCCATCGGCACCCGCAGTCCCCAAGTGATGCGATTGGCCGGCGAGGTGGCCGATATCGCCCTGGTGGGCGGTCGCTTTCTCTCCGCTGATCTGGCTGACACATACCGGGTGTGGCTGGCCGAGGGCGCGGCTCGGACCGGGCGCACCCCGGACGAATTCGAGATCGCCCCCCGCCTCACGCTGTGCTGTTCACCCGACGGCGACCTGGCTCGGCGTAGCGTCAAGCGCTACGCCGCTCACTATCTGACGATTATCCGGCCGCCCGAACTGGATGTGGCCTCCGACCGAATGACCGCCATCGAGGCTGCGTTGGCTCGCAGCCGGGGTTGGTACTTCGACCACAACCGATTCGACGACCCCGCGCTCGACGATCTGATCGACGACCGTCTGGTGCGGGCTTTCACCATCGTCGGCACCCCGGACGAGTGCGCCGATCAGCTTGGCGGCGTATTGGACATGGGGTTCACCAGTGCAAGCCTCAATCTGGCGGCCACAGCCCGTTCCAGTGCTGCTGAGGGCTTGGCCGAGACCATCACTAGTTTCGCCCCGGTGGTGGCCTCGCTGGTCCTCCCCGTTAGTCGGTAGTGTCTCGCCGACGACCACGACGAGGAGGACATTCTCATGGGAAGACTGGACGGCAAAGTGGCCCTGGTGACCGGAGGCGGGGGAGGGTTGGGCACAGCCATCAGCACCTTGTTCGCCAGCGAGGGTGCCAAAGTGGTGGTGCAAGACCTCAACGAGTCTGCCGCCGCGGCCACCGCAGATCAGGTGGTTGCCAACGGAGGCGAGGCCATGAGCGCAGCCTGCGATGTGTCCGACAGCAAGGCCATAGAGGCCATGTTCGCCGACATAGACGCCCGCTTCGGACCGGTTACCGTGCTGGTGAACAACGCTGGAGTGGACAGCACACCCGGCGACGGCTCTGGGGAGGGCAACACCGGCGGGGATCGCCAAATTGTGGACATGAGCGACGACGGCTGGCAGCGGATGCTCGACATCCATCTCAACGGCGCGTTCTACTGCACCCGGGCCATGTTGTCCCGGATCATCGATACCGATCTGAAGGGTTCGGTGGTCTGCATGTCGTCGATTGCCGGTCTGGCCGGTTGGGGGCCAGTGCATTACGCCACCGCCAAAGCCGGGCTCTTGGGGTTCATGCGGGCGATGGCCCGGTTCTGCGCCCCCCACGGCATCCGAGCCAACGCAGTGTGCCCCGGCGTGATCGACACCCCCATGGTGGCCGGCGTGGACGCCGCCATGATCGAGGGCCTCAAGATGATTACCCCCGCAGGCCGCATCGGCGTCCCCAACGACATCGCCTATGCCGCCCTCTACCTGGCCTCCGACGAGAGCGATTTCGTAACCGGCGAAACCATCACCCCCAACGGAGGCCTAGTCATCGGCTGACCGGGATGTCAGCGGGGTCAGCTGAGATCATCTGACGAAATATCAACACTTCCAATCCATGAGGCGCTGAGTACAGTAGGAGCATGAGCGTGGTCTTTGACCTCTCTGAGGAAGCAGTCAAGCGGCTCCGGGAAGAAGCCTCGCGTCGTCGGATAAGCGTTGAAGAGCTCATTGGGGAACTGGCGGACAGCCTGCCAGAGGGAGATCCACTGGAAGCGTTTATCGGCTGTGGTGAGTCTGGTCAAGTGGAGCCTTTCGACATCTGTCGCGAGCGGTCTGAGCTGGCCGCCAGCAGGCACGCTACGACTGTCTGAGCCTTCGTGCTCCTCGTCGATACCGGCGTATTCGTATCTGCCGCTGACCGTAGCGAGCACCGGCACAGCGAGTGCTCTGCATTGCTCCGCGAGCGCCAAGACCTGTACGTGGCTGCACCGGTCGTCCCAGAGACCGCATGGATGTTGGAGAGCCGTCTTGGGCCTATTGCGGAAGAACGGTTCGTGTCCCTGGTGACAAGCGGGCGCTTCGAGATCGTCGATCTCGTTCCTGCGGACTATCTGAGAGTCCTCGAGCTCATAAAGAGATATGCCGATCTTCGCCTCGGCTTCGTTGATGCCTCAATCGTGGCTGTAGCTGAGCGCAGAAACATCACCTCTGTTGCAACCCTCAACCGCAGGGATTTTGCAGTGGTGCAGCCAGACCACATGGAATCCCTCGATTTGGTCCCGTGAACTCACCCAGCAATCCAGTTCAGCTCTGGACCAGCGCCAGGCATGCGTTCCAAGTATGAGGACCTACACACCAGCCGGCGAGATGAAATCCCGTTCGAGTTGCCGGAGTGGGAGGATGTCGCATGAACCGAAGCAGGGACTGGGAGGTTACCGATGGCTGAATCGGCCATCGAGTGGACCGATGCCACTTGGAATCCCACCACCGGCTGCGATCGAGTCTCGCCGGGGTGCGACAACTGCTACGCCCTGACAATGGCTGGTCGCCTCAAATTGATGGGCCAGTCGAAGTACCAGGCCGATGGTGATCCGAGGACAAGCGGCCCTGGCTTTGGACTGACCTGCCACCCCGAGACCCTGGCTCTTCCTGCGACTTGGGCAAAGCCCCGCATGGTTTTCGTCAACTCGATGAGTGACCTCTTTCATGAGGAGGTGCCAGTCGGGTTCATCCGGGAGGTGCTTGAAGTGATGAGGGACACCCCAGATCACACCTATCAAGTGCTGACCAAGCGTTCTCGCCGTCTAGTTGAACTCGGAAGTGCTTTGGAATGGCCGCCCAATGTGTGGGTCGGAGTCAGCGTGGAGTCGGCTCGCTACCTGTTCCGGTTGCGGCATCTTCGAGATGTTGACGCCCACATCCGTTTCGTAAGTGCCGAACCGCTTCTTGGGCCACTGGGAGCTCTTGACCTCAACGACATCGACTGGCTGATTGCAGGCGGTGAGAGCGGTTTTGGTGCTAGACCCATGTCGCCAGAATGGGTGACCGATCTTCGCGACCTCTGCGTCGAAGCCGGAGTCCCCTTCTTCTTCAAGCAGTGGGGTGGCCGCTCGCCGAAGGCCGGGGGTCGCCATCTTGAGGGTCGGACCTGGGACGAATACCCGGTAGTCTCTTTGGCCGGTTGAGATCATTATGCCCTTGGTTGGTTTGCCCAGGCAGAGGCCAACAAACGGCTTGCCCGGGCACTGCCTGACATAGGGCTACTACCATGGCACGGTGCATTTGAAGGAGATTCTGGAGAAAGTCCGCTCCTCGGCCGGTCCTCAAAACGAAGAGTCTGCCAAGTTCCAAGTGATTGCCCCCATCCTCCATGCCTTGGGTTGGGATCCTTCCGACGGAGAGCAAGTGCTGTTTGAGCACTCAGTTGGTGGGAAGAAGGGCGGAAGAGTCGACATAGCCCTGAAGGACAAGAGCCGAGTTCTTGCGCTGATTGAAGCGAAGGCGCCTGGTGCCGACCTGAGCACGCATGTTGAGCAGGTTTTGGGCTATGCCTTTCATGAAGGTGTGGACATCTGTGTGCTGACTACCGGGGATGAGTGGTGGCTGTACCTTCCCCGAGAGCCTGGAGAGCCGCTGAAACGGCGGTTCGCAGTCTTGATGGTGGAGGCTGATCCCCTTGAGCAGTTGGCCGAAGATTTCGACCGGTTCTTGGGAAGAAGCAGCCTGACCGGTGGACAATCGCTTCGGCAGGCCCGGCGGGTACTCAAGGCTGGCCATGAGGCCGATCGGCTCAGGACGGAGATGCCGAAAATCTGGGAACGAATGCTGGATGCACCTGACGACGAGTTGGTGGAGCTGATCAGCAAGCGGGTCTACGACAAAGTGAGCATCAGACCCAGCAACGAGCAGGTTGTTGCGGTGCTCCACAACTCGCCAGTGCCTATGGCCGCGCCCCCGATTCCTGAACAGAGCGGAGAAGAGCCTGAAAAGGGAAAAGCGGCTGAGCGCTCGGCCCTGACGCCGACGGTCAAGCCCGTGGCCATCGTTCTATGGGGCGACCGGTATCCGGTGGAAACGCACGCTGATGTGCTTCGCACCGTGGCCGAAAAGCTCTTCGAGCGCCACTCTGGCGAATTCGACAAGCTCCTGGAGCTCAGAGGGCGCAAGCGCCCATTCGTGGCTCGCGATCCACATGCGCTGCTCAAGCCGGAGAGAAGCTACGAAGTCGCAGCATCGGGATTTTTTGTTGACATGAACTTGAGCGCCGCGAGCATCAGGAGAAGATGTGAGGAGTTTCTTGGCTGCTTTGGTTATCCGTCTTCTGCTCTTGAAGTGCTCGTTGACCAAAGGGTGTCTTAGCTTTCGGGCAGGGGGACTTCTAGGGCGCCTAATTCGACGAGGCGCTCGACTTCGGCGGGGTCCATGTTGAGTTCTTCGATGCAGATTTGGCGGGTGTGCTCGCCCAGTAGGGGGGCGGCGTGGACCGGAGGCGTGGGCATCTCGCTGCCGTAGAAGCAGGGGCCTTCCAGCACCAGGTTGCCGGCGCCGGGCTGGAAGACCTCCAACGGGAAGCCTCGCTGGGTGAGTTGGGGGTCAGTCATGTGGTCGAGTGCGGTGAGCATGGCCGCGCCGGGGACGCCGACGGCTTGGCAGGCGTCTTGGACTTCCTGTGGTGAGAGGCTGGCGGTCCACTGGGCCACCCCGGCGTTGACTGCCTCCCGGGCGCCAATTCGGCCCTCAGCGGTGCCATAAGCGGGGTGATCGGCCCACTCCGGGTTCCCCATGGCCTGCTTGAGGGCGGCCCAGTCGACGTCATCGCGTACGCACACCACGCTCCACTGCTGGTCTCCGGCGCATTGGAACACGCCCCAGGGGGCCCCTTGGTCGGAGTCGTTGCCCACCGGCTGCACTGAACCGGTTGCAAGGGACTCGGCCATGAACAGATCGCCCAGCGTGTTGACCAAAGCCTCGGCCTGGCTGATCTCGGCGTGGGCCCCTGCTCCGCCTCTGCGATTCCGGCTCAACAGCCCGGCCAACGCACCTAGAGCACACAGCCGCCCGGCCAAGTGATCGGGGTGGATGGCGTTGGAACCCGGCGGCGGATCGCCGTCGGTGAAGTTCCACAGGTACTTGATGCCCCCCACCGTCTGAATGGTGGGCCCGTACCCGATCCAGTCGGCGTACGCCCCGGTGGAGCCCATGAGCTGGCTGCTGGCCATGCACACGCCGGGGTTGATCTCTTTGAGCGTTTCGTACCCCACCCCCATTGCGTCCATGGTGCCGGTGGAGTTGTTCTCGATCACGATGTCGGCCGTCTTCGCCAGCTCTTTCAGCACGGCCAAGCCCTCGGGGATCTTGGAGTTGACCCCGAAGCTGCGCTTGGTGCGGCTCGACGAGGCGAACGACGGGGTCATCTCGGTGCCGGTCACCAGCCGCATGAAGTCGGGATAGGTGCGGGTCTCGATCTTGACGACATCGGCGCCGTATTCGGCCAGCATTCGCCCGCCTTCCACGCCGACGCCCCCGTGGCCGAAGTCCAGCACCCGCACCCCGGCCAACGGCTGGTCTATCTCGCCAGCTGCGGGCACCAGTGGGCGAGGCTCTGCGGCTTCTGCGGCGACCTCGGCGTTGTGCTCGCCCACCTCCGGCGCGCCGAATCGGAATCCTTGGCGCTGGCGGTTGATCTCCATGAACCCCGATGCCACCTCGGCTTCTGCACCGGGGGAGACCTCTACAGGCACAAACGTTGACCGGGACACATAGTGCTCATTAACCAAGATGTCGGATGGCTTGAGCATCGGGGTGACCACCACGCCCCGGCGCTGGGCCTCAGCCGCGGCCTCCTCCATCAGCATGGGAGCGAAGTGCTCGGCGATGACCGGATTCAGCACGTCGCCGTTCATCAGCCGGGTGAGGGTCTCGCCCCACATCTCGTCGGCGAATGCCTCTGGACGGCCCAGCCATTCCCACATGGCGAACCACTGGCGGGGGCTGAGGATCACCATTGTGATGAAGCCGTCGGCCGTCTCGAACAACGGATAAACCACGGTGGTTCCCGACCGGACGACGGGCGGGTCCATTCCTGCGTCCAACGTCGGCTGCATGTTGGCCATCTGCCAGGTATTGAGATGAATGGCCGCCTCCAGCACGGAGAAGTCGAGGTGCTGGCCCCGCCCGGTGCGCTGCTTGGCCACCAGGCCGATGAGCACCGCTAGCGCCCCCACTATCCCGGCTGCGTCGTAGGCGAAGGCACCGGGGATGAGGAGGGGCGGTTTCTCCGGGATGCCTGAGGCGGCCAGGTGCCCGCTCATGGCCTGGATCACCTCGTCGGTGGCCTCGAACTGGGCATATGGCCCCTCTTGGCCGAAGTCGGTGAGCGACAGCACCAGCAGATGCCCGAACTCTGCGGATACCGCCCGCGGGTCCAGCCCGTAGAGGGCCAGCGCCCCCGGTTTGGTCGACTCAATCCATACGTCAGCACCGGCCAGCAGCTCCCGCAACTGGGCCTGGCCCTCAGGAGTGGTCACGTCCACGGTGACCCCCCGCTTGTTGAAGTTGCGGAAGGCGAAATACAGGCTGGTGCCGCCGTCGGGGGCGAACGGGGGCATTTGCCGGGAAGATGCTCCACCGGGCGGCTCCACCCGGATGACGTCGGCACCTAGGTCGGCCAACAGTCGTCCGGCCAGCTCGCCTTTGACGTCGGCCATGTCGATGACCCTGAGGCCGCTCAGCGGCAATTCATTTGAAGACACGGTTCGCGACACTACCCCCAGCGTTCTCATGGATTCGAAGAACGTGGTCAACTGGTGGCGTGAGCGCACAGGCCAATCTGGAAATCCTTCAATCGGTGTTCGATTCCATGGGCGACGCCGACGCCGTGGTGGCCCATTACACGGACGACTACGTGCTGGAACTGCCCTACGCCCACCCCGAAAAACCCGACCGCACCGAGGGCAAAGAGGCAGTGAGGGAGCGGCTGGTTCAGGCGTTCAAGATCTTCCGCTTCACTTTGCACGTCACCGAAGCGCACCCCTGTGCCGATCCTGACCTCTTGATTGCCGAGTACATCAGCCAGGGCGAGGTGATCCCCACCGGCCGCCGCTACACCAACCGCTACATCGGCCTGTGGCGCTTTCGCGACGGCAAGGTCTGCTTCACCCGGGAGTACCTAAACCCGGAAATAGCCCGGGCTGCACTAGCACCGGAATCTGACGACTAGAAGCGCCGACCGCCCAAGCCTCCGCCGCCGAGCCCGCCGCCGCCGAAGCCCCGCATCAGGGGGCCTTGAGACCGCTCGTGGAAGGTGTCGTTGATGCCGGAGCTCTCGAAGCCCATAGGCACCTGCCCGGTGGTGGCGTAGAGGTACAGCGCCATCTGGAAGATGGCGGTGAGCGTGCTGATCACCACCGACACCAGGGCAATCCACACCACGCCGATGCCGATCCCGACCACTGCGCCGACCCCACCTGCCGAGGCGCCAAGGGCGAAGATCAAGATGCCGGGGATGGCCGCCACCAAGCCGATGATGCCGAATCCCACCTGGGCGATCAGGTTCTCGCCCCACGTTTGCTTGAGCAACTCGCCTGAGCGCCTGACCGAGCTGAACGGCCCGGTTTGCTCCACCACCAAGATGGGCACCACCAAGAAGGTGAGCACCCCCCAGGCCATGTCGAGGAGGCTGCCGACGATGCGGGTCAGGGCGTTGTCGGAACTCTGGATTGCCCGCAGGACCATGCCAACCGTCAGAGCCAGAATCGCCCACGGCACGATCACGTGCAGCCGGGAAAACGCTCCCTTGATGGCGCTGGATATGGTCGGGTCGCCGCCGCTGAACCGCTCCCTGGCCCCCGACACCACCGCGGCGTTGAAGAACACGGTGATCACGGTGATGGCGAACAAGATGATGATTCCGCCGATCCACAGCATGGGCTCGCTGCCGGTGCTGCTGCCGCCGTCGTCGATTCCGTCGGTTGACAGCCAGATGGGAATGCCGATAGCGGCGATCACACCCAGAGAGGCAATCGCCCCCAAAATCGGCAGTACCGCCAGTTCCCGATCGTGTTGCAGTACCGCCCACGAAGCCTTGGCGGTGTCCAATGTGCGGCGAAATCGACCCATGGGCTCAACGCTACCAGCGAATAGCGACAGTATTATGGAGAAGAGGTCGGGCCCTATTGGGCTGGTATGGCCAGCGGCACTTCGCAGGCCTGATCGAGGTCGATCTCCACGGTGACGTGGCCGTTGCCGTGGGGGCCGGCGCCCCAGGAAGGCATGACGGTGGAGTACAGACCGGTGCCTCCGGCCACCAGGATGAGCAGGTCTTGGGGGTTGCTAATGGCGTGGACCACTAATTCGGGGTCGTCGCCTTGACTGCGCTGGTGGCGGTTGATGCCCGAGCCCCGGGCCCGCACCGTGGACAGCTCTGACCAGGAGCGCTTGGCCCGCTCATGCAGGGCCTCGGCAATGGTGGTGCGGTCGTGGCCCACGTCGGCTAGGGCGATGGCGTGGTCGGGGTTGAGCACCAGCACCTGGGTGCCCTTGGCGAAGTGGGTGTTGTTGGCTCCCAGCCCCGACAACGAGGCGGCCAGCACGTTCAGCAGGTGTTCGGCATACACCTCGGGATCGTCGTCGGGAAAGCACAGCACCGAGTGAGGCCCTTCGGTGCAGGCCACCGTTACCGTGCTCTGGTCGATGTCGTAGCCCAATGAGGTGTGCAGCGGGGGCCAGGGGCTGGCCTCCTCGTCTTCACCCAGGCAGAACGTGAACTTGCCGGGATGGCCGAGCAACGCCATGTCAGAAGTGCCAGGCCGCCCGCCGCCGATGTTGATCATGGCCAAGCGCACTGCCCGGCCTATTGAGGCGTTGGCTCGGTGGCCGGGGCCCAGCGCGCCGAACCCCGAGGCAACGTCGCAAGCGCCTACTGCGGGACCGTTCACAATGATCAGTGGTCCGAGGTTGTGGGTGGTGGCTTGTACTTCGGTCATGTCCATCCGGGGGTCGCACACCGCCCGCACCGCGGCAACCGCAACCGGGAAGTAGTCGGGCAAGCATCCGGCCATCACCGCGGCGATAGCTGCCTTCTCCACGGTGGCTTCGCCTAGGTTGGGGCCGATCTGGCCCAGCGATACATCACCGTCCAAACCAGAGGCCAGCACCATCCGCTCCACCCGGGCCGGGGTGGGAATCACCACCGGCAGTCCGTCGGTACAGCCCTCGGCATGCAGTTGCTCAAGAGCGGCCTCCTCGGAGAGGGCCGATAGCAGTTGGCTCATCCGGCGGCGCCCAGCGCCTGAAGCACCTCGTCAGCGATGTCGTCGGCCACCATCTTCATGGCCTTCTCCCCGGTGCCAGCCACCGGGTGGGGGAGGATCACCCGGGGAATGTCGGGCATTCCCGCCGATCGGGACACGAAGTCGCCCTGAGGGGAGAACTTGGTGGTCACCAGGGCCACCGCCGGAGTGTCGAGGCGGGCGGCTGCGATAGCGTCACGCACGGTGCCGCTGGTACAGCTACCTCAATGGCCGTAGGCGGCCACCACTGCGTCGCAGCCGTCGGTGATCTCGCCCATGAGCTGGTCGTCGGCCACCATCGAGGCGTTGCCCTTGTTCCAGGCCCGCACCTCCAGGTCGGGGCGCACCCGGCGCAGGCTCTCGCCCACCGCATCAAGGAATGGCACTGAGTCGGGAAAACCGTTGGCCAACAGCCCGATGGTGAGGGATTCGCCGTCGGCCGACAGGTCATAAGGGGTGACCGATTCCGCCGGTTCAGCCCGTGGGTCCATATACTCGATCGCCATGGCTCTACGGTAGTGCAAGTGCAAGCGTGGAAAGCATGGTGTGCAACCGCGGCAGTGGCTGCCGTTGTAGGGGTGGTGGCTGTGATGATCGCGGTGGCAGCTGACGTTCGATTCTTCGGCGACTCCGAACCCGAGTTGACTACCTCTCCGGTGTCAGTCCCGCTGACGCCCGATAACACCCAGACCACCCCTACCACCGCGCCACCGTCGCCCAATCCCACCTCTGCTCCCACTCCCATAGTCACTCCCTCTCCCACCTCAACCCCGACGCCCACGCCCACGCCCTATCCGGGGTGGGTCGACCCGACCACCGTCGGACAGCCCTACGGCTCGGTCGCCGGCCTGCTCACGTTCCGGGGCAACCCCACCCGCACCTTCTATGGCACTGGGCCAGCTCCCCAGGCGCCCGAGGTGCTGTGGCGGTTCACCGGCGCACCGGAGCGAGACCTGTGCTCGCTCACCTCTTGGGCGGCGGGCATCACCACATGGTGCGGCTCTGGCTGGACCGGCCAGCCCGCAGTGGTGGAGTGGGACGATCGCACCTGGGTGGTGGTCGGCTCGTTCGCCCCCGCGGTGCATTTCCTGGATGCAGCCACCGGTGAGCGCTTGCGGCCCGACTTCGTGGTGGGCGACCTCGTCAAGGGGTCGGTGACCGTCGATCCCGACGGCTATCCCCTGGTGTACTTCGGCTCGCGGGACGACTATTTCCGGATCATCGCCTTTGACCGGGACGAACCCGTTGAGTTGTGGTCGCTGAATGCTTATGCGGTGTCCCCGGTGCTCTGGAACAACGACTGGGACGGCGCGGCCCTCGTGCTAGACGACTACCTGTTCCAAGGCGGGGAGAACAGCCATCTCCACATTGTGAAGCTGAACCGCCGCTATGGACCCGACGGGCTGGTGACGATCGACCCCGAACTGGTGTTCAGCGCCCCCGGCTGGGACGACGAGCTGTTGGCCGCGGTGCCCGACGGCAACGTGTCCATCGAGGGCGGCATCACCGTGGTGGGCAACATCTTGTACTTCGGCAATTCCGGCGGCCTGGTGCAGGGGTGGGACATCAGCGGGCTGGCCGACGGGCAGGATCCCGAGCGGGTATTCCGCTACTGGGCAGGTGACGATGTGGACGCCACCGTAGTGGCCGACGCCGAGGGCTTTCTGTACGTGGGGGTGGAGTATGAGCGGGAGACGGCCCGCAGCCAGGAGACGGGCCAAGTCCTCAAGCTCGACCCCGGCGCCGACGATCCCTTGGTGTGGGGGGCAGACATCCGCAACGCTTTTCCCGATGGAGTGTGGGCCACCCCGGCGCTGACCGATGACATGGTGTACGCCCCCACCCATGCGGGCTACCTGTACGGGCTCCGCCGCGACACCGGCGAGGTGGTGTGGTCGAAGCGGATCACCGCTCCGGCGTGGGCGTCGCCAGTGGTGATCGACGACGTGCTGATCCAGGCTGATTGCGGTGGGGCGATCCGGGGCTACGACATCTCCGACCCCTTTGTGGAGCCCCCCGAGATATGGCGGGTGACCCTGGGCGCCTGCGTGGAGTCCACCGCCGCGGTGTGGGAAGGCATTGTGTACGTCGGCTCCCGCGACGGCGGCTTCTACGCCATCGGCGACCGCTGACCGGGCGTTCTGCCTGACTACCCTGGCGCCGTGGCCGAGCCGTTTCAGATCGCTGTGCCCGATGAGGTGATCGACGATCTCAACCGGCGCCTTGACGCCACCCGGTGGCCCCAGTCGCTGGAGGGGGCGGGTTGGGACTACGGGGCAGACACCGCCTATATCGCCGAGCTGTGCCGCTACTGGCGATACAACTACGACTGGCGGGCCCACGAGGCCGCGCTCAACGAACTGCCCCATTTCACCCATCGCATAGACGGGCTCGACATCCACTTCGTCCACGCTGAGGGGCGAGGGCCCGACCCGATGCCGCTGGTCATCACCCACGGGTGGCCCAGCTGCTTCTGGGAGATGCACAAGGTGGTCGGCCCGCTCAGTGACCCAGGAGCTTTTGGCGGCGACCCGGCCGACGCCTTCAGTGTGGTGGCCCCATCGCTGCCCGGCTATGGGTTCTCCTCCCCGCCCGCTCAACCGGGAATGTCGTCGGCCCGGGTAGCCGACCTTTGGTCCGAGCTGATGGCCGAGCTCGGCTACGAGCGGTTCGGCGCCCAGGGAGGCGATTGGGGCTCGGCGGTGAGTGCCGCTCTGGGCGCGATGCACTCCGACCGCATGGTCGGCATCCACCTCAACATGGTGGCCCCACCCATCGACGAGGCCACCCTCACCGCTGACCAGCAACAATGGTGGGAGGGCGTGAAGCAATACCGCGACCGGGAGTGGGGCTATGTCCACCTCCAGCGCACCAAGCCGCAGACCGCGGCGGTGGGCCTCACAGACTCGCCTGCCGGCCTGGCCGCCTGGATCATCGAGAAGTGGTGGAGGTGGAGCGACATCGACGGGCCCGGCGGGCGGGATCTGACCCGGCGTTACACCCTTGACGAGCTCTGCACCCTGCTCACCATCTACTGGGTCACCGCCACCATCGGCCCGTCGATGCGCATGTACTACGAAAGCTTTGGAGCCGGGTCGGCGTTCAACCAACCGCCCAGGATTTCGGTGCCCACTGGGGTGGCGGTGTTCAATGAGAAGAACCGCCCGCCCCGTGAGCTGGCCGAGCCCTACTACAACATCACCCGGTGGACCGAGGTGGACGACGGCGGCCATTTCCCGGCCTTGGAGAATCCGGAAAAGCTGGTGGAAGAAGTGCGTGAGTTCTTCAGACCTCTCCGCTGAGAAAGAAAGAGAAGGAACACCAATGACTCGACTGGGAGTAATCGGACTGGGCGACATGGGCGGTGCCATCGCCGAGGGCGTGCTTGCCGGCAAATGGGACGACGAGGTGATCGTGATTGGCTACGACATCTCCGAAGAGGCCTTGACCCGGTTCACCGAATTGGGCGGCACCCCGGCGGGCTCGGTGCGGGAGCTGGCCCGCCAGGTTGATGTAGTGGCCGTGGTGGTGATCGACGACGCCCAGGTGCGCCAGGTTTGCTCGGGTGACGATGGGGCCATTGCCGGGGCTGCCGAGTCGGGGGCGTTGGTGGCCGTCCACTCCACTGTGCTGCCTGCCACGGTTATCGAACTGGCCGCCGAGGCCGCCGCAGTCGGGGTGACGGTGATCGATGCCCCAGTGACCGGTGGTACGGCCTCGGCTCGGAACCGGGATCTTGTGGTGTTCTGTGGAGGAGATGAGGCCCATACCGAGCAAGGGCGCCCCCACTTCGAGCGATACGGAGGCATGGTGGTCAACGTCGGACCGCTGGGGGCCGGGCTTCAGGCCAAGGTGGCCCGCAATCTCATCAGCTACGCCGAATTTGCCGTGGCCTACGAGGCCATCGCGTTGGCTGCGGCTGCCGGAGTGGATCTGGAGGCATTCGCCGAAATTGTTAGCTACTCCGACCGCAACATCGGCCCCCACATGGGAGTCTTCAGTCGCCCGATTGCCTATCCGCCCCCGGCGTTCGGCGGTAGCTTCACCCGCATCGCCCACAAGGACTTGGGCGGTGCGCTCGCCCTGGGCGAGGAGCTAGGCGTCGACCTGCCCATCACTGCGCTGGTAGACCAGCACATCGACGCCGCTTTCGGCGAGTAGCCGCGGCGCGCGGTCCAATACTTGGGTCGGACCCTACGGCTAGCCGACGGCAACAGTCCCGGCGTCGAGCACTACCCGGTCGCCCACCCGGGTCTGGAACCGGGCCGTGCCGCCGCCCTCGTCCCAGATGTGGACGTCGAGGGTCTCTCCGGGAAGCACCGGCGAGGAGAACCTGCCGTGCATCGACTTGAAGCGGGCCGGGTCGCTGTCACACAGGGCGTGGAGCAACGCCCGCCCGGTGAACCCGTAGGTACATAAGCCGTGCAGGATCGGGGTGTCGAATCCACCGGCGGCGGCGAACGACGGGTCGGAGTGCAGCGGATTGCGGTCGCCGTTGAGCCGGTAGAGCAGCGCCTGGTCGCTGCGGGTCTGGTAGGTGACCACATGATCGGCATCGCGCTCGGGGACCTTGGCCGGGCTGGCCGGACCCCGGTCTCCACCCCAGCCCCCTTCGCCGCGGATGAACAGCGCGCTGGTGGTGGTGAACAGGGGCTGCCCGTCGGCGGTGTCGGTGGCCTCGCCCTCCAAAACCACCAAAGCTGCCTTGCCCTTGTCGTGTATGCCGGCGACTCGGGTGACCGAGCTGACCGTTGCCTCCACCGGAAGCGGCTTGTGGAGGGTGAAGCCCTGCTCGCCGTGAACCAAGAGTGCCGGATTGTAGGTGCCGATCTTGGCCAGGGGGCTGTTGGCGCCGCCCAAACCGCCGCCCAGCACCACACACATGGTGGGCAGTGCTTTCTGATCGACGTCTTTGGTGTTCTCGGTGGTGAACTCCAGTTCGAACCCGGTGGGATCGGTCACCCCTGCACCCACGCCCAGGGCATAGAGGAGGGCGTCTTTCGACTTCCAGCTCGAGGTGCTCGGCTCGCTCTCGGCGCCGACAGCTGATGGGTCGATGGGCATGGGGGCTCCTAATGGATTGAGGTTCTTCGGCGCCTGGTTGCGCCCGGATGCTGCCCAAAACATACCGTTGCCGTCGTGGCTCATATCAATCAGCCAGGCGGTCCATTCCAGGCCATCGACCATCCGGCGGTGGCCGGCCGGGAGCGGGAGTTGCGAGCGCTGGCCGACGCCGTGCGCCGATTGGTAGCAGCTACCGTCACCAACACGGCCTCGCCCGCCGACACCGCAGCCTTGGCGGCGGAGGCCGATGCCCTGGCCGATCGCATCGAGGCCCATGTACCCGCCGAGCTTCCGCCCCGGTTCGGCCCCGGGAGACCGGATATCGAAGGCCCCCCGATTACCCACAAGCGGGCACCCTTCGACTACGTGACCGGCATCTGCAATCCCGCCGCGGTGCCAGTGGAGATGGTGGTGGACATGGATTCCGACCCGCCCAAGACCCGGGGCCGAGCGGTGTTCTCCACGGTGTATGAAGGTCCGCCCGGCTGCGTGCACGGGGCAGCCATAGCCTCAGCCTTCGATATGGTGTTCACCAGCGCCTGCTCCACTAGGAACGCCAGCGGTCCCACCATGATGCTGTCGGTGCGCTATCGGCGTCCCACTCTGCTGGATGTGGAAACCGTCTTTGAGGGCTGGGTGGAGGCCTTCGATGGCACCATCACCGAGGTGAAGGGCCATGCACTCCAAGACGGCCAAGTCACCGCTCTGGCTGAGGGCGTGTTTCGCCACCTCGACCGGGAAACGCTCAACCGGCTCGCCCAGCGGGAGTGAACTCGGCAGGCAGGTGCTTTATGCCGTGGATGAAGGCTGACGACAGTGGGTCGGGTTCACCGGTGGCCCGTATGTCGCCGATGCGGTCGAAAATCTCCCGGAACATCACCTTGATCTCCCGGCGGGCCAGGTGCGCCCCGAGGCAGAAGTGCGGTCCGGGGCCTCCGTAGCCCACATGGGGATTGGGGTCGCGCAGCACATCGAATTTGAGCGGGTCGTCGAACACCGTCTCGTCCCGGTTGGCGCACAGGTAGTTCATGACCACCATGTCGCCCTCATCTATCTTCTGGCCCTCCAGCACCGTGTCGCTCAGCACAGTGCGGCGCATATAGGTGACGGGGCTGGAGATGCGCACGATCTCCTCCACCGCGCTGTGGGCCACCCCGTCGAAATCGTCGGTCCAGATCTTGCGCTGGTCGGGATTTTCGGTGAGATGCACCAGCCCCCAGCTGATGGCGTTTCGTGTTGTCTCGTTGCCCGCAATCACCAGCAGGATGAAGAAGCTGGCCAGCTCCGCACGGGTGAGCTGCTCACCGTCGACTTCGGCATTGACCAATACGCTGGTGAGGTCGCCGGTATCCACACCCACCTTTGACTCAGCCACCTCGTCCATAAGGCCCGACAGGGCTTCGCCTGCGGTGAGAATGGCGGTGAGCAGATCCACGAATTCGGGCACGTACTCGTCGTCGGCCGCACCCAGGATCACGTTGGTCTGGTCGAAGACGAAGTCGTGCTCAGAGTCGGGGATGCCCATGAGGTCGCATACGATGCGCAGCGGCAGGCGGGCGGCAACGTCGGTGACGAAGTCGCATTCGCCCCGCTCGCACACCTCGTCCACGATCAGCCTGGCTTGATCCTGCACTGAGTCTTCTAGTCGGGCCAGCATCCGGGGGGTGAAGCCAGCCGACACGATCTTTCTCAGCCGGGCGTGGCGGGGGTCGTCCATGGCGATGATGGAGTTGAAATATTCGTTGAACTCCGGCGGGAAATCGTTGACCGTGACACCAGACGACGAGGAAAATATCTGCGGGTTGCGAGACACCTCGAAGATGGTGGGATGGCGGGTGATGAACCAGGCCCCCGGCATTGAGATGCTCTCCAGGTCATCGGCGAGCTCGAACCCGGGATAGAAGGTGAGGGGGCGGGCGCACACCTGCTTCAAATCCTCGTCCACCACCCGGCGGTCTCGCCTCCAAAATGCGTTGTGAAGTGGATTGTGGGGATCCGCCTCAGTCGCCGGCGGCGGTTTGGCGAACGAGCCGGTTGCGGCTTCAGGATCTGGTGTGACAGCGGACATGGACGCAATCTAGTGGTCCAAGTCGACCGGGTTCTGTTGGTTGATGCGGCTCTGCCTCGGCCCCCAAGCCTCTATTGGAAAGATACGAACTCTGGGGTGGGGGTGAGCTCTAGTACTTGTTCCGGCGTGGCGTTGGGGTGGTCTTCGTCGTAGAAGTTCTTCCATCCCCAATAGAACTGCTCGGCGTCAGGCTTGCCGGTCAAAGTGTCCCAGGAGGCGTATTTGGCCCTCATGGAGCCCTGACCGTCCATTTGGATCAGCACCGCCAGCTCGGGGGGAGTGTCGATGAGTCCGCGGTTGGTGATCATAGGGGTCTGGAATTGGTGGACGATCAGCAGCTTCTGGGGGAGCGCGTTCTCGCGGACTAGCCCGGCCAACCACCTCACGACTTGGTTGATCTCGGCCGCGTCCACGGTGCCGACCTGTTCCAGGTGGACCTGGTGGGGCTTGAGCCTCCACTCTGGATCGAGGGCGAGCCCTACGTGGGGGAGGAGGAGGAATTCCTCGTAGACCTTCGCCTGCGTCAAGAAGTCGGTTCGCCCCGGCTGGAGGTCGAGCACCACGTACATGTTGTCGGCGGCCGCGGTCTCGATCCAGGGCCTGATCACATCCCGGGCAGTCATGGCCGAATAGTCGCCGTCGCCGCCGGCACCGGCCGACGCAACCGTGGCGATGATCTCGAAGGTGGGCAGCACCACTGAACCGTCGGCGTCGTAGCTGGCGGCGATGGATCGGAGGCGATCGACACCCGCAGCGGGGCTCTGTTCTCCCAGCACCCCAAGGCCGGGGCCTGACGGATGGCCGTATAGGGCCACCAAGCGGCGGTCGAAACCGGATTCGAACATGAGCAGGCCGCCCCCGGGAATCTGATGGCCTCGGCGGATGGTCTCCAACTGCCAGGCAGCGTCCTTGCCCAGACCCGGGCCCAGTTTCACCTCAGAGGCGTAGGAGATCATCTCCCTTGCCTCGAAGGGGAGTGCCCGTAGATCGCCGGTCGCGACGATCACCCGTTCGCCAGTCTGGTAGCCGAGGTCGGTCAACTGGGTGGTCTGCACGTTGTCGCCAACCAGCCACACGCGGCGCTGGGTTGTCTCGGGAGGCGAGAGTGGGGCTTGCTTGTCGGCCGCGACCTGTTCGATATTGGAATCTGCCAGAACAGGCCTAGAAGCGTTTCGAATCCCAGGCGAATTGGATGCGGTCTCAAGTCCAGCCGCTGAAATGACCCCCCGCGTCGCGGCCGCTGGTACGACGGCAACGGACGACGTTGAACCGGGACCCTGGACCGCGACGTCTTTGGCGGGGAGAGAGGTGTATGTGCTGGTTACCGCCTTCCCAACCGGCAGACACGACGATGCGACCGCGGCAAGCGCAACAAGGCCAACAAACCCGGCAACAAGACCAATGAACCCGGCCGCCCGGCGACTCGCAGTGCGCTTGGAGTTGGGGGCTCGGCCGCCTCTTGAGCGGCCTAAACCGCCAAGGCTCGGACGTGGGCGAGTTCGCAACGAGGGCTCCTTGAGATTCCATCAGGCTTTGGCGCCCTATCAGCGCCATGCCTGCCTTGAAATCCGCATGCCCTGGTCCGAACCCGATTAGTCGGATAAGAACCCCCTACAAAGCGGCAGCCGACATGCTAGCTGAGCAAATGCCCCCATCGGGCCATTTGCACTATTCCGACTTCAGGGCCAGCTGAGCTGGCAAGTGTTACTTCAGCGAGAAGGGGGGATAGCGATGTGGCCGCCCCAAGCTCCAAGTGGCGGTACCAGGCAGGGGGTAATTCAGCCGCGAATCTGGACTGAGGAGCGCCAGTTGAATGGGTCGGGTGCTGTGCCGGTTTGGATGGCGGTGAGGGCTTGTCGAAGCCGCATAGTGTTGGGGCCTGGCTGGCCGCTGCCGATCGTGAGCGTCTTGCCCGAGTAGAGGATGGTGCCGACGGGTGCGATGCCGGCGGCTGTGCCCGACAGAAATGCTTCGCCTCGCTCGGACCAGTCGATTAGCTCTTTGGGATCGATTGGGCGTTCCTCGATTTCGTAACCATGGTGCCGGGCTAGCTGGATCACTGAGTCCCGGGTCACGCCGTGGAGAAAGGACTCGTCGAGGTGCCGGGTCACGACCCGCTCGTTGTCTGCCAAAAAGAAGTTCGAGGCCCCGGTCTCGGTGATATCGCCGTCGGTGGCGAACAGCACCTGGTCGATCGCCTCGTTGGCGGCCATGGCGTCCATGGTGGAGCCCAAGGCCATCGCATAGTTGGCAGCGCACTTCACCATTCCGAACTGGGGAACGGTACGAGGAGTCGACGTCTCTAGTTGAAGGGTGAGGGGACGAATTCCGCCCTTGAAGTAGTCGCCTACCGGGGAATTCACCACGAACAGCAGTGCGCTGGGGGCTGGATGGGCCGCGGCCCCGATGTCGGATCCTGTACCCACAAACGTTGGACGGATGTAGAGAGACCCGGGCGGCTCGGGAACCTCATCAGCGTTGGCCTCGACTGCGTCGATGATCATCTGGCGCAAGATGCCGGGGTCGATCTCGGGGAGCCGCAAAAGGGCGGCGCTGGTGACCATCCGTGCGACATGGGTGTTCAAACGGAAGATGGCCACCGATCCATCGGGCTGGCGGTGGGCCTTGAGCCCTTCAAAGATGGAGCTTCCGTAGTGCAGCACATGAGCGGCCGGGCTGATGGTCAAGTCCCCGAAGGGCTCTGGCGATCCGCCATAAGCCAGCGGCCCGTCTTCGGCTCGCGCCGTGGTCATCCAGTCACAGAAAACAGTCCCGAAGGGGACAGCCAACGGATCAGGCTTCTCGGTCATGCGGGATCTCCTTCGAGCACGAGGATGGTATAGCCCGACCGTCCGGGAAGTTGGGGGTTTATTCTCATATCAGTGAGTGCAGCACCTGTTACTGCTTGGCGCGCACTACCAATTTGGCGGCTATCAGCGGGAAGGCGTACGACGGGCTTGGGAACCGGTCAAAGACGACCAGCCCAACGTCGTGATGTGGAGTCGACTACCGGGGGATTGACCGGCGGGAAACAGGGACCTAGGCCTGTACGGGTTTGAGTCGGCGGGCTGAAGATGGAGCAGCCCTTGACGGGTCGGCCAGATCCTGTTCGATCTGGGCCACCAGCTCAGGGTTGCGGAGAAGAGCGGCCTCGTGGGTGGTCATCACGACTGCTGGTGTGAGCAACAGTGAACCATCGGGATGCTCAGTGACGAGGTATCGGGTGTGCTCGGGATTGCCCAGCCGCTCAAGGGCGACCATTCGGCAAGCGTCGAGCTCAACTAAGTGGGGCATGGGGGCGTCTCCTCGTTCTCAGTCTGCCAAATCGAGTCTGAGCGGGGCACGCTTGTCCACTACATCGGCGAGACACCGACATAGCCGGGTAGCTGGCTCCCAAATCCGTCATGCAGTGGCGAAGCCTCTTACAGCACCAGTGTGCGCCAGTCCAAGGGGCCGGCAGCAGCTTCTGCCCCGGCGACCACCGTCATTGTGTGGCTCGGGCTGGGAAAGGCTTCCCGAAGACAGCACGCATGACCTTTTTCTTCAGTGAGGAACAGGAGGCGTTTCGCAGTGTGGTGCGCGAGTTTGCCGCTGCTGAGATCGCCTCACATGCGGCCCAGTGGGATCGAGGTCGTGTTTGAACCGCCCTGGTTTTGGTCTTGGTTTGTGGGACAGGCGTTGGGAGATCGACGTCAGACCTAGCGTGGGGAGGTCTGGCCGAGTCCTCTAGGGGCGCACGGCGAATGCTCGTCGGCGCTGGGGGCCGTAGCGGTATATCCGGAAGTCGGCGTCGAAGGCGAGCGCGTCGACTATTGACAGGCGCTCCATGATCGCCCAGCTAATGCGATCGGTCAGCGAGAACGCTTGGTCGCCGAATGCCTCGACAGCGGAGTTAGCCGCGTCGAGGTCGGTGGTGGTGGCGCACTCTATGCGGGCGACGGCCGAGACGGCTTCGATAACCTGGTTGGCGGTGCGGAAGTCGGTGCGGGCATTCACAAGGTTCCACAGCTCTCCAAGGACGAGGTCGCTGGTCACCAGGGCGCCGGCGTGCTCTGCTAGCAGCGACCGGGCGACTCCGCGGTCGGTGTCGCCATCGTCGGCGGCGGCATACCAGATGCTGGTATCCACGAATACCGGCGCGGTCACTACTGTCCCTTGGCTGAGAATTGCTTGTCGATGGACTCGCTGATCATTGCCTGCTTGCCCTCGGCTATCTTCGACCCCCCGCTGTCGAAGAGTCCGAAAACCAAGCGCGGGTCGACATAGGGTGCGACCTGGTCGAGGTCGCGGGCCACGAGCCTTCGGATGTACTCCGACAGCGAAATGCCCTCGCGGGCGGCCTTGTGCTTGGCTTTGGCGTGGTGGTGGTCCGGGAGCACGATCATCGTTCGCATAAGCGATGTTTAGCATATGCAGCATGGCATTACTTATGCCTGTCTTGTGATCTGACAGTCTCACATCGACAATGACCCGCCCGGCTCGCCGACTCGATTGGAAAGCTCAGCTGGGTTAACGACCCAGCAGCGCTACACCAGGGTTGAGAGGTTTTCGTTGGGGGCGGGGCCGGGGTTTACTTTTTGGCCGGGGGTCCAGGCTACGGGGAGGTGCTTGACGCCGCCGATGAAGTTGGAGCGGAGCCATTCGGGCTCGCCGACGCGGTGGATGTCGGGCATGCGGTCGATGATCTCCTGGAAGATCAGCCTCATCTCCATCTTGGCCAGATTGGCGCCTAGGCAATAGTGAGCCCCGCCGCCCCCGAAGGCGATCTGGTCGTTGGGGGTGCGGTTCACGTCGAAGGTGAACGGATCTTTGAACACCTCTTCGTCTCGGTTGGCCGAGATGTGCCACATAACGATCTTGTCGCCCTCGTCGATGTGCTGGCCCCTGATCTCGGTGTCGGTGGTGGCGGTGCGGCGGAAGTGCAGCACCGGTGTGGACCACCGGAGAAGCTCGTCGATGTGGGTGTCGGTCACCCCGTCGGGGGAGTTCTTGATGATGTCGAACTGTTCGGGATGGTCCATCAGCGCCAGCATTCCCTGGGCGGTGGCGTTGCGGGTGGTCTCGTTGCCGGCCACGGTGAGCAGCAGCATGAACATGTCGAATTCCAACTCGGTCAGCCGGTCGCCGTCGATCTCGGCGTTGATGAGCTTGGTGACGATGTCGTCGCGTGGGTTCTCTGCCCGGTCTTTGGCCAACTGGTTGGTGTAGGCGTACAGCTCGGCGCCAGCCGCCATGCCGTCTTCGGCGCCGCCGGCGTACTCGGGATCGTCGACGCCGATCAAGCGGTTGGACCAGTCGAACAGCATCATGCGGTCTTCTTGGGGTACCCCCATGATCTCGGCGATGGCCTGGAGCGGGAGCTCGGACGCGACGTCGACAACGAAGTCGGCTTCGCCCTTTTCGATCACGTTGTCCACGATCAATATGGCCCGGTGGCGGAGGTATTGCTCGATCAACCCGATCATTCGGGGGGTGAAGCCCTTGTTCACCAGTCGCCGGTAGCGGGTGTGCTTGGGCGGATCGGTGGTGAGCATCATCACTCCCCGGGAGTCGGGTCCACCATTGTCGCGGGTGCCCGGGTCGGGGATGGAGGTGCCGCCCAGCTCCGAGGAGAAACGCTCCGTGTCGCGATTCACCTCCACCAGGTCGTCATGTTTGACCACGTTCCAAAACGCCGGCCCACCGGGGTCTTGGTGCAGGAAGACGGGTGCTTGGTCTCGCAGCACCTTGAACATCTCATGGTGCTCTTGGCGCACAAATCGGTCGGGGTCAAGCAGGTTGACTTCGGTGAGCTTCACAGTGGCTGTCCTTTGCTGCGATCGTTTGCCGAGTGTCGGCCAGTGTACGGGAACGTCAGATGCGACAAGATACCGAAGTGCAAAACGATCGGGCAGCAGTGAGGCCGCGATGACCGCAGGGATCGACCAGGGAGTCGAACGGGCCGACGGCGCGAGCGTGAACGAAGGCACCCACATGCAGGCCACGATCCTGGCTGGAGTCCGTGTGGCGGACTTCTCGACCGGGGTGTCCGGCCCCTATGCCACCAAGCTGCTGGCCGACTCCGGGGCCGACGTCATCAAGGTGGAGGGGCCCGAAGGCGACCCAGTCCGCCGCTGGTCGGCCACTCGAGCCGAGTTCGAGGGCGACAGCGCGCTGTTCCAGCTGCTCAATGCCTCCAAGCGGGGCATCGTGGGTGTGCCGGGAGATGAAGAGGTCGAGGAGCTGGTGGCTACTGCCGATGTCGTGGTGGAGTCTTTTCCCGCCGGGTCGGGGATCGGGCGGGCCTGGGCCCAGCGCCATCCCCACCTAGTGGTGCTGTCGGTCACGCCTTATGGGCAGGACGGGCCGCTGGCCCAGCATCCGTCCACTGAGTACACCGCGCAAGCCCAGTGCGGGGCCATCGCCTGCCGAGGGCGGCCCGACCAGCCCCCGATCCACGCCGGAGGGGGCATAGCGGAGTGGACCGCTGGGGCCTACGCCGGCCCCCCGGTCCTTTCCGCGCTGCTGCGGGCCCGGCGCACCGGACGCGGCGAGCACATCGACTTGGCGGTGGCCGATGTGATGGGTATCGCCGCCACCACGTTCAGCGACCTGGCCCACTCCATGCGGGGCGGCGGCCACGAATTCGACCGGGTGGCCCGGTCGGTGGAGGCACCTTCGATCGAGCCCGCCCTCGACGGCTGGGTGGGGTTCAACACCAACACCGCTCTGCAATACCAGGGCTTCGTGCTGATGATCGAGCGCCCCGATCTCATTGACACCGAGTGGAGCCAGATCGGGGAGCGGGCCGGTCGTCTGGACGAGTGGAATGCCATGGTCCACCCGTGGACCTCCCGCCACACGGTGGCTGAGATCATCAAGGCAGCCTCGGATCTGCGGGTGCCGGTGGCCGAGGTGAACGACGGTCGCGGCGTACTCGACAACGAGCAGTTCGCGGCCCGGGGGGTATTCGTGCGCAACCCCGGCGGGTTCCTCCAGCCTCGATCGCCGTATCTGATGGACGACGGCGGCGAGAGGCGGCCGGCCACCCCTGCGCCCCGGCTGGGCGAGCACACCGGGACGGTGGAACTTCGCCCCCAGCCCGTGCCGTCGGCTGCCGACGCCGATCTTGACCTGCCGCTGGCCGGGGTCAAGGTGCTGGACCTCACCAGCTGGTGGGCCGGACCGTCGGCCACTGGCACGCTGGCCATGCTGGGCGCCGATGTGATCCACATTGAGTCCACCGGCCACCCCGACGGCATGCGCATGACCGGTTTCATGTTCGGTACCGAGGACTGGTGGGAGTGGAGCTCGATGTTCGTGGCCATCAACCACAACAAACGCGACCTGACGCTGGACTTGGACACCGACGCGGGCATGGACTTGCTGTGGCGACTCATCGGGGAGGCCGACATTATTGTGGAGAACTTCTCCCCCCGGGTGGTGGAGAAGTGGGGTTTGAGCTGGGAGGCCGTCTCGGCCCGCAACCCTCAGGCGGTATTCACCCGGATGCCCGCGTTCGGGCTGAGCGGTCCGTGGCGGGATCGGGTGGGCTTCGCCCAGACCATGGAGCAGCTCACCGGCATGGCCTGGGTGACCGGCCATCCCTACGACCAGCCCCGCATCATGCGCGGGCCGTGCGACCCCATCGCCGGGATGCACGGCGCCTATGCCGCGATATTGGGCTTGGCGGTGCGGGAGCGCACCGGGCGGGGGGTGTTCGTGGAGTCCACCATGGTTGAGGCCGCGCTCAACTGCTCAGCCGAGCAGATCGTGGAGTACACCGCCTACGGCAACGTGATGGAGCGGGCCGGCAACAGGAGCCCCTACGCGGCTCCACAGGGGCTGTATCCCTGTCGGGGCCATGAGCAGTGGCTGGCTCTTGCTGTGGCCACCGACGAGCAGTGGCAGGCGCTGGTAGGGGTGCTGGGGTCTCCCGAATGGGCCGACCGGCCCGAATACGCCACCGACGCCGGCCGCCGGGCGGGTCACGACGCCATCGACGAGGGTCTGTATGCCTGGGCTGCTGAACAAGATCTAGATGAGGCCGTGGCCCGGTTGGTGGAAGCGGGTCTTCCTGCCGCCCCTGCTTGGGATCCCCGCCTCCAGCATGAGAATCCCCAACACGCTCATCGAGGACTGTTCGAGATGGTCGAGCACCCCGCGGTGGGCACCCATCCCATGCCGGGGATGCCCTATCGGTTCGCCTCGGTGGACCGCTGGATAACCTCGCCTTCGCCCACTCTGGGCCAGCACAACCACGAGATCTTGGGCGAGTTGGGCCTCTCGGCCGACGAGATCGCTGCGCTGGAGGCCGACGGGGTCATCGGCACCCGCCCCAAGGGCCTGTGAATGCCCGTCCGGTGAGAGGATGAAGCCATGAGAGCAGTGCGATGTGTCGACGGCCAGCCCGCGACCGTGGAGTTGGCCCCGCCCGAAGGCGACGGGGTGCGGATCAAGATGGCATCGGCGGGGGTGTGCGGTTCCGATCTGCACATGCTGGAGCTGGGGATGCTCAACACCTTCACCATCGGCCACGAGTTCGCCGGGTGGCTGGAAGACGGCCGTCCGGTGGCCATCGAGCCCATCCACGGCTGCGGCACTTGCGATATCTGCCTGGCCGGTGACTACAACCGCTGCCCGGTCACCCTGACCGACATCGCCGGCATCTCCCGCGACGGCGGCATGGCCGACGAGGTGCTCATGTGGCCCGAGGCCATCGTTCCCCTGCCGTCGGGGGCCGATGCCCGGGACGCCTGCCTGGTGGAGCCGCTGGGCATCGCGGTGCACGGCTTCCGCTTGGCCGGATTGCGAGGCGACATGCGGGTGGCCGTCATCGGGGGTGGCGCCGTGGGCCAGACCGCGCTGGCCGTGGCCCGCCTTGCCGGGTGCGAGACCGCTATCTCTGCCCGCCACGACGCCCAAAAGGAGGCCGCCGAGCGCCTGGGGGCAGCTCCGCTGACCGATGAGCCCTACGACATCGTCGTAGAGGCTGCTGGTACCGCCTCAGCTCTGGCCGACGCGGCCAAGAAGTGCCGGCCCGGTGGAAAGATCGTCATCCTGGGGTCTTACTGGGACCCTGTAGAGATGCCCGGTATAGAGCTGAGCATGAAGGAGATCACCGTGGTCCCCTCCTCGATGTACGGCCGCTACGGCCCCACCCGCGACATGGACGTCGCCGCCGCCGCCCTGGCCCAGCTTCCCGAGCTTCCCGACGCCGTCATCACCCACCGCTTCCCCCTAGACGCCCCCGCCGAAGCCTTCGCCACCGCCGCTGATCGCGCCTCCGGCGCCATAAAGGTGGTCTTGGAGCCGTAGTGGTGTGTCGCAGAAATATTCGCGCGTGTCCTGCTAGGCATCGACGCCCCTCGCGGCGTTGCCCCTCCTTGCCGTACGCTCCGGGTATGGCTGCGTCGGTGCGCCTTGCGAGGAACGCCGCTGCCGTCGCAATCCACGGCGCTATTTCTGCGACACACCACTAGCACTGCCTAAGAATTAGACCTGGGCCATTCGCCACTCAGTGTGAATTGTGCAGGCCGAGAGTTTGATTTGCTTGACGGTCTGTCGCTGCCGATTTGTTGTGGTGCTGGTTTATTCGGAAACTCGGCGTTAATTCAGGTCGAGGTCTGTGGGGTCCAGAGGGTGCTGATGGGGCGCAGGTGGAGTCGGTCTCCGAGGGTGGCGGCGTGTGGTCCGGTGTGGAGGAGGATGCCGGTTTGGAAACTACCGGGACTGGTGCCGTCGAGCTTGTCGCGGAGCCAGCGGAGGTTGTCTAGGTGTTTGACGGAGGGGGAAGTGGTGGCCTTGATTTCGACGGCGATCACATGGCCGTTTCTCGCTTCGAGCACAAGGTCGATCTCGCGGCCTTTGCGGTCGCGGTAGTGCGAGAGGGTGCAGCGAGTAGGCAGAGCTGCAAGTTGGCGGGCGATGTCGTTGAAGGCGAATGTCTCTAGCAGCGGCCCCAAACGAAGAATCCGCACCCGACCGGCAAGCGACTGATAGCGCTAACTCGAAAACTGTCTAGGAGATAATTGGGAAAAGGTCTGCTGAATAGTTGGGATAATGTCCAGAAGATAAATGCAAGACAGCTGTTTCTGCGACACACCGCTATGGTCGGTGAGTGATGGGGCAGCAGGAGGGTCTGGCGGGACTCACCGGTGTCGAGGTGGTGGCGCTGTTGGGGCTGGCGCCGTTGCCGGAAGAGGGGGGGATGTGGCGGGAGGTTTGGCGGGATGAGCAGAGCACGGCCATCTACTTCTTGCTTCAGCCGGGGGATTTCTCGGCTATGCACCGCCTCGACGGACCGGAGTTGTGGCATCACTACGGCGGGGCGGCGGTGGAGATGCTGTTGCTGGGGGCAGATGGATCGGTGGGGCGGCCGATTCTTGGTGATGATCTAGTTGCCGGGGAGCGGCCTTGTGTGGTGGTTCCGGCTCATACCTGGATGGGGGCTTCGACTCGGGGCGAGTGGTCGCTGGTGGGGACCACGATGGCGCCGCCCTATCACCACGAAGGATTCGAGCTCGGCGACGGGGAGCAGCTCATCGAGCAGTACCCGTCGGCGGCATCCGAGATTGTTGGATTGGTGCGGTCGTGACGGCATCGCCTGCTGACCTGTTGGACCTCACTGGCAAGGTAGTGGTGGTCACCGGTGCGGGCGGCGGTATCGGGGCGGGGATCGTCGGGCGCATGGCAGCGGCTGGGGCCTCGGTGGTGGCCCACACCCGGTCGTCAGCTGTCGACCAGAGCGGGGGAGAGGTGGTGGAGGTGCAGGCCGACCTCACCGACGGAGAAGGCCCAGGGGCGGTAGTGAGCGCGGCCCGAGAGCACTTCGGCCGCATCGACGCCCTGGTCAACAACGCTGGGATCCAGCCGGTGGCCCCGTTCACCGAACTCGACGACCAGCAGTGGGGCGAGATGATCGACACCAACCTCACCGCCGTACACCGGCTGACCCAGGCAGCGGCTGCGGCCATGGCCGACCAGGGAACTGGCGGGTCGATCGTCCACATCGCCTCCATCGAAGCCCAGCACCCCACCCCGGTTCACGGCCACTACGCCACTTCCAAAGCGGGTCTCGTCATGCACGCCAAGGCGGCCGCGCTGGCCTGGGGCACTCATGGCATCAGAGTCAACTCGGTGTCGCCGGGGCTGATCGACCGCCCGGGATTGGCCGAAGACTGGCCTGAGGGGGTGGAGCGATGGATGGCAGCCGTGCCCCTGGGGAGGATGGGAACCCCCGAGGATGTCGGCGACGCCTGCGTGTTCTTGTGCTCTGATCTGGCCCGGTGGGTAACCGGCGCCGATCTGGTGGTGGACGGCGGCATCCTCACCAACCCCACCTGGTGATAGCGGCGGCCTAGCGGTCACTGGTTCAATCGGCCGAATCGGTCGAGGACCCCATCGAGCACAAACTCCTCGTGGATGATGAGGCGGTGGTGATCGAACGCTGCATGGAGCTTCGGATCCCACGGGGTTGGCCCGCATTCTTTGGGATCCGACAGGAGCAACACATCGGACTCCTTGGCCTGTTTGATGGCGTCTGTGTAGTCGCCAGCGTCCATCATCCACGGCGAACAGCCGAATTCGTGCATTCGGCGGCAGATCGCAATGCCCGGCGAGTCGAAATCGCCGTGATACCGAAGGGACGCCCCAGCCTGCTGGAGTTGGCTCATCAGGGTGGTTACCGCGGTGGAGGGGTTGCCGTTGGTAGAGATCACGCAAGCTGGCAGGTGGCGCTCGGCCGCGGCCTCGACCAGTCTCGGGTTCTCAACAACCAGCACGGGGGTGCCAGCATCGACAGAGATGGCGTGTCTTCGCAGGGCGTACAAGCTGATGTGAAGGGGCAGGCCGGCATGGAAGGCAAGCCGGATGTGCATGTCCAACGGGGATGCGCCTGCGACCGGCAGCGACCAGACAAGCGCGGGTGCTGAGACCCGGTCGGAAAGGATGCCGGCTGCCTCCCAGAGCTCGCGCTCCTCCAGCGGGCCATGGCAAAAGCGAAGGGCGTGGGTCACCGCGCTGGCTCGCCTGGTGCCGGCGTCGAGGGCATGCGCCGATCCGTAGAGTGCGGCGGCAACCTCTGTGCGGCTTGAGGTAGAGGGCAGGGTGTGCTGGAGATGGTTGAGCAGGCGTCGAACATCGGCGGCGAGACTGGCAGCGCGGTCACTGTCGAAGTCCCGCAGCAGTCCGGCCCCCGCAACGGCCTCGGCCCAGTCCTCGGCCCACGGCTCGTCCCAACCGGCGACGGCGCGGTGCAGTGACTTTCGGGCCTGCTGGGCGCGGGCTCGCTCAGATCGCCGCTGGGCGGCATCAGCAGATGGCGGGTAGCCGAGGCGGGTGAGTGCATCACTGAGATCGCTGCCGACGGCCCGGGCCGCCAATGCCGCCTCCAACTCTTCGAGATCCAGGCTCTTGGCCAGCTTTCGCCCCAGCAGGGACTCAGCGGCCAGGGTGCTCGCCGGGTCGAGCGCCGGGGTGGCGATGGTTCCGCGGCGCTGGGGGCCGAAGCGGTCAAGTCGGTGGCGTGCGGCGGCCCAGATAGCGCCCAAGCCAGGCGAGAGCAGCGACTCTGGGACAGGGCGGGGGCTCAAAGGAGCGACTCTTGCAGGTATTGGACGTCTATCGAATAGCGCCAGGCAGGCGGCAGCAGCCAGACCACATTGCCGTCCACTTCGACTAGACGGTGGTCGCAGAGCAGGTCAAGCACATCTCTGGTGAGGCGTTCGGGGTTGTCGGCAGCATCTTGTGACCAGTAGCGGCGGTGCTCAGCGGCCAGTCTGGCCACCACGTTGATTACATCGGAACGGGAGAATGGCACCCGGCCTGTCTTGTCGGCGTCGAGGTCGTTGTCAATGCCGCTGCCGGGCAGCACTTCGGCTGGAATTCGATCTAGGTGTACAAGCCGGTCGACAAGCAGCAAGGCGGCGTGGCCGAGGGTTCCGCCCCGCGGGAAGCGGCTGTCGGTCAATTCGTTCTCGGTGTCGACGACCATGATCCCCTCGGCGCGGGATTCGAGGCGCACGCCGAACATGTCGTCGAAGACAGCGGCTTCTTCGCCCAGCCGCTGTCGAAGCTCGGACCATTCGCCGTCGGTGAGGTCGGTGCGAAAAAGCACCGGCTCTTCCAGCAGGGCTGAGCGCATCCACGCCCGTGACGAGAGCCGCTGATCGGACCGGTCGAGCACCTGCTCGGCAGTCTCCGATCGGGCCAGTACCGGTAGTGGCAGCAGCGCGACGCGGTCGGGGCGGAGGCTCAGCACCGCGTCGGCCGCCTCGTCGGCAACGTAGCGGTCTACATGCTCGTGGATCTCGCGCGCTATGCCGTGTTGGATCATCCACTTCAGGGCGGTGACCAGGGCTCGGCGGTCGGTTGACTCCTCGGTGAGGGCGATGTCGGCATCGGCTGCCGCGGAGCGGACCTCGTGGATCAAATCACGCAGACTGATCACAGTCGGTCCCGCGGCGGTTGCGGCAAGGGCCAGGGCGAGCATGGTGTACTCGCGTTGGGAGAAGGGCCGTTCTTGGCTGGTTGGAGTGAGCAGCGGGCGGCGGAGAGGGACCACCGACGATTTGAACAGCCGGGCAGTGTCGGCGGTCACTTGAAGGCGGTAGCCGAAGCGCCGGGTGAACAATCCGCCAAGCGCCCGCTCATGGCGGCGGATCAGCATGAACATGTCCTGATCGTTCTCGGCCAGCACTAGGGGATGTCGGACCAGATAACGGGCTGCGGTGCGAAGATCCAGGTCTCGCTGGGGGTCTATCGAATTCGCTGGAGCAGGGGTGGCGTTCACTGTGATACCGGCACCGGTGAAGGGGCAGCGTCATTGCGTGTTGCCGGGGTGATGGTGACGATGAGTCCCTGCATCGAGAATGTGCCCTCGGGGCAGTGGACGACGGTGACGGCGCCTTTGGCCCGCCGCACCTCGCAATGAACTCCGGCCTCATTCGCAAAACGGCGGTCGGAGTCGCTGCCTTCCCCTGATCCCGACCGGCTGATCAAGTCGCGCAGCATGGAGAACGCGGCGGCAGGCAACCGAGCGCCGTCGATACAGCCGTTGTCGCCCGCGCCAGCCAGCAGATCAGAAGCCGCGGCCTCGAGGGCCACGCGGTCACGCTCTCGGCGGCGGCGCAACAGCTCCCGCTCACGGCCTCTGTCCATGATCGGCGTCGCCAGACCCCGCGGGGCGGTCTCGCCGCGCTCCCGCAATGCCACTGGCACGTTGGCGCGGGGCGCGTCCTTCCACTGTGTGATCGTCGGGGCCGGATCGTCAGCGTCAGCGGACAGCTCTCCCAAGCGGCGGCACGAACCGAGTCCGAACGCGGCCGCCGCTATCTGATGGGCCAGGCCGGGGGACTCGGCTCGGTCGAAGAAGCCCGCCAGTCGCACGAAGTCAGACCGCCTCGAAGCTGCGCCGAGACCCACCCGCGACAGGCGGGTCACATTGGCGGTGAGGGAGCGCACCGCGGCCAACGCCTGCCGGGTCAGCGCGTCGACCCGCGATGGCTGCCCGTGCTGGTCGGCGAACCACGCCTCAAGGTGCCTCCAGTCGGCGACCACCGTGCCTGGAAGCTGCCGCACGGTCATGTTCTGGGCCAGCCCGGCTTGCTCCACCCGCACGGCCAAGCCGGATTGCAGCGCAGGGAGCAGGTCTCCCACCTTGGGCAGGACCTCCTCCAGCGTCCGGGCAATCGGCCGGGTCATGCGCTCGATCTCGATGAGCTGTTCGTGGACGTAATCCACTAGCACGCCCGCGAAGAATTGAACTTCGTCGGCATTGAGGTCATAGCGGCTCTGCCACTGGTTGAGCTCGGTGAAGAACTGCGTCAGCTCGTTGGTGAAAGCTCGGTGGAGGTCGAACACCTTACGAACCGCATCGGCTAGGTCTTGGCCCTCTACGAACTCGAAGCCGGCCGTGCCCTGCTCGTTCAGCACCCGGAGGGCATGATGCAGATCGCGCAGACGGCCGGCCTGCACATCGCCGATCTCATCGATTCCGGCCAGCACCCCCTCGACCAGCTCGAACACTTCCTGCCCGGCGCGGGTGATGAGATAGCGGTTGCGCTTGCGGTAGTAGTCGTCGAGGTTCGAGGGGGTACCCACCGATGACGACACGGTGAGATTGCCCCAGCGACGGAGGCTCTCCAGCCGGTCGGCCACCACTGATGGATCGATGCCAGCGGGGGCAACGGCCGACTCCACCTCTTGGGGGGTGAACTCGGCGAAGAAGGTGCTGGCGAACACCCTGAGGATGGCCCGGTACTCAGGCCACTCGTCGCCGCCCAGGTATCGGAACAACTGCCGGGCCCGAGCCGGGTCGCTGTTGGAACCGCTGAGACGAGGGGTGTCGGTCATGGCGTTTCTTGGCGCTCTAGGGTGGCGCCGTCCCACCGGTAGTGCTCGAGGAGGATCGCGCCGAGCTCGACATCGCGCAGGACTTCGGTGATCGCCAGCTCGGGGACATTTCGGTGCGTGCCCCACAGCCGCTCGCTGGTGGCGATCAGGTCGAGATTTAAGTCCACGAGAAGCCCGAACAGCGCCTCATGGTTGTCTTCAGACACCTTGGCGAACGCATCGTCGAGCAAAACGAATCGGGCTATGCCCGGCGGCTCGCTGCCAGCTGAGCCGCCCCGCTCGGCTAGGGCGTCGTAGGAAGCGGCTACGGCGGCGAACAGCGGCAGGTAGGTGACCAGCTTCTTCTCGCCCTCTGACAGCGGTGTGTTGCGCCCCAGCCTGGCATCGCTTTTGCCCGGTCGTTTCAGCATTACCGAAAGTTCATGCCATTTCTTGTAGTCGAGCGTGTCAGCGATGAGCTGCCGGTAGGGCATGTCGGGTTGCAGAGCCCGAGCTTCGTCTAGCCGCTCGGACAGCGTGCGGCGCAGTTCCCGCTCATCGTCGTCGGTTCGCAAGTCGGGGAGGGTCGCCAGCAGATCGACCATGCGGGCGGTTGGCTGGTCAAGTTCGGGGGAGCGCCGCCACCGCAGCTTCACTCCCACATGGTGGGCTGTTGTTACTGTGCCCAGCCGCTGATTCATCAGCTCTACCAGCCGCTGAGCGCCGCGGACCTTTTCCGCCACCTCGCGGGCAACCAGCCCCTGCAACAGCTCTCGAAGGGCAGTGTCTTGCTTGTGGGTGAGCAGGCCGGCGAGCTGCTGGTACTGCTGCTCTACTGTTTGTGCCGCCTCGGCCAGAGGTGCTTTTCCCAGTGGGCCGGTCACCTCTATGAGGAGAGGCTGTTTGGGGTCGGGCTGGCGGGTCTCCGCGTCCCAGCCGGCACCCAGCGAGTCGCGGCGCTGTCTCAGCGACTGCCGGACCCCGTCGGCGGTGACCGCGGCGGAGTAGATTTGGCCCGCGGCCGCGGGTCCGCGTCCTTGTGGCCCATCTCTTGGCGATGGGGCGGCACCGTCGCTGGTCGGATCGGAGGCGATCAGGCGCTCGACCGCCTCGACCTGCTCGCGCAGGCCTTCGCTGCCGGTCGCAGTCGAGGCAATGGGACCGGTCTCCGGGTGGTCGGGTCCGGCGACTGCGGCACCGAGCCCTGGCACTGACAGGGTCGCGGCTAGCGATGCCCGCATTTCCTCGCACGACTGCTCGGCTGCGACAGATTTTTCGGCGGCGACATCGGCTGCGGCCTGAGCGCCCGCTCGTCGCTCAACGGCTTGGTCGCGCTCATCGCGGGCAGGCGGCAGGCGGGCTCGCGTCGCGTCCAGCTTGCTTCGGCAGAGGTCGCGGGCATCCAGTATCTCGGCATATTCGGCGCCGATACTGTTCTCAATGGTGGTCAGGCGGGTGCGCTCCCGGCTGTATCTGGCCTGGCTGGTGCGCTTCTCGGCCTTCTCGGCATCGAGGTCGGAGCTTGCTGTGTGCCAGTGGGCGACCCCACGGCGCCAGTTTTCGACAGAGCGCCCCAGCGCGTCGAGCAAAGCGACGCAACTCTCCAAGGCCGTCTGGAGTTCACCCAACTCGGCGGCACTCTGAGCGAGGCCGCTGCGATCTGAGGGCAGTGCCAGAGATGTCGCGGTTTGCAGCAATGCGTTTGATGCTTGGATCGAGCGGTCTTCGGCCTCTGCCGCTTGCTTGGCGGCTGAGGCCCTCTCGTTCTCGGCTTTGTTGAACGCGGCGGCGGCCGCTTCAACCTGGGCGGATGCAGCGATGATCTCACCGGTGTCCGGGATGTCCGACAGATGCCGCTTAGCTTGGGCCAGCGACTCTTGGCGCCCGGCTTTTTCAGCCTCACTGGCTGCGAATGCAGCCCTGGCTTGATCCAAGATGTCACCGGCTTCCCGCCGGGCGCGGTCCAGCGCGGCGCGGCGGGCGGTCACTCCGATGAACTCGGCTTGCAGTTTGGTGTGGCGGCCTCGGAGCGACCCCACCCGGAAGGCGCCGTTGAGCGCAACGGCGGTGGGGGCGTTGGTTGAAAGGTCGCATGAGATGGATTCGAGCAGCTTGGCAACCATGCCCTCATCCACCTCGCCGATCAGCCGGTCGGGAACGGTGACTGCGAGGTGTTTGCTTAGCGGGCGGGCAACGCCCCCGCCTGCGAGGGCAAGCAGCTCTCCGTTGGCCAATTCCACTGTGGAGTCGTGGCCCAGGCTGGCCGACAACAGCCCGGAGGCGTGCAGGGCAGCTTCGAGAGACGCCTGCTCGCTGTCGTCGAGATGGGGCTCGAAATCGATCAGGTCGGCGAGGCAGTGATCTGCGGCGGTTTGCCACTCCTGCCGGGGCGGCTCTGGCTCGGATCGGGCAGCCAACTCGTCGAAGTGAGCCTGCGCCTCGTTGAGAGCCTCCTGTTCGACGAGCAGCCGCTGATCGATTGCCGCCACCGCTTCTCGCCAGTGGCCGACGAGCTGCTCCGCTTCGACCGCCAAGACAGCCCGCTCGACCTCCCGGCCGTCTGTTTCCGAGCCGGTGCCTGTGGTGCCCGACGGCTCGATTTGACGGTCCGCGGCGGTCGATTCGCGGTTGTCGGCATGGGACGTTGCGAGCACGGCGATCGTTGGAGCGTTGATGCCGGCCTCGTTCAATAGCGGCTGGATCGCAACCGCCCATTGCCGGGTTCGGCCGGTCCACGCTCGCCGGGCGCCGCCGAGGCGCTGATGCTGCTCGGCCAAGTGCAGGGAAGCGGCATCCGATGCATTGGCCGCCATTTGCAGGGCTGACTCCGCCAAGCTGAACTGCTGCTCAGCAAGTTCCAGGCCGCCCAGGGCTGTTTCAACTTCTTCGACGTCGGCCCGCCGGCTGAGCACCGATCCCTTGGCAGCGGCAATCGGGCGGCTGATTGCCCCAGGATCGAATTCCTCTGCGGGTTGGGACGAGCCGGCGCCGTCCAGTTCGGCCTCGCCCAACGCCACCGAGCCAGGCAGATGCCGGTCGATCCGGCAGCGCCGCCCCAACTCGGTCGCGGCAGCCAACTCGGTGTTGAGTCTCTCGGCATCGCCACGGCTTTGCTGCCGGGCTCGGGCCAGCTCGAGGGCGGCGTGCTCGACCCGCTGCGCTCGGTCGGCCACCCGCCTCGCCGCGCTTGCCTGCTGGTTTTCGAGGCTGGCCACTAGTTGGCGCAGGGCATCGAGTTCTTGGCCGTCGCGGTAGATCTGCGATTCCTCCAGTGCTGAGATCTCGCTGGTCAGTTGCTGGACCTCGTCATCTAGCCTGGATAACTCATCAGTGATCCGGGCTACCTCGGCCTGTGCGGCAACCGCCTCTCGTTGCGCTCGGGCCTCCTCTCGCGAGCAGACCTCTTTGAAGTCGAGACGGGTCTTGGTGTCGGCCGCCCGTTCGCGCAGCTCGGTCAGGCAATAGGCCCGGTACACGTCGATAAGGCCGCGGACTGACTTGAGTGTTCGGTCCAACTCGGCCACGTTGCCGCGGTGCTCCTCAAGGTCGTCGAGCGGCTGGGCGGCTTCGGCCAAGGCCTGCTCCGACAATTGGGGCAGCGCATCGAGCAGGTGTCGGGGGAGGTCCACGTCGATGCGGTCGCCGACGCGAGGGCTGCGGACCACGTTGATGAGTCCGATGTGCTGATCGATGGACGCTCCACCGAACAGGCAGCGCTCGACTTCGGCCCGGTAGTCGCGGCGCTGTCGGTGGTTGAACACCTGGTCCCCGTCGAGGGCGGCTCGCAGGCCTTCGGAAGACAGGGGCATCTTCTGTTCGATCAGCCGGAAATCGATCTCTGGCCGCTTGGAGGTGATGAACCACCAAGTGGTTACCGTGTCCGAGGATCGGCTGGCCTTGATGCCGCAGCCGCACACGAGGAATTCGTCCCCCCTCTTGAATTCGATCCACAGGTAGCCCACCGGCTGGGCATCGTCGCGGCCGTCCAGCATCCAAGACTTGAGTATTCCGCTCTGCTCTCCGGCTGCGTCGATGCGGCCTTGCCGGGCGGTGAGAAGAAACGGCAGAAGCATGTTCATCGCAGTTGACTTTCCCGAGCCGTTCACCCCCCGCAAAAGCAGCCGGCCCCCTCCGAAGTGCAGCACCTCATTCTGGTACTGGTACACGTTGACGATGCCGGCCCGGTTCAGCCGCCAACGCGTGCGGACTTCGTCAAAACCCATAGAGGACTCGCCCACAACTCGCATACTTGAATCGGCCCACAATGAGCAAGGTAGTAGAAGGTGGTGACAATTTGGCCAAGGCAAGGGCCTCTAGCCTGCGAACGGGTGTCACGACCGGCAAATGCAGTTAGTCTAGTTATCGGACTAAGTCATATTGACGAGCACAAACCACCTGGCAGGAGGATCAGTCATGACCGCGATGGTCAATGTTCACGAGGCGAAGACGCATTTGTCGAGGCTGTTGGAACGAGCCCACAACGGGGAGGAGATCATCCTGGCCAAAGCGGGCAAACCCTATGCCCGGCTGATGCCCTTGCCGCGCCGCGAGCGCCGGCGTCTAGGGCAGCTTGCCGGACTTGAGTTGGGCCCTGAGTTCTTCGAGCCCCTACCAGAAGAGGAGCTTGCGGCGTGGGAAGGCGCGCACACCGGTGAGTGAACTGCTGCTTGATACCCATGCGCTTCTTTGGTGCTGGGCGGATGATCCGGTGCTACCGCCATCAGTCAGAGAGGCCGTCACCGATCCCGAAAACGAAGTCTTCGTTAGCGCGGCGAGCGCTTGGGAAGTGGCCACCAAGTTTCGGCTCGGCCGGCTGCCTGAATATGAAGGCGCTGTGTTGCGATTCAACGAGTTCGTGATAGACGCATCGATGCGGCATCTACCGGTCACCTACCAGCACGGACTGCGCGCTGGCAGCTATACAGCCCATCACCGGGACCCGTTCGATCGGATACTGGCAGCCCAAGCGGAGTTGGAATCGCTTGTGTTAGTGACCAAAGATGCAGCGTTCCAAGAGTTCCCCGTCCAGGTTCTTTGGTGAACGCATGTCTCTAGCGATGACGACGAAAACCATCGGGGTAGTAGGTACAGGGGTCATCGGGTCTGGGTGGGCGGTACGGGTGCTGGCCCGGGGGTGCGACGTGGTGGCCTGGGATCCAGCCGACGGGGCCGAGGACCGACTGCGAGAGGCCATTGAGCGGGCGTGGCCGTCGGCCACCGAAAGAGATGCCCGCATCCGGGCGGCCAGCGAGGCTGCTGATCAGACCGATTAGCTGCCGACAGCGGCCTTCTCCCGCAATCGGTACTCGGGCACCAGCGTGGCCAGCAGCACGGCCACCGCTGTCACCGGGATGGCCCACCAATAGACATCCGCGATGGCACTGGCGAACGACTCGATTATGCCGTCGCGCACCGAGGCGGTCTCGATTGCTCCGATTTGGGTCGGCACGGCGATGAGAGCCTCGATATCAAGCTGATCGCCACCCGGCACCAGCCGGGGGAGGTAGTGGTCAAGCCGGGCAGTGAACAGGACCCCCATTACCGCGGACCCAAAAGTCTGACCCAGGGAGCGGAAGAAGTTGGACGCCGACGTGGCCGCCCCCAAGTCGTCATGGGGGACGATGTTCTGCACCGCCACCAACAGCACCTGCATGATGGCCCCCACCCCGCAGCCCATCGTGAACAAAAAGGCCATGGCCGTCAACGTCGACGTCTCGCTGCTCAAAGTCGACATCAGCCACACGCCCAGGGTGAGCACGGCAGCCCCGAATATCGGCACCGGCTTGTAGCGCCCGGTGCGGGTGAGCACCTGTCCGGCGCTCACAGAGGTGAGCAGCATCCCCAACATCATGGGCACCAGCAGCAGCCCCGACCGGGTGGCGTTCACATCGGTGACCACTTGGAGGAACAGCGGTCCGAAGATGCCCGCGCTGAGCATGGCCGCGCCTGCGATGAACTGGATCACGCATGAGATGTTGAACAGCCGCAGCCGAAACAGCCGGGGCGGCAGGATTGCCTCGGTTGTCCGTCGCTGCTGGGCGATGAACAGGGCCGCACCCCCGACTCCCACCGCCAGCAGTCCGATCGAAGGGGCCGACGCCCAGTCCCAGGAGTCGCCGCCCAGCTCCATGGCCAAGATGATGGCGATCACCCACACCAAGAGCAGGCCCGCACCGGTGTAGTCCACCCGCGCCTCGCGGCGGGTAAAGGCCAACTCGAGATGGGTGACCGACATCACCAGCGAAAATCCTCCGAGCGGCAGAACCATGAAGAAGACCCATCGCCAGTGGGCGTAGTCCACCAAGAGGCCACCGGCCAGCGGACCCAAGATGGTGGCCAGAGCGAATATCCCGCCCATGTATCCCTGGTACCGGCCCCGCTCCCGGGGTGAAAGCACATCGGCCAAGATGGCCATAGACAGAGTGAAAAGCCCTCCGGCGCCCAGACCCTGGACGGCTCGAAGCACGATCAGCATGGTCATGTTCGACGAGATGCCGGCCAAAGCCGACCCAATCATGAAGATCACGATGGCGGTTTGGTAGAGGCCCTTGCGGCCCCACAGGTCGGAGAGCTTCCCCCACAGGGGAGTGGACGCAGTTGATGCGATGAAATAGGACGTGAAAACCCAGGTGTACAGATCTCGGCGGCCCAGGTCTCCGATGATCGTGGGGAGCGCGGTGGACACTACTGTGCCCTCAATCGCCGCCATCATCTGGGCCAGCATCAGCGTGAGTATGATGACTAGTACTTGGCGTTTGGGCAGGTTGTCGCCCTCCGACGGCGTGGTATCACTTATCGGGATAGATTTATCAAAACTATTCATATAGGATATCGTGACGGGCGCTATTCGAGCGTCTAACTTTTTGCAGTGAAAGCAGGCGGATCACTAAGCAATTGCTTGGTGTTTCGGTTGTGGAAGCAATAGCCAAACGGAGAATGCCCCCGGACTCGAACGGGAGGCGATGGGTGGAGATGGCAATGGAGCCTCGTCCTTGGTGGATGGAAAATGCGAACTGCAAGGGGAAGAGCGAACTGTTCTTCCCCCCGGCCGGGGAGCGCCCCTCGGCACGTGAGCGGCGGGAGAATGCGGCTCGTCGCATCTGCGGCGAGTGCGTGGTGATCCGGGCGTGCCGGAGTTGGGCTCGCGACCAGCGCGAGCTCGGCTTCTGGGGCGGCGAGTCGGAGATCGAGCGGGCAGAGGCGGGCTTCGCCCCCTCCACCCCGGTCATCGGTCTGCGGCGCCACCGCACCGAGCGGGAATCGGCCTGAGCCGACTGCACTGATCCGGCGCCGGATGTAACCAGCGCCGTCAACCCCCTCATCCCACGACGCGTCGGACAAAGGCCGCGATGGCCTCGGTTCCCTCAATCGCCTCGGGATAGTTGGGGTACATGATCTGAAAGTCGTGGATCATTCCCGGCCAGATGCGGAGATCTACCTCGACGCCGGCTGACTCCAGCGCGGCGGCGAAATCAGTGGCGTCGTCCAGCAACACCTCATGGTCTCCGGCGTGGACCAGCATGGGGGGCAGCCCCTCTAAGTCGCCAAAGAGCGGGGAGGCCAGCGGATCACGGGGATCGTGGCCGTCTAGGTACCAGCTAGCGGCGGTCACCGCGTCCTCGTGGCCGAACATCACGTCCAACTCGTCGCGCTCGGTATGACTGGCCGAGGAGTTGGTCAGATCGACCCAAGGCGACAGACACACACCCGCGCCGGGCAGTGGCCACCCCTTGTCGCGGGCTCCCAGCAAGACGGCGCCGACCAAGCCACCACCGGCGGAGTCGCCGATGAACGCAATGCGGTTCGGATCAATACCGGAGTCCAGCATCCAGCGGTAGGCGGCCAGGCAGTCGTCCACCGCAGCGGGAAACGGATTCTCAGGGGCCAAGCGGTAGTCGATCAAAAGGATCCGGGCCGGGATCAACGAGGCCAGATGGGATCCGAAGCCCTGGTGCGAGATGATGGATCCGACCCGGTAACCGCCCCCGTGAAAGAACAACAGCGCGGGCAGGCTCTTCAGATCATGGCCCTCGGGGTGCAGCCAAGCGGCGCCGGGCACGCCGGGGATCTCAACGTCTTGTTTGACCACTCCATCGGCTAGTGGTGTGGCCGCGGCGTTGGCGTCCAACCGGGCTCGGCGCCCCGCCGCGGTCTCAGAGGGGTCGGGCTTGGGGGCGGACGCCAGCATGGACCGCACTGCTTCGAATTCTGGACTTGGCATCCTCGGAGACTAACGCTTGCCCCCTAGGAACACGGGACTTGGAACCGGCAGAAAGGCATCTCGGCACGGGTTCCTAGCCGAGCCGAGCCGGCGTTAGCCTGGGCGGGCGATGACCGGCGAACTTCGAATGCTCACCATTCACGCCCATCCCGACGATGAGTCGTCAAAGGGGTCGGCAACGGTGGCCATGTACACCGATGAGGGGGTGGTGGCCTCTCTGGTGTGCTGCACCGGCGGTGAGGAGGGGGACATCTTGAATCCGGAGATGGACCGCCCGGAAGTGCGGGACAATCTGGACCAAGTCCGCCGGGACGAGCTATTGGAGGCGGCTGATGTGCTCGGCTATAGCAGCGTTCACTGGCTGGGCTATCGCGACTCGGGTATGCCCAAAAGCGATGCCAACGCCGATCCCAGCAGTTTTGCGCAAGCCCCGCTGGAAGAGGCCGTCGGCCGCTTGGTGGCCATCATCCGCGCCGAGCGCCCCCATGTGGTGGTCACCTACGGGGAAGACCAGCAGGGCTACCGCCACCCCGACCACCTAAGGGTGGCCGAGATCAGCGAACCGGCCTTCGACGCCTCCGGGAACCCCGGCGCCTTTCCCGATGCCGGCGAGCCGTGGCAGCCGCTGAAGATGTACTACGTGACCTGGTCCCGGAACCGGATCACCGCTTTGCACGAGAAATTTGGCGAGTTGGATCTGGAATCACCCTACGACGAGCGCTGGTTCAGCCGGCCGTCCAACGACGACGCCATCACCACTCGAATCCAGTGCGCCGACTATTTCGACCGCCGTTCCAAGGCTCTGCTGGCCCACCGCACCCAGGTCGACCCCGACTCCAAGTTCTGGTTCGGTCTGCCCGACCACCACATGGCTGATGCCTACCCTTGGGAGGACTACGTTCTGGGACCCAGCCGGGTGGACACCGACTTGCCTGAGACCGACCTGTTCGCCGGTATCGAATAGCGACGATGGAGCGGGCCCGTTTCCTCAGCGATGACTGGTTCGGGTTGAACCTGGAGGCCGCATCGGGCTGGCGGGAGCGGCCGGGAGTGGACTGCTCGGCCAACTACGAGGTCACCGGTGCACCTGATGGCAAGGTCCGCTACCACACCGTCATCCGCGACGGCCGTCTGGTGGAGATGGCCTTAGGAAAGTTGGCCGACGCTGAGGTGGGCATCGTCTACAAGTACGCCGACGCGCGGGCCGAAGTGGCTGGCGGCGAGCACCCCGATCTGGCCTACATGTCGGGCCGGATGAAGCTTGAGGGGGAATACGCCCGCTGGGTCTACGGCCTGCGCCCGCTGCTGGATTCACCAGAGTACGGCGCCTTTCGGTCGACCTTGGCCGAGTACACGGATTTCTAGCGTCAGCGCCAGCTATGTCAGCTCCGGCGCTGGGCGTCGCGGAGGTCGGCGTAGCTCAGCAGCCGAGCGCCGGAGCGTTCTATGGCGGTTCGCAGCGTCGGGTCGTGGGCGACCAGCAGGTATTGCTCTACCCGGCTGAGCCACCCCGGATCCATCTCCCGCAGCTCGGGGGTGTCGATGGCCGGCGACACCACCAACTCAGTCACTCCGGACCCCAAATCCTCCACCGCTTCCTCCAGGGTCCGCCGAGCGGTACGGCCGCGTACTTTCACTAGGTGGTCGGGGGCCAGCACACCGGCATCGGCGGCTAGGCGGCGGAACGGAAAGCCAGCCCGACGCTCCTGATCGCTTGCGCCGAGACGCATGGGCAGCGCCATCTCCACGGCCAGTTCCAAGTAGACGTCGAAGAACTCGGGGCGCATCAGCAGCGTGTCCAAGTGGGGGCTCAGATGGGTCAGTTCGCTGCCCCACTGGCTGGCTCGTTCGATCTGGGCTCGGCATTCCCGGTGGGCCTCGTCGAGGTCGCCGTGTTCCCAGGAGTCGGCCGGAGTGCGGGGAAATCCGCCATCGCCGTCCAAAAGCGACGGTGCCTGGGTGATCGGTCCCCATCGGTAGTTGTCGAATTCGGCGTTGAGAGTGAGATCTACCCCCACTGGGGTGTGGGCGAAACGTCCAGCCGCGTCCCGGGACCACGGGCACGGCACCATCAGGCCGGCCGCGGTGGCCACCCCGATGTCCAAGCACTCGGCAATGGCCGCGTTGGCCGCATGGGACTGACCCAGGTTGTCGCAGGTGATGATGAGGGCTCGGCCCTGGGGGTCGCCGCCCAGGCGTTCCAGTAGTTCGCTCACTACTCGAAAGCTATCGCCCCTAGCACCCAGAGGCGGTCACTCAAGGACTACGTCGGCGTTGCCGCAGATGCCCCACAGCCCCAATTTCTTTTCGCGGGCACGGGCCGCGGCCGCGAAGAAGGCGTCGGCATGGGTGGTATTGGGCTCGATGTTCAGTGCCTCGGCATAGCCGTTTTCTGCGATCGCGAGGTTGACGAACAGGCCGTCGCCAGATCGATGCACGTAGGCCAGCAGACGGTTGTAGCGGTCGCGGGCCTCAGAGTCGCGGGTGAGGCGCACCTCGGTGCCTGGTGGCAGAAGCGATTTTGTGAAGGCACTGGCCTCGTCGCCGTAGCATTCCGCTGGCAAAAACCCGCCAGTAACCTCAGGAGTGTCGATGCCGATCAGCCGCACCCGCTCAGTGCGGTCGGCCACCTCGACGACAACCGTGTCCCCGTCGACCACCTCTGTCACCGTTGCAGCTGCACCTACTATCGCTGCGGCTTTATCAGGCGAGTTACCGGCCTGGTTGGCCAGATTTCCGGAACAGCCGACCAGCACGAAAATCAGCATGCTGCAGACTGCTTCACGCAGCACGGGGAACGTCGTCGGAGGGCGAGGGTGAGGGTAGGGCGGCGGGGGAGTGGCTCTGTAAAACCGCTCGGGCCTGAGCCAGGCCCCGACGCCCGATTTCCTTGGTGCGCTCATCGATCCGCCAGTCTGGCGGTGTCTCCAAAAGCGTGAGCTGTTGCTTCATGCTTCCAGTATCTCGGGGGGAGTGACAGTTTGGGCCGGGTAGGGGAGAGATTCTCCAGAAATTGCCTTTGAAGTGGGAAAAGGCGTGCTCTATTGGGTTTGGCCACCGCCGGTCATGCTGCGGTACACCTCCAACAAAGCTGCCTTCTGCTCGTTGGAGAGGTTGGCGTCAGATCGGATAGTGGCCTCGGTGTCGGAGACGCCGTCAGGGTTCACGCCGTTGGCATCGTCGATGCCGGCGGCCTGGGCCAATAGGGTCTCCGCCGACAAGTTCAGGGCGGTGGCCAGCGACTTGATCACCCGTACTGAAGGCTGGTGCAGTCCTCGCTCCAGCTGGCTGAGGTAGGGGTTGGACACTTGGGCCAAATCGGACAGCTCCCGCAGCGTGAGCTGGGCCAGCTTGCGCTGGCTGCGCAGGTAGTTCCCGAATGCCTCAACGGCGGATTGATCCATGGCTAGGCCTCAGCTGTCGTACTCGTAGAATCCCTTGCCGGTCTTGCGGCCCAGATGTCCGGCAGCCACCATGCGCCGCAGCAGCGGTGGCGGAGCGTTGTGGGAGCCTTTGAACTCCTCGTAGAGCACGTCGGCCACTGCCTCGATGGTGTCCAGTCCGATCAGGTCGCACAGAGAAAGGGGGCCCATGGGGTGGCCGCATCCGTGCATCATCCCGCTGTCGATGTCGGCCGCGCTCACTTTGCCCTCGTCGAACATGCGGATGGCATCGAGCAGGTAGGGGACCAGCAGCCGGTTCACCACGAAGCCGGCCCGATCACGACAGCGGATGACCCGCTTGCCCAGAACCTCCACTGCGAAGCGGTCGACCCGGTCAATGGTCTCCAAGGATGTGCCCAGCGAGCGCACCAGCTCCACTAGGGGTTGTACCGGGGCTGGGTTGAAAAAGTGCATCCCGAGCACCATGTCCGACCGGCTGGTGATGGAGCCCAGGGTGATGATGGGAATGGAAGAGGTATTAGTGGCCAAGATGGCGTTTGGGGCCATCACCTTGTCCATGGCCCGAAACACCGACAGCTTCTCCTCCAGCGATTCGATGATGGCCTCGATGGCCAGATCCCGGTCGGCCAGGTCTCCCATGTCAGTGCTGAAGCTGAGCGAGTCCAAGGCCAGGTCCCGAGTCGCCGCTGGCACCTTGTTGCGGGAGACCGCCTTGTTCAGGGAATTCTCGATCGACTTCCGGGCGACGCTGACTGCGGTGTCGTCCACCTCGACCACCAGGGTGTCCAGGCCGGCTCGGGCGCACACCTCGGCGATGCCCGATCCCATGATCCCGCCGCCGATCACTCCGATCTTGTTGATCGGCTCTGCTGGCGGCTCGAACTCTTGTGGCGGCAGAGCGCTGGCTTCGGTGCTCATCTTCCCTCCCACCGCCGGAATCCGACGGCCCCTAAGTGTGTGTTCAATATAGTTCGCAAGCGATAGAAAAATAAAACGGGGCCGGTCTAAAGACCGGCCCCGTTTGCAGAGAAGAACTGAGGGGGGAATCAGCTCTTCTTGACGACTGGCTTGGCTGAAGCGGAGCCGTTGGGGCTTGCCGCGGCCAGCAGGCTCTGGGCGAATTCCTTTTGGGTGTTGAGCAGCGCCTCGGCGAACCCGAAGCCGGCGTCCATCAACTCCTTGGGATCGGGCAGGGCGTCAAGACCGGGGACGGCCTCGACTTTCAGACCTTCAGGGGCGATGTTGCCCACCGTATCGGCCCAGGTGCGGACACCTTCAACGATGGCGGTCTGGCTCACCTTGAGGGCGCTGAGCACCTGGTCTTGCATGGCTTCACTGATTTCTTTTACGTCGGTCATGTTGCTTACTTTACTTAGCAAAAGCTTGATCAGCAATTCAACGGATGTTTTTCCGGAGAAATTTCCGGGAAAATTGTTCAGGCCGAGTCGGTGTCGCCGGGGCGCATCTTCACGTAGATGCCCGGGGCGTCGTCCATCGGCTCATATGCCTTGCTGCCGAGCTGCTTGGGCACCTTGACCTTCTTGCCGGCCCGCTCGCCGATCCATTCGGCCCAGTCTTCCCACCACGTCTGCTGATGCTGTTCGGCGCCCTCCAGCCACTCCTCGGGCGATTCCGCGATCTGGTCGTTGGTCCAGTGGCGAGCCTTGGGGTTGGGAGGGTTGACGATGCCGGCGATGTGCCCGGATGTACTGAGCACGAAGCGGTTGCGGCCGCCCAGCAGGGTGGCGGTGCGGTAGGCCGCCGTCCACGGCACGATGTGGTCGTCGATGGCCGACAGCACGTAGCTGTCCTGCTTGACGTCGGCGGGGTGCAATATGGTGCCGTCGACCTCGAAGGCGTCGTTGGCGAATTCGTTGTGGAGGTAGCACCGGCGCAGGTAGCTGCTGTGCATGCGGGCCGGCATCCGGGTGCTGTCGTTGTTCCAGGCCAGCAGGTCGAACGCCGGAGGATCCTCGCCCAGCAGCCAGTTGTTCACCACATACTGGAAGATCAAGTCGTTGGCCCGGATGGCGTCGAAAGTGCGGGCCATCTCGCTGGCCTCCAGATACCCCTGATCGGCCATCTTGCGCTCGAGTCCGGCCACGGTGGGCTCGTCGGTGAATGCTCCCAGCACGCCGGGGTCGGAGAAGTCGGTCAGGGTGTTCAAAAACGTGGCGGTGTGGATTGGCTGGTCGCCGGTGGCCGCACCATGGGCCATGGCGATGGCGCTGAGCGTGCCTCCAAGACACACGTTGACGGTGTTGACTTTCTCCTGTCCGGTGATCTCCTGCACCACTCGCAGGGCGTCGAGGGGCCCGCAGCGCAGATAGTCCTCGAAGCTGGTGTCGCGCATCGAACCGTCGGGGTTGCGATAGCTGATGGTGAAGCAGGTGTGGCCATGCTGCACCGCCCACTCGATCAGGCTCTTCTGCGGGGCCAGGTCCATGATGTAGTACTTGTTAATCCACGGCGGGCAGAACAGCATCGGAATCTGGTAGGTCTGCTCAGTCTGTGGCTCGTACTGCATGACCTCGATCAGGTCGCTGCGATACACCACCTTGCCGGGGGTCATGGCCATGTTCAGGCCTGGCTCGAACCCCGAGTCGTCCACCTTCGAGGGCCACCCGTCGTTGTGGCGCAGGTCGTGGAGCATGTTGGAGGCCCCCTTCACCACGCTGGCCCCACCGGTGGCCGCCGCCTTGGCCAAAGCGTCGGGGTTGGTGAGCAGCATGTTGGTGGGGGCCACGGCGTCGAAAGCGAAGGAGGCGGCGAACCTGGCCTTGCGGTGATCGGCCTCGGCGAGGTTGGCGGCATCGATGAGGTCGTCGGCCAGATTCTTGGACAGCAGGTAGGTCTGCTGAAGGCCGAAGAAATAGGGATTGTCCTGCCACGCCGGCGATGACCAGCGGTGGTCTTTGGGCTGGGGCTGGACTGGAGCGGGGGCATCGGGGTCGGCGGTCTTGGTCGCCTTGGCCAGCGTGGCTGCCCCCACCTTCATGGCCCCGGCGGCTGCTTTCAACAGGGCGGTGCCCACCCCTACCGGGTTGGTGGCGGCCTTCATGCCTGCGGTCACCAGGGTGCGGGCGAAATAGACCGGGTCGAGCGAGTCGAGTACCTGGTTTCCAACCCAGTTGGGGTCGAGGACGTCGTACTCGCTGGCGGTGGCCCCGGTAGTCCCGGCATCAACCTCTTCGCTCACGGCTGGGAACTTTATCAAGCAAGTTTGGCAGAACCCTCACTCAGAAGTCCTAGGGTTGCCGCATGGTTTCACGACGTGACGGGATGACCGTTCCCCTATTCGGCCCCCTCGATCAGCAGGCGGATCAGATGGCTGAACTGGTCGAGTTGGGATACACCGACGTGTGGTCGTCGGAGTCCAACTCCCACGACGCCTTCACCCCGCTGGTGCTGGCCACGCAGTGGGCGCCGACGCTGCGCTTGGGCACCGCCATCGTCCCGGCCTACACACGAGGTCCGGCTCTGGTGGCTCAATCAGCAGCCACTTTGGCCTCGCTGGCGCCGGGCCGATTCCTTCTCGGAGTGGGCAGCTCCTCGGATGTGATCGTGGAGCGGTGGAACTCGATCCCGTTCGAAGCCCCCTACCAGCGGGTGCGCGATCTGGTGCGCTTCCTCAAGCCCGCACTGGCCGGCGAGAAGGTGAGCGGCGACTACGAGACCTTCTCGGTACAGGGATTCCGGCTGGGGTTGGTTCCCCCCGAGCCGCCCCCCGTTTTAGTGGCTGCCCTGCGCTCCCAGATGCTGATACTGGCCGGCAAAGAGGCCGACGGGGCCATAATCAACTGGTTGTCGGCTGATGACACTGCCCGAGTGAGCGAGATCGTCAATGCCCAGGGGCCCGACAAGGAGGTCGTGGCCCGCATATTCGTGTGCCCCAACCCTGACCGCGAGACGGTGATGGCCCAAGGTCGGCGGGCGGTGGCCGGCTACCTGAACGTGCCCGTCTACCGGGCGTTTCACGAGTGGCTGGGCCGGGGCGACCTGCTAGCCGAGCACTGGGAGCGGTGGGCGGCCGGTGATCGGGCCGGGTCGCTGGAGGCCATTCCCGAAAAGGTGGTGGACGATCTGATTGTGAACGGCACCCCCGAGGAATGCCGCCAGCACATCGACCGCTATTTCGACAACGGCGCAACCACCTCGTCGCTGATGGTTATGCCCCTAGGCGGGATCGACCCCTGGGAGGCGGTCAGGTCGCTAGCGCCGCGGCCTGCTGGAGGTGGTTGACATAGTCCGGGAGCTGGTAGCCAGCCGCTGCCCCGCTGGTGGAGGGCATGACATACACCGGGCGGCCGGCCAGATCCCGGGGTTGTGGCCCAGCCTGGGCCTTTCGGTCCACCGCGGCTCGCCAGCCGGCTAGCCCCACAAAGCACACTGCGGCGGGCTTGAGCCATCCCACCACCCACGACAGCCGGTCGAGGCCTCGGCGATACTCCTCGGCGGTAAGTGCGTCGGCTCGCGGGGTGGCCCGCTTGACCAGATCGGTCATGCCCACGCCGTGGTCGATTAGCGCCCGCCGGGGATCACGGTCGGTACTCACCAGCCCGGCAGTCAGAGCCGCGGGCCAGAACCGGTTGCCCGGCCGGGCGAATCCCGCTCCGGCATCGGCTGCGTACACGCTGGGGTTCAAGCCGCAGATGAGCAGGCGCATCTCCGGTCCCACCGTGTCGGGCAGCGTTAGGGTCCGGCGGGCCTTGACGATGAGGGTGGCGGCCTTGGGGGGCCGGTCCAACCGTTCCAAGGAGTCGAGGGTGAATCCGGCACCCTCCATCAGGGGAGGAATCCAGCCGTGGGGCCACAGGGAGAAGCGGCGGTCCGGAAAATCGTCGTCGGAGAACGGCTCGAAGTCGGCATCGCCCTCGAATATGTGGAGCTCCACTGGTGCGCCGGGAGCCAATGCCCGGTGCAGGTCGGCCAGAGCCAGCGGGACATGGCGGCGGTCGAGGTGGACATAACTGCGCGACGCCCACGCTCCGGCCAGCGACCCAGTAGCCACGGGCAGTGCGGCCAAATCAGCCCGACATCGCAGGGCATCCGGGGCATGATCGGGGACCATCTCCAGCATTGACCGGGCCGCGTCGACGGCCAGCACCGGGCTGGGCAGCACCGACGTGTGCCATCCGGGACCGCAGCCGAGATCAGCGGTGATCCCGTCGGGTCGGTCAAGGGCGGCGAACGCCTCAACCGCCGAGGTGGACTTGGGCCCTCGCTCGGCCCGCCATTCAGCAGCCCGCTGTTCGTAGACGCTAACGGTGGCTCTATCGGCCATGTCTCAGCGCAGCGGCCAGGTTTTCCTGAACAGCCGGGCGATCACTGCGCCCACCAGGGCACCGACCACCACGTCGGAGGCGTGGTGGATGCGGACGTGGACCCGGCTAGCGGCCACCACTGAGGCTGCGGCCCAAAACGGCCGGCGCCGGTACCGGGACTCAGACAACAGCGCTGCGGCCACCATCGCCGCGCTCGCGTGTCCACTGGGAAAGCTGCTGGTTAGGGGTTGGCGCAATCGGTGGGGGTGGTCGTGCTCAGCCAGCGGGCGGGAGCGGTTGAAGGCCGACTTGATCGGCCCGTTGACCAGCGCCGACTCCACCGCCAGGGCCACCGATACCCGCAAGGCGTTGCGCCGACCTCGTTTGGAGGTAGCCCCAGCCCAGGCCAAGGCATGCCACAGAATGCTGAAGTTGCCCAGCTCCGAGGCGGTGTAGAACACCCGGTCGGCCACCGGATTTCCCCGCAGCCGGTCGAACAGGTGCTCGGCTGCTTCATCGAAGGCCTCCATGGCCGCTCCCAAGCCTGCCGGGAGGTCCGATTGGTCGAGAATCGGCTCTTCGGGAGTTGTCACTGCTGGGCGGCCTGAATCGTCTTATAGACCACGCCGACTTCGTGGTTGGCGTCGCCGAGCACCTTGTAGTCGGTCTCGTCGCGAATCTGGTCGATGTTCTCAGCCACGTCTTCAACCGTGAGATCGGGGTTGTAGTAGCCGGGGGTCCGGCCGATGAAGAACCGGGCCACGGTACCGCCGGCCGCGGAGTACACCTCGCCGGAGGATGGGCAGTCTTCATGGGCCAGAAAGCACACCACCGGGGTGACCAAGCCCGGATTCATGGCCTCTTTGATCTCTTCGCCGAAAATGGCCTCGGTCATGCGGGTGGTGGCCACCGGGGCGATGCAGTTGGCCTTGATGTTGTACTTGGCACCCTCCAGGGCCAATGTGTTGGTGAGTCCCACCAGCCCCATCTTGGCCGCGCTGTAGTTGGACTGCCCGAAGTTGCCCAGCACGCCCGCATTGGATGTGGCGCACACGATGCGGCCATAACCCTGCTCTCGCATCTGCACGAAGGCCGGACGGGTGACGTTGAACGCCCCCCGAAGGTGGACGGCGAGCACCGGGTGAAGCTGCTCGTCCTCCAGCTTGTGGAAGGTCTTGTCCCGCAGGATGCCGGCGTTGTTGATCACAATGTCCACCCGGCCGAACGCCTCCATTGCCTTGGCGGTGATGGCTGCCCCCCCCTCGGTGGTGGCCACCGAATTGGTATCTGCCACCGCCTCGCCGCCGCCGCCGTTGATCTCGTTGGCCACTTTCTGGGCCGGCCCATCGCTGGCTCCGGTGCCGTCGGCCGACCCACCCAGATCGTTGATCACCAACCGGGCCCCCCGCCGGGCCAACTCCAGTGCGTACAGCCTCCCTAGCCCGCCGCCGGCCCCCGTGACGATCGCAACCCGGTTGTCAAAACTCAATGCCATGCCCCGAAGGTTAGGGCGAGTTGGCCGCAGTCGGCACCGTCAGCGGTATGCCCCTGGTGTGGTGAGGGGCCTGCGGTGCCAGCGGCGGGGGGTGGTGATGATCGACCTCGGGTAGTCCTCGAATAGCCAGCGGGCGAAGTTGCGCCGGGTCCAAGGGGTGAGGCCGGCGATGCGCACCGCGCCCCGGGCGCCGGGGCGGGTGGCCAGAACGCGGCCGAGGCGGCGGGCCATGCGGTGGTCGGCGAACAGCTCCCGGCGCACGAAGCGGCGGTAGTTGGCCATCACCTCATCGGCGGCGCCGCCGTCCAGCACCGCATTAGCCGCGCCGATGCCGGTGAGGAGGGCCTGGGCGATGCCCTCGCCGCTCATGGGGTCGGTAGCCGCCGCCGCGTCACCTGCGAACATGGTTCGCTGGGCGGTCAGCGGGGTCTTGTCGATGCGGGCCGGGATGGGCCAAGCCCGGTGGGACGTCTCGGGGGTGGCGCGGTGGCCCAGAACGGCCCGGATGTGGTCTCGCTCCAGCAGCTCCCGCCACAGCTTTCCCATCTCGCCCACCGCCACCGGACCGCCCCGTCGTACGCCGAAACCCACATTGGCCCGACCGTCGGGCAGGGGAAACGACCATACGTAGCCGGGAAGGATCTCCTCTTCGAACCACACCCACAGGGCTCGACTGGCCGGGGAGCCCACCTCCGACCAGTACTGGCGGAACGCATGCCAGTCTCCTCGGTAGCCGTGGTGGGCCAGGCCCAAGAATTTGCGGGTGGGCGACCACATCCCATCGGCGGCGATCACGTAGTGAGCGTGCATCGCCCCGATGTTCTCCACGTCTAGCACGACATGGCCGTCTTCTTCGACCACTCCCTGGGCGCTGGCGCCCTCAACGAGCTCGGCACCCTCTAACTTCGCCTGTTCCACCAGGGCGTTGTCCAAATCCGCCCGGGGTACCACCGCGGCGAACTGGCCGCCTCCCCGGGGCAGGGGGAATTCGACGGTGCGGCCGGAGGGTGACCGGATGCAGATGTCTTCCACCGGCATCCACGAAGAAATAGGGGCCGGGTCCAGTCCCAATCCCTCGAGGAGGCGAAGGGCACCAGCAGTGAGGCCGTCGCCGCACGCTTTGGGCCGGGGGAAGCGAGCCCGGTCCACCATCACGACCCGCTTTCCGGCCCGGGCCAAGGTGATGGCCGCCGCGCAGCCAGCCGGCCCGGCTCCCACGACGGCAGCGTCCCATGCCTCGCTCATTGATTCGACTGGATCATGCTCTTTGCCCCTGCTCGGGGTCCAAAGCCTGGGTCTGCCCCGGTGTTGTTTCGGGGCCGTCAGCCGGAGTCGCCTCGGGCGTGGGCTCATCGGGGGTGGTTTCGCCCGGCTCGCCCTCCTCGGGGCCAGTCTCGCCCGGCTCGTCTTCTTCGGTAGGTGGCGCAATAGTACAGAGATCTGCGCCGTTGTCTTCGTCGACGTTGGCCGGAGCGTGGGTGTCGGTGCAATCCTCAGGGTCGACGCACTGCTCAGGCAGGCCATCGGCGTCATATTCCACCTCGCCGTCGCCGTCTGCGTCCATCGGCAGCACCGAGGAGGTGCAAACGCCGTCGCAGTTGATGCCCTCTCGAGGCTGATACAGAGCAGTCACCGAGTCTCGAAGCACGGTGCCGTCGGAGTAGGTTCGGCTGCGCTCGGTGGTTCTCAGGGTGCAGTACCGGCGCGGGGTGTCGTAGCGGTTGGTCCACTCCACCTCGGCGTACGCCGTGGAGTACACGCTGACGGTAACGCTCTCTTCGGTAACCGTGGGCCACAGCAGCACCGCGTAGGGATTGGGGTTGCGGAACTTGAAGTCGGGCTTCGGCCAGGAGATGGTGGCGTCCACACCCTCCCGGTAGCGCTCGATGTCGATGCTGTGCGCCTGATATTCGGGGAACTCCATCCCCGCGTTGAAGGCGGCGGTGAACAAGGTGGTGATGAACTGGGAGATGCCCCCGCCCACATCTGTGCTGTACACCCCGTCGTAGATGACTCCGGCGTCCACGAACCCCTTCTCCTCGGTGCGCTCACCCACGTATTCGTTGACCGAGAACGTCTCGCCCGGATAAACCACCGCCCCCTGGATCAGCTCGGCGATCCGGTGGATGTTGGAGACCCGGTCTTGGTCCGGGGTGTAGTTGGTGGTGAACCGGCCGGTCAGCTCCACAATTCCCCGTTCGACCAGCCAGCTCTGGTCGTTGATCTTGTCGGATTCCCGCAGTTCCAATTCCACGGAAGGCAGTTGGGTTTTCAGGGCCTCTAGCACCTGTCGGTATGCCGACTCATCGCAGCAGATGAGGGCGGGCACTTCGCTGACCAGCACCGGCGTATCGTCGATCACCGTGAGCACCGGCTCGGACGCCACGGTGGCGACCTCAATGAAGAGCTCGGCCAGGTCGTCTTCCAGCTTCTGGCGGTCGATGTTGTAGCTCCACTCGTTGTTGTCGTTATAGAGGATCACCCATGATCGAAGCTGGGCTGGCTGCACCCGCTTGGTGATTTCGTCAACCGTCACCAACAGGCCCTGGGCGGTTCGCTGATTTATCCAGTCGGCGGTCGCGGCTATCGCCGTCTCGGAAACCTCGGGTGAGATGAGGCGAACGTCGGCTTCGGCCTTCAATGGGTCGGCGCCGCGCCCAGCCGCCTCAAGCAATTGGGGGAGGGCCGAGGACAGGCTGGCGACTTCTCCTGGTATCCCGGGAGTAACTTGGAATGTGCCGTTTTCCAGCACGATGGCGGGGTCGACTGGCGGCTGGTGCAAAGCGGCCTCCAGTCTCGCGATCTGGCTGTCGCTGGTGGACACTTCGAACAGCAGCTCTGATTGAGAGCTCTCGAAAAATGACGCGGTCCAACCGATGGGGTTGCTCGCGTCACTGTCTATCGCCATGATCGCGGCCACGGTGCCCTCCACGTCGACCGCCAGTCCGATCTCCTCGGCTGTGAAGGCGACGACCCGGGTGGCGGTGGCAATGTATGCCGGGGTTTGCTGAAAGCGCTCGGCCAGCTCCACCACCACGTCGGTTACGTCATCTTCGCTCAGCCCTCCGATGTCGATGCTGACATCGGCGATGGCCGGGCTTTCCAGCTTGAGCCCTCGAGGGGTCTTGTCGTCGTTGCTGGTGGAGTCCACCAGCCAAGAGATCAGCCAAATGGCCAAGAGCGCGACAGGAGCGACCATGAGAGCCCAGACCCAGAGGGGGCGGGGAGGTCGGCGCAGGCGGAGGGGGGAATGCGGATCCATGCCGGTTATCGGATGGTAGTGGGATCGGGTTGCCGATCGGGTTCAGGCCAGGAAGCGAGCATGGCCGGGCTCAGAACAGCTTGGCCTGGTCGGGCTCGATGCCCCGGAGCAGGTCGTAGTCGATCTCCACGCACTCGATGCCCCGGTTGGCGCTCAAGGCCCGGGCCTGGGGGCGGACGAACTGGGCGGCGAGCATCCCCCGCACCGGGGCCAGGGCCGGATCCTGGTTCAAGAACTGGAGGTAGCGGGTGAGCTGTTCCACCCCGGCGATCTCGCCCCGCCGCTTCACCTCCACCGCGATGGCGTGGCCGGCGGCATCGCGGCACAGCAAGTCCACGGGACCGATGTCGGTAGGGTACTCCCGGCGCACCAGCCGGTACCCGTCTCCCAGCACCTCGGGCGACGCCGCCAGAAGCTCTTGCAGATGAGCCTCCACCCCGTCTTTGTCAAGGCCGGGATCGCGGCCCAGATCGTGGGCAGTGTCGGAGATCAACTCGTGGATGGTGATGATGAGCTTCTCGCCCGAGGGGTTGACCACTGTCCAGACATCGTCATCCTCCGATAGCCGGTTGGGGGCGTTCATCCAGTTCAGCGGCTTGTAGGCCCCGCCGTCGGCGTGGATGGCCACGCAGCCGTCGGCCTTGATCATGATGAGCCGCACCGCCTCGGGCAGGTGCGCGGCCAGCCGGCCGTCGTAGTCCACCGAGCATCGGGCGATCACCAACCTCACAGCGTCTCCCAATCTATGGTTCTGAGCAATTGATTACGGCGCACGTTTGCAAGACGATGAAATAGAAGTGCTCTTGGAAGTTCCAGTTCAACTGTCCATGGACAATCTATGGGGAGAAGGCGGTGGGTATCACCGGGTGATGACAACCGAGGCGAAATCGGGGTGGCAGATCACGAAATCGGACACGTAGGTGTCCGACTGATTGAACCGCAGCTCCGACCCATTGAGGTGGGAGACGTGTAATCCTGCGGCCGCGGCCACCGCGGCGGGAGCGCACAGGTCCCATTCGTGCAGCCCCGATGCGTGGGCATAAACCTCGGCCTCGCCGGCTATAACGGCAGCGGCTTTGGCCCCAGCCGAGCCCAACTGGACGATTTCGGCCCCGATGGCGTCGGCGATGCGGCGGGAAAGGCGGCCGGGACGGCTTCTGCTGGTGATGACCCGGGGAGGAGCGGCGGCCGCTGGGGTGGGGGGTGCCGGCTCGGTGGCCAGGGTGATCCCCTGGGCGGGGAGGGCCACCGCGGCGGCGATGGGCGTTTCGTCGGCGACCAGGGCCACGTGGACCGCCCAATCGATGCGGCCCGGAATGGAGAACTCCCGGGTGCCGTCCAGCGGGTCCACGATCCATACTCGGTCGTGGCGAAGCCGTCTGCGGTCGTCCATCGACTCCTCCGACAGCACCATGTCGTCGGGGCGGTGCTCGTTCAGGGCGTTTTCGATCAACTCATGGGCAGCGGCGTCGCCCCGGGCTCCCACTGCGAACGGAGCCAGGCGCTGTCCGCTCATCTCGGCCCGCAGCCTCACAAGCTGCTCTCCGGCCTCGGTGGCCAGCCAGGCGGCCAGTTGGTGGTCGTTCACCGACTTGAACAGATGCCGAGCAGTTCCATCACCTGATCTCTGAGGCCGGGGGCGACGGCGATGAACCCGTCCATCAGCGGATTGGCTCGGTTGAACACCACATCGGCGCCGTCGATCCCGAACACCTGCCCACCCCCTGCTCTCACCAGCGCGGCCCCGCCGGCCACGTCCCACTCGTTCTTGGGCACCAGCGTCCAGGTGGCGTCGGCCAGTCCGGCGCCCACCAGGCTCAGCTTGTAGGCCACCGATCCCATGTTCCGCACCGCGATCGGCGTGGAGAAGAAGCGCTCCCACTCGCCCCGCTTGACCTCGCTGCGGGAGGCCAGCACCAGCGCTCCCCGCAGGTCGGTGGTGGGCGTCGTCTTGGCGGGCTCGCCGTTGCACACCACCCCGGTCTCGTCCGATCCGATGATGAGGTGTCCGTTGGGCGGGCTCAGCACTCCTCCGGCCACCGGCACGCCGTCTTCCACCAGCCCCACCGACACGCACCATTCGGGGATGCCGTCGATGAACTCCCGAGTGCCGTCGATGGGATCAACCACCCACACCCTTCGCCGGGCGAGCCGGTCGCCGACGTCGGTGGTCTCCTCCGACAGCCAGCCCTCATCGCCTCCCTGCATGGCCTCGGCCAACACGTCATTGACCGCGGTGTCGGCCGCGGTCAATGGATCGCCCCCGTCCTTTAGTTCCGCCTCGACTTCGCCGGGCGTGAACCGCTCCAGCACCTCAGCGGCCGCGGCCAGCGCGTCGGCAATCCGGTCGAGATCGTCGGCGCGCGACACCTCAGTCGCCGATCGAGTCGAGATACCCCTCGGCCACCAGGTGGTCGATAATGGTCTGGGCCGCCTCATCAGGCGTCTGATCCACGGTGGGCAGCACGATGTCGGCGTCGATGGGCTCTTCGTAGGGGTCGGAGATGCCGGTGAACTCCTTGATGATCCCGGCCCGAGCTTTGGCGTACAGGCCCTTGCGGTCCCGCTGCTCGCATACCTCCAGCGGGGTGGAAACATGCACCAGCACGTAGCCGCCGTTGGCCGAGATGGCTTCCCGATTGCGGCGCCGGGGCTCGGCGTAGGGGGCGATCGGCGCGCAAATGGCGATGCCACCGTGCTTGGTTATCTCCGAGGCCACATATCCGATGCGGGTGATGTTGATGTCGCGGTGCTCCTTGGAGAACCCCAGTTCCGACGACAAGTTGGTGCGCACCACATCGCCGTCGAGCAGCGTTACCGGTCGCCCGCCCCGCTCCAACAGCTTGGACATCAGCGCGTTGGCGATGGTGGACTTGCCCGAGCCGCTGAGCCCGGTGAAGAACACGGTGAAGCCCTGCTTGGACTTTTGGGGATGGGTGCGGCGCAGCTCGGCCACCACCTCGGGATAGCTGAACCACTCGGGGATGTCGTCGCCCGAGGCCAGCCGGTCTCGCAGCTCGGTGCCGCTGATGCTGAGGGTGGCCGTTCCCTCGTCCACCTCATCCACCGGGTGGTAGCTGTCACTGCTGGGGACGTAGACCATCATCTTGAACGGCACCATGGTGACGCCCAGCTCGTCGGTGTAGTCCTGGAGCATGTCCTGGGCGTCGTAGGGTCCGTAGAAGGGGTTGCCCGCGGCGTCAGAGCCCGGACCAGCGTGGTCGCGGCCCACGATGAAGTGGGAGACGCCGTGGTTCTTGCGGATGATGGCGTGCCATACCGCCTCCCGGGGCCCGCCCATGCGCATGGCCAGCGGCAGCATGGCCAGCATGGCCGAGTTCTCGGGGTAGCGCTTGATGATGTGCTGGTACACGCGGCCCCGGGTGTAGTGGTCCACATCGCCGGGCTTGGTCATGCCCACCACCGGGTGGATCAGCAGGTTGGCGTCGGCCTCCACCGCCGCCCTTCGGGTGAGTTCCACGTGGGCCCGGTGCATGGGGTTGCGGGTTTGGAAGGCCACGACCCGGCTCCAGCCGGCCTCGTCGAAGGAGGCCCGCACCTGGGCCGGGGTGCGGCGCAGCTCGGTGAAGTCGTAGTGGACGGGGAGCTGCAAGCCCTGCACGGTCCCGCCCAGATAGACCGGCGCGGTGCTCCGCATCAGATGGCCGACACCAGGGTGATCGGGGTCGGAGCTGGCGAACACCGCCTCGGCCTCCCCCGAGGTGTCGGGCCGCCACGCATCGCTCACGGTGAGCATGGCCAGCATGACCCCCTCCACATCGCGCAGCGCCAGCCGTCCGGCGGCCTGGGCCGCCTCGGCTGTTTTGGGATCCACATCCAAAGTGATTGGCATCGGCCACAGCGTTCCGTCGGCCAACCGCATTTCGGAGCACACCCGCTCGTAGTCGGCTTGTCCCATGAATCCCCGTAGGGGAGAGAAGCCGCCGTTCAACAGAAGTTCCAAGTCGCACAAATGGCGGGGCTGGAGGGTGAACGACGGGAGGTCGCGCGATGCCGCTTTGAGGTCTTCAGCAGTGGCGTCGTCGACCAATAGATCGACCAACTCGCCGCCGTGGGGTTGAATCAAATTTGAAGCCACGGAGGTATTTCATATCGCAGGATGGCCGCGTTTGAGCCATCGAACCGCCAATCCACCCCAATGCGGGGGGAAACCAGATACTCGGCTCGTAGTATCACCAAGGATGGATGGCGACGCGGCGCTCACTGTCGCGGTGTTGGCGATTATGGGCGTCGGGCTTGTCAGCAACCGTCTATCGCCTGCTGCCGGGGTGTTGGGCGCCACCGGCGGCCTGTTCTTGCTCAGGGTGATCGACTTCGACGTGGCCTTCAGCGGTTTCGCCAACCCCGCTCCCTTCACCATTGGGGCGCTGTACGTGGTTGCCGGCGCGGTGACCAAGACCAACGCCTTGCAGCCCTTGGTAGCTCGGATGCTGGATCGAGGGTCTCAAACACGGGTAGCGCTGATCCGGCTCCTGGCCCCGGCCGGCGCGGCTTCGGCCTTTCTGGCCAACACCCCCATTGTGGCCATGCTGGTGCCTGCGGTTCGGGGGTGGGCCGAGCGCTACGGCCGGGCGGCATCCCGATTCTTGATCCCGCTGTCGTACGCCACCATCTTGGGCGGGGCGATCACCGCCATCGGTACCAGTACCAACCTGGTGATGGGCGGGCTTTTGCAGTCGGCGGGCTACGACGAACTCGAGATGTTCGAGTTGGCCCGCTTCGGCCTGCCGCTGGCCGGCGCTGGACTCATTCTGATTGTCTTTGCCGCCCCCTGGCTGTTGCCCGACCGGCGCGATCCCGAAGCAGATGGGGAAGGCCGTTCTTATCTGGTGTCTATGGAGGTGGTCGAGCGGGGGGCGTTCGATGGGCAGTCGGTGGAGGCCGGGGGACTGCGCCATCTCCAAGGGGTTTTTCTGGTGGAAGTGGAGCGGCAGGGCACGGTGATCGCCCCGGTAGCACCGACGTTTGTGCTCCGGGGCGGCGACCGGCTTACATTCGCCGGACGGGTCGACTTGGTGGTCGATCTTCAGGCCATGTCCGGGCTGGTCTCGGCTGAGGATCCCCACCTGGAGGCGGTGGACTCCGACGACCACACTTTTTTTGAGGCAGTAGTTGGTGCCGCGTCGCCCCTCAGCGGGCGGACGCTGGCCGAGGCCGGGTTCCGCGGCCGCTACCAGGCCGCGGTGGTGGGTATCCACCGCTCCGGCGCCCCGGTGGAGGCCAAGTTCGGCCAGGTGCGTCTGCGGGTTGGCGACACGCTGCTGGTGCTGGCCGCCGACGGGTTCGACGAGCGGTGGCGCAACCAAAGCGACTTCTTGCTGGTGTCCCGGTTGGGCGGATCGCCTCCCCGGGCGACCCGCCGGGCGCCGGTGGCGCTACTGGCGGTGGTTGCTCTGGTAGTGCTGCCCGCGGCGGGAGTCTTGAGCGTCTTGGATGCGGCGTTGATCGCGGCCGGCGCGGTGGTTGTCGGCGGGGTGCTCACCCCCCGTGAAGCCCGAGAGGCGGTGGACTTCAGCGTGCTCATTACCATCGGAGCGGCGTTTGGGCTGGGAGCGGCATTGGATGAGGCCGGTTTGGCCACCGATCTGGCCGACGGCATCGTTACCGGCTTCGACTTTTTGGGCGACGCCGGGGTGGTGCTGGGCATCGTGATTGCGACCATGCTGCTAACCGAGCTCATCACCAACGTGGCCGCGGTGGCCCTGGTGTTCCCGATAGCGCTGGAGGCGGCCGCTCAGTCCGGATTGGATCCCCGCACCCTGGCACTCGGGGTGGCGGTGGCCGCATCAGCCTCATTCCTAACCCCCATCGGCTATCAGACCAACACCATGGTCTACGGCCCCGGCCGCTACCGCTTCACCGACTATCTCCGCCTCGGCGTGCCGATGTCGGTGCTCACCCTGGTATTGCTGACAGCTTTAGTGGCAGCAGCGGCCTGACCTTCTCAGGTTCACTGGCCGAACAATGCGGCACAGACTTCGCTGTCCGCCCCATCGCTACGCTCTGGAGATGAGGGACTCCACCCAAACGACGAAGGCAAGGCGAAGCCCCTCTCCACCGCGGCACCCCGGCGGCTGCCAAGGCGGCGAGGCGGGTGTTCGCGAAGGTGTCGGGGATTAGGTGTGTGCGGCGCGCAGTGCGTCGGTGGCGGCGGGGTCTAGGGCGAGGTAGCAGCCGAAGCTCTCGTGGTAGCCCCAGCTGACCTGGGCCAAAACGGTTTGGCGGTCGGCGGACTTCGCCATGTCTACGGGCTGGGCGCCGAACCGGTGCACCCCAAAGCACAACACTGCCGCATAGTCGTAGCCGTCGATGGAGCGGGTAGCGAGGTTTGCGCCGCGGTCCCAGACAATCAGCGTCAGGTTTTCCAGGTTTTCGCCTCTTGTGACAGCCACCAACAACGCGGCCCTCCTGCTGCCTGCGGCCCCGCTGGTGTTTGCCGGCGGTTCGCTATCACAGAACATGGAGGGAACTCTCCTGAAAACGGCGGGCACTCACGGCCGTCATGGTTGTACACCCCCCCGCAAATCTGCGGACGGGGTCAGCGGCCAGCGCTTTGCTGTTGGCGCAGCACTTCGAGGTTGTCCGCGGGTGTGGGGTCGTCGGGCAGAAGCCAGGCGGCCCGCTCCCAGTCGGACTCTGCTGACGCGAGGTCGCCCAAGTAATAGTGGGCGGCGCCCCGCTTGAGGTAGGCGGTTCCGTTGGTGGGCTGAGACCCGATAAGGCGATCGAGCCCTGATCGGGAGCGGTGCGCCCAGCCGGGGTCGTTTGACACCCGGAAGCCCTGCAAGCGCACTTCGGCCAGCGCCAGCGACACCGTCTCGTTGCCGGGGTTGAGCGACTCGCCGCGGCGGAGGCGGGCCTCGCCCTCGGCGATGAGCCCGATGTCGTCGGCGCTCTGGAGCAATGCGCCCATCAATATGTAGGGCTCGTCGTCAAAAGACCGGCGGTCGGCGGCACTGGTGAGATGTTGGTAGGCCACAGCGTGCGTCTCGGCGGTGCTGGCCCGCTCGAAGTCGTGGTCGTTGCGGATCAGCGACCACGAATTCGCCAGCGTCCCCGCAACCACCAATGCCGCTGCGGCCATGATGGGCCACGAGCGCAGGGGCCGGGCTCTCGCTCCCACTGCGGCGGCCAAGACCCCCGCCAGCAGCCAGAACACCGCGTCGGTCGCCGGATGGGGGAAGAACACCTGCTGTTGCACTGCATAGGCCAACAGCCCTGCCCCCAATGCCGCCAGCGCGGGCTGCGGCGACGCCATCGCTCTAGCGGCCATCACCCCCACCGCGGCCAGAACAGCCAGGTAGAGCACGGCTGCGGGGACACCCGATGAGACCGCGAAGTCCAACAGCCCGCTGTGGGCCCGATCGGTAGCCCCGTATCGCCCGAACTCCCGAACTGTCGCCTCGCCCACCCTTTCGGAGTACTCGATCAAGAACATCTCCGGGCCGACGCCCAACAGGGGCCGGGCGGCAATGGTCTCCGCCGCCACTTCCCAGATCGCCGCGCGTCCCCGGAAGCCGAAACCGGTATCGCCCCACCGCCCGACAGCGAGTGTCGCCGCCAGCAGCACTCCCGCCGACGCGACGGCTCTGACCCGCACCTGCCGAGAAGCCCTCATGGCCACGAAGACGGCCGCGGTTGCTGCGAAGGCGGCAATGGCGCCGCGAGACTGCGACCCCACCAGCATCGCCCCGGCCAGCCCGCACGCCCCCAGCGCCGGCCACCGCCACTTAGGGGCCGAAACCGCAGCCGCGATGCATAGCGGGCCGACGAGCACCGCGAAAGACGCCAGAACAGCGGGATTGGCCAGAGTGGACCGCAGCCGCCCCTCGAACTCCACCGCCTCGAGGCCCCAGCCCACACCGACCGCCTCGAGCACCGCGAACAAACCCACCGCCAGCACTGCCACCACGCCCAGGGCCATGATCGCGGCGTCTGCGGATTCGCCCCGCAAGCGCCGCAGCGAGAACCCCACCGCGAACGCCACCGCCAAGAACATCCACATCAACGCCCCGCTCATGCGCTGTGGGGCACCCAGCAAAGACCGCTCGAACGACGGGCTCGCCGCCGTTGCCGCTACCACCAGCACAAGGGCTCCGCCTGCGGCTGCGGCAGCCTTGCCCCATGGAACGGCCAGCGCTCTCGACCACGCCAGCGACAATCCGATCAAGCCCACCCCGATTCCGGCCGCCAATACCTTCACCGCCAAGTAGCCCGAGCGGGCGAACGGGTCGAATACAACCGGCACAACCACCAACAGCAGCCCGAGGCCGGCTGCTTCCAGTGCCCCCAACCCACCCAGCGGCAAACGGCCCGGCCGGAGCGCCCTCGCAGGGCCGCGTCGAGCACTCATCCTCGCCCGAGGCGTCATCGCTGCACCCTACTTTGGTTGTCTACAGCACTCCGGTGGCCATGTCGGCGGCGTGGGCCAGCATGTTGTCCACTCGGCGGGCGATTTCGCCGACGTCGCCGGTGGTGGCCATGCCGCCGGTCATGCCTTTGAGGCGGCGGGCGTAGGCGCCTTCCACGATGCAGGCCTGCTTCCACCAGCTGAACACCGCGTAGTAGCCGAGGTCGGACAGGTCGAAGCCCGACTGGGCGGCGTAGCGGTCGGCCACCTCGTCTCGGCGGGCGAAGCAGTCCAAAAGGGTGGGCGGGTCGGTGAGGAAGGTCATCTCGTCGCCGGGGTCGGCCCAGTACTGGAGCGACCAGGCGAAGTCGGCGATGGGGTTGCCGGTGGTACACAGCTCCCAGTCGAGCACGGCGGCGATCTTCCATTGGTCGTCGAGCACGGTGTTGTCGAAGCGGTAGTCGCCGTGGGCCAGGGCTGGGGGAGCGGTCTCAGCGGGTTTGGCCGCGCTGAGGCGCTCGTGCAGCTCGACGAGCAGGGGCACCTCGCGCACGCTGGCGGCCTCCACCTGGCGGCGCCACCTTTTGAGCTGGCGGCCCACATAGTCGTCCCGGCGGCCCAAATCGCCCAACCCCACCTCGTCGAGGTCGAGGGTGTGGAAGGCGATCTGCACGTCCAGCAGGCTCTGGGTGGCGACCTCGGCCTGCTCGGGGTTCATGTGAGCTGCGGATTCCCGATCACGGAGGATCAGGCCGTCCACGAAGCCCATCACGTAGAAGTCGGCTCCGTTGACGGAGTGGTCGTCGCAGAAGGCCACCATCTCGGGCACCGGCACGTCGCCGGCCTCGCCGAGAGCGGCCATGATGCGCCACTCCCGGCCCATGTCGTGGGCAGTGGCCAGCGCCGACCCCACCGGAGGACGGCGCAGCGCCCACTGCCGGCCCCCGGCGTCAGACAGACGGAAGGTGAGGTTGGACCCGCCCGCCGCGATCAGATCGAAGGCGAACGGGGGCTCGCTGTCGGCGACGTTGTCAGCCAGCCAAGCAGTTACCGCGGCGATGTCGATGCCGGGGATTTCGGTGCTCAAGGACTCCACCGCCTCAGTCTGGTATTCCGCTACGGTCATTGCCATGTCTCCAACTGCACTGCTGACCCGCCCCGATTGCGCCCCATCCAAGGCCGACGACATCGGCGTTGCCCTGGGTTCGATGGACACCCCCATCGGGCAATTGAACATGGCCGCCACATCGCAGGGCCTGGTAAGGATCGGTTTCGGCTACATGGAAGAGATGCAGGACATGATGTCCGAACTGGACGAGCTGCCTCTGACTATGGGCCAGGGTGACCTCGGCTGGCTGGACGATCCCATCGCTCAACTCCGCGAGTACTTCGAGGGCGGCCGTCAGCGCTTCGATCTAACCGTGGATTGGCGGCTTAGCCATGGCTTCTACCGCCGGGTGTTGGATGCGCTGATGACGGTGGACTACGGCACCACCGTGTCGTACGGGGAGCTGGCCCGCATGGCCGGTTCATCGAGGGCTGCCCGTGCGGTGGGCACGGCCATGTCCACCAACCCCATCCCACTGGTCGTTCCCTGTCATCGGGTGGTGCGAAGCGACGGGTTGGTGGGGGAGTATGGAGGCCATCCCGATGTGAAGGCCTGGCTTATCGAGCACGAGCGTTCCAACCGAAGCTGATGGCTCGTCTCAGCAGGCTCAACCGGTCAATAGCCGGACGGGTGGCGGTGGTTACCGGCGCGGCCTCGGGCATGGGACGGGCCACCGCCTGGCTGCTGGCCGATGAGGGGGCCAAGGTGGCCGCGCTCGATGTCAACAGCGACGGGGCGAGCGAGACGGTTGGCGCGATCACCGAAGTGGGCGGCACCGCGACAGCAGTGGTGTGCGATATGGCCGACCACTTGGCCATCGAGCAGGCGGTGGCCCGGGTGCGGGCCGAGTTGGGGCCGGTGGACATTCTCATCAACAACGCGGGCGTGGCCGCAGGCGCCCCAGTGGACGCCGCCGGTTATGAGGATGTGTGGGCTGCGGTGCTAGAGGTGAACCTGGCGGCCCAGATGCGCTTGGTCCGGGCCTGCCTAGATGATCTGAAGCGCAACGGCGACGGACGCATCGTCAACGTGGCCTCCACCGAGGGGATCATGGCCACCTCCCACAACTCGCCCTACACGGTGAGCAAGCACGGCGTGGTGGGGCTCACCCGGGCGCTAGCCGTGGAGCTGGGCCAATATGGGGTGACCGCCAACGCGGTGTGTCCCGGCCCGATCCGCACCGCCATGACCGGGGACATCCCCGAAGAGGCCAAAGAGAAATACGCCCGTCGCCGGGTGCCTGCCCGCCGCTACGGCGACCCCGAGGAAGTAGCCCAGATCACCCTGTCGCTGGTGCTGCCCGCCGCCTCATTCATCAACGGCGCCGTGGTGCTGGTAGACGGCGGCCTCCACGCCAAGTCGAACTAGCCCGCATTCGGCGAGGCCAGCTGGGTTCAGGCGCTGCGGCGCCTTCTCTCGTTCCAGAACACGGCTTGGAGCTCGGTATCGTCGATGTCTTTCAAGCCCGCCTCTTCCTCGGTTTCCCAGAAGGAATGGGTCTCTACAAAAGTGGTGTATTCGGCCAGCGGTTTGGGCTCGGGCAGGTCGGGGACATTGCGGAAGCGGCCGAACAGATCCCGGCCCACCCCGGAGGCGCGCAGAAGATAGGCGCCGAGCAGATGCACGACGAGATAGGCCCCTAACGCGATCCCGATAGTCATGCTGGAACCTGGACTATAGATATGAACAGCTCTATTCACAACTGGCTCACAGGGAAATCCACAAGTAGCGGGGTCCTTGTCTATATAATTCTGTCCCCCATCAACCCCAACGGGTCGTTATCGAGTCCCTGACCAGGCAGTTCATGAAGGGGCACACTCCTGATCGGTGAAGGATGGCGACCGCAGTTCGGGGAGCGGCGTGAGGCAGTTCTATTGTGAGGCTTGTGTCCGGTCCATCCACTGTCACGGTTGAAGCGCCCGAGTCGGGCATCGCCCAGATCACCCTGTCGCGCCCGGAGCGGCTCAACGCTCTCAGCCCCGAGCTCGTCGCCAAGCTGCACAATGCCCTCGAAGATGTGGAGCGGGACCGCTCCAATCGGGCGGTGGTCTTGACCGGCGAAGGCCGGGGGTTCTGCTCCGGCGCCGACCTTAAGGCTGGGGGCGAGCAGGGCCTTGACGAGCCGCCCGACCGGAGCCGGGTGGGGGCCATCTACGACATGCAGCTCGACCTGGCCAACCTCATGCTCAAGATCTACGAGCTGCGGGTGCCGGTGATTGCCGCGGTGAACGGCCCGGCCGTGGGCGGGGGCTTCGCCATCGCCCTTCACTGCGATGTGCGGGTGGCCGCAGAGTCGGCCCGTTTCGGCTCGGTGTTCATCAAGGTGGGGCTTTCGTCGCTGGATGTGGGCAACAGCTACCTGCTGCCCCGGCTGGTCGGGGCCGGCCGGGCACGAGAGCTGATGCTCACCGGGAGGATCTTCGACGCGTCCGAGGCCGACCGCATAGGGTTGGTGTCCCGGGTGGTGCCCGACGGCCAGGTGGTGGAGGCGGCCATCGAGGTGGCCCGGCAGATCGCGGCCAACAATGAGTACGGGGTGTGGATGACCAAGCTGGGGGCCAACGCCACGCTGGACGCCCCCAGCCTGCGCCATGCCATGGAGCTGGAGAACCGCACCCAGGTGCTGGGCACGTTCACCGGGAACATGGCCGAGGCCTCCGAGGCATTCCGGGAGGGCCGCGAGCCCCGCTGGAACCCGCTGTAAGCTGCCGATTCGATGTTGGATATCGAAGACCAAGGTCGGGTGCGGCTGCTGACGCTGAACCGGCCCGACGCCCTCAACGCCTTCAGCGAGGCCCTCTATGACGCCACGGCCCAAGCGCTGATCGATGCCGCCGCCGACCCCGATGTTGCGGTGGCGGTGATCACCGGGAACGGGCGGGCATTCTGCGCCGGCACCGACTTGGTGGAGATGGGGGCCCGTAATCCCGGCGGGGGCGGCGTCGAGTCTGGCGAACATGGATTCGCCGGGTTGCTCGACCAGTTGGACTCGTTCCCCAAGCCGTTCATCTGCGCGGTGAACGGGCTGGCCATCGGGGTGGGTACCACCATGTTGGGGTTCGCCGATCTATCCTTTATTTCTTCTGAAGCCCGGCTGCGGTGCCCGTTCTCCAGTTTGGGGGTGGTGCCCGAAGCGGCCAGCAGCTACACCTTTCCGCTTCTGCTGGGCCGCCAGCAGGCCATGTGGACCCTGCTCAGCTCCGAGTGGATCAGCGCGCAAGAGGCCAAGGAGATGGGGTTGGTGTGGAAGGTGTGCCTGCCCGACGAGCTGATGGACACGACGATGGCCCACGCCCAGAAGCTGGCCGCGCTGCCGGTATCGTCGCTGGTGGAGTCCAAGGCGCTAATCACCCATGGCTGGCATGACGGGGTGGCCGCGGCCCGAGGGCGGGAGAACGCCGCCTTCTCCCGTTTGATGGGCGCACCGGCCAACGTCGAGGCCATCACCGCCTTCATGGAGAAGCGCCCCCCCGACTTCAACGGGCTGTAGCCACAGTTTCGGCCTGTCATCAGCCTGCGCCTACCATCCACGAGCGCGCGCCGATGGGAGGAAAAATGGCTGACACCGATGTGCTGGGGTTCTGGAAGATCGCCGAGGCTGACCCGCAGCGTCTGGCGGTAGTCGACCCCGATTACAACGAGATCACCTATGGGGAGCTGGCCGAGCTGACCAATCGCATCGTTCACGGCCTGCGGGCCGCGGGTCTGGCCACCGGCGACCAGGTGACCACCGTGCTGCCCAACGGGATCGAGCAGGTGGCCGTTTCCATGGCCGCCTACCAGGGGGGCTTCTACCTCACCACGGTGAACTGGCACTTGGCCGGCCCAGAGATCGCCTACATCGTCAACGACAGCGAGACCAAGGCATTCATCGTCCATGAGGACTTTGCCGATCAGGCCCTCAGAGTGCTGGAGGACAGCGACGTGCCGGCTGCCAACCGGTTCTCAGTGGGCCAAATCGACGGTTTCCGACCCCTGTCCGAGTTGGTCGACGCCCAACCCGCCACCCGGCCCGACGACCTCACCACCGGCTCGTTCATGTTCTACACCTCGGGCACCACCGGTCGGCCCAAGGGTGTGCGGCGTGCCCTTCCCGGCGTTCACCCCGATGAATCGGCCGCGGGCTCAGGAGGGCTGTTCATGCTGCTGGGCATCATGCCCCACGCCGACAACGTCCACATCACCCAGGCCCCGCTGTATCACACCGCGGTCAACATCTGGTGTACGACCTCGCTGCACATGGGGCACCCCGCGGTGGTGATGGGGCGTTGGAATGCCGAGGGGGCACTGGAGCGCATCGACCGCTACAAGGTCACCCAGAGCCACATGGTCCCCACTATGTTCCACCGCCTTCTCCAACTGCCCGACGAGGTCAAGGAGCGCTACGACGTGTCGTCGCTGCGCCGCATGATCCACGCGGCTGCCCCCTGCCCCATTGAGACCAAGCAGAAGATGCTCGACTGGTGGGGCGACTGCATCTGGGAGTACTACGCGGCCACCGAGGGCGGCGGCACCTATATTCCGCCCGAGGAGTGGCGCCAGTACCCCGGCACGGTGGGCCGCCCGTGGCCGGGATCGGAGGTCATCGTGGTGGACGATGACGGCAACCGCCTGCCCCCTGGCGCCAGCGGCACCATCTACATGAAGATGCCCACCGGCCAGACCTTCGAGTACTACAAGGACAAGGAAAAGACCGACAAGGCCCGCTTGGACCAGGAGTTCTTCACCGTGGGCGACGTGGGCTACTTCAACGACGACGGCTACCTGTTCCTCAACGACCGGGCCAACGACATGATCATCGTGGGCGGGATGAACATATATCCCGCCGAGATCGAGGGTGCGCTGCTCCAAAGCCCGCTGGTGGGCGACGCCGCGGTGTTCGGCATCCCCAACGAGGACACCGGCGAGGAGATCAAGGCGGTTATCGAGCCTGCGGCGGGGGTGGCCCCCGACGACGACACCCGGGGGGCCATCATGGAGTTCCTCCGCGACCAGATCGCCAAGCAGAAGTGGCCCCGCTCCATCGACTTCACCGACGAGATGCCCCGCGACCCCAACGGCAAGCTCTACAAGCGCCGCCTGCGCGACCCCTACTGGGAAGGCAAGACCCGAGCCATCTAGGCGGTGGACGGGATAATTTGTTGGACCGGATGAGATGAGGGCCCGGCTGTTCAATCCCGAGTTGGTGGAGCCCGAGGACCTCGCCCCCCGCCAGGTCCACATCATCATGGTCGCCCTGATGACGGGCATGTTCCTGGCCGCGCTGGACAACTCGGTGCTGGCCACTGCGGTGCCCACCATCGCCGGGGAGCTGGGCGGCCAAGACCAGGTGGCCTGGGTCATCACCTCTTATCTGCTCACCGGCACCATCGCCACCCCGCTGATCGGCAAGCTCAGCGACATCTACGGCCGCAAGCTGGTGTTCCAGATCACCATCGGGTTCTTCATCATCACCTCGGGGCTGGCCGGCCTGTCGCAAACCATGTTGCAGCTCGTGTTGTTCCGGGCGTTGCAGGGGCTGGCCGGCGGCGGTCTTCTCGCCCTGCCCATGGCCATCGTGGGCGACGTGGTGCCTCCCAACGAGCGGGGCCGCTACCAGGGCTACATTGCGGCCACCTTCGGCACTGCCAGCGTTGCCGGCCCGCTAATCGGGGGGTTCTTCGTCGACCAGCTGAGCTGGCGCTGGGTGTTCTATTTGAACATTCCCGTGGGCCTGGCCTCGATGGCGGCTATGGCCGCGCTGTTCAACGTGCGCCTCTCGATGGCCAGGCGGTCGATCGACTGGCTGGGCGCAGGGCTATTGGTGGCAGGGTTCGGTCCGCTTCTGGTTGCCCTCAGCCTCGGCGGCGACGAGCTGGGGTGGGGGTCGGCGGGAATGTGGCTGATCCTGGTGGCCTCTTCAGCGCTGTTGGCGGCCTTCTTCTGGTGGGAGACCAAGGCCGAAGACCCGATCCTGCCGCCTAGGCTCTACTCCAACTCCATCCTCGCCTGGTCGATGGTGGTGATGCTGTTCATCGGGCTGGCCATGTTCGGGGCCACCTTGTTCGTGCCGGTGTTCTTGCAGATCGTCACCGGGGTAAGCGCCACCGGTTCGGGGCTGAACATGATGCCCATGTTCATCGGCATCACCTTCACATCGATCCTGTCGGGGAGGCTCATTACCCGGTCCGGCCACTACAAGGGATTCGTGGTTCTGGGCACCACGCTCATGACCGTGGGCATGGCGCTGTTGGCCCTGTTCATGGAGCGGGACACCACCCAGGTGGAGGTGGGCCTGATGGTGTTCGTGATCGGGCTGGGATTGGGCATGACGATGCCGGTGCTGATCCTGGTAGTGCAAAACGCCAGCCCCCATCGCGACGTCGGCATGGTGTCGGCGGCCACCAACTTTGTGCGCTCATTGGGGGGCACAATCGGGGCCGCGGCCATGGGCGCCATATACGCCTCCGGTTTGGAGTCCGCCCTGGACGAGAAAGTGACCTCGGCCCAGCGAGCGGTTCTGCCCGACCCGAACAGCCTTTTGGGAAGTCCCGACCAGATTCGGGCCATCGAGGATCCCGCCACTCTGGAGGCGGTGCTGGACTCCTTTTTGGTGGGAGTGCAGCGCTGCTTTGCGATAGGGGCGCCGGCAATCGCCGCGGCGATTCTGGCCGCGCTGTTCATTCGCCAGATCCCCCTGCGCGGCCAAATCCGATCCGACGAAGAGCGCGCCGAGGCCGCCGCTCTTCGGGAAACGCCGTCTTCTGGCCTGTGACCAAAGCGCTGATGCTCCAGGGGACGGCTTCGGGCGTCGGCAAGTCTCTGCTCACTGCTGGGCTGTGCCGCCTACTGGCCCGCTCGGGGGTTCGCGTCGCCCCGTTCAAACCGCAGAACATGAGCAACGCCTCGGCTGCCTGTCTTTCTGGAGGCGAGATCGGCCGGGCCCAGGCCTTGCAGGCATTTGCCAGTGGCTTGGAACCGGCTGTGGACATGAATCCGGTCTTGCTCAAACCCGAAGCCGACCATCGAGCTCAACTCGTGGTCTCTGGGCAGGTTCGGGGGATCCTTATGGCCAACCGGTTTCGCGAGGATCGAGCCGAGTTGTTGCCTGAGGTGCTGGCCGCCTTCAACCGTTTGAGCCAAGAACACGAGTTTGTGTTGATCGAAGGGGCAGGATCACCGGCGGAACCCAACTTGAGGGAAGGCGACATCGCCAACATGGGATTCGCCCAGGCGGCGAAGGCGCCAGTCTGGTTGGTGGGCGATATCGACAAGGGAGGCGTATTTGCGTCCTTGCTAGGCACCATGGATGCGCTCGATCCGACAGATCGCCAGCTGGTCCAGGCTCTGGTCATCAATCGATTTCGGGGCGATGCCTCCCTGCTCGGCGACGCATGCGACTGGCTTACCGAGCGGACTCAGCGACCTCTGTTGGGCTGTGTGCCCTATGTTCACGATCTTGCCCTCCCGGAAGAAGATGCCCCTTATTCCTTTCTAGGGGGACGAGGCAGACATCACAGCGACGAGGACTCTTCGAAGTTGAGGGTAGGGGGAGTCTTCTACCCGAGGGCCAGCAACACCTCCGACTTGGATCCGATTGCAGACGACCCCAGAATCGATTTCTGCTGGTTGGCCGATCCCGATTCTCTATCTGGACTCGACTTGGCGGTGCTGCCTGGCTCCAAGGCGGTAGCCGGCGATTTGTCATGGCTTCGCCAGAACGGCTGGGTGGAGGCGCTAGAGCGCCATGTGCGCTACGGCGGTCGGGTCCTCGGTCTGTGCGGGGGATTGCAGATGCTCGGCCAGCGTATTCTCGACCCTCTTCGCATCGAGGGGCCCGCATATACCGACGGGCTGGGTTGGCTGCCGGTGGAAGCCGAGCTCAAGCAGGAAAAACTCGTCCGCACTGTCTCCGGGCAGGCTCGGTGGCCAGATAGGTGTGAATTCGCCGGGTACGAGATTCGCCACGGCGAGAGCCCGCAAGATCCGATGCTCTATCCCTTCGCCGCCCGGTCGGAGGACGGCCGGGTGATGGGAACCTATGTGCACGGGCTCTTCGACCTAGCTGAATATCGCCACGCAGTACTGGAGGAGTGGCTGGGATGGAAGGCAGACCCCGGTGAGGACCAGCAGGGCCGTTGGTTGCGCGACTTGGACCGGCTGGCCGACTCCCTATGCGAGAGCCTTGATCTCCGTATGCTTGAGGAGCAGGTTGGAAGGCTGTCCTGACTGCTCTGGCCACATCTCTCTACTTGATGGCCACCGGGTTGACGGGTGATCCCAGGCCGCCTACGAACGGCTGGGGCGAGGCCTCCAAGAAGAAGTCGTATTGGCCGTCGGCCGCGCAGTCGGCGGCCAGTTCTTCGAGGTCCCAGTTCTGTCCCTGGGTGAGGCCCATGTCAACCAAGTTGAGGCAGTGGATGGCAATGATCGCCCCCTCGAAGGCGGGGTCGTAGGGCAGTACTTCGAACACGATGTTGTCGGTGGCTACCGCAGCGATGTTGTGGTCGTAGAACCATTCGCAGGCGGTCACGCCGATGCCGGCCGAGCGCACGATCCCCATCTCGGGAATGGGCTCGCCGTAGTAGTTGTCGAGGTCGCCGGCCTTGGCGTAGGCGAACAAGCCGGTGCGAACCAAGATGATGTCACCGGTGCGGATCTCCACCCCTTGGGCCTCGGCCGCGTTGGTGAGGTCGTCGTAGCCGATGGCGTGGCCCGGCTCCAAAACGTCCACACCGTGGAGCTTGGCGATATCCAGCAGCACGCCCCGCCCGGTGAGGCTCTTGACCTGTTCGATGCCGCACACCGACGCCCCCCATTCGGTGATGGTGGAGGCGTCGTGGCCGTTGTATAGCTTGCCCCCGTACATGGCGTGGCATAGCCCATCCCAGTGGGTGGCGCATTGCAGGCCCATGGTGACCACGTCGTCGCTGGTGTGGAACATGTCGGGGTCGTCCAGCATGCCGTGGTTGAGCGACACCATGGTCTTGAGCGGGTTGACCCGGCCGGGGATGACCCCGGTTTGGAGGCCGTCTTTGTGCAGGGGATAGGCCAGCGAGATGCGCTTGCCGGTGCGGATGCACTGGGCTGCCTCCTTCACCACCTCATCGGTGAGGAAGTTGAGCGTGCCGATCTGGTCGTCTTCTCCCCATCGCCCCCAGTTGTTGATGCGGGCGGCGATGTCCAGGACTGATTGCGGGTAGGGCATGGCTGTGAACACTACTCCCCGCCGCAGTTAGCTGATCGGCTAGAACGTCGGCATGGGATGTCTTGATGGACGAGTAGCGATTGTGACCGGGGCGGCCCGGGGCCAGGGAGAGGCCGAGGCCCGGAAGTTCGCCGCTGAGGGCGCATTCGTGGTGATGGGCGATGTGCTCGACGAGCAGGGGGAGGCGGTGGCCGCTGATTTGGGCGACCAGGCTGTGTATCTGCGTCACGATGTGTCCTCGCCCGACGACTGGGCCCGGGTGGTGGCCACCGCAGTGGAGCATGGGCCGCTGCGGGCTCTGGTGAACAACGCCGCCATCCACTGGACCGCCCCTATTTCCGACGAGACCCCCGAGAGCCTGCGCCGTATCTGGGAAGTGAACTATTTGGGCACGTTTCTGGGCATTCAGAGCGTGGCCGATCCCATGGCCGAGGCCGGCGGTGGGGGGATCGTCAACATCTCGTCGATTGCGGGGATGGAGGGGATCCCCCACCACGCGGCCTACGGCGGCACCAAGTGGGCGGTGCGGGGGCTGACCAAGGTTGCGGCCATCGAGCTGGGCCCCAGAGGGATCAGGGTGAATTCCGTTCACCCCGGCCCGATCGAGACCGCCATGCTGTCGGCCGATCGCCACGGCCGTCCCGATCTGTTCGGCCACGTGCCGCTGCGCCGGGCCGGAGTGGCCGCCGAAGTGGCCGATCTGGCCTGCTATCTGGTGTCGGACGCGGCGTCGTACCAGACAGGCCACGAGTACATCATCGACGGGGGCTCCACCGCGGGTATCCCCTTGCGAACGGAGACATCATGAGCGTTGAGGGTTTCGACCATCTGGCCATCACAGTGGCCGACGTGGAGGCCACGGTTGCCTTCTACGGCCAGGTTCTGGGGGCTGAGCCCATGTACCTGGAGGAGTTCCGGGCCGGCAAGATGCCGATCGTGATGATGCAGGTAGGGTCCAACCGCATCAACGTGCATCCCGGTGCCGCCCCGGCCTCTCCCCACGCCCGACTGCCCACCCCCGGTTCGGTAGACCTGTGCTTCCGCTGGGGCGCAACCATCGCCGAGGCCCAAGCCCACCTGGCCGAACACGGCATCGAGGTCATAGAAGGCCCCGCCCCCCGCCCTGCCAGCAACGGCGAACGAGGCCAGTCCGTCTACTTCCGCGACCCCGACGGGAACCTCCTCGAGCTCCTCACCATCAAGGGCTGAAAAGTATCGAAAAAGGTGAGGAAAAGTAGCCTAAATGAGAATTGGTAGTGATCCGAGGTCTACCAAGTGCTTACGGTCTCCCGTAAGGAGGCGACATCTAATTCCCGGTCGTGGCACCACCACCAGGCGTAACTGCAACAGGCGGCGTCGGTCAGGTCGTAAGCGTCGGTGGCTTGCCTGAGGTGATGGACAGAGAGAAACGCCTCGGTGTGGGCATAGAGGACGACTCCCAGATCCCAGCGGTCATGATCGGAGCTGGCCCATTCCCAGGCATGGGCATAGGTGGCTGTTGCGAGGCCTCTCGCCGCGGGGATGACGCTGTCGTTCCAGTCGCGCAGGGCAGCTGACACCTGGTCGGCCTCCGCGACAGTCGGGTCGGGGAGATTCGGGTTGTCGCGGGCAGATAGGAAGGCGTGCAGCTTGGCGGTGTATTCGTCCTGGCTCACCGTCGCGTTCTCAAGGGCCTCGCTCAAGGCGCGTCGGGCTGAGACCAAAGATGGGGGAGCGTCAGGTGGTGGCCATAGCACCGGGACCGGAGCAGCGTGGGCCAATCCGAGGCCATGCGAGCTATAGGCCGAGGCATGGTGGGCGAACTCCATCACCGCGTGGCTGGCGTAATGCAGTCCTGAGGGCCAAGGAGGTCCGTCCTTGCACGCCTCGGATAGGTGAATGCTGTGGTCGAACAGGATTGGGTCTGGGGGTTCCGGCATATCGGGGTCGTTGCCGCATTCATCAAGAGCCATGTCCCACAAGACTGGATATGCGTCTCGGCATATCTCGTCATCTCCGAATGAGAATGACAATCTGCCGACCATCTCTCCCAGCAGCTCCCCGGCCAAGGCCACGCCGAAGTCATGGCCCCCTGATCCCGTCTCCGCGACGAGGAGGGCTTTCGGGTCGCAAATCGGGGGAAGACAGTCAGACCCTCGACCTGTCAGCTCCAGCAGCCTTTCGCAGGCATAGCCGACCTTGTCGGGCCACTCTGTTCTGCTGCGGTCGGCAAATGAAGCAGAGGCAGCTGCCTTCGCAGCCTCAACCAACCACTTGGGCCGAGATGGCGAGTCGAAAACAGGGAGGATTCTTGGTGCAGTGTCGATCATGCACGCACCCTAAGCAGGGGGAGTGACAGTTTTAGGCTGGCGGGCAGACGCCGATTGTCTCGCCGTTTATCCAGGCCCAGAAGCCGTCGGGCTGCGCTGCCCACTGGCGGAAGGCGTCGGAGATCTCTTGCAGTTCGTTCCGGGTAGCGAACCCGTTGCTTATCGCATGGTTTGCGAAGTCGCTGTCGATCACCCGCACCGCCCACATCTCGCCCCAAACAGTCCGACCCTCTTGGTCGGTATGGGCGGTGGTGCTGGCGGTGGTCTCGACATTGGTGAAGCCGGCCTCGGCCACCCACGAAGGCAGGTATCGACCGGCGTCTGCCTCGCCGCCGTTGGCGGAGGCGACCTGGTGGTACAGGTCCCGCCACCGCTCGATGGCCGGGAACACGGGGGCGTGGACCATGGTTTCGTAATCGGAGTCCCGCACCGCCACGATTCCGCCCGGACGCAGCACTCGCCGGGCCTCCTTCAAGGCCCGGACCGGATCGGAGAGGTGCTGGAGCACCTGATGGGCGTACACCACGTCGAAGCTCTTGTCGTCCCACGGCAGTTCGTAAACCGAGCCCACCTCGAACGATGCGTTGGCCAGTCCGCACTCGGCGGCGTGGGCCCGGGCTGCATCCACCACCTCAGCCGACATGTCCAAACCCACCACGCGGCTAGCGCGGCGGGCCAGGCCAGTGGTGATGGTGCCCGAGCCGCAACCGATGTCGAGCACTTCGGCATCAGGCCGCAGTCGAGGTAGCAAGAAGGCGGCGCATGCCTCGGCAGTGCGCCGTGAGTGCCACCCCACGATTACTTGGTGGTAGCCGTGGGTGTAGCGCTCTCCGCCGGAACAGGCAGTGTCTGTGTCTGAGATTGGCTGGCAGTCCGTCATGCCTGCGTCCACGGGTTCAAGACCTGAAGGCTGTCGAAGCGCTCGAAGTCGCTGGAGTTGCGAGTGACGATGGCCATTCCGTTGGCCATGGCCGTTGCCGCAATCAGTGCATCGTTGACGGGAGCAGGGTTGGGGACATGAAGTGCCGCGGCCAGACGGGCGACCGTGGCATCGATGGGCAGGATCCGCTGCTCGAATGCGCGGTATACGTCGTTGTCGAGCCAGTTTCTCAGCGTTAACCCTGCGGCTGGGTCACGGCGCTCAGCCAAAAGCACACCGTGCTCCAATTCTTGAATAGTGATAGCCGAGATGTATGTGAGGCCGGTTGCTACCCGGCGGGCCCAAGCCGCAACCCCTGGATTGGCTTTTCCGGTTCTGACCTTGCGAATTTCGGAGACGATGTTGGTGTCGAGCACGTACATCAGTCGAAGACGGCGGGCTTGCCCGTATCGTCAAGCTTGGGAAACTCCAATTCGATGTCGCCTACTCCGGGGGTGAGGCTCAACAAGTCGACGAGGCTTGGCTGATCGTCGAGAAGCTGCTGGTAGTGGTCGTAGCTCATAAGCACGAAGGCAGGTCGGCCTCGGTCAGTAATGTAAACCGGTCCGCTGCATGCCGCTTTCTTGGCATTCCCCGTGCCCTGGTTGAACTCTCGACTGCTCATGCTGGTTGCAGCGGCGGGCATCAGCCGGACCTCCTTATTTGTAACAACGTTACTACATCATAGCCTGCTAAGTACCAGGCTGGTTGCCTTTGGTCAGCCAACGGGTTCAGGGGTCAAGAAGGCGTCTAGGCGGTCGGGTCCATTGGCCCAGAACACCGAGGTCTTCTTGCGGACGCAGCCGGGGGCGAGCTCAGCGGTTGCCACCCGGTCCAAGAACACCTCAAGGGCCACCCGGCCCTCAAGGCGGGCGAGGCTGGCGCCGGGACAGATGTGGGGGCCGCCGCCGAATGCGACATGGTCTTTGGGTCGGTCCCGGTCGAGCCGGAATGCGTCGGGGTCGTCGAAGTAGTCCTCGTCTCGGTTGGCCGACGAGACGCCGAACACGATCTTGTCGCCAGCCTGCATAGGCGCGCCGAACACGTCGGTGTCGGCGGTGCAGTCTCGGATGAGCATGTGGGCCGGAGAGTCGATCCGCAGAGACTCTTCCACTGCTCGTTCGCACAGGCTGCGGTCTGCCTTGAGGGTGGCGAAGAGCTCGGGGTCGCCGATGATGCGCCACAAAAGGTTGCCGATCAGATGCCGGGTGGTCTCGTTGCCCGACATGATGAGGAAGGCAAGCTGGGTGCGGATCTCCACGTCGGTGAGGCGGTGGCCATCTATCTCAGTGGTGATAAGCCGGGTAACCAGGTCGTCGGGGGCCTCGTCGCTGGCCCGCCGCTCGGCGATCAGCGCGTCGATGTAGGCGGCGAACTCGGGGTGGGCGCCGGCCAGGCCCTCGCCTCGCTCGTTGCGGTTGGTGCGGGAATAGGTGCCGGTCACCACCTCGTCGGTCCAGATGTGGAACTGCTCCCAGTCTTCGGCGGGCACGCCGATCAGGTGGGAGATGACGTTGATGGGCACCGGGGTGATGAACTCGGCTACCAACTCGCCGCGGCCCCGCTCCAAGATCGGGTCGAGATATTGGTGGCAGAGATCTCGCACGAACGGCTCGGCCCGCATCGACTTGTGATGGGCCACGGTGGCGTTGATGATCCGCCGCACTTTGCCGTGGCGCGGCTCGGGGATCTCGCTGATGAGCTTCTCCTCCTCGGGCACCACCACGCCGGGATCGCGGAAGCTGGACACGAAGGTCTCCACATCTCTGGTGGCGGCCAGCACATCGTCGAATTTGGTCAGATACCAGCCGGTGGGGGTGCGGGCCACCGGGCACTCTGCTCGCAGGTCGGTCAGCGTGTCGTGGGGAACCTCTTCGGGATAGGCGAAGGGATCGAATGCCCCTTCCGAATCGGTGTCGGGGAGCGGATCGGACGTCAAGCTCATGGCCCTATGGTGCCACGTTGCCGCGGGCCGGGCTGAAGAGTCCGGCAGCTCCGCTCACGCGACGGCGAAAACGGCGATGCGGGTCCACTGGTTGGGGTCGTCCTCGTCTACATCGCCGTAGATCGGCCGCAATCTGAATTCAAGCTCTGAGATATGGCCGTCCAACCGCCGCTGCTCCAGCCACTGGTCGAAGCCGAACTCCTCGAAGTGGGCGGAGGCCGGATCGGTGTCTGTCGCCCGGTATTGTGCCCGGCGATGGAGTTGGTGATCGGCTCGGTGTTCGACAATGCGGCCACGGCGGTGCCTTCTCGTCCCGCGGCAGTGCTCGGCGGGCAAGCGATCTCCTATGGAGAGCTCAGCCGGCGAGCCACCCAGATGGGCCATGTATTGGCCGGGATTGGGGTGAGCCGGGGCGACCGGGTGGTCACTTGGAGCGACAACAACCTGGAATCGGTGGCGCTGTTCGTGGCGCTGGCCCGCATGGGGGCGGTATTCGCTCCGGCCAATGCCCGGCTCTCGTCTGATGAGGCGGCCGAGATGGTGGGGCTGGCCCGTCCCAAGCTGCTGGTGGCCGGTCCTGGTCACGCCGAGGCCGGCCAGGGTGTGGCCGATGCGGTGGGGGTGCCTCTGGTGCGGCTGGGCGGGAAGGGACCGGGGCTCGACTTGGCGGCCGAGGCCCAGTCGGCTTCCCCAGCGGCTCTGCCCCCGTCGGGTGTGGGGGAGGACGACCCCCATGTGGTGTTCTTCACCAGCGGCAGTACCGGCAAATCGAAGGGCGTGGTGCTGTCGCACCGGTGTAACTGGCTGCGCACCCGCACCCCTGCACTGCTTGAGCCCCGAGGCGCCACGGTGTGCATGTACCCGATGTTCCACATGGGAGCCTGGACCATCGCGCTTCAGGCGTGGCAGGCCCGAGGACAGGTGGTGTTCACCGACCGGGCCGAAGCAGATGTGCTGATTGACGCAGTGCAGGCCCAACAAGCCGCCTATATGAACTGCATCCCCGCAGTGTGGCGCCGAGTGCTGGAGGCCAACCGGCACCAAGACATGGCCTCGCTGCGGTTCGCCACCTCGGGCACATCGGCCACCCCGCCGGAGCTGCTGGCCGACTTGAAGGCCGCGTTCCCCAACGCTCATCGACGGGTGTTCTACGGTTCCACCGAAGCCGGATCGGTGACCATGTTGGACGACGCCGACATGGAATACCGGCCGGGGAGCTGCGGACAGGCCCATACCGGTGCCGAGGTGCGCCTCGACCGGGGCGAGCTTCAGACCCGCTCTCCGTTCATGTTCGACGGATACTTCGACAACCCCGAGGCCACTGCCGAGGCATTCACTGACGACGGCTGGTTCCGCACCGGCGACCTGGCCGAGGTGGACGGCGACGGCTTCTACTCCATCACCGGCCGAGTCAAAGATGTGATCCGCACCGGCGGCGAGACGGTCTCTCCTGCCGAAGTTGAGAGCCATCTGGCCGACATTGCTGGCGCAGCCGAAGTGGCCGTGGTAGGCATCCCCGACGACCGCTGGGGCGAGGTGGTGTGCGCCGTCTTCGTGCTGGCACCGGGCGCGGCCCTGCCCACCCCCGACGAGGTGCAAGCCCACCTGAGCAATCGACTGGCCCGGTACAAGCACCCCCGCCGCACCGAGGCCATGCCCGCCATTCCCCGAACCCCCGCCACCCTCCAAGTCCGCCGCCGCGACCTGGTAGCGGCCATATTGGCGACCGGCAGCTAATACTCCTCGTCGGGGTTGACGATTCCATAGAGGGGGAGGCCGGAGAGGCGTCGCTGGAGGTTTTCGGCGAAGGGGGTAATGAGCAGGTCCCAGGAGTCGGGCATGCACCAAGAGACGTGGGCGCTGAGTCGAACCTGTGGGTGGCGGTAGAGCCAGTGGCCCTCGGGAAGGGGCTCGGGCTCCACGGTGTCGAGCGAGGCTCGGGCGATGTGGCCGCTGTCGAGCGCTGCCCGCAGGGCGTCTTGGTCGATGAGGTCGCCCCGGGCGATGTTGACGATATGGGCCCCCGGTTTGGCCGCGGCCAGTGCATCGGCATCCAGCAGATGTCGGGTGGCCGCAGTGGCCGGCGCGGCCACCACGATGTGATCTGAGCGACCCAGCAACTCGGTGAGCGAGCTGGCGATCTTCACCTCCTCCATAGGGGAGGGCGCGGCGGTGCGGCGAATGGCGGTCACCGTCATGTCGAAGGCCAGGGCCCGGCGGGCCACCGCAGTGCCGATGCCGCCCAGCCCGATCAAGCCCAGCGTCTTGCCGTAGAGGGCGCCTAGATCGGCGGCGAACCACCGCTCAGGGGGACTGCTCAGCCAAGTGCCGGGCAGGTCCTTCTCAAAGGCCAGCATCATGGCCAGGCACCACTCCGAGATGGCGATGGCCCCGGCCCCTCGCGAGCAGGTCATCACCCGGTCGCCCAACAGCTCTAGCGGGAACCCGTCGATCCCGGTGCTGGTCACGTGAACCCACTCCACGCCGCGGTCCAGGAGCTCAGCCAGATTCGGGTACCCCCGAGGGATGGTCAGAAGCACGTCGCCGGAGGCATCCTGCGGGATGTCGCCCTGGTGGGGCACATACACGAACTCCACAGTGCCGAATCGCGCGATGACAGGATCGAGCCGCCCGTCTTCCATGTGGTGTAGCACTCGCATGGGCTGAAGCCTAGAGACTGTCGGCATTTCCCGACTCGGTTGCCGCCGATTCCGACCGCGTAAGGTCTGGCCGTGAAATCTGAGGCTTTGTCGCATATCCGCATCTGCGATTTCACCGGACAGCTGGCCGGAGCGGGCGCCACCCGGTGGATGGCCGCCTTCGGCGCTGAGATCATCCGGATCGAGGATCCGGTGCGCCTGGGCAAATGGGATGTGCTCCGGGGAACGTCCCCGTTCGTGGACGAGCGCCGGGGCCACGAGTTTGGCGGGTGCTTCAACAACCACAATGTGGAGAAGCTGGGGGTCACGCTCAACCTCCGCACCGAGCGGGGCAAGGAGCTGCTGACCGAGATCATTGCGGTGAGCGACGCCGTCACCGAGAACTTTGCCGCCGGGGTGCTGGAGCGACTCGGTTTCGGCTACGACCGCCTGAAGGAGATCAAGCCGGACATCTTGTATGTGTCCAATTGCGGGTTCGGCCATGTCGGCCCCTACCGCAAGTACAAGACATGGGGGCCGATCGTGCAGGCCTGCTGCGGGCTCACGTTCTCCTCCGGGCTGCCTGACATGCCCTCGGCCGGGTGGGGCTACTCCTATATGGACCACCACGGCGGCAATTTCATGGCCATGGCCATCATGGCCGGGCTCATCCACCGCAGCCGCACCGGCGAGGGCCAGTGGATCGACATGTCGTGTACCGACGCCGGGGCCACCATGCTCGGCCCGGCGGTGCTGGACTACACGGTGAACGGGCGACCGCTGCGGCGCGACGGAATGCCCTACTCCAATCGCAGCCAGCACCCGGCCATGGCTCCCCACGGCATCTACGAGGCCGACGGGCACGACGCCTGGCTGGCCCTGGCCGCTCGCGACGACCGCGATTGGCAGGCCATCGCCGGGCTCATGGGCATCGACGACCGCCGGTTCGACGACCTGGCCGGTCGACTGGCCCACGAGGACGAGCTAGACGACGCCGTTCGGGCGTGGACGTCGGGTCGGGACCGGTTCAAGGCGGCCGCCGAGTTGCAAGCAGCGGGAGTGCCCGCCGCCGGGGTGGCCAAGCCGGTGGACCGGATCGACAACGATGCGAACACCGAGGCCTGGGGGCTGTGGCCGACCGTTGCCCACGGAGAGATGGGCCGTGTCAGGGTCGACGGCATCCCCGCCCATTTCTCAGAGACCGACTGGGTGCTGGAGCGGGGCGGACCTCTGTTGGGCCAGCACAATCGCCAGGTTCTTGGGGGGCTGCTCGGCTATTCCGATGCTGACCTGGCCGACCTGGGCGAGGAGGGGGTGATCTGATGACAGGAAGCGATCTGCCCGGCGCTCTGGCCGGAATCCGAGTGGTGGAGCTGGCCGGGGAGGCCTCGGCCTATGCGGGGCTGCTGCTGGCTGGCATGGGGGCCGAGGTCATTGTGGTGGAGCCTCCCAGCGGCCACCACACCCGGGGATTCGAGCCGTTTGTCGACGACGAGCCTGGCTTGGAGCGCAGCCTGTGGTGGTGGCACTACAACGCCTCCAAGCTGGGGGTGACTCTGGATCTTGAGGAGGAAGGCGGTCGAGACCGCTTCCGGTCGCTGGTCGGCACCGCCGATGTGGTGTTGGAGTCGGAGCGACCGGGACGATTGGGCGACCAGGGCGTAGACCATGACACGTTGCGAGCCGGTCATCCTGAATTGATCTGGGTGTCGCTGACCCCGTTTGGCCGCAGCGGGCCGCGAGCTCAAGACCAGAGCGTCGACCTCACCGTGCTGGCCGCCGGCGGACCGGTGTGGAGCTGCGGTTACGACGACCATGCCATCCCGCCCCAGCGGGGCGGCGGCAACCAGGGCTACCAAACCGGCTCGGTGTTCGCGGTGCTCTCCGCCCAAACCGCGCTGTTGGCCCGAGACCGCACTGGCCAAGGGCAGTTCGTGGATGTGAGCCTGCACGCCGCCGCCAACGTGACCACCGAGTTTGGCTCGGTGCAATGGCTGGTGGCCGGCGACGAAGTACAGCGCCAGACTGGGCGCCACGCGGCTGTCGAGCCCACCACCTTCACCCGGGCGCTGTCGGCCGACGGCATCGACGTGAACACCGGCTTTCCGCCCCGATCAGCCCGGGACTTCTCGGTGGTGGTGGAGTGGATGGAGAGCCTGGGGTTGAAGGACCAATTTGATGAGTTCTTCTTCTTGGAGATGGGCGCCCAGCTCGAAGAGGACCTGCACCTGTCCCAGGTGGGCCAAGATCCCGAGGTGACCGCCATGTTCGGCGCCGCCCGGGAGGCAGTCCGATTCATCGCCCAGAACATCACCGCCCATGAGTTCTTCATCGGTGCCCAGGAGCGGGGCCTGGCGGTGGGCGTCATCTACTCGCCCGAAGAAGTGCTGGCCGACGCCCATTTCAAGGAGCGGGGCTTCCCTGTGGAGGTGGAGCACGAGGACTTGGGCCGCAGCTTCACCTACGTGGGAGCGCCGTACATAGCCCCCAAGTCCCCCTATCGCATCCGCCACCGTGCCCCCCATGTGGGCGAGCACAACCAGATCCTCGAGGCTCTCAGCTGATGGCTTCCCGACACCCGGTTATCTGCGGCATCGGCCTTAGCGACTATCCGGTGGTGCCCCATATGAACTCGGTGCAGCACCACGCCTTGGCCGCCAGACGGGCTATCGCCGACTGCGGAATCGCCAAATCGGCCATCGACGGGTTTGTCAGTGCCAGTGGCGGCGGTCCGGGAGCTGGCGACGATGCCGTATCCATGGCCGAATACCTGGGGGTGAACCACCGCTACATCGACGGGACCATGGTGGGAGGCTCGTCGTTCGAGTTCCACGTGCAGCATGCCGCCGCCGCCATCCGCGAGGGGCTGTGCGACACCGTGCTGGTTACCTACGGCTCCGACCAGCTCACCCGGATGGGCCGGGTGCTCGGCACCGGCGGTTTTCAGCGCGACGCCCAGCCGGTAGCCGGGGCCATGCAGATGGCTACGCCCTACGGCCTGCCCCTGGTAGGCGCCTATGCTCTGGCCGCCCGCCGCCACATGCACGAGTTCGGCACCACGTCAGAGCAACTGGCTGAGATAGCGGTAGGGGTTCGGGAGTTTGCCGGGCTCAACCCTGATGCCCGCTACCGCGATCCGATCACCGTGGACGACGTCATTAACAGCCGCATGATCGCCGATCCGCTGCACAAGCTGGACTGTTGCGTAATCACCGACGGCGGCGGGGCACTGGTGATGACCACCGAGGAGATCGCCCGCGACCTACGACAGGCCCCTGCCTATGTGCTGGGGGCGGCCGGCACCCAGACCCACTGGAACATCCACCAGATGCCCGATTTCACCGAGATGGGCGCCGCGGTCTGCGGACCGGAGGCGATGGGCCAGGCCGGGGTGACACCGGCCGATATCGACACCGCCCAGCTCTATGACAGCTTCACCATCACCGTGCTGTTGATGCTGGAGGGGCTGGGATTCTGCGGGCGGGGCGAGGGTGGCGCCTACGTCGAGGAGGGCCACCTGCGACGGGGCGGGTCGATGCCCACGAATACCGATGGCGGGGGACTGTCGTCCAACCATCCCGGGATGCGGGGCATTTTCTTGCTGATCGAGGCGGTACGCCAGCTCCGGGGCGCCGCAGGTGAGGCCCAGGTGCCGGACGCCGAGGTGGCTCTGGCCTGCGGCTCCGGCGGCTGGCTCTCGGCCATCGGCACCGTCATCTTGGGTAAGGACCGGCCGTCATGAGGGTTGTGAGCGATCTTGAATGGCAGGGGCCGGTCCCCGCCGGCGAAGGGGAGTACGGCGACTTCTTCGCCGCCGCGGCCGAGGGCCGCCTGCTCATCCAGCAGTGCCCCGAATGCGGCCACCGCCAGCATTACCCCCGAGCGCTATGCACGGCCTGCGCCGCAGTGCCCGAGTGGATGGATGCCGCCGGCACCGGCAACGTCTACACCTACACGATTGTTCGCCAGTACGGAGCTCCGGCCTTTGCCGAGCTGCCCTACGTTCTGGTCATGGTCGACCTCCCCGAGGGAGTGAGAATGTTCGGCGGCCTCACCGGCATCGACCCCGAAGCCGTAGAAATCGGCATGCCCGTCACCGCCTACGCCCGCACCTACGACGACACCCACGCCATGGTCTTCTGGGAACCGGCCTAGTGATCAACAACCTGCACGGCTGTCAGCGGAGCGAGTTCTTAAGGTCTGCAAGAGAACTAAGCGATCCCCAACCAGGTGCAAGTTCGTCAAGACTGTCAAGGTACAGGGCTTTAGGTCCAGTCCCATCGTCTAGCCAGAACATATCTGTGAATGGGAAGAATACCGATTTGACAAGCGAACCGCTCTCGGTCTTTAGTGAGATGCCGTCCAGATCAGTGGCTGAGACCATATCGAGTGCCACAATCACTTCAGGCCGGGTGTTAAGTCTAGCCAGTTCAGCGGCGCTAACTTGAGTGTCGGATAGGACTTGTACTTCGATCTCATCCGGAACAGTGACTGTGCTCTTGTTAGATAATCTCTCGCTCACGTCGATCACGTAGGCCACGTAGTACGAGGCGACTTCGCGATTGTCATTGAACCGTGGATCGGTAGTCCCACTTTCAGAAACACGAATTCCTGGTCGGATATCGATCAGGATTCCGCCGATTATCGCGTCAGCGGAGTTAATCGCATTCGTTGGATTATCGAGAGGTGTGTAGTCAACCCCAGTGCCATGAGTAGTAGCAGCAATCAGCGCGGCGAGACTTTGGCTTGTGTCATCGTCATTTCCGCAGCCCAACATGAGCAGTGCTGGTACAAGACAGGTCCACAAGCACCTGAATAGGGTGAGTCTTGAGATCATTTCATCCTCCCTAGTAATTGTCATTGATGTGGTTGATGTCATGGGAGCTGAAGCGCCTCCATGCGATGTTCGATGCACTCGGGATTTCGCCGGAGATCATGGCGCTAATGCTGTCATGATTTGCTCCAACAGAATGTCCGATCTCATGCACTGAGGTTTTTCGACGGTCCTCCCAATCATGTGAGCCTATGTCCAATTGATCAAAGTCAAGCGTTATATTAGAGCTATCACAGTCATCCTCTGAATATGTGATGCACTGGTACTGACCACGTCGTGAGCCAGGAAGGTCTTCATCTCGCCAAAACACATCTGTGGATGTAACACAATTTCCATATTCGGCATCCGTCATATCATCGCCTGCGAAACTCTGAAAACAAAAGCGGATATCGTTGGCTCGACTCCGTTATGAATTTCCATTGGCTCGACTCCTTCATCATGTGCCTTTCTGGTTAATTGTACTTGTTTGCTTGATCAATCTGTCTTCTTGGGCCTGCACTCCTTTGGGGCCTTTCTGAATGCCCAGTCAATACGCCTCGAACATCCATGTCAAGAATAATTATCTTTTCTTTGAATTGTGTGTTAATGCCATTATCAACTCTTCAGTAATATCTTGCTTACTTGTTTGATAGACTAATATAGTATGTTCAATAATAGGAAAGGCGACTATAGAGATTATTGGAGTATCAATCTTCTTTCAGGATGCAGCTGACAAGTAGTCTAGAAGTAGTGTCAGTGGAGATCGTGTGTATATGTCGCTCGGACTAAATACACATTTCTTCGATCGACCAGTCTCGGGCCAAAGAGACTTCTCAACTATCGACTGAGTATTTATTCACCCTGTTCGGTGGGGCTTGGGGGCTGTGCAGCGGCCAATATGGGGCCATGCATGACGACATCTTGGCGGCGTTTGATATTTCTGATCGGGTGGCGGTGGTCACCGGGGCGGCATCGGGGATTGGCCGGGGGACGGCGGTGACGCTGGCCAAGGCCGGGGCTTCGGTGGTGCTGGGCGACGTGGACGCCGACGGCATGGGCGAGACCGGTGGCGAGCTGGATGCGCTGGGAGCGTCATGGTCGGCGGTGCCTACCGACGTGAGTGACAAGGCGGCGGTGGACGCCCTGGTGGCCGACGCGGTGAACCGCCACGGACGGCTCGACATCATGGTGAACAACGCCGGGATCATCACCGACAGCCTCATCGTGAACACCACCCCCGAACAGCTCGACCGGGTGATGAACGTGAACATAAAGGGCGTCTACTGGGGCACTGCCGCGGCGGGCCGGGCTATGGCCGACCAGAAGTCGGGGTCCATCGTCAACTTGTCGTCAGCCGGAGCCGACATGCCCGCACCGATGATCTCGGTGTACGCCCTCACCAAGGCGGCGGTGAAGATGATCACCCGCACCGCCGCAGTGGAGATGGCCCCCATCCGGGTGAATGCGGTAGCCCCCGGCTCCATCGAGACGCCCATCTACGACCGCCACTTCCTCAACGACGACGGCAAGGTCGACCCTGATCGCCAGAGGAACCACTTCGACACCATCGCTCAGATGAACCCGCTGGGCTATGTGGGCAATCCCAACGACATCGCCTATGCCATCTTGTACCTGTGCTCTGAGGCCGGGCGGTTCGTCACCGGCCAGACCATGCGGCCCAACGGCGGCGTGGTGATGCCGCTGTAGCCAGCCCGTAGCCTGTGGTCATGAATTCCAAGCGCACCGTTCGCCGAGTTTTAGCGCTGATTGGCGCTGCCCTGCTGCTGGCGGCTGCCTGCGGTGGCGATGACGGCACGGCTCCTGATCAGACCTCGGTCGCTGCGCCCACCACCACCGAGCAGCCCACGCCTTTGGAGACTCCCTCGGCCACCGAAACCCCCACGCCAGCCGAGGCACCCACAGCTACAGAAACCCCCACACCTGCCGAGGCGCCCACAGCTACCGAGGTTCCCACCGCGGTCGAGGTTGCCCCGGTGCAGGTGATCGGACAACCACTGGGACCGATTGGGGATTCACCTGATTCCGATCCGGCATTCGGCCAACCGGTGCCCGCCCTCAGCGGCACTGCCATTGATGGCTCGCCGCTGGAGTGGACACCAGGGGAGCGGCCAGCTGCCATCGTGTTCCTGGCTCACTGGTGCCCGGCTTGCCAGGCTGAGGTTGTAGAGCTCACCAACTGGCTGGCCGAAGGCAACAACTTGCCTGAAGGGGTTGACCTTCTCAGCGTGGTCACTTTGGTGGACGCCAGCAGGGACAACTATCCGCCCAGCAAATGGTTGGCCGACGAGGGCTGGCCATTCCCTGTTCTGGTGGACAGCGCCGACAATGAGGTGGCCGTCGCCTTTGGTCAGGCGGGCACCCCGTTCTGGGTTTTCGCGTTTGGGGACGGGACATTGGCTCTCAGAGGAAGCGGCCGAATTCCCCCAGAGGCATTGGCCGAGCTCTTCGACCAACTACTGGCTCCAGGCGACGGGTAGGGTTTTCGCCCGTGACTGGATATCTAGAAGGCAAGAACATTGTCGTCACCGGCGCGGGCAACGGAATTGGGCGAGCCATCGCCTTGGGCTGCGCCTCAGCCGGCGCCAACGTGGTGGTGGCCGACTATGGCGTGTCGCTGCACGGAGAGGACCCCTCGTCAGAGGTGGCCGACGCGGTGGTGGCTGAGATCGAGGCGGCTGGTGGGACCGCCCTGGCACTGGCCTCCGACATAAGCACCATGGAGGGTGGCTCGGCCGCCGTTCAGGCAGCAGTGGACACTTGGGGCTCCATCGACGGAGCAGTATGCGTGGCCGGCATCCTGCGAGAGCGGATGATCTTCAACATGTCCGAAGAAGAGTTCGACGACGTGATCCGAGTACACCTCAAGGGCCACTTCACGGTGTACAAGCACGCCTCGGCCGTCATGCGCAAACAGGACACCGGCGGGTCGCTGGTGGGCATCACCTCGGGGGCGTTCACCGGCTCCACGTCCCAGTGCAACTACTCGGCGGCCAAGGGGGGCATCATCTCGCTCACCAAGAGTGCCGCGCTGGCCCTTAAGCGCTACGGCATCAATGCCAACTGCATCGCCCCCAGCGCCAAGACCCGCATGTCGGAGAACGTTCCATTCGAAATTGAGGCCGGTGAGCCCGAGGACGTGGCGCCCCTGGCCGTGTACTTGCTCAGCGACCAGGCTCGGGACATCACCGCTCAGGTCTACACCGTGGTCGGCCCCCGAATTTCCGTTTGGGCCCAGTTCGGCGAGATTCGCTCCATGTTCGCCCCTGACAGCAGTTGGACTCCTGAGGGCATCGAGGAGGCTCTGCCCCGCACCGTAGGCACCGAGGAGCACCCCACCATGGCCATGCTGGAAGCACAGGCAGCTCAGCGCCAGGCGGCCCAGGGAAGCTGATGCCGGGGGGCGCGCTCGAGAGGCGGATCGCCGTCATCACCGGTGCCGGCCGGGGGATAGGCCGCCACTACGCCCTGCTGTTCGCCGCCGAGGGCGCCAAGGTGGTGGTCAACGATTTGGGCTGCGAAGCCGACGGTACTGGTGCCAACCCGTCTGTGGCCCAGGCGGTGGTAGACGAGATCGCCGCTGCCGGCGGAACCGCGGTGGCCAACAGTGACGACGTAGCCGAGATGGCCGGAGCCGAGTCGCTGCTGGCCCAGACCTTGGATGCCTTCGGGGGAGTGGATGTGCTTGTGAACAACGCCGGCATCCTGCGGGACAAGATGTTCGCCTCTATGAGCGAGGACGATTGGGACTCGGTGATCCGAGGCCACCTCAAGACCACGTTCTGTATGACCCGGGTTTGCGCCGGCTGGTGGCGAGACCAGGTCAAATCCGGCGCAGAGGTGAACGCCTCGGTGATCAATATCAGCTCCACCTCGGGGCTCATCGGCCAGGTGGGGCAGTCCAACTACGGGGCGGCCAAGTCGGCCATAGCGGGCATGACGGTGATCATCGCCCAAGAGCTGGGTCGCTACGGCGTGCGGGTGAACTGCGTCACTCCCGCCGGCCGCACCCGCATGACCGAGGGGGCACCCGGAGTGGCCGAGATGGTGGCCAAGCCCGCCGAGGGGTTTGACGTGTTCCATCCCTTCCATCCGGCACCGGTGGTGGGCTGGCTGGCCACGGCCGACTGCGACGTGACCGGGCGAGTGTTCATGGCCAAGGGGGGCGACGTCCGCTGGTACACCCCGTGGCTGCGCCAGGACTTCCTCGACGATGAGCGGGAGTGGACCATCGCTGAGCTAGCTGAGGCCATGAGGGATCTGCCGCCGGCTCCGGTGTCGCCGTGAGCCGCCAAGTGCCAGCCGAGCCGCCGGGCCGAGGGCTGCTAGAAGGCAAGACTGTGGTGGTAACCGCCGCGGCGGGCACCGGACTCGGCTTCGCCGCCGCCCGCCGATGCACAGCCGAGGGCGCCCGGGTGCTCATCAGCGACATCCACGAGCGCCGTCTGGCCGAAGCCGCCGACCGCTTGGCCGAAGAATTCGGTTCTCGCCCCGCTGCGCAGTTGTGCAATGTCACGGTCGAGGAGGAGGTCCAGGCCCTGATCGATGCCGCGGCAACCGAGCTGGGCCACGTTGACGTGATGATCAACAACGCCGGTTTGGGGGGCACCGCCAATCTGGTGGACATGACCGACGACCAGTGGCATGTCGTCGTCGACGTGACCCTCAACGGCACCATGCGAACCACCCGGGCCGCGCTGCGCCACATGATGCCGCGGGGTTCGGGGGTCATCGTCAACAACGCCTCGGTCATGGGATGGCGGGCCCAGGCGGGCCAGAGCCACTACGCCGCGGCCAAAGCGGGGGTTATGGCCCTTACCCGCTGCGCGGCGATGGAGGCGGCCGAATCAGGGGTTCGCGTCAACTGCGTGGCTCCCAGCCTGGCCATGCACCCGTTCTTGGCCAAGGTGTCCAGCCAAGAGTTTCTCGACGACCTGATCTCGCTGGAGGCCTTCGATCGGGCAGCAGAACCATGGGAAGTGGCCAACGTGATGGTGTTTCTGGCTAGCGAATACTCCACCTACATGACCGGCGAGATCGTCTCCGTCAGCTCCCAGCACCCCTAAGGAGGTGGCAATGAACCATCAGCGGCGCATTCCACTGGACGGGTGCGTGAACTTCCGGGACTTGGGCGGCTATGCCAGCACCTTGGGCGGCACTACCAAATGGGGTGTGCTGTTTCGGGCTGACTCGCTCCACCGCCTCAGCCGGGCTGATGGCGCAGTGGTCGCCGGTCGATTGGGCATCCGCACCGCCGTGGACTTGAGGGCGAATGACGAGCGAGAGCGGGTTGGAGTGCTTGATCCGTCACTGGGCATTGTCGAGCACCACATCGGCACGACCGATCGGACCATGCATACCTATGAGCGCCCCGATCCCGACCTGATGAGCCGCTCCTTCGGACAGCTCTACGAGAACATGATCAGCAGCGGGGGAGAGCGGTTTGCCGCCGCCATCGAGCTGGTTGCCGATCCCGATAAGTGGCCGACCGCCTTTTTCTGCATGGCTGGAAAGGACCGCACCGGCTGTCTGGCCGCGCTGATCTTGGGGTTGGTGGGTGTAGACCGCCAGGACATCGTGGGCGACTATGCGGCCACTGCCCCTGCGGCGCCCCTTATCCGGGAAAGGGGGCTGGCCGAGCTGCCTGACATGGCCAAAGTTTGGGAAAAGCTGCCCGACGACATCACCACAGCCCCCATTGGCGCCATGTCCGAGCTGCTGGACATCGTCGATGCTCGCTGGGGCGGCCCCAAGGGATACGCCCTGGAATACGGCGTCAACTCCCAAACCATCGAGCGCCTGCGAGACACGTTCTTGGTCTGATCTGAGCTAGTGGTGTGTCTTGGGTTTATTCGCGCGTGTCCTGCTAGGCATCGCCGCCCCTCGCGGCGTTGCCCCTCCTTGCCGTACGCTCCGGGTATGGCTGCGTCGGTGCGCCTTGCGAGGAACGCCGCTGCCGCCGCAATCCACGGCGCTAATCCCAAGACACACCACTAGGGCTCGACTACAACCTTGAGTGTGGGGGTGTCGCTGGCGGCCAGGGCGAAGGCTTCGTCGGCGCCGTCGAGGGGGAATCGCTGGGTGATCATGGCTTCGGCGATCTCGGGGCGGTGGGCCAACAAAGCGGCGGCTGAGTCGAAGGCCCGACCGGCACCGTGGTGGCCATAGAACGTTCCCCACACCGCGGTCAGCTCCTTGAGCACCCAGGGCAGCACCTCGAACAGCTTGTTCTGGTAGTAGCCGGCCACCAGCAGGACAGTCCCTCCGGGGCGGGCCACCTCAGCAGAGCGGGTGATGGAGCGCTCTGAGCCGTCGCCTTCTATGACCACGTCATAAGTGCCCGAAAGGCCTACGCCGAGGCCCATGTGCTCGGCTGCCGCCGCGTGAAGATCGTGATCGGGCTCCACGTCCACCACACAGCCCCTCCAGCGGGCCGCCGCTCCGCCCAGCAAGCCGAATCCGGTGATGCCGGGGCCCACCACCGCCACCCGGTGGCGGCTCTCCAACCGCCCCAGCATCAGACTGTGGATGTTGACAGCCAGCGGCTCGCACAAGCAGGCGTTGGCCACGTCCAACCCGTGGGGCAGGCGCACCAGGCAACGCTCCGGCAGCAGGATCTCGTCGGCCATGCCCCCGTCGAAGGCCACTCCGGCGATCATCTCGTGCGACTTCTCGCACCAGTGGTAGTCGCCCATTGCGCAGAACTCGCACACCTCGCAAGGCACCATCGGCTCAATCGCCACCGGGGTTCCGTCGTCCAGCACACCGGCGAACTCGTGGCCGAAGGTCATCTCCCTCGGTCCGAAGCCCACCATGTTCAGGTCGGTTTGGCAGATGCCCACCGAGCGGGGCCGGATCCGCACCCCCTTGTCATTGCCGACGGCCACAGAGGTGGGCGCCGGCACCTCTACCGGACGGATGCCCTCGGGAGTGTGGCGCACGGCCCTCACGCCGACAGGCCTCGCTTTTTGAACTCGCTTTGGGCGTACACGATGCCGCCCAGGTGCTCGTCGGCGTCGGGGGATGTGGCCAGCCAGGCCACCACCGCCCCGATGGTGGCGGGCTCGCCGCCGGGGTAGGGGAACGAACCGGCGGTGTTGCGGGCCCGGGCGGCCTCGGTGATCACATAGCCGGGATCGATGCTGAAGCAGCGGATGCCGTCTGGCCCGTGCTCCACGTGGATATGAGGGGTCATGCGGGTGAAGGCCCCCTTGCTCATTGCGTAGGCCATGCCCCAGCCCCCTTTGCCGATGGGGCCGGGCGGGTCGGTGTAGGCCGAGGCAGAGATCATGTTCACGATGGTGCCCGAGCCCTGCTCCACCATGGCAGCCAGCACCCTCTCGGTGATCGCCAATTGGGCGAACACGTTCCCCTCAAACAGCCGATGCACTTCGGGTTCTTCTAGCTCCAAAATCGGGGTCATGCTCACTTTGCCCTGGTAGATGGCGTTGTTCACCAGCACATCGAGGTGGCCGAAGTGATCCAGAGCGCCATCGATGCACGCCATCACGCTGTCTCGGTCCAGCAAGTCCATGGTGAATGCCACCCCCTGTTGGCCCGCAGCCTCGATGGCGGCCACGGTGGTGTCTAGTCCGCCGGGAATGGCGAGATCGGGGTTGTACATATCCCGGCCGGCTCCGTCCACCAGGGTGCGGGCCGACACGGCTACGTCGAACCCGGCTTGGGCCAGGGCTTTCGGTTGCATTGGGTGGCAGGCATACCGCTGCCTGCCTTCGGGTTGCTGGCCTCAGAGTGCATACCGTAGGGCCATGGGTCCGCTGAAGGGAATGCGCATCGTGGAGTTGGCCGGGATCGGGCCGACCCCGTTCGCCGGAATGATGCTGTCGGACATGGGTGCCGAGGTCATCCGGGTTGACCGGGTGGGCGGCTCAGGCAACCCGGTGGCCTCGCAATCGGGTCCCATGGAGCGGGGTAAGCGCACCGTGGCCTTCGACCTCAAGCAGCCCGGTGGAGTGGAGGCCGTGCTCCGCCTGGTTGAGGCGTCCGACGGCCTGTTCGAGGGCTTCCGGGCGGGGGTGGCCGATCGCCTCGGGGTCGGTCCTGACGCTTGCCTGGCCCGCAATCCCAAGCTGGTCTACGGGCGCATGACCGGCTGGGGCCAGTCCGGACCGATGGCCGACCGGGCCGGCCACGACATCAACTACATCTCCATAGCCGGCCCGCTGGCCCACATCGGTCGGACGGGACAGCCGCCCACGGTGCCCCTCAATCTCATCGGCGACTTCGGGGGTGGCTCGATGTTCCTGGTGCTGGGCATGGTGGCCGCTCTGTTGGAAGTGGCTCGGGGCGGTGACGGCCAGGTGGTGGATGCGGCCATGGTGGACGGCGCCGCCTACCTACTGTCGCCGTTGTATGCAGCCCACGCCAGCGGGTTCTGGACCGACGAGTTTGGGGCCAACTTCTTGGACTCGGGGGCATATTTCTACGAGGTATACGGCACTTCCGACGGCAAGTGGCTGGCGGTGGGCGCCATCGAGCCCCAATTCCACGCCGAGTTCATGGCCGGCATCGGCCTGGCCGGAACCGAAGATTTGCCCGACCAGATGGACCGGAGTCGGTGGCCGGAGATGAAGCAGCGGATAGGCGAGATCATTGCCCAGCGCACCCTGGATGCTTGGATGGCCGTATTCGACGGCACCGACGCCTGCGTCAGCCCTGTTCTCAACATGGGGCAATCCCCGTCGCATCCTCATGCCCAGGCCCGTGGTTCGTTCTTCGAATTCGGCGGGGTCACCCAGCCCCGGCCCGCTCCCCGCTTCGAGGGGACGCCATCTGAGCCAGCGGTGACGTCACATCCTCCAGGAGCCGATACCGACTCGGTGCTCGAAGAGCTGGGCTACTCCGCCGAGCAGGTGGAAGCGCTCCGCTCGTCGGGCGCGGTGGCCTGAGTTGGCGTACCGGCAATTGCGCGGCTTTTGGAGGAACCTTGGGTACCGTTGGAGCGTCGTAGATGGTGATTGGAAGATGGGCGTCGTCATGAGGATATTGCGAATGGTCTTGTCTGTGGCTCTGGTCTGCTTGGTTGCCGCCGCCTGCTCAAGCGACAGCGACGACAGCACGCCGCCTGCGGCAACTACCGAGGCCGCCGCCCAGCCCACTGAAGCTGCGACCGATGCAACACCCTCTCCGGCATCTGAACCAACTCAGAGCTCAGATGCAGCGGCGCCAGATGCGGCCCAAGAAGCAGAGGCGGGTTCAGGAACTTCGCTGGATGCCGAAATGATGCGAACTTTTCTGCGGGAATCCATTCTCGCCGGTTTGGTCCAAGAAACTGGGGTGTCTGAATCGAGTGCCCAGTGCGTGGTCGACAACATTACGGACGAAATCGCCGATGCCTACATCGAGTTTGCATGGTCAGCAGAGTCAGAGCCCTCCGATGAGCCACCGCCGGTGCTTGCCGAGCTCTTTCGGATCCAGAACATGTGCTTGACCCCTGAGGAAATCGAGTTGATGGGCGGTTTCGATGATGGCGACGATGACTTCGCCGAAGCAACCGAATTCGGCTCTGGCCCCTGTCCGCCTGCGGATGGGTCGGGACCCACATTGTTGGATTTCAACGGTCCACAGCCCCTGTGCTTGGACCTGTCCAAGCAGTACACCGCGGTGTTCGACACCACCGCAGGAGAGATGCGGATCGACCTGGACACGTTCAACACTCCGGTCACGGCCAACAATTTCGCAGTGCTAGCCCAGTTTCATTACTACGACGACACACTGTTGTTCCGAACCGACCCGAGCATAGGCATCATCCAGGGCGGCTCGCCCCACACCAATTCGCCGAGCGATCCAGGGCCGGGATACACCATTCCTGATGAGGGCTTCGGCTTTGCCTACGAGCCGGGTCAGATCGTGATGGCCCGCACTGCCGCGCCCAACAGCGCCAGCGCCCAATTCTTCTTTGCCGTCAACGAGAACACCGCCCTGCTCAACAGCCAGGGCACCTACGTGGTGTTCGGGCAGATGGACGACGACAGCCTGGCGGTGGCCGAGGCCATCTTGGCCAGCCACGTCGACCAGCCCGACAACACGCTGGGCGGAGGCCCCGAACCCCCGGTAACCGTCAACTCGGTAACCATTGAAGAAATCGGCTAACGCTGGGGTTGACCTGTGCGCCGCGGCTGGTTCATCCCTCTATTGCTTGTAGCCATCTTGGCAGCAGCCTGTTCGAGCGACAGCGAGAGCAGCGCACAGTCTGTCCCCGCTACCCAGGCTCCCGCTGTCCAGTCCACTGAGACGGTCGAAGCCCCCGATTCGTCTCCAACCGACGTTGCCGACCCTGAAAATGGCGACCAGGCTGAAAATGGCGATTCAACCGGCCCCATTAGGCAAGAGCTGACCGACACATTTTCAGAGCTGGTCTTGGGAGATGAACTGGTCACCACATTCATGACTCGACAGGAGATCAATTGCCTGGCCGAAGAGGCATTTGCCGTGTTCACCGACGAACGGTTGGGCGAATTGGGACTCGACTCGGAGTCCTTCACTGAGGCATATCGGCAGCCAGGATTGTTTGTGGTCGGAGACTGGTTCGACATTTCCGATCGAGAGGCGTTTGATCTTGAGAATCTGGCCTTGGGTTGCGTTGACTGGCGAAACTTCGTGGTCCAGGTCTTGGTCTCAGAAGGTGAACCCATTGATCAAGCCGAGTGCATCGCCTCCCAAATTTCGGTTGATGGGCTGCGGGCCGTAGTCAGAGACGCCATGGTGGTCGACACCGGAGAGGGCTTCGGGGAGGCTCAGGACGAGGTGGCGTCAGCCCTCACCTCCTGTTACTTGAACGCGTCTCCGGTGACGGTCTCATAGTCGGACAGCAGGGCGAGGTGGTCGCAGCCCGCTCCGCCTGCTATTCCCGGAAGTACACCGCCTCGGCGGTCGCTTCGCCGTCGCTACCTACACGGCCGTCGCCAACCATGGCGATGAGGTGGGCCAGCACGGAGCGGGCGGCCGGCTCATGCAGCTCTGTGGCCACGTCGGCGTACATCACCCGCACCATTTCCGGGATGGTCTGCGGCCCGGTGGCCAGACACTCCAGGATCTGGCGCTCCCGATCCAGGCGGTGGGCATAGAGAGCCTCCACCAACACATGAGGCTCGGTGACTGGCGGGCCGTGGGTGGGCCAATACACCCGGTCGTAGGGACAGTCGGCCAACAACCGTAGGCTGGTCAGGTAGTCGGTCATGTTTCCGTCGGGCGGGGGAATGATGGTGGTGGACCACCCCATGATGTGGTCGCCGGTGAACACGCCGTCCGCCTCCCGCCAGCGGTAGGCGATGTGGTTGGAGATGTGACCGGGGGTGTAAAGGCACTCGAAGCTCCACCCCGGCCCTTCGACCACATCGCCGTGCACCACGGCCATATCGGGGGCGAAGTCGATGTCGCCCCGCTCCTCGCTTTTGCCGTCGTCTGTGTCAGACGCCGGATGGGGGCCAAATCCGTAGGTCGGTGCTCCGGTGGCCTCGGCCACCGCCTGGGACGCGGGGGAATGGTCCCGGTGCGTGTGGGTGATGAGCAGGGCCTCCACCTGCTCACCGTCGACTGCGGCCAGCACCGCGGCGACATGGTCGGCGTCGTCGGGGCCGGGATCGACGATGGCCACCCGGCCCTGTCCGACGATGTAGGTCCCGGTGCCCCGGTAGGTGAACTTGCTGGGATTGTTGGCCATCACCCGGCGTAGGCCAGGGGCCATCTCCACCACCGCGCCGTAGTCCACCGCCGGCTCAGTCAGAAAGGGGATGCTCACCGCCATCGTCGGGCGATCAGCTTTCTTCGGCGGCCACCTCGCCGGTGGAGACGCCCAGATAGGCCGGCTTCTCCCCGCCGCCGTGGACCTTGATGTTGGCCCCCGACATCCACCGGGCCATGGGTGACGCCAAGAACAAGCACACGTCGGCCACGTCGTCGGGTTGGCCCATGCGGCCCAGGGCGATGGTCTCTCCCACCGCGGCGATGCCGGAGTCGTCGCCGTAGTACAGGTAGGCGTCCTCGGTCACGATCAGCCCCACGGTCACGGTCAGCACCCGTATCTTCGGTCCCCACTCCACCGCCAGGGTCTCGCTCAAGTTCAACAGCCCGGCCTTGGCCGCCCCGTAGGCGATGCCCATCGGGTTGGGCCGAATGCCCGAAACCGAGGAGATGTTCAGGATCACGCCGCCGCTCTCCTGCTCCTGCATCACCGGGTACACCGCCTGGCTGAACGCCATCGGGGCCATCAGGTTGAGGGCCACGATCTTCTCGTTGAACCGGGGCGACACCGTGGCCGACTCGGCTGGAGGGGCTCCGCCCGCGTTGTTGATGAGGGTGTCTACCCGTCCGGTGTGCTTCACCGCGGCGGCCACTACTCCGGCGACCTGTTCGGGGTCTCGCACGTCGGCGGCCACGAACACGGCCTCCCCGCCGTTGGCGGCCACCGGCTCGTCCGGCGGCCGCCGGGCGCAGATCACCACATCGGCCCCCGCAGCCAGGAAACGGGTGGCCATGCCCCGGCCCAGTCCCTTGGTGCCGCCGGTGATGATGGCGGTCTTGCCGGTGAAATCGAGGTCTTCCATTGCTGCCAGTGTGCCCCATGGCGGCTGTGACGGGCATCCCACCGGTTCACAGAGACCATTGCTGCCAGTGTGGGGCAGGTCTCAGGCGCGGGCTATCGTCGCCGCCATGGTCGACAAGCGGATGACCGAAGACGAAGTTGTCGCCGAATTGAAGGACGGCATGACCATCGGCATCGGAGGCTGGGGATCGCGCCGCAAACCCATGTCGCTGGTGCGGGCCATACTGCGCTCTGATCTCAGGGATCTGACCGTGGTGGCCTACGGCGGTCCCGACATCGGGCTGTTGTGCGCCGCTGGCAAACTTCGCAGGGCGGTGTACGGGTTCGTCTCCCTCGACTCGATTCCGTTGGAGCCTCACTTCCGCCAAGCCCGCCAGAGAGGGGCCATAGAGTTCACCGAGCTTGACGAGGGAGCCTTCTACCTGGGGCTTTTGGCTGCGGCCCACCGAGTGCCGTTCTATCCCACCCGGGCCGGTTTGGGCTCTGACATGCTGACCATGAACCCCGACCTGCGCACGGTGACGTCGCCATATGACGACGGGGAGGAGCTAGTGGCAATTCCCGCCTTCAAGCTGGACGCAGCGCTGATCCATATGAATCGGGCCGATGCCGCTGGCAACGGCCAATTCCTGGGTCCCGATCTCTATTTCGACGACTTATTCGCCATGGCCGCGGACAAGACCTTTCTGAGCACCGAAAAAATCGTGCCCACTGAGAACCTGCTGGACGAGGGATCTGTGCACACTCTGCGCATCCAGCGCATTTTCACCGACGGCGTGGTGGAGGCGCCCCAGGGAGCGCACTTCACCGAGTGCCCGCCCGACTACGGGCGCGACGAGGCTTTCCAGCGGGAATACGCGGCCACCGCCCGCGACCCGGAAGCGTGGGAGGCCTTCCGCAGCACCTACCTCGATGCCCCCTCCCATGGCGAGTACCTCAAAGCGCTGGAGGCCCGGTCATGAGCACCACCGCCGAAGCCACCATTGATGAGATCTGCGTGGTGGCCTGCGCCGAGGCCTTCCGGGGCGACGGCGAGCTCTTGTGCAATCCCATCGGCACCGTGCCCATCGTGGGCGGCCGGCTGGCCCGAGCTGCTTTCGAGCCAAACATGGTGTACACCGACGCCGTGTCGGTGCTGGCGGCCAACGACTTCCCGGTGGGCGATCCCGACGCCCCCAAGGTTGTGGAGTCGTGGGTGCCGTACCGCACCATCTTCGACATCGTGTGGTCGGGCAAGCGCCATGTGATGATGGGGGCCAGCCAGATCGACCAATGGGGCAACCAGAACATCGCCGCCATCGGCGATTTCCGCCAGCCCAAAGCGCAGCTCCTCGGCCTGCGGGGGGCGCCCGGCAACCTGATCAACCACCCCACCAGCTACTGGGTGCCCAACCACTCCACCCGCTCTTTCGTTGCCTCGGTGGACGTGGTCTCGGGGCCGGGATACGACCGGATGCGAGAGCTGGGCGCGCCCGGCAACCGCTTCCACGAGGTGCGCCGGGTGGTTTCCAACCTGGGAGTCTTCGATTTCCGAACCGACGACAACCGCATGAGGATCGCATCGGTCCACCCCGGAGTGACGCTCGATCAGGTGGTGGAGGCCACCGCCTTCGAGTTGGCCGGTACCGATGACGTGGCCGAAACCCGGCTGCCCACCGACGAGGAGCTGCGCTTGATCCGTGAGGTGATCGACCCCGGCGGCGCCCGCAAGGCCGAGTTCCGCTGAGCCCGGTATGAGCGCGGTGCAAGTAGGATCATCACTCGAGCTGTCGGCATCTTCTAGGCAAGGCCAGCCAGTTTAAGCTCCAAGGCGGTATGGCGGTCCAGGTGGGCTGCGTGAATTGCCGAGCGGTCGTCGGGGTCGACGCTGGGGGGAATGGTCGGTCCTATGAGTTCATCTTCGCCGTCTGTGATGGCGAGCCAGTGGCGGCTGAGCCGATTCAGTGTTCCGGGTGAAATGGTTGGGAACATGGGTTCGAGGAATTGGGCTTCGCTGGGTCCGGTGCGAAATGTCCCTACAGCCCCAGAGTTGTTGAGTGCTGCGTTGCGCGCTTCGGGGGCAAGCTGGTTGGGACTCTGAGTAGTTAATCGGAGCCTTATCCCGAATTTTCGACCTTCGGCCAGTAATTCGCTTAGAACCTTTGGGGGTATGCGGTGGACTTCGTCGACAAAGAGGTCGATCGTTTGACCTGGGTTGGTTCGCAGTCGGGCAAAGTGCCAAAGCTGATTGAGGATCGTGCCCATCATCAGGTTGGCACCTTGGTCACCCAGCGCTGAGGCGGGGGCTGACACGATGAGTGATTCGCCGTCTAGGACGCGGGTCAGGTCGATTGTGCTTGTGCAGTGATCGATCACGCGCTTCATCCGGTCGTCGGCGGTGAATGGCTCCAGCTTGGATGTACACCAGGTCCACCAAGAGCCTTCTGAGTCGTTCGTCGCAGCGCGGTGCAACTCGTGTAGTTCCCTTTCTAGGTGGCTGTCGCAGATTCGGCCCAAGGCCTTAACCCATTCATCTTGTATGGGCGGCAGAAGGACGCTGGCCAGTTTGCTCAACGGGTGAGGGCCGCGGGGGTCGCGGGTGAGAACTGTCAGACCAACTCGCATGTTCTTGTCCCAGACCGGCCCGAAGTACTCCTTGGGCATGTCGGACCAGGCTGCTCGGATGATGTGGACCAACTCTGCGGCCCACTGTGTGGGAGTGACTCCTGTTGGGGGTTCGCACAGGTTCCAGCGCGGCGGATGCTCATGATCGGAGAAGTCAGCGGCGCTGAAGTGAACCTGATGGGCATCCGCGATCGTGGCGGCTCTAGTGGCCAGGTCTCCATGAGGGCATATGACCACAACGGTGTTCCCTACCTCGAAGCTGGCGCTTACCAGGTGCTCCATGAACGTAGTCTTCCCCTGTCCCGAGCCACCGAACAGTGCGAGATGGGGTGGAGTGGCTTCTTCTATCATTTCCATGATTCGGTTTGGTTCTTGCACTGGTTGGGTTGGCCACGCGTCGGGAATTCTCGCCGGGGAACTGACCACATGGGCGGCCATCGAAAGGGGAAGCACCAACTCCCAAGGCTGCTCAGCAATGTTGTCACGGGGAACGGCTTCCAATCGGACGTCGCCAGGAAGGTCGGCAGCCAGCAGGGTTGCTGTCATCTCGGCCGTGGGTCCGTGACCTGCAAGGGAGATCGTGCAGCGTACGGCTGGTCGTTCAGCGGTCGGGTCGAGACCCCGAAGCTCTATTTGCACTGTTGTCGTGTCGTCTTGTTGCCTTGCCAATTCCCAGGGTGCGGATTTGTGGTTGAGGATCTCCCGGCCCGATCCCGGGATTGCCGCTAAGTCGAATACGTTGGGTCCAAGCTTCGGCGGTTGCCAAAGTACTGGGTCGCCGAGGCCTTGCCACGAGTTCAGGCTGTTCGCTGTTGTCTTGAGGAGCGAACCGACTTCTTCTGCTGATCCGGGGTCGAGCGCATTGACGATTATCCCTCCTTGGACTCCGTCATTGCGGTTGGCGAACAGCACGAAGGTGAGACCGAACAGCGCGGAAGATGATAGGGAGGCTTCCAGCCATGCCTCAACAGCAATCCTTGTCTCGATCGGCTTGCCGGCTCTCTGCCAAGAGATCGGCAGCAGAACCGACGAAGTTTCTTGGCGCTTATGGCTTACTGGGCTCCCCATCGATTCCCGGCGGCTGGGGCGGTTTGACGTCACTTTTCTCCTTAGGGATATCTGGCTCTACCGTCGGGTCCAGATGTGGGTATTTTCTCTGGCACCGAGTAGTCCGTATAGTTCTGCACTGATGGATTTGTCATCTGCTCTGGAAAAGGCGTTCTGGGCGGAGGCCACAGCCCTCGAGCTGGCTGGCACCCACGACGTGGCCGAGACCCGTCTGCCCACTGATGAAGAGCTGCGTTTGATCCGCGAGGTGCTCGACCCCGGCGGCGTCCGCAAAGCCGAGTTCCGCTGAGCTGTTGATGACCACAGACCCCCGCCTTCGGACTCGGGTGTGCGAGTTGTTTGGGGTGGAACACCCCATCGTGCAGACCGGCATGGGCTGGGTATCCGGGTCCCGGCTGACCGCGGCCACGTCCAACGCCGGCGGCTTGGGCATCATTGCCGCTGCGCCCTTGACGTTCGGCCAGATGGTGAAGACCATCAAAGAGGTGGCTGTCGCTACCGACCGGCCCTTTGGGGTGAATCTCCGCACAGACGCCGCCGACATCGACCAAAGGGTTGACCACATCATCGCCGCGGGAATTCCGGTGGCCAGCTTCGCCCAGGCCCCAGGCGAAGCCATCGTCAAGAAGCTGAAGGACGCTGGGGTGGTGGTGATTCCCACCATCGGCGCACCCCGCCACGCCGAGAAGGTGGCTGCATGGGGGGTCGACGCAGTGATCGCCCAAGGTGCCGAGGGCGGAGGCCACACCGGCCCCATCGCCACGTCCTTGCTCTTGCCCGCGGTCGTCGACACAGTAGATATCCCGGTCATCGCCGCCGGGGGCATGGTGGACGGACGCTCGCTGGCCGCGGCCCTGGCCTTCGGGGCCGACGGCATCGCCATGGGAACCCGATTCCTCCTGTCTTCCGACAGCGATGTCCCCGATCACGTGAAGGCCATCTATTTGGACACCAAGCTCACCGGCACGGTGGTCACCACCTCGGTAGACGGCGTGCCCCAGCGGGTGATCAACACCGATGTGATCTCTCGGCTGGAGCGTTCAGGACCGCTTTCTTTCATCCGAGCTGCCCGCAACGCGCTCAAGTATCGGGCTCTCACTGGGGTCAGTTGTCGCCAGTTGCTCTCGGAGGGTTTGGCCATGCGCCGCAGCCTCAACCTCACCTGGGCCCAGATGGCCATGGCGGCCAATGCCCCCATGATGACCAAGGCCGCCATGGTGGACGGCCATTCCGAAGTCGGCATCCTCCCCACCGGCCAGGTAGTGGGTAGCATAGACTCCCTCCCTAGCTGCCAGGAGATCATCGACTCAGTTATCGCCGAGGCAACCGAGGTATTCGATCGCTAAGCTGCTAGCGGTTCTGAACGCGCCGCGGCGACAAAAGTTTCAAGATTGAAGGTAAGTCCAACCGGGTCGTAGGAAGCAGATCCCGCAAGCTTGATTCTCAGGGGCTCCTCAAGAGTGAGACCATCGGGAAAACGCAGTCTCTCGGTGGCGGCCAGTTCCACGATTTCCCCGCTTGCGCGGCTGACGCGAGGACGACTGAAGGTGACCGCACGATTTGAACCGTGTGGTGATATTTCAATGTCAAACGGCAATTGCCGCACAATGTCGGTAGGTCCAGTGAACCTGCCCTCACGAATTTGTATCAAATGCTGCCAGTCGGGCCGCGGGCGGCACAACATTGAGTGGACCGCGATATGGCTATCTCTAAACGGGTACTTGATTACCGCAGAGCCAACGATTCTCCCGCCTGCGTTGAGGTATTGGTTCATGGAGTGGTCTTCTGCCAGGGCAAGCGGCTTGTGGTGGATGCAGGACCAACACTTGTTGTACATCGGAGTGTAGCCGACGAGGGGCCGATTCAACTGGAGCATGTTCCTGGTGCGGTTTCTTTGCCCCGCAACGTAGGCGACACCGTTGCCATGACATAAGAATGTGCTGTCGTTGATGCATCCACTAGTTACAGAGGTGAGTCTTATTCTTCTTGGGCTCGAGGTTGCTTCCATAACTGCTTGCATTCCTTTCAGATGGACGTCGTCATGCCCATACTAATCGCGAAAACTCGCGGGAGCAATGGAGTCCACTATTACTATGGAATGACACGATGTGACGACCCTGCCGCCGCTTCGGTGGGGGCATCTCGTCTAGCGGTGGGGTTTGGGGTGGGCGGCGGGGTCTGCCGGTGTAATCCTTGGTGGGAGTGCTCATCAGCTCATTGTGGAGGACACACCGGTGACCCTTTCTGAAAATGCCACTGCGCAGCTGTGGGAGAGCTTCCGCTCTGGAGGCAAGTAGGGTTTGGCGCGCGAGGCTGCTGGGGTTGGCGCTCCATGTGATCGGACCCCGTCTTTTGATCCACTTGATCTGTGAACCTTCCTGGGACGTTCCTATAGATGTGAAGTGCGGGTTGTGAGGGTGGCGAGGTCGGCTCGGAGGGTGCGAGCTCTGGTGCGATGTAGCGCTTGAGGCAGCGAATGGCTTCTTTTTTGGTTTTGCCCTCGGCGACTCTGCGGTTCAGGTAGCTACGGGTTTGTTCGCAGTAGCGGAGCCGGACGATGACGATCATGCGCAGGGCGCGGTTGGCTTCGCGGTTGCCGGCGAAGTTGAGCCGGTGACGTTCGGTGCGTCGTGGTGATGCGGGGACGGGGGCGGCTCCGCACAGGTGGGCGAACGACGCTTCGGAGCTGAGCCGGTCGGTGTTCTCGCCGGCGGCGACGAGCAGCGTGGCGGTGTGGTGGGTGCCGCAGCCGAGGCGCGAAAGGGTTGTGGGCGCTGCGACTGCGACCAGCCGATCGAGGCGGCGCTCGAGTTCGGCGGCTTCGGCTCCGAGTTGGGCGATGCGGCGGCCGAGGCTGCGCAACGCGGCTTTGGCGTCCTGGGCGGGATCGGCGAGGAGTCTGGTGTCGGGCCGCAGCCGTGCACACACCGCGGCCTTGCCCTCCAGGGTGCGGCGGCCGTCGAGCTGGCACAGCGCAGCCGCCCGGGCCTTGACGGTGCCGTTGCGGGCGACGCTGAGCTGGCGGATCGACTCGACGATGCCGGTGGTGTCTTTGGCGGCTGCGGTTGCTTCGCCCGAGAGCACCTTGCGGGCCGCGGCCTCGGCGTCGGTGGCGTCGTCCTTGCCGCGGCTCGACCGCAGATGCCGATGCGGCTGGTTGACCTCGATCACCCCGCAGCCCCGCTCGGTCAGTGACCGGGCCAGGGCCGCGCCGTAGGATCCGGTGGGCACGACGCCGACCGCGGCGACAGGCCCGAACGACGCGAGCCACTTATGGGTCGATCGATAGCCGGCACACCTCGCGGGAAACGACTCGGCGCCCAGCACCCGGCCCAAGGGGTCGAGCGCGGCGGCGACATCCAAATCGTTGTGGCAGTCGATCCCCGCGATCACCGTTTGGCTCTGATCTGAAATGCTGTTGTCCTTCTTCTCGAAGCGGCTCGCGTGCCGGGACCCGACGGACATAACAGTGATGAGACATCTGCCGCACAGGTTCCTATGAGGTCACGCCGCTCGTCCCGGACCGGCCGCAGCTGACAAGTCCGGAGACGGGCCGCCAACGTCGACTAGTCCCGATCACACCCGCAACGCACGGGGCCAGTTTCACGCCAAGTCAGACGCCGAAGGCCCGCCCCGCACACATCTTCACTGTCTCGCGCAGACTGTGGTGTGCCCTGTGTTGAATGCGGTCAGCTTGCATGACTTAGAGCGGTTGTGGCGTGGCGCATCTCGTATTCGATGGGCGTGAGTATGCCGAGTGCAGCCTCTGCTTGTTGTGGAAGATCTCAAGATACTTGAAGATGGCGTTGGACAGCTGGCGTGACCCCCTGTGGTTGGTCCACTTGATGTGTCCATCTTTTTTCGGTCTTGGTATGTGAGAGTGGCGGTGTTCTGTGCTGGGAGGTGCGGGGATGCCGTTTTCGTATTCGTCGGAGTTTGGGGAGATGGTGCTGGACCAGATTCGGGGTGGCCGGTCGGTGGCCGTTTTGGCCCGGGAGCTGGAGATGGCCGAGTCGACGCTGTATCGCCGGGGAGCGCCAAGATCGCGTCGATGAGGGCTTGGCACCTGGCATGTCGAGTTCTGAGGGTGTTTTGCTCCAGGCGGCCCGGAGGCGGATCAAAGAGCTCGAGGTCGAGCTGGCGGCGGTCAAGCGGGCGTCGGAGCTGTTCGGCGAGGATCGGGTGATGCGCCCAAAAGACCTGTACCCGATCGCAGGGGCCTTGGGGGCTGAGGGGCACGGCCTGAAGGCGTCGTGCCGGCTCCTGGCCGTCTCCGCGTCGGGGTTCTTCTACTGGCGGGCCAGGCCGATGCCGGCGCGCGCTGTCCGGCGGGCACAGCTGGCAGATGTCGTCGCCGAGGTCTCGGGGGCGGTCCAGGCGCACCTACGGGTGGCGGCGTGTCCAGGCCGAGCTTGCCGAGGTCTACGGCCACCGCGCCGGCCTCAATCTGTTGCTGTCGCTCATGCGCGAGCAGCAGATATGCGGCCTGCCCCGCCGCAAGGGCCGCAAATCCGGCAGGTCCCCGGCCGAGACGACCGCCGACCTTGTGAACCGCCAATTCGACCGGGACGGGCCGAACCAGCTCTGGATGACCGACATCACAGAGCACCCCACACGCGAGGGAAAGCTCTATTTGTGCGCGGTGCTCGACGCGTGGTCCCGCAAAGTCGTCGGCTGGTCCATCGACCGCCGCGCAACCTCGGCTATGGTCACCTCCGCGCTCGCCATGGCCATCGCGAACCGCAGACCGGCCCCCGGCGCGGTAGTCCACTCCGACCACGGCACCCAGGCCGGATTCAACCGGTCGTCGCAACACCAGCCTGTTGTAGGGAGTGTAGGTGTTCGTCGAGGGCTTCGGCGGTGGGCGGGTTGGGGACTTTGCGGTAGCGGGGCTGGTCGGCAGCCCCGCATGGCCGTCTAATGGTCGACATGCCCGAAAGTCAGACAACCCGACCGAGCGAAACCCGGTACACACAAGGCCCATTCTTGACCCGAACACCGGTGGGCAGAGCTGGCAAGGGGCACAACTCTAATGCTGTGCCCCTTGCCACAGAATGGAGGCTATTAGTCCTCCATCAGCGCACTGAGCTGCTGCTCAGCTTGGTCAAGGTAGTCGTTGGCGCTCCCTCCCGCGCCAAATTCGGCCAAGGATTGAGCCATTTCCAGATTTCCCTGGATCTCTTCGGGGCTGGACATATCCTCACCACCTCCTTTCCATGGTAGGCCACCATAGCAGAGTGGTACCATAGATGTCAAGGGGCCCCATAGAATTTATGGACTCTAAGCAAATATTGGGACAATGGCACCTGAGGGAGATTACTTGCACTTAATGGGACGACGTGTTAGGGATGGAGACTATGGCGAAGACTACTAAACTCGCGGGACGAAAGGTGTACCCGAGCTTTGGCCGGCTGAAGTTTCTATTCGACACTGATGAGGACCTGCGGGCGCGACTCCGTGCTTTGCCCTCCTTAGATGCGGGGCCGGTTCTGGACCAGGATCTCCTGCGCAGGTGGCTCTATTTCTATGACAAGGGGCACCAGCCCGATGGCGAGTCTGTTGAGCCTAGGTATCGGGAGGTAGCACTCCGAAAATATATGCAGGGTGATTCAGACTTCGGTGCAGTCGGTTGGGACCTGCTGTCAGCGCTCCCCTTACGGGATGAAGAAAAGGTATATGTATCGGGGCTGTTACCGCATTTCCTCATGCCCCCTGATGGTCTGCGGCTTGGGATCTGCGAAGGTCCTTATGCCCGCGTCTATGGCCTGGCCAGCAGGTTTAAGGTAGCAAAGGAACGTGATCTAGAGGCGGTAGCAGAGATGGCAACGGAAGTAGTTGAGTATGACACAAATATACTACGGGAAGCTATGTGCAAGCGACTCGAAAGAGGGACCGAGAAAGTGTTCGTTCTGCATAGGCAGGCAGCGGATGGTCAATGTGCAGAAGCCCCTAAAATGATAGCATGCGTTCGGTTGTGGTTCTTGAACGCGGATGCAGTATTGGGAATCCTCAGTGGTCGGATTAAAAAAGGAGACGATATAGGAGATCAAGGATACGAGACAGTGCTCAAAGATGAAGATGACAAAGAAAACCATGTAGGCGACGACAGGGCGGTGGCTGGAGTTTATGTTCCCCTATTGATAGGCAGAAATCCACTTGCTAGCACAGCGGCCGTATTTTGGCTGCGCAGCTACCTAATGAGCCAGTATCCAGGGCGTCCGGTATTCACGAGACCGACAACTGACAAGGCCATTAGGGCAGTCGAGCGAAGGGGCGGAGAGAAGACAATCGAAACACAAAAAATCTATGAAACAATCTATAAATTTGCAGAGATTCCCATCTGAGGGGCAGAAATTCCAAAGCAAGGATTAGAGGGATTGATAGGAGCAATCAAATTCAGCTTTGATAACGACAGTATCCTAGCTGCTATTACGAGCCGTTCTGGGGGAGTTAGCCGAGGAGAGATGGCGAGTCTCAATATGGCTTTTGGCGTTGGAGACGATCCTGACTGCGTACTGGCAAACCGTGAGGCTTCTGGTCGCATCCTTGGTTTCGACCACCGCGATCTTGTTGTGGCACACTTAGAGCATGGAAGTCGAGTAAAGATTGTTGAAGCCAGTGACAGAGGTCGGGGGGCGCTTTCAGCGGAGAATACAATCCCTGCCTGCGACGCTCTGGCGACTAATTCCATCGACACTCCAGTAGCTATTTTGGTGGCAGACTGTGCTCCTGTAGTCCTATATGACCCAATTAAACTTGCTGTTGCAGTAGCTCATGTTGGATGGCGCGGGGCTGTCGCTCGTACAGCCCAGCGGACCATTGAAGAAATGGGGAGAGCTTTCAGCAGTAGCCCTTCTGACATTAGGGCTGGCATAGGACCATGCTTGCAGCCCTTCTCCCTAGAAGTTTCCCATCGTGAAGCCAAGATTGTTGAAGAGGCATACCCAAAGCAGCCAGCAGTTCATTATGACATTGGAAAGAAGCCTCACCTAGATCTTCCGTTCATGATCAAACAGCAGCTTCTTGATGCGGGAATGGAACTCAAGCAGATCGAAGACATGCGTTTGGATACGATGGACGCCGAGCGCTTTTTTTCTCATCGGGGCCAATCTGGTCGGGGTGGGCGATTCATGGCTGTGGCTATGCTGCGAGCAACTGCTCGAATGTGACCGAAGCCTTCAGGGTCTGCAACTCATATGTAGCTTCTGAGCACGGCCTGGGCCTAGGTGCAGTGCCTATATGGGTTGTGTACTCGTGATGAGGGTGTGCCGCCGATGGCGGTGTGGTGGCCGCGGGGGATTGTAGTGGTGGGTCCAGGTTTGGAGTTGGCGTCGGCGGTCGGGCTCTGTGAACCTCACCCAACAGCGGAGCTAACAACCTCCGTGGGCACTACAACTAAGCACCTCCAGGGCAACCCGGCCCGGGTAGTAACCCGGTGCATCGCCGAGCACGCGGTGACCGCGCTCAGCCAGAATCCCGGTCAAGATCAGCTGATTCGCAAAGAAGCTGGAAAGAAAACTCGCCACTTGCCGCTGAGGAATTTGATCGAGCAAGCCCCCGAGGCACTGGCCGCGGTTCGCCCCTGCTGGGCCATGTCGCCCCTTGACGAGGCCCAGATACTGCCGCCCCGGCCACTTTTCGACCTTGTGGTGTTCGACGAGGCCAGCTAGGTGCTCCCTTGTGACGCCATTCCTGCCCTGCTCCGAGGGCAGCGGGCCATGGTGGCGGGAGACTCCCACCAGCTTCCGCCAACCACTTTCTTCGACAGTTCCGGGGGCGACGACTACTTCGACGAAGAAGATGAGTCCATGGCGGACTACGAGTCAATCTTGGACGTGATGGATGCCCGGCTGTCCCGTCGCCCGCTTGCCTGGCACTACCGCTCCCAGGATGAACGTCTAATCGCCTACTCCAACCAGGAGATCTACCACGGCAGCCTGACCACCTTTCCCGGCGCCAACTCCGATAAGTGTCTGAGGTGGGTACTGGTGCCACACAGGACGGGCGTTGCTACCAAGAAGGGGAGCCACTCCGATGAGGTGCTTCAGGTGGTGGATCTGATGATCGATCACGCCCGGGCACGGCCCGAGGAAACTCTTGGTGTAATCGCCATGGGCATCAACCACGCCAACCGCATCGAGGAAGTACTGCGCCAGCGGCTAGGAGAGGAGAGCGACCCCGACCTCGAAGACTTCTTCAATGAGGCGAACGAGGAGCGGGCCTTCGTGAAGAACCTTGAGCGGGTGCAGGGCGATGAGCGCGATGCCATCATCTTGAGCATCGGCTACGGCAAGAACGCCGACGGCAAGATGCTGTACAACTTCGGGCCGCTGAACCGGGAAGGCGGCGAGCGGCGCCTGAATGTGGCGATCACCAGAGCCCGCAAGCGCATGACGCTGGTGTCATCATTCGACTACGCCGACATGGACCCTGAGAAAACCGGCTCCACTGGGGCCAAGATGCTTCGGGGTTTCCTGAAATTCGCCCAATCAGGCGGTACCGAGCTGGACGGCGCCGATGCCGCCGAGCCCCTCAACCCCTTCGAGATCGACATCCGCGACAAGCTCGCCGCCGCTGGCCTCGCTGTGGTGCCCCAATACGGATGCTCGGGCTATCGAATTGACTTCGCGGTGCGCCACCCCACCAAATCCGGCCAATTTGCCCTGGCAGTGGAAGCCGACGGGGCCAGCTACCACTCATCACACACGGACCGAGACCGCGACCGGCTGCGACAAGAGCACCTTGAACTCCTCGGTTGGAGGTTCTGCCGAATCTGGTCCACCGACTGGTATAACGACCACCGCCGAGAGGTCGATCGCGTGCTGGCTGCCTACGAGAAAGCCGTGAGCGAAATCGACTCCGGCTGGGTGACTCCCCCAAATGCCGCCGCTGATCGGACAGACCTGTCCGAGGTACCAGACTTGGGCACTCCTGCTGAAACGAGCGAGGCTCCCCCACGACGAGGGACCCGTCCCTGGATACGGCGATACGCATCTTCCATTGACGAATACTCGCAAGCAGAACTGGTCGCATTGGGTATGTGGATTGAATCCGACCTTTTGCTCCGTACGGATGCGCAACTGTTCGAGGAAATCTTCGACGAACTCCCTTTCAACCGCCGCGGTGCAAAGATCAAGGCAGCCATAGATGAGGCAATCGCGGCAATGAAACAGAACGGCTGAACCCTGAGCCGGTGCCATCGCCAACCGAATCTTGTGTACAGAGCACTCGCTGTAAGTTGTACACTTCTGAAGATGGATGTAGCAGTTGCTGAGTTTCGTGCAAATCTGAAGCACTGGTTGAGTCGGGCTCGAGAAGGTGACGAAGTCGTCGTCACTGAGCGAGGGATACCGGTGGTTAGGATCGTCGGGTTGGAGGCCGCCCCTGCTATCGAGTCTCTCGTCCAACAGGGGGTCATTGCCCGGCCATCCTCACAGAATCGTCCCGTGGCCACCGGCCGCCAGCGACCTCGGTCCCGTAGTCTGGTCTCCGATCTGGTTGCTGAACAGCGCGATTGATCTGTGGCGGTCGTCTATTTTGATGCCAGCGCACTGGTGAAACTTGTGGTCGAGGAGTCGGGGAGTGACATCGCGGCCGTGCTATGGGATGGATGTGATGCGGCCGTATCGAGTCGCATTGCCTATCCGGAGGTACGGGCGGCGTTGGCCGCGGCGGGGCGCAACCACGTCTTAGACGAAGCCAGCCTGACGAAGTGCGAACAGGACTGGGAGGAGTTCTGGGCCGCAATCCGGCCTGTGGAACTCACCTATCAGGTTCAGATGGCCGCAGGCTTGCTAGCTAAGAGGCACAGCCTGCGCGGTGCCGACGCCGTACACCTGGCCAGCGCCTTGGAAATGGGCTTGCCTGATCTGGTTGTGGCCGTGTGGGATCGTCGCCTTTATTCTGGAGCGCGGGCAGAAAATCTCGCTGTTGCCCCCGCTAATCTGCCATGACCTCCACCAGCCCTTGCCTTGGTACCTTGCTTTGATATCCCCCAAGTATCGCCTGCGACACACCACTAGAGTGCTGCGCTGATGGATCTGTCGTTTACCTCTGAGGAGGAGGCCTTCCGCGACGAGGCTCGCACCTGGCTGGCTGAGAACGTGCCTGCTGAGCCGCTGGCGTCGATGGACACTCCAGGTGGGTTCGAGGAGCACCGGGCGTGGGAGCACGTCTTGTTCGACGCCGGGTGGGCGGTGGTGTCGTGGCCCGAGCGCTTCGGCGGCCGGGAGGCGTCGCTGGTGGAGTGGCTGATCTTCGAAGAGGAGTACTGGGCGTCGGGAGCCCCAGGTCGGGTGTCGTCCAACGGGGTGAGCCTTTTGGCCCCCACCATCTTCGATTTCGGCACCCCCGAGCAGCAGGACCGTTTTCTGCGGCCCATGGCCCGGGGCGACGAAGTCTGGGCCCAGGGATGGTCGGAACCCGACGCCGGGTCGGACCTGGCAGGGATCAAGACCAGGGCCCCACGCGATGGCGAACACTTCGTGATCGACGGTCAGAAGACCTGGTGCTCGCGGGGGGCGTTCGCCGACTGGTTCTTCTGCCTGGTGCGCTCCGACCCTGACTCCGAGCGCCACGCCGGGTTGAGCTATCTGCTGGTTCCCGGCGACACCGAAGGCCTCGAGGCCCGGGCCATCGGCCGCTTGGACGGCGAGCCCGGTTTCGCCGAGCTGTTCTTCGACGGCGCCCGGGTACACGAGCGGTACCTGCTGGGCGGCGAGGGCGAGGGCTGGGCGGTGGCGATGGCCACCACCGGCAGCGAGCGGGGGCTGAATCTGCGGGCGCCGGGCCGGTTCACGGCCGCCGCCGACCGGCTGGTGGGCCTCTACCAGGAGCTGGCCGAGAGCCGGGGACCCGATCTGGGCCGGCGGGACCAGGTGGTGGGGGCGTGGATGGGGGCCCAGGCCTACCGCTGGCAGACCTACGCCACCGAATCACGCCTGCGGGGCGGCGCCCCCATCGGCTCAGAGGCCAGCTTCATGAAGGTGCTGTGGTCGGAGCTCGACGTGGAGCTGCACGCCACCGCCCTGCGGCTGCTGGGCCGCGACGGGGAGCGGGCCGACAGCTCGTGGATGGACGGCTACGTGTTCGCGTTGTCGGGCCCGATCTACGCCGGCACCAACGAGATTCAGAGGAACATCATCTCTGAGCGAGTTCTAGGGCTTCCGAGGCGGTAGGCGTGGATTTCTCGTTCAGCGACGACCAGATCATGTTCCAGGAGGCTGTGCGAGACCTTCTGGCCAACGAGTGCCCTCCCGAAGTGGTGAGAACCGCCTGGGAGAACGACACCGGACGATCCGACAGCCTGTGGGCGGCGCTGGCCGAGATGGGCGTGGTGGGCATGACCGCCCCCGAGTCGGCTGGCGGCCTGGGCATGGATGAGACCGATCTGGTGCTGCTGTTGGAGGAGGCGGGCCGGGCGGCGCTGCCCGAGCCCTTGCTGGAGCACACCGCGGTGGGGTTACCCGCCCTGGTCGAAGCCGGAGGGCCAATGGCCGAAGCCTGGCTGGAGCGGGCCGCATCCGGGGAGGCAACCCTTGGCGCCGGCCCCGACGAGGGCTACACAGTGGGAGCGGCAACGTGCGATCTGGTGCTTCTCATCGGCGAGCAAATTCGGGCTGTTCCGGTAGATGAGGCAACGCTGGTCGAACACCGCTCGGTGGACGGCTCTCGACGGCTGTTCGAGGTGGACGGAGAGGCCGTGATTATCGACGCCGATCCCGCGCTGGCCTTCGACCGGGCCGCAGCCGCGGCGGCCGCTCAGTGCGTCGGGGTTGCCCAGCACCTGCTGGACGCCACCGTGGAGTACGTGGCCCAGCGCTACCAGTTCGGCAAGCCGGTGGGCACCTACCAGGCCGTCAAGCACCACTTGGCCAACGCCGCCCTCAAAATCGAGTTCGCCCGCCCCGCGGCCCACCATGGCGCCTGGTGCATCGCTACCGGCGACCCCGACCGGAGCCGGGACGTGTCGCTGGCCAAGGCTCTAGCCTCTGAGGCAGTGGATCTGGCCGCCCGCACCGCCCTTCAGTGCCACGGCGCCATCGGCTACACCTTCGAATACGACCTGCACCTGTGGATGAAGCGGGGCTGGGCTCTTTCCGCTGCTTGGGGCGACGCCGCCTGGCACCGGAACCGAATCGCCGACGCCCTGGGGATCTGACCTCCAGGCTGGCGGCCCAACCGGTAGCACAAGTCCGCGGTGGAGTAGCGTTGCCGAAATGAGCACTGAGGGTGCCACCGCGGTGGCTGAGCGTCCTACCGGTTCAGGCCGGCCCCTCTTGGCGGTTGAGGGGATCACTGTTCGCTTCGGCGGGGTGGTGGCAGTGGACGAGGTGTCCATGTCGGTGCCGTCCGGCCAGGTTCGGGGCCTCATCGGGCCCAACGGTGCGGGCAAGACCACCCTGTTCGACAGCATCACCGGGGTAAACGCTCCCGCGGCCGGGTCCATCCGGCTGGAGGGAGCCGACATCACCGATCGCCCAGCCACCTGGCGGGCTCGCCAGGGCATCCGCCGCACCTTCCAGCGTCAGCAGCCATTCGGCTGGCTGTCGGTGGCCGACAACGTGCTGGCCGCATTGGAGTGGGAAGGCGGCGGGGGCGGCATCGCCGCCGACCTGGTGGCCTGGCCCGCCCGGCGCCGCATCGAGGCCCAGCGCCGCCAGCGGGTCGACCAGGTCTTGGAGCTGTGCGGCCTCAGCGATGTCAGAAGCACTCCGGCAGGAGAGCTTCCCATAGCCCGAGCCCGAATGGTGGAGTTGGGACGGGCCATCGTTTCGCGCCCCAAGCTCCTGCTTCTGGACGAGCCCACTTCGGGCATCGAGCACGAAGAGGCCGAAAAGCTCGGGGAGATTATCCAGGCCATTCGAGCCGAAGACCAGTGCTCTGTGCTGCTCGTGGAGCACGACGTGGCTTTCGTCATGGCCCAGTGCGACGTCATCACCGTGCTGAACCTGGGCAAAGTCATCGGCGAGGGCCCGCCCGAGGAAGTCCGCAGCAATTCGGCCGTGCGCGACGCCTACTTGGGTTAGACCTGATCGCTCATGCAGACCTTTTCTTCATCCACCACGATTGCCGCCGCCCAGCAAGTGGCCTGGGAGGTCATGACCGACCATGAGCTGTATGCCCGTTGGGTCCCCCGCTCCCAGGTGGAATTGGAGGTCGCAGGCTCACCAGAACCCAACGGCGTCGGGGCGGTTCGGGTGTTCCGCATCGGCCCGGTCGGCACATATGAGGAGATCACCGCATTTGAGCCGCCCCACCGCATGGCCTATCGGGTTCTCAAGATCCCGTTGCCGGTGCGCAACATGCGCTCTGAACTGGTCCTTGTGCCCAGCGAAGACGACATGAGCTGCGACCTGCACTGGGATTCCTGGTTCGAGCCTGCCATCCCGTTCACCGGCGGAGTCCTGCGCCAGGTGCTGGCTTCCTCAGTGGCCAGAATGGCCGCCGGCATAGCTGAAGAGGCTCAGCGCCGAGCCCCGTCGGCGTGAGTGCGCCGAGGCAGCTCCGAGCCCCAGTCTTGCTGCCCCCCGCACTGGATGTGGTTTACGACGTCGACGAGATCGGCCATCCCACGGTGACCGCCGTGGTGTGCTTGGATGATGTCTACGAAGGCCCGCCCGGCTGTGTGCATGGCGGCTATCTGGCTGCCATGTTCGACAACCTGCTCGGGGTTCTGCCGTATCGCCTCACCGGGCAAAAGGGGGCCTTCACCGGCCGGCTGACCGTTCGGTATCGGGCGCTAACACCGCTCAATACCGATCTGGAGCTAACCGGCAAGGTGACCGATGCCCGCGGCCGACGGGTCACCGCCACGGGTCAATGCCACGCTGGTGGCGTTCTCACCGCCGAGGCCGAAGGTCTGTTCGTGCGCCCCCCCTCCGAATGCCCATGACTGGATTCGACAGCCGCCCAATAGTGGTGATGCTGTGTACCGGCAACGCCGCTCGCTCGGTGATGGCCACCGTCATCGGCCGGGACCGTACCGACGAAGTTCGATTCGTGGGAGCGGGCACCCACAGCATCGAGGGCCTGCCCATGAGCGGCCGGACCCGGCGGGCTTTGGAGTCGTTGGGATTGGCCGACAGCAGCCACCGCAGCCACCAGCTCACCGCCGCCGATGCACAAGGCGCAGACCTTATCGTGGCCTTCGCCCCCGAGCATGTTGACTATGTGCGCCGGGTCCACCCCGAAGCCGCGGCCCGCACCGCCACCATCAAGCGCCTGGCGGCCGAGCTGAAGGCTGGCCCCGAGCCGCTCGCCCAGCGGGTTGCTGCCCTCAACCTGGCCGACGCCAAGGTTCCCCGGGATGAGGAAGTGGTCGACCCCGGCGGAGGAGAGGACTACGAGTTCACCGCCTGCGTCCGAGAGATCGACGCTCTAATGGACCAACTCTTGCCCTTGCTCTAGCGGTGGATACCATCGCTGCCGATGGACATTCGATTCACCGCAGACGAGATCGCGTTCCGCGACGAGCTGCGGGCCTGGCTCACCGACGTGCTGCCCACGCTGGGCGACCCGCCGAACAGCGACGACTGGACCGCCCGGCGGGAGTGGGACACCGGCTGGCAGCGGATGCTGTATGACGCTGGGTATGCGGGCATCAACTGGCCATCGGAGTTCGGCGGCCGGGGCTCCACCCCCACCGAGCACCTGATCTTCTTGGAAGAGACCACCCGGATGGGCGCCCCCTACGTGGGGATGAACTTCGTGGGCCAGCTCCACGCCGGCCCCACCCTCATCCTCGAGGCCACTTCGGAACAGCAGGCCCGCCACTTGCCCGCCATGTTGAAGGGCGAGGAGGTGTGGTGCCAGGGCTTCTCCGAGCCCAACGCCGGGTCCGACCTGGCCTCGCTGTCCACCCGGGCCATCCGCGACGGCGACCACTACGTGGTTACCGGCCAGAAGATATGGACGTCGTTCGGACATGTGGCCGACTACTGCGAGCTTCTGGTGCGCACCGACCCCGACGCCCCCAAACACCGGGGCATCACCTGGCTGATCTGCCCCATGGACCTGCCCGGCATCGAAATCCGCCCCATCACCACCGTGGCCGGTTCCAGCGAGTTCTGCGAGGTGTTCTTCGACGAGGTCCGCATCCCGGTGGAGAACCGGGTGGGCGACGAGAACGACGGCTGGCGGGTGGCCATGGTCACCTTCAGCTTCGAGCGCGGCACGGCCTTCATCAGCGAGCTGCTGGGCACTATGAACCAATTGTCCGACATGGCCGACATCGCCCGAAGCATTTCTCGCAACGGTTCAACCGCCTGGGACGACGACGAGATTCGCCGGGAGATCGGCCGCCTCCAAGCCGAATACGACGCCTTGTGGGCGCTGACCAAGCGGGTGGTGTCGCAGGCCCAGCGCACCGGGATGCCGGGACCGGGCGGATCCGTGTTCAAGCTGTACTACGCCGACGTGAAAAAGCGCATGGCCGATTTGGCCCACAGAATGCTGGAGCGTGAGGCGCTCGTGTTCGGCAACGAAACCGGCGATGAGCAGACCGGCGGCGACATGGTGGCCAGCCGGCTGTACGTGCTCAGCCTGTCGATAGCGGCCGGCACCTCCGAAATTCAGCGCAACATCATCGGCGAGCGCATCCTGGGCTTGCCCAAGGAGCGGTAGGGATGGACTTCGAGCTTTCTGACGACCAAGTCGCGCTGTGCGATGGCATCCGGGACCTGTGCGAGGGCCGCTTCGACATCGACACCGTGCGGGGTCTAGCCGACTGCGGTGGGGTGGACCGACGCCTGTGGGGCGAGCTGGCCGACACCGGCGTGTTCTCACTGGTGGTGCCCGAAGACGACGGCGGTGTCGGACTGGGCTGGGCCGAGGCCGGGCTGGTGTTCGAGCAGTTGGGCCGGTCCCTGGTTCCCGGACCGCTGGTGGGCACACTTCTGGCCGCGGGGGTAGTCGATGATGCGGTGGTGGGCCTCGTCGAGCGAACCGGGGGTCCTTCATTGGTGGAGTACCCCGACGTGATCGACGCCTTGTTAGTGCTCGACCAAGACGGACTGTGGCGGGTGGACGCCGCCGAATTGTCTATCGACCCGGCCCACTCGGTGGACCCGCTCACACCGGTGGGCCGAGTGGCCGAGCTGCCCCAGGGAGAAAAAGCGGCTGACGCCTCTGGCTGGCACAATCGAGCGGTGTTTCTATGCTCGGCTCTCCAAGTGGGCCTGGCCACCGGCGCTCGGGAACTGGCCGTGGCCTATGCCCAGGAGCGCCAGCAGTTCGGCAAGCCCATCGGCCAGTTCCAGGCCGTCAAGCACAAGTGCGCCGACATGTACAGCCGCGAAGAGGTGGCTCGAGCCGCCCTCTACTACGCCGGCTGCGTGCTAGACGCCCCTGAGTTGGGGGACACGTCCCGCGCTGTGTCGGGGGCCCGCATCCTGGCCGCCGAGGCTGCCGACCACAACGGCAAAGACTGCGTGCAGGTCCACGGCGGCATGGGCTTCACCTGGGAGATCGACGCCCATCTCTATCTGAAGCGGGCCTGGGCGCTCACCCCCTGCTTCGGATCGATCGACGAGCACGCTGAGCTCATTGCTGCGATGGTTTGAGCAGGGCAGCCGGCATGGGCGAATCCCGGCGCTGGGCTGAGCGCCTTCCTCCTCGCCTCGACCCTGAACTGGTAGAGGGCGGCGACACCCGCAACGTGGTGGACGCCTACCGCTTCTGGCGCCAGGAGGCGATCGTGGCCGACCTCGATGCCCGCCGCCACGGCTTCCATGTGGCGGTGGAGAACTGGCAGCACGACCTCAACATCGGGACCATGGTGCGCAACGCCAACGCCTTCGGAGCGGCTGCGGTGCACATCGTGGGCCGGCGGCGCTGGAATCGCCGGGGCGCCATGGTCACCGACCGCTACCTTCACCTGCTGCACCACCCTGAACTGGACGACTTGGCGGCCTGGGCCGCCGAGGCCGAGCTGCCGATCCTGGGCATCGACAACGGCCCCGGCACCGTGCCCATCGAGGACCACTCGCTGCCCGAGCGCTGCGTGATGCTGTTCGGCCAGGAAGGGCCGGGTCTGTCGCCCGAGGCGGTGGCTGCCTGCGATGCCGTGCTGGCCATCACCCAGTTCGGCTCCACCCGCTCTATCAATGCTGGTGTGGCCTCGGGTATCGCCATGCACCGCTGGGTCTGCCAGCACACCCTCTGAGCGCTGTGGCGGCGCGGCCCGCCCTCAGGGCCGGGGTAGAAGGTTGCGGGGAAACAGGTGGTCGAGCTCGTCGAGGGTCCAGGGGTCGACCTGGGAGTGGTCGCCCCGGTAGATGGCCCGTTCCTCTCGCAGCTCGTTGAACACCGCCACCTGGCCGCCGGCGGCGTGGACCACGTGGCCGCTCACGTAGTCGGCCGCGTCGGTACACAGCCACACCACCGCAGGGGCCACGTACTCGGGCGGGGGAGTGGTTAGGTAACTGTTCCACATCTCGTCGTCGATGATGCCCTGCTCATGCCAGGCCTTGAATTCGTCGTGCGACTTGGCGTGCAGCCGGGTGGCCGCCCCCGGCGCCAGGCAGTTCACCGTCACCCCGGTGCCCGCCGTCTCGGTGGCCAGCGCCTTGGTCATGGAGATCACTCCGCCCATGGCCGCGGCGAACGCCGGCTGGCCCAGATCGCCCAGCGCCCCGTGCGAGGTGGTGTTCACCACCCGGCCCCAGCCCTGGGCCGCCATCAGCGGCACCGCATGGCGGGCGATGTACCACTTCTGAGACATCTGCAACGCAATGGTCTTGTGATACAGCTCCGGTGCCATCTCATATATCGACCCCCCGATGGCCGCCCCCGCGCAGTTCACCGCGATGTCGATGCGCCCATAGGTGTCCACCACCTGCTGCACCACATCTCCGGCGCCCTCGAAAGTGGCCACGTCGCTGTGGTTGGCCACCGCCGTGCCCCCCGCAGCCTCGATGTCGGCCACCGTCCGGCCCGCATGGGAGTTGTCGGCCCCTTCGCCTAACTCGTTGGTCCCCAGATCATTGACCACCACCTGCGCCCCATGCTCGGCCAGCAACAGCGCAACGGCCCGCCCGATCCCATTGCCCGCTCCCGTGACCATCGCCGCCTTGCCATCAAGCCTGTTGCCCATGGCCGCAGGGTAGCGTGGCCCCGATGGCTGGCCTGGAGTTCGACGACCTTGCAGTAGGAAAGCGGCTGTCGGGAGTGGTGGCCGATGGCGATATAAATGGCATAGATGGCGTAGATGGCGATTCAGCTTCGGGCAAAGATCAGAAGCTGGCTGATTTCTCCGGCATCGGCGTCTTGCAGTGCAGACTGGTAGGCCTTTCGGAGGTCGCTGGTAGCAAGTCTGAGAAAGCGACCCCAGGTGAAGGCCTCGGCTCCGAGTGCACGGGCGAGGTAGTCGGCCGCCACGCGGCTGTGGCGTCCGTTGCCGTTGCGAAACGGGTGGATGGCAACGAGACGATGGTGAAACCGCACGGCGATTTCGTCGATCTCGAATGTCTCTGAATCGATCCACCAGGTGGCGTCGTCGATGAGGGAGCGCACGGCGACAGGGATCTGGGTTGGTTCTATGCCGATGTTCGTCTCACGCGTTCGGTATTGACCCGCCCAATTCCAGACCTGGCCGAACATCGCGTTATGCAGGTTGCGAAGGTACTTGTGGTCGAGCAGTTCCTCTGCCCGTGGAGGGCGGCGAAGCAGGGCTTGGACGATGTTTCGCTGTTCCGCGTCGAATAGCTCGCCGCGGGTTGCGATATAGGTCGGAATCAATCCTTCATGGTCCTCAGGAGATAGCTCTGTGTGGCCCTCTCCTATGGGAATAAGGGCGTCAGTCACTGTGAAGCAGCCGGCTCCTCGGTCCACAGGCCACGCCGACCAGCGAGGCGATCAGCCAACTCTTCGATCTGGTCGGCTAGTTCCTTGGTGCTGACAGCTTGATCTTCGAGCCGGCTGTGCTGCGAAATCTCTTCCAGATACTGCATTGCTCTGTGCCTGGCTTGGTTCATGAGGGTTTCCTCAAGGGTGGTGTTCGGGACTAGGGCGTAGACCAGTCGGCAGTTCATAGCCTGGGCGGCTCTCTCAAGGGTTTTCAGTTGGATGGTGTCGTGCTGTTCGCTGCGCTCGATGCCGCTGATGGTCTGCTGGCGGACTCCCATTCGGGAGGCCAATTCGCTGGTGGTCATGCCTAGAGCGTCGCGGATTGCTCGGATCCACCCTTTGTGGGGACGCGTGAACTTGTCGGGGGCGGGAAGGGTCTTGTAGCGGTCGTCAAGTCGGTTGCGGGCTAGGTCGGAGTTCGGCACAAGGGTTAGATTACATGGTAAAGCCTGTTATAACAACGAAAAAATACAAGCGGTAACCTGTATATACGCGAACGATACCACGAGCGGCGTAATCGCTATTGCCGCCTCAAGTAGACCGTCCAGTTGGTGAGGCCTACTAGGGCGCCGCCGATGATGTTGCCGAGGGTGACGGCTACCAGGTTGTGCAGGATCCAGCCGAAGCCGAGGCGGTCGATCTGGTCGGTGGTGAGGCCGGCGGCGGCTAGGGCGTCGGCGTCGGTGGACACCAGCCACCCCAGGGGCAGAAAGAACATGTTGGCGATGCTGTGTTCGAATCCGGCGGCCACGAAAGCGGTGATGGGCAGCAGGATCCCAATCATCTTGTCCACCAGAGAGCGGCCCGCCACCGCCATCCATACCGCCAAGCACACCAGCATGTTGGCCAAGAGCCCCCGCACGAATGCGGTGCCGAACGACAAGTTGACTTTGTCGTTGGCGATCTGGATGGTGCGCGCCGAGAACGAGTAGTCGGCCTGGGCCCACCACCGGCTGAAGTACACCAAGAAAACGATCACCAGGGCGCCCACCAGATTGGCCGCAAACGCCAGCGCCCAGTTGCGGGTGAGCTCGGGGCCGCTGATGCGGCGGCTGAAGAAGCTGGCCACCATCAAGTTGTTGCCGGTGAACAGCTCCGACCCGGTGACCACCACCAAGAACAGCCCCAATGAGAAGCCCGCCCCGATGAGCAGCCGGGCCGGGCCGGTACCCAGCTCGGGGCTGACCGCGATAGTGAGGGCGAACACCCCGCCCAGGGCGATGAACGCCCCGGCCATGATGCCCAAGATGGACGTCTGGGTGAAGTCGAATTTGGCCTTGCCAATCCCGGCCCGCTTGATCTTTCGGGCTATCTCCTCGGGGGTCAAGGCTTCTGACATACCCCTATTCTTACTCAACTACGGTAGGGAGCATGGCTGATCCGGTTGCGAACGCTGAATTCTCTGCCGGGGGCGTCGTGTCCGACTCCCGGTATTACGCCGGTGCGGTCGAGGCTCTCCGCAGCGCTTGCGCCCATATCGGGGAGGCGGCCGACGCGGCCCAGCGGTCCGGTTTCTTTGCCGACATCGCCGACTGGAACGACGAGGCCCTCGCCTCGGCCCATGATGCCGACAAGGCCGCGGTCATGGCCATGGCCGAGGCTTTGCGGGCCAAAGGGTCAGTTGCCGCCTACGCCGATGCCGCCCGCAGCACGCTGGCCGAGGTTACCGCCGCCTTCGCCGCGCCCGAAACGGCCAGCAGCGCCGTCTTCGGCGCGGGGGCCGGGGCCGCGGCTGGGCAAACCAACGAAGAGAGCGGATTCTCCGGCCATTTGGCCAACGCCCTGGTGGCCCTGGTTGAGGAGCGGGAAAGGGAGGCCGATCTGGACGCCGACGAAGCCGGCTACGTCAAGATGGCCAATACCCTCACCGTGCTGGCTGATGCCCGCCAAGCTTATCGGGAGGTCGATGAGGCCCTGATCCTGCTGGCCAATGCACGAACCGCCTATCTCAAGGAGTCGGAAGCCGCCTCCCAAACCGCTCTGGCCGCCGATCTCAAGGCCGCGGTGGCCGAAGACATCAGCTCGTCGTCGGTCGGCGAATTCCGCTCTGCGCTGACCACGCTGGCGGTGACTCGAACCGCCTACAACGCGGAGGTGGCCGACGAACTGTGGGCCGCCCTGGCGGAAGCCAGGATCAACCTGGCCGCGGCCACCGCAACTGTCTTCGAGATTCAGGCCGCCGCCGGCGACCGCGGCGGTGCCGACGACGTCCATGCCGCATCGGCGCTGGCGTACTCGTTCAGCGATTCCGAGACCCCCACAGACGTCTATGACGCGGCTCGAGATGTCGTCATCGAAGCCAAGGAGTACCGGCGTCGGGCTCAGGCCGCTTGCGACGCAGTCGATGCCTTGTTGGTCGAGAACCGGGCGGTGGCCGCCGATGCCCTGATCGAGGCTCGAGCGGTCATCGGTCCTGAGGCGCTGGTGGAGATTAGAGCCGCCTATGAGATTGCCAGCGCGGCCATGGACTCGCTGTTCGGAGCTCGAGCCGCCTTCGAAGTGGGGTTCGACTTCACCGTCCCTGAGATTTTCGGAGACTTCGATTTCTGAGAACGGTCCCTGAGAGAGCTCTCAAGCTCTACAGCGCCACGCCCACCAGAACAGCGCCGATTGATGCAACGCCCGATAGCGAGCCCATCATGGCGATGCGGCGGCGGTCGGTGGCCTTGGTGTGAAGCCAGGCGGCCACACCGGTGGCGATCACCAGCACCATTTTGATGGTGAGGGTGATGTGGTAGCTGTTGGCCGCGTCTTCGAACTCGACTGCGAGCAGATTCCACAGGCCCGTCAACACCGCCAGCCAGAAGAAGGGCCATGCCACCCGGGAGAATTGCTGGGCCGCGGCCTGGGTGGCCTCGGGGCCGACCCGGCGCAGGGCCGGCACCAAGGCGGCCACGATCACCTGGCCGCCCATCCACACCGCGGCGCCCAAGATGTGGAGGAACACCCGGAGGGTGTCTAGGTCCCAATTGGCTTCAAACATGGCTTGGTTCTAGCAAACTGCGCCGCGCTAGTAGCAGTTCGGCGGCCTGCGATTGGTACCGTCGGGCCATGAGCATCGACCGAGCCGTCTATCAGCAAGCCCTGCGGTCCGACGGAGAGGCCATCGCCGCCGCCGGGCGGCGGGATATCGGCGCCGTCGTGCCGTCGTGCCCCGGCTGGACCATGCACAAGCTGCTGGCCCATGTGGGCCGGGTTTACCGCTCAGTGGGCCGCCACGTGGCCGAGCGGGCCACCGAGATGATTCCCGCCGATGAGATCCCCCGCCCCCCCGAAGGCAACGCCATCGTGGAATGGTTCGAGGAGGGACACCGCTTGGTGCAAGAAGCTCTCGACGGGGCTGACCCCGATGAGGCCGTGTGGAGCTGGGCCGGCCAGAACACCATGGCCTTCTACTTCCGCCGCATGGCCCACGAGACCGCGGTACACCGCTGGGACGCCGAGGCCGCTTTCGGGGCCTCCAGCCCCATCGACTCCGATCTGGGAGCCGATGGCGTGAGCGAGCTGTTCGACGTGGTGCTGCCGTTCTCGGTGGCCAACTGGGACATGACCCTGCCCGACGCCAGCTTGCACTTGCACCGCACCGACGGCGAGGGGGAGTGGCTGCTGGTCAACGATGGCGGCTGCATCAAGATGAGCTTCGAGCACGCCAAGGGCGACGCCGCGGTGCGGGCCAGCGGCACCGATCTGCTGCTGCTGTCGTGGGAGCGCATCAGCCTCGACAGCCCCGGTGTGGAGGCCTTCGGCGACGCCGACGCCGCCCGGGCCTGGTTCGCCCTGTCCCGCTAAAGCCGCCGAGCAACCTGTTCATGGCCGACGACACCTCTCCGCCAACGCCGATGCCGTCGGCCCCCACTCGGGCCGACGTGTTCGACCAGTACATGCCCATCGTGCTGTTCCTGGTGCTCAACAGCGCGTTCGGATTGGTACCGGCCATAGCCGCCATGACTCTGTGGGCCGTCAAGGCCCAGGTGAGCCGCTACCGCCGGGGCCTGCCGTTGGGCCGGGTGATGCCAATCTTCGTGCTGTACCTGCTGATTAGAGGCACCCTGGGCATCATCTACGACAGCGAAGACCTGTATTTCGGCATCGGGATCGGCGCCAAGGCCCTGATGGGCGTGGGCTTGGCTGTATCTGTCGCCGCCGGCCGCAGCGTGGCCCGGTATGTGCTGCCCTACCTGCTGTCTTTAGATGCCGAGACCCTGGCGCACCGGGCGTACCGCTCGGCATCGGCCCGCATCACCGCGATGGCAGCGGTTGCGGTTCTGGTCAGTGCCGGGTTCGATGTCTGGCTGCTTCAAAACTCTTCCACCAACGAGTACGTGCTCATCCGAATGGGCACCAACTGGGGCCTGACTCTGGTGATGCTCGTCATAGCGGCTCAGGTCCTGAACCGCAGCCTGCGCCCGGTCCCTGGTTTTCCCGGGCTGGTTCCCCTGATGGAACAGCGCATGCAGGACATGGGCATGAAGCCGCCGCCATCCTCGGCAGAGTGACCAGCTGGCCGGGGTGACCGGTTGGCCTTGGCATCACTAGAGTCTCGGCCATGGCAGAGAACAACTGGGGAAGATGGGGCGACGAGGATGAGCGGGGGGCGCTGAATCTGCTCACCCCCGACGTGGTGAGAGATGCCAGTGCGTCGATCACCACCGGCAAGGTTTACCCGTTGGGTATCCCCATCCAATCGCAGGGCGTGCCCATCATGGACTACCGGGGGACGCCTATGCGGCTGACCCTCCAGAACGCCTCCGATGAGGGTATCTACGAGGCTTACGGCTGCCACGCCGGCACCGGGGCCCACGAGGACGTGCTGGTGTTCGCCTCCCACACCACCAGCCACATGGACGCCCTGTGCCATGTGTACGGCCAAGACCAGCACTACAACGGCTTCTCCAAGGAGGCCATGAAGACCCACACCGGGGCCTCCCGGCTGGGTATCGAGAAGGTGGGCGCCATCGCCGGCCGCGCCGTGCTGTTGGACATGGTGGCCCACATGGGCGCCGACAATTGGCTGGAGGCGGGCACGCCGATCGGCGGGGCCGACATGGCCGCCTGCGCCGAGGCCCAGGGCACCCCGGTGCGAGCCGGCGACATCGTGTTGATCCGCACTGGCTACCTCGACATGTGGTGGTCGATTGAGGCTGACCCATCCGCAGAGCAGCCCTTCGCCCAGCCAGGCATCAACAACGATGGGGCCGAGTGGCTCATGGCCAATGACGTAGTGGCCGTGGGCTCCGACAACGCGGCCATCGAGGTCATCCCGTTCGACGAGAACGACTTCCTCACCGTTCACAAGATCTTGCTGGTGGGCGCGGGCATCTACATGCTGGAGTTCCTGAACTTCTCCCAGATGGCCGCCGACGGTTGCCACGAGGGTTTCATGACCGTGTCTCCGCTGAACGTGACCGGGGCCACCGGCAGCCCCATCAACCCCGTCGTCATCGGCTAGCGCCCGGCCATGGCTGAGACGGCCGAGGGAGGTCTGCTGGGCACCCCCGATGGGGCGGTGCTCGACCAGGTGCGGGTGCTGGAAATGACCCGCACCGTCGGAGGGGCCTACACGTCCAAGCTGTTTGCCGACGCCGGTGCCGAGGTAATCAAAATTGAGCCTCCCGGCGGCGACCCTTTGCGGTCGTGGTCGGCTTCGGGATCGCCTGCCGGCGACGGTGCTGGAGACGGTGCCTTCTTCCAGTTCCTCAACGCCGGCAAGCGCAGCGCGGTGATCGACTTGGACGACCCAGAGGGCCGCCGCCGATTTCTGGAGCTCGCCACCACCGTCGATTTAGTGGTGGAGGACTTGGGCGCGGGCGTGGTGGAGTCGATGGGGCTGGGCCACGCTGAACTGGCCGAGCAGAATCCCGCTCTGGTGCTGCTGTCGATCTCACCGTGGGGTCGGGGCGGGCCGTGGGACCTGCGTCCGGCCAACGAGTTCACCCTTCAAGCCTGGGTGGGTTCCACCCACAGCCGCGGCATTCCCGGAGAGATGCCCCTCGGGGTGGGCGGCAAGCTGGGGGAGTTCCTGACGGCGGCAAACGCCAGTGCTCTGGGGCTGGCCGCGCTGATGGCCGCCAGACGGGACGGCACCCAAGGCGAGCATGTAGACGTCTCTGCCTACGAGGCCATGACCACCAGCTTCATCGTCTATGCCCACCTCTATGCGGCCTACGCTTCTGATGCTCGCACCGGGGCCACCCGCTCCATCGAGATCCCCTCAGTGGAGCCGGCCAAAGACGGCTGGGTGGGCTTTTGCACTATCACCGGCCAGCAGTTCAAGGACTTCTGCGTGGTCATCGACGACCCCGAGATGGCCGATGATCCGAAGCTGGCCAGCGGCGACGGCCGTATGGACCACCGCAACGATGTTTGGGCCCGCATCGCCCGCTACACCCAGGCCCACACCGTGGATGAGATCGTGGAGAAGGCCACCTTGCTGCGGGTGCCGGTAGCGCCCATAGGCGACGGCAGCCGCGTGGCCCAGATCGACCACTTCGCCGAGCGCGGGGTGTACGTGGAGAATCCCGGCAGGTTCACCCAGCCTCGAGTGCCCTACTTGCTCAGCGCCCGCCCGGCCCGTCCGGTGCCCCCTGCTCCCGCCTTGGATGACGCCGACGATGAACTGCTGGGTACCCATGGCGATACGAATCGAGCCTCAAGCCCGCTGCCCGCCCGCACTGAGCCGTCGCTTCCCCTAGCCGGACTCCGGGTTTGCGATCTGGCCACGTTCTGGGCTGGGCCGGTGGCTTCGTGTTTGTTCTCGGCTTTGGGCGCCGATGTCATCAAGGTGGAGTCCATCCAGCGCCCCGACGGGATGCGCTTTGCCAGCGGGCTCCAACGCGACGAGCTGTGGGAGTGGAGCCCGGTGACTCACGGCGCCAACACCGGCAAGCGGTCGGTCACCCTGGATCTCTCGAGCGACGGCGGACTGGCCCAGGTGAAGCGGTTGGTAGAGATGTCTGACATCGTGATCGAGAACTACTCCCCCCGGGTGGTGGAGAACTTCGGCTTGGACTGGGACGAGGTCCACCGGCTCAACCCCGACGCCATCATGGTGCGGATGCCGGCATTCGGCCTGACCGGGCCGTGGCGCGACCGCACCGGCTTTGCCATGACCATCGAGCAGGCCAGCGGCCTGGCCTTCCTCACCGGCGATCCCGACGGCCGCCCGCTGGTGCCCCGGGGCATGTGCGACCAACTGGGCGGAATGCACGCGGTGTTCGCCACCCTGTTGGCCCTGGAGCATCGGGCCCAGACCGGCGAGGGCCTGCTGGTGGAAGTCCCGCTGATCGAGGCCGGGCTGAACGCGGCCGCCGAGCAGGTGATCGAGTGGACGGCTTACGGCCAGCTCCTCCAGCGCCAGGGCAACCGCTCGCCCTACGCCGCTCCCCAAGGAATCTATGCCGCCGCCGGTGAGGACCAGTGGGTGGTGGTCTCTGTAGACGAGGACTCCCAATGGCCGCCTCTGGCGGCTCTGATCGGACAAGACGACTGGGCAGGGTGGGCCAGCCGGGACGAGCGACATGCCAATCACGACGAAATCGACGCCGCCATAGGTGGCTGGGCGGCCCGAAGGGAGCGCGACGCCGCGGTAGACGAGCTCTTGGCCGCCGGCGTGCCCGCCGCCCCGGTGATCACCGGCCGGGAGTCGATCGACAACCCCCAGCTAGCCTCCCGGGGCCACCAGCAGTGGATGGACCATGTTGTGGTCGGCGCGGTTCCCTATCCCAGCTTCCCGGCCCGGTTCAACGGCCAATACCACCGCCTCGGCCGTCCCGCCCCTACCTTGGGAGAGCACAACGAGGAAATCCTGAGCGATGTGCTCGGCCTCGACGAAGCAGAGATCGCCCGCCTGGCCGAAACCAAGGTGATCGGCACCCGCCCCGCCCTGTGGGGTTGACCGCCCGGCCCGGCTGAAGCTCACGGCCGACGGCGCAATAAGGTTGCCGTCGATGTTCCTTGCCCTCACCGAAAGCCAACTCGAGCTCCAGGCCACTCTGCGGAATTACTTCGAGAACCTGATGACCCCCGAGCGGCGCGACGCCCTGGGCGGCGAGCACGGGGGACCGGTGTACAAAGAGACCGTCCGCCAGATGGGCAAGGACGGCTGGCTTGGGGTGGGGTGGCCCAAGGAATGGGGCGGCCAGGGCTACACGCCACTGGAGCAGCTCATCTTTTTCGAAGAGTCCAACCGGGCCGGAGTGCCCCTGCCGTTCGTGACCCTCAATACGGTGGGGCCGGCCCTGAACGTGTACGGCAGCGAGGAGCAGAAGGCGTTCTTTCTCCCCAAGATCTTGGCTGGCGAGCTGCACTTCGCCATCGGCTATTCCGAGCCCACCGCGGGCACCGACCTGGCCTCGCTCAAGACCAGGGCGGTGCGCGACGGCGACGAGTGGATCATCAACGGTCAGAAGATATGGACCACTGGCGGCCACGAGTCCGACTGGATATGGCTGGCCACCCGCACCGACCCCGATGTGCCCAAGCACCAGGGCATCACCATCTTCGCGGTGGACGCCACCCTGGACGGTTTCAGCCACACTCCCATTTGGCTTCTGGGCGGGGGCCACACCAACGCCACCTACTACAACGACATCCGAGTGCCCGACTGGGCCCGCATCGGCGAGGTGAACGGGGGCTGGAAGCTCATAACCGCCCAACTCAACCACGAACGAGTTGGGCTGGCTCCGGCGGGCAATATCGACGGGCCGCTGCGCAGGGTAGTGGACTGGGCCCGCCAGACCACCCTGGACGACGGTCGCCGGGTCATCGACCAGGAATGGGTGCGTCTGGCCCTGGCCGAGGTGTACGCCCGCAACGAGGCGCTAAAGATGTACAACTGGAAGGTGGCCGCCGCCTTAGAGGACACCGAGCTGAAACCGGCCGACGCCTCGGCCATGAAGGTGTTCGGCACAGAGCTGAAGGTGAAGTCGTTCCAGTCGCTAATGGAGGTGTTGGGGCAGCGTTCTTACCTGGTGAAAGGGACGCCGGAGGCAGTGCTCGCGGGGGAGTTGGAGCGCGCTTATCGGGGAGCGCCGGTGGGGACCTTCGGCGGTGGTGTGAACGAGGTCCAGCGGGACATCATCGCCACTGCCGGGATGGGGTTGCCTCGGTCGCCGCGCTAGCGGTTTACCATCCACCGCCTCGTCTCGGTTGGGGACCACTGCCTTTTTGGAAAATCTAGAAGGTGGTGGTCTGGCCGCCGTTGGAGCGGAAGACGTTGCCGGTGGTGAACTTTCCGGCGTCGGAGGCCAAGTAGAGCATGAGGTAGGCCTGGTCTAGCGCTTCGCCCAAGGCGCCGATGGGGGAGAGGTCTCGGGCGTAGTCCAAGAACTCGTCGTAAGCCTCCTGGTTCAGGGTCCCGTCCTCGTTGTGCAGGCGCCAAGTGGTGAATCTGGTGAGCGTGCTGCCCGGCGCCAGGGTGCATACCCTGATCCCGTAGCGGCCCACCTCCAGTGCCAGGGTGCGGCCCAGCATGGCTACCGCCGCTTTGGTGAAGGCATACACCCCGATGCCCTCGTAGGCCAGGTCGATGGCCCCCGACGACACGTTCAAAATGACCCCGCCGCCATCATCTTTCATGGCCCTGATGGCCGCTTGGCAGCCATAGAGCACGCCTTTGAGGTTCAAGTCGATACCCCGGTCGATGTCCTGGTCGGTCAGGTCTTCTATGAGGCCGGGGAACATGGCGCCGGCGATGTTGGCGATGATGTCCAACCCGCCGTAGGCGGAAACCGCCCGGGCCACCAGGGCGTCCACCTCTTCACGGGACGTCACATTGCAGGCCTGAGCGACGGCCTCGCCGCCGTCCTCTCGGATCCGCTTGGCGGTGGTCTCCGCCCCTTCGCCGTCCAAGTCGCCGCACACCACTTTGGCCCCGGCGGCGGCGAACAGCTCGGCGGTGGCCTCGCCTATGCCCGAGGCCGCCCCGGTGATCACCGCGACCTTGCCGTCCAGCCGGAATGCGTCCAGCGCGTCTGCCTTCATCTGATCCTCCTGTTACCTTTGCGGCTGCTGAGATCAATCAACCGCACAAGGCGAACAGCCTTGTGCGATTCATCAGGGAGCAATCATGGCAGATGGCGTGAAGGGATACGGAGTGCTGGTGACCGGTGGCGGAACCGGCATCGGCCATGCCTGCGCGGCGGCGCTGGCCGCCGACGGTGCTGCGGTCACCATTTGCGGGCGCACCGAGTCGAAATTGGCCGACTCAGCCGAGCGCGCCGAGAGGGCCGCAGCCAACGGAGGGAGCGTGTCCTATGTGGTGGCCGACGTGACCGACGAGGCGTCAGTGGCCGCGGCCGTCGCTGCCGCAGCCGAGCCCACCGGGACGCTGAATGGGGTGGTGGCCAACGCCGGCGGGGGCGGGGGCATGGGCCCCTATCACGTTCAGGACACCGAAGAGTTCCTGCGGGTGCTCCATCTCAACGTGTTGGGCACCATGCTGTCCATCAAGCACTCGGTGCCTTTGATGCGAGCTGCCGGGGGCGGTTCGTTCGTGGGCATGTCGTCTATAGCCGGTCAGATAACCCACCCGTACTTCGGGGCCTACACCCCTGGCAAGGCGGGCATCGAGGCCATGATGCGCAACGCGGCCGATGAGTATGGTGCGGCCAACATCCGGTTCAACGCCATCCGCCCCGGGTTTATCGCCACCGAGATCATGGAGGGCATCCCCCGAGATGGCGATGTGTACGAGAGCTACATCGTCAACACCCCAATGGCCGATGTGGGACTCCCGGAGGATGTGGGCAATCTGTCCCGGTTCTTGATCGGTCCCGAGTCGCGGTGGATCACCGGGCAGTGCATCAATGTCGACGGCGGACACAGTCTGCGGCGGGGGCCGGACTTCTCACCGTTCATCGCTCCAGCGCTGGGCCCCGATGTAATGCTGGGCGCCCTGCCGGAATCCTGATCGGCCAATACGAGACAGCCGACGCGACGCAAGGAGTTAGCTGGTGAAGTACTACGCCGCGGTGATGTTCGAGGAAACCGACCAGTTGGTGGACATCGCCCGGGCCGCCGAGGCCGAGGGATTCACCGGAGTAGCGCTGGCCGACCATGTGGCCGTCCCCGAGGGGTTCGCCTCGGTACACCCGTCGGGAGAGAACCCCTTCAGCCACACCTCGCCGTTTCCCGACCCTCTGATCACCGCGTCGGCCATGTTGAGCGCCACCAGCGCCCTGGAGGTGCTCACCTACGTGTACATCCTGCCCATGCGCGACCCGTTCTCGGTGGCCAGCCAGGTGGCCACTCTGTCGCTGCTTTCCAACGACCGGTTCCGCCTCGGCGTGGGTGTGGGCTGGCTGCGGGAGGAGATCGATCTGATGGGAGCCGACCCTCGCAGCCGAGGGCGACGCACCGACGAGATGATCGAGATATGCCGCCGCTTCTGGCGAGACGGCACCGCCGAGTTCCACGGCGAGTTCTTCGACTTCGGCCCCACCGGCGTGTACCCCCAACCCGAGGTGCCGGTCTCGATCTGGGTGGGTGGCAAGTCGGAGGCCGCGCTGGCCCGGGCGGTTCGCAACGATGGCTGGCTGGGCATGAACTATGACCTGTCCGAGATCCACCAACTGCTAGACCGCCTCGGCGAGCTGCGCAAGGAGGCCGGCAAGGAAGACGGCCCGTTCGAGACCATGGTGATCCCCAACGCCGAGCCCTCCCCCCGTTTGCACGACAAGATGAACGAGTACGGGGTCACCTCCACCATCGCCATGCCCTGGTATCCCGGCGACCCATCCCATGCCGCCATTGAGGTCAAGCGCGAGGCCCTGGGCCGCTTCGCCGACACCTTCATCCGGCGCTAAACCAGTGGCCGAAAGTACCGCACCGCCGCTGGCCAATGGCTCGGTGTCGCTTCGGCTGTATCCCCACGACGGCCCAGCCGCAGAGCAACTGGACGAAGTGCGCTTGTTGGCTCGGCAGGCAGTAGAGGTGGGCTATGACGGGGTCATGGTGTCGGAACACCACGCCGGTTTCCCGGGATATTTTCCCAACCCCCAGCAGATGGCCGGGTTCCTGCTGGCCGCCATGCCCACCGGTTGGGCTGCACCCTGCCCGCTGCTGTTGCCGATGAAGCCCTACACACTCATTGCGGAGGAAGTGGCCTGGCTGGCCGCTGCCTTCCCTGGAAGAGTGGGGGCAGGGTTCGCATCCGGGGCGCTGCCGGTGGACTTCGAACTGGCCGAGGTTCCGTTCGACGAAATCGGTTCGCGGTTCAAAGAAGCACTGCCCAAATTGGTGGCCGCGCTGCGGGGCGAGGCTCAGGGCCCACTGGCCGATGATCGGGCCATCGCGGCCTGTGCCGACCATCCCGTGCCGATGGTGGCCGCCGCCCAGTCGCTCGCCGCCGTCCGCCGGGCAGCCGGTTTAGGGCTGGGTATCCTCTACGACAGCCTTCAAGCCGTCGACCATGTACGGCGGCTGTCCGACGCCTACGACGAGGCTGGCGGGACGGGGCCGAAGATTCTGATTCGCCGGGTATGGATAGGCGGTCCACCAGGCGAGGCTGTTGACAACCAACTTGACATCTACCGGAGCTACGCCGCCCAGGGGACGATGGCCCGCTGGGACCAAGGAGCCAACACCGTGCTGGCCGCCGACGGCGTTGAAGCGGCCGAACAACTGCACTCCGAGATGGCCGCCACCGGAACCGACACCATCAATATCCGCATCCACGTTGTCGGCCTTGCTCCTGACTACATCAGCGAACAGCTCGAGTGCCACGAGGAGTTGGCAGCTCACCTCAAGGGGCTGATGACCGCTTGAAACACAGCAGCCGGTGTACAGGTGGTTTACCGAGATGGGGCGAAAACCCGATCCTGGTCGGCGACCACCACGGTTTTCACGATCCTGTCCCACAACGCCTGGTGCCTGTTGCTGACTAGCAGCGAAATCGCGTTGGCCAACAGCCACAAAAGCCCCAACACGGTGACGCCAGTGGCACTGCCAATGGCAAAGTCCACCGCCCATACAACAGCACCGAGCAGGAACTGCCTAACGAACATGAGCGGCCAACTGGCGGCTTGGCGCTGGTCAAGGCTTACTACTCGCATCCTGAGCACCTGTTTGGCGGGAGTTTGCCCGCGAGCCCAGACGATCAGCATCCAGATCAAATAGCCGATGCCCAGGGTGAAAACGACCAGCACCAAGTCGAGGAGGAATGCGCCGAAGCGCTGGCCCTTTGACGCCAGTATCGTCAGCGGGTCGGGCACCCCCGAAGGGTGTGTATCCCCGGGTTGGCCATCGGAGGGGCTGGATGGGGGCGGCATCGATGGAAGCGCATCGTGGGGAAGCCTTGCCTCTGCGGCGCTGACGGGGTCGACGGTCTGAACCCCGTCGTCAGCCACCTGGTCAGTCCACCCCTCGCCGTCCCACCAGCGGTATTGGTGGCGACCGGTGGGATCGGGCTCCCATGCAGACACGCTCATCGTCGCTTGAGGTTAGTGCAGAGGTCCGGAGCTCTATGGCTTCTTGATGACGAACGTTCTCGCCGCCTTGTCATGCCAGCCTTGACGCTCTCGATCCCAAACCAGGGAGAGATAGCAAAGCAGCACCAAGAACTCTCCGACAAAGGGAACAAACCACGCCGGAAGGCCGAGAAGGAATGGCAGAGCCCAGCGGCCGAATGAACTGCCCCACGTCGGGGGTCGGCCCCATTCCGGCTGGAAGAGGTCGTCAGCTCGAACAACCCGGATTCTGGTGGCCATCTTCCCCGGCGTTTGGCCTTTCATGGCGATGAAGGCGATCTCGTAGATCGCCCCGATGGCGGCTAGCCATAGGGCAACAGACTGAATGCTGTCGGAATAGTCCCGGAGGTGCTCGAAGGTCTCATCGGCGGTTTCCGAGTCGGACAGCTCGTCGAAGGGCATCGGCTTGACATCGATGAGGTGAAGGGCAAAAAGAAAGAGCACCGTGATGGCCAAGAAGATGATCCCGTCGAGGAGCCGGGCGCCGAATCGGGAAAGGCGAGTAGCTAGTTCCTGGGATTGCAGAGATGCCCGCGAGCCCTGGTCGGGCTGGCTCGACGAATCGGGTGCTGTTGGGACTGCCCGGCTCGCCGGGGGCTTCAGATTCTCCGCTCCGGTGAGGGGGTCGAGGGTCTGAACCCCGTTGTCGGCCACATAGTCAGTCCACCTGTCGCCGTCCCACCAGCGGTATTCGTGGCGCGTCGTGGGATCGGTCTCCCAGGCAGGATTACTCATGTCGGCGACACGTTAGTAGTTGGCAGCGAAAACTCGATACCGGCAGGGTGATAAGGATGACGGGGTATGACGAATTCTCCATGCTGGGCGATAACGCCGCTGAGGCGGGGCTGGACTGGGGCGGGCCCCCGACGGTTGAGCGCCGCCGAGTGGAGTTGCCGAGCGGACTCGGGTTGAGCGCCATCGTATGGGGCATCGGCCCGGCCCGAGTCGTGTTCCTCCATGGGGGCGCTCAGAATGCCCACACATGGGACACCGTGGTGCTGGCCCTAGGGGAACCCGTGGTGGCAATAGACCTGCCCGGTCACGGGCATTCCGATTGGCGGCCTGAACACGACTACTGGCCGCCGTCGATGGCCGACGACGTGGCGGTGGCCATCGCAGAACTGGCCCCTCAAGCGGAGTTGGTGGTGGGCATGTCGCTGGGCGGGCTGACTGCTGTCTGCCTGGGTGCCCGCTTCCCGGAGTTGGTGCCGTCGCTGGCGGTGGTGGACGTGACCCCCGGCACCGACCACGCCAAGGCCGAGCCCATCGTGGAGTTCATCTCGGGACCTCAGACCTTTGAGAGCTTCGACGACATTTTAGGCCGGACCATGGAATTCAACCCCACCCGCTCCGAATCGTCGCTGCGGCGGGGGATCATCCACAACGCCTTCGAGCAAGACGACGGCAGCTGGACCTGGCGTTGGGATCCGGTGCGGGACTGGAAGCTCACCGACCCGGCCAAACCGGGCGCAGGCAGCCCCGAGTTCTCCGATTTGTGGGGTGCGGTGGATGCGCTTGCATGCCCAGTAGTGCTTTATCGGGGGGCCGATTCAGGCGTGGTGGGTGACGAGGACGTGGAAGAGCTCCTTCGCCGCCAGCCTGACGCCGAGGTGGTGGTTGTGGCCGATGCCGGCCACAGCATCCAGGGTGATCAGCCGCTGGAGCTGGCCCGCCTGTTGGCCTCCATGCTCAGCTAGTCGTTGCCGTAGGCAGCGGAGAGGCGTTCGGCGCCGCCGATTCCGGGGGCGGGCTGGCCACCGGGGTAGCGGGCGTCGTAGACCCCGGCCAAGCCGTCACGCCAGCTCACCTGGCACGGGCCGGTGAGCGATATCCGCTTGGCCGGGTCGGCGCCGCTGCCCGGTTGTGAGCCGGGGAAGGCGTCGTAGACGACCTCGGGCATCTTTCCCGACAGCTCGCCCAGCAGCATCACCCAGTCCTCGGCCTTGACGTGCTCGTCCCCGCCCCAGTTGACCACCGTGGCCGGCACCGACGCGGCAGCCAGGAGCGGCTCCACTTGGGCGTTCATGTCGTCTTGGTGGATGGGGGAGTAGGGCGACGGGGCCGGTGCCCGCAGCCGGATCGGCAGGTCGCTCATCAGCCAGTCCATGTGGTACACCGGCAGCCCGCCGTTGGGCCCGTAGCTGGCGTTGATGCGGGCGATGGTGGTGGGCAGGTTGAGTGCTCGGGCCATGGTCCGGGCCACCGCCTCCCCGCCGATCTTCGACATCGAGTAGGTGGGGGCGTGGACCGCATGGCAGTCGCCGATGCGATCGGTCTCGGTGTAGAGGTGCCAAGGGTCGGGGTGGGGGTGGTACACCGAGCAGGTGGAGGCGATGAGCGCGGCCTTGGCCTTTTGGCAGTGGGCCATGAGCAGGCCGGTGCCCTCGGCGTTCACCTGGATGGCCCAGTCGTAGTCCAGGCCCTGCCCCTGGAAGGCCGCCATGTGGACCAGGTAGTCGAAATCGTCGGGCAGCATGGAGAAGTCCCCGTCGCCCATGTCCGCCACCTCGGTGTGGATCCCGGCCGCCTCCACCATTTCCCGGCTGCCCTCGGCGCTGAAACGGGCTATGCCCCACACTTCGTTCTGCTCGGCCAAGTAAGCCGCCATCGGGAAGGCGATCTGGCCGGTCATGCCGGTGATGAGGATCTTCTGGTCTTGCAGCATGGGAACTCCTTAGCAGATCTCAGAGGTCGTCGATGAGCTTGAACAGCTCCGCCGAGGCCAGTCCGGCATCCGCCCCGGCCTCGGCCAGCCTGTCGGCCACCCAGGTGCGCAGGCGAGCCAAATCGGCGTCGCCGGGCTCGGGAGGCAGATCCAGGGTGGTTTCGTACTGGCTGGCGAATGCCTCCAGCGCGGTTGCCACTGCTCCCTCAAAACCGGCGGTGTCCTCGGCGTGGTCGGGGTCGTCGGCTTCAAACAGCAGCAGAGCGTCGGGGCGGTGGGGGGCCAGGCCCAGCTCGGGGAAGAAGTGGGGGTCGCGGGCGGCCACGATTCCGTCGACGGTCAGCCACCCGGCGTGGCGGTGATCGGGGTGCAGTCGCCACCGGCGCCACGGGTCGTGGCCCAGCACCACGTCGGGGCGCAGTGTCCTGATCCACGAGGCCACCTGTCGGCGGGGTTCGGGCCCAGACTCCAGTTCTCCGTCGACCCAGCCCAAGAACACCACCTCGCCGACCAAGCCCAGACGCCGGGCCGACTCCCGCTGCTCGTCTTGGCGCACGGCCACCAGCTTTTCCAGGTCGGCATCTGGGTCCCAGGTTCCCTTGGATCCGTCGGTACACACCAGCAGGCTCACCTCGCATCCCTGGGCCGCCCACTTGGCCAGTGTGGCGCCGGCGTTCAGCTCGATGTCGTCGGGATGGGCTCCGATGGCCAGCGCCCGCTCAGGCAAGGCCAAGTCTTGCGACTTCACGCCATCACGGCCAGTTCGTCCAAATCATCGGGAAGGTCGATGTCCAACCCGAGCGACGGGTCGCGCAGGACCCTCAGACTGCATCTCAGCCGCTGCGCCTCCTCAAGGTGACGGGCAAAGGAGCCCTTGCCGTAGGAGAACTCAAACGGGCAGTCACTGGGCAAGGCGATCACGTTGGTGCCGTCGTTGCGGCGGTCGGGAACCAAGGTGATGCCCGGCCAGTCGCCCAATGGGGCCAGAGGCCCGGCTAGCGGCAGGTCTCCATGGGCCACTATCACCCGGTCGTACCCGGCGTCGCGCAGATGGGCGACCCCGCTGCGAACCGCACCGTTCAGCCCGGTGCCCGGGCGCCACACCACCTCCGCTCCCACAGAGACGGCCCAGTCACGCACCTCGCGGTCGTCGCACACCACCGCCACTTGGAGAGGTGAGGCCGACTGCACAACGTGGGCAGCCATGTTGCGGGCCAAATCAGCCCGTTGCGCGGCCCCGAGCGCAGGCGCCAGCCGGTGTTTGGCCTCCGCGAAGGCCTTCACCGGGATCAACACCGCCACCGTCGGCTTAGGGCTCACCCGCGGGAGTCTACGGCCATCCACTGCGTCGGCCTATACGCGGTACCGGTGCATATCTGCTGCATCGTCCCGTCTACGCTCGGTGCCAGTGTCGAACCGGGTTGCCGTCATCGGGGGAGGGTCGTGGGGAACCACCGTCGCCCACCTCGCCGCGCACAACGAGCCCACCGTCTTGTGGTGCAGGGACCGCAAAACGGTCGCCGCGGTCAACGAGGACCATGCCAATCCCCGCTATCTGGCTGGCTATGAGCTGCATCCCCGCCTGCGGGCCACCACCGAGTTGGAACAGGCCGTGGCCGAGGCGGAGGTGGTGGTTATGGGGGTCCCGTCGTCGGCATTTCGACCGGTAATGGAGATGGCGGCTGCTCATCTGCGGCCCTGGGTGCCGGTGGTGAGCCTGACCAAGGGGCTGGAACGCGGCACCCGGCTGCGCATGACCGAGATAGTCAACCAGGTGGCCCCCGCCCATCCCACGGGTGCGCTTACCGGCCCCAATCTGGCCAAGGAGATCCTGGCTGGACACGCCGCCACTTCGGTGATCGCCATGGCCGACGACACAGTGGCATCTGCCCTCCAACAAGTGCTGACCACCGACCTCTTCCGGGTCTATACCAACGACGACGTGATCGGCTGCGAGCTGGGCGGCACTCTGAAGAACGTGATCGCTTTGGCCTCAGGCATGGTCGACGGACTCGGCGCCGGTGACAACACCAGAGCAGCGGTGATCACCCGGGGTCTGGCGGAGATGGGACGTTTAGGCACTGCAATGGGCGGTCGGGCCGACACCTTTGCCGGGCTGGCCGGGATGGGCGACCTTCTGGCCACTTGCATGAGCCCCCAGAGTCGAAACCGCCATGTGGGTGAGCAGCTCGGACAGGGCCGCAAGCTCAAGGAGATCCTGGCTGAGATGGACCAGGTGGCCGAGGGAGTGTTCACCGTGGGGGTGGTGGCGGAGCTGGCGGCCGAGCACGGCGTGGAGATGCCCATCAGCGCCGAGGTGCACGCTGTGGTCAAAGGCAGACGGACTGCGGCTGAGGCGTCGATGGTGCTTATGGGGCGCCAGGCCCGCCCCGAGCCGGAGGCGGCCAGGGCGTCGCGATTTCGCCGGTTGTGGCCGGAGAATGCGGATTCCAAGGAGCCCCGGCTGCGCCGAGTGTGGCAATTCGTCAGACGTTCTTCTCGATGAGCGGGCCGTTGTTCTTCAGACGCTCTTCTCGATGAGCAGGCCGTTGGACGTTCTGGGTGCCCCTGGGTGGGGGGAGGTGGACGCCCGCGGCTTGGTGCAGCCTGGTGCCGGAGATTGGACGCTGGACTGGTGGGTGGGAGCTTCAGACCGGTGGCACCAGGCATCGCAGGAGGCAGCCGTGCGCCAAAGCGACGCCGGGGCCAGCGCGGTAGTGGAGACCCGCATGAAGGTTCCCGACGGGGATGCGGTGCAGCGTGTTTGGGCGGTGGCCGCCGGCGGGGGACCGGCGGTCGCGGTGGTAGAGGTGGGCAATGATGCCGCCACTGCTTTTGCAGCGGCGCTGGTGATAAACGCCCCGGGGTCGGCGCTGTCGGTCGGCCAAGCCGGGATCGCAGTCGGCGGGCAGACAGTACTGGCATGGGACCGCCCCCCGGCGACTGCCGCAGTCGGCGGCGACGCGGTGGAAGCGGTGTTCAGCGCGGAGACCAGCACAAGCGCGGGCACCCCGAGACTGGAAGGCAAGGGCCGCGACGTGGCCGCGCTGGTATGGCCGCTACCCCATACCGCTCGGCTGGCGGTGACCGCTTCGCTTAGCCGGGGCACACCCCCGCCGCCATCTGATCTGCCCGATGCCGATGCGGTGGTGCGCGGCTGGCAGGCCCATCTAGACCGGGGTGCCCGGATTGAGGTTCCCGACGAAGGCTTGGCCCGCCGTATCGACCGGAATCGACGACGCTGGCTGGGCCGCACCGGGCGCATGGAGACGGCCGATGTCTCTGAGCTAAGCGAGCTGGCCGTGCGCCTCGACCACCACGGCTACCACAGCGACGCCGAACTGGCCTTGGACGAGATCGCCGCCCGCTGGACCACCGAGGCCCCAGCCGAGCGGCTGGCAGCCTTCGCCGCGCACCACGACCTGACCCACGATTTTGAGGTTGCCACCCGCCACGCCGAGCCGGTGGGCGAGGCCGTCGAGGCTGCGGCCCGAATCGGAGCAGCCGTACCCGTCGAGTCCATTGAGCGCCTTCTGCAAGCGGCGGGCCAGAACCGAGCCGCCGAAGACCTCCGCGGCTTGAACCTCCGCCAAGCTGACCCGCCTGCAAAGGGCATCCGCGCCGAGTTGGTAGCCGACCACGGAGAAACCCTCGATCTGGTCCCCGGCTTCCGAACCGCATGGCAGGGAGGCCCTTTGGCCGTCTACGACCTGCCCACCCGGTTCGGCCCGGTGTCTTATGCCGTCCGCTGGCACGGTGCCCGCCCTGCCCTGCTATGGGAGCTGCACCCCCGCCCTGATGAGGGGTCGGTCACAGTCAGAGCACCAGCCCTGGACCAAGACTGGTCTAGTGATCAACTAACAGGAGAGGCGCTTCTATCGGGATCCCGTCTGCATCCGGGTCAGTGACCAGAACGACTTCCAAGGCGACGTCCTCACCAGCCCAGAAGTCGGCGATCTGGGCCTTCAGCTCCGCTAGCGTGTCGGCACCGTCGTAGTAGGCACAATCGCCGACATCGCCCTCGGCGAGCCAAGCACAGCCCTGGTCCTTGTTCCGGTAGACCTGTATCCTGAACATGGATCCTCTCTCAACTCCCGTTGCATTAGAGTAGCGCGTCGATTTCCGCATCAGTCAGCGCCGCATCTTCCACGAGCATCTTCCGCAGATGTGCGGGCGCAACTTCCTTGCCTTTGTGCATGGGCACGAGGATCGTCTTCTTACCTGCTGCCTTCATCATGGTATGCGACCCCTTACCCCTACCCGGAACTTCCCGGTATCCGATCTGATGGAGCAAGCGCAGCACCTTGGTGGGCTTGAGAGCGGGAAATCGGGAGGCTGGATAGGCCACCGGCACAGGATGCCAAGCCGCGATGACATATCCAACGATTCCGCGTCGGCGATTGCCTCAGTTGGCCTCATCTAGCTAGCTACGTTGGGGAGATGCGGGCCGCGCTGAAGATGGCTGCCCCCACCTTGGCGTTCGAGCGACGGCTGTGGGCCGATGGCTGCGAGGTGGTCGTGGGCATGGACGAGGTGGGTAAGGGAGCGTGGGCCGGCCCCCTCACCCTGGTGGCTGCCGTGCTGCCCACCGATCGGCGGGTGTACCGGGTGCGGGACTCCAAGCTGTTGACCGAGGCCGAGCGGGAGGGGCTCTTCGACCGCGTTGCCGATTGGTGCGCGGCATGGGCCGCGGGCCATGCCAGTAACGACGAGTGCGATCAACTCGGCATGTCGGCAGCCCAGCGCCTGGCAGCCCGCCGCGCCCTGGACGGGCTGGGCCTTGAACCCGACGCCGTGCTGGTGGACGGCCGATGGGATTTCGTGGGCAACGGCAGAACCCAAACGCTTGTCAAAGGCGACGCTACCTGTCTGTCCATTGCGGCTGCGTCCATCCTGGCCAAGGTCACCCGCGACCGCCTATTGCGGGCCGCAGCCGGTGCCTACCCCGACTACAACTTCGAGAACAACAAGGGTTACCCCTGCCCTCGCCACAAAGCCGCCCTAATCGCCCAAGGCCCCACCCCCCTTCACCGCCGCTCCTGGGCCTTCATGGACAACCTCGGCTGGTCCCACCTCCGCACCAGCCCCGGCCCCGACGCGGCCCTGCCCTTCTGAGAATCCAGTCGGCAGTGCCGCGCCTTGCTGCCAACTTAGGGTGTTTAGCCGGCGAAGTCGGTTCGGATGATTCCTGATTGGGCGGCGGTCAGGTCGATTTGGGTGTCGGCGCAGTCGTTGGTGGCGTGGTGGGCGATGGTGTCGTATTCAAACTGGTCCATGGTTAACTCCCAGCGGAATTTGATGGTGGTCCACCAAGCCAGGTAGGTACACAGGGCCTCTGGGTCGGGAGGCAGCCACTCGGCCGGGTCCCGGGCGCCCTTGCTCCTGTTCGAGCCGGCGGAAACGGCGATTAGATGGTTGGGAAAGCTCAGATCGTTGGCGTAGAGCTGCCGGGTCAGGGCGCCCCAGGCCCAGCCCCCAGACTGATGGGCCTCGGCGAGGGCCACGACGTGATCGACGTCTAGCTGTCGGGCGACGGTGAATTCCTGATCGTCGTAGTAGCTGAGCCACTGGCCTTCTCGGATTCGCCCGTTGGCCACCACCGGGTCTACCAGGGTTTCGTCGGATAGAACTTCTTGGCGCGTGTCGAGCCCGTCGCCATCGGCATCGACCCAGTGCTTCCAGTCGTCTCGGTCGTATCCCTCAGGCTGTTCATCGGTGACCGCGACCTGAGTGAGCAACTCGGCCAAAGTGATCCAACCTTGGTTGGGCGGTGCAGTCGGCGCTGGGCTGGGAGTCGCCTGCGGAGTTGGAATGGGTCGCGGGGCAGGCGTGGGCGCGAGAGTTGGCGTCGGGCTTGGTGTGGGTGGATGGGTGGCTGCCGCCGTCGGGTTTGGTGTGGGTGGATGGGTGGCTGCCGCCGTCGGGTTTGGTGTGGGTGGATGGGTGGCTGCCGCCGTCGGGTTTGGTGTGGGTGGATGGGTGGCTGCCGCCGTCGGGCTTGGATTCGTCTGCGCGGTGGGGGCCGGTGTCGGGCTTGGATTCGTCTGCGCGGTGGGGGCCGGTGTCGGGCTTGGCGTGGTTTGAGGTGTTGCTGGCGGGACTGGGGGTGAAGAGGTGGCGGTTGGAGTGGGCAACGAAGTGGGAGTGCCCCCAGCGGTCTGTACCTCTTGGTCGGCTGCGGCGCAGCCTGACAGCAACACAGCAACAGCGACGGCCGCGATTATTAGGCGAAGACGGTAAGCGGGGGCTTCGTGCATTACTCCTATTGTCTCACGGCGCCTCCAAGACAGAGTGGCTGTCGCCGCACTGCCGTCGAAAGCCCGTCGGGTCCGACCCCGTTCGGGGTTGAGTGCATCCAAAACCGCTGTTCATTCCGTAGTTAGAGGTGAAGTCCCCAAAGCACGGAGAAGATCATGCTCAGAAAGCTCTCACCACTGTTGGCAGTCCTGCTGGTTGTCTCGCTGGTCGCAATGGGATGCGGCAATGATGATGACAGTGCCGAACCCCCGGCAGCGACGCAGGCGCCGGCTCCCGCTCCCACCGAGGCTCCGGCTCCTACCGAGGCTCCGGCTCCCACTGAGGCTCCGGCTCCTACCGAGGCTCCCGCTCCCGCGGGGACTGAGGTTGCGGTGGGGCCGGGGACGGTTGTTGAGGTGGCGGTGGAGTCGGGGTCTTTTCCGACCTTGGTGGCTGCGGTTCAGGCTGCCGGTTTGGTGGAGGTTTTGAGCGGGGAGGGCCCGTTCACGGTGTTCGCCCCTACTGAGGAGGCTTTTGCTGGGGCGCTGTCGGCGCTGGGCATGTCGGCTGAGGAGTTGTTGGCCGATGTTGATCTGCTGACTGGGGTTTTGACGTATCACGTTTTGCCGCTGGCGGCGCCGGCTGAGTTGGTGTTGACCCTTGACGGCCAGAGCGTGGCCACCGTTGCCGGGCCTGATGTGGACATCACCATTGACAACGGCGCGGTGATGGTGAACGACGCCACCGTGGTCACCGCCGACATCGAGGCCTCCAACGGCGTCATCCACGTAATCGACCAGGTCCTGCTCCCTCCTGCACCGGAGTAGGAGTTTCGGCCTCAGCGGGCGGGCGTGCATCTCTTGCAAATCCCCTCAAACGCCCGTCCGCTGTGAGCCCCCACTCAGGCCGGCGTTTTAGGCATAGGGCTGACAGCGGAATTGTGAGCAGTCACTATGCTCTGGGTGTGCCCAGCCCCGCGAGCCAGTCGGCTGACAGCGTTGAGCAGGCATTTGCCAGGGGAGACGAAGATGCTCTCCGAGATGCCTACGAGCTGTACGGCGCACTTGTCTACACCTTTTGCCTTAGGTCTCTTGACGAGAGCCGGGCAAAAGATGTCACTCAAGAGGTGTTCATCAGCGCGCTGCGAAATCGAGGGCAGTACAAGCCGCAGAAGGGCACCCTCGCCGGGTGGCTGATCGCCATTGCCAAGAACCGGATCATCGACAATATCCGCGCCGAGCAGCGGCACGAGAAACGCCGTTCTGAAGCTGATTTCGAGGAAATAGCGGTCGAAGCGCAGGTCGACAGGACAGGCGACCGGATGATGGTGGCAGAGGCCCTGCGCTGTTTGCCCGACCGTCCTCGCCGGGTGATCGCGATGCACTATTTCGACGATCTCACCCACAGCCAGATCGCCGAGCGCCTGTCGGTGCCGATTGGCACGGTCAAAAGCGATCTGCGCCGTGGTCTCCTCCAGATTCGAAGACAGTTGGAGTCGGTTCATGGATGAAGAGCGCACCGGCCGGACAGACTCGGACATCGATGCCATGCTTCGAGATCTCGACGCCTCGGAGTTGGAGTTGATCAGCCCCCCCGAAGACGTCTGGGAAGGCATCGAATCGGCCGTGCAGGCGGGTGCGGACGCCCCGGGCGCCGTCGTCTCACTGGAGTTTCGGCGACGAAAAGCTCGGCGGATCATGCTCAGTGCTGCTGCGGCACTGGTACTCGTAGCCGGCGGGATAGCGGCAGCGGTCACCCTCACAGGAGACGATCCTGCCCGTGTCATCGCCTCTGCCGAACTCGCCTACGATCCCGACGGCTTCGACGAGTTGGGCGCCTTTGCCCGGGCCGGTGCCGAGCTGATCGCCGAAGACGACGGCCACAGCATCGAAATCGTGGACGCTTCGCTGCCTTCTCCTGAGGCCGGCGCAGACCTGGAAGCCTGGCTGATCCAGCCCGACGAGGAGGGCAACGTCGCCGACCTCGTCTCTATCGGCCTGGTGGATCCAGAAGAGCCCGGCAGACTCGAGGTGCCTGCTGGCTATGACCCGCAGGCCTTCTTTGTCCTCGACATCAGCATCGAGCCCCGCGACGGCGAAGCAGGCCACTCCGGACGGTCGATCTTGCGCGGCCCGCTTCGAGAACTCTGAAACCGAGCGGACATGGAGTTCCCTGCGAGCCCCCTGATAGGGGCAGGGCTTTGATTGACCGTCTGGTCGCGATAAGCGGGTACGATCTCGGGGCGTATGGGACAGCCGGTGACTGTTGTGGAGAGGGCGACGAGTCGTCCGGGGGTGGTCCGCTATGAGATCAACCGGAGCATCACCGGTACTGGCCATGAGCATTATGCCGCCGGACGGGACATTCCCGGAGAGAGGCCGGTGGATGAGCTGGCCCGCCGCCTGTTCGAGAGGGGCGGGATCGACGCCATCCATGTGAACAGCAACATCATCACCGTCGATTTGGCCAAAGGCGGTACCCGAGACGGCCTCGACGATCTGATCGCCAACCTGTTCATCTACTACGGCCCCGGCGTAGAGGTGCCCACCGTTCCCGAAGGGGACTGACGGGCGGCGGGGGCGATGACCTCTCGCCGCGAGGCTGTTGAACGCTGGTTCATCCGGCGGGGTGTTCCCCACGTAATCCACGACTACCGGGCCAGCACCGACGTGTTCACCCGGGCCGTGCCGTTCTTGTCGCTGGTTTTCCTGGTAGAGATATTCGCCTCCTTCGGCGACCGGTTCGACGGTTGGGCGCAATTCGGCGTGTTCTGGGCGGGCGCGGCCATTGCCCTTGGCGCAGTGGCGGCGGTCAACCGATTGAGGGGTCGTCGGGTGTTTCAGCTTCCCGACCGGGTGGGGGCCGTAGAACTGGCGGTGTTCGTGCTGGTGCCCCCTGTGCTCCCCGCCCTGTTCTCTGAAGACCGGGTGTCCGATACCGCAGGCCTAGCGCTGATCAATCTCTTGCTCCTCGCCGGGGCGTACTTGGTGGTGAGCTTCGGCCTGTTCCCGATGATTGTTTGGGCCGGGGCATATTCCGGGAGCCAGATTGCCCTGATCGGCCGACTGGTGGGCCGCATCCTGCCGCTGCTGTTGCTGTTCAGCGCCTTCTTGTTCTTGAACGCCGAGGTCTGGCAGGTGGCCCACGACTTCTCTTGGCCCTACTACGCCATTGTGTTGGGGGTTATCGGCATGGTCAGCCTCGGCTCGGTGGCGGCGCGCATCCCGTCTGAGTTGGTGGGCTTGGCCCGTTTCGAGACTTGGGATCAAGCCTGCGACCTGATCAACGGTTGCAATTCGCCGCTGGCCCCGGCCAAGCCTCCGGCTGGTGTCGCCGTCTCCCAGATTCCGCCCCTCGGCCGGGTTGATCGGGTGAACATCGGCCTGCTCATGTTCGTCGCTCAGGCGGTGAGAGTGGTGCTCGTTGGCCTGGTCGTCGGCGTGTTCTATGTGGCCTTCGGCCTTTTGACCGTGCGGGAGGCCACCATCGTGTCGTGGGTGGCGTCGGATGCGGTGGACCCGCTAGCCCGGTTCGGCTTTCTCGGCCACGAACTGGCGCTCACCTGGGAGCTGTTGGGCGTGTCGGGCTTCATCGCCGTTCTATCTGCCCTTCAGTTCGCAGTGTCAACGGTCACCGACAGCACTTACCGCGAGCACTTCTACGACGACATGGCCCACGAGGCCCGCGAGGTGCTCGCCACCCGAGCTATCTACCTGGCCGAGATCAGCCAAATCGCCGAGCGGGAAGACAGCTAGCCCGCGGCCGCGTTGCGGAGGAATCGGCCGGGCAGCGCGGCGGTGGGATCGCCATCAGCCCATGTGGGAACGCCGTTGACCACCGTGGCCCTATAGCCGGCCGGCTTGCGGCTGTAGCGCCAGCTGCCCGTGGGGAGGTCGTTTACCCGCACCTCGTCGCCCAGGTCGATCTCGTCTAGGGCGAAAACGGCCAAGTCGGCCGCTGCTCCCTCGGCCACAATGCCTCGGCCTTGCAGCCCGAAGAAGGCTGCCTGCTTGCCGGTCACCGAGTACACCGCCTCCTCAACCGAAAGCAGACCCTGCTCGCGCACCATTTCGGTGAGGAAGAAGGTGGCATCACCGGCCCCGACGAACATCTGAATGTGGGCGCCGGCGTCCGAAGCCCCGTTCACTGTGTGCGGCGACCGGGCCATCTCGGCCAAGGTCTCGTAGGCCACGGGCTGGGGCTGGGTCTTGAGGTGGGTGCCCATGTTGTTGTGCAACAGCCAATCGGCCACCGCGTCCGACAGGTGTACACCCCGGGCGTCGGCCAAATCGGCGATTGAGCGCCCGGTCCACTCGGCGTTGCGGGGCTCATCTGAGGCCAAGAGGATCATGTGGGGGCGGTTGATGGGGGCCAGGGTGTAGGTGCAGGCGTCCCAGTCGAGTCGGGCCCGCTCCCGCCAAGCCTCATCGCGCAGCATGGCCATCTTGGCCTCGTCGCCGTCGACGTTGCACAGCTCGTGCCACGCCTCCACCCCGCTCCACATGATCGACCGCTCGAAGTGCAGGTTCACATAGCCGGGTCTCACCGAGTACAGGGTGGCGATCTGCGAGCCCTCGGCGTTTAACCGGTCGACCAGATCCAGGGATATCCCGCGTTCTTTGGCCCGATTCTCCTGGGCGAAGAAGCCGCCCCAGTTGGCTCGGACGCCCCGATCCCTACACAGCGCCGCCATGCGCTCCATGTCGCCGGGGAAGTGCTCGAACTCGAAGGCCCGAGGCACGAATTGAAAGGTGGCGCCGGGATGGGCGGCCACCACATCGAGCAAGTCGCCCCACTCTTGGTCGTCGGCCATGCGGCTGGGAACCAGCCGGTTGTGTCGGTCCAAGTCCATCAGCGAAGTAGAGAGTCCGAAGGCCCCGGCGGCCAGCCCTTCATCGAGCACTTGGGCCATCTCGGCCCGCTCGGCCTCGGTGGCGGCTCGTTCCCAAGCCTCGGCGCCCATGACCCACATCCGCAGGGTCTGGTGGGGGAAGAAGGCAGCCACGTTGAGCGCGGTGGGGTGCTCGTCATTGGCAGCCTGGTACTCGGGCCATGTCTCCCACGTCCAGGGGATGGCCGTTTCGAAGGCGTCGGTGGGCAGGTCCTCAATGAAGCACATCAGCTCGATGAGCTGGCCTCTGTCGGCCTCCCGCAGCGGGGCCAAGCCCAGCCCGCAGTTGGCCAGCACCACGCTGGTGGTGCCGTGCGACGGCATGGGGTCGATATGGGGGTCCCACCACAGGGAGCCGTCGTAGTGGGTGTGGGGCTCGATGAACCCCGGCGTCACCAGAGCACCGCCGGCGTCGATCTCCGGCTCGCCGTCGGGCCGCAGCCCCGGCCCCATTTCGGCAATCCTCCCCGAGCGCACCCGCACATCTGCCTCGAACGAGGCTGCGCCGGTGCCGTCTACCACCGTTCCCCCGCGAACCAGCAAATCTCCTGTAGCCATGGCTGAACCTTAGGGGGAAAATTACCCTGAATCCGACTCGGCTCTGAAGCAGAATCGGCAGACCTACCGTGCGTATTTGATGCGGTGTTGATGGGCGGGGGTTGCCATAGTGGAGTCCGATGGCTGAGCCAGAGCAATTGGTGGTCGAGGCCCAACGGCAGGCGGCGGCCGCGACCACCCTTGATGAACTGAGCAAGGTGCGGACCACGGTGAGCGGCAAGCGCTCACCGCTGGTGGCGGCCCGCAAAGCCCTCGGCGGCCTCGATCCCGAGGCCCGACGGGAGGCAGGCCAGGCACTGAACGCGGCCAAGTCGGCCATCGACGAGGTCTTGGCCAGTCGCGAAGCCGAACTAGCGGCCGCCGCCCGAGCCGAGAAGCTGGCCGCCGAGCGGCTCGACCTCACCGAGGTAACCGAACAGCCTGCAAACGGCCATCTCCACGTCATCACCCAGACCTGGCAGGAACTCGAGGACGTGTTCGTGGGCATGGGCTATCGGGTGGCCGAAGGCCCCGAAATCGAGAGCGAGTGGTACAACTTCGGCGCCCTGAACTTCCCCTTAGGGCATCCGGCCCGGGACATGTACGACACGCTGTATGTGGACTACGGCGAGCCGGGCAGCACCCTGCTGCGCACCCACACCTCACCGGTGCAGGCCCGGGTGATGGAGAACCAGAAGCCCCCCATCTATGTGGTGGCCCCCGGCCGTTGCTTCCGCCAGGACACCGCCGATGCCACCCACATGCCGGTGTTCCACCAGATCGAGGGCCTGGTGGTAGACCGCGACACCACCTTGGGTGACTTGGCGGGGACCATCGAGGCGTTCACCGCCGCCTACTTCGGCCCTGGGTTCACCTCTCGGCTGCGGCCCTCCTACTTCCCGTTCACCGAGCCATCGGCCGAATTCGACATCCAGCGCCCCGACGGCACCTGGCTGGAGCTCGGAGGGTGCGGCATGGTCCACCCCAACGTGCTCAAGGCCTGCGGCATCGACCCTGAGCAGTGGCAGGGATTCGCCTTCGGCTTCGGCATCGACCGCCTGGCGCTCATCCGGTTCGGCATCGACGACCTGCGCGAGCTGTGGACCAACGACGTCCGCTTCCTGGAGCAGTTCTGATGGGCCGCACCCTGATTCTTGAGGCGACGGCGCGATGAAGGTCTTGCTGAGCTGGTTGCGTGAATTCGCCCCCGACATAGACGGCGACCCTGAAGACCTGGCCGAGACTCTGTCCGACTTGGGACTGGCCGTTGAGGAGATGAGCCACACTGGGCGAGGTCTGGAGGGCATAGTGGTGGCCGAGGTGCTGGCCACCCGTCCCCATCCCGACGCCGACCGCATCCAATTGGTGGACGTGGACGCGGGCGACGGCGAGGCCCTCCAGGTGTGCTGCGGAGCCTTCAACATGGCGGTGGGCGACCGGGTGCCGCTGGCCACCGTGGGCACCACCATGCCCAACGGCATGGAGATTGCCCGCCGCAAGATGCGGGGCGAATGGAGCAACGGGATGCTGTGCTCGGGGGCTGAGATCGCCATGGGCGACGACCACGAGGGCATCCTGATCTTGGAGCAGGGCCTGACGCTGGGCGTTCCCCTGGCCGAGGCACTGGGGATCCACCCCGACGTGCTGTTCGACTTGGAGGTGAACCCCAACCGGCCCGACGCCATGTCGGTGATGGGTGTGGCCCGAGACCTGGCCGCCCGCCTCGGAGTGCCCTTCTCGGTGGCCGCCCCCCGAGTCGATGAAGCCGGCCAGCCTGCGGCCGAGCGGGCATCGGTGAGCATCGCCGCCCCCGACCTGTGCGGTCGCTTCGGGGTGCGGGTGCTGGACAACGTGCCGTCGGGTGCGTCGCCCCGCTGGTTGGCCAACCGGCTGCTGGCCGTGGGCCAGCGCCCCATCAACGCAGTGGTCGACCTGTCCAACTACGTGATGTTCGAGCTGGGCCAGCCCAACCACACCTACGATCTGGATTTGGTGCCCGGCGGGGAGCTGGGGGTGCGCATGGCCCGTCCTGGCGAGCAGATGACCACCCTCGACGGGGTGGAGCGCACTCTGACTGAGGCCGACGGGGTGATCGTCAACCGCGACGACGAGTCCATCGGCCTGGCCGGCGTCATGGGCGGAGCTTCCACTGAGATCTCGGCTGACACCCGCTCGGTGCTGCTGGAAGCAGCCTGGTGGGACCCCATGACCATCGCCCGAACCGCCCGCCGTTTAGGCCTGCGCAGCGAGGCATCAGCCCGCTTCGAGCGGGGGGCCGATCCCGACATCATCCCCATAGCGCTGGACCGCTTCGCTGAGCTGGCTGGCGCCCTCGGGTCCACCACCGCCCCCGGCACTATCGACACTGCCGGCAACCGACCTGGATCGATCACCGTTCGAGTTCGCCCTCAGCGGGTGAACTCTATCTTGGGCACAGAATTGGACACCGAAGAGATGACCGCCCTGCTGGAGCCGATTGGTTTCGCCTGCGATGCAGGAGAGGGCGACCGGGAATTTGATGTCGCCATCCCGTCGTGGCGGCGCGATTCGGCCACCGAGATCGACGTGATCGAGGAAGTAGGCCGGATGCACGGCTACTCCCGGATCGCCCGCACCGTGCCGGTTACCGAGCAGGCTGGTGCCCTTACATCCCAACAGCAAGACCGCCGCCGCATCCGCGCGCTGCTCACCGGCATGGGGATCACCGAGGCCATGCCCCTGCCCTTCCTGGCCCCCGGCGATCTGGCTCGAGCTGGTCTCGGCGGCGACGGCATCACCGTTGCCAATCCGCTGGTTGCCGAGGAATCGATCATGCGAACCTCGCTGCGCCCCGGCCTGCTCAAGGCGGTGGCCTACAACGCGGCCCGGCGCACCACCGGAGTGTCTCTGTTCGAGATCGGGCGGGTGAACCCTGGCGGGGGAGGCGATCTCCCCGATGAGCACGAGCACCTGGCCGTGATCTTGGCCGGCCAAGAGGCCACTGCGGTCACCACGCTGTGGCGCCGCTTGGCCCGCAACCTGGCTGTTGCCAATCCAGGTGTGGTCAACGGCCCAGTAGACGGCCTGCATCCTGGACGGTCCGGGCAGGTATTGGCCGATGGCCAGCCAGTGGGGTCCTTGGGCGAGATCGATCCACAAGCGCTCGATGCTTATGAGATCGGCGAGCGGGTGGCCTGGTTGGAGGTCAACCTCGGGGCGCTGCTGAACGCTGACCGGGGGCTGGCGCCCTATCGAGCCCCCAGCCGCTACCCGTCCAGCGACATCGACTTGGCCTTCACTGTCCCCGACGAAGTGTCCGCCGACGAGGTTTCGTCCACCATCGCCCAAGCCGGAGGTGAGCTGCTGGCCTCGGTGGCCCTGTTCGACGTGTTCCGCTCCGACCAACTAGGCGAGGGCCGCCGCAGCCTGGCCTTCACCCTCCGCTTCGAGGCCGCCGACCGCACCCTCAACGACGCCGAAGTCGCCGCCGCCCGCCAATCCTGCATAGAAGCCGTCACCACCACCCACAACGCCTCACTTCGTGGGTGACGTACCGCCGCAATTGACTTGAATACTTATTCATAAATATGCATAATTGGTCCCATGGGACAGAAGATTCCTGTGGGGATCATTGGGGCGTCGGGGTTTGTGGGTGCGGAGTTGATGCGGTTGCTGGCTCACCACGACGGCTTCGACGTGCGCTTCGTAACCGGCGATACCCAGGCAGGGCAACCAGTTGCCGATCTTTATCCTCACTTGGCTGCCATCGGCACCGAACAGGAGTTCGTGAAGTACGACCCCACGCTGTTGGACGATGTGGGCCTAGCGTTTCTGGCCCTTCCCCATGGCCAGTCCATGGCGCTGGCTGGCGAAATCTTGGCTCGGGACAAGGCTACTATCGATCTGGCCGCCGATTTCCGACTGACCGACGCTGGGCAATACCAGCAGTGGTATGGGGAGCCGCACCAGGCGCCCGAGTTGCTCGGGCAGTTCGCCTACGGATTGCCCGAGCTGTTCAGGGATGAGCTGGCCGGTGCCGCGGCCGTGGCCGTTCCCGGCTGCTATCCCACCGCCGCCGCGCTGGCAGTGGCCCCGCTGGTCCGCATGGGGCTCATAGAAACCGATGGGGTGATCGTGGACGCGGCCAGCGGGGTATCCGGTGCAGGACGGCCTCCCAAGGCCCACACCACGTTCTGCGCGGTGGACGAGGACTTCACCGCCTACGGGCTCCTCAACCACCGCCACACCCCCGAAATAGAGCAGGCCGCCGGGGCGTCGGTGCTGTTCACCCCCCACCTGGCTCCGATGAACCGGGGCATATTGGCCACTTGCTACGCCAAGCCAGCAGGGGAGGCATCCACCGACTCGCTGCTCGGTGCGCTGGCCGAGTCCTACGCCGATGAGCCGTTCATCGTCGTGTCTGAACGCCCTCCGTCAACCAAGGCCACGCTGGGTTCCAACGCCGCCCATCTCACCGTCCGCTACGACGCCCGTACCCAAACCGTGGTGGCGTTGTGCGCCATCGACAATCTGGTGAAGGGGGCGGCTGGGCAAGCAGTGCAGTGCGCCAACCTCGTCAGCGGGCTGGACGAGACCGCCGGGCTGACCGCACTGGGGGTGTATCCATGAGCGTGACCGACGTCGCAGGATTCCTAGCCGCGGGGGTGACCTGCGGCATCAAGCCCAGCGGTAAGCCCGACTTGGCCCTGGTGGCCACCGCTGATGGCTCGACGGTCAGCGCGGCCGGGGTGTTCACCTCCAACAAGATGACCGCGGCCCCGGTACTGGTGTGCCAAGAGCACTTGGCCACAACTGGGGGAAGGGCCGCCGCGGTGGTCCTTAACAGCGGCAACGCCAACGCCGCCACGGGGACGCAAGGCATGGCCGACGCCCGCCAGATGTGCGAGGAAACCGCCGCCTCCCTGGGAATTGCCCCCGAGCAGGTGTTGGTCTGCTCCACCGGGCTGATCGGCTACGTCCTGCCTATGGACAAAGTCACGGCCGGCATAGCTGCGGCCGCTCAAACGCTCACCCCTGACGCCGGCCCCCATGCAGCCGAGGCCATCATGACCACCGACACCGTGCCCAAACAGGTGCTCGTCGCCGGCGACGGCTTCTCCGTGGGGGGCATGGCCAAGGGAGCGGCCATGCTCGAGCCCAACATGGCCACCATGTTGGCGGTGCTGGTCACCGACGCGGCCGCCGACCCCCACACCCTGCAACAGGCGTTGCGGGAGGGGGTGGCCGGCACGTTCAACACCCTCACTGTGGACGGCGCCGAGTCCACCAACGACACCGTGCTGATCCTGGCCAATGGCCAGGCCGGGCCGGTCGATCCCGATGCTCTCACCCAGGCGGTGGCCGCGTCCTGTGAGAGCCTGGCTCTCCAGATGGCCGACGACGCCGAGGGCTCCACCAAGACGGTCTTCCTGCGGGTCACCGGGGCAGCCTCCGACGCCGAGGCGGCCAAAGCCGCTCGGGACACGGCCAACTGCCAGCTTGTGAAATGCTCCTGGTACGGCCAAGACCCATACTGGGGCCGCATCGCCTCGGAGATGGGCGCCGCCGGGGTGGCCTTCGACAACACCAAGCTGACAATCGCCTACGGACCCCATGTGGTGTACGACCACGGTGAGCCCACCCACCCCCCCGAGCTGGCTGAGTACATGACCGGCCGCCGCCTCGACCTGCACGTCGATCTGGGCATGGGCGACGGGCAGGCCCGGATCATCACCACCGACCTCACCCACGCCTACATCGACGAGAACATGGGGACGTCATGAGCCTCACCCCTGAAGCCACCGCCGCGGTGCTTACCCAGGCCCTGCCCTACATCCAGCGATTCTCCGGCTCCACCGTGGTGGTGAAGTACGGCGGCAGCGCCATGGACCGCGACCACCTGGCCAGGTTCGCAGCCGACATCGTGCTCATGCACTCGGTGGGCATCCGGCCCATCGTGGTTCACGGCGGCGGCCCCCAGATCGGCGAGATGATGGGACGGCTCGGGTTGGAGCCACGCTTTGTGGACGGGCTGCGGGTCACCGACGCCGAGACCCTCGACATCGCCCGCATGGTGCTGGTGGGACGGGTAAACCGCGACATCGTCTCAGCCATCAACGTGCACGGCCCTTTGGCGGTGGGCGTGTCCGGGGAGGACGCCGGCTTGATCCAGGCTCGGGCCGACAACCCAGAGCTGGGCTATGTCGGGACGGTGGACACGGTCAACACGGCCATCATCGACCGGCTGTTGGACGAGAGCCTCATTCCGGTCGTGTCCACCATCGGCGCCGACGCCACCGGCCAGGCCCTCAACATCAACGCCGACACCGTGGCCGGAATCCTGGCCGGAGCACTGGACGCGGCCAAGGCGGTGTTCCTCACCGACGTGGAGGGGCTCTTGGCCGATCCCGACGACCCGTCCACCCTAATCAGTGCCACCACTCCCTCGGCTCTCGACGAGATGGTCGGCACCGGGGCTTTGGCCGGAGGCATGATTCCCAAGGTCGAGGCCGCCGTCCACGCCGTGCGCCACGGGGTGGCCTCAGCCCACATGGTGAACGGCACCACCCCGCACGTGCTTCTTCTGGAGCTGTTCACCGATGCCGGGGTGGGCACCATGGTCTGCCCCGATTCCGATCAAGAACAGGAGATCTCTCCATGACCACCCACACCGACGCGGTGGGCTCTGACGCCGGGCCCTGTCCGCTTATGCCCACTTATGGCCCGCCGTCGGTCATGTTCGTGCGGGGCCAGGGGTGCTGGCTGTGGGACCGCGACGGCACCCGCTACCTGGACTTCCTCAGCGGCATCGCGGTGTGCAGCCTGGGCCACGCCCATCCCCGGGTGGCCGAGGCCGTCGCCGAGCAGGCCCGCACGCTGTGCCATGTGTCCAACCTGTACGCCACCGACCCCCAGATGCACGTGGCCCGCACCATCGACCGCCTTGTCGGCGGCCCGCCCGGCCAGGTGTTCTTCGCCAACAGCGGCGCTGAGTCCAACGAGTGCGCCATCAAGCTGGCCCGCAAATGGGCCGGTCATGGCCGCTACACGGTGATAAGCGCCGGCCGGTCGTTCCACGGCCGGACCCTGGCCACCCTGCACGCCACCGGCCAAGCCGAGAAGCACGAGGCCTTCCAGCCCCTGCCCGAAGGCTTTCGCCACGTCCCCTGGGATGACATCGCCGAGTTGGAGAAGGCCATCGACGACACCACTGCTGCGGTGCTGTTGGAGCCCATCCAAGGCGAGGGGGGCATAAACGTGCCCTCCGACGGCTATCTGCAAGCGGTGCGCGAGCTGTGCGACGAAAGGGGATTGCTGTTCATGCTCGATGAGGTGCAAACCGGGCTGGCCCGCACCGGGCGCTGGTTTGCCCACCATCACGACGGCGTTGAGCCCGATGTGGTGACCATGGCCAAGGCGCTGGGCAACGGCATGCCCATCGGGGCCTGTTGGGCCAGGGCAGAGGTGGCTGCGGCCTTCAAACCGGGCGACCACGCCACCACCTTTGGCGGCCAGCCTCTGGCGGCGTCGGCGGCCAAGGCCACCCTAGAGGTGATGGAGGAGATCGACCTGCCTGCCAAGGCCGCTCGAGCCGGAGGGGCGATGCGGGCGGCCGTGGAGGCGCTCGACGGAGTAGCCAGCGTGCGGGGCCGGGGCCTGTTGCTGGGCGTGGAGCTGGCCGGAGAGCGGCCCGCCGCCGAGGTAGTGAGCGCGGGGATGGCCGAAGGCTTGGTGCTGGGCACCGCGGGTGCGACCTCGTTGCGCATCGCCCCGCCCCTGATCATCAGCGACGACGAGATCGCCCACGGCGTCGCCGTCCTCGACAAGGCGTTGAAGCCATGAATCCGGTCCGCCACCTGCTGGAGGTCGATGACCTCACTGCGGCCGAGCTGGCCACGGTGTTGGAGCTTTCCGCCGACCTTGCCCCTTCGCGGGTGTTGGAGGGCAAGGGCATGGCCTTGCTGTTCGAGAAGCCCTCGGCCCGCACCCGCCACTCCATGGAGATGGCCGTGGTGCAGCTCGGCGGCCACCCGGTGTCCATCGCCGGCGCCGAGGTGGGCATCGACCAGCGGGAGTCGGCCGAGGACATCACCAGGACTTTGGCCTGCTATCACGCGGCCATCGGCGCCCGGGTGTTCGACCACACTGTGGTTGAGCGCATGGCCGCGGTCAGCCCGGTGCCGGTGGTCAACATGTTGAGCGACCAGGCCCACCCCTTGCAGGCTTTGGCCGACATATTGACTGTGAAGCAGGTCTTCGGGGAGATCAGCGGCCGGCGCATCGCCTATGTGGGCGATCCCAACAACGTTGCCCGGTCGCTGGCCATCGCCGCTGGCCTTGCCGGGGCGGAGTTCGTCATCGCCAGCCCTGCCGGATACCGATTCGACGCCGCAGACCTCAGCCGCATCTCCAACAGCGGGCAACAAGCCCATGTGGTGGAAGATCCCGAGACCGCGGTGGACGGCGCCCATCTGGTGTATACCGATGTGTGGGTCTCCATGGGCCAAGAGGCCGAGACCGACGAGAAAATGGCCGCCTTCGCCCGCTACACCGTGGACGAGAAGCTGATGGCCCGGGCCGTCCCCGGCGCCGTCTTCCTGCACTGCCTTCCCGCCCACCCTGGCCTCGAAGCAACCGAAGATGTGCTCTACGGCCCCCAGAGCCTGATATGGCAGCAGGCCGAAAACCGGATGCACGCCGCCCGCGGCCTGCTCGCGTTCTTGTTGGGGGCGACATGAGGCTGGGAAAGAACCAGCGCCAGCATCGGATAGCCCAGATCCTGAAGCAGGAGTCGGTGTCCAGCCAAGATCACCTGGTGCAGTTGCTGTCCGCCGAGGGGGTGGCCGCCACCCAGGCCACCGTGTCGCGCGACCTCGACGATTTGGGCGCGGTCAAGGTCCCCACCGGAGGCGGATCGGTATACGCCATCCCCGAGCTGCCTACCGAGCAGGTCGCCCCTGACGACCATCTCCGGCGGGTGCTGGGGGAGTGGGTGGTGGCCGTGGGCTTCTCCCAGAACCTGATCGTGCTCAACACCCCGCCGGGATCGGCCCACGTCGTGGGCTCGGCCATCGACCGCTCGGCGGTGGACGGCGTGCTGGGTACCGTCGCCGGTGACGACACCGTGCTGGTGGTGGCCACAGAAGACACAGGCGGCCATCGGGTGGCCGACTTCTTCTGCACGCTCGCCGGACTCAACGAATATGGGGAACCTGCCCCGTTGGAGGAGAACTCGTGAACCAGAACTTGAGCAAAGTCGTGCTGGCCTACTCCGGCGGGCTGGACACCTCGGTAATCCTGCGCTGGTTGCAGGACACCTACGACTGCGAGGTGGTCACCTTCACCGCCGACCTGGGCCAGGGCGAGGAGCTGGAACCGGCCCGGGCCAAAGCCGAGGCCATGGGCGTGGAGGAGATCTACATCGAAGACCTGCGCGAGGAGTTCACCGCCGACTTCGTGTATCCCATGTTCCGGGCCAACGCCATCTACGAGGGGGAGTACCTGCTGGGCACATCCATCGCCCGCCCGCTCATCGCCAAGCGGCTGGTGGAGATCGCCGCCGAGGCGGGCGCCGACGCGGTGTCCCACGGCGCCACCGGCAAGGGCAACGACCAGGTGCGCTTCGAGCTGGGGGCCTATGCCCTCAACCCCGACATCTCGGTGGTGGCCCCGTGGCGCATCTGGGACTTGGGCTCCCGGGAGAAGCTGGTGGCCTACGCCGCCGAGCACGGCATCCCCATCGAAGCTGAGCGGGAGGGCGGCTCCCCGTTCTCAATGGACGCCAACCTGCTTCACATCTCCTATGAGGGCGGCCCGCTGGAAGACCCGTGGTTCGAGCCTCCCGAGGATATGTGGCGCTGGTCGACATCGCCCGAGAGCGCCCCCGACACCCCGACCGAGATCGAGCTCGGCTTCCAGGGCGGCGACATCGTGGCCATCGACGGCCAGCCCCTCAGCCCGGCTTCCGTGTTGGCCGAGCTGAACCGCATCGGCGGGGCCAACGGCATCGGCCGCCTAGATCTGGTGGAGAACCGCTACGTGGGCATGAAGTCGCGGGGCTGCTATGAGACCCCCGGCGGCACCATCATGCTCAAGGCCCACCGGGCCATGGAGAGCCTCACCCTCGACCGGGAGGTGGCCCACCTCAAAGACGAGCTGATGCCCCGCTACGCCCAGCTGATCTACAACGGCTACTGGTGGAGCCCCGAGCGCCTCATGCTCCAAACCGCCATCGACCATTCCCAGGTGCGGGTGAACGGCACCGTGCGGCTCAAGCTCTACCGGGGCAACGTGACCGTGACCGGGCGGCGTTCCGACGACAGCCTCTTCGACGAGGCGGTGGTCACCTTCGAAGAGGACCAGGGCGCCTATGAACAGGCCGACGCCGAGGGGTTCATCAAGCTCCACGCCCTGCGGCTGCGCACCCTGGCCCAGCGGGCAGGCCCGTCATGAGCACGCTCTGGCACGGGAGGTTCGAAGGCGATCCCGCCGAGGAACTGATGGCCTATACCGCCAGCATCGGCTTCGACGTGAGGCTGGCGCCCGACGACGTCGCCGGCTCGCGGGCCCATGTGCGCATGTTGGGCCGCGTCGGGCTGCTCTCCGACTCAGAGGTAGACGTCGTGCTGGCCGCGCTGCACCAGACTGAGACCGAGCTGGCCTCTGGCGACTTCGAATTCGCGCCCAGCGACGAGGACATCCACACCGCCATCGAACGCCGGGTAACCGAGCTAGCCGGAGCGGCCGGGGCCAAGCTCCACACCGGGCGCAGCCGCAACGACCAGGTGGCTACGGCCCTGCGCCTGTTCGCCAAGCGGGAGCTGGCCGCCATGGCCGCCGACGTGATCGCCCTCCAACAGGTGCTGTTGGACCGGGCCGCCTCCGCCGGCGATGCCTACCTGCCGGGGTACACCCACCTCCAGCGGGCCCAGCCGGTGCTTTTGGCCCACCACCTGCTGGCCCACGGCTGGGCGCTGTCCCGGGATGTGGACCGGCTGGCCGACGCCCGCACCCGGCTGGACGTGAGCCCGCTGGGGGCGGGCGCGGTGGCCGGGTCTTCGCTTCCCTTGGATCCCGACATGACTGCCTCCGATATGGGCTTCGCCGCCCGGTTCGAGAACTCCATGGACGCAGTGTCCGACCGGGACTTCGCAGCCGAGAGCCTGTTCGCATCGGCCATGGTGGCAATACACCTGTCCCGGCTCGGCGAGGAGATCGTGTTCTGGACCTCAGAGGAGGCCGGCTTCGCCACCCTAGACGACGCCTACGCCACCGGCAGTTCCATGCTGCCCCAAAAGAAGAACCCCGACATCGCCGAGTTGGCTCGAGGCAAGGCTGGCCGGATCATCGGCAACCTCACCGGTCTGCTGGCCACTCTCAAAGGCCTGCCGCTGGCCTACAACCGCGACCTCCAAGAAGACAAGGAACCCCTGTTCGACGCGGTAGATCAAGTGCGCCTCGGCGTGAGGGCTATGACCGGGCTGATGGCAACCATCAGCTTCAACACCGATGCCATGGCCGCGGCCGCCGACGCCCCCACCTCGGCCGCCACAGATCTGGCCGAGCACCTGGTGGCCGACGGCGTGCCTTTCCGCGACGCCCACGCCATCGTCGGCGATCTCGTGCGCCGCTCGCTAGAAGGCGCGGCTTCGCTGGCCGATCTGGTTCGGGCCGACCCCCGCCTGGGGGAGACCGCCGCAGCCCTGCTGGCCCCCGGTGTCCCCGTCACCCGCCGCACCACCCCCGGCGGCGCTGGCCCCCACGCCGTAGCCGCACAGATCAAACGCTTCCGCGCCCAACTCGACGCCGACGCTACCCGGTTCTGACAAGCAGGCCGAGTTCTACTTCCCACCTTCCACACCAGCAATTCACCCTCAACCCCGGCGACACCGAACTGGAAATCACCCTGCCCGTCGCCGACGACACCGACACCGAACCCGACGAGACCCTCACGCTGTCTCCCACAGCCTGCGGATCGGGACGGCCCGGAGGCGGTGACCGAAGCCGGCGCTGATCTCGCCGTCGTAGAGCACGACCCCGGCGGCGAAACGCTCGCCGGTGGCTGCTGCGAGTTTGCGCAGTCCACCGAAATCCGAATTGGTGACCGTGGAGCCGGCCTTGACCTCGACTCCGGCGACGAGGCCGCCACGCCCCTTGATCACGATGTCCACCTCGGCGCCGTCCTTGTCCCGGAAGTGGAAGAACCGCAGGTTCTGGTGATGCCCGCTCGCCTGGCGTCGCAGTTCGGTGTAAACGAAGGTCTCAGTCAGTTGCCCGAGAAGCCCTCGATCCGTCCGCAGGAGAATCCTCGAGAGCCTCAATCAGCCGACTACGAACGTGGCGCGGGTAGAACAGAGCAGCGCTCATCGGCCGATTGTAACTGTTGTCCACGGCCAATTGAAAGGTTCGACCTCGTCTGAATGAAAGCCAAGAGTTCCTCTGATCGAAAATCAACCAGAAAAAACTCTCATATCAGATTGATGTGTGCCCTGTTTTTTGGTCCTGGTATGTGGGCCTCCGCGTCTTCGCACCGAACCGCCAGCCGGTCATCCGGCCCCACCGGCAAGATCCCACATTCATCTGGTGCGCCGGCCTAGGTGGCACCGGAGTGCAGACTGCGCCGGGCGTGGGAATGCGGGTAGCAGAGATCGTGAGCGGGCTGCTCTAAGGTGCTCGACCGTGACACTGGAGCGGGACTTTTATGCCCGTGACCCGAGGGAAGTGGCCCCGGACCTGCTGAACAAGGTGCTGGTGGCCGGGGGGTGCCGGGGTCGGATCGTGGAGGTGGAGGCCTATGGCGGCGCCGACGACCCGGGCAGCCACGGCTATCGGGGGATGACCCCCCGCACCGAGGTCATGTTCGGGCCGCCGGGGAAGCTGTACGTGTACTTCACCTACGGGATGCACTGGTGCGCCAACGTGGTGTGCGGGGTCGAAGGAGAGTGTGCAGCGGTGCTGTTGCGGGCGCTGACCCCGCTGGTTGGCCTCGACCAGATGAGAGAGCGGCGGCCGAAGGCCCGCCGCGACCGGGATCTGTGCAGCGGGCCGGCCAAGCTCACCGCCGCTTTGGGCATCGACGGCGCGGGCAACGGCGCCGATCTGGTGACCGCCGATTCGGGGATTGAGCTGCTCGATGACGGCACTGCGCCCCCTGCTGATCCGGGCCGCTCGGTTCGCATAGGCCTCAGCGCCGGTACCGACCTTCCATGGCGCTGGTACGTTCCCGGTTGTCCCGATCTATCCCGCAAGGGCTGAAGAAGAGCAGATATGGCCTGGGTGAGCAGTGAAGATGCTGAATTGGCCTCCAGCAAAGACCTGGCCGTGGCTCGAGAGCTTCTGGCCAGGTTCCACGATGATCTGGGGGACCGCTACCGAACGCTAATCGACAGCTACCCCGACGCCTGCCAGCGAACCTGCCGACCCGGACACCTCACCGGCTCGGCGCTTGTCGTGGATAGCGCGGGTGCCAAAACGCTGCTAATGCTCCACGCCAAGCTGGGCCGCTGGCTTCAGCCCGGAGGTCACGCCGATGGCGATGCCAACCTGGCCGCAGTGGCGCTGCGGGAGGCAACCGAGGAAACCGGAATCTACGGGCTGCGCATCTGGCCTCAGCCCTTGCATCTGGACATACACGAGGTGGATCCCCCCGGTGAAGACACCCACCTGCACTACGACGTCCGGTTCTTGGTGCGGGCCCCCGCCGACGCTAAGCCGAAGCCAAACCACGAGTCTAGAGATATGCGATGGGTACCCCTAGACGCCCTGACTGAATTGACCAGCGATCCCGGCTTGTTTCGCCTGGCCGAACTGGGCGCCCAGCGGTTGGCATTCTCGAGGTCAATCTAAATTATATTTCGAATAATTTGGATACCTCTCATATTGATACATCCGACAAGGGTCGGCCTATACTTGGTTTTCGGCCCTGCTGATGGGGTCGGAGCGAAGGGAGTCGGCCATGGGCGAGACATACGTATCTGCAACAGTACGGAACCCGCGTGAGCCTGACAGGGCTTGGCAAGGGCGGTTTCTGGTGGACACCGGAGCTATGGATTGCGTCATGCCCCGAGCACAGGCAGAGGCCATCGGCATTGAGCAGCAGGGAAGGCGGACCTACTGGCTGGCCGACGGCAGCGAATGTGAATTTGATTACGGCGTGGCACAAATCGAGTTCATGGATGAGGTGGTGGGCGGGTGCATCCTGTTCGGCGATACCGGCTCTGAGCCGTTGCTGGGACTCACGGCGCTGGAGTCAACTGGCATGGTGGTGGACCCCAAGAGGAACGAACTCAGGCCCGGGGGTCGCTTGCGGCTGTAGCCCGGCATGTGCGTCGCGCCTCGTCGCTGCTAGCCGATGTCCAGCGGGTCGCCACAGGAGGGCATCCGGTTGCGGTCGGCGAAGGCGTCCAACAAGGCGTCAACCCCTTCTCCCCGCTCCACACTCACTCTGAACTGGCGGTCTTCTCCGGCCCGGAGGGCCTCGGCGTGGGCCAGGCGGTCGCCGATGTAGGTCTCCCAGCTCCTCAGCCACAACCCCACAAGCTCTCCGTCTTCGCCCCCGGGGGCGAAGGCGGCCAAGTCGGCTGTCATATCGGCCAGCACTGCGGTCGAGGCTTCGATCTGGCCAGCCCGTTCTTCCGTGCTCGCTGCTTCGCGGGCCTGGGGGAGGCGGTCCAGCACGTCTCGGGCTTCGGCGCATCGGGCCTCAGCGTCGGCTACCCACTCCCGGTCTTCGAGGCGGTCGGGGTTGCCGTCGCCGAAGAACCAGATCGTGGCCCCGACCCAGAACACGGCGAACAGCACTATTACTGAGATGCCGATAGTCAGGCCGAGTTGTCTGCCGGTCACGTATTCATTCTCCCTTTGCCGCTGACTCCCGTAGCCTGTGCCCGGTGCTCGAAGAACTCGAATCTCGCGGCCTGGTACACGACACCACCGATCGAGAACTGCTGGCGCGGCGGCTGAACGACAGTCCGATCGGGGTGTACCACGGCATCGACCCTACGGCCAGTTCCCTGCATTTGGGCAACCTCATCGGAGTATTGGTGTTGCGGCGGTTCCAGGAGGCCGGCCACCGGCCCATCGCGTTGGTCGGCGGGGCCACCGGAATGGTGGGTGACCCCAGCGGTCGTTCCGATGAGCGCAATCTCTTGGACGATGACACGCTGGCGGCCAACCTTTCTGGAATAAGAGTCCAACTGGAAAGACTCCTGGACTTCGACGGCGACGCCGAGCTGGTCAACAACTACGATTGGACCCGCGACCTCACCCTCATCGAGTTCTTGCGAGACACCGGCAAGCACGCCACCGTGAACCAGATGGCGGCCAAGCACTCGGTGCGCAGCCGCATGGAGAGCGAGAGCGGAATCTCCTACACCGAGTTCACCTATATGCTCTTGCAGGCCTACGACTTCTGGTGGCTGCACTCACACCATCAATGCGAGCTCCAAATCGGCGGCTCCGACCAGTGGGGCAACATCACCGCTGGTGTGGATCTCATTCGCCGCCGCTCCGGGGTCCAGGCCCACGGCCTCACTTGGCCGTTGCTCACCCGGTCTGACGGGGCCAAGTTCGGCAAGACCGCGGAGGGGGCAGTGTGGCTGGACCCAAATCGCACCAGCCCCTACCGCTTCCACCAGTACTTCGTGCAGGTACCCGACGAGGATGTGGAGCGCAGCCTGCTCCAGTTCACCATGCTGCCGGTGGGGGATATCGCCGAAGTGGTAGAGGCCCACCAGGGCGACCCCGGACGCCGGGATGCCCAGCGGACCCTGGCCAATGAGGTCACCTCACTGGTGCACGGCCCAGGCGCGGCTGCTGCTGCTGCTGAAGCCGCTCGAATCCTGTTCGGCTCTCCGGTGGACGACATGGACGAGGCCGCTCTTGAGACGGTCGCCGAGGAGGTGCCCACCTCAGACATCTCCCTTGCTGGCGGCGGTGGGTTCGACGCCGGCTCGAACAGCTTCGACCTAGTTGAGATGCTGGCCAAAACCGGGCTGGCCACCTCCAAAGGCGATGCCCGCCGGGGGTTGTCCGAGGGCTCGGTGTATGTGAACAACGTGCGGGTTTCCGGCGAAGACCCGACCGTTGCTGTCGACCGCCTGCTGCATGGCCGCTACCTGCTGCTTCGGCGGGGTAAGCGCCGCCACCACCTGCTGCGAGTGAGGGGAAACGAATCCCCTGGATGAGTTGACGTTGCTGGTCAGCGCCGGTAGCGTTACAACCCGCCTCTGAAACGGGTAGCTCTCGGGCTGCCCGCAGCGGCAGAGCACGGTTTGGCTTGTCTGGACCGATGCGGTTCTCCCGTCAGGGTCACCGCCTCACGCTCCTTGAAAACGGAAGAGAGGACGGATAAGCCAGTGCGGGCGACGTCTTGGCGCACCTCGCGTTCAAGTCGTCGACCTAACACAATTCCAAGGAATATCAGTCAGGAAGGGTTTCGGCCCTTTTGACTTTCCGGAATCGCTTCGTCTCGCCGAGGTAATTAGTGAGACGAGCACATGATCAAAGGCGGCGAAACCCCTCGGGGAGGAGCTGCTGGAGATATTGACGGAGAGTTTGATCCTGGCTCAGGACGAACGCTGGCGGCGTGCCTAACACATGCAAGTCGAACGAGGTCGCCTTCGGGCAATGACCAAGTGGCGAACGGGTGCGTAACACGTGAGGAACCTGCCCCGAAGACTGGGACAACCACGGGAAACTGTGGCTAATACCAGATACCCTCCGCTGATCGCATGATCGGCAGAGGAAATGCTCCGGCGCTTCGGGAGGGTCTCGCGGCCTATCAGCTAGTTGGTGAGGTAACGGCTCACCAAGGCATCGACGGGTAGCTGGTCTGAGAGGACGATCAGCCACACTGGGACTGAGACACGGCCCAGACTCCTGCGGGAGGCAGCAGTGGGGAATCTTGCGCAATGGGCGAAAGCCTGACGCAGCAACGCCGCGTGGGGGATGAAGGCTCTCGGGTTGTAAACCCCTTTCAGCAGGGACGAAATTGACGGTACCTGCAGAAGAAGCCCCGGCCAACTACGTGCCAGCAGCCGCGGTAACACGTAGGGGGCGAGCGTTGTCCGGAATTATTGGGCGTAAAGAGCTCGTAGGCGGTTTGGTAAGTCAGATGTGAAAGGTTAGGGCTCAACCCTAAGATTGCATCCGATACTGCTATGACTAGAGTCCGGTAGAGGAGTGTGGAATTCCTGGTGTAGCGGTGAAATGCGCAGATATCAGGAGGAACACCGACGGCGAAGGCAGCACTCTGGGCCGGTACTGACGCTGAGGAGCGAAAGCGTGGGTAGCAAACAGGATTAGATACCCTGGTAGTCCACGCCGTAAACGTTGGGCACTAGGTGTGGGGCCTTATCAACGGGTTCCGTGCCGTAGCTAACGCATTAAGTGCCCCGCCTGGGGAGTACGGCCGCAAGGCTAAAACTCAAAGGAATTGACGGGGGCCCGCACAAGCGGCGGAGCATGTTGCTTAATTCGAGGCAACGCGAAGAACCTTACCTGGGTTTGACATGTACGGAAAAGCCATAGAGATATGGTGTCCTTCGGGGCCGTACACAGGTGGTGCATGGCTGTCGTCAGCTCGTGTCGTGAGATGTTGGGTTAAGTCCCGCAACGAGCGCAACCCTCGTCCTATGTTGCCAGCACGTAATGGTGGGGACTCGTAGGAGACCGCCGGGGTCAACTCGGAGGAAGGTGGGGACGACGTCAAGTCATCATGCCCCTTATATCCAGGGCTGCAAACATGCTACAATGGCCGGCACAACGGGCAGCGACACCGCGAGGTGAAGCGAATCCCTTAAAACCGGTCTCAGTTCGGATTGGAGTCTGCAACTCGACTCCATGAAGTCGGAGTCGCTAGTAATCCCGGATCAGCAACGCCGGGGTGAATACGTTCCCGGGCCTTGTACACACCGCCCGTCACACCACGAAAGTCGGCAACACCCGAAGTCAGTGGCCTAACTCTTTTGAGGGGGAGCTGCCGAAGGTGGGGTTGGCGATTGGGGTGAAGTCGTAACAAGGTAGCCGTACCGGAAGGTGCGGCTGGATCACCTCCTTTCTAAGGAGTTCCGTTTCCACTTGATACCACCAAATGGTGGAATTAAGTTCGGACACTCCCAGTTGATGCACTGGTTTCTCTTGTCCTCTCTTCCGTTTTGAGGGAGCGTGATTTTCACGCTCGAGGCTCTGCCTGAACGGTTTATTTCTTGTTCAGCATCCTCCTGTGCTCTTTGAGAACTGCATAGCGAGCACGAGCATCTGATCGAAATTAGAGTTCTTCGATGTATGAATCTTCCAAGCTACGAAGAGCCAACGGTGGATGCCTTGGTGCCTACGACCGATGAAGGACGTGAGAGGCTGCGATAAGCCTCGGGGAGCTGCCGACTGAGCTTCGATCCGGGGATGTCCGAATGGGGAAACCTGATACCTGTAAAGGGGTATCACTCCGGTGTGAACACATAGCACCGGTAGAGGGAACCAGGTGAACTGAAACATCTAAGTAACCTGTAGGAAAGGAAAGCAACCGCGATTCCCTTAGTAGCGGCGAGCGAAATGGGAATAGCCTAAACCGTGCCGGTGGAATAGCCTGGTGGCGTTGCCGGTTCGGTGTTGTGGGGCCTCAGAGGAGGAGCACCAGATCCTCCACGAAGTTACAAATGTGCGTGGTAGTGGAATCGTTCTGGAAAGGCGAGCCGCAGGGGGTAAGAGCCCCGTACACGAAACTGCTGCACACTTCGCTGAGTGTCCCCGAGTAGCGCCGTTGCCGTGTAATTCGGCGTGAATCTGCGAGGACCACCTCGTAAGGCTAAGTATATGTAGGCAACCGATAGTGAACTAGTACCGTGAGGGAAAGGTGAAAAGTACCCCGGGAGGGGAGTGAAATAGTACCTGAAACCGTTGGTTTACAAGCAGTCAGAGCGTCGTCTCAACCCGATGATCTTCGGATCGTCAATCTGAGATCGCGATGGCGTGCCTTTTGAAGAATGAGCCAACGAGTTACGGTATGTGGCAAGATTAACCTGTGAAGGGGAGTCGGAGCGAAAGCGAGTCTTAAATGGGCGTACAGTCGCATGCCGTAGACCCGAAGCCGGGTGATCTATCCATGGGCAGTGTGAAGCGGGGGTAAGACTCCGTGGAGGCGCGAACCGACCTAGGTTGAAAACTGGGCGGATGACCTGTGGATAGGGGTGAAAGGCCAAACAAACCCGGAGATAGCTGGTTCTCCGCGAAATGCATTTAGGTGCAGCGTTGTGCGTTCAACCATGGAGGTAGAGCACTGGATGGGCTAGGGGGCCGACAAGCTTACCGAACTCAGCCAAACTCCGAATGCCATGGTTCTAGAGCACAGCAGTGAGACCCCGGGGGATGAGCTTCGGGGTCGAAAGGGAAACAGCCCAGACCGCCAACTAAGGTCCCTAATTTCTAGCTAAGTGGTAAACGATGTGGGATTGCACAGACAGCCAAGAGGTTGGCTTAGAAGCAGCCACCCTTGAAAGAGTGCGTAACAGCTCACTGGTCGAGTGATCCTGCGCGGACAATGTAACGGGGCTAAAGCTAGAAACCGAAGTTGCGGATTTCTGCCATTAGGCAGGAGTGGTAGCGGAGCGTCGGGCTTGGAGTGAAGCGGCAGCGTGAGCTGACGTGGACCGAGTCCGAGTGAGAATGTTGGTATGAGTAGCGAGAGAGGGGTGAGAAACCTTTCCGCCGAAAGCCCAAGGGTTCCTGGGGAAGGCTAATCCTCCCAGGGTGAGTCGGGAGCTAAGGCGAGGCCGACAGGCGTAGTCGATGCACAACCGGTTGATATTCCGGTACCGCTGTGAACGCGTCCAGGCTTAACCGGTGTTGCTAAGGGGATGCCTGTCCCGCAAAGGGACAGGAGAAACCGACCCACACCGGAGCGGCCAGCAACGCGGGGACGCAGAGAGGTAGGTGAACCCAGGCGACGGTAGTTCCTGGGGTAAGCGTGTAGGGTGGGGCCCAGGTAAGTCCGGTCCCCATAAAGCCTGAGGCGTGATACCGAACCGCATGAGGTGAAGTCACTGATCCTGTACTGCCAAGAAAAGCCGCTAGCGAGCTTTCACAGCGCCCGTACCCCAAACCAACACAGGTGGGCAGGTAGAGAATACCAAGGCGATTGGGAGAACTATGGTTAAGGAACTCGGCAAATTACATCCGTAACTTTGGGATAAGGATGACCCCAGTAAAGTGATGGGCTTCGCGCCCGGAGCTTGATCGGGTGGCACAAACCAGGGGAAAGCGACTGTTTACTAAAAACACAGCAGCGTGCGAAGTCGTAAGACGCTGTATACGCTGTGACGCCTGCCCGGTGCTGGAAGGTTACGGGGAGGGGTTAGCCGTAAGGCAAAGCTCTGAACCTAAGCCCCAGTAAACGGCGGCCGTAACTATAACGGTCCTAAGGTAGCGAAATTCCTTGTCGGGTAAGTTCCGACCTGCACGAATGGCGTAACGACTTTCCCACTGTCTCAACCATAGACCCAGCGAAATTGAAGTACGAGTAAAGATGCTCGTTAGCTACAGAAGGACGGAAAGACCCCGTGGACCTTTACTACAGCTTGATATTGGTGTTTGGTATGTGTTGTGCAGGATAGGTGGGAGACTTGGAAGCATGGACGCTAGTTTGTGTGGAGTCAACCTTGAAATACCACTCTGCATATGCTGGGCATCTAACTTAGGCCCGTTATCCGGGTTGAGGACAGTGTCAGGTGGGTAGTTTGACTGGGGCGGTCGCCTCCCAAAGAGTAACGGAGGCGCCCAAAGGTTCCCTCAGCCTGGTTGGCAATCAGGCGTCGAGTGTAATGGCACAAGGGAGCTTGACTGCGAGACCGACGGGTCGAGCAGAAACGAAAGTTGGGCATAGTGATCCGGCGGTTGCGTGTGGAAGCGCCGTCGCTCAACGGATAAAAGGTACCCCGGGGATAACAGGCTCATCTTCCCCAAGAGTCCATATCGACGGGAAGGTTTGGCACCTCGATGTCGGCTCATCGCATCCTGGGGCTGAAGCAGGTCCCAAGGGTTGGGCTGTTCGCCCATTAAAGCGGTACGCGAGCTGGGTTTAGAACGTCGTGAGACAGTTCGGTCCCTATCCTCTGTAGCCGAAGGTGATTTGAGGAAGGCTGTCCCTAGTACGAGAGGACCGGGACGGACGCAGCTCTCGTGTGCCAGTTGTCCTGCCAAGGGCATGGCTGGTTAGCGACCTGCGGAAAGGATAACCGCTGAAAGCATCTAAGTGGGAAGCCTGTTCCAAGATGAGATCACCCACCGGGTAAACCGGGTAAGGCCCGTGGCAGAACACCACGTTGATAGGCCGGAAGTGTACGCATGGCGACATGTTCAGCTGACCGGTACTAATCGGCCGAGGGCTTGGTTCTACATCAATAACTCGATGTCGAATTGGGTGTTCGTGCTCGCTGTGGAGTTCTTGAAGCAACGCCTCATTGACAAGAACATAAAGGTTTCGGTGGCGATGGCGGTGGGGTCACACCCGTTCCCATTCCGAACACGGAAGTTAAGCCCACCAGCGCCGATGGTACTTGGGCGGAGACGCCCTGGGAGAGTAGGTCGCCGCCGGATTTCGCCAAAGCGGGGAGCCATATGGCTCCCCGCTTTCGTTTACCCGCAGTTAACGGCAGCCGTCTCGGTAGACTCAGGCGGTGTCTTCTGGAGGAGGGTCTGCCCGCAAGCCTCCCAATCGCAGGAGGCCTCCTCAGCAGCGGACCCATCAGAGCAAGGGCAAAGGCGGCCCTCCGAGAGGCCGAAGGACGGCGAATCGAGGGTCTGATGGGCGGGACTCTGATGGGCGGGGTAGGTCTGATCGGCGGGACTCTGATCGCAGAGGGCCTCCGGGCAGGGGAAGATCCGATCGCCGGGGACCTCAAGGCAGGGGAAGGGACGAGTCGCCTCCACCCAAGGGGCCGCGGGGAATGGGATCTGTGGCCCGCAAGGGTGCGGCCAAGGTGGTGGAGCCGCCCCTAGAACCCGAGGAAAAAGCACCACCAGAGGTTGTCGAAGAAAGGGCGGAGGAGGCTGAAGAGGCCCGATTGCGGGCCGAGCGGCGAGAGGCTCGCCAAGCTAGAACTCAGCAACTTCGCGCCGAGGCTAAGGAAGCCGTTCAGCGAGGCAACCTGAGCGAAGAACCCGAAAACCCACCCAGCAAGCAACAACGGGGGCGAAGGCGAGCTCCATTGCCCGAGGGCGGCCCGTCACCCAAAGCCCAGCAACTGGAAGATGCGGTGGGGCGCAGAGACGGTCCTCGATACCGCCAGAGGCTGGAGCGAGCCGAGGTGGCCTATGAGCAAGGTGATTACCACAAAGCGTGGAGGGCTTTGGACGGGATGGCCAAGGATGCCCCCAAGGTGCCCGAAGTAAGAGAGCTGACCGGCTTGACCCTCTACCGCCTGGGCCGCTGGGAATTGGCCGCCCGGGAGTTGGAGGCTTTCCGAGAGCTCACCGGTCGCATCGACCTCCACCCGGTTCTGGCCGACTGCCACCGGGCCCAGCACCGATGGGCCGACGTCGACGGGCTGTGGGCTGAGCTGAAGGCCTCTGGTGCGAGCGCTGCGATACTAGCCGAGGGGAGAATAGTGGCTGCCGGCGCCCTGGGCGATCGCGGTGACTACACCGAGGCGGTTCAATTACTGTCGGCAAATTTCCAGCGTCCTAGGCGGGCCAAAGAGCACCATTTACGTCAGGCCTACGCCCTGGCCGATCTGTGCGAACAGGCTGGCGAAATCCCTAGGGCGAGGGAGCTGTTCGGCTGGTTGAAAGACCAGGATGAGCTCTACGTGGACGTGGTCGAGAGGCTGGCTTCTCTTCGGTAGCGAATACTCCCGGGTAATGCCCCCGAAGGTTTTGGCGCGCCGCTATCGTGAGGAAGACCGGCACTTGGCTCGAAGGAGAGGCAGATCGTGGACTTTGAAGGACTACTGGGCGACGAGGCCGAATCGCTCTTGTCACATGAATCCAAGACCATTCCCCGGGAGGAATTGAGCCTGCCCGGACCCGATTTCGTGGACCGGGTAATGGCCAGCACCGACCGGTCTCCTCAGGTACTGCGCAACCTTCAGTCGCTGTTCGACCACGGTCGGCTAGGAGGTACCGGTTACGTCTCCATCCTGCCGGTGGACCAGGGTATCGAGCACTCAGGGGCGGCCTCTTTTGCTCCCAATCCCCGCTACTTCGACCCCGCGGGGATTGTAGAGCTGGCCGTGGAAGGGGGCTGCAACGCCGTGGCCTCCACATTCGGCGTGCTGGGAGCCACCTCCCGGAGCTTCGCCCACCGCATCCCTTACATCGTCAAGCTCAACCACAACGAGCTCCTCACATTTCCCAACAAGTTCGACCAGGTGATGTTCGGGTCGGTGGAGCAGGCCTACGATCTCGGTGCGGCCGGTGTAGGGGCCACCATCTACTTCGGCTCCGAAGAGTCCACCCGTCAGATCCAGGAGGTGGCCGAGGCCTTCCACCGGGCCCATGAGTGCGGGATGTTCACCGTTTTGTGGTGCTACCTGCGGAACTCCGGCTTCAAGGTGGGCGGCACCGACTACCACGCGGCGGCCGACCTCACCGCCCAGGCCAACCACATCGGGGTGACCATTGAGGCCGACATCATCAAGCAGAAGCTCCCCGAGAACAACGGCGGCTACACCGCCCTCGGGTTCGGCAAGACTCACCCTCTGGTGTACGACGAACTGACCACCGACCACCCGATCGACCTAACCCGCTGGCAGGTGGCCAACTGCTACATGGGGCGCATTGGCCTCATCAACTCCGGAGGTGCGTCGTCGGGGGCCAGCGATCTGGCCGAAGCAGTGCGCACCGCGGTCATCAACAAACGGGCCGGCGGCCTTGGCCTCATCAGCGGCCGCAAAGCCTTCCAACGCCCCCTCGCCGAGGGCGTAGAGCTCCTCAACGCCATCCAAGATGTCTACCTCTCCGACTCGGTAACCGTCGCCTGAAGTCCTCAATAGCCATCCCAACTGCCGAGGATGTGCCACTTGAGGTTCACCACTAGGTAACCTCGGATTCCGGCACCGCGTCAGCGAGTGGCCATCAAGGGATCAAGGAGGATTCCGTGACAGACACCGTGCCGCGTACCGTCGGGACGCGCGAGCTGAACCGGTTAGTGGTTCGCTTTGCGGGCGACTCCGGCGATGGGATGCAGCTGACCGGTGACCGCTTCACCAGTGCCAGCGCGCTGTTCGGCAACGACCTGGCCACGCTGCCTGAGTTCCCGGCTGAGATCCGGGCGCCGCAGGGGACCCTGGCTGGCGTGTCGGCCTTCCAAGTGCAGGTCTCCGACCACAACATCACCACGCCAGGAGATGCTCCCAGCGTTTTGGTGGCCATGAACCCGGCAGCTCTTCGCAAGGAGCTGGCCCATCTGGAGATGGGCGGGACGGTGATCGTCAACCAGGACGCCTTCGTGGAGCGCAACCTGGCCAAAGCCGGCTATGACAGCGATCCGCTGGAAGACGGCAGCCTGGACAACTACACCCTTTTCAAGGTGCCGATGACCACCATCACCAAGGAGGTCTGCAAGGACCTGGGGGTGAAGCCCCGCGACGCTGAGCGGTCCAAGAACTTCTTCGCGCTAGGACTGTTGTCGTGGCTCTACAGCCGCCCAGCCCAGCCCACCCTGGATTGGATTACGGCGAAGTTCAAGCGCCAGCAGCTCATCGCCGATGCCAACACAGCGGCGTTCAAGGCCGGGATGGCATTCGGCGATACCGCCGAGCTGTTCGACTTTACCTATGAGGTGAAGCCGGCCGCCCTGGCCCCGGGGACCTACACCAACGTGAACGGCAACACCGCGCTGTCGTGGGGCCTGGTGGGGGCCAGCCAGCAGGCCAAGGTTCCCCTGTTTCTGGGGTCGTACCCCATTACCCCGGCCAGCGACATCCTCCATGAGCTGAGCCAGCGCAAGAACTTCGGAGTACGCACCCTTCAGGCCGAGGACGAGATCGCCGCGGTGTGCGCCGCGCTGGGAGCATCCTTTGGCGGGCATCTGGGGATCACCACCACCAGCGGGCCGGGGGTAGCCCTCAAAGGCGAGACCATCGGGCTGGCCGTTAGCCTCGAGTTGCCCCTGTTAGTCATAAACATCCAGCGGGGCGGGCCGTCCACCGGGCTGCCCACCAAGACCGAGAGCGCCGACCTGATGCAGGCCATGTACGGGCGCCACGGCGAGTCGCCAGTGCCCATTGTGGCCGCCTACTCCCCGTCGCAGTGCTTCTTCGCCGCTATCGAAGCGGCCCGCATCGCCCTCAAATACCGCACACCGGTGATCTTGTTGTCCGACGGCTATCTGGCCAACGGCAGCGAACCATGGCTCCTGCCCGACGTGTCGACCCTGCCTGACTTGACGGTGGAGTTTGCCACCGCGCCCAATCACATTGAAGACGATGGCGCCGAGGCGTACTGGCCCTATTTGCGCGACCCCGAGACCATGGCCCGTCCGTGGGCGGTGCCTGGCACTCCCGGCCTTACTCACCGCATCGGCGGCATCGAGAAGGAAGACGGCACCGGCAACATCAACTACGAGGCCGACAACCACGGATACATGGTGAAGCTGCGCGAGCAGCGAGTTGCCCACATCGCCAACGACATACCCCTCACCATGTTGGACGGCGACGTGGACGACGCCGATCTGCTGGTGCTGGGCTGGGGCTCCACCTGGGGGGCTATTACCAGTGCAGTCATGAGGGCCCGGGCCCAAGGCCGCAAGGTGGCCCATGCCCATGTCACCCACCTGAACCCACTGCCTCGAGACTTGGGCGACATCGTGCGCCGCTATCCCAAGGTGCTGGTCCCGGAGATGAACCTGGGCCAGTTCTGCCGCATCATCCGAGCCGAGTTCTTGGTCGATGCCCAATCGGTGGCCAAGGTGGAGGGGATACCCTTTACCGCCGCCGAACTTCACAGCCACATCAACGGAGTCCTTGATGACTGACGTGCCCACCACCACCAAGGCCGACTGGACCAGCGACCAAGAGGTCCGCTGGTGTCCTGGCTGCGGGGATTACTCCATTTTGACCGCGGTTCAAATGCTCATGCCCGACCTAGGTGTGCGCCGCGAGGACACGGTGTTCGTCTCAGGCATAGGCTGCGCCGCCCGGTTCCCCTACTACATGAACACCTACGGGATGCACGGCATACACGGGCGGGCCCCTGCTCTGGCTACCGGCTTGGCCATGGCTCGGCCCGAGCTGCACGTATGGGTTGTGGGCGGGGACGGCGACATGCTGTCCATCGGCGGTAATCACCTGCTGCACGCCCTTCGCCGCAATGTGAACCTCAACATCTTGTTGTTCAACAACCAGATCTACGGGCTGACCAAGGGCCAGTACTCGCCCACCAGCGAGATCGGCAAGGTCACCAAGTCCACTCCGGCGGGAAGCATCGACGAGCCGTTCAACCCCGTGTCGGTGGCCATCGGGGCCGAGGCCAGCTTCGTGGCCCGCACCCACGACATGGACCGCCAGCACATGATGGACATGTTCCGGCGGGCCCACGACTTTCCCGGCGCCTCCTTCGTGGAGGTGTTCCAGAACTGCAACGTGTTCAACGACGGTGCGTTCGGGGCCATCACCAAAAAGGACAAGCGGGCCTCCATGCTCATCCCCCTCGAGCACGGCAAGCCCATCCGCTTCGGCGAGGACAACGAGAAGGGCGTGCGGATCAATCCCCAAGGGAGCGCCGAGGTGGTCGACGTGGCCGACGTCGGCGAATCGGCCCTGTTGGTTCACGACGAGACTCGCCAAGATCCCAGCCTGGCCTTTGCCCTGTCCCGGCTCTCGGCCGGCCCCTTCGAGCCCACCCCGATCGGGGTTTATCGGGCGGCGGAACGGGCCGAGTACGCCGGCGAGGCCAGCAAGCAGCTCGCCATGGCCCAGGAGCAGTCCGGCCCCGGCGACCTTGAGGCCTTGCTGCATTCCCGGCCCACCTGGGAAGTCTCCTGAGCAACGCCTGTTCTTCGTCCGGGCGACCCGCCCCTCGGGGCTGGGTGCTCGATCTGGACGGGGTGGTCTGGGTGGGAGGAACCCCGGTACCCGGTGCGGCTGGGGCCGTCGAGCGCTTGCAACGATCAGGCGCCCCAGTGGTGTTCGTCACCAACATGTCCGCGCTGACGGTGGCTGACCAGGAGGCCAAGCTGGCCGACTGCGGGATCGACGCCGCCGGCTCGGTGATCACCTCGGCCACCGCCGCGGGCCAGCTCATCCACCCTGGCGAGCGGGTGCTGGTGGTAGGGGGTCGGGGCATCGACGAGGCGGTGGATTCGGCGGGCGCTGAGGTCTGCACTTCGGCTCCTTCTGACGCGGTGGTTGTGGGCATGGACCCCAGCTTCAACTACGACACCCTTAGCCGGGCCATGCGGGCTGTGCGCGGCGGCGCTCGGCTGATCGGTACCAACCACGATCCCAGCTACCCCACCGAGCGCGGGCTGGAGCCGGGGGGCGGGTCTCTTCTCGCCGCGGTGGCGGCCGCCGCGGAGGCAGTGCCCATAATGGCGGGCAAGCCCAACCAGCCAATCGTCGATTGCGTGCGCGACCGAATTGGCGAATCCGGCGTGGTGGTGGGGGACCGCCCCGACTCCGACGGACTATTCGCCCGGGCTCTGGGATACGAGTTCGCGCTCGTGCTGAGCGGGGTGGTCGGGGCCGACGATCTGCCGGTGTCACCAGAGCCGCAGTATTGTACTCCCGATCTGGCCGCCTTGGTCGATCAGATGGGGCTTGAATAGGTGGGATGAAAGGCTCGCGCCGGAGGCTGGACGCAGAGCTGGTCCGCCGCGGCATAGTGGCGAGCCGGGATCGGGCCCGGGAGGCGGTGACCTCGGGTCGGGTCACGGTGAACGGAGCCGTGGCGCAAAAGGCGGCCCGTTTGGTGCTGCCCGGCGACGCCCTGGAACTTTCGGGCCCTCCGGACCGCTATGTGAGCCGGGGCGGAGAGAAGTTGGAGAGCGCGCTGGCAGCATTCAATCTGGATGTCTCCGGACTGGGGTGCTGTGACGTAGGTGCATCCACTGGTGGATTCACCGACTGCCTTTTGCAGAGGGGAGCCGCGGGTGTTGTTGCCGTTGATGTAGGCCGGGCCCAGATGCATGAGCGCTTGGCTGCCGACCCCCGGGTGACACTGTATGAGCGAACCGATGTCCGCGACGTCGATTCGGACGGAATCGGGGCACCGTTCGACCTGGTAACTGCCGATGTGTCCTTCATCTCCTTGACTTCGGTCATGGACTGCTTGACCGAGCTGGTGGCGCAGAACGCTCCAGTGGTGGTTCTGGTAAAGCCCCAGTTCGAAGTGGGGCGTCAAGAGGCCAGCCGAAGCCGGGGCGTAATCAGCGACCCCGAGCTATGGCGGGTCGCGCTCGACCGAGTGCTGGAATCGGCAGCGGCGGCCGGCCTTGCCCTCCAAGCCGCCGTCCCATCAGCGCTGAAGGGTACGCAGGGAAATGTGGAATTCTTCTTGCACCTGGTGAGAGGCGGTACGCCTTCAGAAGTGGATTCTGCCGAATTGGTGGCCCAAGTTGTCCCCAGAGGCGAATAGCCTGACTCCGTGGCTGCAATCGCCCTCTTTGTTCACGCTGATCGGCCGGAAGCCCTCAAGCTCGCGGCCGAACTCATTGACCGATTGGAAGGCGACAGTCATCAAATCTGCTTGCCTCCCGAGCCCGCCGAAGCGGTTGGCCGCTCCGACCTCGCTCATCTCGAAGGCTGCATCGGAGAGAAGTTGGACTTGGCGGTGAGTTTGGGAGGAGACGGTTCCATGCTCCGGGCGGTAACTGCCGTTGCCGATGACGGCGTGCCAGTCTTAGGGGTCAACTACGGCTCTTTGGGCTACCTCACCGGCATTCAGCCGGATACCGCACCACAGGCAATAGAGCAGTTTTTGGCCGGGGACTACGTCATCGAAGAGCGTATCCGGCTGCGCTGTCGACTGGGAAACGGCACGGAGGTAAGCGTCCTCAATGAGGCCATCGTGGAGAAGGTTGACAGCGGGCGCACCGTCAATCTGGCCGTTCACATTGATGGGGAGTTCTTCACCAGCTACGCCGCCGATGGGCTGATCGCCGCCACTCCTACCGGATCTACGGCCTACTCCTTGTCGGCTGGTGGACCCATCTTGGCCCCGACCATGCACGCGGTGATCTTGACCCCGGTGGCCCCTCACACGCTGTTCGACCGCAGCCTGGTGCTGCTTCCGTCTAGCGAGTTGGTCATCGAGGTGTTGGGCGACCGTTCGGCCGCGGTAGCAGTGGACGGCCGCTCGCTGGGGGAGCTGGGGGATGGAGGTTGCCTGACCGTCTCAGTTTCCGACAAGCCCGCACGCCTAGTCACTCTTGGCCAACGAGGGTTCCATCAAGCGCTCAAGACTTCCTTCGGCCTGTCCGACCGCTGACTGGGACCCGAGAAAATGCTGTCTGAGCTCGCAGTAGAGAACCTGGGGGTGATCGAACGGCTCAATCTGGTGCTGGGTCCGGGCATGACCGCGCTGACCGGGGAAACAGGTGCGGGAAAGACCCTGGTGGTAACGGCGGTTGACCTGCTCTTGGGCGGCCGTGCCGACTCGGAACTGGTGCGGTTTGGCTCCGATGAGGCAGTAGTCGAGGGCCGGTTTGACAACCAGGGGGAGGAGGTCGTGTTGCGGAGGGTGGTGCCTGCCGACGGACGGGCTCGGGCCTACGTCGATGGTCGGCTGGCGTCGGCCGCCACCCTGGCTGAACTGGGCGCAGAGCTGGTGGATCTGCATGGCCAGCACGCCCACCAGTCTCTTTTGCGCCGTGTCCACCAGCGGGCAGCGCTGGATCGATACGGCGATGTGGACTTGGTGCCACTCATGGAGGCGCGTTCCGCGCTGGCCGACCTGAATCGGAGACGGGCTGAGCTGGGCGGCGATGAGCGTTCCCGAGCTCGGGAGATAGAGCTCTGTCGATTCCAGCTGACCGAACTAGATGAGGCTGGCCTGGATAACCCCGACGAGGAGGAGATGCTCAAGGCCGAGGAGGCGGTGCTGGCCGATGCCGCGGCCAGCCGGGATGCGGCCCGACGGGCTGCGGTTTCTCTTGGCGCCGATGGCGCAGTGGGTGCTGGGTTGGCCCAAGCGGCCGCAGCCCTGGAGAACCGACCGCCGCTGGCGAGCCAGTATGAGCGGCTGGTCAACCTGGTTGCCGAGGTTGGCGACCTGTCGACTGAATTGCGCCGGGCGGCCGAGTCCATTGATGAGAATCCGGCCCGTTTGGCCGAGATCCGCCAGCGACGGGAGCTGTTGGTTGATCTTCGCCGCAAGTATGGGGAGACCGTGGCCGAGGTCATTGAGTTCTACCGAGATCTTTCTACCCGCCTCGCGGAGCTGGAGGACTTCGACCGTCTGGCCAAAGACCTGGACGGGGAGCATCAGCGTCGCGACGAGGCCGTGGCTGAAGCCGGTGCCCAAGTGGGCGCAGCTCGGCGGCAGGCGGCCCAGGGGCTGGGCGAAGAGGTGACATCCCACTTGAGAGAACTGGCCATGGCTAGAGCTGAGGTGCACGTAGAGGTGGGCGGCGACTCCGGCGACGACGTGGACATCCTGCTGGCCGCCAACAGCGGTGCCCCCGGCCTACCTCTCACGTCGGCCGCATCAGGGGGAGAGCTGGCCCGGGTCATGCTGGCCCTGCGCTTGGTGGTGAGCGCCGGCCCCCCGGTGCTGGTATTCGACGAGGTAGATGCCGGCATCGGGGGCCAAGTTGCCCAGACAGTGGGCCGGGCGCTTTCCCGTCTGACTGCCGATCACCAGATATTGGTCGTTACCCACTTGCCCCAAGTAGCGGCCTGCGCCGACCAACAGGTGAGCATTGTCAAACACGACGATGGTGATTCCACCACCGTGTCGGCCGTGCCTTTGGAAGGCGAGGACCGGGTAGTTGAGCTGTCCCGGATGCTGTCCGGGTCACCCGACAGCGCCAGCGCCCGCCGCCATGCTTCCGAACTCCTACAGATGTCCCAAAGCAGCGGCAGGGTTTAGCCAGTCGGCTCTCTGGGTCCACTAGTCGTCGCAGATGCCCGCTAGGCTTAGGAGGCGTGACCAAACACATCTTTGTCACGGGCGGTGTGGCGAGTTCATTGGGTAAGGGGCTCACGGCCGCATCCCTAGGCCGTTTGCTCAAGCAGCGGGGTCTACGGGTGACCATGCAGAAGCTCGATCCGTACATCAACGTGGACCCCGGCACCATGAACCCATTCGAGCACGGCGAGGTGTTCGTCACCGATGACGGTGGAGAGACCGATCTTGATCTAGGCCACTACGAGCGGTTCATCGACGAGAGCCTAACCAAGCTTTCTAACGCCACTACTGGCTCCATCTACTCCTCGGTCATCGCATCGGAGCGCCAAGGGGAGTATCTGGGCAAGACCGTGCAGGTGATACCCCATGTCACCAACGAGATCAAGAACCGCATCTCCAGCCTGGTGTCCGACGATGTGGATGTGGCGATCACCGAGATCGGCGGCACCGTCGGCGACATCGAGATCCTTCCTTTTCTGGAGGCCATCCGCCAGGTGCGCCTAGACGTTGGGCGGGGCAACGTCTGCTACGTCCACGTCACGCTGGTGCCCTTCATCGGCCCGACCGGCGAGCAGAAGACCAAGCCCACCCAGCACTCGGTCACCGAGCTGCGCAGCCGGGGTGTTCAGCCCGACGCCATCGTATGCCGCAGCGAGTCGCCCATCTCCGATGAGTTGAAGCGCAAGATCTCCAGCCTGTGCGACGTTGACGTATCGGCGGTGGTCAACGCGGCCGACGCTGACAGCATCTATGAGATCCCCCTGGTGCTCCACAACGAGGGCCTCGACAGCGTGGTGTGCGACATCTTGCGCTTGGACGTTCCCGATCCTGATCTGACCAACTGGCAGATGTTGAATCAGCGGATTTCCCGGGCCCAGCGCTCCGTTCGCATCGGCCTCATAGGCAAATACGTGACGCTTCAAGACGCTTATCTGTCGGTGGTGGAGGCCTTGAACCACGCGGCCATACATCTAGGCGCGTCGGTGGAGATCGATTGGATTCAGGCCGAGAGCGTGGAGGGTCTGATGGTCGACAGCCTGATGAGCGGGCTGGACGGCATTGTGATCCCCGGCGGGTTCGGTGAGCGGGGAATAGAGGGCAAGATCAATGCTGCCTCCTACGCTCGGGAAAACCGCATTCCCTGCCTGGGCTTGTGTCTGGGCCTCCAAGTGATGACCATCGACTACGCCCGCAACGTTTTGGGCTTGGCCAACGCGCATTCCAGCGAATTCGACCCCCGCACCCCGTGGCCAGTCATCGACTTGATGGAATCCCAGCGCGGCATCACCGACAAGGGCGGCACCATGCGCCTGGGGGCGTGCATGGCCAAGCTCCGACCGGGTACCAAGGTTGCCGAGGTATATGGCGCTGAAGTGGTCTCGGAGCGCCACCGCCACCGCTATGAGTTCAATCCCAAGCTCCGCAGCCGCTTCGAGGGCACCGACTTCGTGCTCGCCGGGGAGTCGCCCGACGGACTCCTGGTGGAGTTTATTGAGCTGGAAAGCCATCCCTGGTGGGTGGGAACCCAGGCCCACCCCGAATTCAAGAGCCGCCCCGATCGGCCCGCCCCGCTATTCTGCGGCTTGGTGAACGCCGCGCTGGACCGCCGGGAGAGCAGCTTGACTGTTGTTCAGGGCGGCTTGTCCAGTTCGAGGCCTGATGACGGGCAGGCCTCAGCGCAAGTTGAGGTGGTGGCCGACGCCTCGCCCGCCGCTCATCGTTGAGAGGGAGTGCGACGGTGGGCAATAGGAACGGTTTCACCCCGATAGGAGAACGCCAGGGGTGGCAGGGGCGAGTGGTGTCGCTGAGTGTTGCGGAGATCAGGGCACCTGACGGTTCAATATATGAGCGGGAGATCATCCGCCATCCCGGAGCTGCGGTGATTGTGCCTCTCGACGGCGAAGAGGTCATCATGATCCGCCAGTATCGAGCGGCGGTGAATCGGGAGATGCTGGAAATCCCCGCCGGGAAGCTGGACAGCCACGATGAGCCCCCCGAATTCACCGCGCGGCGGGAGCTGCGAGAGGAGATCGGCAAACAAGCCGGCCATCTTGAGCTACTGGCCGTCTTCCACAACTCACCGGGGTTCTGTGACGAAGTCACCCACTGTTATCTGGCCACCGAGTTGGCCGACACCGACCGCCTTCCCCACGGCATCGAGGAGGAGCACATGGCGATCGAGCGCATCAAGCTGGCTGACGTGCCCGATCTCGTGGCCTCTGGCGAGCTGATCGACGCCAAGTCCATCGTCGGCCTGATGTTGGCCCGCGAGCGGCTGGGGTGAGAATCCTGTGCCGCCGTCGGTGAGCGCAGGGAGCGGGGTTGAGGAATTCTTGGATTGGCTGGTGCTAGAGAGGGGTCGTGCCCCCCGTACTTGTGAGGCCTACCGCCGAGACCTGAGCGGCTACTGCGAAGCCTTGGCTGCCCGGGGTCGTAGTCCCGAAACGGCTAGCGAGGAAGACGTCTTGGCGCATTTGCGCAATCTGCAAAGCCGGGGAATGGCTCCGGCATCGGTGAAGCGGACTATGACCGCAGTGCGGACGTTTCACCAGTTTCTAGTGGTGGATGGTTTGAGGGACGATGATCCCTGCTCCCATGTAGAACTCCCCAGGGTGCCCACCGGTGTGCCGAAGGCGCTCAGCGAGGCTGAAATGGACGCCATTCTGGACGCCGTGAACGGTGTCGATCGGGTATCTCGCCGGGATCGGGCCATGTTGGAGGTTCTCTATGGCACAGGCATGCGCATCAGCGAGCTAGTGGGGATGTCGCTGAACGATGTGGATATGGGCGAGTCCATCGTGCAGGTTGTGGGCAAGGGTCAAAAGGAGCGGGTCCTGCCGCTAGGCCGATGCGCTCATGAGGCATTGGCCGCCTGGTTTGTCCCCGCCGGTCGGGGAGAGATGGAGCCCGAGCGTTGGGCATCCCGGCACGATCAAGAAGCGGTATGGCTCAATCAACGGGGACGCCGCCTATCGCGGCAAGGGGCCTGGGGGATGGTGAAGAAGAGGGCTCAGCAGGTGGGGCTGGGCGCCAGAGTCTCCCCCCACGTGTTCCGCCACTCGTGTGCCACCCATATGTTGGACCATGGCGCTGACATCAGGGCGGTGCAGGAGCTCCTGGGCCACGCCTCCATCAGCACCACGCAGGTCTACACCATGGTCTCCAAGGAGAAGCTGTGGGAGGCCTATCGGGCTGCTCATCCTCGGGCGGTGCTCAACCGGTGAGCTCGTGGGCCCATCTGGCTAGGCGCTTTTTCCAATCGCTGGTCGATCGAGGTCCCGACGTCGCAGGTGAAGCCTGGCTGATGGGGTTGCTCACCGACGCCGAGACGGAGCTTTACCGGCAGATGAGAGCGGCTGATCGCAGCCACGCCCTGCGCTCGGCCAAGTGCCCCGCGCTGGCCGACGATGCCCAACGGGTGGCTGCGGCCCTCCACGACGTGGGCAAGAACCATGCCGGACTGGGGACCTGGGCCCGGGTGGGCGCCACCCTGATGGGGACGGTGTTTCCCCGCGGCCTTCGGGGCCGGTGGGCCGATTACCAGGATCACCCCCGTCTGGGTGCGGAGACGCTGCTTGACACAGGCAGTGCCGAGCTCACGGTGGCGTGGGCCGCAGAACATCACATCCGCATCTCTGAGTCCTCCCTGCCTCCCGAGGTTGCCGCCGCTCTCGCTGAGGCTGACTAATCGGACAGCCGGTAGGCTCATGGCCGTGCGCACCGAGATTCCCAGGATCATCAGCGTGGACGACCACTTGGTGGAGCCCGCGCACCTGTGGCAGAGCTGGCTGCCCGAGCGGTTCAAGGAGCGAGGCCCGCGGGTTGAGCGCCGCAGGGTGGGGCCGATCAGCTACATCGGCGGTGCGAAGATGTACACCTACGAGCTGGATGTGGAAGACGGGCCGTGGGGCGATGTGTGGTTCTACGAAGACCTCGTCTACCCCAACAAGCGCCATGTAGCCGCGGTGGGTTTCGACCGCGACGACATGGAAGCTGTGCCCATCACCTTCGATGAGATGCGACCGGGGTGCTATGACCCCAAAGCCCGCGTGGAAGATATGGAGATGAACCATGTGGAGGCCTCGCTGTCGTTCCCGACGTTTCCCCGCTTCTGCGGCCAGACTTTCTTGGAGGCCGATGACAAGGAACTGGCCCTGGCCTGCGTGCAGGCCTACAACGATTTCATGATCGAGGAGTGGTGCGGCGATTCCAACGGAGCGCTCATCCCCCTGGCCATCATCCCGCTGTGGGATGTGGAGCTGGCCAAAGCCGAGGTGGAGCGCAACGCTGCCCGCGGCTGCCACGCGGTGTGCTTCAGCGAGATCGCCCCCAATCTGGGCCTGCCCAGCATCCACACCGGCTACTGGGATCCGTTCTTCTCTGCCTGCCAGGACACCAACACCGCGGTGTGTATGCACATCGGCTCTTCCTCGGTGATGCCCGCTGCCTCTCCCGACGCCCCGCCGGCGGTGGCGGCCTCGCTCAGCTTCAACAACGCCATCGCGTCGATGAGCGACTTCTTGTTCTCCGGGGTTCTGGTGAGGTTTCCACAGCTGAAGTTGGCCTATTCCGAGGGCCAGATCGGTTGGATTCCCTATATCTTGGAGCGCTGCGACGATGTCTGGTCGGAGCACCGGGCCTGGGGCGGGGTGAGGGACGCGATTCCTGAGCCGCCTTCCACCTACTACTACCGCCAGATCTACGGCTGCTTTTTCCGCGACAACCATGGGTTGAAGTCGTTAGACGAGGTGGGGGTGGACAACGTCACCTTCGAGACCGATTACCCCCACACCGACACTACGTGGCCCCACACCAAGAAGGTGGCCGAGGACATGATGGGCCACCTGCCCGCCGACGTAGTCCACAAACTGGTGAGGGGCAACGCCGCCCGCCTCCTCAACCTGGATATTGGCTGAACCGTCCGAGGTCAGCTTTTCGAGTCCGCCAACGCGACCGTCCGGGCAACTAGTTCAGATTGTTCTTGGGCGTGTACGGCGGCGCTGCCGGTGGCAGGGCTGGAAGACTCACTGCGACTGGCTCTGAGGATTTCAAATCGGTCGCCCAATGCATCGTGGATGTGGCCCTTGACGTAGTTCCACGGCCCCATGTTCTGCGGCTCCTCTTGGAGCCAGATGATCTTGTTCGCCTTGGGATAGCAGGCGAGGGCCTCGGCTAAGGCGCTGGCTGGCCAGGGATAGAGCTGCTCGATCCGCAGCACAGCAGCGGCGGCACTAGCCCGGTCGCGCTCGGCCAGCACCTCGTGGCAGATCTTTCCGCTGGCCAGCACGACACCGGCCACCTGGTCGGGCGGGGGTCCGCCGGGATCGCCTAGCACCGGTGAGAACTGGGCCCCGGCGAGCTCTGAAACCGGCGAACGGGCATCCCGGTGGCGAAGCAGCGACTTGGGGGTGAACAGCACGAGAGGGTTGCGAGGCCGGCGTTTGGCCTGGTCCCGAAGCAGGTGGAAGTACTGGGCCGAGGTGGACAGGTTGGCCACCCGGATGTTGTCCTCGGCCACCGACTGCAAGAAACGCTCGATCCGCCCTGAGGAGTGCTCAGGCCCTTGGCCTTCGAATCCGTGGGGCAGCAGCATGACCAGACCCGAGCGCTGGTCCCATTTGTCCTCCGCCGACATCACGAATTGGTCGATGATTATCTGGGCGCCATTCACGAAATCCCCGAATTGGGCCTCCCAGAGAACGAGCGCATCGGGGTCGCCCACCGAATATCCGTATTCGAAGCCCAAAGCGGCGTATTCCGAGAGCAGCGAGTCGTACACCCACAGCTTGGCCCCACCGCGGGCCAGCCCGGCCAGTGGGCGGTGCTCCCGGGCTGTCTGGTTGCACACCAGGGTGCTGTGGCGATGGGAGAACGTCCCCCGGCGAGAGTCCTGGCCCGCCAGGCGGATCGACGTGCCCTCGTCGAGCAGGGTGCCGAAGGCCATCGCCTCGGCCAGCCCCCAGTCCACCATGCCCTGAGCCATCATGGCGTCGCGGGCATCGAATTGGCGGGCCAGCTTGGGGTGGAGCACGAACTCCTCGGGCAACGATGTCAGGGCTTCGAACACCCGCTTTATCTGCTTCTCCGACACGGTTGTGTCCGCAGGCGGAGGCACAAGGGGAGTGGGGTCCGACAGTCCGCCCGAGATTGACAGATGGAGTTCCCTTTTGCCTGCTGTCTCGATTCCAGCAATCTCTCCCGGGCCTTTGGCGTCGGCCTGGTCTCGGGTTCCCTCCAATGCCTCTTGGAGCTTGGCCCGGAAGCCGTCCAAGGCCTGCTCAGCCTCCTCGAGGGTGATGTCCCCCCGTTTCACCAGCGACTCCACATACAGCTTCCGCACTGAGCGTTGGCTCTCGATCCGCCGGTACATCTCCGGTTGGGTGTAGCTGGGGTCGTCGGCCTCGTTGTGGCCTTGGCGGCGGTAGCACCACATGTCGATCACCACGTCTTTGTGGAAGTGATTGCGGTAGGCCAGTGCCAAGTTGGCCACCCGGGCGCAGGCCTCTGGGTCGTCGCCGTTGACGTGGAAGATGGGGGCTTGGATCATCTTGGCCACGTCGGTGCAGTAGTAACTGGAGCGCGCTGACTCCGCGGTGGTGGTGAACCCGACCTGGTTGTTGATGACCAGGTGTATCGTGCCCCCGGTTCGGTAGCCCTGGATCAAAGACAGGTTCAATGTCTCGCTCACCACGCCCTGGCCGGCAAAGGCGGCGTCGCCGTGGACGAGTAGGGGCAGCACTGGATAGCGGTTGTCCTCGCCCGCGGCCTGGCCCCTCACCAACCCGCTGACCGGGCTGTGCTCGGGGTGGTCTTGGCTGATGTGGTCCAAGCGGGCCCGGACCATGCCCTCGACCACCGGGTTTACCGCCTCCAGGTGGGAAGGATTGGCAGCCAGTTCCACCTGTATCTGGTTGCCCGCCATGCTGTTGAACTCCGAGGTCATGCCCAAGTGGTATTTCACGTCGCCCGACCCCTGGGTGGACGACTCGTCCAGATTCCCCTCGAATTCGCCGAAGAGCTGCCCGTACTCCTTGCCTACGATGTTGACCAGCACGTTGAGCCGTCCCCGGTGAGCCATGCCCATGATCGCCGAAGCCATGCCCAGGTCGGCGGCTTTGCCCAGCACCGCGTCCAGCACCACGATGGCGCTCTCGGCGCCCTCGATGCCGAACCGCTTCTGGCCCACATACTTGGTGTCCAAGAACCGCTCCAGCGCCTCGGCAGCGTTCAGCCGATCAAGAATGTGCAGCTTCTCGTTGAGCGCCAGGGGCATCACCATCCCCTCCACCTCGTTTTGGATCCACCGCTTCTCATCGGGCTCTTGGATGTGCATGTACTCCACGCCCACTGTGCGGCAGTAGGCATTGCGGAGCACATGCAAGATGTCGCCTAGCGGCATCTTGCCGTCAGGCTGGCCCAAGTCGATGCCGCCGAACCCGGTCGTGAGGAACTCTCGGTCGAGGTCCCAGATGGTGAGACCGTAGGTGGCGGGGTCTAGCTCGGCGTGCATCACGGGCCCGGCGGCCGACAGCGGGTCGAGGTCGGCGATGAGGTGGCCCCGCATCCGGTGCATGTTGATGATCGCGTTCACCTGCACCTGCTTGGTGATCATGGCCTGTTCCCGGTTGAGGGGGAGGATGTCGGGCCGCCAGCTCACCGCGTGATAGGGAACTCCCACTTCTCGAAATATGTCGACGTAGAAGTCGTGCTTGCCCAGCAGCAGTTCGTGGACTGCTCCGAGGAACATGCCCGACTCTGCGCCCTGGATGATGCGGTGGTCGTAGGTGGACGACAGGGTTATCACTTTCGACACTCCCAGGTCGGCCAGGGTGCGGGAGTCGGCGGCTTGGTAGGCGGTTGGGTAGTCGATGGTGCCCAGGCCGACGATGACCCCTTGGCCGGGCATGAGCCGGGGCACCGACTGCAAGGTTCCAAGGGTGCCGGGATTGGTGATGCTGACGGTGACGCCGGCGAAATCGTCGGGGCTCAGATCGTTGGCCCGCACCTTGCGGACCATGGTGTAGTAGAGGTCCACGAAACTGGGGAAGTCGAGAGTGTCCGCCTCGGGGATGCACGGCACCAATAGGGAGCGGGACCCGTCGGATTTCTCCACGTCCACGGCGATTCCCAGGCCGACGTGTGGGTGGCGCACAACCCGGGGGCCGCCTTCGGCGTCTGCGAACGTGGAGTTCATTACCGGCATGTGGTGGGCGATTGCCTGCACCACCGCGTAGGCGATCAAGTGGGTATACGACACCTTGCGCCCGCCGGTGCGCCCCAGATAGCCGTTGATGATCTGGCGGTTTACTTCGAGAAGCCTGGCCGGGACCTCCCGGAAGCTGGTGGCGGTTGGGACGGCCAGACTGGCCTCCATGTTGCGGGCGATTCGGGCCGCCGCGCCCCGCAGCGGATCTCCGGGCAGGGGCTCTGATTTCTCTGGCGGATCGGGTGCCGTCTGAGGCCCGGCAGCCGGGGCGGTCTGGGTGGGGAGGGCTCGGTCGGGGCGGTAGTCGGAGAAGAAGTCCTGCCAGCTCTCGCTCACCGAGGCGGGGTCGGCCAGATACTGGCGGTGCATCTCGTCGACCAACCAGGCGTTCTGGCCCACAAGCTGCTCATTGTCAGTGGTCATGGGGAAAGTCTAAGGGGGTGCGCGCGTGGGAACCTAAAGGCCTCTTGAGCCCCAGTGGACTGCTGAAGATGCGGTGCGCCACCTCGCCCATCCGCATAGCCTCCAAGGAGAAGCGAAGGGCTAGGGTACCGATGGTGCGGTTGGCCACTTGGAATGTGAACTCCCTGAACGCCCGCATGCCCCGAGTCCAGGGGTGGCTGGAGTTGGCCGAACCCGATGTGCTGTGCCTCCAGGAGACCAAGATGGCCGACGACGCCTTTCCCGGCTTGGCCTTTGAGTCGATGGGCTACGAGTGGGTTCACCACGGCCAGGGGCGCTGGAACGGTGTGGCCGTCTTGAGCCGGGTGGGTCTGGCCGACCCCGCCAATGGCTTCGCCGACGGCCGCGAGGCTGACCCCGACGCCCGCATTGTGTGGGCGACCTGCGCCGGTGTGCGGGTGGCCAGCGCTTACATACCCAATGGGAGGGAGCTTGGTCACGACCACTACCACTACAAGTTGGACTGGCTGGGCCGGCTCCGGTCGCATCTGGAGGCCAATGCCGATGCTGGGGCGCCGGTGGTGGTGGCCGGGGACTTCAACGTGGCCCCGGCCGACAGCGACGTGTGGGAAATCGCGGCTTTCGAGGGTCTGACCCACGTAAGCGAGCCCGAACGCGACGCGTTCGGCGCGGTGGCAGATTGGGGCCTGGTAGACGTGTTCCGCCAGCGCTGGCCCGACGACGGCCTCTATACCTTCTGGGACTATCAGGCGGGGCGGTTCCACAAGCGCCAGGGGATGCGCATCGACATGGTGATGGCTTCTGTACCCTTGGCCCAACGGGTGACCACGGTGCTCATGGACCGCAACGCCCGCAAGGGGGAGAAGCCGTCGGACCATGCCCCGGTGGTGGTGGATTTCGACTGGGACGAATCTGCCGGGAGCAGATGAGGCGCATGAGGAAGTGGTCGGCGGCTAGGGGGTTTGAGGGGTGATGGGTGCGTGGTCGGCGCTGGCCGCGACCGATCCGGCTGGCCACGGCCTTGATTTGCTGGTCTTTTGGGTGAACATCCTGGTGCTGGTGGCCGTCTCCCATCTCTTCGGTCTGGTGATGAGAAGAGTGGGGATGCCCTCGGTGGTGGGGGCGCTGTTGGCCGGTCTGGTGCTGGGGCCGTCGGTGTTCGGGGTGGTGTGGAAGTCGGGCTTCGAGTGGTTCTTGCCAGAGATCGGCCAGGGCGACCAATGGGCCTATCTGGCCGCGGTCAGCTGGGTGGGGGTGGCGCTGCTGTTGGTGGTGACCGGGTTCGAGACCGATTTGGGGCTGATCACCAAGCTGGGGCGGTCGGCGCTGTTGGTCACCGCGGGCAGCCTGGTAGTGCCGCTGATAGGCGGCATTGTGGTTGGCATGTTGATGCCATCCCTGTTTTTGGGCGAGGATGCCGAGAGGCTCACGTTCACGCTGTTCGTGGCCCTGGCGCTCGCCGTGTCGTCTCTGGCGGTGGTGGCCAAGATCCTCAGCGAACTGGGGCTGATGCGCCGGGACTTTGGCCAGATCACCGTGGCCGCGGGCATGGCCAACGACGTGGTCGGCTGGATACTGCTGGGCGTTTTCACCGGCCTTGCCACCTCAGGTGGAGTGTCAGTCGGACAGGTGTTGGCCACGCTGGGAGGGATAGCGGCCTTCGGGGTGCTGGCCCTTACAGTCGGCCAGCGGCTGGTGGACTCGCTGTTGCGGCAAGTGCGGCGCACCGGAAGCAGCGTTGCCGCCGCGCTGACGGTGTGCATGGTCACCATGCTGGCCTTCGGGGTGGCCACCGAGTGGCTAGGCGTAGAAGCCGTATTGGGAGCGTTCGTGGCCGGTGTAGTGCTGCACCGGTCCCGATTCCAACACGAAGATGTCATTCACCACCTAGAGGGTCTTACAAACGCCCTGCTGGCGCCGGTGTTCTTTGCCACTGCCGGCTTGCAGGTGGACCTCCGCCTGTTGAACAACGCCGAGGCCTTCTGGTGGGCACTGATCGTGCTCGCGGTGGCTGTCGTCTTCAAGTTTGCCGGGGCCTACGGCGGCGCCCGCCTCGCCGGCCGCACCCACCGAGCCGGGTTGGCCCTGGGGGCCGGACTGAACGCCCGGGGGACGCTGGAGATCGTCATCGCCACGGTGGGGTTGAGCGTTGGGGTGTTCAGTCCCACCGCCTTCTCGGTGATCGTGCTGGTGCCGGTGCTCACCTCCCTGTTCGCCTCGGCCACCCTGCGGGGCGTGGTGAACAACTGGCAGGGCACGCCTGATGAGCAGGAGCGGCTTGGCCGGGAGCAAGCGCTGAGCCGCAACCTGGTGGTGAGAACCTCCCGGCTCCTTTTGCCCAGCCAGGGAGGACCGGAATCGATCGCTGCGGCCCAGGTTCTACATTTCGCCTGGCCGGTTGAAGCCGGGGCGACAGTGCTCACGGTGGGCGATCGAGACGCTGAAGTGGATATCACACCGCTGCGCAATGTGATGCACGACCGCTCCTTGGAGCACCGGCGGGTGCGCGGAGACGACCCGGTGCGGGCCATCATTGAAGAAAGCCGACTGGGGTTCGGCGTCATCGGGCTGGGGGCTCAGGACTACACCGACACCCACCAGGTGGTTTCGCCGCTGGTAGACGGGGTGTTGTCAGAGAGTCCTATCCCTGTGGTGGTCGTCCGCCGGGCCCGAAATCTGGATCGGCCACTTCCGGGGGCGTTCAGCCGGGCAGTGGTGCCGGTCACCGGCAGCCCGGTGTCGCGGGCGGCCCAAGAGGTGGCTTTCAACCTCAGCGCCCAACTCGGCACCGAACTGCACCTCACCCACATCAATACCGTCAGGAGCGAACCCGCAGGCCTGCCGTCGCTGTTCAGCCGCCGCATGATTGCCCGCAGCGGCTCCATAGTCGGAGTGCAGATGGTGGCCCAAGCCGAGATACACGCCATTGAACTGGGGGCAACAGTCCGCACAATGGTCAAGGACGGCACCTCGCCAGCCGATGAGATATTGGATCTGGCCCGCGACATAGAGGCTGATCTGGTGGTCATGGGCGCCAACCTCCGCCGGGTCGGCGACCGGCCTTTCCTGGGCCACCGCGTGGAGCAGGTGCTTCGAGACTGCGACACCACCGTTGTGGTGGTGCTAATCCCCTTCGATCTCTAGGCGGCGCTGAGTATGGCGTTCAGGTAGGGGGAGGGGGAGCGGGATGCTTTGCGTTCTCCGAAGGCGCGCTCGGCGGCCCAGTGGCAGTGGAGCTCGCGTTCGGCTCGGGTAATGGCCACGTAAAGCAGCCGCTGTTCTTCGGCGACCTCGGCCGGCGTCTGGGCTCGGCTAATGGGCACCAAGCCCTTCTCCAGGCCGGCCAAGTGGACGATGGGCCACTCCAGCCCCTTGGCGGCGTGGAACGTGGCCACGTCTACGGTGTCGGAGCTTTTGGGTGGGCCGACTGCGGAGTCGTCCTCGGTAAGGTTGGCGTCGATGCGCACTCGATAGGGGATCCCCGACTTGCCCAAAGCAGTGGCCAGCTTGGCGGTTTGGGCGTTGGTGCGGGCTAGAACGGCCATTGACGACCATGCAGTCTCGGGACCCTTGGCGTCGCGTAGCGATCGGGCAATAGCCGCCGCCTCGTCGAAGTCGTCGGCATGGGTGCTCACCGACGGCCGGGGCCCGTCCAGGTTGTGGGGTATCAGCATGGCCGATCCCCGGGGCAGCACGGCCCGGCCTGCGGCCAGAATCTGGGGAGTGGACCGGTAGTTGTCCAAAAGGTCGAGCACTTCTGCTCCGGCGAACCAGTCGGCGAACCTCTCGATGTAGTCGGAGTCAGCGCCGTTCCAGCTGTAGATGGCCTGGTTGGGGTCGCCCACCGCGCACATATCGCTGCGGTCGCCCAGCCAGGCCCGCAGCAGATCGAACTGAAGCCGGTTCACATCCTGGAACTCGTCGACGAAGAAGTGCCGGTAGCTCCAGCGGCGAGCCTCGGCATAGTCAGGGTCGTCGGTCATATCCCGCAGCGCCAAGATCAGCAGGTCGTCGAAGTCCACTACCCGTCGTTTGGCCTTCTCGCTCTCGTAACGCTGGTAGAGGTCTACGATCGCGGCGGGATCCAAGACTGGCCATCGGCGGAGACTGGCAGCCGCATCGCCATATTGGTCTGGCGTGATGCGGCGGGCCTTGGCCCACTCGATCTCGGTCACCGCATCCTGCACCTCGGCCTTGGCCAACCTCAGGCCCGCCTGCTTGGCCACCCGGGCTATCAGGCCCCGCTTGTTCTGCAAGATCTCCGGGGGCTGAATACGCCGCTCTGCCCAGCGGGTACGCAGTTGGGCGAATGCTGCGCCATGGAAAGTGCCCGCGCTCACCGAATCCCGCAGGCCCAACCCGGCCAGGCGGTCTCGCAGCTCGTCTGCTGCCTTGCGGGTGAACGTGAGCGCCAGCGTGCGCACGGGGTCGATGTTCCCAATGTTGGCCTGGTGGGAAATTCTGCGGGTGAGCACCCTGGTCTTGCCGGTGCCCGCCCCTGCCCGGATGCACAGCGGAGTGCCTGGTGTGGCCACCGCCGCCCGCTGCCGCTCATTCAGCCCATCCAAGAGCCCTTCCAACACGCTCACCCCACCAAGGTACCGACGCCGATGACAACATCAGGAGGCGGCCCCGGGTCTGGCGGACCGAGGCTGGGGTTTTGTCAGGCGGCTTCTGCGGGGGCGTCGGGGTCTGGGGGGTTCTCGAGGCGGGCTATGCGCTCGCCTTGTTCCCGAAACCCCTGGTGTACCTCATCGCGGAGATCGTCGACCTTGTCTTCAAGGCGCTTGATGTGGCCCTCGAATTTGTCTTCAAGGCGACTGATGTGGCCCTCGAATTTGTCTTCAAGGCGACTGATGTGGCCCTCGAATTTGTCTTCAAGGCGACTGATGTGGCCCTCGAATTTGTCTTCAAGGCGGTCAATGCGTTCCGGTATCGACCGCAGGAAATGGATGAACACGGTAATGAGCCCGGTTCCCATCACTCCTATGAGGGTTGCAATGGCTGCTTGCATGGTTCTTTTCCCTACCGTCTGAACGGGTCAAGGGGGAAGCAGCCCAAATCTATCCCTCTGCACCCCGTAAGACAAGAAAATCCGGAGTCGTGTATCTAACAGATCGGCCGCGTGCGTCAGGTGTGGGCCTGACCTGTTCGTGGGAGGATGGCGGCGATGTTGGCGATATCGCGAGAGCGGTTTGAGGAGTTGGTGGGACGGGCGCTGGATGAGATTCCCGATGATCTGGCCGAGTTGATGGAAAACGTGGTGGTCTTGGTGGAGGACGAGGGTGAGGACCCCGGCATTTGGGGGCTGTACGACGGGGTGCCGCTCACCGATCGGGGCGACTATGGCGCCGGCGGCATGGTGTTGCCCGACCGCATCTACATCTACCGGCTGCCGATCTGCGAAGGGTGCGACAGCGAGGCCGAGGTGGTGGAGGAGGTCTGCGTTACCGTCATCCATGAAGTGGCCCATCACTTCGGCATCGAAGACGACCGACTCGACGAGTTGGGCTGGGGCTGAACAGGGGTGTTCTTGGGCTGACCGGCTCGAATAAAACGCGGGTACTGTCCCAGCGGTGGAGAGCTCAGGAGGCAGCATGGGACCGCTCAATGGCATTCGCGTGGTGGAGATCGCCGGAATCGGGCCGGGGCCGTTCGCGGCAATGATGCTGGCCGATTTGGGGGCCGATGTGGTGCGGATCGATCGGGTCGACCGGGTCCGCGATGAGATTCCCAACACCCCCCATCCCGACCTGCTCAATCGGGGGCGCCGAAGCGTGGGCATCGACCTCAAGAACCCTGAAGGTGTCAAGGCCGTGCTGAAGCTGATGGAGGGTGCCGACGGGCTGATCGAGGGATTCCGCCCCGGTGTCGCCGAGCGCTTGGGCATAGGGCCCGACAACTGTCTGACCCGCAATCCCAAGCTGGTGTACGGGCGCATGACCGGATGGGGCCAAGACGGCCCGTATGCGTCGATGGCCGGCCACGACATCAACTACATAGCTCTTTCAGGCGTGCTGGGGGCCATCGGCCGCGAGGGCGAGGCCCCAGTGCCCCCGGTGAACCTGGCCGGTGATTTCGGCGGGGGAGGGATGCTGCTGGCTCTCGGCATGCTGGCCGGAATGCTCGAGGCCCGCGTCTCGGGCCAGGGCCAGGTAGTTGACGCCTCAATGGTGGAGGGATCGGCGCTGCTCATCACCATGGTGTATGGCCTGCACGGCATGGGGGCGTGGGGGCCGCGGGGCACCAATCTGCTGGACACCGGTGCATGGTTCTACGACGTCTACGAGTGTGCCGATGGAGAGTACATCTCGCTGGGCTCCCTGGAGCCGCAGTTCTTCGCAGAGATGGTTGAAAAGACAGGCATCAACGCCGACGGGATCGACCAGAACGACCGCTCCACCTGGCCGGAGATGCGGTCCCGGTTGGCTGCGGCGGTGAAGGCCAAGACCCGGGACCAGTGGTGTGAAATCCTCGACGGCTCCGACGTCTGCTTCGCCCCGGTGCTCAGCCTGGCTGAGGCTCCCCAACATCCTCACAACGCGGCTCGGGGCACGTTCGTCGAGGTGGGGGGAGCTGTTCAGCCCGGCCCCGCGCCCCGCTTCAGCCGCACTCCGGCAAGGGTCGCCCGTCCCGCCCCCAACCCTGGACAGCACACTGCTGAGGTGCTGGCCGACTGGGGCTTTGATGCCGCCGCAGTAGCCGCCCTACAAGAATCGGGGGCCGTCAAGTAGATGGCCACCATGGTGAATTTTCACGCCCATCCCGATGACGAAGCCATTGCCACCTCGGGCACCATGATGAAGGCGGCTGACGAGGGCCACCGGGTGGTGTTGGTGGTAGCTACCAAGGGGGAGCAAGGCGAGACGGAGCCCGATGCGCTGAGCCCGGGCGAGACGCTGGGCGGGCGGCGTGAAGCAGAGACCCATGACGCGGCCAAGATCATCGGTGCCCACCGGGTGGAGTTCTTGGGCTATGAGGACTCCGGTATGGCCGGCGAAGAGGCCAACGACAACCCGGCCTGCTTCTGGCAGGCAGATTTCGACGAAGCAGTGGAGCGAGTGGCTCGCATCCTGGTGGAGGAATCCGCCGATGTGCTCACCGTGTACGACGACCACGGCGGTTACGGCCACCCCGACCACATCCAGGTCCACCGGGTAGGGGTGGATGCGGCCCACAAGGCCGGGGTTGAGAGAGTGTTCTACGTCACCATGAACCGCACTCAAATCCTGCGGCAGATGGCCGAGGTGGAGGCCTTTGCCGAGGCGATCGAGGAGATCGACGCTGAGCGGGCCGAGCGGTTCAGCGAGGAAGACTTCGGCACCGAGGAGGCCGAAATAACCCACGCAGTTGATGTGAGCGCCTACTTGAAGCGCAAGAGGTCTGCCATGCTGGCCCATGCCAGCCAAATCACCGCCGACTCCTTCTTCGGCTCTATGACCGACAAGCAGTTCGCCGACGCGTTCGGCACCGAGTGGTTTGTGGCCCCGGGGCTGACCCGCACGGGCGACTTCGCCACCGACTTGTTCAGGTGAGCGCTGCCTCGGTTCTCGCCGCCACGACACTGGCCGACTTTCACGACTGGTTCTCCTGGGTGGTGATGCTGGCCAACGCCGCGGCCGGAGGATGGGCGCTGGGCGCCCACTTCCGCCCGAGTCTGCGAGGCTGGCCGCTGTGGGTGTTCATCACCTTGGCCCAGGGCACCGTGTTCGCCCAAGTGATTGTCGGCGTGGTGCTCGAGAACCGCTCCGGTGCCGATCCCGGAGACTTGCACCGCCTCTACGGCTTCGCGGCCATTGCCGCAGTGGCCATGGTTTACGCCTATCGAATTCAGCTCGCTCATCGACGCGAACTGCTCTATGCCGGCGGCAGCTTCTTTCTGGCCGGACTGGCTATCCGGGCCATGATCCTCAGTTGACCGAGGCCCGGGACATGGTTAGAGGTTTACGACAGGGCAGGTGAGAGTCCGGGTGATGCCGTCCACCATCTGAATCTGGCTCACAACCAGTCGGCCCAGTTGGTCCATGGACTCGGCCTCGGCCTTGGCGATCACATCGTAGGGACCGGTCATGATCTCAGAGATCACCACGCCATCGATCTCGCGGATGGACTCGGCCACCTGACGGGCCTTGTCCATTTCGGTTTGGATCAAAACATATGAGCTGACACCCACGTGACTGCACCTCCGGTCGGTTTTCCCGCATCGTACTCAAAGATGCACTCGCATGGTCTAGCGAGATCCGAACGCGGCCCGGCCCCCTGATAATCAGGGGGCCGGGCTGGAGGGGGATCTATTCGAGATCTGTTCAATCGGTGGTTTGACTGCTTCAGATGCCGGAATGGTTACAGAGCTATTGGGTCTGCTGAGGATTTTGCAGGGTCGGTGGGCGAATATGTCGGTCTATGAGCCTCGCTCCTGAGAACCCGTTCCTTGCCCATTCCTCCTACGCCATCGCGCATGGTCGGTGCGACCAGCAGGATAACGTGCCCTGGCGGGGGCCCGAGGGCCCTACCGAGGTGCTCGATGAGGAGTCCGACCTCCAGTACGCGTGGCTCGGCCCATGCCACTTCGGCCACCTGACGTCGGGTCCGTACCCGGACGGCCGGCGGGTCTTGTGGACCAACGGACGCCAGAACATCGCCAAGCTCGACTACGAGACGCTTGAAGTTCTGGCCGACCACGAGATCGTCGGCGGCGAGGGCCGCACTCCCACTCCCGAACTGGAGGACAACCTCCTCGGCCTCGACAAGAAAGAGGGCTGGGAGGCCATCGAGCATGCCATCGAGCTGTCGATGAAGTTCATGTCCGGCATTGACGGGGTTTATGCGCTGTTGGATTGCGACCACACCTTGTTCCTCGGCCGAAAGGACCACGCGGTGGCCTACGTGGAGACCGATCCGTCCGACCCGTCGTCGCCCATCGTGGAGCGGGACCGGTGGAACAAGCCCGACCAGATAGAGGGCTTCTTCGTGGGGATGAACATGACCTTCGACGGGAAGCTGGTGATGTCCACCGATCATGGCTGGGTCGTAGTGCTCGAGCGCGATTTCAGCGCCTACCACGCGCTCCAAATCGCCGGAGGGGCCGAGAACGCTGCCGAGTATTGTGCCCAGCGAGCAGCCGAACGGGGCAACACGGGCTATGGCTGGGTCCGCACCAGCATTTGCTTGGACAGTGACAACGGCATCTATGTGTCGTCCAATGACCACCACCACAAGCTGCGCTGGACGGGTTCTGAGCTCTCCGACGACCCCGCCCGCGGATGTTGGAGTGTGCCCTACCGAAACGGCGGCGGCCACGGCTCTGGGACCACGCCGTCGCTCATGGGATTCGGCCCCGATGAGGACAAGTTCGTGGTGATCGGCGACGGCGACGAGGTGGTGAACATCACCTTGTTGTGGCGGGACGAGATTCCCGACGATTGGGAGCAACTGCCCGACGCGCCCGATCGCCGCATCGCTGGCATCGGGCCGGCCAACATGGGAAATTCCGATCTGGCCGAGATCAAAACCGAGCAGTCGATCACGGTGTCGGGCTACGGCGCCATGACAGTCAACAATGAGCCGGCCTCAATCCCCGACGGCTATCCCAAGCAAGCCGCCCGGATGCTGTGCTTCATGCTCGGCCACAAACCCGAATACCAGCCCCACGGACTCCACAAGTACGAGTGGGATCCGTTGGCCCGGGAACTGAAGCAGGCATGGGTCAACCTCGACATCTCGTCGCCCAACTCGGTTCCCTTTGTGGCCGAGGAGAGCGGCCTGGTCTACACCTGCGGGGTTCGCGACAAGCGCTGGACGATCGAGGCCGCCGACTGGGCGACCGGCGAGTACCGATTCCACTACGTGCTGGGAGGCTCCAAGTTCAACACCATCGGCGCGGGGGTGACCGTGGACGACGACGGCCGGCTGTTGTTCGGCTCGATGTACGGCAAAACCCGCATCCTGCGAGGTCCGGGCTAGCGGCAATGTGCGCCGATTCCATGGCGGCACACCGCTAACGTGCCGCACATGGAGTCGGTGTTGGTGACCGGGGGAGCGGGCTACATCGGTAGCCACACCTGTGTCGCCTTGCTGGAGGCCGGTTACGAGGTGGCGGTGCTGGACAGCTTGGCCAACTCCTCGGCGGCGGCGGTCGACGCGGTGGCCGAGATAGCCGGCCGCCGCCCCCGGCTCGACGTGGTCGATTGCCGGGATGAATCCGCTATGGAGAAGGTGATCACCGAGGTGCGGCCCGACGGGGTGCTGCACTTTGCCGGGCTCAAATCGGTGCCCGACTCAGTGGCCGATCCGCTCCGGTACTACCGCCACAACCTGGAGTCCGCTGCCGTGCTGTTGTCGGTGATGGAGCGCTGCGGCGTGGGCAAGATCGTGTTCTCCTCGTCGGCCACAGTCTACGGGGACCCCGACGTCCTACCGGTGCCAGAGACCGCGTCGACCCGCCCGGGCAACCCCTATGGCTCGACCAAACTGATGGTCGAGCAGATGATCGCCGATGTGGTAAGTGCCGATTCCCGGTGGTCGGCGGCTCTGCTTCGCTACTTCAACCCGGTTGGGGCGCATCCCAGCGGATTGATCGGGGAGGATCCCGAAGGGGTGCCCGGGAATCTCATGCCCTACCTGCTCCAAGTGGCGGTGGGCCGCCGCCCCCGACTTCCGTTGTACGGGACCGACTACCCCACTCCGGATGGCACCGCGCGGCGCGACTACATCCACGTGATGGACTTGGCCGACGGCCATTTGGCTGCCCTGGAGCACCTGGATTCCGCTCCCGGACAGGTGCAGGCCTACAACTTGGGCACCGGTCAAGGCACGTCGGTACTGGAGGTGGTCGCCGCCATGCGGGATGCCAGCGGCCACCCGCTGCCATATGAAGAACTCGGCCGCCGCCCCGGAGACGTCCCCGAGCTATGGGCCGACCCTGGCAAGGCCCATCGGGAACTGGGTTGGTCAGCCACTCGGACACTGGCTGAGATGTGCCGAGACGCCTGGGACTGGCAATCGTCCCATCCGCAGGGTTATAGAAGCAGGGGCTTGCCCTAGAGCATCGCCTTTATGCCCAACGAGGCGTAGTCCTGATCCTCGTAGTTCTGGCGGAAAAGGTTGCGCAAACGGATCGCGGCCTCGTCGTAGGCATCGGGGTCGCTCCAGGTGTTGCGGGGGTTCAGAACCTCATCAGGGACGCCAGGACAGGAAATCGGGATGCGCAGCCCCAGTATGGGGATACTGACCGTTTCCACCGCGTCAAGATCGCCGTTGAGAGCGGCATTGAGCAGCGCCCGAGTGTGGGCGATGGACATGCGCTCGCCCACCCCGTGAGGACCTCCCGACCAGCCGGTGTTCAAGAGGATGCACCGTGCCTGGTGGGCGTCCATCCGGTGGGCGAGGAGTTCGGCGTATACCGACGGCTTGTGCGACATGAACGGTGCTCCGAAGCAGGAGCTGAATGTGGCCTGCGGCTCGACCACTCCCACCTCGGTGCCGGCCAGCTTGGAGGTGAACCCCATCACGAAGTGGTACATAACCTCGTCACGCTCGAGAATCGACACCGGGGGCAGCACGCCGAAGGCATCGGCGGTCAAGAGCACGATGGTGCGGGGGTGCGGTCCCTTGGCACCGGGGGCCACATGGGGGTTGCAATCCAGCGGATAGGCGAAGCGGGTGTTCTCGGTGATGGAGTCGTCGGTGAGGTCGAGTTCTTGGGGATCGGTGTTGGCTAGATCGCGGCCGGGCAAGGCGGGGACGTTCTCGATGAGGGTCCCGCTCATTGACATGGCGTCGGCGATGATCGGCTCGGCGTCTTTGTCGAGTTCGATGAGCTTGGCGTAGCAGCCGTCCTCGAAATTGGAAACCCCCGATTCTGTCCACACGTGCTCGTCGTCGCCGATCAGGCTGCGGTCGGGATCGGCCGACAGGGTGGTCTTTCCAGTGCCGGACAGGCCGAACAAGATGGCGCTGTTCCCGCTGTCGTCCACGTTGGCCGAGCAGTGCATGGTGAGCTGCTTGGCGTCGGGCAGCACGAAATTCATCACCGTGAACATGGTCTTCTTGACCACACCGCAGTAGTCGGCTCGCCCCAGCACCAACCCCAGCCGGTTGTGCAGGTCCATGATGACCGCCCGGTCGGTGCGGGTGCCGTCGCGGTCGGGATCGCACCGGAAGCTGGGGACGTTGATCATGGTCCAACCGTTGGGCCCGCGGTCGCCGTTGTCGCGCACCCCCTTGGGGAACATGATGTTGGCGAAGTAGGCGTGGGTGGCGTACTCGCTGACCAGCCGATAGGGGATGGCGAACTCCGGGTCCCAGCCGCAAAACACATCGGCGGTGTACAGCGTGGCCTGTCGCTCATTCAGGTGGGCTACCACCCGCTCGAGCAATCCCGGAAAGTAGTCGGCGTCCAGCTTGTTGAAGTCCGACTTCCACCAGACATCGTCCACTACTTCGGGCCAGGCCACCGCGAACGTGTCCTGCACCGGACGGCCAGTGCAGGTGGGATCGGAATAGAAGATCAGCGGACCATCTGAACCTAGGGCGGTGGCGAACGCCTTCTGGTCGTGCTCACCGCCGTCGATGCGGGTGCGGCCCCGGTCTCCGGCGATGGCCGCATCGAACAGTTCGTCTTGGGTCAGTCCCGACCGGACATCTACCGAGTCCAAGCCGAAGCGGATGCGGAGTTGGTCGGCGACTGGAGTTGTCACGCTTGCTCCGGATTGCCGGACGGAGTGAGGAACGACGGTGTACCCATGTCCACTTCCGAGCCTATTCGCAGACGGGTGGCTTCATTCCCTTCCAAGTCGAACAGCACTCGCTGGCCTTGGCGCAGCATCCGGAACACCGACCCCTCGAGCGCGTCTGGAGCCAAATCGAATTCGGCCAAGTCGGTGTCGCGCACGACCACGCCGATGCCAGTTGATGGGTCATAAGCCTTGATCACACCCTGCACGGGGACTCTTTCTGCCAGTGATCGGGGTTAGTGCAGGGTAACGGCTGGTCATGGCGGTTCGCGAGTCGGGCAGTGTTCATCGGGCCGTGGTTCGCGAGTGGGGCAGCGACTACTAAGTAGCATCGCGGGGCATGACAGCAGACCGTTTTGGGGCTGAGGGATTGCGGGCCGCGATGGAGTGGTTCCGCGACGCCTTGGCTACGCACCGAGACGTCATCAATCAGCTCAATGTGTATCCGGTGCCCGACGGCGATACCGGCACCAATATGGCGCTCACGCTGGAAACGGTGGTCACCGAGGTGTCTGCCGCAGGGGATCAGATGAGCGAGGTTTGCCACGCCATCAGCCATGGTTCGCTGATGGGCGCCCGGGGCAACTCCGGGGTGATCCTGTCGCAGATCTTGCGGGGCTTGGCCGAGACGGTGGCCACCGCCGGCCATATAGATCCGCCGATCTTGGCCGGTGCGCTGAAGCAAGCCTCGTTCGCGGCCGATGAGGCGGTGTCCACTCCGGTGGAGGGAACCATCTTGACCGTGGTGCGGGACGTGGCGACCGCTGCCGGTGAGGCGGTCGACCAGGGCGTCGACGGCCTCATCCAGCTGGTGGAGGGATGCCAGCGGGCGGGGCGGGTCTCGCTGGACCGAACGCCGGAGTTGCTGCCCCAGTTGGCCCGGGCCAATGTAGTGGATGCCGGGGGAGCGGGGTTCTTGCTGTTTCTCGATGCGATGGCCACTGCGATGGACGGTCGGCCGCTCCCCGACCCGCCGCCGGTGGACCCGTCGGCGGGGGTGGGCGCGGCTGTGGCCGGAGCCGAAAACCCCCATGGCACCGATGACGATGTCGACGGCACCCGTTATGAGGTGATGTTCTTCTTGGAGGCCGAAGACCACCGGATCGGCGATTTCCGCTCTGCTTGGGAGGCCCTGGGTGATTCAATCGTGGTGGTGGGCAGCGACGGCTTGTGGAACTGCCACATCCACAGCAATGACATCGGTGGCAGCATCGAGGCGGGCATCGGTGTCGGTCGCCCATTCGACATACGGGTGACCGACTTGTTCGAGCAGGTTGAACACGTCGAATCGCTGATGGCCTCCGAGGTCGGCGGTGCGGTCACCACTGTGGCTGGGGAGCCGGTTCAAACTGCGGTGGTGGCGGTTTCGGTGGGTGCAGGCGTGCGCCGCCTCTTCGAATCGCTGGGGGTTCGGGCCATTATCGCCGGGGGCCAGACCATGAACCCCTCCACCGAGCATTTCGTGCAGGCGGTAGAGCAGCTTGACGCCGACGAGATCGTGCTTTTGCCCAACAACAAGAACATTGTGCCGGTGGCCGAAAGGGTGGACGACTGCACCGACGCCGCTGTGCGGGTGGTCCCCACGAGGGGGATCGCCGAAGGGCTGGCCGCGTTGATGGCCTACGATCCGTCGGCCAGCGCCGATCAGAACCAGTCGGCAATGGCTGAGGCCGCTGAAGGCGTGGTGACTGGCGAGGTTACCCAAGCGGTGCGGGACACCGAGAGCGAGTTGGGATCCATTGTCGCCGGTCAGTGGCTGGGACTGGATCGCCAGGGGTTGCGGGTGGTGGACCAAAGCGCAGCCGGGGCGGCCACCGCGCTTTTGGCCGAGCTCATCGACGACAGCCACGAACTGGTGACGGTGATCTCCGGCGCCGACACCACCGCCGCTCAAGTTGAGGAGGTGGTCGCCTGGCTGGCCGAGCATCATCCCGCGGTCGAGACAGAGGTTCACGACGGCAGCCAACCTCTCTATCCGTTCTATTTCGGAGTGGAGTGACCCACCCAACCTCGGTCGATCCTGACCTCGAGGTCGACCCTCGGCCTCCGCTCACGATGCCCGACTTCGAGGCCATGAATGTGGAGGTACTGAGCGGAGTGGGGCGGGCCAAGGCCAGGGCCCTGGCCTCAGTTGAAGTGGAATCGGTGCTGGACCTGCTGACCTACTACCCCCGCCGCTACATCGACCGGACTAACCAAGCGGCGATCAGCGACCTTGAAGACGGTGTTGAGGCCATGGTGATGGCTCGAGTGGACAGCGTGTTCTCGAAGAAGCTGCCGGGAAGCCGTTCCATGGTCAATGTGGCGGTCAGCGACCAGACCGGTCGGTTGCGGTTGGTCTTCTTCAACCAGCCGTGGCGGGATCGCCAATTGTCCCCGGGCCAGGAGGTGGTGGTGTTCGGGAAGCTGGACCGTTATCGGGGCCAGCATCAAATGACCAACCCCATCGTGGACTTGGTGGGCGACGAGACAGGGCGCATCGTGCCGGTGTACCCCCAATCGGGCAAGGCCGGACTACAGACCCGGGAGATCAGGCGGTGGGTGGACGAGGCGCTGAGGCGTTCAGCGCAGCGGGGTATCAGCGACCCGGTTCCCGAGTACCTGCGGCGGCACCACAACTTGATTGGACGCCACGAGGCCATCGACGGCATCCATCGACCGGAGTCCATGGACGCCCAGTACACCGCCCGGGATCGGCTGGTGTTCGATGAGCTGCTTCGGCTCCAACTCAAGCTGATCATGCGCAAGCGGGCCGTGGAACGGGCCGCGTTCGGAGTCTGCCACGACACCAGCGGGAAGCTTGTCGAGCGGTTCACCAGCTCGCTGGGATTTCCCCTGACCGGGGCCCAGCACCGGGTGATCGGCGAGGTGGTGGCCGACATGGCCCGCCCGGTACCCATGCACCGCCTCTTGCAGGGCGATGTGGGGACGGGCAAAACCGTTGTAGCGGTGGCCGCAATGCTCACGGCGGTGCAGGGAGGCCATCAGGGAGCGCTGATGGCTCCCACCGAGGTGCTGGCCACCCAACACTACCTGGGAGTTCGCTCCCTACTGGATGATCTGGCCGTGCCCGCCTTCGATTCGCTGTTGACTGAGCGGCCCCTGCGGGTCGCGCTGCTCACCAATCAAACCCCCGGCGCCGAAAGGGCTCGGCTCCAGGAATCGCTCGCTTTGGGAGAGACGGACATCGTGATCGGCACCCATGCCCTCATCCAGGAGGGGGTGGACTTCGACTCTCTCGGGATGGTGGTCGTAGACGAACAGCACCGCTTTGGGGTCGAGCAGCGGGCCGCACTGCGGGCCAAGGGGTCTCAGGCCGCATCCCCCGACGTGCTGGTCATGACGGCCACCCCCATACCCCGCACCGCAGCCATGACGGTGTACGGCGACCTGGATGTGTCCACTCTGGATGAAATGCCACCTGGGCGAACACCGATCGCCACCCGGTGGGCTCGAACCGCGGCTGAGGAAGCCGAGGTTTGGGAACAGGTCAGGGTCGAAGTGGGCCATGGCCGCCAGGCCTATGTGGTGTGTCCGCTGATCGAGGAATCTGACACCATCGAGGCCCGGTCGGTCACCGAGACGTACGAGCGCCTGCAAAGCCATGAGCTGGCAGGGCTGAAGATCGGGCTGCTCCACGGTCAGCTCACGCCGGCTGAGAAGGAGTCGGTGATGGCCCTGTTTCGGAGCGGGGCCATCGACGTGCTGGTGGCCACCACTGTGATCGAAGTGGGGGTGGACGTGCCCAATGCCACCGTCATGGTGATCGTGGACGCTGATCGGTTCGGGATTGCGCAGCTTCACCAGCTCCGTGGACGAGTGGGCCGGGGCGATCAGGAGTCCACGTGCTGCCTGTTGGCCGCTGATGCGGTGGGGATTGCCGCTGAGCGGCTTCGGGCCTTAGTGGAGACCACCGACGGGTTTGAGTTGGCCGAGGCCGATTTGGAGTTGAGGGGGGAGGGCACCATCTTGGGTGAGCGCCAAAAGGGACGGAACGACTTGCAACTGGCCTCTCTTCGGCGGGACAAGGACTGGGTGGTGGGGGCCCGACGGGCCGCCGGGGAGATGCTGGATGACGACCCCGACCTGCAACAGCATTCGGAATTGCGTGCTGAGGTGGAGCTGTTGCTGGGGGATGATGATGCCGACTACCTGATGAAGAGCTGACAGCTGGGAGTATTCGTGTTGGAGATCGTAAGAATGGGCTTGGAGCGCAAAGAGCAGATCGCGAGCATCTGGGCCGACGCATTCGAGCAGGACCCGCTGATGAAATGGGTGTTCCCCGATGATGCCGTCCGGGTGAAGTCGCTGCGGCGCTGGTGGGCGTTCTTCCTTGACCACCAGCCCCCTGGCTCCGAGCTACACGGCACCCGGATCGATGGCTGCGTCGCCTACTGGCAGCCACCTCAGAGCAAGAAAGACATATCGAAGGGACCCGAAGAGGCTGATCGGGGGGGGTCAGAAGGCCAAATGGTGTTCGTCGCCATGATGAGCGAGCTCTTGGGGGAATTGGCCCCGTCTCGCATGGAGGCTCTGGGACAGATGCAACAAGCCCGGCTGTCCGAGCCTCACTGGTATCTGGCCGTGTTGGGCACTTCGCCCAACCAGCAGAGCAAGGGCCTGGGCGGCAGGGTGCTGGCCCCGATGCTGAATCGCTGCGATCGCATCGGCGAGTTGGCCTATCTGGAGTCCAGCAACCCGGCCAACGTGGGTTTCTACCGTCGTCATGGATTCGAGCCGCTCGGTGAGTTCACCTTGGGCGATGGGGTGCTCATAACGCCTATGTCCCGTGAGCCCCATCCACCGCTGGGCTGAACGGCCATGGCGCTGCGGATCATCGCCGGGGAGGCCCGGGGCCGTCGGTTGAGCACTCCTGAGGGCATGGACGTGCGCCCATCTACCGGGAGGGTCCGGGAGGCGGTGTTCAACTCACTGCACAGCCTGGGCTGCTTGGAAGGGGCCGAGGTGCTGGACCTGTTCGCCGGGACGGGAGCGTTGGGGCTAGAAGCCGTGTCGCGAGGCGCGGCCTCGGCCACCTTTGTGGAGTCTGCCCCGTCGGCACTGGCCGCATTGAGGGCCAACATCGACCTCACTGGGTTCAACGACCGCTGCCGGGTAGTGCCCGGTGCTGTCATGGAGGAGCTGCCCCGGCTGGATGGCGACTACGACGTGGCCTTGTGCGATCCGCCCTATCGGTTCACCGCATGGCCAGAGCTGTTGCTTCGACTCCCTGCGGACACTGTGGTGGCCGAGTCTGATCAGGCGGTGGTTCCTGGTCTTGGCTGGGATGTCATCAAACAGCAACGCTACGCGGGTACCGTTGTGGTGATTGCCAGCCGGCAATAGCATCGACAAGCCCCAGGAGACTCATCAGTGACGCGTGTCCTGTTCCCCGGATCGTTCGACCCCATACACAACGGACACATGGAGATCGTGGAGACCGCGGCGCGCCTGTTCGAAGAGGTGATCGTGGCGGCGGTGCGCAATCCCCAGAAGGCCCCTTTGTTCGAGTTGGAAGAGCGAAAGGCGATGTTGGAGGAGTCCTTCGCCCACCTGCCCAATGTGCAGATCACCATGTTCGCCAAGCTTGTAGTGGACTTGGCCCAAGATGAAGGGGTCGATTTCATCGTGAAGGGCCTCCGAGCGGTTTCCGACTTCGAGAACGAGCTTCAGATGGCCCAGATGAACCAAGCTATTTCCGGGGTGCACACCCTGTTCATCCCCTCAGCCAGCAAGCACTCGTTCTTGGCCTCCAAGCTGATCCGCGAGCTGGCCCGCTTCGGGCAGCAGATTGACTCCATGGTCCCCCCACCGGTGGCCAAACGACTTATCGAGAGGTATCGAGATGACTGACCCCGATCCCAACACCACCGCAGCCCACCACTCAGCCACCGGGACGTTTGTAGATCCCGAATTCGATCTGCTGCTGCGGCGGGCAATTGAGCTGGTTGACGCGGCCCGTCCTATGCCGCTGTCGGCATCCTCCATGATCAACAAGGATGAGGTTTTGGAGCTGCTTCAGAACTGCCTGAACCGGCTGCCCGAGGAGATGCGGGCAGCCCGCTGGCTGTTGAAGGAGCGAGAGGATTTCTTGAAGAGAGTGCATCGGGAGGGCGATGAGATACTGGTGGCCGCTCGATCACAGGCCGAGACCATGGTGCAGCGCACGGAGGTGGTCAAGGCGGCCGAGCAGCGGGCTCGGCGCATGGTGGAAGAAGCCGAAGCCACCGCTCGCCGGTTGCGTCTCGAGACCGAGGACTATTGCGACACCAAGTTGGGGAGCTTTGAAAACGCCCTCGAGCGGATTCTGAATACGGTGAAAGAGGCCCGGACCCGGCTTCAAGGCGACCCGCTGGCCGATCTGGTTCGGGCCTACGGCCCCGAGCCTGAACCTGAGCCTGACGACGGCTTTTTCGATCAAGACACCGTGGGCTAAGCCGCGGGAGGAGGTGGTATGTCGAGCCAGCTGCTCGTACCGGTGGCGGAATTGCTGCGCCGTCCCGGATCTCATCGCGAGCTTTCGATCCAAGTAGAGGTCGACGGGCTGGCCACCTCGGATGCTGCTGTACACGGGCCGGTCGATCTCCAGCTCCATCTGGAATCGGTTGTCAGCGGGCTGGAGGTAAGCGGTTCGCTGGCGGCAGGGTGGCGCGGGTCTTGCCGGAGGTGCCTGGAGACCATTGAACAGACGGTGCAGCAGGAACTGCGGGAGATGTTCGGCAGCGCACCAGCCGACGACGAGACGTATCTGATAACAGACGGCGAGGTGGACCTGACCTCGATGGTTCGCGACTGCCTTGTTCTCGCCCTGCCCATCGCTCCGCTGTGCTCAGAGGATTGCGCCGGCCCGGCCCCCGATGACTATCCGATGAATAAGCCCGAAATCTCCGCAGAAGACCGCCCGAGAGATCCCCGCTGGGCTGCGTTAGACGCGCTGAGAACTGGCCAGTAGATTTATGGGCTGCGTCCGCGCCGTTTTTGTTCGTGGCGCGGCATTCTTCCTCCACATGTAGGACTGTCCGATGGCTGTACCCAAGAAGAAAACATCCAAAGCCAAAGGCCGTAGCCGCCGGGCATCGGCTTGGCGGGTGTCCGCTCCGGCGCAGAGCACCTGCCCTCGGTGCGGGTCGGTCAAGCGGCCGCATCGGGTGTGCAAGGTGTGCGGCTGGTACGCAGGGCGTGAAGCCGTTGAGGTGGCATAGGCCGCCCTGCCCGGACCCCTTAAAGGGCTCTTTTTGGCTTTGCTTCCGGTTGCGGTAGACGCAATGGGGGGTGACGACGCCCCTCGGTCGGTGCTTGCCGGGGCCCGTCTCGCCGCCGAGCGGGGCATTCCCGTTTTGTTGGTGGGTCAACCCGAACAGCTGGCCGATGTCCGCGACTTCGAGGTGGTTCCCGCGTCGCAGGTGATCGCCATGGGCGCAGAGGCGGCGGCCAGCGTGCGGAAAATGAAGGACTCCTCGCTGGTACGCGCGGCCGAAGCAGTGCGCGACGGACGGGCCTCGGCCATGGTCAGCGCTGGCAATACCGGAGCGGCCATGGCGGCCTCGCTGCTGAAGATGGGGCGAATCCGGGGAGTGGCCCGTCCGGCTATTGCCACTCCGATCATTGTGCCTGGTCGGGCTTGGCCCAACGTGATGTTGGATGCGGGGGCCAACACGGAATGCACCGCCGAGTGGCTGGTGCAGTTTGCCCAGATGGGGGCGGTGTACTGCCGCGATCGCTGGGGGGTTCAAGAACCCCGCGTGGGACTTTTGTCCAATGGGGAAGAGGCCGGCAAGGGCTCACCCCTGGTGAAGCAGGCATTCGAGCTCTTGGGCGATCGGGATTGGCAGACTCGGACCGGCGCGGTCTTCGCCGGCAATGTGGAGGGGCGGGACTTGTTGGAAGACCTGGTGGACGTGATCGTCACTGATGGCTTCACCGGGAATGTGGCCCTGAAGACCGCCGAGGGGGTGGCCAAGCAGCTGATCGGTGCCCTGATGGGGGCATTCGAGTCCTCCGAGGAGGCTCGGGAGGGGGCCAGGCTTCTGGCGCCGGCGCTGGCCCCGCTCTACGACGAATTCAGTCCCGACTCAGTGGGTGGCGCCATCCTCCTCGGTGTGAACGGTGTCAGCATTATCAGCCACGGAGCTTCTTCCCCGAAGGCGCTGGCCAACGCGGTGCAAGTGGCCCACGAGCTGGCCGAACGCGACACCGTGGGCTCTCTTCGCCGGGTTCTGCGCGCCCAATAGGAGTCATCGGCCCGATCATCTGTGCGTCCAGTGGGTGGGATGGGCAAGAAGCTGGCGTATACTTTTCGGGCGCCGTTTGCTGAACAGCTCCGGAGAAGTCGTGCCATCCGAAACCCATGTCGAACAGAGCCCGCTGGACCGCGAGGGAGTCTTGTCCCTCGTCCGAGAGTGCTTGGCCGACATCTTGGAGATCTCCCCCGACCGCATCACGGAAGGCCAGGCATTTGCCGATGATCTCGACGCTGATTCACTTGCCCTTATCGAGCTGGTGGAAACCCTGGAAGATGAGTTGAGCGAGAGGGCAGTCGGGTTCAGCATCGACGACGAGGACTTGGAAGATCTCAAGACGGTGCGCGACGCCGTCGACTATGTCCACGGCCGGCTGAGCCGAAGCTCCTGACCGCCGAAGCCAACCTCGACGCTCTGGCCGAGCGACTCGGCTATGCATTCGCGCAGCCCGGTCTGCTTGTCGAGGCATTGACCCATCGCTCGTGGTGCGCTGACCACGAGGGTGAATCGTCCAACGAGCGGCTGGAGTTTTTGGGCGACGCCGTGCTGGCCCTAGTGGTGACCGACCACATTTATGCCGCCTACCCTGAAATGGCGGAGGGACAGTTGGCTCCGCTGCGGGCTGAAGTGGTCCAAGCCGAAGCGCTGGCCGATCTGGCCGTTGAATTGAGGTTGGGGGAGGCCCTGCGGCTGGGTCGCGGCGAAGATGGATCTGGGGGCCGGGAAAAGCCATCGATTCTCTCCGATGCCATGGAGGCGGTGATCGGTGCCGTCTATTTGGATGCTCCCTGGGAGGTACTGGTTGAGTTGGTCCGAGTGTGGCTGGCCGATCGGATTGCCATTGCGGCCCAAGGTCCCGGTGTCCGGGACTTCAAGACCCGATTGCAGGAGTACTGTGCCCGCAACCGGCAGGACGCCCCCGAGTATCGGCTAACCGAGAAGGGTCCTGACCACGCGAAGCAATTTGTGGCCGTTGTGCATGTTGACGGCCAAGAGAGAGGTCGAGGCGAGGGCCGATCGAAGAAGCAGGCTGAGCAGGCGGCGGCGGCCTCAGCTTGGCAAACTCTGACGGTCGCGACGACGGGAAATGCCCCATGACCCCATTGACAGGAGCCATCTGATGATCGCCTTGCCCGAAATCGAGACCATCCGCCGGGACTTGGACAGAGAACTGTCCAGCCTCCGCATCAAATCGGTGGAAGTCATGGATACCCGGCTGACAAAGCGATCAGGCGGGGCGAAGAAGTTCGCCGGCCGTCTGGAGAAGGCGAAGATCACAGGTGTGCGGCGTCGTGGCCTTTATTTGATCATTAGCTTGGATAGCGAGGATGTGATCGTGGCCCATTTGGGGAGCGGCGGGCAGCTTCGTCGTCATGCCAACAGAGACCAGACCGAGCCCAACACCATTTTGTCCATCACATTCACCAAGAGCGGGCAGCTCCGGCTAGTCGATGGGGTCGGTGATGCCGAACTGTTTTTGGCCAGTGCTGAGAAGTTGGTGGAGGAAGTACCCGAGCTAGAAGGACTGGGCATCGACCCTCTTGATCAGCCGGTGCCGTGGCGGATGTTCGGCCAGATTCTCCTGGCCCAAGACGCCAAGCTGAAGGCGGTGCTGACCGATGACCGCGTGGTGGTGGGGCTGGGCGAGATGTATTCCGACGAGATTCTGTTCACTGCCGGCTTGCGGTACGACCGAATGACCAACTCGTTGGGGCCCCAGGAAGTGCGCCGGTTGCATCGGGCGATGGTGGAGACCCTGCATGATGCGGCCAAGCATCGAGGCGCCACGCTGGAAGACGGACTCTACGTGGATGTACACGGCCAGCCAGGGGGGTATGAGGAGTACATAAACGTGTTCAAGCAGGCGGGTAGGAACGGGCACCCCTGTCCCCGCTGCCACCGCCCAATCCAGAAGTACCGCTTCCGCCGCCGCTGGACCTACTTCTGCGAGCAGTGCCAGATCTGACCGCCGACACGCCGCCGGACAACTAGTTCCACAAATCGCGGCCCGCCGCTGGGTAGGGTCGAATGAGTGTTCTTGAAGGCGTTGACCCTCAAAGGGTTCAAATCCTTTGCCGACTCCACCACGCTGGTCTTCGAGCCGGGCGTGACGGTGATTGTGGGTCCCAATGGCAGCGGCAAGTCCAACGTGGTGGACGCGGTGGCCTGGGCATTGGGCGCCCAGGCCCCCACGGCGGTGCGCTCGGCCAAGATGGACGATGTCATCTTCGCCGGGACCGCCTCCCGGCCGGGCTTGGGTCGGGCAGAGGTATCGCTGAGCATCGACAACACCGCCCACCTTCTTCCCATCGAGTTCGAAGAGGTCACCATCACCCGCACGCTATTCCGCAGCGGGGACAGCACCTATTCCATCAACGGGGTGCCATGTCGCCTGCTCGACATTCAAGAGCTGCTGAGCGATACCGGGGTTGGCCGCCAACAGCATGTAATCGTCTCCCAGCGCCAAATCGAGGGAGTATTGAGTGCCCGACCCGAGGATCGCCGGGCGGTCATCGAGGAGGCTGCCGGCGTGCTGAAGTATCGCCGCCGCAAGGAGAAGTCCGAGCGGCGGCTGGCGGCGACTGAGGCTAACCTCACCCGGCTGTCCGATGTGGTGCGAGAGATTCGCCGCCAGCTGCGACCGCTGGAGCGCCAAGCCGAGGCTGCCCGGCGCCACGGAGGCTTACTGGCTGAGTTGAGCACTCTTCGCCGGTATCTGGCTGGGCAGGAGATAGAGCAGTTTCGCCACAGGGTTGGCCAGCTGACCCAGGACCAGGCGGGCAATCGCCAAGAGATGCAGAAGCTATCAGTGCAGGCAGAGGGTTTGGACCGAGACGTGGCCGTGGCCGAGGCTCGGCTGTCAGCCGCAGATGGACAGGACATCAGCAATGCCCTGATGCGGTTCGAAGGGCTCAACGAGCGCCTCCGGGGGTTGGACGCGCTGTTGTCAGAGCGACGTCTGCGCGTGCAGCGCGACCGCAGCGCTGGAATGGACGAAGATGTTGTGGCCACGCTGGAAGCCGAGTCGGACCGTCTGGGCCGAGAGCTGAGCGAAGTGGAAGCTGAGGCGGCCGCCATGGCGCCCGATGCCGCCGCGGTTGCCGATGCCGTGCAGCAGCTGGAGCAGCTCCGGCTGTCGTTCGATGAGAAGTGGGGTGGCCAAGCCCTGCTCGCTTCCGGGTCGGATGCCCCCCGGTTGAGAGGCGAGATGAGGGCATTGGGGGCATCGATCCAGCGGGACCGGGCCGAGGCGGACCGACTGGGCCGGAGCTTGGAGGAATTGGAATCGCGTCTCCAGAAGCTTGCTGGTGAGTTGTACCGATCATGGGCCAAGGCCGCTGATGCCGAGGTGGCTCAGGAGACCCGGCAGCAAGAGCAAGCGGTTGCCGAGCAGGAATGCGAGGAGGCTCGGGAAGCCCGAGAGCGGTCCAGGGCGGCTCTTGCTGATGCCGTTGGCGATCATCAGGCGTGGGGGGCTCGGCGAGAGGCGCTTTCGTTGGCGTTGGACGAGGCCCGCGACCGGTCTGGTGCCCAGCGGCTGGCCGGCATTGAGGGAGTCGTCGGTACCTTGCTGGAGGTTGTGGAGATAGACCGGGGCTGGGAGGCAGCTTTTGAAGCGGCGGCTGGCGAGGCGGTGGCCGCGGTTGTGGCCACCGACACCGAGATAGCCATGCGGGCCATCGCCACGCTGGAGGCCGACGACGTGAGCGGCGCGGTGCTGGCCCTAGGCGCAATGGGCGGGCCACTGCCTGCTCCAGCTGTCGGTACACCCCTTCGCTCCCATGTGCGGTCTTCGACAGCTGGGGTGGATGGCCTCTTGGACGTATTGGTCGGCCGTGTCGGGGTGGTGGACACCAGTGAGGAAGCAGCCGCCGCGGCGGTTGCCGATCCGTCGGCTGTGGTTGTCACTCGCCGGGGCGACCGGTTCTCCCCGTCGGGCTGGCGGGTGGGCGTGCGGCACTCGGGGGCCACGAAGGGATTGCTTGAGGAAGCTGAGCGGGAGTCGGCCCGGGCGGCTCGCCATCTCGATGCCGCGCAGCAGGAATTGAGTATGGCTGATTGCCGTCTAGAGGAGGCTGTGCAGGCCGTTGATCAAGCGAGGCAAGCTGCTCTGGCGCAGTCTGGGGCGGTGGCCGATGTCCGGAGTCAGGCCAATGCCGCAGAACGGAAGCTGCGCGACACAGAGGTGGAGATCACCGCGCTCGTCCCTCGTCGAGATGAGTTGGAGGACAAGATCGCTGAGGGTCGCCGACGGGCTGACGTGCTGCGCCAAGAGCTGCCGCAGCACGAAGCCCGGGAAGCGGAGCAGGTTGAGCGCGCCGAGAGCATGAATCGGGCCCGCGATGAGCTGTCCCGGCAGTCGCAGGCGGTGAGCAGCTTTCGCTCGGAACTCCAAGTCAGGTCTGCCGGGCTGGAAGAGCGACGCCGTTTGCTGACCGCTCAGCGCGGCGAAATTGAACGTCGGTTGGGCCGGATGGCAGAAGCCCGCGTTGAGGCCACCTCTCGTCGAGAGGCCCTCGATACCCGGCTGGAAGTTATCGGCGAGCTGGCTGGCTGGGTGGCCCAAGGGCTCGAAGCGGTGGGGGGGCAGCTTGAGGGTCTGCGCCGTCGGCGGGCCGAGGAATCGCAAGCGGCTGCAGCGGCCGTGCGGCAACTTGAGGACCTGCGAAGCCAGCGGGCTCAAGCCGAGGCCAGGCTGGGGCAGTGTCAGGAGCGGGACCGCAGTATGGATATCGAGTTGGCCGAGGCGGGGATCAGGCTGGAAGCTTCGGTCGACCGGTGCCGTCGGGAGTTGGACTGCGAACCGGGTGAAGCGGTGGCCACCGAATGCCCGCCCCTAGAGCCGGGCGTCGCTCCCGTTGACCGGATAAGGGCATTGGAGCAAGAGCTGCGCATCATGGGGCCGGTGAACCCATTGGCGCTGGAGGAGTGCGAGGCGCTGTTGGAGCGCCACAACTTCACCCAGGGTCAGATTGACGACATCCGCCAGAGCCGCCGTGAGCTCCGCAAAGTGATCCGCAAGATCGACGAGGAAATCGTCAACGTGTTCTCGGCCGCCTTTGCCGATGTGGAGCGCAACTTCGCCGGTTTGTTCCAGACGCTGTTTCCCGGCGGAGAGGGAAATCTGCGGCTCACCCGACCCGATGCGCTGCTGGACACCGGGGTGGAGATCGAGGCCCGACCATCGGGTAAGAACATTCGGCGCCTGAGCCTCTTGTCGGGTGGGGAGCGCTCGCTCACCGCGCTCGCTTTTCTGTTTGCGGTGTTCAGGAGCCGGCCGTCGCCGTTCTATGTCATGGACGAGGTGGAAGCCGCGCTCGATGACGTGAACCTGCACCGCTTCCTCCAGCTCATCGATGAGTTCCGGGCCGATGCCCAGCTGCTTATTGTGAGCCATCAGAAGCGCACCATGGAGGCAGCCGACTGTCTCTACGGCGTATCCATGAAACCGGGGGGAAGCTCCAAGGTGCTTTCCGAAAAAGTGGTGGTAGCCTCGGAATCGAAGGTACTTCTCCAACAGAGCTGAGGACTCAGCGCACACGATGAGCAACGAGCCCGACGATCCCCGGTCGGAGTGGGATCCCTTGGGGTGGGAACTGGAAGGCCCAGCCAACCAAACCAGCAACTTGCCCGTGCCCCGCGCGGTGGAGGTCGTCGCCTCGGTACCGCCCGGAGACCCACCGTACCGATCTCGCAATCCTGCGGTGACCATGTTGGCGGTGTCAGTGCTGCTGGCTGTCTTCGGCCTGGTGGGAATCGGAATCGGCGTCGGCAGCGTTTTCTTCAACCAGGACACCCCTACCCCTGAGGTGGTGGTGGTCTCAGGTCCGCAGGTGGTGAGCGCCTCTCCGGGCCAACCGCCGGCACTTCAGGCACCCCTGGTGGTGCCGCCCGCGGATCAGTCGCCCGCCGAGCAATCCACCGAGTCGGCCATTCCTGTGGATCCTGTGGTTGAAGTGGCCCGGGCGGTCACCCCTTCGGTGGTGCTAATCGAGGCGATCGCCACTGGGGACGAGGCGGAGATTCCCGAGTTTGACCTGCCAAGAATAGACCCCGAGGGCGAGCTACCTCCCAGAAATGATCTGGAGCCACCAGGGGAAGAGCCTGACGGCCTTGAGGATCGGCCGCTGATCGTCGGGCAGGGGTCGGGTATCATTTACGACGCGTCCGGCCACATACTGACCAACGCGCACGTGGTCGGCGATGCTGAGGCCGTCAGGGTGCAGCTGGCCGACGGCACTCGGGCAGGAGGCGTGGTTGTGGGCACCGCCCCGGCCATCGATGTGGCGTTGGTGAAGGTCGACACCGATGTAGCGCTCACACCGGCGGTATTCGCCGACCGATCCACGGTTGAGGTGGGGCAACTGGCGGTGGCGGTGGGCAGCCCGTTCGGGTTGCAGCAGTCGGTCACCTCGGGCATTGTCAGCGCTGTGGGTCGCGCCATCAGAGAGGGAACTGGTGAGAGCGCCTTCGTGGAGATGATCCAAACCGATGCTCCCATCAACCCCGGCAACTCAGGCGGTGCACTGGCCAACCGCTTTGGCCAAGTCATCGGCATGAACACCCTCATCCAGACCGACGGCTCGGTTGGCAACATCGGCTTGGGCTTCGCCATCCCTTCCGACATCGCCCTGAACATCGCCCAGCGCATCTTGGCTGGTGAGAGCACCGAACTGGGATTTCTGGGTGTTTCGGGAACCGATCCTGAAATAGGCCATCCCGGTGCCCTGGTCCTCCAGGTGCATGAGGACACACCTGCTGACCGGGCCGGGTTGATGGCCGGGGATCTAATCGTTCTAATCGACAGCGAGGTGGTGTCGACCTTCACCGAGCTGGCCGCCAAGGTTCAGTTCCGAGTTCCTGGCACCGAGGTGGAGCTGGAGGTGGTGCGCGATGACGAGCGCATCACGCTCACGGTGGTCATCGGTTCGCTGCCCGTTGAAGAGCTCGAAGACGGTTAGGGGCTAGTCGCATGGCGCGAACCGGATTCCGTGGTCGAATGGCGTCCGCCCGCGGCGCGTTCTCAGGGTTCTTGTCGTCGGTGGTCTCCCGGGGGGTGGACGACGCCACCTGGGAGGAGCTGGAGGAGGCGCTGATTCTGGCCGACGCCGGTGTGGGGGCCACCACTGCGCTGCTCGACCGGCTGAAGGAGCGGGTCAAGGCCGAGAAGGTCTCCGACGCCGATGCTCTGGTGGCTCTGCTCAAGGCCCAGTTGGCCGAAGACCTGGGAGGCCGGGATCTGGAGCTGCGGACCGACGGCAACCCCGCGGTGTGGCTCTTCGTGGGAGTGAACGGTGCGGGCAAGACCACCACCATCGGCAAGCTGGCCGCCCGGGAGATGCAGGGCGGCCGCAAGGTGGTGTTGGCCGCGGGCGATACCTTTCGAGCGGCGGCCGTCGAACAACTGGGTCAGTGGGCCGACCGGTCGGGCGCCGAGCTGGTACGGGGCGCCGAGGGCGCTGATCCCAGTTCGGTCGTCTACGACGCCATCGAGCACGCTTCAGCCGCGGGAGTGCCGCTGGTCATGGCCGATACCGCCGGTCGCCTGCACACCCGCACGAACCTGATGGACGAGCTGGCCAAGATTTATCGGGTGGCCGGCAAAGGGCCGGGCATGGTCACCGAGGTGCTGCTGGTGATCGACGCCAGCACCGGCCAGAACGGCTTGGCCCAAGCCCGCCGGTTCACCGAGACGGCTGAGCTGACCGGCGTCGTGCTCACCAAGCTCGACGGGTCGGCCAAGGGCGGCATCGTGATGGCTGTGCAAAATGAACTGGACATCCCGGTGAAGCTGGTGGGGCTGGGGGAGGGTGTCGGTGACCTGGTGGAATTTGACGCCGTCGAATTCGTCGATGCTCTGCTCTCCTGACTTCTCGAAGCACGTTTTTCGGGGGCGGACCACTAGGGTAAGCAGCCCATGTTTGACACGCTGAGCAACCGGTTCGAGGGCATATTCAAGCGCCTGCGGGGGTTGGGGACCCTGCGGGAGGGAGACGTCGACGAGGTTCTGCGGGAGATTCGCTTAGCCCTGCTGGAGGCCGACGTCAACCTCCATGTGGTCCGCGGCTTCCAGGAGAGGGTCCGCCAGCGGTGCGTGGGCGCCGAGGTTCACAAGGCGCTGAACCCAGTCCAGCAGGTGATCAAGTTCGTCCACGAGGAGCTTATCGCCACCCTGGGCGGCGAGACCCTGGAGATCTCCCATCCAGCCAAGCCTCCCACGGTGGTGCTGCTGGCTGGACTCCAGGGTTCGGGCAAGACCACTAACGCGGCCAAGCTGGCCTCCTGGTTCAAGCAGCAGGGCCGCAACCCGATGCTGGTGGGCGCCGATTTGCAGCGTCCCGCGGCAGTTGAACAGCTCCGCACCCTCGGTGCAGCCATCGGGGTTCCTGTGTTCAGCGAGCCTTCCGGTCCGGTTGCGGTGGCCAGACAAGGCGTGGCCGAGGCCTTGGATTCCAACCGGGATGTGGTGATCTGCGACACCGCCGGGCGATTGGCCATCGATGACGAGATGATGGATCAGGTCGGACGGATATCCGACGCCATCGAACCCCACTACACCTTCCTGGTGGTCGACGCCATGACCGGCCAAGACGCAGTGACCACTGCCGAGTCGTTCCATGCCGTTCTCGAACTCGATGGCGTGATTCTCACCAAGGTGGACGGGGACGCTCGGGGAGGAGCGGCGCTGTCGGTGAAAGAGGTGGTGGGTCGGCCGATTGCCTTCTCCTCTACAGGCGAGAAGATCGACGAGTTCGAGTTGTTCCACCCCGATCGGGTGGCCAGCCGGATTCTCGGCATGGGCGATGTGCTCACGCTGATTGAGAAGGCCGAGCAGGTGTACGAGGAGGCCGAGGCGGAAGCGACCGCGGCCAAGCTGCTGGAAGGGGAATTCACGCTGGAGGACTTCTTGGAGCAGATGCGTCAGCTCAAGAAGATGGGCTCTCTCCAAAACCTGGTGGGGATGCTCCCCGGGGCAACCCCCGAGTTGCGCAAAGCCGAGATCGAGGACGAGCGCATCGCCCAGGTGGAGGCCATCATCTGCTCGATGACCCCTCAAGAGCGGGCTACCCCCCGCGTTGTCGACGGCTCTCGCCGTCAGCGGATCGCCGCTGGCTCGGGAACCCGTCCCTCTGAGGTCTCCCAGCTTCTGCGGCAGTTCAGCGAGGTCCAGCGGATGATGAAGAAGATGGGCGGCGGAAAGGGACCCGGTTCGGGTCGAAAGAAGTCCAAGAAGGGTCGCAAGGGCAGCCGGGTGACCCCGCCGGGCAGCCAGCAGAAGAAGTCGGGCAAGTCCAAGTTGACCTTGCCTGGCTTGGAGGACGGGCAATTCGATCTCTCCTCCCTGAGGTAGCCCACAGGGATTTTCTGCGGGTAGAGTTTCCCTATTCCGGCGGCCGGCGCCGGTTCGTGCCTGCACGGGTACTGATTAGGGGCCATTTGGACTCAGGACGCCAAATGGACCCAAGAAGACAGAAGGGCTGACCGGCTAGTGGCAGTAAGACTCCGGCTGATGCGGATGGGCAAGAAAAAGCAGCCCACCTACCGCGTTGTAGCCGCTGATTCCCGCAAAGCCCGCAATGGGCGGTTCATCGAGATTGTAGGTACCTACAACCCCCGCCAGGAACCGTCGCTGGTTGAGATTAACAACGAAAGGGCGCTGCACTGGCTGCGCCATGGTGCCCAGCCGAGCGAGCGGGTGCAGAAACTCCTGGTGATTTCAGGGGCGTGGGCGGAGTTCACCGGTGGTGAAGGGCAGGCCCAAGGGGCTGATCAGCGCCCGGCAATAGTGACCACGGCCGCCTCAGCGGAAACGGGCGCTTCCACTGCCGAGGCGGTCGCGAACGAAGCTGATGAAGACGCTGCGGACGCCGCCACAGACACAGACGAAGATGGCGGGGACGCTGCGGACGCCGCCACAGATACAGACGAAGCTGCGGAGCAAGACACCGAGAAAGCCGAGGGCGGGGAATCGTGAGCGACACCGACTTGAGAGTTGAGGACGAGGAATACGACGACGACGATTTCGAAGAGCCGGGCGACATCAACACCATCGAAGTGCCAACCGCCCGCAATGTTTTGGAATACCTGGTGAAGTCGGTGGTGGAAAACCCCGATGAGGTCGAGGTTGAGGTTGTTGAGCGGCAGGGGTCGGTGGCGCTGGAGGTAACAGTGGCCGAAGGCGACATGGGTCGAGTCATCGGCCGCCGCGGTCGAGTGGCCAACTCCATCCGCACCGTTGTGCGGGCCGCAGCCAGCAAAGACGGCAGCTTCGTCGACGTCGAGTTCGTCGACTGACCGATCGAAAGCGCCGAGCGTGCCTCCTCTGCTCGAGGTTGGCCGTATCGACCGGGCCCATGGGATCCGGGGGGAGGTCGTGGTCACGTTGTGGACCAACCGTGCCGAGCGGTTGGAAATTGGATCAGTGCTCTGCACTGATCTCGGTGAGTTCACCGTGGCAGCTGCCCGACCATTTCAGCAACGCTGGATTGTGCAGTTCGACGAGATCATGGATCGACATTCAGCCGAATCCCTGAGAGGCCAAGCGTTGAGAGCCCAGCCCATCGTTGATCCCGATGAGCTATGGGTCCATGAGCTGATCGGCATGATGGTGTGCGAAACCAACGGCACAGAGCGGGGCCGGGTCGAAGCCGTGCAAGCCAATCCAGCCAGCGACTTGCTGGTCTTGGAATCCGGGGCTTTGGTGCCCCTCACCTTCTTGCAGGAGGAAACGGGGGATCAACTGATTGTGGATGTGCCAGAGGGCCTCTTCGACGACTCATGAGGGTCGATATTTTCACCATCTTTCCTTCGATGTTCGAAGCGTTCTTAGATTTCGGGGTGATTGGGAGGGCGGTGGAACAGGGCCGACTCGAGGTACGGGTTCACGACCTCAGACTGGGGGCGGGAGACCCTCACCGCTCGGTTGATGATGCCCCGTTTGGTGGAGGTGCGGGCATGGTCATGATGCCGGAGCCTCTATTCAGATCGGTCGAACAGGCCGATCCGCCTCGACCTCTGTTTCTGCTGGGGCCTGCTGGTCGTCGATTCGATCAGGCAGTCGCCCAAGAGCTGGTCCGCGGTGACGGGTTCTCGCTGCTGTGCGGTCGCTATGAGGGAGTGGATCAGCGAGTGAAAGACCATTTGGTCGACGGTGAGTTGTCTCTGGGGGACTTTGTACTGGCTGGCGGCGAGGTGGCCGCGATGGCCATCATCGAGACGGTGGGACGCTTGGTTCCCGGGGTTCTGGGCAACGATTTGTCGACCGCCGAGGAGTCGTTCAGCGATGGACTCTTGGAGTATCCCCACTACACCCGCCCTGCAGAATACCGGGGCTGGGTTGTGCCCGAGGTGCTGCGCTCGGGAGATCACGGTCGCGTGGATCGCTGGCGAAGGGCCCAGTCGCTAGCCCGAACGGCAGCCTTGCGCCCCGACCTAATCGAAGCTCGCGGTGGTTTGTTGGAAGAGGAGCAAGCGCTTCTTGAAGAGTTCGGCCTCCCCTAAACGGGCCAGGTATAATTTTCCGTCGCGCCCCAATGCCTGACTTGGGCGCTGAAGAACTCATAAGAGGCGTGCTATGAATCCCACCGACATCGTTGATCGCGATACCAGACGTTCCGACATTCCGGAGTTCAGCGCCGGTGACGCGGTCAAGGTGCATGTCCGCGTTGTGGAGGGCAGCCGTGAGCGGGTCCAGGTCTTCGAGGGTGTGGTTATCCGCCGTCAGGGTAGCGGTGTACGGGAGACCTTCACCGTTCGGAAGGTGAGTTTCGGGGTGGGAGTGGAGCGCACATTTCCGGTTCATTCACCCATCATCGCCAAAGTGGAGGTGGGGGCCCGAGGCGATGTGCGTCGTGCCAAGCTCTATTACCTGCGCGATCGCATCGGCCGAGCTGCCCGCGTCAAAGAGAAGCGCTTCTAGGGGGAATTGTCACCCGCTCTGCCTACGGTGGGGCAATGGCATACCGACAAGCGTTGGGCCGCTATGGCGAGGACCGTGCTGTGCGCTGGTATCGCCGCCAGGGTTTTCAGCTATTGGACCGCAACTGGCGGTGCAGCCGCGGCGAATTGGATGTGATCGTGCAACGCGGGTGCGTAGTCGCAGTGTGCGAGGTGAAAACTCGGTCTTCGCTGGCTTTCGGGTCGCCCGGGGAGGCGGTGGGCCGGGACAAACAGCGTCGGATACGCCGGTTGGCCGCCGAATGGTTGGCCGAGCAGGAAGGCATGGGGCCGGTGCAGATTCGATTCGATGTGGCCGAGGTGGTTGGCCGCGAGATCCGGGTAATCGAGTCGGCCTTCTAGCGGATTGCCCGCATCACGCCAGCACTGCCCACAGAATTAGACCGGCGCAAACCAGGAGACCCACGGCCACATACCAGTAGTCGAAGCGGGTGCGCTGCTGCTTTCGCGTGGGATCGAAGCCCATATTCCCCAGTATCGTCCTGAAGGTGGCTGTGAGGGAAGCTGGGATTGCTCTGCGATCGGCCGTCCTGGCCATTTGTCTGGTTGGGGCCGCTGGTTGCGGGTCGGGTTCTTCTCCCGAGGTGGGGGTGGGGCCCGACGGGACCCCTGATCCCGTCCTGGTGGCCGGTCGGGCCGTCTTCATCGACCGGTGCTCGTCGTGTCACGACGCCGATGGCAGCGGAACCAGCGATGGTCCGCGGTTGAATCGGGGTCGGCTGTTGGAGGGGTATCCCGACCCCGGCGATGCCGTTGCTGTGATTTCTGAGGGGCGAGACCGCATGCCGGCCTTTGGCGGGCTGCTGACGGCTGTCGAGGTCGATGCCGTGCTTCGCTACATCAACGACGTCCTTTGAGGATTGCGCCCTTTTGGGTCTATTAGGGAGCGGATGTCGCGGTGTAGTTGTCACCAACTGTCGGTATAGTTGTGGGAACGCCCGTGACCAGCGCAGGGGGTCACTCTCCAAGTACGAGGAATCACCCTCGAGAAGGCGCTGGCCGTGCTCGCCACCATCCCCGCCTCCGTTCTCTCTGGCATCACCGGGCACCCGGTCTCAGTGGAAGTCCACGTCTCGGTTGGACTGCCCACGTTCACCGTCGTCGGCCTGCCCGATGCCGCTTGCCGGGAAGCCCGTGACCGGGTTCGTGCCGCGCTGCTGTCCAGCGGCGTCAAATGGCCTCCAGGACGCATCACCGTCAACTTGGCACCTTCGGGGATTCGCAAAGAGGGTCCAGGGCTCGACCTGGCTATTGCCATGGGGGTGCTGGTGGCCGACGATCAGCTCCCCGCCGAGGCATTGGCCGACATAGCGTTCCTGGCTGAACTGGGGCTTGACGGTCGTCTTCGAGCAGTGCCCGGTGTGCTGCCCCAAGTGCGCTGTATGGAAGCCAACGCAATTGTGGTGGCTCCCGAGAGCGCCGTAGAAGCTGCCCTGGCCAATGGTCCTGTAGTTCGGGCGCCGTCAACGCTCCAAGAGCTCCTTTCCGCGCTTCGCGGCGAGGAAGCCTGGCCCGATCCTCCTGTGTCGGGTTTGGCGAATACGCGGGATGAGGCGGTGGACCTGGCTGACGTGAGGGGCCAACACATGGCTCGGTTGGGGCTGGAGGTGGCTGCGGCGGGCGGACATCACCTATTGATGATCGGTCCTCCGGGTGCGGGCAAGACCATGTTGGCGCGGCGACTCCCGGGGCTCCTTCCCCCCTTGGATGAGTCCACCGCCATTGAGGCCACCATGGTGCACTCCGCAACTGGGTTGGACCTGCCCTCCTCGGGGCTGATTCGCCGGGCCCCTTGGCAAGCACCCCACCACTCGGCTTCCATGATCGCTTTGGTGGGTGGCGGGAGCCGGGCATTGCGTCCGGGGGCGGTCAGCTGCGCCCATGGCGGCGTGCTGTTCTTGGACGAGATGGGGGAGTTCGCGCCCCAAGCCCTGGATGCGCTGCGCCAGCCACTCGAAGAGGGGGTGATCAGAGTCAATCGGGCCACGGCGGCGGCCTCGTTTCCCGCCCGCTTCCTGTTAGTGGGGGCAATGAATCCGTGTCCGTGTGGGGAGCTTGGACAGCCCGGCATGTGTCGTTGTACGCCTCTGGCCCGTTTGCGGTATGCCCGCCGGCTGAGTGGTCCACTATTGGACCGGTTCGACCTGAGGATTCATGTGGGGCGACCAGAAGTCAGCGACCTATTCGACGCCCCGCCGGGGGAATCCTCTGCTGAAGTGCGAAAAAGGGTGGATCAGGCTCGGGCAGCAGCCCGCGAACGCGGGGCGGCCTCCAACAGCGAGTTGCCGGACGACACATTGGATCATCAGGCCCCCCTTGATCCCGATGCCAAGAGCCTGTTCAGCCACGCCATCGCAGAAGGCCGTCTCACTGCGCGAGGGTTTCAGCGAGTTCGACGGGTCGCTCTCACCTTGGCCGACCTGGCTGGGCAGACGCCCCCGCTTACCGGTGAGATCGTCGCTGAAGCGCTGTTCATGCGGACCGAGCCGGTTACCGTGGCCCACGACCCTTGGACCCTCCCCAATGCCCGCCCGTAGGTTCGCATTGGCAGGGATCCCCGCCGAAGACGAAGACGATATGCCTGTGGAGGCCTGGCTCGCGGCGCTGGCGTCACTCCCCGCAGTGGGGCCCGCCCGACTGCGGGCCCTGCTGGCTATCGATACGCCGGCCGAATTGTGGATCAGATTGCAAGGCCCGCCTTCTCCTGAGCTTGCCGAGGTGGCCGGAAAGCGGGATCTATACAGGCAATGGCACCGCACCGCCATTGGCTTGGATGTTGCTCGTCTGTGGGCTCGGCACCGAGAGCACTGCGTTGGAGTGGCGGCTCTGGGCACCCCCGGGTATCCGGCAGTGCTGTGCGATGACTTGGAACCGCCCGCAGTTGTGTTCCACCAGGGAGATCCCCAAGTGGCCCACGGTCCCCGGGTGGCCATTGTCGGCACCCGAAGGTGCACTCGCTACGGCAGCGATGTGGCGTTCGAGCTGGGCCGGGACTTGGCGATGGCTGGTGTCGGCGTGGTCTCGGGTCTGGCTCTGGGCATCGACGCTGCAGCTCATGCTGGGGCTCTGGATGCCAAGGGTGCACCCCCGATTGCAGTGGTGGGCAACGGCATGGACAAGGCCTATCCCGAGCGCAACCGCGGTCTGTGGCGAGCAGTAGCGGAGCGGGGGCTGCTGTTGGGAGAGGCTCCCCTGGGTGCACCCCCTGAACGGTGGCGATTTCCGGCTCGAAACCGCATCATCGCGGCCCTCGCCGATGTGGTTGTGGTGGTGGAGTCCCATGCGTCGGGAGGGGCCATGCACACGGTGGCTGAGGCAGCTGCTCGAAATCGGGCCGTTCTAGCCGTCCCCGGACCGGTGAGAAGCTCCGCGTCTGATGGATGCCATGAGCTGCTGGCCGATGGCTGCGCTCCCTGCCGCGATGCTGACGATGTGCTGTTGGCTTTGGGCATGTCGGGTGCCGAAACAGTCCCATTGGACTCACGCCCCGACCCCGACGAGATTGGGCAGCAGGTGTTGGAAGCGCTGGGCTGGCAGCCCGCAGATGCCGAACAGATCCGGGTGCGCTCCGGGCTGGAAATGTCCCAGGTGGCCGGAGCGGTGGAAGGGTTGCGAGCTGCGGGCTGGGTGGCGGTTTCAGGACGTTGGATCGAGCGGGTGGGAATTCCCCGATGAGGTTGGCGTCGGGGTTGTAACCCACATCGGTAGTCTTGAGCTTTGATGGGATGGGATCTGGACGCCTTTGCTGCATCGGCTGCGTCGGTGAGCCAGGACACAGCGGCGATGTACTGCCGAGAAATGGCCGCCTTCGCCGAGTGGCTCGGGCAATCCCGGGTCGGGGCTTCTCCGGGCTCGGCCCGGGCAGCGGGACCAGGGGAAGTCGACCTCCGTGAGGTCCGGAGGTATCTGGCCCATCTGAGCGCACAGGGCTATGCCCGCAAGACAGTGGCCCGAAAGGCCTCGTCGTTGCGCCGCTACTTCCGCTGGGCTGAGCGTACTGGCCGGGTTGCTGCGGACCCAACGATCGGTGCCATGGTCCCGATCCGGGAGCGCCGATTGCCCCGAGTGCTGCGCTCCGAGGAATTGCGAACCCTGTTGGACCAGCCGCGGTCGGCGGTGGCCGGCGACAGCCGCGCTCGCCGCCAGCGTGACATCGCAGTGTTGGAGCTGCTGTACGGCAGTGGCCTCCGAGTCAGCGAGGTGTGCGCCATCCGCGCTGGGGATATCGACTGGGAGCGTCGACGGCTCACCGTGAACGGCAAAGGGTCCAAACAGCGGATCGTGCCGCTGAGCGAACCTGCCGCGGCCGCTCTATCAGAGTGGATGAGCGATGGCCGAGAGGAGATGGCCGACCCGTCTGTGGCCGAAGACGCGGTGTTCGTGAATCTGCGCGGTCGCCCGATAAATGCTCAGGCTGTCCGTCGGCTGGTGGATCGTCGGGCCAGCGTTCAGACCAATCCCCATGCCCTGCGCCACACCTTCGCCACTCACCTACTTGACGGTGGGGCCGACTTGCGGCAGGTGCAGGAGTTGTTGGGCCACGCTGATCTGGGATCCACGCAGATATACACCCACGTCAGTAGGGAACGGCTCCGCAACGTGATGGAAGACAGCCATCCTCGGGCTTGATAGCCTCATCGTCGCTTCCCCTTCCTGCTGAAAATCATGAGGAATCGCCATGGCGTGGGGATTGCGGATTGGCTGGGCGGGCTTGGCTGGGCTGGTTGCGGTGGTCAGCCCGACAGTGCCTGGGCAGTCGCCGCCAACAGAGGGCGTTTCTGTCCAGCAGGCCGAGGCGCCGGAGGAGTACCGGCCTCCAGTTGATGCCGAGGTGGTTGATCACTTTCGGCCTCCGGTGCACGTGGGGGCACCGGGCAATCGGGGATTGGAATACGATCCCGAGCCTGGGCAGCCAGTGTGGGCTTCCGCAGACGGCGAGGTTGTGTTCGCCGGCTCTGTGGCCTACAACCGGTTTGTCACCGTGCTCCACCGCGACGGGCTGCGCACTGCCTACAGCTATCTGGGCTGGATCGCCGTCGCAGAGGGCGACTGGGTGGAGTCTGGGCAGTTGTTGGGCACCACCTCTGAGCGGTTCTTCTTCAGTGTGAGGGCAGGAGATGATTATCTCGATCCGGGTTTGGTCCTGACCACCGGCCGTGTGCGACTGGTGTCCCATAGCGACCCCGACGGCTGAAGTCGGCTTTCTGCCTATGGCATAGGAGCATGAAGCGGCTATCGTTTGACCCGGCCTGGAAGCAGTTCCCGGCTGAAGGCAAATCACCGCCCGGGGCATCCCACGGTCGCCGTAAGGTGCTGACCCCGGGTTTCGCTGAACCGTTGGGAGAGGAGAATCACCATGGCGCCTGTAGTGACCATGCGTCAGCTGCTCGATGCCGGGGTCCACTTCGGACACCAGACCCGCCGATGGAATCCGAAGATGCAGCGTTTCATCTTCGGAGAGCGCAACGGCATCTACATCATCGATCTAACCCAGACGCTTGCCTACATTGAGACGGCCTACACCTATGTGCGCGATCTGGTGGCCAAAGGCGGACAAGTGCTGTTCGTGGGCACTAAGAAGCAGGCTCAAGACAGCGTCCAGAGCTACGCAGAGCGAGTGGGCATGCCCTATGTGAACGAGCGATGGTTGGGTGGCCTCCTAACCAATTTCGAGACCATCTCCAAGCGCATGGGCAAGATGAAGGAGTTCCAGCGGATGCGCAGTTCCGGCGAGTTGGACGTTATGCCCAAAAAAGAGGCCCTTCTTATTACCCGGGAGCTGGTGAAGCTGGAGCGCAATCTCAACGGTATTCGGGACTTGACCCGGCCGCCCGAAGCAGTGTTCGTGCTTGACACCAAAAAGGAGCACATCGCGGTCGCAGAGGCCAACAAGTTGAAGCTGCCGGTAATCGCAGTAGTGGACACGAATTGCGATCCGGATGTGATCCAATATGTGATTCCCGGCAATGACGATGCCATCCGTTCTGGTGAGCTGATGTGCCGGATTATCAGCGATGCTGTTCTCGAGGGGCGGTTCATCGCACAGGGCAATGCCGCTGCCAAGGCCCAACTCGATGTTGTGCCCCAGCCCGATATTGCACCACCGGCTGTTGCGGAGGCGTCGGCGGAAGAGGAGTCGACCCCGGCACAAGCCTCGGATCTGCAGGTTGCTGAGGTGGCCGAGCCGGCCGAACCCCAGGAGCAGGTTGCTGAGGTGGCCGAGCCGGCCGAACCCCAGGAGCAGGTGTGAGTTCATTTACCGCCCAAGACGTCAAGGCCCTGCGCCAGGCCACTGGCGCCGGAATGATGGACTGCAAGCGCGCCCTCACTGACAATGATGGCGACATGGAAGCCGCCACCCAGTGGTTGCGGGAGAAGGGCATGGCCAAGGCCGCCGCTCGGGCCGATCGGGCCAGCGACCAGGGAGCAGTGGCGCTTGCCGTAGACGGCGATGCCGCCGCCATCGTAGAGCTTCGCTGCGAGACTGACTTCTCCGCCAAGGCTGACGATTTCACAGCCTTGGCCGCCGAGTTGGCCCAACTCGTGCTCGCTGAGGGCGAAGACTCGGTAGAAGCCCGCAAGGGAGACATCGAGGACCTGAGCCTGGCCAAGAAGGAGAATGTTCGATTGGGCAAGGTCGTCAAGGTCCAGGCCGCCGATGGCAATATCCTGGACACCTACCTCCACACCCAGGATGGCCGTGGGACCAGCGCAGTGGTGGTTGAGGTCCGCGGCATGACTCAAGAACTGGCCCACGAAATTGCCCTCCACATCGCCTTTGCCAAGCCCTCGGTACTGCACCGAGACGATGTCGATCCCGAAGAAGTAGAGCGGGAGCGAATTTCGCTGACCGAGATGACAAAGGCCGAGGGCAAGCCAGAACAGGCTTGGGACAAGATCGTCACCGGCCGTCTGCGGGCGTGGTACGCCGAGCGAGTGCTGCTGGAGCAGGGCATGTTCGGGGAGAAGGAGACCGTACAGTCCCGGATGGGAGACGGAGTCATCATCCGGTTCGAGTTAGCGGCCATCGGCAGTTAGCGGTGATCGACGACGGCGGAACCAGACGATCGGGACGGTGGGATCGGATCGTCTTGAAGCTCTCCGGAGAGGCCTTTGCTGGAGAATCCAGCTACGGCATTGACGGGGAGATAGCCGTTCAGATCGCGACCGAGATCGTCAAAGTCAGGTCGGAATTTGAAGTGGATGTGGCCGTCGTGGTGGGTGGCGGCAACATCTGGCGGGGAATGACGGGAGCGGGCTCGGGCATGGACCGGGCCCAAGCCGACTACATGGGGATGCTGGCAACGGTCATAAACGCCCTCGCTCTTCAAGACACCCTTGAGCGGCTGGGTCAGCCCACCCGAGTGCAGACCGCCATTGGCATGGCCCAAGTGGCCGAGCCGTACATCCGGAGAAGGGCTATCCGCCACCTGGAGAAAGGCCGGGTGGTTATCTTTGCCGCCGGAACCGGCAATCCGTTCTTCACCACCGACACAGCGGCCGCTTTGCGGGCAGTGGAGATAGAGGCTGGCGTTCTGTTGAAAGGCACCCATAGCGGCACAGATGGGGTCTATACCGCTGATCCTCGGACCAATCCCGATGCCGAGAAATTGGACGAGGTCAGATACCTGGATGTGCTGTCCCAGGGATTGAAGGCCATGGACAGCACCGCGGTTTCGCTGTGCATGGACAATGAATTGCCTATTGTGGTGTTTGATCTCATGGCACCGGGAAACGTCCTTGCCATACTCGATGGTCAGCCGATCGGTACTCTGGTGTCGTGAGGGATCCCTGGGAATGCTGCTGGAATGACGACCGGCGATGAGTTGACCGACTTGGTGGTGGCCGAGGCCGGAGAGCGCATGGACTCGGCTGTCCATCACACCCGCCAACAGTTCGCTACTGTCAGGACTGGCCGAGCTTCTCCTGCACTGTTCGAGAGGTTCCTCGTGGACTATTACGGCACTGAAGTGCCGCTTCAGCAGTTGGCCAGCTTCAGCGTCCCAGAGGCACAGCTTCTTGTGATCTCCCCCTTTGACAAGGGTTCCATTTCCGCTATAGAGCGGGCCATCATCCAGGGTGACCTCGGGCTCAATCCCAGCAATGACGGCAACGTGGTGCGGCTGACATTTCCACCGCTGACTGAAGAACGCCGTCGCGAGTTGGTCAGAATGGTCAAGCAGATGGCCGAAGACGGACGAGTGGCAATTCGGAACACCCGTCGCAGCAGTCGTCACGAAATCGACCAGCTCAGCAAGGGTGGCGATGTATCCGAGGACATAGCTGCCCGGGCCGAGAAAGAACTTGACCATCTAACCCACGACCATGAGCAGCTCATCAACGATGCACTGGGCGTCAAAGAGCAAGAGCTGCTCGAGATCTAACCTGCCTAACTCCTGGAGGGGCCAGTGGACGACGACAATCCTTTCCAAAGACCGAATGACCCCGCCGAAGGGTCGCCGGACGACGAGCAGGCCATGTTCTTGGACGACCTGACTTCGTTTTTCGACGAGGAAGAGGAAGAACCTGGCCTGCCTCGTTGGGGTGAGTCCGCTGACGATGAAGAGGCTGTCGACGAGGACGTCGATGAGGAATGGGACAGCCTGGCTGACGCAACCCCCCGATGGCGTGACGACTCCGATGACTCCCCGTCCGAAGACCAGCCGGAGATGGCCTCAGTCAGCCATCAAACCGAGAGCACAAGCGTCTTCGAGGATCCTGAGCCCGCTGCGGCAGTGGAGTTTCCCTCGGTTGACCGGGTGGACGAGGTCCTTTCCCTGGACATTCCAGAGTCTTCCGGCATGCCCGGCATCGCCGAACCCTCGGAAGCGCTGCTGTCCCAACCGCCTTATCCGATGACAGAGTCGCGAGTTCCACCTCGTGAGGGCAATACGCTTATCTCCATCGCGGTGGGATTGTTGCTGGGCGGCATTGTCCTCGGTGCAATCGCATTGGGTGAGGAGGCCACCCTCGCCATTCTCACCATCGCCCTGCTGCTGGCCGCGGCTGAGTGGTTCACCAGCTTGCGGCACGCTGGCTTCCAGCCGCCATCGTTGTTGGGCTTAGCCGCAGTGGTGGCCATGCCGCTGGCAGCTTATTGGCGAGGTGCCGACGGCATCGTGCTGGTTCTGGTGTTCGCCCTCTTCGGCGCGGGCCTGTGGTACGTGGGCGGTGTGGGGCACGACCGCCCTCTCTCCAACCTCGGAGCCACACTGTTCGGGATTGTCTACATCGGTGTGGCCGGGGCCTTTGGCGGGTTACTGCTGGATATGCCCGACGGCCGCGAGCTGGTGCTGAGCGCGGTGATCTTGACCGTGGCCCATGATGTCGGCGCCTTCGCCGTCGGACGGGCTGCTGGTCGCACCCCGCTGTCTAAGGCCAGCCCGAACAAGACGGTTGAGGGCCTAATTGGCGGCACGATCGCCACGATCGCGGCCGCATTGGTGTTTATCTCCATACTGGAGATCGGTCCCTTCGGGGACGGGCTTGGATCTCGCTCCGACGGAGTGGTCTTGGGCATCGTGGTTGCCGTTGTGGCTCCGCTGGCCGACCTCATGGAATCGGCTATCAAGCGGGACCTCGGGATCAAAGACATGGGATCTCTGCTCCCCGGCCATGGCGGGATGCTGGACCGCATTGATGCCTTGCTATTCGTGCTTCCAGCCACCTACTTCACCGCCTTGATGCTTGAGGTGGTCTGAGCCGTCGGGGAATCCCGAAGTGTTTCGCCCATGACCTCCCTGTCATTGCTTGGATCCACCGGCTCGATTGGAGTCCAGACGCTGGATGTGGTGCGGTCCGAACCCGGCGTCTGGGACGTGGTGGCATTGGGTGCTGGTAGCTCCACCGACCAGTTAGCGGCCCAAGCCCAGGAGTTTCAACCCCGACTTGTGGTGGTGGGTGACTCTGAGCGGGTCACAGAGGTACAGGAGGCGCTACCGGGAATTTCGGTGTCAAGCGGTACCTCGGCCCTGGCCGAAGCGGCTGCAATGGGAGAAGTGGTGGTCAACGGGGTCGTCGGATTTGCTGGTTTGCCGGTGACCCTAGCGGCCCTTGAGGCTGGCCGGCGCTTGGCTCTGGCCAACAAGGAGTCACTGATTGCCGCCGGTCCTGTTGTCCAGAGGGCCCGCCAAACACCTGGCGCCGAGCTGCTCCCGGTGGATAGCGAGCACTGCGCCGTACACCAATGCCTGCGGGCCAACGACGTATTCACCTCGGAAGCGGGAATGGAGCGCGTACATCGCATTGTGCTCACGGCCAGCGGCGGGCCTTTCAGGGGTCGGACGCGCGATGAGTTGGCTGATGTGACGGTGGAGCACGCGTTGGCCCATCCCACTTGGAGTATGGGACCCAAGATCACGGTGGACTCCTCCACGCTGATGAACAAGGGCTTGGAGGTGATCGAAGCCAACGAGCTGTTCGGCTTGGACTATGACTGCATCGAGGTCGTGGTCCATCCCCAGTCGGTGGTCCACTCCATGGTGGAGTACACCGACGGCGCCACCATCGCCCAGCTCTCCCTGCCCGACATGCGACTGTGCATCGGCTATGCCATGGCCTATCCCGACCGCATAGCCACTCCGTTTGGCCGCATCGACTGGGCCGAGCTTCGCCGGCTGGACTTCGAGCCCCCCGATATCGATGCGTTCCCCTGCTTGGAGTTGGCCTACATAGCCGGGCGCATGGGCGAGACCGCGCCTGCCCTTTTGAATGCGGCCAACGAAGTGGCCGTGCAGGCTTTTCTCGATGAGCGGATACGATGGACGGCAATCCCAGAGGTATTGGAGACGGTCCTCGGCGGCCACGACGGCACCGAGGCTGACTCCCTGGAGGCGGTCATGGAGATCGACGGCAAAGCGCGTGCTGCGGCCGAGTACGTCGTCGGTTGCCAGTACGCCCGCGGTTGAGCCATGCCCTCACATCACTCTCGAAGTGAGGGGCCTCTGAATTCTCCGCTCACCAGCTTGCAGGCCTCACGAGATCGCTGGGGAGGACTGGCGCTAGTGGCGGGTCTGCTCGTCTTGGTGCAGGTGGCTTGGGGGCTGCCGATGCTGATCGTGGTGCTGGCCGTCATCAGCATGATCTTTCTGCACGAGCTGGGCCACTACCTCACTGCCCGGTCCGCGGGCATGAAAGTCACCGAGTTCTTCTTGGGGTTCGGGCCCCGGTTGTGGTCGGTGCGCCGGGGGGAGACGGTCTACGGCCTCAAGGCGATCCCCGTCGGCGCCTATGTGCGGATCATCGGGATGAACAATCTCGAAGAGGTTTCCCCTGCTGAAGAGCACCGCACCTATCGCAGCAAGCCCTACTGGCGGCGGTTGTCCGTGGCGGTGGCCGGATCCACCGTCCATTTCCTGTTGGCGCTGATCCTGATTTTCTCCTTCCTGGTGGTAGGGGGGAGGACTGAGGCTGTTCCTTCCCCTGACTGGACGGTGACCGGGGTGATGCAGGGCACGCCCGCGGACCGAGCCGGCTTGATGCCGGGCGATCGCATTACGTCGGTCAACGGCAGCCCAGTGACAACCATGGTTGACATGGTGGAGGTCTTGCCCGAACCGGGATCGTCGGTGATCCTGGTGGTCCAGCGCGGCGGCGACGCGTTGGTCCGCTCGCTGACGCTCGGTGCCCATCCGGAAGATTCCAGCCGGGGGTATGTCGGTATTGCCTCGGGGACGGCACAGTTGCGCCAATCTGTGGAGGTCGGCTACCTCGAGGCAGTACCCGATACGCTGGACGAGTTCGGCTTCCTCGTCAAAGAGTCAGTCCTGGGCATCGGCAGATTCTTCTCACCCAGCGGGCTCAGCAACTTTTTCCGAGATGTGGCCGACCAACCTACCCAACAGGGCATTACTCCCATTGATAGCGGCGTCACGACTGCGGTGCCATCGGACGACCAAGGCCGCGTGATCTCGATCTTTGGCGCGCTCCGAATCGGTGCTGACCTCACCGAGAACGGCTATGGGAACTTGCTACTGTTCTTGGCGCTGTTGAACGTGTTTATCGGAGTCTTCAACCTGATTCCGCTTCTTCCCTTCGACGGAGGCCATGTGGTGATCGCCACCTATGAGCGCCTCCGGTCCTGGCGAGGCCGTCGATACACCGCCGACGTTTCCAAGATGGTGCCGGTGGCCTACGCCGTGATCTTGATTTTGGGCTTTGTCTTCATCGGGTCCGTTTATCTTGACTTCACTGATCCAGTGGAGCTTCCGAGCTGAGGTAGGTGATGGACATGGGTGAATACGAGTGCCCCGAACCGGGCATGACAAGCTAATACCGTGGAAGTCCAGGCAGCCTTCGAGCGGCAACCTACCCGCCGGATTTATGTCGGTGATGTAGCCGTGGGCGATGGCGCGCCGATCACGGTCCAGTCGATGACCACCACCCGCACCGCCGATGTGGAGGGCACGCTTCAGCAGATTTACGCCCTGGCTGCAGCCGGTGCCGACATAGTGCGCTGCACGTGCAACGAGATCGAAGCTGCCGAGGGGCTGGCCCAGATCGTGCCCCGCTCTCCCGTGCCCATCGTGGCCGACATCCACCACCAGTACCGCATGGCGCTGGCCGCGTTGGATGCCGGCGTCCAGTGCCTGAGGCTGAACCCCGGCAATATCCGCAAGCCCGAGCACATCCAGGCGGTGGCCTCGGAGTGCCGGGACCGGGGGGTACCCATCCGCATCGGGGTGAACGGGGGATCGCTTCACCCAGACTTGTACCGCAAATACGGTGACCGGGTTACGCCCGAGGCCATGGTGGAGTCGGCCCAAACGGAGCTCGACTACTTCGCAGATGTGGGCTTCGAAGACGTCAAGATCTCAGTCAAGGCGTCAAGCGTGCCCTTGATGATCGAGGCCTATCGCCAGCTGAGTGAGGTCACCGACCATCCCCTGCATTTGGGGGTGACCGAGGCGGGGCCGCCGCCGGTGGGGTTGATCAAGTCCACCGCGGGCATCGGCACGCTGTTGGCCGAGGGTATCGGCGACACCATCCGCTACAGCCTCACCGCTGATCCGGTGCAAGAGGCCAAAGCCGGTCGCCAGCTTCTGGAATCGCTGGGCTTGCGGGAGCGAAAGAACGTCGACCTCATCGCCTGTCCGAGCTGCGGTCGAGCGGAGATAGATGTGTACGCAGTGGCCGAGCAGGCCATGGAGGCGTTCGGCGACCGGGAGATCCCCCTTCAGGTGGCAGTCATGGGCTGTGTGGTCAATGGGCCCGGCGAGGCCCGCGACGCCGATATCGGCATAGCGGCGGGCAATAAGCGGGGCCACTTGTTTGTGAAGGGCCGTAACGTTGCAGTAGTGGCCGAGGAGAACATGGTGAGCTCACTGGTGGAGTGGGCCGAGCTGATTCACGAGCATGGCGCCGAGACTGCATTGGCCAGAGCCGATACCGTGGCCGCCGCCCGGGAGGCCGAGCGGGACCGCAGCCGTCTGCTGGCCGAGCAGGACGACGATGCCAACCAGGCCAGTGAGAAAATCGAATTGATCCGCAGGAGAGCGTGACGATGGCCAAACAGGGGGTGCTCACCCCGCAGCACGAGGACTTCCCTCGCTGGTACCAGGACATTCTCAACAAAGCCGAACTGGCCGACAACGGGCCGGTGCGGGGGACCATGGTGATCCGGCCTTACGGATATGCTCTGTGGGAGCGGATGCAGGCCGAGGTTGATCAGCGCATCAAGGCCGCTGGGGCCGACAACGCCTATTTCCCGCTGTTCATTCCCGAGAGCTACCTGAACCGGGAGTCCGACCATGTGGAGGGCTTCAGCCCCGAATTGGCGGTGGTCACCCAGGGCGGGGGTCGGGAGCTGGCTGAGCCGGTGGTGGTGCGTCCCACCAGTGAGACCATCATCAACGCCTACTTCTCCAAATGGGTGCAGAGCCATCGCGATCTGCCGCTGCTGATCAACCAGTGGGCCAACGTGGTCCGCTGGGAGATGCGACCCCGGATATTCCTGCGGACCACGGAGTTCCTGTGGCAAGAAGGCCACACGGCCCACGCCACCCGCCAGGAGGCCCGGGACTACGCGGCGATGATCCTCCACGAGGTGTATAAGGACTTCATGGAGTCGGTGCTGGCCATCCCCGTGCTCATCGGGTACAAGACCGAAGCCGAGCGATTCCCCGGGGCCATCAATTCCATGTGCCTCGAAGGGATGATGCGCGACGGCAAGGCCCTCCAGATGGGGACATCCCATGAGCTGGGCCAAAGCTTCGCCACCATGTTCGACATCACCTACCTCGATGCTGAGGGGAACCAGGCCCATGTGTGGCAGACCTCCTGGGGGGTTTCGTCTCGCATGGTGGGCGGGTTGATCATGGCCCATGGAGATGACCAGGGGCTGGTGGTCCCACCCCGGTTGGCGCCCATACAGGTCGCGGTCATAGCCGTGCGCGAGGCCGACGGGGTTGTGGATGCCTGCCATCGGCTGGCCGACGAACTGGCGGCATCCGGGGTTCGGGTTAAGGTGGACGCCCGGACGGGAACCGGATTCGGTCGCAGGGCCACCGACTGGGAACTGAAGGGCGTGCCCGTCCGGGTGGAGATCGGACCGCGAGACCTTGAGCAGGATCAGGCTACGCTGGTGTCCCGGATTGGCGGCCACAAACAGGGGGCAACCCAAGGCGATGGGCTGGCCTCAAAGCAGACGGTCAGTCTCTCTGAGGCGCCCAAGCAAGTGGCATCGCTGCTGGACGGTATTCAAGAGCGAATTCTTTCTGGTGCCACCGCGTGGCGAGACTCCCAGATTGCCGAGGCGGCCACCCTGGCCGAGGTGCGAGAGGCGGCGGCCACCGGATTCGCTCGAATTCCGTGGGCCAATCTCGGCCCGGATGGCGAGGCCACTCTCGCCGAGGACGCGGTCACCGTACGGTGTTTGCAGCGTCCCGACGGATCCCTGCCCCACAGCGGCGAGGAGCCCGATCTGGTGGCTGTCTGCGGCCGCAGCTACTGAGAAACGCTTTGCTTCTGTAACGACTTCGTGGCTTCAACCGGGTAAGATCGAAAATGCATCGTCGATCTCTTTTGCCGGGTGAGGCGTGGGCTCCGGCCCACGCCTTCTGACTTTGAGGGGCGGCGAGAAAATCGGTCCAGTGCCAGTCCGGGAAAGGAGTGAGCAAGATGTCAGTGGCAGACGACGTGCACGATTTGCTTGCCCCTCTATTCCAGGGGAGGGGCTTGGAGGTGTACGACCTGAGGTACGGCGGTGGAGTGCTTCGCATAATCGTGGACAAGCCGGGCGGGGTCAGCTTGGACGAGGTGGCCGACGCTTCCAAAGTGGCATCCCGCCTGCTGGACGATCACGACATGGTGCAGGGCCGGTACACCCTGGAGATCTCCAGCCCTGGCTTGGAGCGCCCGCTGCGCCGACCTGAGCACTATAACCAGGCCATGGGTGAGACGGTGAGCATCAAGCTCGGCCCCCACATTGATGGCGCCCGCCGGATCCAAGGTGTGTTGATGGGCAGCGACGATGAGGGGATAACCGTTGATGTAGACGGAGTTCCCCGTCGAATGGTTTATGGCGATATAGCCAAGGCCAAGACCGTTTTTGAGTGGGGTCCGATGTCAGAGAAGAATCTGAAGGAGAAGAGCAGCCGATGAATCCTGACATGCTAGAAGCCCTCCAGGCGCTAGCCGCCGACAAAGGCATCTCGGTAGATGCTCTGCTGGCCGCGCTGGCCGATGCCCTTGAATCAGCCTACAAGCGAATGCCCAATAGCGAGGAATACGCCTGGGTCACCATCAATCCCGAGACCGCCGACATCCAGGTCTTCGCTCAGAAGCTGGATGAGTTCGGAGAGCCTATCGGGGAGCCGTTTGACGTCACGCCGGATGGCTTTGGCCGTATTGCCGCGCAAACAGCCAAGCAGGTCATGATGCAGCGGATCCGCGAGGTGGAGCGGGAGTTGAAGTACGAGGAGTACGCCGGCCGGGAGGGCGACATCGTCACCGGCATCATCCAACAAAACGATGCCCGCTACACCCTGTTGGACCTGGGACGGGTAGAGGCTCTCTTGCCCCAAGCTGAGCAGGTCCCCTTCGAGCGTCCGGATGCCAACAGCCGCCTCAAGGCATACATCGTGGAGGTGCGGAAGACGGCCAAGGGGCCCCAGATTGTGGTCAGCCGCACTCATCCGGGACTGATCAAGCGGTTGTTCGAATTGGAAGTGCCCGAGATAGCCGATGGTGTGGTGGAGATCAGAGCCTGTGCTCGGGAGCCGGGTCATCGCACCAAGATCGCAGTGTCGTCCAACGATACGAACGTGGATCCGGTGGGTGCTTGTGTGGGTGCTCGGGGCGCTCGAGTGCGCATGGTGGTCAATGAGCTGCGAGGGGAGAAGATCGACATTGTTCCCTTTGCCGACGACCCGGCTGATTTTGTGGCTAAGGCGCTGTCGCCGGCCAAGATCAAAGAGGTCAACATCGATGAGGAGACCGGAGTGGCCGAGGTGGTGGTGCCCGACTATCAGCTCTCACTGGCAATCGGCAAGGAAGGCCAGAATGCTCGGTTGTCCGCTCGGCTGACCGGGTGGCGAATCGACATCAAGAGCGAGACCCAATTGGCCCAAGAGGCCGCTTACGAAGATACGGAATGGGCCGAGGGTGAATGGGTGGTAGACGAGGCAACTGGTGAGCAGGTATGGCGTCCTGCTGAGGGAGGGCCAGAGCTATCGGCTGAGGAGTGGGCTGCGGAAGGCAGCGAGAGAGCCCCGACTGAGGAGGTGGAGGTAGCTCCAGAGAGCGTTCCTTCTCTGGAGTAGTGGCAGCGAGGGTGCTCCGATTGAGGAGATGGAAGGGGCTCTAGCGGACTCGCCTTCCCTGGAGTAGCGGCCCATGCCTTGGATTGGCTTCGAAATCTGAGCGCTGGGCGTGAGAATATGGAAATCCGACCCATAGGAGTCGGCCGCGCATTGCGGACAGACCAAGAAAGAGCTTTTTGCCAGCAAAAATTCGGGTTTACGAGCTAGCTCGTGAGCTCGGTCTCCCAAACAAGGAAACGCTTGATCTCTGTGTGCAGCTGGGGATCGGCGTCAACAGCCACTCATCGAGCATCGTGGATGCTCAAGCGGACCGCGTCCGCCGCCGGGCACATCGTGATGGCCTAATTCGTCCGCCGGAGCCGGAGCCGGATCCCGAGCCGGTTGCGGTGGAGCCGGACCCCGAGCCGGAGCCGGAGCCCGAGCCGGTTGCGGTGGAGCCGGACCCCGAGCCGGAGCCGGTTGCGGTGGAGCCCGAGCCGGTTGCGGTGGAGCCGGACCCCGAGCCGGAGCCGGTTGCGGTGGAGCCCGAGCCGGTTGCGGTGGAGCCAGACCCCGAGCCGGAGCCGGTTGCAGAGGAGCCCAAGCCGAAACCGGCGCGAGTGGTCACCTCCAGTGGAGGGATACCGCCTCGGCCTCGCCCGGCTGCGCCATTGTCAGAGCCTTCCTTGCCCGCAGCCCCCCAAACACCTCCCCGGCCAGCACCAAGACCCGCTGCCGAGACACCCGCTGCCGAGGCGCCCGCGGTCCAGCCCGCCGCTTCCACCCCCCCGACCAGTCCTCCGCTTTCCCGCTCGGGCAAGCCCATTCCGCCGCCTCCCGGCCAGCCTCCGGTGTCTTCTTCGGGCAAGCCCATCCCGCCCCCTCCCGGCCGGGGTGGGCGGGGTCCGGCCCCCAGTCCCCGAAGGGGTCCTCGCGGTTCTGTCCGGCCAGCAGGTGGTTCTCATGGGCCAAGCACGAGTTCACCGGGCCGAGCTCCGGCACCAATAGGCACACGCGGCCCCGCGGGTGCACTCAGTGGGCCTCCCAGTGGAGCTGGAGGTCCAGGAGGGCGGGGTCGGGGCGGTCCTCAGCGTCCTCAGCAGAGGCGTCGCAAGAGTCGGCGTCGTCGGCGGGTGGCCGAAGACCTTCAGCCCATGAACATCACCGACTACACCCCAACGGATGCGGCCGCGCCCACCGGGGTTGTGGTGATTGAGCGATCCTCAACGCCGCTAGAGGTGGGGCCCAAGATGAACCAGACGGCCGCTGATGTGGTCCGGTTTCTCATGCAGCAGGGCGAGATGGTCACCGCCACCCAATCGCTCACTGACGACATGATCGAGCTGTTCGCGGCAGAGATCGGGGCCGAGATCCGCTTGGTGGATCCTGGTGAAGAGCAGGAGAACGAGCTGCTCAAGCTGCTTGAGGCCAACTTCGAAGAAGATGAACTCGAAGAGGACTACCCGGTCCGCCCACCGGTCATCACCGTGATGGGCCATGTTGACCACGGTAAGACCAAGCTTTTGGATCAGATTCGCAGCGCCAATGTGGCTGAGGGCGAGGCTGGTGGCATCACCCAGCACATCGGCGCCTACCAGGTTGAGAAAGATGGTCGGCTCCTGACCTTTATCGATACGCCAGGCCACGCGGCGTTCACTGCGATGCGAGCTCGGGGTGCCGATGCCACCGACATTGTGATTCTGGTGGTCGCGGCCGATGACGGGGTTATGCCCCAGACCTTGGAGGCCATCAACCACTCCCGGGCTGCCGAAGTGCCCATTGTGGTTGCGGTCAACAAGATCGACCGCAACAATGCCGACCCCAATCGGGCCATGCAGCAGCTTGCCGAGCATGAACTGGTGCCCGAGCAGTGGGGGGGAGACACCATAATGGTGGAGATCTCCGCCCTCCAGAATCTGGGTATCGACGATTTGCTTGAACAGCTGGCGGTGGTGGCCGAATTGGAGGATCTGCGGGCCGACACGGAGGGGCGGGCCCGGGGTGTGGTGCTGGAGTCCAATCTGGACATTGGCCGGGGCCCGGTGGCCACCCTCTTGGTTCAGCACGGCACCCTCAAGCGTGGGGATCCTGTTGTTGCTGGCGCCTCATGGGGGCGGGTTAGGGCATTGCTCGACGACCGGGGCAACCAGATCTTAGAGGCCCAGCCATCGAAACCAGTGCAAGTGCTGGGGCTGTCCGATGTGGCCAACGCCGGTGATGCCTTCGTGGTGGCACCCAATGAGAAAGTGGCAGCCAAGGTTGCCCAGACACGCGAGCATTCCCAGCGGGTTGCCAGCCTGGGCCGCGATGCCGCGGCCACCGCGGGCGGGGCGCGCTTGGAGGACATCTTCAGCCAGATCCAGGCCGGCCAGACCGCCACGTTGAACCTCATCGTGAAGGCAGACGTGAACGGGTCACTCGAGGCCGTGGTGGACAGCCTCCAGCGCTTGGGGCGCGAAGACGTGAAACTGGCCTTTGTCCATCGAGGAGTGGGCGGCGTAACTGCCAACGACATCCAGCTGGCCGCCGCGTCCAATGCCACCATCATCGGCTTCAACGTCCGACCTGATCGCAAGGCCAGAGAGCTGGCCGAGTTGGAGAAGGTGGAGATCCGCACTTACGAGATCATCTACAACCTGATCGAGGATGTGGAGAACGCCATGGTGGGGATGCTCGCACCGGAATTCGAGGAGGTCGTCACTGGCGACGCCGAGGTGCGAGAGATCTTCCGAATTCCCCGGGTCGGTGCGGTGGCCGGCTGCTACGTGCTCAATGGTGCCATCAACCGAGGCTCCAAAGTCCGGTTCTTGCGGGATGGAACGGTCATCTGGCGGGGCACCGTCTCATCACTCAAGCGCTTCAAGGAAGATGTGCGGGAAGTGCAATCCGGTTACGAGTGCGGTATTGGACTGTCCGACTTCCAAGACCTCAAGCAGGGCGACATCATCGAGACGTTCGAGGAGCGGGAAGTCGCTCGAGTCTGATCAGACTGATGCACGTTCTCGCCGTGGTCTATGACTTGCACATCCCGGGTTGTCAGTCGCTAAAGGAGCGCCGCTCGGCGCTGCGGCCAGCACTGTCGGGCGTGGCCCATCGCTTCGGCGTGTCGGTGGCCGAGACCGGTCACAACGATCTATGGCAGAGAGCCGAGATAGGGATCGCTGTGGTGTCGGGACAATCCAGCCAATGTCTGACGTTGGCTGATGAGGTGGATCGGTATGTGTGGTCGATTCCTGAGATCGAGGTTGTGAGTTCTTCAACCCACTGGCTCAACACCGAAGAGTAGCGGTGTCTCGCAATCGGGCATCGCGCCCCTCCCGCTACTCGCGATCAGCACGGCTTGGCGAGCTGCTGCGAGAAATCATGGCCTCAGAGTTGGCCCGTCTGGACGACGACCGCCTGGAGTTGGCCAGCATCACTGGAGTGGAGACCAGCGTCGAGCTGAGCCAGGCTACGGTGTACATAAGCGTGCTGGACGGCGAGGCGGCGTCTTCGGCCCTTGATGCCTTGGAAGAGCATCGTGTCCAGCTCAAACAGGCGGTGGCCCGGACAGCTTCTATCCGCAAGGTCCCAGATCTGTCATTCGCCCTCGATCCTTCAATCTCAGCCGGTGAGCGGGTCGACCAAATCTTGCGCGATCTGGCTGACGAGGCCGAATAGTGAGCCAGGCCGACGGGTTGGCGGTCATCGACAAAGAGGCTGGGTGGACCTCCCACGATGTGGTGGCCAAGGCCCGGGGAGTCTTCGGCACCCGCAAGGTGGGCCACGCCGGGACACTGGACCCGGATGCAACCGGGGTGTTGATCTTGGGGGTGGGCCGTGCCACCCGGCTGCTGCGGTTTCTCACTCCGCTTCGCAAGAAGTACGTGGGCGAGATGGTGCTGGGCACCGAGACCACCACGCTGGATGCGGCCGGAGATGTCACCGGGGTATTCGATATGACGGCGGTCACCCCGGAGCAGGTAGCTGACGCCGCCACCGGGTTCGTCGGGGACATCATGCAGGTTCCGCCTATGGTGTCGGCCGTGAAGGTAGGAGGCCGCCGGTTGCACGAGTTAGCCCGCGAGGGGGTGGAGGTGGAGCGGGAACCCCGCCCGGTGACCGTCCATGAACTGAATGTCGCGCCGTTGGACCCCGATGCCGGGGTCTACCACATTGAGGTGAGCTGCTCGTCGGGAACTTACATCCGCTCACTGGCCGCTGACATCGGCTCATCTCTGGGGGGTGGCGGCCACTTGCGGGCGCTGCGGCGCCTGGCCATCGGCTCGTTTTCGATTGACGAGGCCCGACTGGTCAGCGCCCCCGCGCTGTTGCCGATGGCCGAAGCCCTGCGCGACTACGCCGCGGTGTCGGTCGATGAGTCCCTCGGGCGGAGGGTGGGAAGCGGCCAGGTGATGGCGGCCGAAGATCTGACCGTGGAGAACGACGGCCCGTGGGCTGTGCTTGGATCCCAGGGCCAGCTCTTAGCCGTATACGAGCCCCATACGCCGGGCCTGGTCAAACCCGCGGTGGTCATCCCCTGGTAGGTCATCGGCGGCATCGGGTCGACCGGGGATTGTCCAGTTTGAGGCTGTGGCCGCTACCGTGCAGCGCGGTGCAGGTCATTGAAGATTTTGGCCGTCTGGAAGGCAGTGAAGAGACCGCAGCCAGCATCGGGGTGTACGACGGTGTCCACGTCGGGCACCAGGCCGTGATCCATCAACTCCTTTCAGAGGCGAAACGGCTGGGAGTGGCGCCCGCGGTGGTCACGTTCGACCGCCATCCGGCGCTGGTCTTGAGGCCCGAGAACGCGCCCAAGCTGCTCAACTCGCTCGATCAGAAGTTGGAACTGCTCGAGGCGGCTGGCATCGAGTACGTGTACCTGATCGAGTTCTCCCCTGATCGGGCTCACACGATGCCTGAGGACTTCGTGCGCGATGTTTTCGTGGACACAATGCGAGTGCGGAGCGTGGTGGTGGGAGAGGACTTCCACTTCGGACGGGCTCGGCTGGGCAACATCGACACTCTGCGGGAATTCGGCCAGGAGATGGGCTTCGAGGTGCACGCCGTCGATCTTCTTCACCATGACAAGAAGTGGCCCGAACCGGTTTCCTCCACTGCGGTGCGCCGGGCGCTGGCGGGCGGAGATGTTCGCACTGCCGCGGCCATGCTGGGGCGCTACCACGAGATCAGGGGCAAGGTGGTATTGGGCGATCGGCGGGGGATGACCATCGGGTTTCCCACCGCCAACATCCCGGTCTCCATGGTCATGGCCTGGCCGGCCGACGCAGTGTACGCCGGCTGGTACACCCGTCCCGACGGTTCCCAGCACATGGCGGCCATAAACATCGGCCGACGCCCCACTTTCTATGAGCACGCCCAGCAGTCGCTGTTGGAGGCGCATCTCCTCGATTTCGAGGGCGACCTGTACGGCGAGGAGGCCAGAGTGGAGTTTGTGGAGCTGCTGAGAAGCGAGCACCGCTTCGACGGCATCGACTCCCTGGTGAAGCAGCTCCGGGTGGATGTCGCCCTTACTCGGGAGATCTTGAGAGCGGAACCATCCCGCTAATCGGAATGGAACTCGCTCTATTCTCCGAAATCCCGGTTCCCCGGCCGTGGCAGCACAACAGCGAGCAGCTTCGCTATCAAGAGTTGATCCAGCAGGCTGTGCTGGCTGATCAGCTCGGCTTCCACAGCTTCTGGACCGTTGAGCACCACTTCTTGGAGGAGATGTCGCACAGCTCCAATCCCGAAGTGCTCTACGGAGCGGTAGCAGCGCTCACTGAGCAGATTCGACTGGGCTATGGGGTGCGCCTAACTCCTCGCCCCTACAACCATCCAGTGCGCAGCGCCGAGTCGGCGGCAACGCTAGATCTGCTCAGCGGTGGTCGAGTGGAGTTCGGTACTGGCCGCTCAACCACGCGGGCCGAGCTGGAGGGGTTTGGAATCGATCCTCGCGAGACACGGGCGATGTGGGCCGAGGCGGTGGAGCACATCGCCGGCTGTTGGATGAACGACGAGCATGAGTTCCAGGGCCAGTACTGGTCGATGCCTCGCCGCCGGGTGCTGCCCAAACCGGTGCAAAAGCCCCATCCGCCCCTGTGGGCCGCTACTGGCAGCCGGGAAACCCACCAGTTGGTGGGCGAGATGGGAATGGGCTTGCTTTCGTTCAGCGCCGGGGTGTCGCTTGAGGAGCTGGGCCTGCGGGTCGGCATGTACCGCGAGGCGGTGGCGGCCTGCCAGAACCCGGTGGGTGGTTTTGTGAACGACCGGGTAGCCACCTTCGCCATGTTCCATTGTGCGCCCACCACCGAGGAGGCCTACGAGAACGCTCGGGAGTCGTTCTGGTGGTACCCCACGGTGGCTTTCAAGCTAGTGGGCAGTGTGGCCGAAATGCTCCAGGAAGAGGGTGCAGAACTCGGCGACTGGAACTATCTGCGGTATCTGCCCGGCATGACCGCCGAGGCCGACTGGGACAGTACTTTCAACATCGAGGACCTTGTCGATCAGGGCGTGGCCATCGCCGGTGACCCCGACCAGTGCATCGAGCTCTGCCAGGGCTTCGCGGACCTTGGCGTCGACCTGCTCCTATGCATGATGAACCCCTATGCCATCCCCCATGACAAGGTCCTGGAGAGCATTCGCCTCACCGCCACCCACGTCATACCCGCCCTCACCCGTTGACCCCCTCTAATGGCGGCCGTCGAGCAGCGATTGGACGGCAGGCCTAGTGGGCATCGAGGGCTGGGCGCCGGGAGTTGCTACCGCTAGGGCGCCGGCGGCGTTAGCGAAGCGGACGGCGTCGATGAGGGGGCGCTTTTCAGCCAGGGCCACGCCTAGGGCGCCGCAGAAGGCATCTCCTGCACCGGTGGGGTCTACTACCTGTGCGGGGTAGGAGGGAACTAAGACATCGTCGAGTTGGGCTCCTCTGCCGCCCAATGTGACGACGGTGTCGCACTGACCGGTTTCAGGTCCGATGGCATCAATCTGGGCTTGCTCCGCCCGGTTCACCACCAAGACGTCGGTAAGCGCCACGACGGCCTCTATGAGGAATGGGTCTACCGGAGCAGGGTTGAACAGCACCGTGGTTCCCCCCGAGCGGGCGGCTTGAGCTGCCCTCCTTGCGCCGGCCGCCCCAACCTCACCTTGCAACAGGAGAACATCTGCGGTCGCGATGACCTCCTTGGCGGCGTCGGCGTCGGCGACCCCGGTGCTGGCATTGGCCCCGGCAACAATGACGATGGAGACGTCGGCGGGGGTGATGAGCGGTACCGCGGTGCCGGTGGGCTCCTCCACGACGCGGACAAGGCTGGTGTCCACTCCATTGTCATTGAGCACATCAAGCAGCCAGCGGCCCCGATCGTCATTGCCCACACAGCCCACCATGTGCGTGTCAGCCCCCAGTCGAGCCGCGGCGGTTGCCTGGTTGGCGCCCTTGCCCCCGGAGAACGCTTCCATCCTCTGGGCTCGCAGCGTTTCGTCGGGGCCTGGCAGCCGGTCGAGCCAGATGGACAGGTCATAGTTGAGGCTTCCGAAGGACACAACCTTCATGCGACCAGTATCGCCCATGTGTGCTCAGGTAGGTGTTTCTGTCAACGGGGTGGTAGTTTGAATGGGTCCCCCGGGCACAAGCACGGCAAGGTGCCGTGAGATCGCCCGTTTTCTGACCGACGGACACACTGAGTAGGGATGGCCGAGAAACTAGCGCCCAAAACCGCGACTATCGAAAAGCACCGCGTGCATGACACCGATACTGGCTCGCCCGAGGTACAGATTGCTCTGCTCACAGAGCGGATCAATCACCTCACCGAGCACTTGAAAGTGCATGTCAAGGACCACCACAGCAGGCGAGGCTTGCTGATGATGGTGGGCCGGCGGCGGCGGCTGCTCGACTACGTCAAGGACAACGATGTGGAGCGCTACCGCGGCATCATTGCCGAACTTGGACTTCGCCGCTGAGAAGCGAGCATCGCCCTGGCGATATATGGAAAATACACAAGCGGGCCATAAGAGAGGCCAGCTGCCAGTTGAAGGGGCCTAGTAGGGCTGGGCCTCTCCAACTGGGAACTGGCTCCATTCCGGCCCGCTCGGACCTTGCTTGGTCCGGAGAGGAGCAAAAATGGCGGAAGCCATCACCGTTTCAGCCGCGGTAAGCGGCGCGGAAGACAAAACCCTGTCCTTTGAGACAGGTCGTCTGGCCGGTCTGGCCGACGGGGCCGTAGTGGCCCGCATGGGCGACACCACCATCTTGGTGACCGCAACCGCGGCCCGTCGGGTGCGCGAGGGAGCAGATTTCTTCCCCCTCACCGTCGACATCGAAGAGCGGATGTATGCCGCGGGCAAGATCCCCGGCTCATTCTTCCGGCGAGAAGGTCGGGCCCCCGAATCGGCCATCTTGACCTGTCGGCTGATCGACCGGCCGCTGCGGCCCTCGTTTCCCGACGGGTTCCGCAATGAGATCCACGTCGTCGGAACTGTCTTGGGCGCCGACCAGGAGAACCCCTATGACGTGATCGCCATCAACGGGGCATCGGCCGCACTGAGCATCTCGGGCATACCGTTCGCCGGCCCGATCGGCGCGGTGCGAGTGGCGCACAGTGCTGAGGGGGAGTGGATTCCCCACCCCACCTATGCCGAGGGCGCCGAGTCCACCTTTGAGATGGTAGTGGCCGGACGGGTGCTAGACGATGGCGACGTGGCCATCATGATGGTGGAGGCCAACGGCACTGAGGCTGGCTGGGAGCTCTACAGCAACGGAACCCCCAAAGTGGACGAAGCCGCCCTTGCCGAGGGATTGGAGCGGTCTAAAGAGTGGATCAAAGAGGCGGTGGGCCTCCAGCGTCGGCTGATCGCCACCGCCGGGGTCAAGCCGCCCATGGAGTACGAGCTCCAGGTGGATTACACCCCCGAGGTCGAGGCCGCGGTAGCCGAGGTGGGCGCCGACAAGCTGGCTGCGGCCATGGCCATCGCCGACAAGGCTGAGCGCCAGGAAGCCGAGACCAAAGCCAAAGAGGAGATCGCCGAGGCGCTGGCCGAGCGATTTGTCGAAGCCGAGGGAGCTGACAAGCAGATCTCAGCTGCTGTTCGCTCGCTCACCAAGAGCATCGTTCGCACCCGGATCGTGCAAGACGGCGTCCGCATCGACGGTCGGGGCGCTGGAGATCTCCGGCCACTCGGATCTGAGGTTGGGGTTGTGGAGACTGCTCACGGCTCCGGGCTGTTCGAGCGGGGAGAGACCCAGGTGCTTAACATCACCACGCTGGGCACGGCCCGGATGGACCAGATGATCGACGGGATCGACCCCATCGACAAGAAGCGCTACATCCACCACTACAACTTCCCGCCGTACTCCACCGGCGAGACCGGCTTCATGCGGGGCCCGAAGCGCCGGGAGATCGGACATGGAGCGTTGGCCGAGAAGGCCTTGGTCCCGGTGGTCCCCTCCATGGACGAATTCCCGTACACGCTGCGCCTGGTATCGGAGGTGCTCTCCTCCAATGGCTCCACCTCGATGGGTTCAGTGTGTTCTTCGACCCTGTCGCTCATGGATGCTGGCGTGCCCATCAAAGCGCCGGTGGCCGGCATTGCCATGGGGCTGGTGTTCCACGAGGGTCGCTACACCACGCTCACCGACATCTTGGGCGCCGAAGATGCATTCGGCGACATGGACTTCAAGGTAGCGGGCACGGCCGACTTCGTAACCGCGCTCCAGCTCGACACCAAGATCGACGGGCTGCCCGCCGACGTGCTCGCGGGTGCGCTCAATCAGGCCCGCGATGCCCGGCTCAAGATCTTGGAGGTGATGGCAGGGGCCATCGACGCTCCCCGGGACGATGTCCGGCCCACCGCACCCAAGATCATCAAATTCGAGATCCCGCTGGACAAGATCGGCGAGGTCATCGGGCCCAAGGGCAAGGTCATCAACTCCATTCAGGCCGAGACCGGGGCCGAGGTCAACGTGGATGACGCCCAAGACGCTGGCATCGTCACAATCTCCTCGCCCGACCGCGACTGCGTGGACGAAGCCGAGCGCCAAATCCGGCTGATCCTGGACCCGCCCACCGCCGATGTGGGCGAGGTGTATAGCGGGAAAGTGGTGAACATCACATCATTTGGGGCGTTTGTGAACATCCTTCCGGGCCGCGACGGTTTGGTGCATATCTCCAAGCTCGGACGAGGCCGTCGGATCGATCGGGTAGAGGATGTCGTTGCCTTGGGCGATGATCTCGATGTTGTCGTGGAGGACATCGACCCCAACGGCAAGATCAGCCTCAAGCTTACCGGCGACGACAGCGATCGCGACAGCGGTGCGGAGCGCCGTTCTGAGGATCGGGGCAGTCGAGGACGGGATGACCGCCGGGACCGCGACAATCGCCGTTCTGAGGATCGGGGCAGTCGAGGACGGGATGACCGCCGGGACCGCGACAATCGCCGTTCTGAGGATCGGGGCAGTCGAGGACGGGATGACCGCCGGGACCGTGACGACCGTCGAGACCGTCGGGATGACCGCCGGGACCGCGACAATCGCCGTTCTGAGGATCGGGGTGGTCGGGACCGCAGTGACTGGGAAGCGCCTGCGCAGGCGGCTTCCTTTGAGGCTGATTTTGAAGCCCAGCTGCGCGACGAGTTCGGCGATCTCGGACCGGGCGGCGGCTCTCAACGTCGAAGTGGAGGGGGCCGCGGCCGCGACCGGGATCGTACGCCGCGGTAATTCAGCCCTCTGCCGGAACTTTTCGAAGCCTTATCGCCGCGGCCGGGCCTATAACGTCTCGTTCATGCTACAGGTAGGGGTGTTCGGGGCGGGGGGCAGGATGGGTGCCACCGTTTGCCAGGCGGTGGCTGCCGACCCTGATCTGAAGCTCGTGGCCGCCGTCGACCCCAATCGGGTGGGTGCTGCCGCAGGAGGTGCCGTCGCGGTTGCCGACCGCCAGGCCATGGCCGATGCCCGGGCTGACGTGGTAGTGGATTTCACCATTGCGGAGGCAGCCCGCGACAACGTGATCTGGCTGGCCGAGAATCGAATCCACGCCGTTGTGGGAACGACGGGGTTCACCGATGAAGACCTTGTGCAGTTCGATGCCGCGTTCACCAGTGCTGAGCGGGCCTGCATAATTGCCCCCAATTTCGCCATTAGCGCGGTGCTGATGATGAGGTTCGCAGAACTGGCCGCTCCCTACTTTGACACCGCTGAGGTGATCGAACTTCACCACGACGCCAAAATCGACGCTCCCTCGGGGACGGCCCGGCTCACCGTGGAAAGGATGGCAGCGGCGTCAGACACCTGGGCCCCCGATCCCACTGAGCACGAGATGCTGGCTGGTGTGCGGGGGGCAATAGGTCCCGCCGGCATCCGAGTGCATGCAGTAAGGATGAGAGGGTTGGTGGCTCACCACGAGGTGATCCTCGGCGCTGAGGGGCAGACACTCACCATCCGTCAGGACTCCACCAACCGGTCCTCGTTCATGCCAGGAGTGTTGGCCGCAGTGAAGGCCGCCTCAGGTCGCACCGGGCTCATCGTCGGCCTCGATGCCCTGCTGGACATCTAGTTCCCGAGTCCAGTCGTGTCGCTCCGGCGCCTGCTGCTCAACATAGCGGTACTGCTGGCGGTGGCCGCCATGGTGACCGCGGGCTTCTGGCAGCTCCACCGGCTGTCGGAGCGCCGGGATCGCAATAGCGTCGTTGTCAGTCGCGGTGGGATGCCTATTGCCGAGATCCAGGAACTGGCAGGCGCTGACGACTCCTACGATCGGGGAGGCGAGATTGAGTTTCGCCCGGTCCGGGCCACCGGCGTCTACCTGAAGGCGGATCAGGTGCTGATTCGCAACCGCACCCACCAGGGCTCGGCCGGGTACTGGGTGCTCACCCCCTTGCGGTTTGATTCTGGCGACGCAGTGGCGGTCAACCGGGGTTGGATTCCCCATGGGGTAGGAACGGGAACTTCCCCGGCGGATTTCGCACCTCCTAGCGGGGAGGTGGAGGTGATCGGAATGCTGCGGGCCACGGTTACTGCCGCAGGGCTACAACAGGCCGATCCTCCTGGCGGCGTGCTGGCCGAAATGGCCCGCCCCGATCTGGCCCGATTAGCCCAGCAACTCGACGCCGACTTGCTTCCGGTCTACGTGCAGCTCCAAACCCAGAGTCCCCCGGCCGGCGACCTGCCCATTCCCGTCCTGCCTCCCGACCTTGGCGAGGGATCGCATTTGGCCTATGCCGTGCAGTGGTTTGTGTTTGCCACCATCGCCACCATCGGCTACCCCCTGATTCTGCGTCGCAACAAGTTACGGCGCTGACGGCGGAGAGAATCGTGGGGGTACTCAGCCTTCAGGGGTGTTGACCAATTTGCTCGGGCATTGGTCGACTTCCGGCCAGCCAAGCTGCCGACGATCCATGCAACCTATTCCACTTGTCTCGATAGTTTGTTCATTCTCGCAGGAAGGCATTCGAATGTTGTCCATAATTGAGCAGTCTCGGGGATGTCCGAAACCAAATAGAGAATGGCCTAGCTCGTGGGCGATTATGGAGAAATATTGGACATATCCCGTAGTACGACAACTGTTATCTATTGTTTGTTCACGCACACGGTCGGTTGAATCTTCGAATGTGCAGTCAGACAAGGTCGAAAAATATCTTTCCACAGTAGCTGAGACCGCCCAATCGCCAAGTATCGATGCGAAACCGGATGCTCCGTTGCCTGGGGATATGTCCGCCAATATCAGATTATGTTTGTGGTTTGAATCTTGAACTTCAGGCCAGCATAGGTTCTTGTTTTCCCTATACCAGTCTCCTATGGACAAATGTTCCCAATCGACATTTGGTGAGACAATATCGCCTAACACAAAATTTAGCATCACCATGCCTGATGACTGTTCAGCATAAAACGTAGCCACAACTCTATTTAATCTGTCTATTTCGTAGAGTAGATCTGCCTCTGTGTAGTTGGCATTTTGTGAAGCGCAATAATGTACATGCACATCTATATTTCCGGTAATAGGCCTCACGTACCTTCCCCAGCATTCCACAGTCTGATTGGTTCTCAACCCGCATGAATGCCAGGTTCCGGCAGAAACGGCCGTGAATTGGCCGTCCGGGGCGTCGGCCTGATTGTCGTCGTTGTCGCCCCAGCATTCCATTGCACCGTTTTCTCGGATGCCGCACGAATGCAACTCGCCGGCAGAAACGGCCAAGAAAGGTCCGCTCGGCGCGCTCAGCCGGTCGCCGCGCCGATCGCCCCAGCATTCGACGGCTCGGTTTTCTCGGATGCCGCATGAATGGGCCCAGCCCGCCGATACCGCGGTGAACTGGCCGTCGGGTGTGTCGAGCTGCCCAGCCCAGTCGTTACCCCAGCATTCGACGGCGCGGTTTTCTCGGATGCCGCATGAATGGGCCCAGCCGGCCGAAACCGCGGTGAACTTCCCGCCGGGCGGATCTGCCTGCCCATCGTCGTCTCTGCCCCAGCATTCGACGGTGCCGTTGCTGCGGAGTCCGCAAGAATGCCAGGTGCCGGCGGCCACTGCGGTGAACGGACCCTCAGGGGCTGTCGACTGCCCGTCGCTGTCGTTGCCCCAGCACGCGGCCGTGCCATCACCTCGGAGAGCGCAGGAGTGGTATCCGCCGGAAGATATGGCCAGGATAGGGCCGTCTGGAGCTTGGAGCTGTCCGTACAAATCAGATCCCCAGCACAAAGCGGTCTGATCGACCCGCAGATGGCAGGTATGGGTTTGTCCGGCAGAAATGGGGATGTGCGGGGTATTGGGTACGAGTTCGGGAGGGGGCGTGAACTCGCCCCAGCATTGGGTGGTGTTGTCGTCGCGGAGTCCGCAGGTGTGGGCGCTGCCGGCGGCGATGGCGGTGAATCGGCCGTCGGGGGTGTCGGTTTGGTTGTCGTCGTCGTTGCCCCAGCATTGGGCGGCGCCGTTTAGGCGGAGTCCGCAGGTGTGCCAACTACCAGCGGCGATGGCGGTGAATCGGCCGTCGGGCGCGGTTGCTTGCCCGTAGTAGTCAGAACCCCAGCATTGGGTGGTGTTGTCGTCGCGGAGTCCGCAGGTGTGGGCGCTGCCGGCGGCGATGGCGGTGAATCGGCCGTCGGGGGTGTCGGTTTGGTTGTCGTCGTCGTTGCCCCAGCATTGGGCGGCGCCGTTTAGGCGGAGTCCGCAGGTGTGCCAACTACCAGCGGCGATGGCGGTGAATCGGCCGTCGGGCGCGGTTGCTTGCCCGTAGTAGTCAGAACCCCAGCATTGGGTGGTGTTGTCGTCGCGGAGTCCGCAGGTGTGGGCGCTGCCGGCGGCGATGGCGGTGAATCGGCCGTCGGGGGTGTCGGTTTGGTTGTCGTCGTTGTCGCCCCAGCATTGGGCGGCGCCGTTTAGGCGGAGTCCGCAGGTGTGCCAACTACCAGCGGCGATGGCGGTGAACTGGCCGCTGGGCGCGCTCGCCTGGCCAAAGCTGTTGCTGCCCCAACATGTGATGGTGCCGATGTCTTGGATTCGGCACGAGTGTTCGGCGCCAACGGCGATTGGGCTGTACTGGCTCTCAGAATTCACCGGCGCGTCCAGCTGGCGGTAGAAATTATTGCCCCAGCATTGGGCGGCGCCGTTTAGGCGGAGTCCGCAGCTGTGGTAGCCGCCGGCGGCGATGGCGGTGAATTGGCCGCTAGGCGCGTAAGTCTGCCCGTCGTTGTTGTAGCCCCAGCATGCGATGGTGCCGTCGGTTCGCAGGCCACAGGTGTGGGCCCAGCCCGCGGTGATGGAGGTGAATCGGCCGTCGGGGGAAGTGAGTTGTCTGGCCCAATTGAGGCCCCAGCATTTGGCGGTGCCGTCGATTCGCAAGCCGCAGGTGTGGGCCCAACCGGCGGTTATGGCGGTATATCGGCCAGCGGGCGCGGTGGCTTGCCCGTAGAAGTCAGAACCCCAGCATGTGATGGTGCCGTCGGCTTGCAGGCCGCAGGTGTGGGCGCTGCCGGCGGTGATGGAGGTGAATCGGCCGTCGGGTACGGAGGCTTGGCCGTTGTCGTTCAGGCCCCAGCATTGGGCGGTGCCGTTTTCCCGGATGGCACAGGAGTGCCAGGCGCCGGCGGTGACGGCCGTGAAACGGCCCCGGGGGGCATCGGCCTGGCCGCTGGGGGCATTCGTCCGGCTTGTGTTATTGCCCCAGCATGTGATGGTGCCGTCGGCTTGCAGGCCGCAGGTGTGGGCGCTGCCGGCGGCGACGGCGGTGATTCGGCCACTGGGGGCGTTTAGTTGACCGGCCCAGTTGTTGCCCCAGCAGTCGACGGTGCCGTTTTCCCGGATGGAGCACGAGTGCCAGGTCCCGACAGACAAGGGGTTCTGCTGGACTTGAAGCTCGGTCTCGGGCAGGGAATCGGCAATGCTGGCTCGCAGCACGGTTGTTGCCTGGTTGTCGAGAACGAGGTAGCAGGCCCCGGTGTCGTTGGGCAGCCATCTGATATAGGCCAATATGCCGGATCCATCGGCAGTCTTGGCCACCGGGACAGGGGTCGCACCGAAATAGTGGACTGCCGAGCACCGCTGGGATATGGGATCGATGGTTCCAGTCGGGAGTGTGAAGGCAATGGCTTCGGCTCTAAGCGTTGTGACTGAGTTTTGATCGAGGGTCAGATAGCAGCCGATAGACGAGTCGTAACCCCACTCGACATGGGCCAGCACGGTGGCTCCGTCGGCGGTTTTGGCCACCGGAACTGGAGTCGCCCCGAACTGGTGGACGGCTGAGCATCTATCGGCCGCTGGGTTGGCGACCGCTGGGCTGGACAACATGGCGGCCAGCCCAGACGACGCCATCAGCACTGCGAGGACTGCGGCCAGCAACTTCTGCATCACGCCCAGCGCAGAGCCAGTCAATTGTCGGCCCAACTTGGCCCCCCCGCCATCATCTTCACAGCTGGATCAGTCCCCGATTCCTGTCGGGACGCCCGTGGGACGCCCGCCATCATCTTCACAACGCTACCGACCCGTCAGCCGGCTCGAAAATGCACTATTGGGCTGTCCACCTCGGGGCCGAACGGCTTGCGGGTGGAATATGGGGGCAGCGGTGGATGAGGGCTGGAGTAGGGTGGGCTAGTGAGCCGTTTGCCGGGGGCAGATGATCTGGTAATGCGGGTGCTCCATGCTCTGCGGACCAAGGGCATGGCCGACGAGGAGGCAGTTGCCCAGGCGGCGGGGGTGCCGACTGAGCAGGTTGGTGCAGTGCTGGAGGCGCAGGCCCAACAGGGGTGGGTGCGCTATCGGGACGGCAGCCGGGCCAAAGGATGGATGCTGCTGGGCGCTGGCCGGGTCGAGGGCGAGAGGCTGGTTGCCGCTGAGGTGGATGCATCCGGGGTGCGATCCCGGATCCATGAGTTGTACCGGTCGTTTTTGGTGTTGGATCCAGAGTTGAAGGCAGTCTGCACCGACTTCCAGGTGCGGGGTAACCAGACGCTGAACGACCACACCGACCCGGACTACGACAACGAGGTCATCGGCCGCCTGGCCGAGATCAATCAGCGCGTCCAGCCCGTTGTTGCTCAGTTGTCTGAGGCCCTCGACCGCTTCGGCCACTACGGAGGGCGGCTGGACAACGCCCTTAATCGGGTGTTGAGCGGAGAAATCGACTGGTTTACGAAGCCATCTTTGGATTCCTACCATGAGGTGTGGTTCGAGTTGCACGAGGATCTCCTGGCGACTCTGGGAATCGACCGTGCAGCCGAGATGGCCGCCGAAGCGTAAGGAGGGTCCATGGCTCGATTCGGCAGAGTGTTGACCGCCATGGTCACTCCATTTCGCGACGATGGCTCGCTCGACTTGGACGCTGCCGCTCAGTTGGCCCGGTGGTTGGCGGACAACGGAAGCGAAGGCCTCGTTGTGGCGGGAACTACCGGCGAGGCGCCGACGCTTACCCACGACGAGCAGATCGATCTCATCGGGGCCGTCGCCTCGGCAGTGGAAATCCCGGTGGTGGCCGGGACGGGCAGCAACGACACTGTCGCAGCAGTCGAGCTAACCGAGCGGGCCTCTGAGGCTGGGGCCGACGGCATTTTGCTGGTGGCTCCCTACTACAACCGACCCTCTCAAGCTGGTCTGGCCCGCCACTTCCAGACGGTGGCCTCGGCCACCAGCCTTCCGGTGGTCATATACGACATTCCCATTCGCACCGGTCGCAAGGTGGACACCGCGACGCTGTTGGAGCTCGCCCATGGGGTGGACAACATCGTGGGGCTCAAAGACGCGGCGGGCGATCTGGCAGAGACGGCCAAGCTCATCGCCCAGGCCCCGGATGGGTTCGAGGTGTACAGCGGCGACGACAGCCTCAACCTGGCGTTGTTGGCGGTGGGCGCCGTGGGATTCATCAGCGTGGCGGCCCACTGGAGCGGTGCCGAGCACGCCGAAATGGTCTCGGCCTTTGAGGGCGGCGATATCGCGAAGGCCCGCCGGATCAACGCCAGCCTCATCCCGTCGTATGACTATGAGACTGGGCTGGCCGCGCCCAATCCCATTCCGGCCAAGGCCATGATGCGACTCATCGGGCTGCCGGTGGGCCGGTGCCGCCCGCCGCTGGACGTCGAGCCCGACGGCCTGGCCGCGGCCGCGGCCAGCGTGTTGGCCGGCACCCGACTGGGGGCCCATGCTTGAGCCGGTCCGAAACGCCTGCGGGTTTCGGGCAAGAACGCAAGGGATCTGAGTCCATGGCTGAGGCAGTGCAGATCACCTTTCTGGGTGGGTTGGGCGACATCGGGAGAAACTGCGCAGCCATCGAATGCGGTGGTGAGGTGCTTCTGTTGGACTGCGGAGTGCTGTTTCCCGACGAGGACATGCCCGGTGCAGAATTCGTGCTTCCCGACTTGGAGTACCTGCGCGACCGTGCTGATCGGATCGTGGGTTGCATCTGCACCCACGGCCACGAAGACCATATCGGAGCGCTGCCCTGGGCACTGGAATGGCTGTCATTTCCGGTGTATGGGTCGCCATTCACTCTCGGATTGATCCGCAATCGCCTTGAGGAGCGGGGGTTGAGCGACCGCACGACCCTGATCCCCATTGGGGACCACGACCGGGTCCGCATAGGGGCCTTCAACTGTGAGTTCATCCCAGTCACCCACTCGGTTCCCTCCGGGTTGATCTCGGCCATCGGCACTCCCCAAGGGCTGATACTCCACTCCAGCGACTTCAAGCTGGACTTGAACCCGGTTGACGGGCGGCGCACCGACCTGGCCCGGATCGGGGCGATCGCCCGCGACGAGGGTGTTCGCCTGCTGCTCTGCGATTCCACCAACTCCGAGATTCCGGGTAGTTCGCGGTCGGAGACCGAGGTCGGGGAGGTGCTGAGGGGGGTGTTCTCCGCCCATCCCGACCGGAGGTTGGTGGTGGCCGCGTTCTCCAGCCACATCCACCGGGTCCAGCAGGTTGCCGATGCCGCGGTCGGGTCCGGGCGAAAGGTGGCCACTCTGGGACTCTCCATGAAACGCAACTTCGCCCTGGCTCGCGAGCTGGGGTTGCTTCGACTGCCCGACCATGCGGTGATCGATGTGGCCGACGTTGAGAACTATCCCCCCGGGCAAGTGTGCGTTGTGTCCACCGGCTCCCAAGGGGAGACGCGCTCCGCGCTGGCCCTAGCCGCCACCGGCGACAGCCGCTGGATCGACATCGGCGCTGATGACACGGTGGTGCTGAGCTCCAGCCCCATACCCGGGAACGAGGCCCGTGTGTCCCGCATGATCAACAACCTTGTGCGGCGAGAGGCCATCGTGGTCCACAGCGGCCAGCTGGAGGTCCACACCTCCGGCCACGGAAAACAAGACGAGCTGCGCACCCTGCACACGGTGGCCGATCCCGAGTATTTCGTGCCGGTTCACGGAGAGACCCGCCATCTAGCAGCCCATGGTGATTTAGCGAAGAAGATGGGCATGCCATCTGATCGGGTGGTTCTGGCCCGCGACGGCGAGCAGGTGGAGCTGAGCGACCGCGGTGTGGCCAACCGGGGCCAAGTCACCTCAGGGGACTACTACTACGTGAACGGTCGCTTGGTGGAGAGCGATCGGGGGCTCTTCAGCGAGCGGGCCATCCTGGGTGGTCAAGGAGTGGTCAATGTGGTGGTGGTGCTGAGCCGCGACAAGGGTCGCTTGCTGGCTCGCCCCCACTTTGAGAGCAAGGGCTGGGTAGGCGCCGACAGTGCCCAGGATTTGGAGCTGGCCGGTGCCGACGAAGTGGCGGACGCGGTAGAGGAGCACTTGGCCTCAGGAGAAACCGAAGGGTTGGCGCGCGTGGTGCGTCGGGCTGCGGGCCAATTCGTCAATCACAACACCGGTCGGCGTCCGATGATCGTTCCCGTGATAATCGAGATCTGACCGTCGCCCTTGGGCTGTCTCTCGGCGCAAACCATTGGTTGCTGGTGTTGTCAATGGTACGTTTGTTGTTGTTGTGGCCACCAAGACCGCTCGTAAACCCCCTTCCAAGCCCAGCGCAAAGCCAAAGTCCAAAGCCGATGCTCCGTCCGACAGCCGACTGAAGCAGGCAGCGGCCGCGGTTTGGGCCCGGCACCGCGCTGACATCATCGCCGTCGCGTTCATCTTCGGCGGTCTGCTGGCGGCCTGCGGCCTATGGGCTGATTTAGCGGGGCCGTTCGGCTCGGCGCTCCGGAAAGCACTAGGGGCGCTGATCGGAACGGCCAGGGCCGGGGTGCCGATCGCACTGGTGGCCATCGGAATCGTGTTGCTACGGGGCCCGCGGCCAGATGAGGAGGCCGCACCGGGGGGGTTCGACAAGAATCCCTATACCGACCAAGCTCGGGCCGACTTGGTGCAGACTGTCCGCCTCGGCGTTGGCTCCACCCTGACGCTCCTCTCGCTGACCGGACTGCTCCACATAACCCTCGGGCGGCCGGGTATCCGAGACCTGGACGGCCTGATTGGCGCCGGAGGTGCCTTGGGGTTGGCCTTCGGAGGAGCCCTGGACGGGGTCGCCGGCGTTTGGGGGGCCAGCCTGATACTAGGCGCGTTCGGCCTCTTGGGATCGGTGGTGCTTACCCGGATATCGCTGCGGGCCTGGGCCCGTCGGGTGGACGGCGCCAAGATCAAAGCCGGCCTGGTGCGGGCCATGCATTCGCTCATCGGCACCTCTTCGCCATCAGTGCCCGATGAGGAGCTGCTCGACGGCCGCCGGGTGCCTGATCCAAAGGCTCCTCCAACCGGATCCGAGGTGGTGGTCATTCCCGCCCCTCGATCGGAACCAGATCAAGTACCTGAGCCAGCTCCGCCTCCCGAACCAGAGCCCGCCCCGACAGGTTCAGACTGGGAGGCTCCGGCCATCGTGGGCGACAAGGCACCGAAGTCCTCCAAGTCGTCGAAGTGGAAGCTTCCCCCGCTCAAACTGCTGAGCGGGTCCGATCCCCAGCAGGTCAACCAAGAGGAGGCGTCCCGACGGGGTGCCGCATTGGAGAAGGCCTTGGCCGCCCACGATGTGGACACCACCCTTGTCGGCATGGTGATCGGGCCCACCGTGACCCGATATGAGCTGGAGCTGGCCCCGGGGGTCAAAGTCAGCCGGATAACCAGCTTGAGCAAAGACATCGCCTACGCCATGGCCTCCCCCGACGTCCGCATCTTGGCCCCGATCCCCGGGCGCCAGGCCATCGGCGTGGAGGTGCCCAACCGCGACCGCCAAGTGGTGTCGCTGGGCGGGATATTGGCGTCGGCCGAAGCCCGCAAGGCCACCCATCCCCTGGAGGTGGCCATCGGACGGGACATCAACGCCAAGCCGGTGATGATGGACCTGTCGCGGATGCCCCACATCCTCATCGCCGGGGCCACCGGGGCCGGCAAGTCCTCGTGCATCAACTCGATGATCACCTCGGTGCTCATGCGCACTACTCCCGACCAAGTCCGCATGATCCTGGTCGATCCCAAGATGGTGGAGATGGCCCAGTACGAGCATGTGCCCCACCTGCTCACCCAGCCGGTAACCGACCCCAAAAAGGCGGCCAACGCCTTGGCCTGGGCGTGCCGGGAGATGGACCGCCGCTACGAGGTTCTGGCGTCAGTGGGCGTACGCGACATCGACGGCTACAACGACGCCTTCGACCGGGGAATGTTCGAGAACGACAGCAAATTGGGGATCGGGGAATCCGAGTCCAAAGAGCGGATGCCGCTCATTTTGGTTGTGGTGGACGAGCTGTCCGATCTGATGATGGTGGCCCCTCGTGACGTCGAGGACTCCATCTGTCGCATCGCCCAGAAAGCCCGGGCAGTGGGGATTCACCTGGTGATTGCCACCCAGCGGCCGTCCATAAACGTGATCACCGGGGTCATCAAAGCCAACATCCCGGCTCGGCTGGCATTCGCCGTGTCCAGCCAGACCGACAGCCGGGTGATCCTCGATCAGCAGGGGGCCGAGCGCCTGGTAGGCCAGGGCGACATGCTCTTGCTGAGCCCCACGTCAACTTCCGCCCAGCGCATTCAGGGCGCTTGGGTGACCGAAGCGGAGGTCCGCAGCGTGGTGGCCGCTTGGCGTCGCCAGTCTGCGGCCATGGGCCACAGCAGTGGTGGTCCGCCGGTGGCCACAGATGGGGGCGACGGCGGCGACGATCCGCTGACCGCTGCCCCTTCCAACGCTTCCACCGGCGGGGGCGACGATGACGACGAACTGTTGGCCCAGGCCATGAGGCTGGTGGTGGAGAGCCAGCTGGGCTCCACGTCGATGCTCCAGCGCAAGCTCAGGGTGGGCTTCGCCCGAGCCGGCCGGCTGATGGATTTGATGGAGCAGCGGGGCGTGGTGGGGCCATCGGAGGGATCCAAGGCCCGAGAGGTGCTCATGGCCCCCGACGAGCTTCCCTGATGAACGCCCAATAGCTCTCGATAGTCTCGGATTGTGGCTTTAGCAGCGGTGCTCCTGGCCGGGGGCCTTCTCGTACTCGCCGTGGGTGCCGACCAGTTGGTTGTCGGCGCATCCCGGCTGGCCTTCGCCCGGGGTATCTCGCCCATCGTGATCGGAGCTCTGGTCATCGGCTTCGGCACCAGCGCTCCCGAGATGCTGGTGTCGGGGCTGGCCGCTGCCGATGGCGATGTCGACTTGGGCGTGGGCAACATCGTCGGCTCCAACGTGGCCAATTTGAGCCTGGTGTTGGGCGTTTCTGCTCTGGTGGCGGTGGTTGCCGTCGGGGGCCGGCATATCAAGGTGGCCAACAGCACTCTGTGGCGGGAGGGCGTGGTTTCGGTGGGTGCCGCGCTGTTGTTCTGGCTGCTGGTTCAGGACGGCTTGGAACGGTGGGAGGGTTTCGTCCTGTTGGCCGCGTTTGTGGTGGCCATGAGCATCATCTTGTGGCGACCGGCCTATGACGCCAACGCGGCCGATGTCGTCCACATCGACAAGCCGATCAGACAACGAGCCGAGCTGGTTCGTACCGTATTGGGGCTGGGGGCCACAGTGGTCGGCGCCCAACTCGCGGTGACCGGTGCGGTGGACATCGCCCACGAGGTTGGCCTTGGCTCGGGATTCGTCGGTCTGTCGCTGGTGGCGTTCGGCACCTCGCTGCCCGAGCTGATCACCGGGGTGCAGGCGGCCCGCCGGGGGGAGGCCGATCTTTTGGTAGGCAACATCTTGGGCTCCAACACCTTCAACAGCCTGCTGGTGAGCGCGGTGGTGGCGCTGGTCGGCCCGGGGCCTCTGGTCGACGGGAACCTCTCGGGTCTGGCGGTGTGGATCATGGTGGGCATCTCGGTGAGCGCGTGGTTGCTCATGTTCGGAGGCGACGGTTTGGAGCGATGGTGGGAGGGGGCATTCTTGCTGGCTGTCTACCTGGTGTCGATGCCGTTCTTGATCTCCGACGATCCCGATGAAGCTGAACATGGCGCAAGGGGCAAGCCTGCGGTCGAGGCGGTGATGCCAGCGGTTTCCGACGCTGATGGTCTTGGGCATTTCTCCGCATAATCTGAGTGGAGTGCGCCGATTTTGGGTTGAGACGCTGGGATGTCCTAAGAATCAGGTGGATTCCGACAAGATCACCGGTCTGCTAGTTGAAGACGGGATGGCCGCGGCCGAGGCCCCCGAAGATGCCGATCTCGTGGTGGTGAACACTTGTGCCTTCATCGAGGACGCCCGCCAAGAATCGGTGGACACGGTGCTGGAAATGCGCTCGGCGGCGACCGATGCCGAGCTGGTTGTCACCGGGTGCATGGCCGAGCGATACGGCGCGGAGCTGGCCGAGGCGCTGCCCGAGGCTGACCGGGTGGCCGGGTTCGGCGTGCCGGTCAGCATAGGGGCCAAGCCCTCGGTCTCGCCGGCGTCGGTTGACCTGCCGGAATTCGACCTGCTGAACCTGCCCCGGCCGCCGGCTGAAGCGCCGTGGGCCTATGTGAAGATCGCCGAGGGCTGCGACCGCCGCTGCGGTTACTGTGCCATTCCCGGTTTCCGTGGGCAGCAGCGATCCCGTTCGCCTGAGGCCATCATGACCGAAGTGGAGGGCCTCGGGGTGCGGGAGGCGGTGCTGGTGGCCCAAGATCTGGCCTCCTACGGGCGCGACCAAGGCCAGGGGGAGCGGGGGATCATTCCCCTGGTGGAGTCGCTTCGCCAGCGGGTCGAATGGGTGCGACTGCTGTACCTTTATCCGTCCGACCTAACCGACTTGCTGATCGACGCCATCTGCGCCACCGGCGTGCCCTACTTCGACCTGTCGTTGCAGCATGTGTCGCGGCCGCTTCTGGCCCGGATGCGCCGCTGGGGCGACGGCCACCGCTTTGCCGCCCGCATCGCCGATATCCGCCAGAGCCAGCCTGAAGCGGTCTTCAGGTCGAACTTCATCGTGGGCTATCCCGGAGAGACCGAGGCCGACCACGACGCCCTGCTCGAATTTGTGGCCGAGGTGGGCCTGGACTGGTGCGGGTTCTTCACCTACTCCGCGGAGGCGGGTACCTACGCCACAACCCTCGACGGAGAGGTGGCCGCCGAGCTGGCTGCTGAGCGCCGCCGGGAGCTGGCCGAAGTCCAAGACGAGATAACTGCGGCCAAGCGTGACCAACTCATCGGCCACGAGGTCGAAGTTCTGGTGGACGCTCCTGGCATTGCCCGCAGCTTTCGAGAAGCCCCTGAGATCGACGGGGTGATCGCCGTGCCCGACCACCTGACAGTCGGCCAGTTCCACACCGTGAAGGTGACAGATGCTCTAGGTCCCGACCTGCTGGCCGAAGCGGTGCCGTCATGAGCCATGTGGAGACGTATTCCTGGGCCGATCTGCGGTTGACGGCCAACCTAATCACGCTGGGGCGCATTGCGGCGTCGCCCGTGCTGTTTGTGCTCATCCTGGCCGCGTCTGACAACCGGGGAGCGTCGTGGTCGGTCCTGACGGTGGGGCTGGTGTTGGGGGCCAGCGACTACTACGACGGCTGGGTAGCCCGATCTTCCGGCAGCGTCAGCCGCTGGGGTGCCTTTCTGGATCCGCTGGCCGACAAGGTGATGATCCTGGGGGCGTCCTGGTGCTTTGTGGCGGTGGACCGGCTGTTCTGGGTTCCGGTGCTGATCATTTCGGTGCGAGAGCTGCTGGTGAGCGCGGCCCGGACCCGATGGGCTCGAGAGGGCCTGTCGCTTCCCGCCCGCCTCTCGGCCAAGTACAAGACGCTTTTGCAGGGTGCGGCTCTCATTGTGGCCGCGCTGCCACCATTGGAGGAGCACGACTGGGCGTCGTCGTTGGCCATCTGGCTGGCAGTGGCCCTCACCCTCTACACCGGCTGGCGCTACTTGGCTGACGGCCGAGCCGGGGCGATTGCCGCCGCAGACCAGTAGCCGGTCGGCGGCGGGGGTATAGCCTCCGGGCGTGAATTGTGAGGTCATCGCGGTAGGAACCGAGCTGCTGCTCGGCCAGATTGTCGACACCAACTCGTCGTGGATTGGCGAGCAGCTGGCCCTGGCCGGCATCGACTCGCACCACCAGGTCAAGGTGGGCGACAACTTCGGGCGGATGCAGGCCGTGCTGGAACAGTCCTTGGAGCGCAGCGACTCGGTCATCATGTGCGGCGGGCTGGGCCCCACCCAAGACGACATCACCCGCGACGTGATCGCCGCTGCCTTGGGGGTCGAGCTAGTAAGGCGCGACGACATCGTGGAGCGCATCTCTACCGTATTCGGGGGCCGGGGGCGGTCCATGCCCGAGAACAACCTTCGCCAAGCCGACATCCCCGACGGCGCCGACGTGTTGCCGGTGATGCCGGGCACCGCTGCCGGCTTCAAGATCGAGAGCGGCGACAAGGCGGTATACGCCGTGCCCGGCGTGCCCTGGGAGATGCAGCAGATGGTGGGGGAGTGCGTGCTGCCCGACCTCAAGGCCCGGGCCGGGATCACCGCAGTGATCAAAAGCCTCACGCTGCGCACCTGGGGCGACTCCGAGTCGGGTTTGGCCGAGAAGCTCCACGAAGAGATCGAGAGGCTGGATGAAGTCGGCGGGTGCACCATCGCCTTTCTGGCCTCGGGCATGGAGGGCCTCAAAGTCCGGTTGACGGCCAAGGCCCCCAGCGAGGCCGCCGCCGACGAGATTCTGGCCAACGAGGAGCAGATCGTTCGGGGCATCATCGGCGACATCGTGTTCGGCGTAGACGACGAGACCATGGAATCCGCCGTGCTCGACGCCCTGCGGAGTCGGGGCTGGACCCTGGCGCTGGCCGAGTCGCTCACCGGCGGGCTCATCGGCTCTCGGCTCACCGCCGTGCCCGGAGCAAGCGACGTGTTCCGAGGCGGGCTGGTGTCCTACGCCAGCGACGTGAAGTTCGACCTGCTAGACGTGCCCCAGGGTCCGGTGGTGAGCGAAGAAGCGGTAACCGCCATGGCCCACGGTGCCGCCAAGCTATTGGGCGCCGACTGCGCCATCGCCGTCACCGGAGTAGCCGGCCCTGATCCCCTAGATGGCGAGGACCCCGGCACCGTGTGGATGGCCACCCTGGTCAACGGCCAAGTCGAGGCCACCCGGGTCAAGTTCCCCTTCGACCGCGAGCGCACTCGCCAATTCACCACCGTCTCGGTCCTCAACAACCTCCGCATGAGGGTTTTGGCGGGCAAGTAGCGCCTTGTCAGGTGTCGCGGTCGAGCCTAAGCGATGCTGAGTTCATGCAGTAGCGCTCGCCGGTGGGGTGGGGGCCGTCGGGGAAGATGTGGCCCAGGTGGGCCCCGCACGAACCGCACACCGCTTCGGTGCGGACCATGCCATGGCTCTGGTCGGTGTGGCGGTCCACCTTGCCCTCGCCGGCCTCCTCATAGAACGAGGGCCAGCCAGTGCCCGAGTCGTACTTGGTCTCCGACGAGAACAGCGGTTCGTCGCACACCCGGCATCGGTACGTGCCCTCGTCTTTGCAGTCCCAGTACTCGCCGGTGAAGGCTCGCTCGGTGCCGGCCTGCTGGGTGATGTGGTACTGCTCGGCGGTCAGCCGCTGGCGCAGTTCCTCGTCGGTGAATGCTTGCTCTGCCATGGGGTTTACCGTATCTGGCGCGAAGGCCCCTTGGTTTCTCGCGGCTGGACTTGCCCGCAAGGAAGGCTAGAGGCAATGCCGCAATCACCCGGAGGATGCAAACGAGTCGGCGCGCCTTCTGGACGATTCACACCTCGGGGTTTACCACTCCTGCCAGCATTCCTCCATCGGCGATGAACTCGGCGCCGGTGCTGTAGGAGGATTCGTCAGAGGCCAGATAAGCGGCCAGGTGGGCTATCTCGACGGGTTGGCCCACACGGCCCAGGGGGAGCATTGCGAAGGTTGCTTCTCGCTCTTCGTCGGAAATGGCGTCTCCCAGGGTGTCGGGAGCGGTCATGGCAGTGTCCACGCCGCCGGGGTGGATGGAGTTGACCCGGATGCCGTGTTGGCCCAGCTCCAGGGCGGCGTTTTTGGTCATGCCCCGCACGGCGAACTTGGAGGCGGTGTAGGCCACCGTGCCGCCGTAGCCGGCTATACCGTTGGTGGAGCTGATGTTCACGATCGACCCGCCGCCGGCCTCGATCATGGCTGGCGCGGTGTACTTCATGCCCAGGAACACCCCCACCTGGTTGATGTTGATCACCCGCATGTAGTCCTCAAGCGGGGTGTCCACCATGGAAACCCCGAACAGGAGCACCCCGGCATTGTTGACCAGCACGGTAGGCGGGCCGAAGCGGCTGGTGGTCTCGGCCACCGCCTCCTGCCACGCCACGGGATCGGTCACGTCTAAGGGCAGGTAGTGGGCATTGGGGCCCACATCGGCGGCCACTGCCTCGCCCAAGTCGTGGAGGACGTCGCCGAATACCACTTTGGCCCCCTCGGCGGCGAACAGCCGCACTTCGGCCTCGCCCTGGCCCCGGGCGCCGCCGGAAACAATGGCTACTTTGCCGTCGAGCCTTCCCATATCAGTTCTCCTCTCCAGAGATGTCGCAGTCGAGCCTAAGCGATATGGCGGTACACCTGGTCCTTGGCAAGCTCCTGTGCCGGGCCCCGGCAGGCTGCGGCCCTCACGGCCGAGTCAGCTAGCCTCTGAGTTTTCCTTGACCGGAGGAGACGCGCATGTTCCCGACCAGATCCTGCTCGCTATCTTGGCGTCGGTGTGCTTAGTGCTGTCAGGTCTCGCCGCGTCCGTACTAGTCCCCGGCTGCTGCCCTCCCAACAAGTAGTTTTAAGGAAGTATTCATGGTTACCAATCCATCGAGGGAATCTTCCCTCAAATCTGCAAAAAACACAGACAATGGTGGTTCCAGCTTCCGTTGGGGCTACTGGCTGACAGCAGTCGTCTTTCTAGTGGGCTCAATCTTTGGCCCCAGTTGTGCATCAAGTACAAATGACTCCATGGAGTCATCAACACCTGATCCAACCCCTCAACAGACAGATATGGCACGACCTCTAGAAATAGAGGTTCCAATCTTGGAAGAAGAGGAGACAGTCACACAAGAAGAGGTTATTCAACCTCAACCAACAGCGACGACCATGCCTGTGGAGACACCAACACTAACACCCACTCCTCAACCAGAGGAAGAGGTCATCGAAGAGGAAGATACAACTGAGGAGTCTGAAGTAACTGAGGATGAGACTGACACAGATACTCAAATAGATCCAATTCCTGAAGACACTGACGTAGAAGACGTCCAAGGAGAATCTTCTACCTCAGACGATGACGAAAGTCAACAGCCTGATCCAGTAGTCGAAGAGGAAGAGGAAAAGCCTGTTCATGTAGTCTCAATCCCTGGTAACTGGGCGTCTCTGAGCTTGAATCAACAGTTGATGCTTAATCCGTATCAATGTACTCCTAACAATAATGGAGTGATTCTGTTTTCAAGTACAGATGCCACTTGTCTAGCAGGTAGCCCGTCAGCCTTGACGGGTAACATTATTCCAGAGCTTGGTGATGATATCCCAGTGGATGACACTTCAGAAGCTCCAGAGGAAGAAGAGGTTGTTGAAAAGCCACCTCCTCCACCTCCGCCTGAGGAAGAGTCTGACAGTAGTGCTGATATCATGCCTACACCTGAGAATGGTCGTTGTCCGAATGGCTGGTTCAGAGTACAGGGAACAGATGTCGATTACTGTTTCTTGGTTGTTGAATTCACTTCGTACAATGATATCTGTCCAGAAGGTTTTACGTGGACTGACTGGGATATGTGTCAAGATGTTGACAGATTCATTGATTGTTCAGATGATACAGTCATGGATGCTCAGCTACTGTGCTATGATCCTGCAATCTGGGGTGAATGTCCAGATGATCTGGCATTAGATTTCTTGGGTTACTGTCAGGGTTATTCACATGATGGTGAGTGTCCAGCTGGTTGGGCATTAGATCCTTGGAATTATTGTCGAGATCAAGATCCGGCAAGAAACGATTATTGCGAGAATGATGATCTGGCATTAGATCCCTGGGGTAATTGTTACCAACCTGAATTTCTCGAAGATTCTTGACACGTCGCCCAAGCCAATCGGGATGAGGGTCATCATCTAAGTTGTGCTTTCTAGCTCAAAGTACAGCAACAGGTTGCTACTCCCTCCTTGCTTTCAAACAAGTGAGGGGGTAGTGACCTATATATTAAAGAATACACTATTAAAATTTAAATTTTTTTACTTTAGCTCAGGGGGAGTATCCCTCGTGCGCGGGCATCTAGTCTTACTTCAGTAAATCTAGATGCCCGCCGGCGGTGGGGGCGGCTGCCGTCGGCGTTGGGACAATCGGAGGCATGCTGGCGCGATCTGCCTCCACCGCTTGCGGGGCGCGGCGTTGAGCTGGTGGTCGCGGCCCCGGGTGCTGTGGCGTTGCCTGCGGAGTGCCGGGGGATGGGTGCTTGTGGAATTTCAGCGATGTAACTAGAGTGTCGCTGGTGGGCGGCGACCAACTGTCACTGGTCGTCTTTAGAGTGTGGCTCGACATTCCCCCGAATAACCCGTAGCCACGAAACACGACCTGAAGGAGGAGTTGTGGAGCGAGAAAAAGCATTGGAGATGGCCCTAGGCCAGATTGAGAAGCAATTCGGCCAAGGCGCCGTCATGAAGATGGGCGAGAAGGGCACCATGGCCATCGAGACCACCCCTACCGGGGCATTGGCTCTCGATCTGGCGCTGGGCGTCGGGGGGCTGCCCCGGGGCCGGGTGGTGGAGATCTACGGCCCGGAGTCCTCGGGCAAGACCACTTTGGCGTTGCACGCAGTGGCCGAGGCCCAGCGCAACGGGGGCATCTGCGCCTTCGTCGACGCTGAGCACGCCCTCGATCCGGTTTACGCCAAAGCCATCGGTGTGGACGTGGACGAGCTGTTGATCTCTCAGCCCGATACCGGCGAACAGGCCCTGGAGATCACCGACATGTTGATCCGGTCGAGCGCACTCGACGTGATCGTCATCGACTCGGTGGCCGCCCTGACTCCCCGGGCCGAGATCGAGGGAGACATGGGCGACACCCATGTGGGCCTCCAAGCTCGCCTCATGTCTCAGGCCCTGCGCAAGCTCACCGCTAACTTGAACAAGTCCAAGACGGTGTGCATCTTCATCAACCAGCTTCGGGAGAAGATCGGTGTGATGTTCGGCTCCCCCGAGACCACCCCTGGCGGTCGGGCTCTGAAGTTCTATTCGTCGGTCCGCCTCGACATCCGCCGCATCGAGTCCCTCAAGCAGGGGGTGGATGTGATCGGCAACCGCACCAGGGTGAAGGTGGTCAAGAACAAGGTGGCCCCGCCGTTCCGGCAGGCCGAGTTCGACATCATGTACTCCAAGGGCATCAGCCGGGAGGGCTCGCTGCTCGATGTGGGCGTCGACCTCGACATCGTCGAGAAGTCCGGGGCTTGGTTCACCTACGAAGGCGAGCATCTAGGCCAGGGCCGGGAGAAGGCCAAGATGTTTTTGGCCGAGCATCCCGAGATCATGGTGGAGATCACCGATCGGGTGTGGAACGCCGTGAACCCCTCAGCCGAGGAGGAAGCAGCCCCTGAAACCGAGGAGCCGGTCGCGCAAACTGGCTAGGAGGCTGTTGGCAGCCGACGGGTAGCCTGACGAGGTGAGCCGCAGCTATTTCATCCGTACCTACGGGTGCCAGATGAACGAGCACGACACCGAGCGCATCGCCGGGCTGCTGGAAGCCGACGGGATGACCTCGGCCGACGCCATGGAGTCGGCCGACGTCATCGTGTTGAACACCTGCTGCATCCGCGAGAACGCCGACAACAAGCTCTACGGCCAGCTCGGCCACCTCAAACAGCTCAAACAGGCCCGCCCAGACATGCAGATTGCCGTGGCGGGCTGTCTGGCCCAGAAAGACCGGGAGCTGATCAGGGAGAAGGCCGGCCACGTTGACGTGGTGTTCGGCACCCACAACGTTCACCGGGCCGCCGAGTTGATCGGTGCCGCGTCCGAAGGGCCCATTGTGGAGATCCTGGAGGCAGCGGTCGAAGACGACCGCGACAGCTTCCCCTCGGCGTTGCCGGTGCGCCGCGACGCCCCCTATGCGGCGTGGATGACCATCCAGGTGGGCTGTGACAACTCGTGTGCCTTTTGCATCGTGCCCGCGGTTCGGGGGGCGGAGATCAGCCGCCCGCTCGACCTGCTGGTGGCTGAGGCCGAAGAACTGGCCGATGGCGGAGTCACCGAGATAACTCTGTTGGGCCAGAACGTGAACTCCTATGGCCGCGATCTCCAGCGGGAACGCCGCCAGGCCGGCGAGCGGGTGCCGCTTCGCCCGCTGTTCGCCGACCTGTTGCGGGCTATCGGCGCGGTGGACGGCATTGAGCGAATCCGGTTCACCAGCCCCCATCCCAAAGACCTGCGCCCCGAGACCATCGAGGCCATGGCCGAGGTTCCCGCCGTCTGCGAGCATCTTCACCTGCCCCTGCAATCGGGCAGCGACCGGGTGCTGGCCGCCATGCACCGGGGCTACACCGCCGAGCGATATCTGGAGCGGCTGCGGGCCGCCCGAGACGCAGTGGACGACCTGGCGGTGTCCACCGACATCATCGTGGGCTTTCCCGGCGAGACCGAGGACGATTTCGAGCAGACGCTGCTAGTGGCCGCCGAGGCCCACTACGACTCGGCGTTCACCTTCGTGTTCTCTCCCCGTCCCGGTACCGAGGCCGCCGAAATGGCCGATCGGTATTGTGATCCCGATGAGGTGAAGGACCGCTTCGAGCGGCTCCGGGCTGTGGTAGAGCGCTCCAGCCGCCGGGGGAATGAGGCCCGCGTCGGGCACCGGGAGGAAATTGTGGTGGAAGGCCCGTCGAAGAAGGACCCCACCGTGCTCACCGGCCGGACCCGCCAGAACCGATTGGTCCACTTCCCGTCGCCCCAGAAGCTGAAGCCGGGAACCTATGCCACTGTGGACGTGACCGAGGCGGGTGCCCATCACCTGCGGGGCGAGTTGGCCGAGGTCACCGCGCCCCCCCGGTGGCGCACCCGAATCCCGGTGGCCGCGCTCTGAGCACGCTGGCCATCGTCGGGGTCACGGCTACCGGCAAATCGGCGGTGGCACTGGCCATCGCCCGCCTCCTGGGAAGCGCCGAGATCATCTCGGTGGACTCAATGCAGGTATACCGGGGGATGGACATCGGTACCGACAAACCCTCGGTAGAGGCGCGCGCCGAGGTGCCCCACCACCTCATCGACGTAGCCGATCCCTCTGAGGATTACTCGCTGACCAGGTTCCAAGCCGCGGCCCGTCAAGCCCGGGCCGACATCGCCGACCGAAATCGCATGGCGATGCTGGTAGGGGGCACTGGGCTCTACCACCGGGCGGTGATCGACAATCTGGACATCCCGGGCCGATTTCCCGAGGTGGTTGTCGAATTGGAGGAAGAGCCCGACACCGGCGCATTGCATCGCCGTTTGACAAAGCTCGATCCGCTGGCCGCATCCCGCATGGAGCCGACCAATCGGCGGAGGATCGTGCGGGCCTTGGAGGTAACGGTGGGCAGCGGCCGACCGTTCTCCTCCTACGGGCCGGGCTTGAGCGAGTACCCGCCCTGCGACATCGCCCAGATCGGCCTATGGCGGCCCCGAGACGAGGTCGACCGCCGCATCGAGCAGCGCTATCACCAGCAGGTGGAAGCTGGCTTCTTGGCTGAGGTGGAGGCGCTGGCCTCCCGGGCCTGTCCACTGTCGCGCACTGCCTCGCAGGCCCTGGGCTACAAAGAGCTGTTGGCCCATCTCAACGGCCAGATGCCATTGGACGAGGCGGTGGCGCTGGCCATTACCCGCACCCGGAAGTTCGCTCGTCGCCAGGAGCGGTGGTTCCGCCGAGACCCCCGCATTGTCTGGTTGGACGCCGATGCTGAGGCCCAAACGCTGGCTGCTGAGGCGCTGACCCGGCTTGAGCAACACCGGTCCGACGCTTGAAATCGAAATGGTGCGCGGCGAGACAGGCAGAACTTGCCAGACTAAGGCGATGCAGCTGACCAAGCACCACGGCTTGGGGAACGACTTTTTGATTGCGTTGGCCAACGCGCTGCCCGCTGATGCTCCCGCGTTGGCCGAGGCGGTGTGCCATCGCACTCGGGGTGTAGGTGCCGACGGTTTGATTTTCGGCTTGCCCGGGGATGCTGAGGCCGGCACCAACGTCACCATGGTGCTGTTCAACGCTGACGGAAGCCGGGCCGAGATGAGCGGCAACGGCATCCGCTGCTTGGCCCAGGCGGTTGTCGCACGAGGCGGGTGCGGTGTGGAGTTGCGGATCGGTACCGATGCCGGACTTCGCGTTGTGAGCGTCGAGCCCTCCGATGACCCTTCCGTCATCCAAGCCCGCGTAGATATGGGGCCGGTGAGCGCCGGCCCAGCACTGGGGGAAATCGGCTATCCCGACGGGCTGCGATTCACGACCGCCGATGTGGGCAATCCCCATCTGATCATTCATATACCCGACGTCCACGCTATTGATGTGGCTGCTGACGGCGAGAGGTTGTCCCGGCTCGCCAGAGGAGTAAATGTGGAATTCATCAGCCCGCGTCCGGGCGGCGAAGGTATCGAACTACGGGTATGGGAGCGAGGTGTGGGGGTAACAGAGGCGTGCGGGACTGGCGCGTGCGCCGCCGCCCAAGCAGCCCATGATTGGGGTTTGACCAGCCAACCAGTCTTGGTGTCGATGCCCGGCGGCAACGTCATCGTGGAGTTGGGCGACACCGCCGTGCTGATCGGCCCTGCGGAGTACATCGCGGCGGTGGACTATGGCTGACAAGGACTCCCACCGAGGCGGATTTGGCACCCATGGCGGGGAGTCGGGCGCGTTCATCGAGCGGGCGTTCCGAGAGAAGATCGTGTTGGTGGGCGTCACCCTGGACGACGGCGATGTAGCCCGCACCGACGCCGATCTTGACGAGCTCGCCCAGCTCATCGACACCGCGGGGGCCGATGAAGTAGGCCGGGTGGTCCAGCGCCGCCGCGCCCCCGATCCGGCTACCTTCATCGGCAAGGGCAAGGTCGACGAGATCTTGGAGGTGAGCGAGCAGGTTGATGCCGACACCGTGGTGTTCGATGATGAGCTGAGTCCCGCCCAGCAGTTCAACTTGGAGAAGATCCTCGGTCGCACCGCCATTGACCGCACGGCGGTGATCCTCGACATCTTCGCCCAAAACGCCAGCAGCCAGGAGGGCCAAGCCCAGGTGGAGCTGGCCCAGCTCCGCTATCGGCTGCCCCGACTGCGTCGGGGCCGGGGGTTCAGCCAGCAGGCCGGGGGGATCGGCACCCGTGGGCCGGGAGAGACACAGCTGGAGGTAGACCGCCGACGCATCCAGCGGCGCATCCACAAACTTGAGGCCCAGCTCCGCAACATCAAAAAGAACCGCAGCGTGCAGAGCCGAAGCCGCCAGAGGTCCGCCCAGAGTGCAGTCACCATCGTGGGCTACACGAACGCGGGCAAGTCTCGGCTGCTCAACCGGCTCACCGACTCGGGTGTTTTGGTGCAGAACCGGCTGTTCGCCACCCTCGACGCCGCTACCCGGCGTTTGGAGCTGCCCGGCGGGGAGAGGGTGCTGCTCACCGACACCGTCGGGTTCATCCAGAAGCTGCCCCACCAGTTGGTAGAGGCATTCCGCTCCACGCTCGACGTGGTGACCGAGGCCGATTTGTTACTGCATGTAGTGGACGCCGCCGGGTCCGATCCCGACGCCCACATCGCCGCCGTGCGCCAAGTGCTGCGGGAGATCGGCGCAGGAGACGTGCCCGAGCTCTTGGTGTACAACAAATGCGACCTGCTGGCCGGCAACGAGATCCTCCTGGGAGCCAACAAGGACACCATCATGATCTCGGCGGCCACTGGGGAGGGGACCGACAAGCTGCTGGCCGCCATGGCCGACGAGCTGCGGTCCTCTGCGGTCATCGTCGAGCTGCTCGTGCCCTATGCCCGGGGTGAGGTGCTGGCCGCAGTACAGCGGGCGGGACACGTGCTGACCACCGATAACGAGGACGAAGGCTACCGGTTGCAGGCCCGCCTAGATGCGGCCTCGGCTGCCCGATTGTCTGAGTGGGTGGTTGGATGACGCCGTTGCGACTGTTGCTGCGCCCGGTGGAATTCCGGGTCTCTGAATGGGTGGTCGGGTAGTGGCTGGTTTCGTTCCTCCTCCCTATCCCTACGATCGACTCGACGAGCTGCGAGCGATTGCCGACCCTTTCGACGGCGGGTGTGTCGACCTGTCGGTGGGCGCGCCGTCGGATCCGCCCTCGTCGGCGGTGGTTGATGCGCTGTCGGCCTCTGGCGCCGAGCGGGGCTATCCGGCGTCGCTGGGTTCGGCTGCTTACCGGGAGGCGGCGATGGGCTGGTTGGCCCGCCGATTCGGCATCGACACCTCCGGGGTCGCCATAGCCGGCTGTGTGGGCACCAAGGAGTTCGTGGCATCCGTTCCCCATTATCTGAAGCTGCGGGATCCCAGCCGCGACACGGTGCTGTACCCCGCCATCTCCTATCCGACATACGCCATGGGAGCGGCGTTGGCCGGCTGCCGGGCCGTCCCGGTGCCGGTAGACGCGCAGTGGTGCCTCAACCTCGATGCTGTGGATCCAAACGATGCCGCTCGCGCCCTGTGCCTGTGGGTCAACACGCCCGGCAATCCTGCCGGTGGACTCGAAGACCTTGCGGTAATCGCGCAATGGGGGAGGGACCGCCGGGTGCCGGTGTTCAGCGACGAGTGCTATATCGAATTCACCTGGGGAGCCGATGCCGGTGCCAGCATCCTTCATCACGGTGACAGGGGGGCGATGGCGGTGCATTCCTTGTCGAAGCGGTCGAACATGGCCGGTATCCGGGCGGGGTTCTATGCCGGCGATGCCGAGCTGGTGGGCTATTTGTCCGAGGTTCGCAAGCACGCGGGGATGATGATTCCCGGACCTGCGCAGGCTGCTGCGGTAGCCGCATTCAATGACGACGCCCATGTCGATGCCCAGCGGTCGGTCTACACGTCTCGCCTGAACCGCCTGCGAGCGCTTTTTTCGGGCTATGACCCGGAAGTAGCCCTGCCCGGAGGCGGGCTGTATCTGTGGGTGGCGTCTCCCGACGGCAACGGCTGGACTCTGGCCCGCCGGGTGGCCGAGGAAATGGGGGCATTGGTCAGCCCGGGCGAGTTCTACGGCTCAGCAGGGGCTGGCCACGTCAGGGTGGCCGCGGTGGCCCCCGACGCTCGGATTGACCTGCTTGAACAGCGTATGGCGGCCTATCAGAGGGATACCGTGGGGAAATGGCAATGAGCATTGCGAGGTTGAACCAATGAGCGATCTGCAAGCCCAGATCGAGGCGCTTTGGGCTGACCGGACCCCGATTACTGACGGCGATCCCGAGGCCCGGGCCGCGGTGACCGAGGCCATCGACCTGCTGGACACCGGGGCTGCCCGGGTGGCCGAGATGGGCGACGACGGCGATGTCGTGGTCCACCAGTGGCTCAAGCAGGCCATCCTTTTGCTGTTCTCCATGGCTCAGATGGAGACCATGGAGCTGGGACCGTTCGAGTACGCCGACAAGATTCCCCTCAAGTCCGACTACCAGTCTGCTGGCGTGCGGGTAGTGCCAGGGGCGTCGGCCCGCTGGGGCTCGTTTCTGGACCGGGGCGTGATCATGATGCCCAGCTATGTGAACATCGGCGCCCGGGTGGGGGCCAACACCATGGTCGACACATGGGCCACCGTGGGTTCGTGCGCCCAAATCGGTGCCAATGTGCACCTGTCGGGCGGTGTGGGCATCGGCGGGGTGCTGGAACCTCCCCAAGCCGTGCCCGTCTTCGTGGGCGACGATTGCCTGGTGGGCAGCCGCTGCATTGTGGCCGATGGTGCCCGCTTAGGAGACGGAGTCGTGTTGGGCGCGGGGTGCGTGCTCACCGGCTCGATCCCCGTCATCGATGCCGCCACCGGCGAGGAGTTGGACCGCGGCTCAGTCCCCGACTGGACGGTGGCGGTGTCGGCCACCCGGCCCCGGCAATTTGACGGGGGCACGTTCGGCATGCCCTGCGTGTTGGTGATCAAGCATCTTGAACCCGGCGAACGCCATGACAAGGCCCAGTTGAATGCCGTGCTACGGGACCACGGAGCAGCTACGTAGGCATGGCTTATCCACACGCTGACCGTTTTGAGGGCTCCTCCGCTGCTGGCTTGTCGGAGAACCTCGATGAGGCGTGTCCATGACGACCCATTTGTTGGCCCAACGTTGGCAGATGCATTTATGACTACCGACCTGCTGGTCAAGACCGCTGAGTTGATCGATGTGGCCTCGGTGTCCTACCAGGAGGCCGTAATTGCCGAACTCATCGAGGCCAGGTTGAAGGCCGTGCCTGGGCTGACCGTGGATCGCGTGGGTGACAACGTGGTGGCCCGGACCGATCTCGGGCGGCCTCGGCGGGTACTGATCGGCGGCCACAGCGACACGGTGCCTCCCAACAACAACGAGGTCGCCCGCATCGACGGCGACGTGGTATGGGGTCTCGGCGCCGCAGATATGAAGGCGGCTCTCGCAGTCATGCTGGAATTGGCCGCGTCAGTTGCCGAGCCCACGGTCGATGTGACGTGGCTGTTCTACGCCCGCGAAGAAGTGCGTATTGCCGACAGCGGGCTTCGGGAGATCTTCGACGCCCGCCCCGACCTGTTGGCTGCCGACGTGGCTCTGTTGGGGGAGCCTACCGGGGGAGCGGTGGAGGCCGGCTGCCAGGGGTCGATGCGGGCGGTGGTGACGTTGACCGGGGCCAGGGCCCACACCGCCCGGCCGTGGATGGGGGTCAATGCCATTCACCGTCTGGGTTCACTGTTGAGGTTGGTGGAGGCGTATGAACCTCGTACGCCGGTGATCGACGGGTGCCAATATCGGGAGTCGCTTCAGGCAGTGGCGGTGACGGGCGGGGTGGCCGGCAATGTGGTGCCTGACCGCGCCGAGGTCACCCTGGGCTATCGATACGCACCCGACCGGAACGGTGCTGCCGCCGAATCCGCCCTGCGAGAGTTGTTGCTTCCTGTGCTGGGCAACGACGACCACTTCGAGGTGACCGAACACGCACCGGCCGCTTCGCCGGGCCTGGGTCATCCGTTGTTGCAACAACTGATCAAAGACAACAACCTGGAAATCAAGTCCAAGCTGGGGTGGACCGACGTGGCCTTCTTCGCCGAGCGGGGGATTCCGGCGGCCAATTGCGGGCCTGGAGATTCGACGCTGGCCCACACTGCTGAAGAGCGGGTGGACCGAGCTTCAGTCGAGGCGTATCGGCGCTGTCTGGAAACGCTTCTGACCGCCGACTGAAGCACTGCGCGGGCATTGGTAAAACACCAGCCTGGTAGCCATTGTTGGCCTGCTAGCCGACAAACTGTCACCGTGGTCTGGACAATGGCCGCATGGCTATACCTATGTTTGATCAACCAATGGCTCGTCCCGCATTGGTGTTGGTGTCTGACGACTTCCGTGAGTCGCCGTTGTCCCGGCGATTGCCGGCCAAGGTGTATTGGTTCCGAAGGGCGCTGACCGTGTCCGCCTTGTTTCTCTTTCTGTGGGCTAGTTCGTTGCTGGCCGCCAAGCTCCACTGGTCGCTGTCCCCCGAGGCTCCGGCCGCGGGGCTGTCTCCATTAGAACCGGCCTATGTGATCGCGGGCGACACCGCCCTGCCAGTCAGCTCCGCCAGCCGCTGACAAGCCGGGAGGGGTGGCAGCAAGGGTCATTCAATGATTGAGATAGCGCAAGAACAGGGTGTGGCCCTGGGCCAGTACCCGCACCAGCCGGAGCCGGTCGAGCCGGGGAGGGGCGCCTTGGACCATCCGAGGAGTGTCGCCGCCGGCCAGCGTCGGCGAGATCGTCCAGCACACCTCGTCCAACAGCCCGGCAGCCAAGAGCTGCGCGTTGAGGCCGGGACCGCCTTCGGCCAATACCACCCGGGCGCCCTCTTGGCCTATCCGGCGCAAGACCTCGGTCAAGTCCACGCGCTCAGCTCCCAGGCGGTGGACTGCGGCCACCGCTTCGGCTTTGGCCAGCCGATCAGCGGGCGGGTCGGCCACAGTGAACAGCATCGGCGGGGGATGGTCGTCGAACAGCGGGGCGGCGAAGTCCAGATCCAGCGAGCGGCTCACCACGGCCAGGCACGGTCTCGGCGCCTGGCTGCGGTTCGCTCTGCTCTCGGCCGCCTCAGGGCGGGCCTTGGGCGGCCCGTAGCCCTCGCGCCGCACCGTCTCTGCCCCGACCAGAATCACGTCGGCCACCGCTCGGATGGCCGCGAACACCTCGCGGTCCTCGGGGCTCGACAAGCCCCCGGACACGCCGCCGCTCGCCGTTGCGCCATCCGCGGAGGTGACCATGTTCAGCATCAGCCAAGGGCGGTCAGGGTGCGGATTGCGGCTGTCAGACGCATACAGGGCGACCGGGTTGACGTCGGAGACAAACCGAGGGAGCAGCTGATCCACCTGCCGCCGACCGTAGCAGGCGACTCGGTCCAGCGAGTCTCCAGAAATTCACCTGATATCCACAGGGAATCCCTATTCCCCTTCTTACTGTCCACAGGCTTCATACTCTACGGTGATTTACTGCTGCGGCGTGAGGGGCCGGAATGGTGGCTGACGCCGACGACCATAGTGGGGTTCAGGCGACTCCTTGGGGGGTTCAGCCCGCCGTTTGGGCGGATTGGCATGCCTCTTGATGAGGTCCCTTTGACCTGGCCGCTCACGCCGCAGCCTCAATCGACACCGCTAGAATACGAAGGTGGAATGCGCCTAACAGAGCCGCATTCCTTTGAGGAGTGCTGATGGCTCTGGCATCTGATCGCACCAGGATCGGCTTGAGCCGCTACCACAGCCGCGCCGATGTCCATCCCTATGACGAGGTTGAATGGCACCGCCGCGACGCCCGAATCACCGCCGCCGACGGCAAGGTCGCCTTCGAGCAGACGAATGTGGAGTTTCCGGTTGACTGGTCGGTCAACGCGGGCAACATCGTGACCCAGAAGTACTTCCGGGGCGGGTTGGGAACCTCGGAGCGGGAAACTTCCTTGCGCCAGGTCATCGACCGCGTAGTGGACACGTTGGTGGCGTGGGGCACCGAGTCGGGGCATCTGGCCGAGTCGGAGGAGGCTGCGGCGTTTGCCGACGAGCTCCGCTGGCTGCTGGTCCGCCAGCGGGCGGCATTTAACTCGCCAGTCTGGTTCAACCTCGGGGTTTCCGGTGCCGTGCCGCAGTCATCCGCCTGTTTCATCCTGTCGGTAGACGACACCATGGAGTCGATTCTTGACTGGTACGGAGAGGAGGGCCGCATCTTCAAGGGCGGATCGGGGGCCGGCGTCAACTTGAGCCGGATCCGGTCCCGGCGGGAGCGCATGAGCGGCGGAGGCGCCCCCAGCGGGCCGGTGAGCTTCATGCGGGGTGCCGACGCCTCGGCCGGCACCATCAAGTCGGGGGGTAAAACCCGTCGGGCGGCCAAGATGGTTGTGCTCGACGCCGACCACCCCGATGTGGCCGAGTTCATCTGGTGCAAGGCCATCGAAGAGCGCAAGGCCCGGGCGCTTCGGGACGCCGGGTTCGATATGGATCTCGACGGTGCCGATGTCCACTCCATCCAGTACCAGAACGCCAACAATTCAGTGCGGCTGAGCGATGAGTTCATGTCGGCGGTGGTCGATGACGGCGAGTGGCATCTCACTGCTCGCACCACCGGTGAAGTGGAGGAGACAGTGTCGGCTCGGGGCCTGCTGGCTCAGATCGCGGAGGCCGCCTGGGAGTGCGCCGACCCCGGGGTGCAATTCGAAACCACCATCAACCGGTGGAACACCGCGGCCAACACCGGTCGCATCACCGCCAGCAATCCCTGTTCGGAGTACCTCCACTTGGACAACTCGGCCTGCAATCTGGCCAGCTTGAACCTGCTGTCGTTTATTGAAGACAACGGAAGGTTCGACGTGGAGGGATTCAGCGCGGCGGTTCGGGTGATGACCGTCGCCCAAGAGATCTTGGTCGGCCCTTCGCACTATCCCACCGAGCAAATCGGGGCCACCACCCGCCGATTCCGCCAACTGGGCTTGGGCTACGCCAACCTGGGGGCCGCGCTCATGGCCCTGGGCCTGGCCTACGACTCTGACGAGGGCCGGGGCCTGGCCGCCTCGGTCACCGCGCTAATGACCGGCGTGGCCTACGAGACGTCGGGGCGCATGGCCGCCCGCCTCGGACCGTTCGAGGGGTTCGCCGAGAATCGGGAACCAACCCGGCGGGTGCTACGCATGCATCGGGATGCGCTCAGCCGGCTGGAGGGCGAGCCGGCGCCTCCGGAGGTGCTGGAAGCGGCCCGAGCCGCGTGGGACGACGCGGTGGAGTGGGGGGACACGGTCGGTGTCCGCAACTCGCAGGCCACTGTGCTGGCTCCCACCGGCACTATTTCGTTCATGATGGACTGCGACACCACCGGCATCGAGCCAGACTTGGGTCTGGTCAAGACCAAGAAACTGGTGGGGGGCGGCACCATGCCCATCGTCAACCAGACGGTGGATCGGGCGCTGCACCGGCTGGGCTACAGCCCGGCTCAGGTCGCCGACATCGAGGCCTATGTCCACGAGCGAGGCTCGGTGGTGGGCGCCCCTCACCTGAATGCTGCCCATCTGCCGGTGTTCGCCTGCTCTATGGGCGACAACGTGATCTCGCCCAGCGGACATGTGGCCATGATGGCCGCCGTGCAGCCCTGGCTCTCGGGGGGCATCAGCAAGACGGTCAACGTCCCCGAGGACACCGAGGCGGCTGAGGTAGAGAAACTGTTCGTGGATGCCTGGCAGATGGGGGTCAAGGCCCTAGCCGTGTACCGGGACAACTGCAAGGTGGGCCAGCCGCTGTCGGTAACCGACTCTGGCAAAGCCGCGTCTGAACATGTCGCGGTAACCGATGCCTCGGCCACGCAGCCCGATCAGGTCTCGCCGGCTGAACCGGAGTCGGCGCAGCCCGAGCGGCGCCGCCTGCCCCGGTCTCGCACCAGTCGCACCTTCGAGTTCCGGGTGGCCGACTGCAAGGGCTTCGTCACGGTAGGGGAGTACGAGGACGGCAGCCCCGGCGAGATCTTCATTCGGGTGTCCAAGCAGGGTTCCACGCTGGCCGGGGTCATGGACTCATTCGCCATGGCGGTGAGCCACGGCCTGCAATACGGGGTGCCGCTGCGGGCCTATGTGGATGCCTTCACCGGCATGCGTTTCGAACCGGCCGGGATGACCGACGACTCCGACATCCGTATTGCCACCAGCCTCATCGACTACCTGTTCCGCCGCATGGCGGTGGATTACCTAGACCCGGACGAACGGGTCGGCTTGGGGATCTACACCACCGACGAGCGGATTCAGCCCACCCTGCCCGGAGTGGAGGAACAGGTGCCGATTGCCGTGCACGGCGAGATCGTTGAACCCGATCCACCGTCGCCCTACACCAGACAGATCCCCTTGGATGCCCACGCCCCGGTCTGCTTTGACTGCGGTGTGCTTATGGTCCGAGCCGGAAGCTGCCACGCCTGCCCAGACTGCGGATCAACGTCTGGCTGCTCCTGACTTCAGTCTCGTGGCCGCTCCAGCTTCGGCATAGGAGCAACCCTCGTTGGTAGTTTTACGGAGCTTGCCATCGGGTCAGGCAGGGGAGGAATCGATGAGAGCAGCGCTGTTTTTGGATGGCCAAGATGATCTAGTGGTAGACGAGGTGGATGTCGCCTCGCCGATCGGCAACGAGGTGATGGTGCGGACCGCGGCCTCGGGACTGTGCCACAGCGACCTGCACTTCATGGAGACCGATGGGTGGGTGGTGCCCCGTCCCATCGTGTTGGGCCACGAGGCTGCTGGGGTGGTAGAGGAGGTGGGGCCAGATGTGAGCGAGGTGCAGCCCGGCGACCACGTGATCTGCTGTTTGTCGGTGTTCTGCGGGCGCTGCGAGGTGTGCTTGAGCGGCCAGCCTTACCTGTGCGTGCGAAGCCGCACGGAGTGCGTCCGCTCCTCGGAAGAGCCTGCCCGGCTATCACGCGGCAGCCAGGAGGTGTTCCAGTTCGCCAACCTCTCGTCGTTTGCCGAGCTGATGCTGGTGCATGAGAACGCAGTGGTGAAGGTGCGAGACGAAATGCCGCTGGACCGGGCCGCGCTCATCGGCTGCGGGGTTACCACCGGCACCGGGGCGGTGTTCCGCACCGCCGGGGTGGAGCCTGGCTCCTCAGTGGCGGTGATCGGCAGTGGCGGGGTTGGCATGTCGTCGATCCAAGCCGCCCGCATCTCCGGGGCAACCACGATCATCGCCGTGGACCTCGAGCCCCGAAAGCTGGACACTGCGTTGCGCCTAGGCGCCACGCACGCGGTCAATCCCGCCGACGGCGACCCGGTTGAGCAGGTTTTGGAGTTGACTGGCGGCGGAGTGGACTACTCCTTTGAGGCCATCGGTTTGGCGCTCACCGCCCAGCAAGCGTTCGGGATGATCCGCCGGGGGGGAACGGCCACAGTGATGGGCATGATTCCCCCGGGAACCAAGGTGGAGATCGAGGGGCAGGAGCTGTTCATGTCCGACAAGCGACTCCAGGGGTCGCTGATGGGCTCCAACGTTTTTCGGGTGGACATGCCCCGCCTCGTCGACCTCTACCTCGACGGCCGCCTGATGTTGGATGAGATGGTGTCGGCCACCATCACCCTCGATGACGTGAACGACGGCTTTGCCGCCATGAAGGCCGGCGATGTGGTGCGCAGCGTCATCGCCTTCAACTGAGCTCGTTTATCTCCCCGATAGACAGGAACATATGAACATGGCCCAAAGCAGCCATCGCTGGTGGGATCGCGAGGTGGGCTATGAGGTCTATATCCGGTCGTTCGTCGACGGAAATGGAGACGGGATCGGCGATTTCCCCGGCCTCACCGAAAAGCTGGACTACTTGGCCTGGTTAGGGGTCGGCATCGTCTGGATCACCCCCTTCTACCCGTCGCCTATGTGCGATTTCGGCTACGACGTGGCCGACTACACCGGGGTCGACCCCCTGTTCGGCACGCTGGACGACTTTGATGCCTGCATTGCCGAGGCCCATCGGCTGGGACTCCGAATGCTGATCGACTTGGTTCCCAACCACTCTTCCGACCAGCACCCGTGGTTCCAAGCCTCTCGGGCCGATCCCGATAGCCCCATGCGGGGCTATTACCACTGGCGGGACCCAGCCCTGGGCGGTGGCCCCCCCAACAACTGGATATCTCACTTCGGCGGACCGGCCTGGACTTACGACGAGGCCACCGAGCAGTACTACCTGCATCTGTTCTTGCCCGAGCAGCCCGATCTGAATTGGTCCAACCCCAAACTGGTGCGGGAATTCGACGATGTTTTGGCGTTCTGGCTGGATCGCGACGTGGATGGGTTCCGGGTGGACGTGGCCCATGGTCTGGTCAAGAACATGCTCATGCCCGACAATCCGCAGCGATTTCCGATTACCCCGGACATGAGTCCCCGTCAGGCATTCGGCTGCTATGACCATCGTTACGACCTCGATCAGGCGGGTACCACCGCCATCTACCGCCGCTGGAGGGCCGTCGCTGAGCGGTATGACGCCCTGCTGCTGGGGGAGGTCTACCTGAGGGACAACAACCCCAATCAAGTGAGCCGGTATGTGGCAAATCAGGACGGGCTGCACCGAGCCTTCTATTTCGCCCCCATGCACACCCCCTGGGATCCGGTGGCCATGTGGTCCACGTTCCGAGACGCGCTGGACGCCGCACCCCGAGACTTGTCCTGGGCCATCAGCAGCCACGACGACCCCCGGGCGCCCACCCGGTTGGGAGGCGGTGAGCTGGGCCAGTCGAGGTCGCTGGCCTACTGCGTGCTGCTGTTCGCCTTGCCCGGCCTGCCATTCTTGTACCAGGGCGATGAGCTGGGCCTGGAAGATGTGGACGTGCCTCTGGATCGGTGCCTGGATCCAGTGGCCATCCGGAACCAGAACCCCGCCGATGGCCGGGACGCATGCCGCACTCCGATGCCGTGGTCACCGGGGCCGGCGGGAGGGTTCACCGATGGAGCCGAGACGTGGCTGCCCGTCGACCGAGCCGATGCCCACACGGTGTCGGCCCAGCAAGACGACCCGGGCTCGGTGCTCTACAAGTATCAGGAACTCCTCGCGGTGCGCCATGAGCTTGGCGACCTCCATGCCGGCGAACTGGAGTGGATGACCGACCGCGCAGCGGCAGTGATCGGCTTCCGGAGGGGTGACTGCGTGTGCGCCCTCAACGTGGCCGAAGTTGCCACCGACTTTCAGCTGCCTTCGGGAAAGTGGCGGCTGGCGTTCTCCTCTCAGCGGCCTGCCGGTGCGGTGGCCGAGGCGGCAATCAGCCTCGATGCCCCCGAAGGCGTTCTGCTGGTCCGCGTGCCGGACACAGCCTGACTCAGTCCAGACTCAGGAAATTGGTGCCAGGCCCAGCATCGCCCGGGTCTGGCCGACGGTGGCCAGCTGGGCTCCTGCCTCGGCGATGCAGCCGGACAGCGCCATCACCACATCTGCGTTGGTGGGAGTGCCCAGCTCCAGGTATGGATAGTCGCCCAGCCCGGCGATGAGATGGCCGCCCCGGGCGATCACCTCAGGGGCAAGGGGACGCAGGTCGGCGCCGTAGGCCAGACAGCCCCACACCGCCCGGCCGTCGTCGGGCAAAAAGCGGGTCATGGCGTCCAGCCCGTCCACCGTGGCCGGATGGCCCGACAGCCACGAGTCCGACAGCGTCACTTCGCCATAAGCTGGCGCGGCCAAGTCACCAGTGTCCAGAAACGCCGCCAGCAGCCGGGCCGATCCCACCGTCCACAGCGCGCCCATCGGCTTCATCCCGGTCTCAGCCGTGGCGGCCACCATCTCCCGAAGCGCCCGCAGCGGGGTGATATACACGATGTCGGGGTTGCCGAACGCCCTGGTCGCTGGGTCGTAGGGGTCGATGTTGAAGCTGCCCAAATCGATGGGGGCCAGCTCGGGCCGGGTTGCCTCATCGGCGGCCAATTCCAGCACCGGGGCCAGCCGGGCGTGGGGATCGGGCACGGTGGATGCCCCAAGGGTGGGCATGAGTATCAAGTCGCAGGCCTCGCGTACCCCCGAAACCACCGCGCCCAGCGTGTCGGCATCCCACACTGGCGCCCCGGTCGCGGGGTCCCTGCCGTGGAAGTGGTAGACCGACGCCCCCGCCTCGGCACAGGCCACCGCATCGGCGATCAGCTCCTCGATCGACCAGGGCACGTTGGGGTTGGCCTCCCGCCCGGTGTACTCGTTGGCCCTGACTTCTATGAACACTGGAGACATGAGCGGTACCTTCCCCTAGAGGGTGGTGGAGTAGCCGCCGTCCACCGGGATGACCGCTCCGGTGAGATACGACCCGCCCCGTCCCGACAGGAACACGGCTGCTCCGGCCATGTCCTCTGGTTGGCCCAGCCGGCCCAGAGCGGTGGCCTCCGCTATCTCATCGCCGAAATTGTCCAGCGTGTAGGCCATCATCTTGGTATAGAACGCCCCCGGGGCGATGGCGTTTACCGTGATATGGCTGGGCCCCAGCTTCTTGGCCAAGACCCGGGTCATATGGTGGACCGCGGCCTTGCTGGCCGAATACGAGTAGTTCTCAATGTCGGGGGCTTGGAGTCCCTGAATCGACCCCAGATTGATCACCCGGGCGGGGTCGTCAGCGGTGGCCGCCGCTTCCAGCAGAGGGAGCAGGGCCACGGTCAGCTGGAACACCCCCTTCACGTTCAGGTTCAGCACCTTGTCCCAGGCGGAGTCGGGGAACTCCCGCAAAGGCGCTCCCCAGGTGGCCCCGGCGTTGTTTACCAGGATGTCGAGCCGCTCAGTGCGCTCGCCCACGGCCTCGGCCAGGCCGTTGCAGCCCTGCTCGGTGGAGCAGTCGGCAGCGATGGCCTCCACGGGGCCGATGCCCGACAGCTCTGCTACCGCGTCGTCTAGCTGGTCTTGGCGCCGGGAGGAGATGATCACCCGGGCCCCCGCACCCAAAAGACCCTCGGCGATCATGGCTCCGATGCCCCGTCCGCCCCCGGTGACCAGGGCTATCTTGCCTTCGAGGTCGAACAGGTTGGCCGGGGTGAGATCAGTCATGGCCCAGTTCGAACAGCAGGTGGCGGCTCAGGTCGCCTAACTGGTCCACCAGCATGGTCCGCTGGTCGAACCACCACTCGCCGTCTATGCGGTGGAATGTGTCGTGGTAGCGGCCGGTGATGATGGGTTGCAGCGGGAAGTCGTCGAGCTGCTGGAAGACGGTGTAGTAGGAGCGGGCCGACCCGGTGCCGGCGTCCTCGTCGGCCTCGATGATGGCGTTGGTGGTGACGTGCTTCGTGTGGGGAGAGCCGTCGGGGTAAATCCGGGTAGAGCCCTGGTACATGGCCAGAACTTCGGCGCTGCCCGACACCTTCTGCTCAAGAGGCGTATCCGGGGCAGCGACGATGTGGCCGTGGGCGAAAAGGGCAGCCACCCCCTCCAGGTTGCCGGCGTCGATTCGCTCGGCATAGGTGTACATGAGGTTCTCAATCTGTCGTGCGCTGTCGCTCATGGGTTGAAATCTAATCAGACCGGACCCCCCTGAGTGTGAGTACAGCTCTGATGGGCCGCTTTTCGGGTTGGACATGGCAGAGTAGGGCAGTGATATTGACCTCGATTCCCAGTCCGGGCTCCGACAGCCTGGAGATCGGCTCTTTGGACCTGCGGGCATACGGCCTGATGATCGCCCTCGGCGTGTTGGCCGCAGCCTGGCTATTCCACCGACGGTTCACCGAGCGGGGTCATTCTTCCGATCTGGCCAGCTCGGTCACCGTGTGGGCGGTGATCGCCGGTTTGGTCGGCGCCCGGATCTATCACGTGATCACCGATTGGAAGACCTACGAGGGCAACTGGGGCGAGGCGTGGCAGATCTGGGAGGGAGGCCTGGGCATCCCCGGCGCGGTCATCACCGCCGCGGCGGTCATGTGGGTGTACGCCCGACAAAAGGGCATCCCCATGTCGGACATCGCTGATTCGATGGCCCCCGCCCTCCCATTGGGCCAGGCCATCGGACGGTGGGGGAACTGGTTCAACCAGGAGTTGTTCGGACGTCCGACAGATCTGCCGTGGGCTCTGGAGATCGATCCTGGCCCAGCTTCACGAGCTGGCTACCCAAATGACGACACCTTCCATCCCACGTTCTTGTACGAGTGCATCTGGAACCTGGCGCTTGTCGGGGTTCTGCTGTGGGTGGGCAAGCGCTTCTCCCTGAAGCCCGGCCGCCTGTTCGGGCTGTACGTGTTGGGGTATGCGCTGGGTCGGCTGTGGATCGAGACCATCCGGGTGGACTTCGCCAGCGAGCTGGCCGGGGTGCGGGTCAACATCTGGGTGATGCTGGCTCTGATCATCGGCTCGGTGACCTATTTGCTGTGGGGCCGAGGTGACGACGTCGAATCCGTGTCAGACGATACGGAGTCTGAAAACATCTCTTTGGAGTCATAAACCCGGTATCCTTTAAGAGCGGGCTGACGAAACCTTCCGCTTCCTTCCGCAGCCCGGACCATAGATGACAGAAGAATTCCGCTTTTTGGGCGTGGCTGCTGATCTGGCGGCATCGCTCAAAGAACGGGGCATCCAAGCTCCGTTCCCCATTCAAACCCTTACCATCCCCGACGGACTCGCCGGCCGGGACGTGTGCGGCAAAGCCAAGACCGGGTCGGGCAAGACGCTGGCCTTCGGCCTGCCCATGGTGGAGAACCTCTCCCATGCCGACTCCCACTGGGTGCGCGGCCTGATCCTGGTTCCCACCCGGGAGCTGGCCGTACAGGTGGCTAAGGAACTGCGCCCGCTGGCCCGGTGCCGCCAGCTCGACCTGGCCCCGGTCTACGGCGGGGCGCCCATTGAAGCTCAGATCGAAAAGATCGAGGCTGGTCTGGACATCATCGTGGCCACCCCCGGACGGCTCATCGACCTGATCGACCGAAAAGCGCTCTCGGTGGCCAAGCTGGAGATCGTGGTGGTCGACGAGGCCGATCGCATGGCCGACATGGGGTTCTTGCCCCAGGTGGAGTGGATTCTTCGCCACGTGGAGTCCCGCCACCAGACCTTGCTTTTCTCGGCCACCCTAGACGGGGCGGTGGACGCCCTGGTGCGGCGCTACCAGAGCGATCCGGTGCGCCACGAGGTGCAGTCCAAGCAGGTGACGGTGGACGAGATGCAGCATCGGTTCGTGGCCGTCCATGAGATGGACAAGGTCAAGGTGGCTGCCGCCATCATCCGGGCCTCCAACCGTGCGCTGGTGTTCTCTGCCACCCGTCACGGATGTGACCGGCTCAGCCGCAAGCTCAAGTCGGAGAATGTGCGGGCCGAGCCCATCCATGGCGACCTCCGCCAAAAGGCGCGGGAGCACTCGCTGGCCCGGTTCGCGTCCGGTCAGATCCAGGCGCTGGTGGCCACCGACGTGGCCGCCCGGGGACTGCACATCGACGATGTGGACGTGGTGATCCACTTCGATCCGCCGCCCGACCATAAGACCTATATCCACCGCTCGGGGCGCACCGCCCGGGCCGGGGAGACGGGCATGGCCGTCACCTTGTCGCTGTGGAACGAGGAGCTTGAGGTCAAGCGGCTTCAGCGTCGGCTGTCGTTGGACGTCCCCATCGTGGAGATGTTCTCCAACGACGATCGGCTCGACGCCCTCGACCGATGGGATCCGGTGGCCGAGGCCGTCTGATCCCTCAATCCATAAAAGGTTGAGCCTGAGTTCTGTGCCCCGCTACCCTGTAGGAGTACATCGAGAGCGGCTTTCCGCCCGAGCCACCATGCTCGGGCGGTTGGTCCAGCAACCTGGGAGGGACCCCCAAGGTGCTCGCCCGCGCCAGCGGGAGATGTGGTCTCCGGCCAATCCGGAGACAACCAAGTGTCCGTGCTTATCCGCTACGGCAAAAGTGGCCCTCCCATAAACAGACGAAGGGAGGACCATGCCGGCAGACGAGAACCTCAGCCGCGAGCAGCTTCCTTTCGCGGAGTCAGCCGATAGCGAGAGCCCTGCGCCCCATCCTCGGGGCTACAGCGCCGATTTGCCGGTGACCGGGGCGTGGCTGTCCGGCGATCCTCCCGGCAACCGCCAGTTCTTCGCCCTCGACCGTCCCCATACCTTCGTGCTGGAGGGCGGCAAAGCGCTGCGGGGGGTGACCGTGGCCTACGAAACCTGGGGGCAGCTGGCCTCAGACGGATCCAACGCGGTGCTCATCTGCCACGCCCTGACCGGCGACTCCCATGTGTCGGGTGACGCCGGCCACGGCCATCCCACCCCCGGCTGGTGGGGAGAGATGGTCGGGCCGGGCAAGGCCCTCGATACCGATGAGTTGTTCGTGGTGTGCGCCAACGTGTTGGGCGGCTGCCAGGGCACCACCGGACCGGCGTCGCCCAACCCCGAAACCGGCCAGCCCTACGGCTCGTCGTTCCCCACGGTGACCGTGCGCGACATCGTGCGCTCTCAGCGCCGGCTGGCCGACCATCTTGGCGTCAGGCGGTGGCTGACGGTGGTGGGGGGCTCCATGGGGGCAATGCAGGCCCTTGAGTGGGGGGTCATGTTCCCCGACCGAGTGGGTTCGGTGTGCTCGCTGGCCGGCTGCATGGCGGCCAGCGCCCAGCAGATCGGCTGGTCGGCGGTGGGCCGCACCGCCTTGGCGCTGGACCCCAACTGGCGAGGGGGCGACTACTACGACAGCCCGTCCGGCCAAGGCCCCCATGCCGGACTGGCCATCGCCCGGTCGCTGGCCCAGATCACCTACCGATCCGACGAGGTGTTCGAAGACCGCTTCGGCCGGGAGCTGTTCGATATCCATTCGGTGTACGGCCCGTGGGACCGGTTCCAAGTGGAGTCATACCTCGACTACCACGGGGAGAAACTGGTCCGGCGGTTCGACGCCAACACCTATCTGGTGCTCAACCGGGTGATGGACCTGCACGACATCGGCCGGGACCGGGGCGGCATTGCCGCGGCGGTCTCCCGGATTACCTCGCCAGTGCTCTCGCTGAGCATCACCAGCGACACGCTGTACCCGCCCCGCCAGCAAGTCGAGCTCCACGATGCGGTGGTGGCGGCCGGCGGGCGGTGCGTGTACTCCCTGGTGGACAGTCCTCACGGCCACGACGGGTTCTTGTTGGAAGTCGAGGCGGTGGGCCAGGCCATCAAGGACTTTCTGGAGAAGGTGGGCAGCAGTGTCGCCTGAGGCGAGTTGGGACGAGGCAGTCAACAGCCAACAAGCCGTGGCCGCGCCCGATCCTGCGGGGTTCACCCACCCCGACACCCTGGCCGTGTTGGCCGGCCGTCGCTCGGGCGGAGCCGAGTTGGCCCCATCGCTTCACCCCACCACCACGTTCCGCATACCGTCGCTTGAGGCCGGGCGGCGCATGGCGCTGGATGCCAACGAGAGCCACTATTACACCCGCAACGGCAATCCCACTGTGGCGGCCTTCGAGGAGGCCATGGCCGAACTGGAGGGGGCTGAGTCCTCCCGAGCCTTCGCGTCGGGGATGGGCGCGGTGAGCTGCGTGATCCTGGGCCTGTGCTCGGCGGGCGACCACATCGTGGCCCAGCGCCAGCTCTATTCCGGCACCCAGTTCCTGCTCCAGGCGGTGTGCCCCCGCTTCGGGATCGACGTGACTTTTGTCGACGGCACCGAGCCGGGGGCATTCCAAGCCGCGGTGCGGCCGGGCCGGACCATGCTGGTGTTCACCGAGACCCCGGCCAACCCCCGGCTCGACTTGGTCGACTTGGAGGAGCTGGGCGCCATTCGGGGTCCGCTGAAAGCGGTGGACGCCACTTTCGCCCCGCCGAGCATCACCCGGCCGCTGGACTATGGCGTTGACCTGAGCATCCACTCGGCCACCAAGGGCCTGGGCGGCCACAACGACGCCACTCTCGGAGTGGTGTCGGGCAGCGCCGATCTGATCGCATCGCTGTGGGCGTTCGCCATCTTGCAGGGGGCCAACGCCGCCCCGTTCGACGCCATGAACGGATTGCGGGGCCTGCGCACTCTCGGGGTTCGCCTCGAGCGCCAGAGCGCAACAGCCCAGCGGCTGGCTGAGGCGCTGTCGGACCACCCTGGGGTTGACACAGTGCGCTACCCCGGTCTGGTCTCCCACCCCCAACACGAGCTGGCCAAGCGGCAGATGCGCATGTTCGGCGGGCTGTTGGCCTTCGACCTTGCCGGCGGGCACGGGGCGGGGGAGCGGTTCGTCGAAGCGGTGAGGCTGGCCCAGATCGCCACATCGCTGGGCGGCCCTGAAACCCTGGTCACCCACTCGGCATCCACCACCCATGCCGGGTTGACTCCCCAGGAGTTGGCGGCAGCCGGGATCGGGCCGGGCACTATCCGGGTCTCGGTGGGCCTGGAGCACAGCGACGATGTAATAGCCGACCTGCTGCACGCCGCCGACAAGGCCACTGCCTGAGATCGCTTGGGACGCCGAGGTCGATTTCACTGCCTGAGATCATCGAGGTCGAGTACTACCGCCGCGCCGCCGCGGCCACCGTGGGCCGCACCGTCTCTCTCGTCGATGCCCCCGATGGCTGGTTCATCAAAGGGGGCGCTGATGCCGCCGCGCTGAGCCTGGCGTTGGAAGGCCGGACCGTCGCCGGAGTGCGCCGGATCGGAAAGCTCCTGATGATGGACTTCGGCGGCCCCGACAAACAGACAGGCGCCATGTTGGGCCTTCGGTTCGGCATGACCGGCAGGCTGGTTGTGGACGGCCACGCGGTCATCGAGAAACTGGAGTATTCCAGTGCCCGAGAAGTTCCCGAGTGGCGGCGGTTCGAACTGGACTTCGCCGACGGGGGGACCCTGGCCGTCATCGATCCCCGGCGCTTGGGCGGGGTGGAGTTGGATCCCGACGACACTCGGCTCGGCCCCGACGCCTTCGGGCTGACCGCGGATCAATTGGCTTCGGCGCTGGAAGCCAGCCGAACCGCGCTGAAAGCCCGGTTGCTCGACCAGCGGCGAGTGGCCGGGCTGGGCAACCTGCTGGTGGACGAGATCTTGTGGCGCATTGGGCTGGACCCGGCCCGGGAGGCGGGCTCGCTGAGCGGGGCCGAACAGGACGAGCTGGCCGAGGCGATCCGCTCCACGGTTGCCGAGCTGGCTGGGCGGGGAGGATCGCACACCGGCGACCTCCACCTGGCCCGAGTACGGGGCGGATCGTGCCCCCGCGACGGCGAGTTGTTGAATCGGCGTGCCATCGGCGGGCGCACCACCTACTCCTGCCCGAAACATCAACGGTGAACGGACCCGCGGCGGCAATATGCCGCGCGAGACTGGACACCGTGGGTGCTCGTGGTCGATCTGCGAACCGGTTGCTGGCCTATGGCTTGATCCTGGCGCTGTTGTGGGGGGCTGCCGCATGGGGGTCAGCGGCAGCGGCCTCCGGACTGTCTGATCCGGTGGCCCAAGAGCAACCGGCCGAACCCCCGTCGCCGTCTGATTCCGACGACGAGGTTCGGCTGGTTATGGCCCTGTTGATCGCAGTGGCCGTGATTGCCCTGTTGGGCACGCTGGTCTACTGGGTGCGCACCGGCGACAGCCCTCGGCTGGGTGGCGGCGATTCGTCGGACACCCCAGAGCCAGAAGATACGCTCAGTTGATGGCCGACGAATTGGACGTGGAGGCGATGATCAAACGGTTCCGGGAGCGGGCCGAAGCGGTGAGGAGCCGCCCCCTGCCGCCGGTGGGCGGTGAGGAGCGGACGCTATTCATTCGCCGGGCCCAGGAGGACTTCCAGGATTTCGCCATCATCGGCGACGCGGTTGGCGTTATCGAAGACGGCTTTTTGGTCCTGCGGGTGGACCTGCGCCCGCCCGCTGACTCTTGATCGACGCAAATGGGAATTGACGCCACTGGCCAAAGCTCGAAGCTGGGCGCCGCTCTGGCCACCATCGACGAGGCCAACGCCGACGATCCCCACACCATCGCGGTGGATGGGGTGGCTCGGCCCAAGGAACTGGCCCACGCCGAGCTGATGACCGATTGGGTGCGGCGCCTCGATCCCGACGCCGACGACGCCCAGCTGGTGGCCGCCCGAGCCCACCACCTGAGGCGTTGGATTCTGGCTCGATCCGACTACCCCAAGGGCCGGGCCGGCTACCTGCGGTGGCGAACCGCCCAGGCCAAGCGCCACGCCGCCGAGGTGGCCGAAATCGTCACCGCAGTGGGGTATGACCACGACTTCGCGGCCGACGTGTCGGCTATCGTGGCCAAGAAGGGCCTGAGCACCGACCCCCGGGTGCAGACCCACGAGGACGCCCTGTGCCTGGTGTTTCTGCAAACCCAGCTTGGCGATCTGGCCGACAAGTTGGGCGACGACCACATGGCCGAAGTCCTGGCCAAGACCCTGGTCAAGATGAGCCCCGCCGCGGTCCTAATAGCCCAAGAATTAGACTTGGGCGACCGGGCCGCGGCCCTGCTTGAGGCGGCCAAGGGCTGATTCCGGCGTTGGCCTATTGCAATGGGTGTCTTGTTGGCTGCTTGCTATGCTGGGCAGCCCTGCGGATGTAGCTCAGTTGGTAGAGCGACACCTTGCCAAGGTGTAGGTCGCCGGTTCGAGCCCGGTCATCCGCTCCAGGTTGTGGGTTTGGGCTCTGTTTGTGTTTGTAGCTCAGTTAGTAGAGCACGATCACGTTGGCCAAGGTGTAGGTCGCCGGTTCGAGCCCGGTCATCCGCTCCAGGTCGGTGGTTTATGTCAAGCGTTTGCGCTGATCAGGAAGTCGCGAACCCGTATGCCTCTGGCGGCGTGGCCTCAGGGTCTTTGAACAGCACCACTCGGCAGGGCTCCGCGTCCAACCCCTTCGGGCACTGGATCACTGGCCACGGCACCCCGGTGCGCTCCATCGGGACCACAAAGTGCATCACCGCCACATGGGTGCGGTAGATGGGGGCGGGGCCCTGTCCGAAGGTGAGCGGGTGGTCCTCGGCGACCACGGCCAGATCCAGGTTCTCCCCGTAGCAGCCGTCGGACACCTGGCGCCCGCACGTACCGCACGGGTGAAGAGTGATTGTGAAGGCATCGTCGGTCTCAGTCACGGTGATGTCGGCGAAGTTGCCCTTCTGCATGGCGGCCCACTGGCGCACCCGCACTTCGGCCGGTCGGGCCACATCGTGGGGCATCCACCCCAGCAGGGTCTCCTCGCCGGAGAACCTGATGCTCTCCTCCAGCACATCGGGCCCCCAAGCCCGATATACCTGCGACAGCACCGACGCCACCCGGTCGCGCTCCACATCGTGGATCCGGCGGTAGCTCGCCTCCAAGGCGTCGAAGGCGGCCAAGGCCGCTTCGGGGTCGCTGTCGGCGATGAGGTGGACAATGGCGTCGGCCCGGTCGGTCTGATGGCGGCCTGCGACATCTTCGTAGGTCAATCCGTGCAGCAGGGCCGATCGATAGGCGTCGTCGGCTGAGACCACCTGCGCCAAGCCCTCGATACCGTAGCGATCGGCGACGAAGCGCTGGGTGGTGGCGATCCACGCCCCGAACCCGTCGATGAAGTTCCGGTAGGCCCGGTCGATGCGCCGGAACACCTCGACGGCGGTTTCCGGCCCATCGGCGAGCGCCTCCACCAGATCGGCCCGGGGCGGCTGGCTGAGCTTGGCCAGCTCTTCTGTGCTCAGCAGTCGCTCGCCAGCCTCACCCATCGCCGCTATCCATCGGCAGCCAGCAGGGGCATGACCTTGTTCTTGGTCAGCTCCAGGCTCTCCCAGCCGATGGCCGGGTCGATGCCGCCCACCAGCGGGTGCAGCATGGCGCTGCCCTTGTCCCGCACCAGCTGCGCGCACTGCTCGGGGGTGAGCACATCCCACTGCCCGCTGGCGGCCAGCCCGGCCACGTCATCGGCATCGACCGCGGTGAGGTTGTGGTGGTCGTCGTATTGCCAGCTGTTGTACAGCCCGGCGTCGTACAGGGCATGGCGCTCGATGGCCGCCCAGGTGCGCTCTGGGTCCTCGGTGACCATCACCATCGACGGGCCGTCGGGCACGATGGCAAAGGGGGTCTCATAGCCCAACCGGGCCGCTTCCTTGTAGTAGAGGTCGGCCAGCGACTGGTCGGGAGTAGAGGGGGAGAAGGGGAGGCCAAGTCGGGCCGCCCGCAGGGCCGAGGCCTGCACAGAGCCGCCCACCATCAACACTGGATGGGGCTCGGTCACCGGCTTGGGTGTGACCCAGATGGTGCGGCCCTCATGCTCGAACGGCTCGCCCGACCAGCACTTCAAGATGAGCTTGATGGCCTCCTCGGTGTCGCGCCCCCGGCGGGTGCGGTCTTTGCCGAACATGTCGAACTCGAACTCCCGGTAGGCCACCCCCATGGTCACTGACAGGCGCCCCGGCGCCATCAGGTCGATGGCCGCGATGTCCTCTGCAATTCGGATGGGGTCGTGGAACGGCAGCAGCAGTGCCGAGATGGCCACCATGATGTTGTCGGTGCGGGCCAATGCGGCGCTGGCCAAAACCAGCGGGGAGGCCATGAACCCGTCGTCGGCACCGTGGTGCTCCGACACGATGACGGTGGAAATGCCGTTGTCGTCGCACCACGACACCATGTCCAGGTATTCGCGGTGCAGCTGGGCATGGGTCACATCGGCGAACGGGGGAACTCGCAGCTCGAATCTGGCGGTGAACATGGCGCAGAGACTACTGGCGGAGGCTGCGGCGGTTGCGGGACCACTGGTCGGGGCGCCAGCAGTCCTGGTCTTCGCCCCAGCCGGTACCACCGTCAAAGTCCCAGGCGGTGGTGCTCACCCAGGTGAGCATCTTGGGGTAGGGGTTGAAGATGATGCGGCTCACCGGAGTTCCCACGGCCCGCAGCTCTCGGCCCAACTCGTCGGTGGCCTCTATCTCGAAGGCGGTGGCGTAGCCGTGCTCGGAATCGCGCTCCACCCGCCGCCGGCCGCTGGTGATGTCGGCCCGCACCCCGTCGCGCAGGTAGTAGCCTGCGTTGATCGGGTCGCTGTCTTCAGAGGGCAGCGAGTAGCACAGAAAGGCGCTCTGGCCTGACGCAGTGGCGAATGAGTAGCCGATGCGAAAGCCCCGCAGGTCGCTTCGAGGCCCCCACGACCGGTCCCGCATGGCGCAGCAGTCCACGTCGATCTCCTCGCCGTGGAGGCGGAAGCTCCCGGTGACCCGGCCAGGCTGGTCGATGTGGCTGGCGATGGTGAACGGCGGCTCGCCCCGGGTGAACACATGGGGCGGGGTGAGGGCGTCGAAGCGCAGCTCGGCCTCGAAAATGTCGCCCCGGCGGTAGCGGTAGCCCAGCTCGTAGCTGGTGAGCGGATCGATCGCCTTCACCCGCATCCCGGTGGGCAGCACTGCATCTCGCAGGTCGAGTCCGTCGGGCAGTGGGATGCTGTGGTTGTAGTCGAAGAACGGCACCTCCCACGGCAGATACGCAGTGTGGTCCCACACCATGGCCCCGCCCCCGGCGATGCCCAGGTTGGGGCGGATCCAGGTGTACAGATAGCCCATCATGTTGCGCTCGGGGACGCAGAAGGCGTACCAGCAGGTCTCGGTCTCCCACGGATCATCAGAAGGGGGGTGGAAGTTGTCGTCCTCCGGCCCGATCAGGGCGTCCTCAGCTGCTCCCATGCGGTGGCTCCTCTGTTGGTCAGCCTGACTAGTCGAAGGGGTTGAGCATCGCAACATCGAGCAGTTCGAAGTAGCGGGTGTTCCGGGTGACAACGGTAAGCCTGTGGACTACGGCAACGGAGGCGATCAGAGCATCCTGGATCAGGTGGTCTGCTTGTTGGTGCATGAGCCGGGCCCATTGTCGAAACGCGGCTGCGTCCATTGGCAAGACGTCGTAGGCATCAAGCACTTGTTCCAGCCAGTTCTCAATCTCTTCTGCTTTGGCCGGGTCTTGCTCGCGTGTGATTTCGATGCCTGCCTGGATCTCGCCGATTGTGACTGACGACAGATGGAGGTGGTCGGCGGGAATGCCTTGTATCCAGTTCAACACCGACTGGTGTGGGCGAGCCCGGCGCAACTCGGAGACGACGTTGGTGTCGAGGAGGTACATGCGCTAGTCGAATGACAATGGTAATCGTTGGCGGAGTCTTTGCCGCGGCGGAACCAGCGTTTCGGTGCGGGCATCTGAGGCAAGCAGCAATTCCTTGAGGTTCGGCTTGGCCCGGCCCACCAGCTGGCGCCACTGGTCAATGGGAATCACTACTGCGGTCTCCACCCCCCGTTTGGTGACGATCTGGGGACCCTCGGCAAGGCTGGTTTCCAGCAACTCGCTGAACCGGGCCTTCGCGTCCTGCACCGGCCAAACCCTCTCCATGCTGCCTCCAATGAAGTGACACCGCTAACTAGTCTGAACACTAGTCAGTATATATCTGATTCGGTAAATCCCCATATGGAATGGCCAACCCGATCCCGTACACTGTCAACGCTGGCTGCTCCGGCAGCCAGGCACGCGTCGGTGCCCGAGTGGACTAAGGGAGTGGCCTGCAAAGCCATGATTCACGGGTTCAAATCCCGTCCGGCGCTCCAATTGGTCGTTATATCGATAGGACTCTAGATGTGATCGCATTAGGCCGGATCGGCCGGTTTGGGCGGGGTTTTGGGGTTCTTGGGCGTTGTTTGGGGGTGCTGGGGGCCGTTTAGGATTGGTCACGCTGAACCGCCCCGCATCGGCCTCGTCACCGAGAATCCGACGGCTTCGCCTACACCTTCTTCGGCGACCTCTGCCCAAACAAGATGCTTTACATGGACTAGACCGGAGATGCGGCCACTAGAAAGGCGGTGATGACGCCAACGCATCCCAATGCGATGGCCTCGACCACCGCATTTCTTCTCAGACGCCGATGAGTTTCAGCCGCACCGGGCCGGTTGACCGCGGGGATCAGCCTCCAGCGGTTGTGGGCCCCGATGCCCGCGGCCACCGCGACGAGAGCGATCTTGGCCAGCAGCAGCCGTCCCCATGGGGTGGACCAGAGATCGGTGAATTTGTCCAAAACCAGGAACGCCATGACCGAGCCGCCCACGCCCGCGACCACGAGCGCGATGGCGGCCATTCGTGAGAATCGCGTCAATGGCCTGACAAAGTCAGCCCCCCGGCGGTGGCGGCGCCATAGGAGGTCGGCCAGCAAGGCCACACCACAGCTCCAAATTGCGGCCGCGCTGACATGGGACGCGCTGGCCAAGGCATGCAGCCATCTCGGCCCCTCAGTCACCGTGTGGCCATCGAAGACATACGAGCCCACGACGAGCACACCACCGGCGAACGCACCCGCAGCAGTGGGAATGCGTCCTGGATGCTTAGCCATGTGATACAGCGCGACGGCAACGAGAAGTCCGCCCGCCATCCGCAGGCCGGCGGCTGCACCAAAATTCGACCAGACGGCATCGGCAACCGATTCCGGTGACCAGAATGCCGCCCATTCGCGTTCAACCACGGCGGCTCGATTGAGCGATGCGACGACTGTGCTGGCCGCGAGCAGGTACCCGAAGACTACGACCCAATTCCGCGCCCGGTTCCAGTCGAGCGGTTCGCCGCGCACGATGAATGCCATGAACGCCAGTCCGCCCACAATCCCCAATGTCGACAACACGGTCAGGATTCGTGCTGCATCTGCCAAGCGCTGCTGCCCTTTAGTTGCTCCGGAGCGCCGGGATGTGGACAACGCCGTGCTGCGATCGGCTGCGCCGCGTTCCGTCCCTTTGGCGGTGAAGGAAGAATGCGCGGTGTCCGTGGCCTCCGGGGAAAGGCTGGCTGTGGTGTCTGCTTGCGGCGTGGAGGGGATCTCGGAGACGCTGGGCGAGGCAGTTGGGCTCGAGGAGGGCTCGTGGTGCTCTGGTGTCGGCGATCCGACGGATTCCGATGACTGGGCATCGGGCACTTCTGGCGTGCCGGCAGATGGCACGGGCGAGCGTTCGGCCTCGAAAAGGGCTATTGCGAAAGCGAATGCTCCCTCGATGAAGTGCCCATCAGCGGCTGCCGCCCTCCAATATACCTCGAATCTCCCGGTTCCCAGCGGTGTCTCATAGCGGAGGACCCAGGTCTGCCCATCGGCAGAGTCAACTGCATCGGGTGTGTATTGGAGCCCTAGCTCATTGACTACCAACAGATCGTCGGCAACCAACTCGATCGAGCGAGTAAACGTTAGGGAGATTTCGGAAACCGGCTGGTCGACGAGGTCTCCGTGTGACGGCTGGGATGACTCGAATTCGGTATGAGCGGCAACCGGGGCCGCTGTGGCAGCCGTCGCCGCCACTGCACCGATGAACACCAGGAACAGGGAGGCAGAAACGCGCCTGGCAATTCCAAGTGATCGGGTGATGCCACTAGATTCTATCGCTTGCAAATGAGGGCACTGGGCTTCATCTTCTCTCAAGTGGAGCACCCCGAAAATCGTTCGGGTAGGCCCTGGTCAGGCAAGGTGGCTAGGTCCCAGCCAGAGGGCTTGATAGGTAACGCGTGCTTGTAGCAGTGGCGCGAAACTCTCGATCCCCCCGATGAAGCCTTCTGGGCTTCCCCCCGTTGGCTGGACACTTGGTTTATGCGGCTTGGTCTAATCGTTGTCGGTGGTGTTCCTCCCATTCTGTCGGTGTTCGGTAGTCGAGGGTCGAGTGGATCCGGCGTGTGTTGTAGCGGCCGATCCAGGCGAAGACCTCGCGGCGGGCCTGGTCTCGGCTGGAGAACCGGGTCTGTGAGACGAACTCTCTTTTGAGGGATGAGAAGAACGACTCGACGACGCTTATTTCCCAGCATTTTGCCACCGGCCTTGCGGATTGGCTCATGCCGTGGCGGGTCAGAGCCGAGGCGAATGCGGTGGCTCCTCTATTGGTTGGCGTGCTCGGCGAACCGGACCGGTATCCAGTCGGCGAGCGTAGCGGCGATCTCATCGGCCACCGAGGCCAGCCCGTGGTCGGCCTCGGGGTACACGATCAGCTCGCCGCCTCCCGCCAGTGCCCGCACCGCCTCACTGGCGTGTACCGGCAAGATCTGGTCTTGGCCTCCATGTAGCAACAGCAGGGGAGTGCCCCCCAGGGCCGCCGCGTTCTCGCACCCAGCCGACTGGGTGGCCAGCCCCACCACCCCCGCCGTGTGTTCTCCCAGAGCGATCCCAGCCTGCACCGCCACCGCCCCTCCAAATGAGTGCCCCATGAAGATGAATCGCCGCGCCTGCTCCCGAGCGGCCAGATCGGCCGCCGCGGCCGCATCCAGCAAGCAGCGCTCGATGATCCCTGGCCGCCGATAATGCACCCGGATCACCGCAATGTCTTCCGCAGCCAAGTTCTCACCCAGCCGCAGATAAAGCGCCCGGGCCGGCCCCAACAGCCCCCCAATGGCCCCGCCCAATGTCACCACCACATCGGTAGCGTCGGTCGGTCCGTGCCAGAGCAGAGTCAACAGCCCGTCAGGGCAATACACCTCCAAGTGGCGCAACCCCCGACTCGCCTCCGCCTCCACAATCCCCATCACGTCCAACAGCTCCAGTGGAGATCGGGTCCCGCCGTCAGCCATGCACGAAACCATAAACCCCTGTGTGGTCCCGCCAGCCCAATCCCGTGCACTGTCAGCGCTGGCTGCCCCGGCAGCCAGGCACGCGTCGGTGCCCGAGTGGACTAAGGGAGTGGCCTGCAAAGCCATGATTCACGGGTTCAAATCCCGTCCGGCGCTCTCAGGGGTCTTCGCCAGATTTGTGGCTGCAGCCGAAATCAACTCGGGGAGGGTTCTTGTCCGCCGCTGGGAAGGCCAACCGGTTCGTTCTGGCGGCTTGCGCTGTTCACCTTTACTTCTGTCTTTTGCTGACGTTCCAGTGCCGGGGCGCGCGGGACGAATGCCTGAAGGTCTTGGAACACGTTGGCGTAGAACTCGATCACCGCGTCGACGACTGAGTCGATGAAACCCTTCTTGCGGGTGGAGCGGCGGCCTGTGCCCATTTTGGTTTGCTGGCGGACGAGGAACTTATTCGGTGGTTGCTTTGATTCGGGCAGACCGGTTTTGGGGTCTTCTCGCAGTTGTTCCAGGGATGCGGTGGCGGGGATGCGCCCAGATTTCTGATAGACGTCAATGAGGACGGTGCCGGGCGCGTCTTTCATCTGTTTGACGAGCCAGACTACGGCAGCCCTAGGGGTCCGGTCGTCGGGGGCCGCTAGCTGGGTGCTGACCGCGATCTTGCGGGCCTTTAGGTCCACCGAAACAGACAGGTCGGCGGCTCCGTCTGGGACACGCAGAACACCGTGCAGAGAGCCCTCTGAGCACAGCGAAGCTACGAATTCCTTGTTGCGTGCCGGCGGGTTCTGGCGGTGAGCACGTGGGATGAACTCGGTGACGTCGGCGCCGATCTCAGCTCCCAATTTCAATGTGGCGAATCTCAGCAGTTGGTCCCACCGTTGGCAGATCTCGGCGGCTTCCGGGCTTCGGCGCGACAGGCTCCCGTCGGTCGCTGCTTCGAGTACGGCCGCCCAGTTGTCGCCCATGTCTGAGAAGTCCACCACCCCCGATTTCTCATGGTTCAAATAGCGAATGAGCTCATCGAGGATCCAAGCCTGCTCGGGGTCGTCAACTCCGCGATGCGAGTGCTCTTTGACAGCCTCAGCCAAAATCAGCGACCACGACAGATGATGGACTTGCGTCCTTGAATTGGACCTTACCCTCAGCCCGTCAGTGGGGTGGACCCCAGGAGATGGCGCGATCTCATTCGAAATTGTGATGACGCAGTCGATGCTTTCCCCTCGGGCGACCTCCAGGTATTCGTTCAACTGGTCTGCGTTGAGTTTGTTCATCCCAGTCTTAACCTCAACAAGGGCCTCGAACGCGACCCTTTGGCCCACCACTACACGGATCAGCCCGTCGGGAATGACGAGGCGGCCGTCGCCTGTCCGGTAGCCGGGCTTGACGAACGTGGAAATCTGTGCCTTCTTTGCAGACGTGCTCCCCAGGGGGACTAGCAGTGCCCGGCTAAACGACGGGACCACGCTCATCACTGACAGCAATGCGGAAGTCGCCCGGTCCTCAGCCTCTTTCGCCCCCTTGATCCCAGCCACCGGTATCAATCGCGCCCGTTCAAACTCGGTCTCAGCCATAGCCCACATCGCTTTCGGTCTGGCCTGCGCTGTAGGCACAAACCCCGGCCACCCTACACATCCGGCATCGACCGCAGTCCAAGCAGCTCTGAACGGCCAGCTCGTAGTCCAGTCCAAACAGCAGGGGTTAGACGCTGGACCCAACTCCAGGGGGAAAGCCCACGACCCTGCTAGGGAAGAAACCGAGGAGCGAACGCGTATTTGGACGTTTGCCGATCAGGTCGGCGAACTCGCAGCCGCGGTGGACCGCCCCTCAGACCGGACCGAAGCCTCAAGCGCAAACACCGGCAGCGTTGACAGGACACAGATCAGGTGGACCAATCACAGGGGGTCACGCCACGGCCGCTAGCTCCTCGACAGAACCCACCGCATCATCATGGCCCTATTAGCACCAGCGTCCACAGGGATTTCAAACTTGGTGGAATGAGCTTTTGGAGGAGATTCAACCCCCTTTGAAGGCATGTTGGACTCACGCGCCCGTAGCTTGCTTCGGCAATTCAGCTAGGCGGCCATTTGTAGAAGCCGATTTCCGGTCTTGGAGTCGACGTAGGCGAAGCTCTGGGGAGGTCGGAAGCCCCTTGGTTTCGCCCGCAGGTCTTGGAGAGGCACTCTTCTGGACAGAGGTCGCTGCTCGTCCAGCGTTAACGCTGTGCCAACTTCCACACCCTCGAAGTAGCGCCTGAACTCGGGGTAGGACAGGTCGGCTCTTGAGCCGAACTCGCGCCACAAGTCTGTGAGGTGGGCCGATTTGACGCTAGTGATGATGCATTTGCCGAGCAGTGCTCTCACCGGTGAGCTCGCGTACAACAGTGCCCGAGTCGGAACTTCGATTTTGGGCGTCGTGCGGCGCAGTTCAACCGTCTTCGTCCCGGCAAGGATGGCTTCAGCGAATCTCGGCTTGAGAGAGAGGACAACCATCCGGTCTTGATCGAGTTCTGGCATTTCCTCAGCCATGTTGTCTCAACCCTTCCTCGTAGAATGCCTGGACACTAGCTTCGTCGATTTCCCGAGTCGTTATGAAGTAACCGTCTGTGTTCATGGCAGGGCACAACTCCCGTGCCCTGCCAATCGGTATTGGCTCATGGAAAATCTCGGTCTGGCTGAAGAGCAACGCGGTTGCTTTGGGGTGACCGCCTTTTCCGGACGACTTGGCGCTGTCTAGAACCTGCGGCTTGTCGAGCACCCCGCGATCGCGGTACTGGCGGTAGAGGCGGCGTGGATCGCCGGTGTCTACCGTGTCAAGCCAAGACATGGCTCGCACACCTCCGAATCGCCCTCCTCCGGAGACCCACCAGATGATTCGTGCGGGTGCTTCAACGGATTGGCGGGGTGCCATGTAGTAGGTGTTGTCACGGGCAGCAGCCGCTCGAAGATGCATCTCGAACAGTCGCGCCTGGGGTTCCTCATACCCGAGGAGGACGCGGGCGTACTCCGGCTTGATCGGGACAAAATATGAAGTGACGGCTCCGCTGAACACCTTCGAGGGCCATGCGTACCGCTCATAGTCTCGGATCAGGTTCGCGGTCAGCCTGTTCCAGCCGATCTGGCTCAACTCCTGTGGAAGTGCATCGCCAGGTCCGAACATGCCGGTCTGAACAGCCGCTTTCCAAATTGCCCCCTCGGACCTGAACCCCTCGTCGCGCAGAGCCCGTTCGACGGGCGATTGCGTCTGGTCTTCTATGACAAGGCCCGCCGACCCTTCTTTTGCGACGGCCGTTCGCAGGTGATGAATCATTTGCCTAGCTGCCGAATACGAATGCTGCCCCGAGGCGCTACGGAGCGCCGTCACTGTTACGCGGGATTGTTCGCGATACATCGCTCCGAGCGCAACAGGCTCCCCCGATTCTGTCTCGATTTGCTTGATGCGTCCCTCGTGGGCGGTGGCCTTGCTGAGGCGCTGCCTTATGTCAGCCGGACTCTCGCCCACGTGATGATGGCAGTACACGGATAGTTCGGTATTCGTTGGCATCCGCGAGACGGTTGCCACGGACATGCCGGAAGCGGCGATTGCTCGACTCTGATGGCTGTGTTCGCCTCCTGAGGCTTGGAGCCGCAGGAGGAAGTCGTCTGGACCAACCAGGCTCAAGCCGGTCGACTGCTCAATGTGCTTCCCATGCTTGAGAAGGCTCTTGTCTCGCGTCACGAAGTACGCGGCATCGCTGGTCGCTGCCTGTGCGACTACCCGAAGATCACTTACCCTTATTCGAGCAGCAGACGGTGCTTGCTGGAGCGACTCCAATTCTGCGTGCCATGCTTCGGAGGATGGCTCCAGAATCCGAAACTCGCGGAGTTTGGATTCAAAGCCATCGCTTCTAGAACGCTGGTCTGAGAGTTCTGAGCGGCTCTGCGCAGTTACTGCCAACTCTGCGACCTCCTCGACCCAGTCCGCCGTGAGTGCCAGCGAGGCAGGGAAATCACGTTGCTCCAAGATGTCCAGCAGAATGTTGGTATCGATGGCAACCAAAAGTCGAGCATCTTCGTGGTCAGGTTCCCCAAATAGGGTTTGAGCGGCGATGGGCCTCCACCACGTCACGAGGAGGTGTCCAGCGCGGCTGCGACCAGGCTTCTCTCCCCAGCGCGTAAACCCGAGTTTGGGCCACATGTCGTTCGCGTCATAGTCCTTGCGGCACGACAAGCGGATCCCCGCCCTGCGGGGGTTGCGCTCGACGATGCCCTCAACTAGCTCGCGTGCGATCCCCTGTCCTCGTTGATCTTTGTCAACGCAAAGATGGGTAAGAGAGATGTCTCCCGTTCTGACCCTTTTTCCATAGAGTGCGTACCCCTTGACTTCACCGTCTTCAACGAACGCGAGCACCCTGCCTTCCTCTGCGGCCTGTTTGATCGCTTCATAGGGCAAGAAGCCCAAGGTCGCGCTGTTGGCATTTCCAAGTTCAATGACCCGCTGGTAGTGCGGCGAATCAGGTCCCACCGCCTCGATCATGCTCATCGCCCTCCGTTGTTCTGTGTGCAAGCAACATGCTGGACAAACCTCTCCGATTGTACGGCGGGGAGATGACAACTTGAGCAGCTGCGGTCTTGCTCTGGCTGCTCCGGCAGCCTGGCACGCGTCGGTGCCCGAGTGGACTAAGGGAGTGGCCTGCAAAGCCATGATTCACGGGTTCAAATCCCGTCCGGCGCTCTAGTGGCTGCTTGACACCTGACCAATACGAACACCACTGAGAACTCGCCTGAACCTCCCCGGGTTTCAGGTCGCCTGCGCGACAACCGGTGAAGCTCGACGCCGCTTTGTGAGAGTTGTCATTGCTGGTTGTTGCCTTCGAGCCAGGATGATCCGTGGATCTGGTGAAATTCCCATCATTTTGAGGAGACAGGCTAAAATAGAAGGAGTTCTGTCCGAACCACGAGGAGATGGGGTTAGGGGGGCAAGCTCGATGTATGGGTCGCTGCGCAGAAGGCCGTTGTTTCTGCCTCTGTTTGTCGTACTGCTGATCTGCTTCGCCTTGTTGGCCACGCTCACGACCGGCGTACACGCCGACGATGGCGATGGCTTCGACCTCACTGCGGGCCTTGCTTCGCCCGAGCTGCCCGGACAAGACGGCCTCACCTATCCCAATCTCGGCTGGGGCCTCAGCGACCTCGCCGATGGCTCGCAATACGGTGCCGACTTCCTCTGGGGCGGCGGCTCAGGCGATGGCGGCTCAGGCAACGGTGTTGCCGCATCGCCCTTCCAACCCGGCGACACCGGGAACCATACCGCCTCGATGCTGGCGCTCTCGATCATCGTCGACGGCGACGTCGGGCGCGTCGTCGACGTGATCAATGCCAACGGCGGCGATGTCCGCAACGTGCTTGGCAGCTACATCGAGGCCTATGTGCCGCCGACCGTGCTCGCCCGGTTGGCGCAGACGCCCGGAGTGAGCTGGGCACGAGAGCTGGCGCGGCCGTTGCAGGCCAGGGGTACGGTCACCAGCGGTGGTGTCGCGCAGCACCTCGCCAGCGCCTGGCACGACGCCGGGATCAAGGGCCAAGGCGTCAAGATCGGCGTGATCGACGTGCCAAGAGGGTCCACGACTAGGGATGGTTTCACCGGAACGCCCGCACTGTTGGGTACCGATCTGCCGAGTGCCGTCACCGCTCGGTGTTACACCGATTTGGGCAAACACACGAGCAACATTGCTGATTGCTCTGCCGCAGGCGGAAACAATCATGGCACCATCGTGGCCGAGACGGTGATGGACGTGGCCCCCGAGGCCAGCCTGTACATCGCCAACCCGGTCTCGTCGGCCGATCTCCGCCGCACGGCCCAGTGGATGCACGGCGAGGGTGTCCAGGTCATCGTCTACTCCATTACTTGGCAGTTCCACGGTCCGCCCGATGGCACCAGCCCCTACCCCTATGGCCCGCTGAACACGGTGAAGTGGGCGGCCGACAACGGCATCGTCTGGGTCAACGCAGCCGGTAACCGACATCGAGACACTTGGTACGGCCCCTTTGCAGATGCTGACACCGACAACATTCACGAGTGGAGGGCCGGCACCGAAAATCAGTACCTCACTTTGGGGCCGGGCAAGAGCGTGCGTGTGTTCATGCGCTGGGACGACACGTGGGAGGGCGCCGACGATGACCTTGCCCTGATGGTCGTGACCAAGCCCGGCTCTCCCGATGAGGCTGTCCTTGCCACGGCGAACGACTCGCAGACGGGAGACTCCCATCACGAGCCCTTCGAGAACGTCACCATCGAAAACACAGGATCGCAGTCTGCCACTGTCGCTTTGAGGGTCAAGTCCATGGACGGGTCCAAGCCCAGCTGGATTCAGTTGGTCGCTTGGGGCGGCGTCCTCGGAACCCAATCAGACGGTTACAGCGTTATGTCGCCTGCGGACAGCCCGCACCCTGGCATGCTGGCAGTCGGGGCCGGCAGCCCGATAGCCATTCACAACTACAGCAGCCGCGGGCCCACTCCCGACGGCCGCGTCAAGCCCGACATCGTCGGCGCAGCCGGCATGCAGACCGCTGCGGACGGCACATTCTGGGGCACCAGCGCGGCTACCCCCCATGTCGGCGGCTTGGCAGCGCTCGTTGTCCAGCAGAATCCCAGCTTCGCTCCGACTGAGGTCACCGGTTACCTCAAGGCGCACGCGATTGCGAACGGCCCTATCGTGCCGAACAGCACCTGGGGGCACGGCTTCGCGCAACTGCCCTCGCCCAGCTGCGCTGAGGATCTCAACGGTTCGGGCACCACGTCGGGCAGTTGGACGAATGGCTGCGTCTCGGCCGCCGACTCCGCCAAGAGCGGCCGCTACTACAACATCAGGGTTTTGCAGGAATCGACGGTGGCGATCGACCTGTCGTCGAGCGTCGATTCCTATCTCCGCCTGCGCAATGGCTACAACGCCCAGCAGGGCACTGCGCTGCACAGCGACGACAACGGCGGCACTGGCAACAACGCCCGGATCAGCGCCACGCTTGCAGCGGGCAGCTACACGATCGAAGCGACCACGGCCGCCAACTCGCAGACCGGTGCGTTCTCGCTCGATATCAACGGTCTAGCGGCAGTGCCTGTAGTGAGTCTCAGCGGCGGCGCGGATGTCACCGAGGGCTCCAACGTCCGCTTCACCCTGACCGCCAGCCCGATACCGAGCTCGCCGATGCCCGTCAAGGTGCAGGTCTCGGTGACGGGCGACTACGGGGTGACACCCAGCACGCGTACGATCAACATCCCCACCAGCACCGGCAGCACCCAACTCGTTCTCTCCACCGCGAACGACAATGTCCCCGAGGCGAACGGCGGCATCACCGCAATGCTCGTCAAAGGCGCTAGCTACGACGTGTCGTCCAGCGCGTCGGCAGCCACTGTCGGCGTGAACGACAACGACAACTTCAGCTGCCATGACCTCGTGACCGCCGACGGCTCCGTCGACGGCATCTTGGTCACGAACTGCAAGCAGAGCTTCTACTCAGAAGACAGCAAGCGGTACGCCCGTTTCTACTCGTTCGAGATTGCCCAACGCAGCGGCGTCGTCATCGAGATGGAGTCGACGGAGCTGAACCCGTACCTCATGCTGCGTCACGGCAAGGATGCGCGGACGGGCACGCCCTTGCATTTCAATGACAACGCGGGAGAATCACAGAACCCGCCCGGCACGGCCCTCTACTTGAACGCCCGCATCAGCGAGGCTCTCAGCGCCGGGTGGTACACGATCGAGGCAACATCCCTCGATCACGAGGAAACCGGCTCATTCAAGATGCAGATCCGGGGCTTGAGCCCGCAGACATCGGTTCCGGTGATCAGCATCGCCGACGGCGGCGACATCACCGAGGGTGAAGACGCCAGCTTCACTCTCACTGCCTCCCCCGCGCCTGCGGCCGACCTCGATGTCACTGTTGCGGTCACGCAAGACGGGGATTTCGCCACGACCGGCTCGCAGACGGTGACGATTCCCGCCACGGGCAGCGCCACCTTGACGGTTTACACAGACAACGACAGCGTCGCGGAGTCCGATGGTTCCATCACCGCGGCGATCAGGGATGGCAACGGTTATGCCGTGTCCTCGACAATCTCAGTATCCGAGCGCACCGGTGCCGGCATCGCGACGGTCAACGTCGCCGATGATGACGGGGGGCTCGCCTGCACAACAACGTTAACGACCGACGGCGAGGTCTCGGGGACATGGGCCGATGACTGCAATTCCCAACAGCGTCCAGGCAGAAACGCTCGGTACTACATCTTCGAGCTGGAGCAATCGAGCAACGTCACCATCGAACTCACGTCATCGGCCGACACCTACATGTTCCTGCTCTCAGGAGAGAACACCCAGAGCGGCCAGCCGCTGTATAAGAACGACGACGTCGGCGGAGGAAACCTGAACTCCCGCATCAGCGAAACGCTTGCGGCAGGCTGGTACACCATCGAGGCGACCACCTACGCGAGTGGCATCACTCGCGACTTTTCGCTGACCATCACCGGCTTGGCGTCACAGCCAACTGAACCCGAGATCAGCATTGCTGGTGGTGGCGGTGTGACTGAGGGTGCTGCTGCGAGTTTCACGGTGACCGCGGCGCCGGCGCCTGGGGCTGATCTGGACGTGACGGTCAGTGTGTCGCAGAGCGGTGACTACGGTGCGACGACGGGTTCGAGGACAGTCACGATTCCGGCGTCTGGTTCGGAGACGTTTGCTGTCGCTACGGCGGACGATTCGGCTGACGAGGCGGACGGTTCGGTGACTGCGACGGTGGGCAGCGGGACGGGCTACACGGTCTCGTCGGGCAGCGGGAGCGCCACGGTGGCTGTGGCCGACAATGATGTCCCGGAGATCAGCATTGCTGGTGGGGGCGGTGTGACTGAGGGTGTTGCTGCGAGTTTCACGGTGACCGCGGCGCCGTCGCCTGCGGCTGGTCTGGATGTGACGGTCAGTGTGTCGCAGAGCGGTGACTACGGCGCGACGACGGGTTCGAGGACAGTGACGATTCCGGCGTCTGGTTCGGAGACGTTTACTGTCGCGACGGCGGACGATTCGGCTGATGAGGCGGACGGTTCGGTGACCGCGACGGTGGGCAGCGGATCGGGTTACACGGTTTCGTCCACGCAGGGCGCGGCGACGGTGGCTGTGTCTGATGATGATGATCCGTTGCCGGTCGTCAGCATTGTCGGTGGTTCGGCGGTGACCGAGGGTGGGAATGCGACGTACACGCTCACGGCCAGTCCTGCGCCGGCTGCGCCGCTGACGGTCAACGTGACGGTCTCCCAGAGCGGCGATTTCTATGTTGGGACCGGTCCGGCGATTGTTCAGATCGCGACGTCGGGCACCCATATCCTGAGGCTGGGCACGAGTGACGACAGTATCGACGAGGCTGACGGTTCGGTGACGGTGTCGCTGTCCGCTGGGACGGGCTACACGGTGTCGTCCACTCAGGGTGCGGCGTCTGTGGCTGTGTCTGATGATGATGTTCCCGAGGTCAGCATCGCTGCGGGTAGCGGCGTCTCCGAGGGGACGGCTGCGAGTTTCACGTTGACTGCGTCGCCGAAGCCGGCGGCTGGTCTGGATGTGACGGTCGCTGTGTCGCAGAGCGGTGATTTCGGTGCGGCGACGGGGTCGCGGACGGTGACGGTCCCGGCGTCGGGCAGTTTCACTCTGTCCGTCGCCACCGCCAACGACACAACCGACGAGGCGGACGGGTCGGTCACTGCGACGGTGAGCACGGGCACGGGTTACACGGTGTCGTCGTCTTTGGGTTCGGCGTCGGTGGCTGTGTCTGATGATGATCCGGCCGAGTGCGCGCCGCAGTTGCCTGACGACGCGGTCACAGTTGATGAGGTGACTGGTTGGCGGGATGGGTTGTCTGCTGCTGCGGCTGCGGGGGTTAAGCGGTTCAATCGTGTGCTTGCTGCGCTTGGTGTTGATACTGGTGATACGCCGATGACGGCTGAGCAGGCTCAGGGTGTGGCTGATTGGCTGGGGAACTCGCGTTGGGATCGCATTTCGCGCACTTTGGCGGCGGTGGAGCAGGTTCAGTGCGGCGACGATGCCGAGCAGGATGATCCGGAGATCAGCATTGCTGGGGGTGCTGGTGTGGTTGAGGGGGTCGCTGCGAGCTTCACGGTGACTGCGTCGCCGAAGCCTGCGGTTGATCTGGATGTGACGGTGATTGTTGCGCAGAGCGGCGATTTTGGTGTGTCGGCTGGTTCGAGGGCGGTTACGATTCCGGCGTCTGGTTCCAAGGCGTTCACTGTGGCGACGGTGGATGATTCGGTTGATGAGGCGGATGGTTCGGTGACGGTGTCGGTGGGCAGCGGGACGGGCTATGCGGTGTCGTCGTCGGCGGGTTCGGCGTCTGTGGCTGTGTCTGATGATGATGTGCCTGAGGTCAGCATTGCGGCTGGCAGCGGTGTGGTTGAGGGGTCTGCTGCGAGTTTCACGTTGACTGCGTCGCCGAAGCCTGCGGTTGGTCTGGATGTGGCGGTTGCTGTGTCGCAGAGCGGGGATTTTGGTGTGGTGACCGGTTCGCGGACGGTGGCGGTCCCGGCGTCGGGCAGCGCGACGTTCACGGTCGCGACCAGCGGCGACAGCGATGACGAGGCGGATGGTTCGGTGACGGTGTCGGTGGGCAGCGGGACGGGCTATACGGTGTCGTCGTCGGCGGGTTCGACGTCGGTGGCGGTGTCTGATGATGATGTGCCGCTTGTGGTTGCTGATGTGTGTGTGTCGGCGTTGGAGGGTGATGGGAGCGTCGCGGGGCAATGGACGGATGCGTGCGATTCGGAGGGCCGCGAGGGCCGGTATGCCCGGTTCTTTACTTTCTCTTTGGCGCAGCGGGCCACAGTGACGATCGATTTGGAGTCGTCTGTTGATACGTATTTGTTCTTGCGCAGCGGGCTTGGCCGCGACGGTGGGGAGCTGTCTCGCAACGATGATGGCGGCGACGGCTACAACTCGCGGATCTCGGAGTCGTTGGCTGCGGGGGATTACACGGTTGAGGCGACGACGTTCAGTCGGTCGACTACGGGCGCTTTCACGCTGAGCGTTGACGGCTTGACCGCTCAGCCGCCGCCCGCTGTGCTGCCGGAGATCAGCATCGCGGCGGGCAGCGGTGTCACCGAGGGCGGCGCTGCGTCGTTCACGCTCACTGCGTCTCCGGCGCCGACTGCTGCTTTGACGGTCGGTGTGACGGTGTCGCAGTCAGGCGATTTCGGTGTGACGACCGGGGCGCGGACCGTGACGGTCCCCACCAGCGGCAGCTACACGCTGACTGTCGCCACCGCCGGTGACAGCGCCGACGAGGCTGACGGGTCGGTAATAGTGTCGATCGACGCCGGTACCGGCTACACAGTGTCGACTTCGTCGGGCTCCGCGACCGTGGCTGTGTTTGACGATGACGACCCGCCTCCGCCGCCGCCGGATCCGCAGATCAGCATCGCTGCGGGCAGCGGTGTCACAGAGGGCGGTGCTGCGTCGTTCACGCTCACGGCCAGCCCTGTGCCGCAGTCAGCGCTGACAGTCGGCGTCTCCGTCGCCCAGTCAGGCGATTTCGGTGTGGCGACCGGGGCGCGGACCGTGACGATTTCCACCAGTGGCAGCTACGCGCTGATTGTCGCCACTACTGGTGACAGCGTCGACGAGGCTGATGGGTCGGTGACGGTGTCGGTGAGCAGTGGCACGGGCTACACCGTCTCGTCTGGCAACAGCAGCGCCACGGTCGCGGTGTCTGACGACGACCCGCCTCCACCGCCGCCTCCGCCTGCGGATTGTGTTTCTGATGAGACGCTGGGGTTGGCGCGGGACTATTACGAGCTGAACCGTGATCGCGCGCCTGGTTATGGCCGCAACTGGCTTCGGGTGCTGGTCGCGTTCGGCGACGTCGTCGACGATCAGGTGACTGCGTTCACTGCGGCTGAGGCGCTCGAGCGCGAGCAGCTCTGGTTCGGGTGGAGGCCGTTCCGCGAGGCGCTGGAGTGCATCGAAGCAGCCCAGCAGCCCGCGAGCCCGCAGATCAGCATTGCTGCGGGCAGCGGTGTGACCGAGGGCTCGGCGGCGTCGTTCACGCTCACCGCGTCTCCGGCGCCGGCGGCTGCTTTGACGGTCGACGTGACGGTGTCGCAGTCAGGCGATTTCGGTGTGGCGACCGGGTCGCGGACCGTGACGATTTCCACCGCGGGCATCTTCGCGCTGTCGGTGGACACCACCGGTGACAGCGCCGACGAGGCCGACGGGTCGGTGACCGTCACGATCGACACCGGGACCGGCTACACGGTGTCATCGTCAGCGGGCTCGGCGACGGTCGCGGTCTCAGACGACGACGACCCGGCACCACCCCCTCCGCCGCCGGCTGAACCGGAGATCAGCATCGCTGCGGGCAGCGATGTCACCGAGGGGACTGCTGCGACCTTCACGCTCACCGCCAGCTCCCAGCCGGCGTCGGCTCTGTCGGTCAGCGTCACCGTCGCCCAGAGCGGCAGCTTCGGCGTGTCCACCGGGGCGCGCACAGTGACCATCCCGACCGGCGGGAGCTACACGCTGACCGTCGCCACCACCGACGACACAACTGACGAGGCGGACGGGTCGGTCACCGCGACAGTGGGCAGCGGCACGGGCTACACAGTCTCGTCGAGCGACAGCAGCGCCACGGTCGCTGTGGCCGACGATGACGTGCCCGAGATCAGCATCGCCGCGGGCAGCGGCGTCACTGAGGGTTCGGCTGCGACGTTCACCGTCACGGCCAGCCCTGTGCCCGCGGCGAGTCTCGATGTCAGCGTGACCGTGTCCCAGAGCGGCGACTTCGCCAGCATCGGCGAGCAGACGGTCACGATTCCGACGACGGGCAGCGCCACGTTCACCGTCGCCACCACCGACGACACAACCGACGAGGCCGACGGGTCGGTCACCGCGACAGTGGGCAGCGGCACCGGCTACACAGTGTCGTCGACACAGAGCGCGGCGACGGTAGCGGTGTCCGATGACGACGACGCGGCGCCGCCGCCGAACACGCCGGTCATCAGCATCGTCGGGGGCACTGCGGTCACGGAGGGCGGCGATGCGACCTTCACGATCACGGCCAGTCCCGCACCGACGGCGCCCTTGACGGTCAGCCTGACGGTCTCCCAGAGCGGCAACTACTACTTGCTGCCCGGCACGACAACCATCCAGATGGCGTCGTCGGGCACCTACACCCTGAGGCTCGGCACCAGAGACGACAGCACCGACGAGCCCGACGGTTCTCTGACCGTCACGGTCGACAGCGGCACGGGCTATACCGTGTCGTCCGCGCAGGGCGCGGCGACAGTCGCGGTGTCCGACAACGATCTGCCGTCATCAGGGCCGCCGACGGTGATCGTCAGCGACGCCACCGCCGTTGAGGGCGCGCAGAGCCTGGTGTTCGTGGTGACACTGTCGAAACCCAATCCCGACCCGATCACGTTCCGCTACGGCGGATACGCCCGCACCGCGACGCTGTGGCAGGACTGGACCATCGAATACAAGGCGTTCACACTGGATGCCGGCGACACGACCATCGACCTGACTGTGCCAGTCATCGACGACGACACCCCAGAAAACGACGAAACGCTGCGCATATATGTCTACGCCATCAGCGGAATCGTCATCCGCGACGGCTTCCTCTACGCCACCGGCACCATCACCGACGACGACTGACCGAATCTCCCAAGGTTAGAGTTGGCCCTCGACCACGATCGGGAGGAGAGACCAGTGGGAAAGGCCACCGAGACAGATTTGCCCGGTGTGGGGGTTCGATTCGACCTGGAAACGAACGCTGGTCGCTCTGTCGGTGTGGTCGTTCATCAGACTGGCAGGCGCGATCTGGTGGTCTATGACGAGCGGGACGTTGATCGCGCCTGCGAGAGCGTGGAGTTGACCGAGGAGGAGGGGCACACCCTCGGTGAGCTTTTGGGCGGCAACCCGGTCTTGGAGCATCTCGATGACGCCGTACATCGGCTTGAGGACCTCGTGATCTCTTGGGTGAAGATCGACTCGAAGTCGTCTCTCGCCGGGCTCACCCTCGCCGAAGCCGGGCTTAGGGCACAAACCGGTGCGGGTGTCGTCGCGCTCGTCACCGACGCGGGCTCAATTCCAATCCCTGGCGGGGCCGACCGCCTTGAAGCTGGTGCCACGGCTGTGGTTGTCGGGGTCCCTGCCGCGGTGAAGGCGGCCACCAAGCTGCTTATCCAATCGGACTAGCCCATGCACACGGCCAGCGATCTGTTTGTGATCGAACTGGGAGCGGTGGTTCTGGTCTTGGCCATCGTCGCCCGCCTGGCCCGGAGGATCGGCCTGCCTGCGCTTCCGCTGTACCTTCTGGTGGGACTGGCGCTTGGCGATGGCGGCCTCGTCGAGTTGCCGGCGTCAACGGAGTTCATCGAGGTGGGCGCCGAGATCGGCGTCATCTTGATGCTGTTGATGCTGGGACTCGAGTTCTCGGCTCACGAGCTGATCGACAATGTGCGACGGTCCACCCTGGCCGGGATAGTCGACCTGTTTCTCAACTTCCCTCCCGGTTTCGTCGCCGGCCTGTTAATGGGGTTCGACCCGATCGTCGCCGTGTTGCTCGGCGGCGTGACCTACATATCGTCGTCGGGCATCGTGGCCAAGCTGGTCGCCGATCTCGACCGCATCGGCAACCATGAGACATCGGTGATCCTCAGCGTGCTGGTGATCGAAGACCTGGCCATGGTGCTCTATCTGCCCATCGTCTCTGGGGTGCTCTTCGGCGGGTCGGTGTTGAGCACCACCGTCACCGTCACCGTGGCGTTGCTGGTGGTGGTTGGCGTGCTCGGTGCCGCCTATTTCTTCGGAGACCGGCTGAGCGCCATCGCCTTGAGCCAGTCCAGCGAAGCGCTGTTGTTGACCCTGCTCGGCGGCACGCTCCTCTTCGCCGGTATTGCCGGACGCCTCAACCTGTCAACGGCGGTGGGCGCCTTCGTCGTGGGCGTCGCGCTATCGGGAGATATCGTCTCGCATGCCCGCGGCCTGCTGTTGCCGCTGCGCAACCTGTTCGCCGCGGTCTTCTTCGTGTTCTTCGGCCTCCAGGTAGACATTCGCCTCCTCTCCGATGTCGCCGTCGCCGCCGTGGTCATCGCCGTCATCACCATCGCCACCAAGTTCGCCACCGGCTGGATCGGCGCTGGACGAGCCGCCATCGGCAAGCCCGGGCGGGCCCGTGCGGGGGCTGCCCTCATCGCCCACGGGGAGTTCTCGATCGTCATCGCCGAACTCGGCATCGCCCGCGAGAGCGACCTCGGAGCACTCGCCGCCGCCTACGTCATCATCCTCACACTGGTCGGCGCGGTGCTCTACCAGTACTCCGACTCGATAACCCTCCGCGCACCGAGCGAGTCCTACCGGGCTAAGTGGCAGCGCAAATCTCGCCGCGCAGGAAAGTGACTACACCATGCTGGTTACGTTGCCTCCGCCGATGGCGACAACGCCGGTGGCATTCAGTCCGCCAATGGCCACGATGCCGATTGAGTTGACCCCGCCCAGCGTGACCAGGCCGATTGCGTTTACGCCGCCCACCGTCACGATGCCCATCGAGTTGACCGCGCCAAACGTCACCAGGCCCATCGCGTTCAACAAGCCCAGTGCCGCGATGCCAAGGGCGTTGATACCGGCGATGGCGGCAAGCCCGATTGCATTGAAGCGATTTAGAGCGACAAAGCCAACCGTGCACTTCTCCGTCGTGACATCTCCAGACATCTGCGCCCCCTAGGGTGATTCGACTGCTGGTGTAGTACTGGGTTCTACCATATATGCATCGGCGTACTCAGCGGCGACCCTGCTACCCTGATTTGTTCAGGGCCGTTAGCTCAGTTGGCTAGAGCACCTGCATGACGCGCAGGGGGTCAGGGGTTCGAGTCCCTTACGGCCCACCATTACCTGGATCGCCTTGACCCAGGGGCACGCCGTTTTGTGAATCCCAGACCCCACGGGTAGACTGGGCGCAAGCATAGCCAAGTGGCGGACTGCGTACGGGTCACACATGGGAGCGGCGATTGTCGCATCTTTTGCTGTGATTTGGTTCGCGGTATGGGTTGGTGTCGGTTTGGTCCGGGTTAGTCCGGGATCATTTGCCCAACAAGAGGTTGTGCCATGGCGGTTTCGTGCTCGCACGCGTTCAAGCAGAAGTCCGATTTTCTCCGGTTCTTTGGGATCCTTGTTGTCGCGCTGAGCCTGCTGGCAGCCATTGCTCCGATTGGGTCACTGGCTTCAGCCGACACTTCGACTGCACCCGGTCCCTGTGAAGACGGCTATGTCGCGCCCACTCCGACCAATATCCCGGTTACCAGTGTCCCCATCACGGTGAACTCGACCACTGCTGATTATTTCGTGCTCTACGTTCGGGCTAGCAACCCGCACACTTCGACCAAAGATCGACCGATTCTGGTCAAGTTGGGGGAGGATGGTACGACCACCCTTTCTGAGAACCTCGCACCCCTGAGCGCCAGCCGGTATCGCCTGGACAAATTCTCGGTTGCGCAGCCCGGCGACCTCGACGGTGACTGTGTTGACGACGTCACAGAGCTGAAGGAGTTGGGTACCTACAACCCCATCAACAGCGGAAAGAAATTAGATATCACCAATGGTGCAGTAGCCATATCCTCTCGGGAAATGTTCCAGACGTTGTCCTTTAACGGCGACACGGGCGTGAGGGGATTGGAGCACCTCAACGGATTGGAGTTCGTCAAATTCTCTATTCGAAGTCTTTCGGGTGAGACCCCGGCGGCATACTTCATAAACTCGAATACTCATAAGATCCACGCCAACTTCGATAGGGCCATCGGTGTCTCGATCAGTACGCCCACAGAAACCGGCAATGGCACTATCGTCTATTACCCACACGTCGCCGCGCCGGACGGGTCGCTAGGTGTGTATGCGTTTCGCTTTTCCCTTTGGGGTATCGCAGGCCTCAGCACCGTCGAGGGATACTACGAGACCCTAGCCGCGGGTATGCCCTTTCTGAAAAACAACCTGTACTACCACCCCGTTACGGAATCACAGGTCAATGTGTACAAGAATGATAAGAGCCGGTACGACAGCTCTCGGGTCAACGTACTGCTGGATGAGGACATAAACCCCGATGTGGACTACATCCCGTTTAACCAGGCGGAGGGTTACGGACGCCTGCGACTGATGGCGGAAGGTGACCGGCCCAGCCCGTTCGACGTGGCTATCTATACCACGCTGCCCAATGACCTTCCGCGTGTTGCCGGAACTATCACCACTGTGCCTCAAACGCCGCTATCTCACGTCAACTTGCGTGCCATCCAAAACGGCCTGCCCAATGCATACATTCGCGATGCTCTGAAGGATGACACCATCAAGTCTCTGGTCGACAGCTATGTCTATTACGCCGTCGGCGCCGATGGCTACACGATTCGCGCCGCGACCAAAGCGGATGTAGACCAGCACTTTCAGGAGCTGCGCCCCCCTCAAACTCAGACCCTTCAGCGAGACTTAACAAAGACATCCATTACCTCACTGGCGAACGTGAGTTTTTCGGATTGGGATGCCTTCGGCGTCAAGGCAGCCAACTTGGCCGAGTTGACCAAATTGTCGCTGCCCAGCGGCACAACCCCGGTGGGGTACGCCGTCCCCTTCTACTTCTACGACGAATTCATGAAGCAGGCAACGCTCGGCGAACAGACGATATTGGGCAAGAAGAAGGCTCCAGACGCGGAGAAGATCACACTCTCGGCAGAGACAACGCTGGCTCAAGCAGTGTCAGCCATGCTGGCCCACTCGTACTTCCAGACCGATTCCGACATCCAAGAGGAGATGCTGGACGACTTGCGCAAGGCCATCAAGAATGCGACGTCCCCCTCCTGGATCATTACGGCGCTGAACAATTTGCACGGTGCTTACCCGGATGGCCAGTCCCTGCGGTACCGGTCCAGCACCAACAATGAGGACTTGCCCGCGTTCAGCGGGGCCGGCCTGTATGACTCCAAGACGCAGGACCCCGACGAGACCACCGCAGACGGCATCGACAAATCCATCAAGGCCGTCTGGGCCAGCCTCTGGAATCACCGCGCCTTTTTGGAACGCGATTTCCATCGGGTGGACCACACCACCGTGGCCATGGGAGTTCTGGTCCATCCCAATTACTCAGACGAGCTGGTCAACGGTGTCGCGGTCAGCTACGACCCGATCACCTTCCAGGACAATGCCCATTACATCAACTCACAAGTGGGGGAGGATTTGGTCACCAACCCGGAGGCGAACTCCCAGCCTGAACAACTGCTGCTGAGTGCTGCCGGCAGCGCCACGGTGCTGTCGCGCTCAAGCCTGGCTAAGTCGAACAAGCTCCTGATGAGTGCTGCCCAGATGCGCCAACTCCGAAGCAACCTGGACACCATCCATAACCGCTTCAGAACCCTATATGAGGTCCAGGACGGTGAGGATTTCGCCATTGAGATCGAGTTCAAGATCACGGCGGCCAACAAAATCGCCATCAAGCAGGCGCGGCCTTGGATTTTCCCCGAACCGCTGGTGCTTCCGAACCCGGAGGTGTCCATCGCCCTCAGTTCGGCTCAGGTCGCCGAGGGCGAGTCGCTAGACCTCACCGCGACTCGCAGCGGAGGCATCCTGTCGACGCCGCTCACCGTTGACCTGGCTTGGAGCGAAACCCAGGCGATGCTGAGTAACAAGCCAGCTTCCGTGACGATTCCAGGCAACCAGACAAGCGCCTCCATCGCCGTACCTATTGACGATGACCAAGAAGACGAAGATGACAGCGTCGTAACCGTCAGCATTAGCGCCGACAGCGCTTACACCATCGGCACCCCGGGCTCTGCATCGGCGACCATCACCGATGACGACCTGCCGTCCACGACGCCTGAGGTCAGCATTACTGCGGGTAGCGGCGTCGCCGAGGGGGCGGCGGCGAGTTTCACGTTGACTGCGTCGCCCAAGCCTGCGGTTGGTCTGGATGTGACGGTTGCAGTCTCCCAGGACGGCGATTTCGGCGTAGCGACCGGTTCGCGCACGGTGACGATCCCGGCGTCGGGCAGTTTTGCGTTGACTGTGGCTACCAGCGATGACAGCGACGATGAGGCGGACGGTTCGGTCACCGCAACGGTCGAGGCCGGGTCGGGTTACACGGTGTCGTCGGGCAGTGCTGCGGCCACGGTCGTTGTGTCAGATGATGATGGTGGGTGCAGCGTGGTGTTGCCGGACGATGCGGTGACGGTGTCGGAGGTCACTGGTTGGCGGGATGCCTTGTCTGCTGCTGCTTGGGCTGGGGTCAAGCGTTTCAATCGGGTGCTGGCTGCTTTGGGCACAGACACGGGCCATACGCCGATGACGGCTGACCAGGCTCAGGGTGTGGCCGATTGGCTGGGAAACACGCGTTGGGATCGCATCTCGCGCACTCTGGCGGCCTTGGAGCAGGCTCAGTGCGATGTTGAGCCTGAAGTGAGCATTGCGGCGGGCAGCGGTGTTACTGAGGGCTCGGCGGCGTCGTTTACCGTCACTGCGTCTCCGGCGCCGACTGCTGCTTTGACGGTGGATGTGATGGTGTCGCAGTCAGGCGATTTCGGTGTGACGGCAGGGGGGCGGGCCGTGACGGTCCCGACCACGGGCAGCAAGACGTTCACTGTGGCGACGGCGAACGACGCGGCTGACGAGGCCGACGGGTCGGTGACAGTGTCGATCGACACCGGCACCGGCTACACAGTGTCAACTTCGTCTGGCTCCGCGACCGTCGCTGTGTCTGACGATGACGACCCGCCGCCGCCGGTTCCGGAGATCAGCATTGCTGCGGGCAGCGGTGTCACAGAAGGCGGCGCTGCGTCGTTCACGCTCACGGCCAGTCCTGCACCGGCGGCGCCCCTGACGGTCAATCTGACTGTTGCGCAGAGCGGCGATTTTGGTGTGTCGGCTGGTTCGAGGGCGGTTACGATTCCGGCGTCTGGTTCCAAGGCGTTCACTGTGGCGACGGTGGATGATTCGGCTGATGAGGCGGATGGTTCGGTGACGGTGTCGGTGGGCAGCGGGACGGGCTATGCGGTGTCGTCTGCGCAGGGCGCGGCGTCTGTGGCGGTGTCTGATGATGATGTGCCTGAGATCAGCATTGCGGCTGGCAGCGGTGTGGTTGAGGGGTCTGCTGCGAGTTTCACGTTGACTGCGTCGCCGAAGCCTGCGGTTGGTCTGGATGTGGCGGTCGCTGTGTCGCAGAGCGGCGATTTCGGTGTGGCGACCGGATCGCGGACGGTGGCGGTCACGGCGTCGGGCAGCGCGACGTTCACGGTCGCGACCAGCGGCGACAGCGATGACGAGGCGGATGGTTCGGTGACGGTGTCGGTGGGCAGCGGGACGGGCTATACGGTGTCGTCGTCGGCGGGTTCGACGTCGGTGGCGGTGTCTGATGATGATGTGCCGCTTGTGGTTGCTGATGTGTGTGTGTCGGCGTTGGAGGGTGATGGGAGCGTCGCGGGGCAATGGACGGACGCGTGCGATTCGGAGGGCCGCGAGGGCCGGTATGCCCGGTTCTTTACTTTCTCTTTGGCGCAGCGGGCCACAGTGACGATCGATTTGGAGTCGTCTGTTGATACGTATTTGTTCTTGCGCAGCGGGCTTGGCCGCGACGGTGGGGAGCTGTCTCGCAACGATGATGGCGGCGACGGCTACAACTCGCGGATCTCGGAGTCGTTGGCTGCGGGGGATTACACGGTTGAGGCGACGACGTTCAGTCGGTCGACTACGGGCGCTTTCACGCTGAGCGTTGACGGCTTGACCGCTCAGCAGCCGCCCGCTGTGCTGCCGGAGATCAGCATCGCGGCGGGCAGCGGTGTCACCGAGGGCGGCGCTGCGTCGTTCACGCTCACTGCGTCTCCGGCGCCGACTTCTGCTTTGGCGGTGGATGTGACGGTGTCGCAGTCAGGCGATTTCGGTGTGACGGCAGGGGCGCGGACCGTGACGATCCCGACCAGTGGCAGCTACATCCTGACCGTCGCCACCACCGGTGACAGCACCGACGAGGCTGATGGGTCGGTAACAGTGTCGGTGAGCAGTGGCACGGGCTACACCGTCTCGTCGAGCAACAGCAGCGCCACGGTGGCGGTGTCTGATGACGACGACCCGCCTCCACCTCCGCCTCCGCCTGCGGATTGTGTTTCTGATGAGACGCTGGGGTTGGCGCGGGACTATTACGAGCTGAACCGTGATCGCGCTCCGGGGTATGGCCGTAACTGGCTTCGGGTGCTGGTCGCGTTCGGCGACGTCGTCGATGATCAGGTGACTGCGTTCACTGCGGCTGAGGCGCTCGAGCGCGAGCAGCTCTGGTTCGGGTGGAGGCCGTTCCGCGAGGCGCTGGAGTGCATCGAGGCAGCCCAGCAGCCCGCGAGCCCGCAGATCAGCATTGCTGCGGGCAGCGGTGTGACCGAGGGCTCGGCGGCGTCGTTCACGCTCACCGCGTCTCCGGCGCCGGCGGCTGCTTTGACGGTCGATGTGACGGTGTCGCAGTCAGGCGATTTCGGTGTGACGACCGGAGCTCGGACCGTGACGATTTCCACCGCGGGCACCTTCGCGCTGTCGGTGGACACCACTGGTGACAGCGCCGACGAGGCCGACGGGTCGGTGACCGTCACGATCGACACCGGGACCGGCTACACGGTGTCATCGTCAGCCGGTTCGGCGACGGTCGCGGTCTCAGACGACGACGACCCGGCACCACCCCCTCCGCCGCCGGCTGAACCGGAGATCAGCATCGCTGCGGGCAGCGATGTCACCGAGGGGACTGCTGCGACGTTCACGCTTACCGCCAGCCCTGCGCCGACGACAGCCCTGTCGGTCAGCGTCACCGTCGCCCAGAGCGGCAGCTTCGGCGTGTCCACCGGGGCGCGCACAGTGACCATCCCGACCGGCGGGAGCTACACGCTGACCGTCGCCACCACCGACGACACAACTGACGAGGCGGACGGGTCGGTCACCGCGACAGTGGGCAGCGGCACCGGCTACACGGTGTCGTCGTCGGCCGGTGCGGCGACAGTCGCGGTGTCCGATGACGACGACGCGGCGCCGCCGCCGAACACGCCGGTCATCAGCATCGTCGGGGGCACTGCGGTCACAGAAGGTGGCAATGCGACCTTCACGATCACGGCCAGTCCCGCACCGACGGCGCCCTTGACGGTCAGCCTGACGGTCTCCCAGAGCGGCAACTACTACTTGCTGCCCGGCACGACAACCATCCAGATGGCGTCGTCGGGCACCTACACCCTGAGGCTCGGCACCAGAGACGACAGCACCGACGAGCCCGACGGTTCTCTGACCGTCACGGTCGACAGCGGCACGGGCTATACCGTGTCGTCCGCGCAGGGCGCGGCGACAGTCGCGGTGTCCGACAACGATCTGCCGTCATCAGGGCCGCCGACGGTGACCGTCAGCGACGCCACCGCCGTTGAGGGCGCGCAGAACCTGGTGTTCGTGGTGACACTGTCGAAACCCAATCCCGACCCGATCACGTTCCGCTACGGCGGATACGCCCGCACCGCGACGCTGTGGCAGGACTGGACCATCGAATACAAGGCGTTCACACTGGATGCCGGCGACACGACCATCGACCTGACTGTGCCAGTCATCGACGACGACACCCCAGAAAACGACGAAACGCTGCGCATATATGTCTACGCCATCAGCGGAATCGTCATCCGCGACGGCTTCCTCTACGCCACCGGCACCATCACCGACAACGACTAGCCGAAAGGCTCGGCAAGCCCTCCAGGTTCCAGCCACGATAGACCGCTTGTCCTGCTAGCCTCTCTAATTCAAGGTCGTTAGCTCAGTTGGCTAGAGCATCTGCATGACGCGCAGGGGGTCAGGGGTTCGAGTCCCTTACGGCACACTGAATGGATCCCGCCCAGTCCAGTGATCGTCGGCGGCTGGGCTGGCTGCTTGCCGGGGTGGGCATGCTGGCGGTGTCCACTGACTCGCTGTGGATCCGGCTCTCGGAGGCCGACGCCATTGATGTCTCGTTCTGGGTGGCGTGCTGCTCGGTGCCCATCTACACCGCGCTCAGCCATCGTGTGGACGGCTGCTGGCCGCTGGAGGCGTTCCGCCGCCACCCGTGGCAGCAACTAGTCATTGGTTTTGTGACCGGGGGCAGCCAACTCTGCTTCGTCATCGCCATCACCCAGACCCGGATAGCCAATGTGGTGGCCATCGTGGCCGCAGTGCCGCTGCTGGCCGCGGTGAGCGCCTGGATATGGCTGAGGGAGCGCATCTCCCGGAAGATGGCCATCGCCATCGCCATCACCATGGTGGGAATAGGGGCGATTGTGTCGAGTTCGGTGGGCGAGCCCACCCTCACCGGCGACCTGCTGGGTATCTTGGCCATTGTGGGCTTTGCGGTGAGCTTGACCATGTGGCGCCGGTATCCCGATATGAGCCGCTTGGTGGGGCTGTCCATCGGCGGGGTGATGACCGTGGGGGCCTTGGTGTACTCGGCAACGCCGCTCTCGTTGGATGTCCGGGCCTACCTGTCGATCGCCGCCATGGGCCTGGTGTTCAACCCCTTCGGCCGATTGGCGCTGTCCAACGCCCCCCGCTTCGCCCCGGTGGCCGATGTGGCTCTGTTCTCGCCCATTGAGACGGTGGCCGGCACAATATGGGCCGCAGCGTTCTTCAATGAGATGCCCCGGCCTGTCGCCGCAGTTGGCGCAGCCATCGTCCTAGTCGGCGTGTTCTACGGCACCGTCGCCACAACCCGGCCTCAGGTTTCGGCATCTGCGGGCTAGCCGGAATGGCTGGGGCGCTGCCCATCAGCTAGCGCTGGAGGCGCTTCTTGTTTCGGGCGCGGGTGCCGGCGTCGAGGACTGTCTTTCGGAGGCGGATGGAGCCGGGCGTGACCTCGATGCACTCGTCGTCGGCGATGAACTCTAGGGATTGCTCTAGCGACAAAATGCGGGGCGGGGTCAAACGGACGGTGTCGTCGGAAGCGGCGGCCCGAACGTTGGTCTGCTTCTTCTCCCGGCAGATGTTGACGTCCATGTCCTCGGGGCGGGGGTTCTCGCCAATCACCATGCCCTCGTACACCTCATCGCCGGGAGCGACGAAAAGCGAAGCCCGTTCTTGGATGGCGGCCACGGCGTATCCGGTTACCGGGCCTTTTCGGTCGGCGACGATTGAGCCTGAGCGACGGGTGCGAAGCTCGCCCATCCAGGGTGTGTAGCCCTCGAACACGTTGGCCGTCAGGCCGGTGCCTTGGGTCTCGGTGAGGAAGTCGGTGCGCAAGCCAATGAGGCCCCGCGCCGGCACTATGTAGTCGAGCCGAACCCAGCCGGTGCCGTGGTTCGACATGTTCACCATGGTGGCCTTGCGCTCTCCCAGAAGCTGCGTCACCGCGCCGACGAAGCTCTCGGGAATGTCGATGGTGACCTGCTCGGTGGGCTCATGGAGCTTTCCGTCGATGGTGCGAGTGACCACTTCGGGTTTTCCGACGATCATCTCAAAGCCCTCACGGCGCATGATCTCCACCAGCACCGCGAGCTGAAGCTCGCCTCGTCCCTGGATCTGCCAGGTGTCGGGACGGTCGGTGTCCAACACTCGGATCGACACGTTGCCGATCAGCTCGGTGTCGAGGCGGTTCTTGATCAAGCGAGCAGTGAGTTTGTCGCCGTCGAGCCCCGCCATGGGAGAGGTGTTGGTTCCGATCGTTATGGAGAGGCTGGGCTCGTCCACCGTGATGCCGGGAAGCGGCGCGGGGCTGGTGAGATCGGCCAGCGTTTCGCCGATGGTGATTTCGGGGATGCCCGAGATGGCGATGATCTCCCCGGCGCTGGCCACCTCGGCGTCCACCCGGTTGAGGTCCTCAGTCACGTAGAGATCGGTGACCTTGGCGGTGGTGATCGTCCCGTCGGTGCGGCACCACGCCACTTCTTGGCCCCTCTTGATGGTTCCGTGCATGACCCGGCACAGCGCGATGCGCCCCACATATGGGCTGGCATCGAGGTTGGTGACCCAGGCTTGGAGCGGGTGCTCGGGATCGTGGCGGGGTGCGGGGACAGCGTTGAGCAGCGTTTCGAACATGGGGCGCAGATCGGTGCCCTGTTCACGTGGGTCGAGAGTGGCGGTGCCCCGACGGGCGTTGCAGTACACAATCGGAAAGTCGATCTGATCCTCGGAAGCGTCCAGATCTAGGAACAGCTCGTACACCTCATCGACCACCTCGGAAATGCGGGCATCGGGCCGGTCGATCTTGTTGACCACCAGCACGACGGGCAGCTTGAGTCCCAGTGCCTTGCGCAGGACAAACCGCGTCTGGGGCAGCGGGCCCTCGCTTGAGTCGACCAACAGGAGGACCCCGTCGACCATTGTCAGAGCCCGCTCTACCTCGCCGCCGAAGTCGGAGTGTCCCGGCGTGTCGACGATATTGATCTTGATCTCCTCGCCGCTGTCGCGGGTGTAGCGGACTGCGGTGTTCTTGGCCAAGATCGTGATGCCCTTTTCTCGCTCGAGGTCCATCGAGTCCATTACACGCTCGGCCACCGTCTCGTTGGAGCGAAAAGCTCCCGACTGCCAGAGCATGGCGTCGACGAGAGTGGTCTTGCCGTGGTCGACGTGGGCGATGATCGCCACGTTGCGCAGGTCGGAGCGCGCCGCAAGGTAGGGGTTTCGAGCCATTGTGAGCCTCACATGCAGATGGCGCCGTCCCGAAGCGGGACACTGGCAGCGGCGATACTGTCGCAGTTTATGGCGCGACTTAGCATTCTACTGGTGATGGCCAGCTAGTCGGTGGGCTATTGGCCGCTATTGCTTCAAGCGAAGTGCCAGCAGGTGGGGGACTTGGGGTTCTTCGACCAAGCCGATGGGGTAGATGATCATGTCCCCGGCCACCGAGGGCCAGCCGTTGGTGGCGCCTTGGGCCTGGTGGTGCCACACGATCTCGCCGGTGGCCCGGTCGAGGGCCAGCAGCTCCCCGAAGAAAGTGGAGGTGAACAGCAGGTCGTTCACCACCGTCATGCCGCCAAACACATCAGCGGCGGGAATCTCGGGGATCTTGGTCTCAATCTTGACCTCCCAGACGATGTCGCCGGTGGCGATGTCGATGGCCACCACGTTGCTGGGACGGGTGAAGATCTGCGTGCCCTCGCCGCCGCTGCTCACCTGGTCGGACTCGTAGTAGGAGGGGGCATTCACCATGGCGGCGTAGAACACTCCGTCAGCCAAGGCCGCGGGTGTGACCATGCCGCCCTGGGCGCCGGGCAGCACCTCCACCGGGGCGCTGAAACTCTCGAGGCTGTCGTTGCGGTGCAATCCCACCGAGGTTCGCCACAGCACTTCGCCGGTGGCCGGATCATGGCCGAACGCCACCCCGCCCTTGCCGGCCGACACGAGCACATCGTGTTCGAGACCGTGGTCTTCAGCTTTGGCCAGCGCCACTAGCACATGGTCGCGGTCGAAGATGTCGTGGGGGAAGGCTTGGAACCCCCATCGCAGCTCGCCGGTGTTGATGTCGAGCGCCACCGTGCCGCTGGTCCAGCGGTTGTCGCCGGGACGGCTCGACCCTGCGGGCCAGCCCTGAGCGCCGGGGAACGGGTAGGGGTTGCCCACTCCGTAGAACAGGGTGCCGGTGTCGGGGTCCAACGCCGGCGGGTACCACGCCCCGCCGCCGCTGTTGACGTCGGGATTGCCCCAAAGGCCTTCGTCTTCCACCGTGGCAAACGTCCATACAACGTCGCCGGTCGCCTGGTCCAAGGCATAGATGGTGCCCCGCACCCCGGCGGGGAAGCCGCTGGTAGAGGCCAACACCATTCCGTTGTAGACGAACGGCTGCACGTTGAGCTCGCTGCCACCCTCGGTGATCTCAGTAGCCCAGATCTGCTCACCGGTGTCGGCGTCGTAAGCCGCGATCTGCTGACCCCGCAATCGATTGCCGATCTTGATGGCGAAAACCTTGCCCCAGCCCACCGCCACACCCGACGGGCCGTACATTCCGCCTCGGTTTCCCGCCCTCCAAAGGTTCTCTCCGGTGGTGGTGTCGAAGGCGTGGACTCCACCGTCGAGTCCGGCCACAAACACCCGGTCGCCCAATATCAACGGCGAGGTGGCCAGATTGCCCCACGTGCTCCCGCCTCGTACATCGGCTGTCCAGGCCACCTCCAGGCCATCGACGGTGGTGGAATCGATCGGGCTGTTGAACACCGCCCGAGTGGAGGCAAGGTCGCGGTTGGGCAGCGGCCAATCCTCGGCGTGCGCGACCACCTCGGGCGGGCTGCCCAATAGCGGGGCATCGGCAGTCGGCCCAGGCTCGGGGCTCGCCTCGTGGGCACTCTCGTCGGGCGCCGCCTCAGCAGATCCTGACGGTGCCGACGTGGGCGAGGTCAGCTCTTCTGATTCATCCGACGACGCGCAGGAAGCCAATATCAAGGCGGCTGCGAACCCGGTGAGGGCCATCCGGCGAGCGGCGTCAAACCTGCTGCCCATACCCCGACTGTAAGTGCTCATCGGCTGCGAGCCATTACTGTGTTGGTACCCCAGCCAAGGAGGACCCATGGCCCGAATCAAGATCCCCGACGGCCCCGAGGAGGAGCTGCATCGGTTGTGGATGATGACCCCGGAGCTGTCCGGCCCGGCATCGGCGTTCAGTGGCGCGGTGTACAACGAGAGCAAGCTTCCTGTGCGGTTGCGGGAGCTGCTTCGAATGAGGATCGCCCAGCTCAACCAGTGCGTGGTTTGACTGGACACCCGCATTGCGTCGTTGACGCAATATGAACTGAGCGAGGACGACTACCTCAACGTCGGCAACCGGGACGAATACGACGGCTTCACCGAGGCCGAACGCGACGCCCTGGAGTACGCGGAGAAATTCGCCACCGACCACTTGTCCATCGACCAGGAATTCATGGACCGAATGGTCGGCCATTTCGGCGACGAGCTGGTGGTGGAGATGACCCTCGCCATCGGCTGCTGGATCGCCTTCGGGCGCCTCAACCAGGTGATGGACGTGGTCGTCTCCTGCCCGCTGCGGATGAAAGGCCCCGACGAGGCCCGCGAGAACCAAGAGGCCGCCAACGGCGACCTCCTAGCCATGCGCTCCGCCCGATTCGCGTAGGCCTCAGCGGAACAAGCGGCCAAACACCCGCAGGTCGTCGGTGAACAGCTCGGGTTGCTCGAAGGGGGCGAAGTGGCCGCCTTTGGGCTGCACCGACCAGTGGACGATGTTGTAGCGGCGCTCGGCCCATGCTCGGGGGGTTTGCAGCAGCTCTCGGGGGTAGGCCGCGTGGCCGGTGGGCACGGTTATCCGGCCAGCCCAGGAGTCCAGCGCCGAGGTGCCGGTGCGGGCCGACTCCAGATACAGCCGCCCGGATGACGCTGCGGTGCTGGTTATCCAATACAGCATCACGTTGTCGAGCAGTTGGCCTTTGGTGAACACGCTCTCCAGGTCGCCATCTTCCAGATCGCACCAGTGCTGGTACTTCTCGATGAACCACGCGGCCAGCCCAGCGGGGGAGTCGTTGTGGGCCATGGCCAGGGTTTGGGGCTTGGTGCTCAGCATCGCCATGTACCCAGTGCCTCCGTCGATCACCTCCAGCGAGCGGCCTATGGCCGCCTGCTCAGCCTCGGTCACTCCCTCCATCATCTTGGCCGGGTCGGCTGACTCCTCAGCGGTGGGCTGGGCGAAGAGCATGTTGAAGTGGGCGGCGATGAGCCGGTCGGCGTAGGCCTCGGCCATTCGCCGGGTGACCAGCGCCCCCCAGTCGCCCCCCTGCACTATGTAGCGTTCGTAGCCCAGCTGCTCCATGACTCCGGCGATGGCATCTGCGCAGCGGTGCATGTCCACGCCGGGGTTGGCGGTGGGTCCGGAGAAGCCGTAACCGGGCAGCGAAGGCACCACCACGTGGAAGGCGTCGGCCGAATCACCGCCGTGGGCCACCGGATCTGACAGCGGCCCCATCATCTCCCGGAACTCCACCACCGAGCCCATGTAGCCGTGGATCAGCACCATTGGTATGGCATCGGGCTCCGGCGAGCGCACGTGGTAGAAGTGGACCTGCTCACCAGCCGCGGCGGCGGTGAACTGGGGAAAGGCGTTGAGGTACGCCTCACGTTCCCGCCAGTCATAGTCGTCGGCCCAGTACCCGCACAGCTCTCGCATGTAGGCCACCGAAGCGCCGTCGGCCCACCCCGGGCGCACGGTGTCGGGCCAGCGGGTCATAGCCAGGCGCTGGTGAAGGTCGTCTAGGTCGGCTTGGGGGATGTCGATCTCAAACGGCTCGATGCTCATGCTCTGAGCGTGTCACACCACCTCGACCATCTTGCAGGCGGACCGCTAGTCGAAGTGGCCTAGTCGAAATGATCCGCCCGGCGGACGATGAAGAACCAGGTGAGCACCCCCGACAGCACCACAAGCACTCCCGACCACACGCCGGCTTCGGCCACGAATGCCTCTTCGATGCTGTTGAACGCCTTGGTGGTGAGGGTGGGGAAGTCGAACGGGGCGATGAGCAAGGTGATGGGCAGTTCCTTCATCACCGACAGCATCACAAGCCCGCCGCCGGCCAACAGCCCCGGCGCCATGAGCGGAAGCTCCAGCGTTCGGAAGCGACGGGCCCAGCTTGCCCCCAAAGTGCGGGCCGCGTCGGTAAGCCGGGTCGACACCGCGGCCACTGCCACCTGGGAAGTGCGCATGGTCTGGCCGCCGAAGCGCACCACGTAAGCGAACACCAGCAACACCAAGGTGTTGCGCAAGTGGCTGCCCACGTCGGTCTTGAGCGTCCAGAACAACAGCGCCAGCCCGATAAGGATCCCGGGCAGTGCGAACGACGACACGATGACCGCGTTGGCCACCGTTCCGATCCGGGATCGGAAGCGCACCACCAGATAGGCGGCCGGCAGCACCGCCGCCACCGCCACCACTGCGGCCACGACGCTGCCGAAAGCAGTGTTCCAGGTGGGCGACCACACGTCGTCCCAGCCCACCAGCAGGTCTCGCCCGCCGGAGGCGTCGAGTGCGATGCCGTCAACGGCCCAGTCGACCAGCGAGGCCAGAGGGCCCAACAAGCTCACCGCCACCGCCGCGATGAGGAAGGCCACCGCGGCAGGCTTGGCCCGGCCCAAGCGGTAGAGCACAGGGCGCCGCGAGCGGACCGGTGCGGCCACCTCGAAGCGCCGGGTGGCCGCCCGCTCTGCCAGAACGAAGGCGGCGGCCAACACCAGCAGGATCACGCTTAGGGCCAAAGAGACCGGCTGGTTGTTGAGCCGGGTGGTGTAGATGGCCCGGCTGAGGGTGTCGTAGCGCATGAGCTGTACCGCGCCGAAGTCGCTGATGGCGTACAGGAACACCAACAGGGTCCCGGCGCTGATGGCGGTGGCTACCTGCGGCAGAACCACCCGCCGGATGATCGTCAGCGGGCTGTCGCCCAGCAGCCGGGCGGTCTCCTCCACCGAGCCGGGCAGCCGCCTCAGTCGGGCGGCCACCGGCAGGTAGACATAGGGATAGGTGAACAGGGTGAGCGCCAACCATGCCCCGAACAGTCCTCGCATCTCCACGTCCCAGGTAACTCCCACATTGTCGAGCCAGTCGGCCAGCAACCCTCCGGGGTTGAGGGTGCGGATGAGGGCCGCGGCGCCGATGAATGTGGGGAACACCAGCGGCAGCGGCAACAGCCCCTGCCATAGCCGCCTCAGGGGTACGTCACATCGGGTGGTCAACCAGGCCAGGGCGGTGCCCAGCGCCGCGGTGGAGGCCGACACCAGCACTGCTAGTTGCAGGGTGCGCAGCAGCGGTCCCTGGGTTCGCTGGGAGAACAGCACTCCCAGCGGATCGCTGCTGAAGGTGAAGTTGCGCCACACCAGATAGCCCGCGGGGAAAGCGAACCCCACGGTCGCCAATACGGCAACCACCTTCAACAGCGCCGGAGAACCGATCGTGGGCGACCGCACAGGGTGCGACCTTATCCACAGGTAGAGCTAGAGGTAAAGCTTGCTTTACGCCTTCTGGCTGGCTACCGCAACCTGTTCGGTGCGTCGGCTACCAACCGTCAGTTGGATTCAGGGGTTTCAAAGGCGACCGCGGGTGGCCCGGTATAAGCAGGGGAGACCCGGTCACCGGGAGCAAAGCTCGTCAATCCGCGAGCTAGGGCACGAAGGCGGACGCCGACGGCATTGGCCACGGTTACCATGGCATCCGGTCCCCGGTACTCGAAGTGCTCGACGGTGTGCTCGTCGTCGCCGTCGCCGGCGCGAAGGGTCACGGCTTCGGGCCTCACCACCACTTCGACTGATCCATGGGCGGGCTTGAGCAATGGCACGGGGCCGAAATCGGTCTCGGCAACCTCCCCGGTGGCCACACCGGGATACATGGACACCGCACCCACAAAGGCAGCCACCCACGGGGTGGCCGGGTTCTGGTAGATCTCGGCCGGCGATCCAGTCTGCATGATGCGGCCCGCGTCCATGACCGCCACCCGGTCACCCAAGACCAGTGCTTCCTCCCGGTCGTGGGTGACGAACACCGCGGTCATGGCAGTGTCCCGCAGAAGTTGGCGCACCTCGGTCCGAATGTCGCGCCGCAGGGCGGAGTCCAGGTTGGAGAACGGCTCGTCAAGAAGCAGAACCGTGGGCTTGGGGGCCAGCGCCCGGGCTAGTGCCACCCGCTGCTGCTGGCCGCCAGAGAGGGTGTCGGGGATACGGTCCTGCATTTCCGGCAGGTTCACCAGCTCCAGGGTCTTGGCCACCTCCACTGGCCGCTGACGGCGGGGAACCCCGTAGCCCACGTTGCCGGCCACATCCAGATGGGGGAACAGCGCCCAGTCTTGGAACACCATGCCGACGTTGCGGTCTTCTGGCCTCACTGAGGTTCCATTGCCATCAACCAGGCTGCCAGCAATGTGGATTTCTCCGTGGTCTGCTTGTTCTAGCCCCGCGATGATCCGAAGAAGCGTGGTCTTCCCACACCCGCTTGGCCCCAGCAGGGCCAGCATCTCCCCTTTGGCCACTTCAAGGCTGCAATCTTCGATCACGCTGGCCCCGCCGAAGGATTTGGAGAGGTTCTGCACCGACAGCAGAGGTTCCGGGGTGATGGGGGCCATGAGGCATTAAGGGTACCTATATCGATGCGGTCTGGCGCAGAAGTACAGTACTTGGCCATGCCCCAGGATCGCCCCCAGATCACGATGGTTCCCACCGACGGCGGACCGATCCAGGCTTACATCTGCGGCGAGGGTCCGCTGGTGGTGATGCTGCCGTCGATGGGCCGAGGCGCGGGAGACTTCGACCGACTGGCCACTGACGTGGCCGCCGCCGGATACCGGGTGGCCTGTCCCGAGCCCCGGGGTCTGGGGGCCAGCGCGGCGCCCGACCGGCAGGAGACCCTGTCGACGCTGGCCGCTGATGTGGCCGCGGTGATCACCGAAATCGGCGACGGCCCCGCGGTGGTTGTGGGCCACGCCTACGGCAACCGGATCGCTCGCATGACCGCCACCAACCATCCGGAGCTGGTGGAGAGCCTGGTGCTGCTGGCGTGCGGTGGCTTCATCCCGGTCACCGAGGAGATGGGCGTGGCGATGCGGACCATCTTCGACACCCGCAACCCGCCCGAAGCCCGCCTCGACGCGGTGGCCCGTGCGTTTTTCGCCCCGGGGAACGACCCCAGCGTTTGGGCCGACGGCTGGCACGGGTCGCTGGCCCGTCATCAAGAACAGGCCACCGTGAACACCCCGGTAAGCGATTGGTGGGCCGGAGGCACCGCCCCCATGCTGGCCGTGCAGCCCGCCGACGACCAGCTAGCCGTGCCCGCCAATGCCGATGCCCTAGTCGAGGCCGTTGGCGATCGGGTGGAGGTAGTGGTCATCCCCGATGCCGGCCACGCCCTTTTGCCCGAGCAGCCCGAAGCGGTGGCCGAAGCGGTGATCGGCTGGCTTGAACACCGCCGGGCTGAAACCCGCGTCTAGTTGGTTTCAGGCGCTCAGTTAGTTGCGGGGGACCTCGTTCCAGGGGATGGCTTTGTCCACCCGGGGTTCGCCGGGGAGGCCGAGGATCTGCTCGCCCAGGATGTTGCGCATGATCTCGGTGGTGCCGCCCTCGATGGAGTTGGCCCTAGTCCGCAAGAAAGCATGGCCGATCCCGTTCTCGGCCCCGGAATCCGACGCCATGTCTGGACGGCGGAAGGTGTAGTCGAAGTCCACCGAGCCCGCTGGCCCTTGGAGGTTCACACACTCTTCGAAGATCGCCTTGTTCAGCTCGGAGTGGATGGCCTTGGCCACCGAGCCCTCGGGACCAGGGTTGCCGGCCCGGCGGTTCTGCGAGGCCCGCATGTTGGTGAGCCGCAGCGTCTCGGCCTGGCTCCACAACTGCATTACCCGGTCTTGGCGGGCTGATGTGCGTTGCTCGTCGGGCAGCCCGGCCCACACCCGCACCAATTCGGCGATGCTGCCCGATCCCTGCTTGGGAGAGCCTCCGCCCCCGATCACGGTGCGCTCGTTCATCAGTGTGGTGAGAGCCACCCGCCACCCCTCACCCTCATCGCCGATGCGGTCGGCGTCGGGCACCCGCACGCCAGTCATATACACCTCGTTGAACTCGGCCTCACCGGTGATCTGGCGCAGCGGGCGCACCTCCACCCCCTCGGCGTGCATGTCCAGTGCGAAATAGGTCATTCCCTTGTGCTTGGGGGCGTCGGGGTCGCTGCGGGCCACCAGCATGCCCCGATCCGCGAGGTGGGCGAGGGTGTTCCAGACCTTCTGGCCGTCAACGGCCCAGACCTCGCCGTCGCGCACCGCCCGAGTGGCCAACCCGGCGAAGTCACTGCCCGCGCCCGGCTCAGAGAAGAGCTGGCACCAGCGCTCCTCGCCGGTGAACATGGGCCGCAGGAACCGGCGCTTCTGCTCATCGGTTCCGTGGGTAACCACGGTGGGCCCGGCTAGGGCGAAGAAGAAGGCGCCAGGGTCGGCCGGCCCCGCTCCCGCGCCTCGCAGCCGCCCTTCGATATGTCGCTGGTAGCGAGGAGCCAAGCCGAGACCGCCGAAGCCGGCAGGAAAATGCACCCAGGCCAGTCCGTAGTCGTACTGGTAGCCGCGGAACTCCTCCACCGACATTGTGGTGGGATCGTGTTCAGCCAAGAGGGAGTCGATAGCGTCGTCAACTTCTTGGGGGATGCCTTCAGTGCTCACAAGGCCAATCTAGCGAAGCACTCCATTGATTGGCGGGCCGCCACATGGGTTTCCAGCGCATTGAGCTCGTCCGAGAACACCTCGACTGCGATAGGTGCGTCGACGCCGCGATCGTCCAGATCAGCCAGCAAACCGGCGATGTTGCCGTGGCCTTCACCGGGCATCAGGCGATGGTGAACGCACTCATAGGCAATCTCATCGGGGGTTGGCTGGCCCACGGGGTCGGGCCCGGTGTCTCCGATTTGGATGGCTTTGATCATGGCTGGGTCGATGGCCGAGTCCACCTGGCCTCGCTCCGGTCCCCGCGACAAGTGCCAGGTGTCGAGCAGCAACCCCGCGTTTGGGCGGCCTGCCCGCTCGACAATCTCAGCCGCCACCCGGTGATCGTCCAACGGCGACCAGGAGAAGGGCTCGATCAAGGCCAAGATGCCGTGTTCAGCAGCCTGATCGGCGATTTCGGCCAAAGTCGCCGCGGCTTGATCCCGGTGCTCGCCCGGGTGCCAGTCGGAATGCTCGAGAACCGTAATGGACCGGGCCCCTAGAGCCGCGGCCGCAGCCACCGCGTCCTCGGCGCCCTCTGGCGACCGCATCGTCATTGCCACTCCGTCGTACTCGGCGATCTTCAGGCTGAGATCCTCCAGCAGTTCCCGGATGGCTGCATCGTTCCATCCCCGCTCATACAGCTTGCGGTGCTCCCACCCGTAGATCGATAGCCGAGCAAAGCCGGCGGCTGAAGCGGCCCGGGCCTTGTCATCCCATGGCACCCGGCCCAGCGTCCCCGTGCAGAGGTAGGGGGGATAGTTCACGGGCCGAGACTAGTGGTGCATCCCCGCACTACCGTGCGGCCATGGAGTTCGACGCCCGCGATCCGGCCCATGAGATCGAAGGAGTCCCGTTTCCCACGTTGGCCCGCATTCGCTCCCAGGAGCCCATCTGCCCCTCGCCGACCGGCGGTTGGTATCTCTCGACCCGCCGCCACATCGACACCGCCCTCAAGGAGGTGGAGACCTTTGTGGCCGATCTGGCCCCGATGGCCGGACTGCCCGGCACCGAGGTAGTTCCGCCCGAGGAGCTGTTCTTGAGCGAGATTCCCGAGCCCCGCCACGGCCGTATCCGGCGGCTGTACAACTCCAACTTTGCCCCCCACCGGTTGCGCAACACCGAGGAATTCGTCACCCGCACATGCCACCAGCTGCTCGACCCGATGCTGGCTGCCGGCGAGGGCGACCTGCACGCGGGCTACGCGATGCCAATCCCCAGTGCCACCCTGGCCGACCTAATGGGCTTGCCCTCCGAGGCGGGCGACAAGTTCATGGGCTGGTCTTTCGACGGCACGCTCATGCAGCGCCCGGGAACGCCGGGGATCAATCCATCGGGGCCGCCTATTTTGGACTATTTCCGAGAAGCGCTGGCCGAACGCCGAGCATCAGCGGCTGCCGGTGAGGAGCGTCCCCATGACGTGATCATCGGCCTAATGGATGCCGAGATCGACGGGGTTGCGCTGAGCGACGCTGAGATCGTCACCCAGCTCCAGTTCATGGTCATGGCCGGGGTCCACACCACCCGGGCGCTGCTGGTACACCTGGCCCACCGGCTGCTGCGGGATCGGGATCTGTTCGAGCGGGTGGCCGCGGAGCGCGACTTGGTTGCTCCGCTGGTGGAGGAGTCGCTGCGCCACGATGCCCCGGTGCAGGCCACCACCCGCCGTTGCACCCGCAGGGTCGAGCTTGACGGTGTGGAGATGCAGGCTGGCGACTGGGTGGAGGTTGGCATCGGCTCGGCCAACCGGGACGAAACCGTGTATGACGACCCCGACGTGTTTCGCTTAGACCGCGACGACCCCCGCGACCACCTGGGGTTCGGCGGCGGGCCCCATATATGCCCCGGGGCCACTCTGGCCCGTATCGAGGCCATCAGCGCGGTCAACGTACTTTGCGATCGGGTGGCGGAGATGTCGGCGGTGGAAGGGGCGACTTACCCGCCGCTGCCCGGTGGCATGTCGCACCTGCCCATTCCGGCCAGGCTGACGGCTAAGTAGAACAAGTAGAACGGGGCTTCGCCTCGGCGAGCTCGGCGATATAGGCCAGTTCCTCGTCGGTGTCGGCTCTGATAGTGAGGCCGGTGGCCTTGGTGTCGTACCAGCGGGCGAAGCGCTCCTTGATGCGCTGGCGGGATCCGATCAGCGCTCCGTCGTCGATGTAGTCGTCGGGCACTTCGGCCACCGCCTCATCCCGCCGCCCGGCCATGAACAGCTCCTGGATGCGCTCGGCAGCCTCACCGAAGCCCCGGCGCACCATGGCGTCGCGGTGGAAGTTGTGCTCCCGGGTCCCGTAGCCCCCCACCAAGAAGGCGAACTGCGGCTTGGCCTCGTCGATGGTTCCCTGCACGTCGTCGGTGATCGACACCCGGGCCCCGGCCTGGATCTCGATGTCGTCCCAGGTGCGACCTGCCCGGTCGAGCCCCTTCTCGATGGCCTCGGTATAGAGGTGGGCGCTGCCCGGGGTGTAGCCCAAGGGGAGCCACCCGTCGGCCAGCTCGGCCATCAGAGCAGTGTTGGCCGGCCCTCCGGTGGCCAAGAACACCGGGATGTCGGGGTTCATGTGAAGGATCGACTTGAGCGGCTTGCCGATGCCCAGTGCGTCATCGCCGCTATAGGGCAGGCTGATCTGCGATCCTTCGTGGCTAACTGGGCCCTTCCGGGCGAACACCTTTTTGATGATGGACACGTAGTCGCGCAGCAGGGCATTGGGCTTGCCCCAGGGCTGGCCGTACCACCCCTCCACTATCTGGGGACCCGACAGACCCAGCCCGCAGATGGCCCGGCCCGGTCCGGCCAGCGCCTCCAGGGTGCCGAACTGCATGGCGGCGGTCACCGGCGGCCGGGCGGCCACCTGGCACACCGCGGTGCCGAGGCGGATGTGGCGGGTATGGGCCGCGATCCAGGCCAGCGGGGTTATGGCATCAATCCCGTAGATCTCTGCCGACCACACCGAGTCGTATCCCAGCCGCTCGGCCAGCTGCACCCTGGCCAACTGCTCTTTGGCCAGCGAGGTATCCAGCCTGGCCTGGTTCCAAAGATCTACTCCGATTCCCAGCTTCATATGCCCTGACTATCCCACCCCCGGCGGCCGGCAAGTGAATTGGCGGTGGATAGAATTCGGCGGTGCCTACCAAGCTCTTGCATTCATTTACCCCACCCTCCGCTGACGATTTCATCACCATCGTGCGGGCCGAGGGATGCACCCTGTGGGATGAACAGGGGAAGCGATATCTGGATGCCATGGCCAGCCTGTGGTATTGCCAAGTCGGCCACGGCCGCGCTGAGATAATCGATGCAGTGGCCGACCAGATGCGGCTGCTCGACGCTTACCAGACGTTCGCACCGTTCACGAACCAGCCGGCCGAGGAGTTGGCCTCGATGGTGGCCGAGCGGTCGCCGCTGGCCGACAGCCGGGTATTCTTCTGCGGCTCGGGATCAGAGGCAGTGGACTCCGCGCTGAAGATCGCCCGGGCGGTACACCGGCTCCGGGGCGAGCCCGACCGCCAGGTGATCATCCGTCGCACTGATGGCTACCACGGCACGAACTTCGGGGGAACCTCGGCCCAGGGCATCGCTGGAAACCGGGAGGGCTGGGGGGATCTGGTGCCGCATTTCGTAGAAGTCCCCCGTGACGACATCGAGGCTGTGAGCACAACCATGGCCGCCAATGAGGGGCGGGTGGCCGCTGTCATCACTGAGCCGATGCAGGGTGCCGGGGGAGTATTCCCACCCCAAGACGGCTACTTGGAGGGACTGCGGCGCCTGTGCGACCAGCACGGAGCCCTGCTCATCATGGACGAGGTGATCTGCGGATTCGGCCGCACCGGTCAGTGGTTCGGGGCCCAGCACTACGGCGTCACCCCTGATCTGATGACGTTCGCCAAAGGGGTTACCTCGGGGTACCAGCCGGTGGGCGGGGTCATTTGCAGCCGAAGCGTGTGCGACGTTTTGGAGCAGCCCGGCTTTCTGCTGCGCACCGGCTACACCTATGCCGGGCACCCCACGTGCATGGTCGCCGGGGTGGCCAACCTGGCCTTGATGGAAAAGGAGCAGCTGGTTCAGCGAGTGCCGCATTTGGCCAAGAAACTCACCGAGGGGCTTGCCGCGCTCCAAGCCGACGGGCTCATCCAGAGCTACCGGGGAACCGGGGCGGTGTATGCCGCAGAGTTGGGTTACGACGCTGCGGCTGCTCGGATGCGGCTGTTGGAAGCTGGCGTGGTGCTACGGCCCGTTGGAACTGCCTTGGCCATATGCCCGCCCCTGGTGATCACCGACCACGAGATCGGCACACTGTTTGACACCATGGTCGAAGTCTTGGCCCGGGGGGACGAGCAGGGCTGACTCACTCAGCCGATCATCTGGCCGGCGTCCACCCGGATCTCGAGGCCAGTCACGCCTCGGCCCCGCTCAGAGGCCAAGAACAGCACTGCCTCGGCGATGTCTTCGGGGTCGACATGTCGCCGCAGGGCCGCGCTCCGGGCGGCGCGTTCAGAGACTTGCTCGGCGGTCTTGCCGGTCTGACCGGCGATGCCCTGCCACAGCCGATCCAAGTTGTCGCCGGTGATGTAGCCGGGGGTGACGATGTTCACCCTGATGTTGTGAGGGCCGAGCTCTCGGGCCATCACCATCGAAGCGGTGTGCATGGCTGACTTGGTGGAGGTGTAGATGGCCATCTTCTCGGGTACCGAATGGGTGCTGAGGGTGCTGATCTGCACGATCGAGCCCCCGCCGACCGCCTTCATGTGCTCAGCGGCGCGACGGCTCACCTCCAGGGTGCCAACTACGTTCAGCTCGAAGGAATAGCGGTAGTCGCCCCAGTCGATGTCGGCCACCGCGGCGCGGGCGCCACCGGCGGTGGCCACGTTCACCACCGCATCCACCCGGCCAAGCTCGGCGGCCGCGGTATCGGCCAGGGCTGCGGCCGAGTCGTGGTGGGCAATGTCGGAGGGTATGGCCAGCACCCGCCGTCCGGTGGCCGCGGCCACCTCAGCGGCCAGCGCCTCGAGCGGCTCGGCCCGACGGGCCGCTAGGGCCAGGTCGGCGCCGTCTTCGGCCAAGGCCAGCGCACACGACCGCCCCAACCCCAGACCAGCCCCAGTGATGATGGCCACCTTGCCAGTCATCGAGCGGTTCATCTGGTTCCATTGCTGATCATGGTGCCTCGGTCCGACGCCGGCGGCATCGGCGCTACTCAGTCTCTGGCATGTCGGGGGCCCAGTTGGCGCCGTTGATGTGGCTGCCGCCGTCCACGTACAGCGTGTTGCCGGTGAGGTATTGGGCGTCCTCGGTCGACAAGAACAGGGCCACCGGGGCGATGTCGCCCTCTGGATCGCCCATTCGGCCCATGGGATTGGCCGCCTCGGCGTTGCGGATCAGATCGGGCATCATCTGCTCCACCCTTCGGGCCGACGCGGTCTTGGCCCCCGGGCAGATCACGTTCACCACAATGCCGTATGGGGCCCACTCCCGGGCCGCGGTGCGGCTCAGTGTCCGCAGCGCCTCCTTGGCGCAGTTGTACTCGAGTGTGCCCATGTGGGCGTTCACCCCGTTGAGCGAGCACAGGTTCACGATTCGGCCGTATTGCTGATCCCGCATTGGACGGAAGGCTGCCTGCATGGCCCACAGTGGGCCATAGAGGCCCACGTGCATGGCGTCGTTCATCAGCTGGTCGGTCTTGACCTCCACCCGGCACAGCTCGCCTCCACCCCACGCATTGTTGATGAGTACGTCCAAGTGGCCCCAGTTCTCAATGGCAGTGTCCACCATGGCCAGCACCTCGTCCTTTTCGGCCACGTCTACCCGCATTGGCCGGGCATCGGCGCCGAATTCGTCGCGCAGCTCGCCGGCCACTCGCTCGGCAGCTTCGTTGTCGATGTCGGTGACCAGAAGCTTGGCCCCTTCGGCCGCGAACCGCCGGCTGATTCCATGGCCGATGCCGTCGCCGCCGCCGGTGACCACCGCCACCCGGTCGTCTAGTTGTCCCATGTTGTGCTCCTTTCAGGTTTTGGTTGCTCAGAAAGCGATAACCGAGCGCAGGGTTTCACCCGCCTTCATGGCGGCGTATCCGTCGTTCACCTCGCTGATGCCGATGGTGGCCGACACCATCTCGTCCAGCTTGAGCCGTCCGTCGAGGTACAAGTCGATGAACTTGGGCATGTCCAGGCGGAAGCGGTTGCCGCCCATGAGCGATCCCTGGAGCTTCTTCTCGCTCAAGATGATCTCCCCGCCGGGGATGGTCACCTGGCTGGTCATGGGCAGCATCCCGATCACCGTGGCCGTGCCGCCGATGCCGATCATGGCCCAAGCCTGCTCGGCGGTGGCCGTAAGACCGATGGCCTCGAACGAGTAGTCGGCGCCGCCGCCGGTGATCTCGTGGACCGCGGCCACCGCATCTACCTCGGAGGCGTTCACGGTATGGGTGGCCCCCAGGGTGCGGGCCATCTCCAGCTTGGAGGCCACTAGGTCCACTGCGATTATGGGGGTGGCGCCCACGATGCGGGCTCCCTGGACGGCTGACAGTCCGATGCCGCCGCAGCCGATCACCACCACGCTGGAGCCGGCCGGAACCGCCGCGGTGCGCATGACTGCGCCCAGCCCGGTGGTGACGCCGCAGCCGATGAGGGCGGCCCGGTCAAGCGGCATGTCGTCGCGGATCTTGACCACCGCCCGCTCGTGCACCAGCAGTTCCTCGGCGAACGATCCCAGCCCGGCGAAGGCGGTGCAGCCCCGGCCGTCTTCGAACCTCAGCGAGGGGGATGGGCGGCCTGAGCGCATGGAGTCGGCGTCGAGGCACAGGTAGGGCTTGCCCTGGAGGCACGTGCGGCACACCCCGCACCACATCGACACGCAGGTGATGACGTGGTCGCCGGGCTTCACGTAGGTCACGTCTTCGCCCACCGCGGCCACCACCCCGGCCGACTCGTGGCCCATCACCATCGACTCCGCCACCGGCCAATGCCCGTCCATGAAGTGCAGGTCGGAGTGGCACAACCCGGCGTGGGTGGTGCTGATGAGCACCTCGTTGGGATTGGGCTTGTCGACGGTCAGGTTCTCGACAACCAGCTCGCCTGGACTGGTGTGCAAAACAGCGCCGCGCATGGGGTTCTCCTTTGTGGGGGGCTAGGTAGTGGTCAAGAAGGTTTCTATCAGGCTGATCACATAGCCGATGTCTTCGTCGTCTAGTGAGTGGTTCATGGGGAGCACTACTCCCTGCTCCATGATGGCGTCGGCATTGGGAAGCCCGCCGGCGGGCTGGCGAAAGTCCACGCCGGACATGAAGGGCTGGCGGGTGGCGTTGCCAGTCCACACTGTGCGGGTGTCCACACCGTTGCCGTCGAGGTGGGCTTGCAGATCGGCCCGCACGAAACCAGCGTCGGGTGCGATTGTGAGCGGGTAGCACAGCCAAGCGGTATCCAGGCCCTCGGTCTGTCGGGGGAGGCGGAAGCGGTCGGCCTGGGCGGAGAAGAAATCGGTGTAGAGATCGAAGCTGCGGGTGCGCCGGGCGAAGTTCTGGGGAACTTTGTCGAGCTGTTGTCGGCCGAAGGCGGCGCCGATCTCGGAGGGCTCGAAATTCCAGGCCAGCTCGTCGAAGATGAACTGATTGTCGTAGTGGATGCCATCGAGGTCTTCCCAGAAGTCCCGGTCCTGGCGCTTGGACCCATAGAAGTGCAGCTCGGAGCGGCGTCCCCAGCGGCGCAGCAAAAGACCCCGGTCCCGCAGGTCCTCGTCGTCGAGCAGCACCATGCCGCCGTTGCCCGCGCAGGTGATGATGTGCGAGGAGGCGAAGCTGGTGACCGTCAGGTCGCTGCGGGTGCCGGTGGGGGAGCCCCGCAGCACCGGCCCCAGGGCATCGCAGCTGTCCTCGATGACGAACAGCCCGTGGCGGTCGGCAATGGCCCGAATGGCGTCCCAGTCGGGGGCGTTGCCGATGAGGTTGGGGGCCAAGATGGCCCTGGTATCTGGGCTGACCAGGGCCTCGATGGAATCGACGTCGATCTGGTAGGTCTCGGGATCCACGTCGGCGAACACCGGAACCAGTCCGGCTCGCACCAGCGGGGCCACATCGGTGGAGAAGGTCACCGCCGCGGTGATCACCTCGCTGCCCGGCGGCAGGTCGGCCAGCTCCACTGCCAAATACAGCGCCGATGAGCCCGAATTGCACATCAACCCGCGTCGCTTGCCAAAACGCTCGGCCACCTCCCATTCGAATGCGGTGACGTTGCGCCCCGGCCACAGGGCGGCCGCCCCTCCCCGCAGCACCTCTGTCACCGCTTCAATCTCGGCCTCGTCATGCACACTGGCCGCATAGAAGATCCGCTCACCCATTGATTCTCAGTCTGCCCCACCCGCGTGGACAAGCAGTGATCGAAGCGGCGGCTCAAGCCCTCGCCGACCAGGTCGGCTTGTTGCGATTAGACCGTGTGGCAGGGGTCGGAGTGGCCGGCGGACATGGCTTCGAGGAAGCCGGAGGCGCGTTCTTGGCGGGGGTAGCGGTTGGCCAGTTCCCAGAAGGCGGGGCTGTGGTTGGGTTCGCTGAGGTGGGCCAGTTCGTGGACGATGACGGCGTCGAGCACCCAGCTGGGCACCCGGGCCAGGCGGGTGGAGACTCGGATGGTGCCCCGGGCCGAGGTGCAGGACGCCCAGCGGTCGTTCTGCTCGGCCCAGGTGACCGACTCGGGTTGGGCGAGGCCATAACGTGAGGCCAGCTTGACGGCCCGCTCGGCCAGGTTCACCCCGCCAGCCTCGGCTGCCCGCTTGCGCTCGAGGCGCACTACCAGGCTGGCCACCATCTCGGCCTCGGCGTCGGGGGTCATTCCGGCGGGAACCCGCACCTCAATGCAGTCGGGCAGAATCTTGGCTGCGGCCGTCTTCCGACGCCTGGGACTGCGGATGACGCGAACCGGTAGCCGGGGCGGCGCCTCGGGAACTGCGTCGACGGCAGTGCCCGTGGCAGCGTCCGATGCCGTGTCCAAGAGGGTCGAACTCACGGTGCGACCATACCGACGGGGAATGACAGTTTGGTGGATGGTGGGGTAGCGAAGCGCCTGCGGTAACGTCCGGCCAAAACCAAAGGGGGAGATGGAAATGGCTGATCAGACCAAGACTCAGGCGGCATGGGCCGAAATGGTTGACGCTCTGTCAGAGGTCAGCGAACGCTTCTGCGGCGAGGAATGGGGGGTGTCCGGTGAACAGGACATCGCCGACAGCCACCGCCTGGTGCTGCACATTCTCCAGTCGGCTCTGTTCTCCCACGCCGAGTTCGATCCCGAGCGCCCGGTGTGGCGCCGAATCGTGTCGCCTACCCGCAAGTTCACCGGCGACAACGCCGATGCGGTGTACTTCGAGGCCCCGGTGAGCGGCGACCTGGCCTACCGGGTCACCGGAAACCTGGCCGGAGCGGTCTACACCTCGTTTACCGTGGAACTGGGCTCTGCCGACGGCAAGTACGCCACCGGCACCGGTGGAGTGCTCAACGACGACGACATCGACGTGGACTCCGACGGCAATTACGAGGTGTTCTTGGGCGGTGAGCCCCGGGACCGCAACTGGCTGGACCTGCCCCCCGACGCGGGTCGGATCACCACCCGCCACTACTTTGAAGTGCCCAAGCCGGCCGCGGCCGACGAGTCGCTCCACATTCCCCTCACCATCGAGTGCCTGTCGCCGGTGGGCCCGGCCACGCTGTGGACCGACGAGACGGTGGCCGCAGCCATCAACCGGGTCAACAACCATGTACTGGGCAAAACCCTCCAGCAGCCCATCCCCGGCACCTATCCCATGCCGACGTGGGTTAGCCGCGAGCCCAACGTTCTGCCCGACCCCCAGCCCCCCGGCACCATGGGCTTCGCGGCCTTCGATGCCTACTACACCCTGGGTCGCTATGTGCTCGGCCCCGACGAGGCCCTGGTGATGACCGGGCGCTGGCCGGAGTGCAAGTTCGGCAACGTATGCCTGTGGAACGCGGCTGGCCAGACCTACGACTACGCCAACCGCGTCACCAGCCGCAACCGGGCCAACACCACACTTGAGGCCGACGGCTCGTTCAAGATGGTCATCGCCCACGAAGACCCCGGTGTGTACAACTGGCTGGACACCGAGGGACGCCCCTCCGGCAGCATCTTCTGGCGGTTCTTCCTGCCGACGGGTGACGTGGAGCGAATCGAGCCGGAGCTGGTCAAGCTCTCAGATCTACGCTGAGAGAAGTAAGGGCTTCCGAGTCGAACCCGTAGAGGTCGGCGGCGTTGCCCCCAACCAACTGGGCCACCTCGTTGTCTGGCCGACCGGCGAACTGCTCTATCAGCATTTCCTGAGAGCGGGGCCATGTTCCCTCAATATGGGGGTAGTCGGAGCCCCACATCAGTTGTCCGGCACCGAGCTGATCCACCACGTCCACTTCCTCGGGATCAGTGAAGCCTGCTCCCAGGTACACCTGGCGGCGGAAGTATTCGCTGGGCTTGAGCGGCAGGTCTCGGCGAAGCTGGTCGAACATGCGCAGCTCGTAGAAGCGGTCCAACTCATCCAGTGTTGCCGGTGCCCAAGTTGAGCCCTGCTCGTTCATCACCATGCGCAGGTCGGGGTGGCGCTCGAAGGCCCCCGACCACATGAGCAGCCAGAAGGGGCGGTGGGCGAACCAGCTGATCTCGGTGAGGAAGATGCCCAGTGAGCCGGTGAAGTCTCCGTAGTTGGGGGTCCAGCCCGAGTGGGTGTGAACCGGCAGCCCCTCATCCGCGCAGGCCGCCCACACCGGCTCATAGCGGGGGTGGTTGTACAGCGGGTTGTCGCCGGTGCCGCTGCACAGCAGCACGCCCCCGAAAAGCCCCAGATCGCGCATCTGCCGGATCTCGGCCACGGTGGTGTCTATGTCGTCCACCGTGATAAGGCCCACCCCGGCCCGCCGCCCAGGCGCGTCATTGCAGAAGTCGCCCAGCCAGCGGTTGTATGTCCGGCAACCGGCCAGCCACAGGGCCGGGTCCTGCTCGTATTGGTAGGTCATCAGCCCCACGTCGAAAGGGGTCACCGACGGGTCACCTGCGCCCGGATACAGCACCTCGGCGACGGTCCCGTCGGCCTCGAGCTCTCGAAGCCGCCGGGCCGAGTCCCAGCCTCCGCCAAGGCCACCGGCGGCCACCTCCTCGATCGTGCCGAACTCTTCTAGGGCCTGTTCGCTGTAGATCGCCGCCCCAGTGTGCTCGGCCTTTCGCCTCCTCTTGCTCTCGGTGTCGCCTAGCCATTGGTCGTAGGCATCTTCCAAGCCGGGGTCCAGGTACTGCCGGTAGGTGTCGGGCAGCGCACTGGCGTGGCAGTCGGCGGAGATCATCAACAGGCCTTCCATGGCTCAATTGTGACCTCCGACAATGGGGTGCGCGGAATCGGGCCGCTGGTCGGGGAGAATGTCGGGATGCAATTGCAGGGCCAGGCGACTGGGCTGCCTGACGGGCTGGACTGCGTCGACCCCGATGTGCTGCAAAAGCTGCGTAACGGGGTGATCGACAAGCTCCCCGAGCACGCCCTCGACTGTTTGCCCGCCGATGTGCGCGACCGCATTCCCGACGAGCTGATCGAGTTCGCTACGACCAATCCTGAACTGGCCCTAGCGGCAGTGGTCGTTGCGGTAGTGGCCTCACTGGTGTTCTTGTACAAGCTGATGAAGAGGGCCTTTATCGTCGCCCTGATCTTCGGCTCGGTGGCGGTCGCAGCCTGGTGGTGGTGGCTGGCGGAGCCCGATTTCTTCTGACCACGGTAAAGCGGCCGCTTTACTCCGTGTGGAAAGCTGAGCGCATGGCCAAAAGACGCGACAAGATCCGCCTCACACCTGAAGAACTCGAGGTCTTCATCGAGGAGCAGAAGAGCCTCCAGGTGGCCACCATCAACCAGGACGGCACCCCTCATCTGAGCACCCTGTGGTTCGCAGTGGTGGATGGCGACATCGTGTTCGAGACCTACACCAAGTCGCAGAAGATCAAGAACCTGGAGCGGGACAACCGCATCGCGCTGCTGCTGGAGGACGGTGTTGAGTACGACAAGCTCCGGGGCGTAGCCATCAACGGGCACGCCGAGCTGCACACCGACCCTTCCGTGGTCCACCGCTACGCCCTAGAGGTGATGGATCGCAACAACCCCGACGTCGATCGGGAGATGCTGTCGAAAGCGGCCGAGAGCATGGCCTTGAAGCGCACCGCAGTAGTTGTCAAGGCCGAGAAGACCATCAGCTGGGACCACACCAAGCTGGGCGGTTCCTACTGACACCGCTTGTGCCCTCAGCATTGCGGCCTCCAGTCCGCGCCCGCTGTCGACTGACCGGCCGGTAGCGTTGGGGGTCTGGTGAAGGACCTCCTGAGGTGGCTGTCCCACCTGCTCCGGCTCGCTGTGCTCATGCCCATGCTGGCGCTGGCCCTGGCCGCCACCCTGTTCGTGGCATGGCCTCCGACGGCCGACGTGCTGAAGTCTTGGGAATCCACTGCGGTGGAAGTGAATCTCACCGAGAACGTGAGCCTGAACGAGCTGTCCATTCGCTCTTACGTCTACGACGCCGATCGCCGGATCATCGATGTGTTCAGCTACGTCGAGAACCGGGGACTGGTCGACCTTGACGACATCTCCGAGCAGGTGAAGCACTCGGTGATCGCCATTGAGGACGAGAACTTCTACCTGCACACCGGCATCGACCTAAGCGCGGTATTCCGGGCGGGTCTCGAGAACGTCGGGGCCGGGGGCATCACCCAGGGTGGATCCACCATCACCCAACAGCTCATCAAGAACCTAGTGGTGGGCAACAAGGTCGAGGCTGAGCGCAAGCTCCAGGAGATGTCCATGGCCAAGCGCCTGGAGCGGGAGATGGACAAAGACGAGATTCTCCACCTTTATCTCAACACGGTGTATTTCGGTCAGGGAGCCTACGGCGTGCAAGCTGCCGCCGAGGTGTACTGGGGGCTGGACGCCGCCGATCTGGGTTGGGGGGAGGCTGCTCTGTTGGCCGCGCTCATCAGCAACCCCAGTGGCTATGACCCCATCTACAACCCCTTGGGGGCCCTGCGCCAGCGGCGCATTGTGCTGAACCGGCTGACTGAGCTGGGCTACATCACGCAGGAGCAGGCCGACCTGTTCGACCTCCAGCCGCTGCCCACCGAGATTGACGAGATCGAGCTACCACCCAGGAGCTACTTCGTGGAAGAAGTGAAACAGCAACTCCTAGATGACCCCCGGTATCTGGGCGGGAGTCCTGAGGATCGCTTCAACCTGGTATTCAACGGCGGCCTCAGCATCTATACCACCTTCGACCCCGTCGCCCAGCGGCAGGCTGAGGACGCGGTAGCCGCCACCCTGGTTGAGTACAACGAGGGAGAACACGGCGGCGTAGAGGCCACCATGGCCCTGGCCGCCCTCGAACCCGATACCGGGGCGGTGCGAGCGGTGGTGGGGGGACCGGGGTTCGCCCAGGATCAAGAGGAGTTCAACCTGGCCACCCAGGGCTCCCGCCAGCCGGGGTCGGCGTTCAAGACGTTTGTGATGATGGCCCTGTTCGAACAGGGATACCAGCCCAGTGACCGGATCAGCGGGCGGGGGCCTTGCCAGATTCCCAATCCCGGCGGCGTCCCCGACCCCTATGTGGCCAACAACTTCGCCAGCTCGCCGGGACAGGTGGACTCCATCACGAATCAGATCAGGGTCTCCTCCAACTGTGCGTTCTTGCGGCTGGGCCGGGTGGCGGGAATTGAGCCGGTCATCGACACCGCATCAAAGATGGGCATCACCACCGAGCTGGAATCGGTGGCATCACTACCGCTGGGTTCTGAAGAAGTCCACCCCATCGACATGGCGTCGGCCTACGGAGTGATGGCCACCGGCGGTATCCGCTATGAGCCCTATTTCATCGAGCGGATCGTTGACCGCCAGGGCAACGTGCTCTACGACCACGAGCTGTCGGGCCAGCGAGTGGTGTCGGAGCGCTCCACCTGTTGGGCCACCGACGTGCTCGAGAACAACATGGTCAACGGTACCGGGAGACGGGCTCAGTTGCCGCTCCAGACCGCTGCGGGCAAAACCGGCACTACCGAGGAGTCGGCCGATGCCTGGTTTGTGGGATTCACCCCTCATCTGGCCACCGCGGTGTGGCTGGGCAACCCCAACGAGCGGATCCCCATGCGCAATGTGACTGGCAGCTCCTATCCGGCGGTGGCGTGGGGCCGGTTCATGACCAGCTACCACGAGGGCCTTGAGGTGGTGGATTTCCCGAATTGTTCCAGCGAGCTCCGGATCAGCGAATTGATAGAGCTGGAGGACGTGTTCACGGTGGGCGCTCCCTGCGCGACGCCGCCCGAGCCTGAAGACCCGGAGGCGATCGTGCCGATCATCGTGCCGGTGGACACCGACGACGACGGCACCCACGACGCCTGCATAGACCTGTTGGTCACCGAAGGAGTCGAGCCCTGCGGGTTCAGCGAGTTCGCGGAGGAGGGCGGAGAGCCCATCCCGCTGTACTGCGGAACCCCCTCGCCCATCGAGGTGGAATGTCTCGAAGGTCAGTTCCCCTTGGACTCAAACGATGACGGCGTCGCCGACACCTGCTTGGGTACGGAAACTAGTACTGATCTCCCAACAGACGACGGCGTCGAACCTGAGTCCGTTGACGGTCCTGATCCGGGCACGGTGCCTGATCCCGGAACCTGATAACTAGGATCGCACTGTGAGCGACGATCACTTCCTGCCCCTGCTGTCGGTCCAAGACCGCGACACCCGGATCGACCAGCTCCGCCACCGTTTCGAGACCCTTCCCGAGCGGGCTGAGCTCGCGGCCCGCCAGCAGTCTCGCCAACAGGTCCACGACCAGCGAGAGGCCAAGCAGGTTCAGAGACTGGAGCTTCAGCGCAACCTCAAGCGCAACGAGGACGAGCTGACTGCCTTGGAAGAACGAGTAAAGCGGGAGAAAGACCGGCTTTACTCGGGGGAGATAACCGGCACTCGGGAACTTCTAACCCTTCAAGAGGAGGTAGACGGATTGAGGTCTCGCTGCTCCGACATGGAAAGCAGTGCCTTGGAGCTGATGGAGGAAATCGAGGAGACCGAAGCCGGGGTGGAGGCACTGGCCGGCCAGCTTGAGTCGGCCGACGGCGAAGTGGATGCCGCCCAACAGCAATTGGCTGAGGCGGAGGCGGTAGTCCGGGCGGAGATCGACCAGGAGACCGCCGCCCGCTCAACTGAGGCCGCCGACATCGCCCCAGCGACTCTGGCCAGCTACGAGGATCTGAGGAACCGAATGGGCGGCGTGGCGGTGGCCCGGCTCCGCAATGGCACCTGCGAGGGCTGCCACCTCGGGTTGTCGGCCATGGAGTTGGACCGGATCCGACACGCACCGGCCGGCGAGGTGTGCTACTGCGAGGAATGCGGTCGCATCTTGGTGCGGACCTGACCGGGAAGACCCGGTGTTCTTCTGGTTCTTGGCTCTCAGCTTCGTGCTGGTGGCCTTGGTGTTCGACAGTCCGGCGCTGGACTATCGGATGGTGATGCTCGGGTCGGTGTTGCCGGTGGTCGAGCTTCTGGCCGACGGCCCTTGGGCGCTGCACACCCTGTTGGCCCCATTGGTAGTGCTGGTGATGGTGATGCTGGTTACCAGGGGACGCCGCCTGGTTCGGCGCCGGTGGCTGGGATTGCCCATCGGGCTGTTCTTGTACCTGGTGCTGGATGGGGCCTGGCTGCGAACCGAGTTGTTCTGGTGGCCGGTTCTGGGGGTGCGGGTGGACGGCGGCGACCTGCCCGACTTCAAGCCTGCGGCCTTGCTGATCGCGTTGGAGTTGATTGGAGTGGCGGCAGGGGCCTGGGCGGTTCGCCGCTACGGCCTAGCCGATCGAGAGCGGTTGCGTCTGTTGTGCACCCAGGGCCGGCTGGATCGGGTTCAGATGGGAGGTGCCCGGCCGCGGCAGCGCTGATATGCCAATTTCAAGAGAGATTGGACGGTGAGTCGGCCTGTAGGCGGGATTCTGTCCGGGTCCTTGCGGACCTTGGGCGGCCATCCATCTAAGCGGCCTACCCGGGGACTGCCCCTTTTGGGGCGGCGGGCCACCATGTCCCCTGCTTGGCCTTGCTCCCGGTGGGGTTTGCCGAGCGAGCCGGGTCGCCCCGGCCCCTGGTGCGCTCTTACCGCACCGTTTCACCCTTGCCTGTGCCCGGAAATCCGGGCCATCGGCGGTTTGTTCTCTGTGGCACTTTCCTTCGAGTCGCCCCGACTGGCTGTTAGCCAGCACCGTTGCCCTGCGGAGTCCCGACCTTCCTCAACATCGCAGCCTGCAAGACCAAGCCCCGATGCCGCGGCCACCCGGCCGACTCACCGTGTATCTAGTCTGACAGCCCGGCCACGTTGGGGCGAGGGGGTTTTACAGGCCGATGTCGGAAAGCTCGGGATACCAGCGGGAAGCTCGGGCGACCGCGTCGCGCCAGCGGTCACGGTCGACGGCTGCCTGCGGCTCGATCACTGCTCGCGGCGACCACGAGTCGGCCACCTCCTGCCAGCTAGACCACTGGCCCAGTGCCCGTCCGGCCAGGACCGCCGCGCCCAGCGCAGTGCCCTCCGGCACCGGGCACAGCTCCACCGTCCGGCCCAGGGCGTCCGCCAGGATCTGGATGAAAACCGGGTTCTGCGACATCCCGCCGTCCACTCTGAGCCGCTCCAAGCGGTGGCCGCTGTCGGCCTCGGCGGCTTCCACCAAGTCGGCGGCTCGCTGGGCCACTCCTTCGAACACCGCCCGCACGATGTGGGCCGCGGTGGTTCCCCCGGTGATGCCGAATAGCGCCCCCCGGGCCCCGAAGTCCCAGTAAGGGGTGCCAAGGCCGTAGAGGGCTGGTACATACACCACCCCCCCGGCATCAGCCACGCTTCCGGCAATCTCGATCGACTCGGAGGGGTCGGCCAGCAGGCCCATGTCGTCGATGAGCCAGCTCATGTTGGACCCGGCGGCGATCATCATGGCCTCCACCCCCCAGACAATGGCTCCGTTCTCCTGCCAGGCCACGATTGGGAATGTTCCCCGGTCGCTGCGCTTGTCGGCAATGGGCCTGTCGGGGCCGGTGCAAACATCCAAGAAGGCACCGGTGCCGAAGGTGAGCTTGGCCAGTCCCTCCAGCACGCAGCGCTGCCCGATCAGCGATGATTGCTGGTCGCCGATTATCCCGGCAATCGGCGGGCTGCCGGGAAGGGCGGTAGCGGCGCCCGCCACCCCGGTGGAGTCCACGATCTCTGGCAGGCAGCTAGATGGCACTCCGATTCTGTCGGTGATCTCGTCCGACCAGCGGGTTCCATCGTCGCTCAGCATCCCGCTCATGGCCGCGTTGGAGGGATCCACCACATGGCTGGCACCCTGTGACAAGCACCACATCGCCCATGTGTCCACAGTGCCGAAGCAGAGGTCGCGGGTGCGGTCGGGGTCGTGCCGGTCGAGCAGCCAGACCAGCTTGGTAGCCGATTCGTTGGGCACCAGCCGAAGCCCCTCGGCCTGCCACCCCAGGCATTCGCCCACCGTGCGGAGATCCTGCCAGCCCAGCGCGGGGCCCACCGGCTCACCGGTCTTGCGGTCCCACACCACCGCCGATCCGCGCTGGTTGGTCACGGCCACGGCGTCGACCCCGCCAACCTCTTCGATCACCTCGGTGGCGGTCTGAAGGATGACCCCGGCCATTTCGCCGGCATCGAACTCCACCAGTCCCGGCTCGGGCATGTCGGGCGGCGTGCGCTGCTGGCGAAAGCAGGTCACTCTGTGCCCGTCGGTCACCGCCGAGCGGATGCTGCTGGTGCCCACGTCGATGACGCAAATGTTCATGAAAGAGATTGTGGCAGGGCGGGGATGATGGTCCACACTAAGACGGTGAGCCTGGACGAACACGGAGGGTGGGCAGGGTTATTCCGCCGGCTGACGGAAGGCGGCCACCTCACCGCCGACGTCGCCAATGCGGCCATGACCGAGATCTTGAGCGGGCAAGCCACTCCGGCGCAGATCGGTGGATTCGTGATGGCCTTGCGCACCAAGGGGGAGACCGCCGAGGAGCTGGTCGGCCTGCTATCGGCGATGCGTGCCGCCGCGGAAGCAGTCCCATTGGACGCCGCAGGCCTCATCGACACGTGTGGCACCGGCGGCGATCACAGCGGCAGCATCAATGTGTCCACCGCCGCGGCGCTGGTGGCCGTGGGGGCGGGGGCCAGAGTGTGCAAGCACGGCAATCGGTCGGCCTCGTCGCTCTGCGGCTCAGCCGATGTTCTGGAAGAGCTGGGTGCGGTCATCGACCTGGGCCCGGTCGGAGTGGCCCGGTGTATGACTGAAACTGGCTTTGGCTTTTGTTTGGCTCCTCGATTTCACCCGGCCATGCGCCACGCCGGTCCGCCCCGCCGGGAATTGGGAGTGGGCACCGTGTTCAATTTTCTGGGGCCGCTGGCCAATCCGGCCGGTGTCAGGCGCCAGCTGGTGGGAACCAGCGACCGGGCGATGGCCGAGATCATGTTGGAGGTGCTGTCCGCCACCGGCTCGGAGCGGGCCATGATCGTGCACAGCCACGACGGATTGGACGAGCTGTCGACCACCAGCCCGACCGACGTCTGGGAGCTGCGGGACAGCGATACGCTTCGCTACACAGTGGACCCAGCAGAGTTCGGATTGGCACCGGCATCCCTAGGTGACCTGAGGGGAGGGGATGCGTCGGTCAATGCCGACTGTCTGCGCCGGGTGTTCGACGGCCAGGGGGGAGCGCACCGGGATATCGTGACGCTCAACGCGGCTGCCGCCCTGGTGGTAGCCGAGGTTTCCCACACAATGGCACAAGGGCTGGAGGCTGCCGCGGTGTCGATAGACGAAGGCTTGGCTGGGCAGGTTCTAGAGAACTTCGTCTCAGTCTCCAATGCGGCCCGAGCCGAGGAGGAACAAGGATGAGACCGGGAGATAGTCCTACCAATGAAGCTCTGAGGGAAGCGTTGAAAGCCGTAGTGGAGGTGGCTCGAGAAGGGCAGAAGGAGAAGCCTCCGGTGGACCCGCCGACGCGGTTGAAGCAGCTCCTGACATTCAAGAAGTTCTCGGAACGGGCCTTGGACCAAGTGCGCCAGGTGGTGGAAGACGACGAAGAGTTTCGAGAGCGAGTGGTGGAGGCCATCAACGAGAAGAAGGTGGGCCGGGTCGGGTGGCTGTGGCTGGCCCGCCCGGACGGCTGGGAGAAGGAGTGCGCAGAACTGTCCGCGGCGGCGGAGCAGGAGTCGGAAATGGCAGCCGACGCTCAGAGCCACCGAGTACTGGAGCAGAGGTTGCGAAGGGCCGAGGCAGCCTTGGAAAAGGCCGAGCGCCAGCGGGAGAAGTCCGGGCGCGACCGCAATGAGGCCCGGTTGGAGTCCACACAGGCCCGCGCCGAGGCCCGTCAATCCCAAGAGGAGTCCATCAAGCTGGCTACTGAGTTGGCCAAAACTCGTGGAGACCTGGACGCCATCCAAAAGAATCTGGAGCGCATTCAGCGGAAAGAGTCTCGAACCGACGACAGGCTCAAGAAAGCACAAAAGGAGATCGAGCGGCTCAACAGGGAGCTGAGAGATTCCCGCCAACAGCACGAGGAGGAAGTCGGAAGACTCAAGGAGCGATTGGCGGTGGCTGAGGTGGAAGTGGCCGCGGCGCGGGAAGCAGGGTTCACGCCTCCGAGGGAACCCGAGCACGAGTCTCCGCCTCCGCTTACTCGTCGGACACCAGTTACCTTGCCTCCCGGCATGCTCAAGGACACCGTGGTTGCCACAGAGCACCTTCTGCGGACACCCAAGGTGGTGATGCTGGTGGACGGCTACAACGTGACCTTCAAGAGCTGGCAGGGGTTTCCGGTGCGAGAGCAGCGGATGCGTCTGTTGCAAAGGCTGGAGGAAATGAGCGCTCGGTATCCAGAGGCCGAGATTGTGGTGGTATTTGACGGCACTGCGACCGACTACGACTACATCTCCACTACCGCTCGCTCGCTCGGGGTGACCGTTCGCTTCTCCCCGGCGGGTATTGAGGCCGATGATGTAATAATCGAGCGATGCCGCGACTATCCATTGTGGCAGCCGTTGGTGGTGGTATCCCACGACAGCCGGGTCCGAGAGAGCGCGCGCAAACTGGGGGCCAATCTTGTTCAACCCAGCAAGCTCCTCGTGCTGATGGGCGTTGAGATGGACGATGGAGATGATTTTCTGGGGTTCGCGGTACGGTGAGCACCGTCAGCGCCGATGACGTGATCGCCGCCGGATTGGCTGCGGGACTCGACTCCGTTGGGGTGGCTTCAGCCGAGCCGTTCGAGTCCACCCGGGTCACGCTCACGGAGCGGCGAGAGCGTGGGCTGCACGGGGGGATGGCCTTTACCTATCGCAACCCCAACCGTTCCACCGACCCCGCAAAAGCTGTTCCTGGCGCCCAGTCCCTGGTGGTCGGCGCGCTCGGCTATCGCATTTCCGCTCCGGCCGCTCCGGACCGGGCCGCGGGGCGGGTGGCTGCCTACGCCCGCAGCGACCACTACGCCAAGCTGCGATGTTCCCTGGGCCACATAGCCGAGATCCTGAGAGGCGTTGGGCACAAGGCCGCGGTGGTGGCCGACGACAACACGTTGGTGGATCGGGAGGCGGCTCGACGGGCCGGGCTGGGATGGTACGGAAAGAACAGCAACATCCTGTTGCCCGGTCAGGGGAGCTGGTTTGTGCTGGGCTCGGTGATCACCACCGCTGCGCTCGAACCCTCTACCCCGGTTCCCGACCAGTGCGGGCCGTGCCGCCGATGCTTGGACGGCTGCCCGACCAGCGCCATTGTGGCCCCAGGCGTGATCGACGCCCGGCGCTGTCTGGCCTGGCTGGTGCAGGCTGACGGAGATTTCCCCCTCGAGTTTCGCGAGGCGCTCGGCGATCGGATCTACGGCTGCGACGACTGCCAGGAGGTGTGCCCGCCCAACCGACATGCCGAGTCGAACAGCGGCAATGCGGGGGAAGGGCTCGATGATGACATCGCCTGGGTAGACCTTGTGGAACTGCTGGAATCGGACGACGACGAGCTGATGGCCCGCTACGGCCGCTGGTACATCCCCCGGCGGGAGCCTCGCTATGTGCGGCGCAACGCGCTGATCGCACTGGGAAACTCTGGACGAGGGGCCGATCCTGAAGTGATCGAAATCGTGCGCCGCTATGAGTCGGATCCCGATCCCATGCTGGTGCGCCACGCCGATTGGGCCGCCCGTCGCCTTGGTGTGGGCGCAGTGGCGTCGGTTTGAGCAATGGCCCGGCACCTGCTGGTCACCAACGACTATCCCCCCAAGCTCGGGGGTATTCAGAACTACCTGTGGGAGCTGTGGCGCCGGCTGCCACCTGACGACGTCTGTGTGCTGACCCGCTCCCATCCCGGAGACGCGGAATGGGATGCCCAACAGAACCACCAGGTGATCCGCTCTCCTCGCCAATTTCTTCTTCCCACCTCCGACATGGGCGAAGAGATCACAGAGTTGGCCGACGAGATCGGCGCCGAACTGGTTCTATACGACCCCGCCGTTCCCTTGGGAGCACTGGCCCCGCGCTTGCCCCATCCCTATGGCGTGATTCTCCATGGTGCTGAGGTGACCGTTCCCGGACGCCTGCCGGGCACCAAGCAGCTCTTGGCTCAAGTTCTGCGCGGCGCGCAGGTGGTTGTCACTGCCGGCCGGTACTCGGTGGATGAGGCCGAAAGGGCTGCGGGGGGACCGCTGCCCGCAGTCATCGTGCCCCCGGGGGTGGATATCGAGCGCTTCAAGCCCCTGAATGCGGTCCAGCGACGAGATGCCCGCATTCGGTTCGGGCTACCGGTCGATGCCCCGGTGGTGGTGTCGATCAGCCGGTTGGTGCCTCGCAAAGGCATGGATGTGCTGATCTCGGCATCCGCCCGGCTAGCTGACCGGCATCCGGGGCTCACGTTGGCCGTGGCCGGGGCGGGGCGGGACCGGGCCCGGCTGGACCGCCTCATCGGGCGCACTGGCGCACCCGCCCGCCTTCTCGACCGGGTGGCCGACTCGGATTTGCCCGATCTGTACGGCTGCGCCGACGTGTTTGCCATGATCTGCCGCCAGCGCTGGGGCGGCTTGGAGCAGGAAGGTTTCGGCATCGTGTTCTTGGAGGCAGCCGCGGCCGGAGTGCCGCAGCTGGCCGGAGACAGCGGGGGAGCGGCCGAAGCGGTGGAGCATGGAAGGACCGGCCTGGTGGTGGACAGGCCCAGCCATCGTGATGCGGTAATCGCCTCCTTGGACGCCATGCTGTCGGATCGGGTTCGCCTTCGACAGATGGGGATGGATAGCCGGCTGAGGGCAGTGGCCGAATTCTCCTACGACCACATGGCCGAGCGACTTCGAACCGTGATCGCCGAGGTCATCGCCCGCAGGAAGAGCCGTTGATCGTGCTGCGCGACTATCTGGTGGCGCCGGGAGTCGAGGGTCGGGAATTCCCTCAGGCCTGCTGGGCAGGGACCGGTGTCTTCACCGCGGTAGCCATTCTTACTACGGCATTTCCCGACCCGATGGCTGTTCCCATTGCCGTGGTGTCGCTTGGACTGCTGGCCGTTGGGTGCGCGGCCATGCTGTGGGCCTTCCAACGGGCATTGCAGCGCAGCCGTTATGAGCTGATCGGTGTGAGCGGCCTGTATTTCCTGGCCGGTTGCGCTCCTCGTTCGGTGCGGTTCTCGATGATGGCCGCGCTGGCTGTGGAAGTGGTGGTGGCGCTGGCCGCCGCCTCAGTGCGTCCCTTCACTGCCTCCGCGTTCGGTATCCTGGTACCTGTCTACGCGCTGGGCTTGTCTGGCGCTTGGGGAGCCAGGCACGGGACCTTCCAACCCCGGCCCTCCAACAGCACAACTTCAGAACGCGGCGATCCCAGCAGGAACGGTGACGATGTTTGACCAGGCCACCAAGAGCATTTCGATTGAAGCATCGCCGGAGCGCTGCTTTGAGGTGGTGTGCGACTTCGAGTCCTATCCCGAATGGGCCACCGAGGTGAAGCAGGTCGAGGTGATCCGACGGGATGATGATGGCCGGGGCGGTTTGGTGTCGTTTCGGGCTGCGGCCATGGGCCGCAGCACCAACTACGTGCTGGAGTACTACTACGGATCCAACCCGCTGCGGGTGTCCTGGCGTTTGGTGCAGGGCGATCTGACCAGGCGCCTCGACGGGGAGTACTGCTTCAACCCAGTTTCCGGTGAGCCGGATCGCACCGAGGTCACCTACCACCTCGCCGTTCAGATGGTGATGCCCCTGCCCGGGTTTGTGAAGCGCCGGGCCGAAGCTCGAGTCATGCGAACCGCGCTGGAGGACCTTCGCCGCCGAGCCGAAACCGGCGCTGGGAAACCACGTTAAATCCGCTCGCGGGAAAGTAGATTGACTCTGTGGAGTTTCGCCGCATCAACAACCTGCCTCCCTATGTCTTCACCATCATCAACGATCTGAAGGTGGAGGGTCGCCGAGCTGGCCACGACATCATCGACCTGGGGTTTGGCAACCCCGACCTCCCGTCGCCCGATATAGCGGTGGAGAAGCTGGCGGAGGCCGTCCAGAACCCCCGCAACCACCGCTACTCAGCCAGCCGTGGGATCCCCAAGCTGCGCGAGGCTATCGCCGGGTATTATGCCCGGCGATTCGGGGTGTATCTCGATCCTGATACCGAGGTGATCAACACCATCGGGGCCAAAGAGGGGTTCTCCCACCTCATGTGGACCCTGCTGCAACCCGGTGACGCTGCTTTGGTCCCGTCGCCGTCTTATCCGATACATCTGTACGCCCCGTTGTTCACTGGCGCCGAGGTGCGTGAGATCCCGCTGAGCACCGGGACCGATTTCTTCGGCACCATGCAGGAGCGCTGGCAGTACTCCTGGCCCAAGCCCCGCATCATTGTGCTGTCGTTTCCCCACAATCCCACCACCGCATGCGTGGATTTGGAGTTCATGGCCGGTGTCGTGGCTTTTGCCAAAGAGCACGATGTGCTGTTGGTCCACGATTTCGCCTATGCCGACCTGGGGTACGACGGCTACCTGCCGCCGTCGATCATGCAGGTTGAGGGGGCCAAGGATGTGGCGGTGGAGCTCTACTCCATGACTAAGTCTTTTTCCATGGCTGGTTGGCGGGTGGCGTTCATGGTGGGAAATCCCCAGGTGGTGGCGGCTTTGGCCAAGCTCAAGTCGTATCTGGACTACGGCACCTTCCAACCCATTCAAATAGCAGCCACGGTGACCTTGAATGAGGCTCCCGGCTTCCCCAAAGAGGTGTGCGACATCTACCAGAGCCGCCGAGACGCCCTTTGCTCGGGGCTGAACCGCATGGGCTGGGAGGTGGAGCCTCCCAAGGGGACAATGTTCGTGTGGGCCAAGATCCCCGAGCCCTACCGGGAGATGGGGTCGGTGGAATTCGCCTCCTGGCTGGTTCGTGATGCCCGGGTGGCGGTATCTCCCGGCGTTGGCTTCGGCCCCGGTGGTGAGGGCCACGTGCGGTTCGCCCTCATTGAGAATGAGCAGCGAACCGCTCAGGCCATCCGACAGCTCCGCCAATCACTGACCAAGCTGGGTTAGCGGGCCAACCCCCCATGAGAGTCGGCGTGCTGAGCGGAGGCGGTGACTGCCCCGGGCTGAATGCGGTGATACGGGCCATCGTGCGCAAGGCCGAGCGCCATTACGGAGACACCGTTCTGGGCTTTCTTGACGGCTGGAGGGGAGTTCTAGAAGGCGATTTCGTTGAGCTGGATGTGGAGCGGATGCGGGGCACCTTGCCCCGGGGCGGCACCGTTCTAGGCACTTCTCGGATGTCGCCCCGGATGTACGAGGACGGGATCGAGCGGGTGCGGTCGACCATTGGGGCAACGGGCACCGACGCCTTGATCGTCATCGGGGGTGAAGGCACTTTGTCGGCGGGCGTGGGCGTAAATGAAGCGGGAGCGGCCAATGTGGTGGGTGTTCCCAAGACCATCGACAACGACATCGGACTTACCGAGCTCACCTTCGGTTTCGACACCGCGGTGGGGGTGGCCACCGCGGCCATAGACCGACTGCACACAACCGCCGAGTCGCACGATCGGGTGATGGTGGTGGAGGTGATGGGTCGCCATGTGGGGCACATCGCCACCTGGGCGGGTATCGCCGGAGGAGCCACACTCACCCTGATTCCCGAGGAGCCCTTCGACATCGACGCGGTAGCCGAGGCCATCACCCGGCGCCATGCGCGGGGCAGGTGGGCATCCATTGTGGTGGTGGCCGAGGGTGCCCGGCCCAAAGAGGGGACCTTGGATATGCCCGAGCCCGAGATCGACCAGTACGGCCATGCCCGGCTGGGGGGAATCGGCCAAATGGTGGCAACCGAGATCGAGGCCCGCACCGGTTATGACACCCGAGTGACGGTATTGGGCCACGTTCAGCGGGGGGGCACTCCCTCCGCCCTAGACCGGGTTCTGTGCTCGCGGTACGGCATCGCGGCTATCGACGCCGTCCACGACGGGGACTGGGGGTCGATGGTGGCCTTTCGCGGCGGGGAAATGGCCCGGGTGAGATTGGCTGATGCGGTGGCCGAGCTGAAACCGGTTAGCCCAGCACTTTACGACGTGGCCAAGGTCTTCTTTCCCTGACTGTCACTGTAGGTGGCAGTCTCAGGACAAGTCGAGGGTGAAGTCGGGAGGAAGCCCGGGCGGCAGGGTAGGCCCGGGCTCGGGGGTAGGAGTCACTACGACTGTGGGGGTAGCTGTCGGAGTCGGCGTCTCGGGCGGCGCGGTCGGCGTGGGGGGTTCGGTTGGCGTGGGGGTCTCGCTCGGAGTGGGTTCGGGCTGGTATTCAGGGTCGACCGACTGGAAGCCGCTGCGTGTCACCGGAACGTCGCTCTCGCCGTTGTCGGTGGGAAGCGGTACGGGGTTGCCGTTCAGCAGCAAGGAGAAGCGGGCGGTCCCGGTGGTCTCGGTGGCCGTGAATACCAACTGCGCTACAGCCAGCTGGCGGTTCTCGCCTTCGAGGCGCTCTTCGAAGACTTCTGATTCCAGGGCCACGGTGACGAGGTCGTTGGCTTGGTCGATGTCAACGGACACCACTTCGACGTCGGCCGGCAGAGCGGTGGACAAGGCTTGTTCGGACTCCGCTTCATTGGGCGCGGAGAACAGAGCCTCCAGCACCGTGATAGGACGAGCCGGGCTGGCCACGTTGCGGGCAACGTCAGACAGCAGGTTGTTCTCGTCGATCAGGTAGATGAGGACCTCCCGGGTGATCAGCGGAGTCGGCTCTGGAGTTTCGGTGGCTGCCACCAAGTCGTCGGGGAGCAGGGAGTAGTCCAGCGCTCGGGGGCGATTGTCCTCGGGCACTGAGCAGGCTGCGGCCACGAGCACGGCTGCGGAGAGGACCGCCCACAGGCGCCAGAGTGCTGCTAGCCGGGTCATACGACTGCGATGGGTAGGTGGACGACGAAGCGGGCACCAGGGAGGCCATCGAACCGATCCTCGCACCAGACTCGACCCTGGTGAAGGCGCACATGCTCGGCTACCAGCGCCAATCCCAAGCCCACACCGGTGCTGGCTCCCCGCTCGCCTGCTTCCCGGCCTCGGGAGAACCGGTCGAAAATGTGCTCTCGCTCGTCGGCGGCAACTCCCGGTCCGCCGTCCTCCACGACGATCTCGATGTTCTGCCCCCGATGCTTGAGGACGATGCCGGTGGCGCCTCGAGCGTACTTTTGAGCATTGGTCAAGAGATTGTCTATGACCTGCATCAGCCGGCGTTTGTCGGCTTGGACCCGCACCATGGAGGTGGCCGGATCGCAGAGGATGGGGATGACAACCGGGCTGGTGGCCGACACTGCGTTCTCAACGAACTCAAGCAGGTTGAATACATCGAGATCCAGTTCGGCGGTACCCACATCGAATCGGGAGATCTCCAGCAGGTCCTCTACGAGGTGCTCGAATCGGTTGACGTCCTCGGTCAACAGGTCTAGCGCGGTTCGAGCCCGCTCGGGCAGTTCGGCCCGCCGGGTGTTCATGACCTCCACCGAAGCGGAGAGCGTCATTAGGGGCGAGCGGAGTTCGTGGCTCACCTCAGAAGCAAATCGCTCGTCTTGGGCGATCCGGGTTTGGAGGGCGCCCACCATGTCGTTGAACGAGTCGGTTAGCGCAACCAGTTCGCGGGCCGCCCCGGCTTCCAGACGGGTGCTCAGATCGCCCTGGGCGATGGACTGAGCGGCTTCGCCGATGCTCACCAGTGGGCGCAGCAGGCGGCGGCTGGCCCAAGAGCCGACCCCGGCCGATGCCAGAGTCACCCCTCCGCCGGCGCTGGCCAGGATGATTCCCAGTGAGCCCAGTGTGTCCTCTATTTCGTCCAGCGGCGTGGCCTCGTAGTAGGAGGCGTTGCGGTCGGGGATGGGGATGCCCACTACCAGGAAGGGTTTGCCCCTGACCCGGTAGCGCATCTGGGCTGGCCTCCCGCCTTCCACCGTGCGGCGCAGGCGCTCATCGATGTCGCCCGACTCGAACTCGAAGGACTGTTGGAACCAGTCGCCACCCACCCGAAGAACTGGGCGAGAGCCTTCCGGTGTGGCCAGCGTGCTGATCAGGTTCTGGAGGGCTTCCGACTCGATGTCGGGATTGAGGCGGCGGCTGACTGTGGAGGCATTGAACCCCACCGTGGCCAGGGCATCGTTCTCCCGCCCGGTGAGCAGGTTTTGACGGGTCAGCGCGAACACGGTCACGCTGAGCAAGGCCGACAGCAAGAGAGTGGTGAACACGAAGGCCAAGATGATTCGGGTGCGAAGCCCGAGCAGTCGGGCACGGGAGCCCGCTCGGTGCCAAATGCGGGAGCGGAGTCCCGGCCGTGCCGGCATCAACTTCGCCCCTATGCCTGGAGCTTGTACCCCAGGCCGCGAACGGTGACCACGTAGCGCGGGTTGGCCGGGTCGGTCTCGATTTTGGTACGCAGCCGTCGGATGTGGACGTCCACCAAACGGCCATCGCCGAAGTACCCGAGATCCCACACTCGCTCAAGGAGAACTTCTCGGCTGAGTACCTTTCCGGAGTTGGTGGCCAACTCCACCAGAAGTCGGAACTCAGTTTTGGTGAGGTGGGCCTCTTCGCCGCTGACGGTCACCATTCCCTGCTCGGGCATTATCTCCAGCTGGCCGAATCGGAGATCGCTCATGGCGGTGTCGGTTATTCGCACTCGGCGCAGTAGGGCGCGGATGCGGGCGGAGAGCTCTTTGGGAGCGAAGGGCTTGGTCAGATAGTCATCGGCCCCTGCCTCCAATCCGGCTACCACGTCATGGGTGTCGGCTCGGGCGGTGACCATGATGATGGGCACGTCGCTGGTCCGGCGCAATGTTCGGCACACCTCGAACCCGTCGATGTCCGGAAGCATGATGTCGATGAGCACCACGTCGGCGGGAGTCTCGGAGAACGCGGTGAACGCCTCCTGTCCGTTGGCCGCCTCCTGAACGTCCCAGCCCTCGTCTTCGAGGGCCAAGCGGACCGCGGTACGAATTCTCTCGTCGTCCTCGATGGCCAAGATGCGGGTTTCCACCCTTGAATGGTGCCCGATTTTTGGGTCAAATGCGTGGCAGGAGGCCTTATAGTTGGTCGGCCTCGGCGCCTTGCAGCAGTTTAAGCAGGGTGTCGGCCACTCCCGGAGAAGCTGCGAACACGAAATCGCTGCTAGGGGGGCCGCCTTTCAGGTCTTGGACAACCGCGCCGGCCTCTTCTGCTATGAGGGCTCCGGCGGCGTAGTCCCACGGGTTGAGCCCCACTTCAAAAAAGGCGTCCACTCGGCCGCAGGCCACTGTGCAGAGGTCGACCGCCGCCCCACCCACCCGCCGGATGTCGCCAATGAGGGGCAGCAGCACCCCCAGCACCTCGGCTTGGCGTGGTCGCCGTTCGTGGGCGTAGGAGAACCCAGTTGCCACTAGGGCCAGAGCAGGGTCGCCGTCTGGGCGGACAGCGGTGGGGTCTCCGTTGAGGCGGGCCCCGCCGCCTCGGTGGGCGGTGAAGGTCTCGTTGAGTACCGGGTCGATCACTGCGCCGGCGACAACTTGGCCGTCGACTTCGGCGGCCACCGACACCCCGAAGCCGACATGGCCGTAGATGAAGTTGACCGTGCCGTCGATGGGATCGATGATCCAGCGCACGCCGCTGGTGCCGTCGCGACCCGAGCCCTCTTCCCCCATCATCCCGTCATTGGGCCGACGAGCAGTCAGGAAGTCGACAATGGCGGCTTCGCAGGCCAGGTCCATGTCGGTTACCAAGTCGGTGCGCGACGATTTGGCCGCGATCTGACGCTTGGCACCGGTCTCGGCCCGCAGCAGCGATGCCGCCACTTCGGCGGCCTCCGTGGCCAGCTTCTCCAGGTAGTCCCATGCGGGAATTCCTGGCATTGGAGATGATTCGGGTTCCGGCACGGTTGAAACTCTACGCTCATTGCCATGTCATCTCGCGGCGTGGTCGATCTTCGGTCAGACACTCTGACCCAGCCGACCGAGCCCATGAGGGCGGCCATGGCCACTGCGCCGGTAGGGGATGACCGCTATGGGGAGGACCCGACCGTCAACCGCTTGGAGGACCGGTTTGCCGAACTTGTCGACAAACCCGCCGCGGTCTACGTGCCCTCGGGCACGATGGGCAATCAGATCGCTCTTCGGCTGCACGGAACGCCGGGAAGCAACGTGGTGGTGGGCAGGCGGCAGCATCTGATGTCCTATGAGAGCGGTGCTACTGGTTGGAACAATACTTTCCAGATCTACGCCGTGGACGACACCGGCGGTGTGGTCGATGCGGCGGCAGCGGCCGAGGCAGTGGCCGCGGGCCGCGGCGGCTTTTGGCCTGCGGTATCGCTGATCTGCCTGGAGAACACCCATTTGGCCTCGGGCGGTCTGGCCCTCGGGGCTGAGGAGCTTGCGGCGGCTGCTGGGCTGGGACCTCCGGTGCATCTGGACGGCGCCCGCCTGTTCAACGCGGCCATTGCCCGGGAAACCACAGCCGCCGAGTTGGCCAGCACGGCGAGCACAGTCATGTCGTGCGTATCGAAGGGTCTGGGCGCGCCGGTGGGATCGCTATTGGCCGGGCCGGCTGATCTGGTGGCCGAGGCCCGACTGCACCGGAGGCGGCTGGGCGGGGCCATGCGCCAGGCCGGGGTGATCGCTGCTGGCGGGATGTATGCGCTCGACCATCACATAGACCGGCTGGCCGACGACCACGCCCGAGCCGACCGCTTGGGTCAGGTGGTGGCTGAGCGATGGCCCGGTGCCCGGTTGGGCGAAGCGGAAGCAGCCTGCGGGCGCCCGCTCACCAACGTGGTGGCTTTCCGCCATCCCGATTCCCTCGGTCTACTGGACCACTTGCGTTTGGCCGGTATCCGAGTTGGGCTCTTGGCCCCTGGCATCGTGCGCTTAGTCACCCACTTGGATGTGGGCGACGCGGACATAGACCGGGCTGTCGCCGCGCTGGCCTCAGCTCCCGAATAGCACGGATTAGGCCTGATAGGTACCCCAGTATTGGCGGGGCCGCGGTGAGGACCCCGCTCCGGATTAGTAGCCGTCGCGGTCTTGTCGACGCCCGCCGAATCGGCGCCACTCGTCCATGGCCCGCAGAGTCAAGACAGCTACTACCGCCAAGCCCACGGTGCCGGCCACCGCGCCTATCAAGGCGCCGAGTCCGGTCCACAGGCCGCAGTCGCCCTCACACTGGAGATCGATATAGGCGAACCCGATCAGCCCACCGCACAGTCCGCCGAGCAATATCGCCGCAAAGGCCAGCCACCGCGCCCCCTTGGGAGGAAGCGCCGAGCGCTCCTCATGAGATCCCGGATCGACCATCCGCCCATGTTACGGGGGCGGTGAGCTGTATACAGACTCGCCGTTGTCGTGGTAGCTGGTGTAGATGTGCTCGAAGATGGCGTCGACTTTGCGATTGAAGAGTTCTGGTCCGTAGACGTCGGGCAGCTCGTTGTCGAGGATGTCCTTGACCGTGGTCTTGACTGCTGAGCGGGTTTGCTGCTTGTGCTTCCAGTCGAGGGAACGCCGAGCGGGCCATCAACCAGGGGCCGGCCGACTTGTTGTTGTGCCACGACCAACCATCTCTGGGCTACCGGCTGAAGGGATTGCCGATACCCGAGGCCGACGAACAGACATCCGCAGACGCCCTGCTGGACTTGGCCACCCTTGAGATTGATGACTGGGACTTGCCCGAGCCTGCTCATAGCCGGTGAGGCCGCCATAGCTAGCTTGGCGAGGCAGTTCGTCCGCGGTTGGCGGGGCATTGCCGGTATCGTTTATCGCGTGCTGTCGCCGCATGTGGTCGAACTCGAGGTTCTAGAGCCGTACAAGCTCTGGCTGCGGTTTGATGACGGCATCACCGGCACTGTCGATCTGTCCGACAGTGCGGCGCTTGGCGGCATTTTTGCGGCATGGTCTGACCAGGACTTCTGGCACTCAGCGCACATTGTGGCCGATTCCGGTTCGGTGGCGTGGGGTGACGGCACTGAAGTCGACGCCTGCCCGCTAAGCCTCTACCTCGACATCACTGGCCAAACCTTCGACGAACTGTCCTCAGAAACCTTCTCAGCAATCGCTGACTAGCCGGCAGTGCCGGAGCTGAGCCGTTTCGATTCGTCGCAGCTGCTGCGAGGAGGACTCCCGAAGCGTGCGCAAGAGCTGGTCGACCAGTGGAGTGACCTGCATCGCTCAGAACTTTGAGCAGCCTGGGCCGCACTCGCCCGGGGCACGAGCCCAGACAAGATCGCCCCGCTTGGCTGATAAGAGACAAGAAACGAGCATCCTCCCATGGGTTCCACACTGGAATGTGGAGGGATGTAAGTGGTGTTACTTGTGTTCAAATAGATATTGATGATTGATAAGAAATATTCACCTAATCAAGCTTATTCAGGGGGTTGTTGTCACTGGGGTCGGTATACTTGCATGTATGGAGTTTAGGTCCCTTGAACAGGGGAAACGGGCTGATTGCGGGCCTTCGGTGCCGGTTTGGCCGGAGGCGGCTGATGTCGAGGTTTTATCGCTGTGCGAGCTGCGTGAGCGGCTGGGTTTGATCAAGAGGTCCGAGGCCCGGCTGGCGGCGATGAAGACGGCAGCGCTGGCCGCGTATGCCAGCCGGGGAGGCGAAGGTTTGGCGCGGCGGGTTGCTCTGGAAGAGCTTCAGGCTTCTAAGCAGCAGGCCCGACAGGAGGTGGAGACGGCCTCCCAGCTTTCGCAGGTTCCCGAGACGCTTGATGCGTTGGGCGCCGGTGAGATTCCCGAGGCCCATGCCAAGCAGATCGCCAAGGCCGCTTCCCAGGGGCCCGTTGACGAGGCCGTGCTGGTGGAGGCGGCCCGACACGAGGATTTCGGCACCTTCTCCAAGACGCTGCGTGACCACCAGCATGAGCAGTCGGGCGATGACGGCAAGTCGTTGATGGCCAAGCAGCGGGAGCGGCGTTCATTTCGTTTTTTTAAGTCTCCTGACGACGGTATGTTCGTTGTGAACGGACGGTTCGATCCGGTTGCTGGGAATCGTATGGAGGCTGCGCTGGCCGATGAGGTGCGCCGCCTGGCCAACAGCAGCAAAGACGGCGACCAGACGGCGTTCGACCAGCGGATGGCCGACGCCTTGGAGAACCTGGTCTGCGCCGACGCCAAAGACCGCAAGCCTCAGGGCACTACGCTGATCTTGACCGCCGACTGGGACGCGCTGAACCAGAAGCTGGCTGATGCCCGCCTGCTCGACGGCACGCCTCTGCCTGTGTCTGAGGCCCTGCGGCTGGCCTGCAACGCCGACATCGTGCCTTCGGTGTTCGACACCGAGGGCCAGGAACTGTGGGTGGGGCGCAAACACCGGCTGGCCACCGAAGCCCAGCGGGCTGCGCTCATCATCAGAGACAAGCACTGCATCGGATGCGGAAGATCAGCCGTATGGTGCGAAGCCCACCACATCCAAGAATGGCTCAGCAGCGGCCCGACCGACATCGACAACCTCGTTCTGGTCTGCAAAAGCTGCCACCACAACATCCACGACGACGGCTGGACCGTACACCGAAACCGAAACGGCACTTACGAACTACGACCACCACCAGCCCCATATGCTGACTACCCGCCCTGGCAGGCACGCCCAGGGCCACCACCCGCAAGATCGCAATCCAGCCCCGACGGCATTAGCGACCCTTTCCCCGATCACACCATCACCACCTGGCAGCCCGAACACACCAAACAGCTCTTGTTGAACTGACACGGGAACCCAGAATCGATGCGCCGTCGAGCGGTTTTTGATCTCGCGGCAAACGCCAGACTCAAGGTCGAGGCGATTGCCGATTTGAGCTTCCCCCTGTTGGCTGGACACTTGTTTTATGCGGCTTGGTCTAGTCGTTGCCGGTGGTGTTTCTCCCATTCTGTCGGTGTTCGGTAGTCGAGGGTGGAGTGGATCCGGTGTGTGTTGTAGCGGCCGATCCAGGCGAAGATCTCTCGGCGGGCCTGGTCTCGGCTGGAGAACCGGGTCTGTGTGACGAGTTCTCTTTTGAGGGATGAGAAGAACGACTCGGCGACGCTGTTGTCCCAGCAAGTTGCCACCCGGCCTGCGGATTGGCTCATGCCGTGGCGGGCCAGCGCCGAGGCGAAATCGCCGCTGAGATATTGCGGGCCCCTGTCGGAGTGGAATATCACCCCTGCGGTGCGGCCGCTTCTGGAGGCGGCGGCTGTGTCCAGCGCGTCGATGACCAGTTGGGCGGACATGTGCGGGGCCATGGAGTATCCGACCGCCCGTCTGGACCCGAGGTCCAACACGACGGCCAGATAGAGCCACCCCTGGCCGGTGGGGATGTAGGTGATGTCGCCGGCCCACACACGATCCGGGGGGCCGGGCCGGAAGTCGCGGCGCACCAGATCGGCCGGCGCCGGGCGGGTGCCTCCAGTTCCGTTCCAGCGGGGCTTGCGGCGTTTGTGGATGCCGCAGATCCCGTGGAGCCGCATGAGCCGGCAGACGCGCTTGGGGTTCACCCGCCGGCCCTGGCGGCGCAGCTCCGCGGTCACCCTCGGCGACCCGTACGCCCCGCCGGAGTCCACGTGGACACGGCGTATCGCGGCGACCAGCTCGGCCTCGGCCAGCTCGGCTGGTGAGGGCCCCGCCTTGTGGCGGGCGGACCAGTCATAGAACGCCTGGCGGCTCACGCCGGCTGTCTGGCACGCGGCTGTGGTCGGGAACCCCTCGGCCCTCCGGGCAGCGACCCACAAATAGCGGGTCACTGGCCCGACTCCTGCACCCAGAAGGCCGTCGCTCGTTTGAGCAACTCACGCTCCATCCGCAGCTTCGAGTTCTCCCGGCGCAACCGCACCAGCTCAGAGCGCTCCTCGGTCGTCAAACCCGGCTTCTCCCCACGGTCGACGCGGGCCTGGCGAACCCAGTTCCCCAAACTCGTCGCCCCGATACCCAGATCATGGGCCACATGGGCGACCGGCCTTTCCCCGTCCAACACCAACGCCACCGCGTCAGCCTTGAACTCCTTGGTGAAACGCCGCCTGGACCTGCCCGGCGGCCTCTCCTTTTCCATCAATGACATGGATACCTCCTAATCGAGGTGACCGGCCAAAGGGGGGATGCTCAGATTACCAGTGGCTGAGATGGTGCTGCGCGGCGCGGGCTTGATTGCTGGGGGCGTGCTGTCGCCGGGTCGGGCCATACTGGGGGGATGGCGGAAGGGGCCGGGGGCGGAGTTCGGGATTGGGCGGTGGCCGGGGGAGTGGTACTGAAGGGTGAGAAGCTGCTCCTGGTGCGGAACCGGCGCCGCAACGACTCGGTGGAATGGAGCACACCTGGCGGAGTGGTGGACCCGGGGGAGACGTTTCTGGAGGCTCTGAGCCGGGAAGTGCGGGAGGAGACCGGCATCCGAGTCAACGTCTGGGAGGGGCCGCTGTATGAGATCACCGTTAATTTTGCTGACTTGGGCTGGCTGATGCGGGTGGAGGTCTATCGGGCGGTTGATTGGAATGGCGAGATAGTCCTGGAAGACCCCGACGGCATCGTGGAGCACGCTGATTTCTATGACTCCGAAGGTTGCCAAGCCCGCTTGGTCCAGAGCCCCCCTTGGGTGCGGGAGCCGCTATTGGAATGGTGGCGCCAGCGCCCCGAGCAGATGCTGAGCTTTCGCTACGAAGTGACCGGCACCGAGATCGACCGCCTCGCGGTGGTCCGGTTATAGCCAATGACAGGCAGAGCCCAAGGGGACCTCAGCCGACCGCAATCGGGGTCGATCCTGCACGTTGACATGGATGCCTTCTTTGTGTCGGTGGAGCAGCTGCGGCGTCCCGAATTGCGGGGTTTGCCGGTGGCAGTAGGCGGCACGGGCAGCCGGGGTGTGGTGGCTTCGGCCTCTTACGAGGCCCGAGCCTACGGAGTTCATTCAGCCATGCCAGCGGGCCAGGCCCGTCGGCTGTGCCCTGAGATTGTGCTCTTGCCGGGCGATCACGAGCTCTACTCAGAGGTGAGCGGGCGCATTATGGATATCCTCCGGTCGTTCACGCCTCTGGTCGAACCCCTGTCGGTAGACGAGGCCTTTCTTGATGTATCCGGTGCCCAGCGCCCCCCGGTTGAGATCGGCCGTCTGATCCGCGAGCGGGTCTATGAGCATGAGAGGATCAATTGCGCGGTCGGGGTGGCTTCGGTCAAGTTCTTAGCCAAGCTGAGCTCCAAGTTGGCCAAGCCCAAGCCCACACCGTCGGGGCCTTCAGGTGGGGCAGGGGTTTTCGAGGTGCCCGCGGGGGAGGAGCGGGTGTTCTTGGCTCCCCGCCCAGTTCAAGACATCTGGGGAGTGGGACCGGTCACGCTGGCCAAGCTCAACCGGATCGGCATCGCCACCATCGGGGAGTTGGCCGAGCTCCCTCTCGGGCGGTTGGAGGAGGTCATCGGCAAGGCCCACAGCCGGCATCTGCACAGCCTGGCAAACGCGGTGGACCCTCGTCCGGTGGTGCCGGAGATGGCCGCCAAATCGATGAGCCGCGAGGAGACCTTTGCCCGCGACATCCACACCTACGAGGACCTCGGCGCAGTACTGGTGACGCTCAGCGACTCAGTGGCCTCCCGGCTGAGGGCTGCCGGGGTAGCGGGGCGGACGGTCACCATCAAGATCCGTTTCGGGGACTTCACCACCATCACGAGATCTCACACTCTGGCCAGCGCAGTCGATTCTGGGGTGGTCCTGGCCCGGGAGGCCAAACAATTGCTCAAGGCAGTGGATGTGGCTCCGGGCGTGCGATTGATTGGGGTGGGTGTTTCTGAGTTGGAGGATTCCGACCAGCGTCAGCTCTCATTCGAGGACACTGCTGCCCCGTCTTGGCACGATGTCGATCAGGCAATCGACCGCATAAGAGGCAGATTTGGATCGGGGGCAATTCGACCTGGGGGTGCCGCTGACACCGGGTCTAGTGGAACCAGCTGGAGTCGGCCGAATTAGGCTTGATGGTCTGCGGCAACTGGCAGTAGTAGGTCAGCTGGCATTGTCTGGAGAGCCGGCCTGTGAGACACTTAGCAGGTGCCACTTTCCGAGGACGAGCAACGGATCCTCAGCGAAATAGAGGAGCAGCTTTATGAAACCGATCCGGCACTGGCCCGCGAGGTCGGCCGGACCACGGTGTTCACCCACCCGGCCCGCAATCTGCGGCTGGCCATCCTGGCCTTCATCGCCGGGCTGGTGTACATGATTCTGACTCTTTCCACATCGTTTTGGCTGTCGTTTCTGGGGTTTTTGGTCATGCTGGCCGCGTCGCTTTGGGGCTGGAGCAACCTGCGGCAGCTCGGGCGGTTCGGGCTTCAGCAGATCAGCGACAGCATCAGCCGGGGCGATGTGAGCAGCTATCTGCGGTCGCCGAGCCGTCGCATCCTCAATCGCTTGCGCCGGGGCGGCGCCGAGCAAACCGGGCGCGACTAACCCGGACTCTCCCCTAGATCAGGGGTTTCGCCCCCGCCGGTCCCGCCGCCGTGAACTGATGAGCGGTCGAGGATTGAAGGCGGCGATCAGCCTCTGCTGGCGGCTCACCCTGAAATTGACTTCGGCGCGCACCGACAGCGACCAAGTCCGGGCCAGCCACTGGTTGTGGTCGGTGGGCTCAGTTGGAGCGAAAGTGGCGGCCGCGGCCAGCTCGCCCAGTTGGCGCAAGTCAGGGCTGTGGAGCGGGACTTGCTCGATGGCCCGACGGGCGAACTCGGCGTACGTCTCGTCGAGCCGGGGGGCCATATTGATAAGAGCTAGAGACTCGACCGCCTCATCCCAAAGAAGCCTGATCTTTCCCCGGTTGCCCTGGACCCTCAAGAATCTCCGCTGACTTAGGACTCGCTTGAACAAAGGAATGAGCAATATCAGCAAGACGACCAGAAGGGGGGCGGCAATGGAAATCCATGTCTTCCAAGTCAACCCGCCGCGGCCTCTGCTGGCCGATGGCGGTACACCTCCTAGATCCTCCAGCTGGGAGGGGATAAGACTCTCGAAGTCGGTCTGGGGGACCACGGAGTCGGGCCGGTCGGTAGTCGATTCCTCCTCGGGCATCACCAGGTCGGATCCGGTGATTGCTTGATCCTCGGCCAAACCGGTGTAGTTCTGAGCGCCGGGAGCTCCTCGGCCTGGTGTGGGCTCGAAGGCGACCCAGCCAACCCCGGACAGATAGACCTCAGGCCAGGCGTGGGCGTGCCTTCCCCGCACCACATAGAGGTCGGGGTCGTCCGGGTCGGCCTCGCCCACGGTGAACCCCACCGCCACTCGAGCGGGCAGTCCCAGCGACCGGGCCATGGCGGCAAATGTCCCGGCGAACTGCTCGCAATATCCCCTTCGAGTATCCAAGAACTCCTCGATCCGGTTTCCGGAGTGGCCGGGGGCCACATTGGCGTCATAGACGAAGCCCCCGTTGCGGAAGAAACCCTGAAGGGCCAGAGCCTGTTCGTAGCCTGATCTGGCCCCCGCGGTTAGCTGGTCGGCCAGCGTTTTCACGTGGGGGCTGAAGTCGGACGGCAGCGCGGTATATGAAGCCACCGCGGGGACCGGAGTTGTATCAAGGGGGATGGCCTTGAGAAACTCGGGGTCGAATCGGGGCAGCGCCGATGAGACGGAGTAGGTGAGTCCGTTGGAGCTGGCCAGTGAGCGGCCCACGATGAGTGTGGAAGAAGAGGGCTCATAGCTGATGTCACTTCTGTTGAGGTTGCTACTGCCGATGTCGAAATTGTTCACACCACCAGTGCTCGCCACCAGGGATCGGGGTTCGAATGCAGCGGGCAGCCACACCGCGCCCAGTTGTTCAATGCTGTATTCCTGGACGGATTCCTCGAGGCTGGAGCCCGACTGAAACAGGGACGGCAACTGTGTGGGCCGAGCAGCGTAATCGGCTCGTGATGTCCACACCCGTCCGTCGAATTGGTCTAGCGAAGTGAGGCGCCAGTAAGACCGCTCTTCTGCCCGTACCCGGAACATCACCGTCTCGGCTTGGGTCACCAGACGGCCCCTGATGTCCACCAGGGGACTGATCACCACTCTCCCTGCACTCCTCCTGCTCCGCTCGATGGTCTCGGTCAGGTCGATGATCGGGTCTTCGTTGTTGCCCAGAACCGGCCCGGTGGCGACCCCGGCTGCCAACGCCACTGCGGCAATCGCCGCACTTCCGGTCAAGAGCGACCGGCGCCCAGCTGACGCCCGGTCTTCGCCTCCCAACCAAGCGGCATCCGCGGTGCGGGTTGCCACCCGGTGGATTGAGGTAAACAGCAGCAGGGCCGCAGTAAACACCCCAATGGTTAGAACCCGGTGCTGGTCGTCGCCCACCAGCCCCATGAAGCCAAAGGCGGCAATCGGCAGCACCATGGGTTCAAACAGGGTCCGCATTCGCATCGCGGTCCAGTCGTTGAGGAAGGCGAGCAGCCACAATCCGGCCATAGCGCTCACGGTGAAACCGTCCAGCGGCTCCACGGGGGGGCTGAGGTCGCCGAAGGAGGTCCAGGCTTGCTCTAGGTCATCGGCAAGTGCAGTCCAAGTGTCCCCGATGGGCAGGCCCCACAAGGTGGTTGCCCAGTAGCGGGACCATGTGACCGTCAGGATCAAACCTACGACGGTGGCCAGAGTGGAGATCAGCATTCCCCAGCCGATGCGGCGAATGGCCAGCGCCAGCAGATGGCTGATTGCGGCAGCCCCGAACACGGGCAGAATCCAGCCGTTTCCCTCGAAAACCCGGATGAGGCTGAAGGCAGTGGCGGCGGTCAGAATCGGCCCAGCAATTTCCAACGCGTACTCCCACCCGGTTGGCCATCGGTGATTCGATCCTGGAGAGGCGATCATGGGCTGGGATTGGGAGCGGTTGATCCCGCCGGTTTGGGCATGATCAAGGAATCCTCGCTGGAGGCCGTATGGGCGGCCCACGCGGCGGCGAATCCCATGGGTTCGTCGATGACTAGGAGGGCCGTGCCGGGGATGAACCCCGGGGGCAGTTGCTCCGGTTGGGCTGGCTCGTCATCGGCGAACAGCACCGCTGTCTTGGAGCTGAAGTGCGAGCCCAACGATGTCAGCGACCCCGGTTCGGTTCCGTCCACCGCGGCCGCCACCAATACCACTAGTCCGCCGCCTTGCCCTCGGCTGAGCCATTCGACGGCGCCGAACAGGCTGCCGAAGTCGGGACTGGCCAAGGTCAGGTGCCGATAAATCTTGTGCAGGTGGGCAGAGTCCGACCCGTAGCCGCTGTCGAAATCCGCAGTGGTCACCAGACGAACCTGGTCTCCCCGGCGCTGGCTGGCCCGACAGATGCTGGCGGCGGCCGACACCATGGCTTCGAACCGCTCGTCGTCTCCGAAGGCCGACTGGAAGTCCATTAGGACATCCCTGGTGTCCAGAAGAACGGTGGTGTGGGTATGGGAGAACTCTTCGAACTGGCGGACGATCAGTTCGTCGTGGTGGGCCGACGACCGCCAGTGAATGCGCCGAGGGTCATCGCCCCTCTGGAACGGGCGCAGCCCGTACAGCTCGTCACCGCTTTGGGCCATGGGGCTGCGCCGTACTGCCTCGAAGGTATTGCCGGGCAAGCGAGGGGGGGGACTGACGGGGAACACAGCGGGATAGACCAACGCCTCAGCGGCGTCGCCGATCTCGAAGCGCCGTTTTGAAAGCCCAAGCGGATCGGTCAGCGTCAGGTCGAGCGGTCCGGTCTTGAGCCGCCCTCGCTTCGCTGTGGGCAGCCGGTAGGAAACCGTCAGTTGGTCTCGGCCCGGGATCGGGGCTGCCAGCATGTCTAGCGACAGGAAATAGTCGGTTGAGCTCTCGGTGGAGAAAGATTGGTTGTCGGCCAGTCGCAGCACCGGGCTGCGCAGGCGGCTGGGGTTGGTCAGTTCAATGCGCGCTTGGCAGTCGTCGCCGACATGTACTTGCTGGGGTTTGAGCGACAGGGCTGTTATCCGCAGGGGCTGGCGGACTCTGACGTAGGCCAACGAGAGGATTGCTACCGAGGCGCCGGCGATGCCTACGGCCAGCAGCTCGCTGGCGCCGAACACCGGGCCGGCCGCCACCAGCACAGTGGAAGAGATCAAGAGCAGCCAGCCCGTTGGGGTGAGCATGGTCGGCGGCTTGCTAGTCGACCGGGGAGGTCGTCCCTGGCGAAATAGGGGGGCGTTCGGCCATCAGAGGCGGGGAGTCAGTCGACCGGGGCCGGTACCGAGCTCATGATGTCGTCCACGATTTGAGCGGGCGGTGTGCCCTGGGCCCGGGCTTGGGGGTTCAACAGCAGCCGGTGGGCCAACACGGGCACAGCCAGCTGCTTCACGTCGTCGGGAAGAACGTAATCCCGCCCCTGGGAGGCCGCCCGCACCCGGCTGGCCCGTTGCAGCGCCAATGTGGCCCGGGTGGACATCCCCAAAATGAGGCTGGGGTGATCTCTGGTGGAATTGGCGATCTGCACCAGATAACGCTTGATCCCCGGAGCCGCGAACACCGCGCTGGCGCGGTCAGCCAGCGCGGTGACTGCTTGGGAATCCAATACGGGGCGAAGAGTGTCCAACGGGCCGTCGGCGCCGTGGGCTTCGAGAATGTCCAGCTCTGCCTGCTTAGAGGGGTAGCCCACTTCGATTCGCATCAGGAATCGGTCGAGCTGGCTTTCGGGCAGCGGATAGGTGCCCTCATGCTCCAGCGGGTTCTGGGTGGCGATCACCATGAACGGCCGAGGGAGGCTGTGGGTTGTGCCGTCAACGGTGACCTGCCGTTCAGCCATGGCTTCCAAAAGCGCTGATTGGGTTTTCGGGGAGGCTCGATTGATCTCGTCGGCCACCACGATTCCCGAGAACACCGGTCCAGGCTGAAAATCCAGGGTATTTGCCGTCCGGTTCCAGATTGTGGCTCCCACAACATCGGAAGGAAGCAGGTCGGGGGTGAACTGGATGCGGCCGAATTCGGCCTGCACTGTAATTGCCAGCGCCTTGGCCAGGCTGGTCTTGCCGACACCGGGGGCATCCTCGATGAGCAGGTGCCCCTCGGCCAGCAGGCAGGTCACGGCCAGATCCAGCACATTGGGCTTCCCCAAAATGGCCCGGCCAATGTTGGCTGTGATCGATTGGAACTGCTCGGCGAACAGAGTTTCCTCTGTTCTGCTCATTGCCATGTCGCTGAGTCTCTCAGGTAGCGCGGAGTTGCGGCCAGCGCGCGGGCATGTCGACGAGCATTCCGTTGGGGCTGGGACCGTGATCGCGCAAGGTGCCCCGGCGCCGGAAGGCAACTTGGTAGCGCTCAGGTTGGGAGGTCCAGCAAACCCCGGAGACCAGCCCCGACTCGATGGCGTCGTCGCAATCCTCCAGTTCGCTGCGCCGGGCCCCGGAGAGCCAGGTGGTGCGCTGGAGCACCCAAGCGGCCTCTGCGCCGTCGGAGTCGAACATTTGCTCGCACCAGCGGACGAAGCCGCCCTTGATGGCTCGGCCAGAAAATGGCGCTGGGGACTCGATTTCGAGGGTTTTGGCCATCTTCCAGCGGAAAATTTCCTCCCCGTCCCGCTCAATCCAGGAGTCGAACGGAGGCTGGTCCCAGTCAGGGACGGTTGCGTCGTACTGGCGAGTGCCGATATGCCCCCGGGCAGCATGGAGCACTCCCAAAACGGCCGCGTCGTAGAGGTGGGTGCATTGCTGGCGTACTTCAGTCCACGCGAAGACTTGGGAAGCAGCGGTGGTCAGGGGACAGCCCACCAGGCTCTGGAGTTGGTCGAGCGCTCCCGAGCACGGCTCCCACGGCATCCGGGGGCCAGTGGCGGCCACTTCGGTTATCCGCTGGCTGTCGTGGTACAGCGCGGCCTCGTAGTGGTGCATGTCGTCCTCGATACCGACGATCACGGTCCGGGCATCAGGTGCGATCATACGCAGCCGCCGGCGGAACGCACCGCTTCCGTGGCGATTGCGGACCAGCTCGGGCTGAAGTTCATGCTGGGGCACTGGCTGATGTTCGCACACCGAGGCCAGACGACCAGATTTGTGGTCGGGGCAAGTACTGTCGGCTGATCGTGCCTGCCCCGCCTACTGCCCTCCGCGCTCTTTCCCACCGATCGTTCTTGCTGTTCTTTATAGGGGTGTCCATTGCCACCTCGGGCCAGTTCATGCAGTCGCTGGCCGTGCCCTTCTACATGAACGAGCTGACCGACTCGAACTTCTGGGTGGGGAGCTCGGCTTTCGCGGTGCTGATCCCGTCGCTGATCATGACCCCGGTTGCGGGCATCTGGAGCGATCGGATCAGTCGCAAGGCCATCTTGTTCGGGTCGTTCTTCACCCAGTTGGCCTGCTCGGCCGCGTTCTTGGTTCTGTTTGCCTCCGACCAGCTGACTCCGTGGCTGATGCTCGCGATCCAAGTGGTGGTGGGGATGGCGTCGGGGTTTCAGTGGGCTCCCACCCAGGCCATGACTGCGCTGTTGGTGCCGCCGGAGGACTTGCTGTCGGCGGTTCGATTCGTGTCGCTGTCGTTCACAGCCGGGCGGGCGATCGGTCCGGCCTTGGCCGGACTCACCCTGTTGTATTGGGGTCCGGGACCGGCATTCGCGGTGACTATCGTTGGATTTGGCGCCGGCTTGTTGCTGATGGCCCCGATGAGGCTTCGCGTGGCGGAGCCGGTTGAGCAGGAGCCGTTCTGGTTGCAGTTCCGCCACGGCATGGAATACATCTGGCGCCGTCCGGAGATGCGTTTGGTGGTGTCCACGTCGTTCGTCGTGGCCGCCGTCGGAGCGGTATTCGCGTTTGCACTCGTGGCCAGCGTGGCCGATGACGTGTTCGCCTTGGGCGACGGCGGGCTGGGCTGGCTCACGGCGGTATTCGGATTCGGATCGCTGGCGGTGGGCCTGTATGTGACCCGCTATGGCGACCGTCACCTCCGCTCCCGTGTGGAGATGGCCGCGGTGGGGGTGTACGCCCTGGGCGTGCTGCTCGTGGGGGTCACCCCGTGGCTGGCATTTGGGCTCTTGGGTTACTTTGTGTTCGGGGCGGCCCACATGGCCCACGGCGTAACAGTGAACAGCGCCCTGCAAATACAGGTGGACGAGCAGTATCGGGGCCGCGTGATGTCGGTGTGGCTGATGTCGGTGCTGGCTGGGCTGCCCATCGGCTCGTTGATCGGCGGTTATTTGGGTGACTTGGTCTCCATGCGGTTCGTATTGCTGCTGTTCGGGGGGATATTGGCTGTTTTCTGGGCCATCACCGTGATCCGATCCAACGGCTTCGCGGGCCTCGATCGAGGTCCTGAGTGATCCCCAGATGCCTTTGACGGCAACGTCAGGGCTCGTCCGCAGAGTACGGTCACATAGCGATGGGAGAGAGCAACCCTGCACCGGGAACGCGGTTGAGCCGACGGGACCGATTTCTACACGAGCCCCGCTTTCGGGATTGGAACTGGGTGGAGACCAACTGGTTCTGCTTCTTCGTCCCCGAGGAGGCCATGGTCGGGCACCTGCGTTCGGTGTGGCGGCCCACGCTGGGCGTCGTCGGGGCCAATGTATTCGTGTACTCCGACCGGGGGCTGGATGCCACCGGGGCCTTGGCCGACGACATGCACGATGACCGCTTCGCCATGCCCATGCCCCCCCACAACTTGGACGACTACCGCCTCGACAACGGCATCGCGGTGCGCCAAACCGAGGCATTCCAACGCTGGGAAGTCCGCTACGACGGCATTGACGGCACGGTGTTCGATCTGGAGTACACCGCGTTGATGCCGCCAGTAGAAGTGGGGGAGACCAAGGTTGCCGGTGCGGGTCAGGGATTTGGGTCGATCCAGCGCACAGACGCCAAATTGGCCCACGGCCACATAGACCAGACCCTGCACGTCTCGGGAGAGGTCATGGTGAACGGGGAGCGTTTCGAGGTGGACTGCGCGGTGAATCGCGATCACTCGTGGGGGCCCCGCCGGGAATCGGTGCCCCGGCTCGGATGCGGCAACTTCGACGACGGCCACTGGGGCGACGACTTCCATTTCTTGGTGCAGACCCGCAACGACGCTCCTGATTCCTGTGTCATCACCCACGGCTACCTACTGGACGGAGGTGACGTCGTCCGCATAGCCGAAGGCGTCGGCCGATTCGAGTTGGACAGCTACCGCACCACTGCCCTTGTCTATGAATTAGTCGACGAGCGGGGCAGATCCCACCGATTCGACGGACGGGTGGCCCGCACCATCGAGAAGGTGTCCACCAACGCATTCTCGTGCAACGGCTTTGTGGACTGGGATTATCAGGGCGAGTCGGGCATAGGGGAATACCGCTGGCACTGGGGCGTCCGGGAGCTGCGGGAATGGCTGGCAGCAATCCAATAGGACGCACCAATAGGAGGAATAGCCATGAAGACGCGGGCTGCGGTGTATCGGGAGCCGAATGCGCCGCTGGAAATCGTCGAGCTGGACATCTGCAACCTGGCCCCCCAGGACGTGCTGGTGAGGATCACCCATAGCGGCATCTGCCACAGCGACCTGCACGTGTACCACGGCAACCGCGACTGGGAGACCCCCATGATCCTGGGCCACGAGGGGGCTGGGGTGGTCGAGCATGTGGGGGAGGGCGTTACCGGCATCAACCCCGGCGACCGAGTGGTGCTCTCCCTGGTGGCCAGCTGCGGACGGTGCCGGTCGTGCGCCACAGGTTTCGCCAACCGCTGCCGGGAGCTGCCCGCCTTCCCCATCGGCACCTACTACGACGGTGGTCACCGCTTCGAGCGGGACGGAGAGATCCACCACTCGTTCTGCACGGTGGGATCATTCGCCACCCAGGCTGTGGTCCACTACTCCAAGGCGGTTCCGGTGCCCGACGACGTGGGCTTGGATGTGGCCTGTTTGGTGGGCTGCGGGGTTCCCACTGGGGTGGGCTCGGCGGTCAACACCGCCCAGGTGCGTCGGGGCAGCACTTGCGTGATCTACGGCTGCGGCGGTGTGGGCCTCAACGTGATCCAGGGCTGCCGCCTCATGGGGGCGGCCCAGATCGTGGCCGTGGACCTGCTGGACGACAAGCTAGCTCTGGCTGAGCAATTCGGTGCCACTGATACGGTGAACGCGTCCGACGGCGATCCGGTGGCCGCGGTGATGGAGATGACCGGCGGGCGGGGTGCCGACTACGCCTTTGAGGTGATCGGCACCGGCGCCACCTATATGAATGCCTGGAACTCGATCGGCATGGGCGGGTTGGCCGTGATGGTGGGTGGGCCGCCGGCGGGAACCCCGTTCCACATCGATGCCACCGAGATCTACTTCGGCAAGGCGTTGACCGGCAGCATGTACGGCAACTCCTCTCCCGCTCGGGACTTCCCGTGGATCTTCGACCTCTACCGATCTGGCGAGCTACTGCTCGACGAGCTGATCACCCAGCACCGCCCCCTAGACGACGTCACCGCCGCCCTAGACGAATTGGACACCGGCGGCGTGGTCCGCACTGTTCTAGATATCGGCCAGGAGTGAGCCATCAGGCACCCCGCGCGGCGGATTATCGCCGGGCAATCAGACACAGTGCCGGGCAATCAAGCAGAGCGACGGGCAATTAGACAGAGCCGAATTCGTTGATCCAGCGGGTGTAGTCGTCGAGCACGGGCATTACTTCGTCGGCTGAGCCGCCGTGGGGGAATCGCAGCACCACCTCGGTGATGCCGAGGTCGCGGTAGTAGGCCAGCTTGCCGGGGTCGGGGTGGGTGCCATATGTGATGAGCTCCAACTCGTCGAGGCTACGGCCTGCGGCGGCCATCACCTGGCCCAAATCAGTGAGCGCCGCCCGCATTCCGGCCCCGCCGATGGGCATCCAGCCGTCGCCGAACTCGGCGATGTGGGCGAAGGTGGTCGGACCGGGAGCGGCGCCGATGATGGTGCGGATGCGGGGCTGCTGGACCGGCTTGGGCCAGCTCCACGAGGGCTCCATGTGGACGAACTCGCCGTGGAACTCGGCAATTTCCTGCGCCCAGAGCGCTTGGGCACAGAGAATGTGCTCTCTGGCCAGCGCTCGGCGTCGGCTTACGTCGATGCCGTGGTTCTCCATCTCTTCGTGGTTCCACCCGTAGCCGATTCCCAGCACGAGACGGCCTCCGCTCATCCAGTCGAGGGTGGCGCACTCTTTGGCGAAAGCAATGGGGTCGTGTTGGGCGGGCAGCGCCACTCCCACTCCCAGCCCGACAGTTGTGGTGGCCTGGGCGCAGGCGGCCAGGGCGATATAGGGGTCCAGGGTCCGCAAGTAGGTCTCAGACAGCTGGTCTTCGCCGGTGGGAGGCGGGGTGCGCCGACTGGTCGGGATGTGAGTGTGCTCGGGCAGGTAGATGCAGGCGTAGCCCCGGGCCTCGGACTCCTGGGCCAGGCGCACCGGCGACATCGACCGATCGGTGGTCTGCATCATCACCCCGAATCTCACGGCTAAAGCGTATGTCGCTTTGGCTGCCAGTTTCGCTTCTCTCAGGGGTACTCTCAGGGCCACCTCATGACACGCCAACCGGAGATCAGGCTGATCGCCACCACCGAGGTGCCCACGAACTGGGGCCGGTTCACCTGCCACGCCTTCGAATCAATGGACGACGGAGAAGAGCACGTGGCATTCGCCCTCGGCGACGTGGACTTAGCCGACGAGGTGCTGGTACGAGTACACAGCGAGTGCCTCACCGGAGACGTGTTCGGCTCGTGGCGCTGCGACTGCGGGGCCCAGCTCCACGCGGCCATGGATGCCATCGCCGCCACCGGCACCGGTGTTCTGGTGTATCTGCGGGGCCATGAGGGGCGAGGCATCGGCATCGGCCACAAGGTGCAGGCCTATGCCCTTCAAGACCAGGGTCGCGACACGGTAGACGCCAACCTGGAACTCGGCCTGCCGGTGGACGATCGTACCTACGGCATTGGAGCGGCCATCTTGGCCGAGTTGGGGGTCAAGCGAGTGGCGCTGATGACCAACAACCCCACCAAGCATGACGGCCTGGCCTCCTTCGGCTTGGAGATAGCCCGCCGCGTTCCCCTAGAAGTGGCCCCTAGATCCGAGAACATGGACTACCTCCGCACCAAACAACAGCGCCTCGGCCACCTGCTCAACTTGGGCTAGACGTCAAACCTGCGGTTGGTCAGTCGATAGGCGAGAAGCTGCTTCGAGGTCGAGGACCGCGGAGGCGTCACCATGAAGTTGGAGCGCCGACGCCGGAACTTCGCTTGTCACCGGCCCTTCCAGAGCGTCTCGTATGGGTCGCGACTTGTGCGATCCCTGAGCCACGAGCAGGATCTGCTTTGCTTGCAGGATGGTCCCTGTCCCCTGGGTGATGGCCTGGAGGGGAACCTCTTCTGCTGAGTCGAAGAAGCGGGCGTTGTCCCGCCTGGTGGCCTTGCTAAGCGAGACCACGTTGGTCTTGGCATCGAATGGCGTACCGGGTTCGTTGAAGGCGATGTGGCCGTTTCTCCCGATTCCGAGAAGTTGGATGTCAATGCCAGCGGCGCGCACGAGGCGGTCGTAGCGCCGGGCTTCTGTGTCGAGGTCGGGTGCTCGGCAATCGGGGGCAAACACCGCGTCATCGCGCAGGTCGACAAGTTCGGTGAAGCTCCTTGTGATGACGTTTCGGTAGGCCTGCGGGTGGTCGGCATCGAGGCCTATGTACTCGTCGAGCAGGTAGACCGTGGCTTCGGCGAAGCTGAGCGAGCCCTCTTGGCATCTCCTGACCAAAGAGCGGTAAACCCCCTCCATCGTGGCGCCGGTGGCCAGCCCGATGCTTGCCCGGGGATTCGACCGAATAACACCTTCCACAGAGTCGGCTGCCATCTCGGCGGTGGCTGCGGCATCGGCGGCGATGTGGAAGCGCACCGCTGGTCCTCGGCGCTCACCCTGTGCCGCGGGCACCGGTGATGAACGACACCAGGTCGTCTTTGGTGACATCGGGAACGTCGACTTCGGCGCACTTCCGGCCCTGGTAGAGCACGACCGCCTTGTCGCAGACCGCCAGCACTCTGTCCATGTTGTGGGTGATGAGCAGAACCGCCACGCCTTGATCTCGCATGTTGGCGATGAGGTCGAGGACTCTCTGGGTCTGCTCTACGCCGAGTGCTGCGGCCGGCTCGTCGAGCAGCACGATCTTCTGGCCCCACGCCACCGCTCGGCCGATGGCGACCGCTTGGCGCTGCCCGCCCGAAAGCGAGCCCACTGAGCGCCGCAGCGACGGGATCCGGATGTCGAGGCCTGACAGCGTGGCCGCACATTCCTCGCGTATGCGCCGCTTGTCGAGCAGGCCGATGCGCTCACCCATCCATCCACCCCGGGTCTGCTCCCGATTCAAGAAGAGGTTTTCCGCCACATCGAGCGGGTCTATGACCGACAAGGCTTGGTGAACCGTCTCGATGCCCAGCTCGCGAGCGTGACGTGAGGAGTTGATGCGATGCTCAGTGCCCTCGACGAAGATGCTGCCCGCGTCGGGCTGATAGAGGCCGGCAAGACATTTCACCAGCGTCGACTTGCCGGCGCCGTTATCGCCCAAGAGCGCGGTGACTCGACCATGGCGCAACTCGATGGAGACGTCGTTGAGAGCCTGCACGGCCCGGAATGATTTTGAGATTCCAACAGCAGCCAGCGCGGGAGTCATGCTCATCGGCTGCCCTCCCAGTTCACAGGGTTGCCCAGCACGTCCCAGATACCGGCGACCGACGGCGCTCCAGACCGCACACCGGCCACGCCCGCGACAAATGCCCTCGTCACGAAGGCCTGGATGCGGAAGCCGAACACCACGGCGTCGCCCTCGCTGATCTTGCGATCCGATGCGGGGTTGAGTTTGGCGTAGTAGTCGATGGCCGCAGGGTCGGGCATGTCCACGGGAATGGGCTTGGTGGCCGCTTCGCTGGGATCGCGGGCCACCACAGCAGTGGTCTGGTAGTCCCCGAAAACCGGGTCGATGTAGAGACCTCCGCCGAAGCAGAACGGCGTGCCCTGATGGATGTGGGCGATCTCGCTGACGTAGCACACCGCGGGTCGCTCGGGCAGGTCGCCCACCGCATGCAGGGGAGTGGTACCGGTGAGCCCGTGCCCCGGCTCCACTTGGGTGGCGCCGGCATCGGCGAGCTGGGCCAGCACCGCGGTGGACGTGGTACCCGGGGCGTTGATCTGGAGCAACTCCTGGTGGTCACGGCCCAGATGCCGCCGAGCCGACTCCACAGCCCGGGCCAGGGTTGCCATGTTGGGAGTGGTTCGGGCGCGGCCGGTGGCCGGGTCGAACAGCAGCGCCGGAAACGTGGTGAGTCCGGCGAACCGGGCTCCGGGCAGCCCGGCGATGTGGGCGATCATCGCGGGTAGGTCTTCGAGCGGTATGCCACCCTCGTGGCCCGGGTAGAACTTATCGTCGGGAGCAAAGACCCGTACCAGCAGATCCTGAACCCGTCTGATTCGTGAGGCGGCAGCCGACGCCTCTGCCGCCTTGTTGGGCGAGAACACAGTCCAGTAGTCCGGTTGCATGGCCATGGCCTCGCCGGCTTCGGCCGCAGCCACCTGTACTAGATGGCCGATGTGTCCGAGGTTGTGCCCGTTGGCGGCAATGGGCCGGGCGCAGCCCATGTCCACTGCAACATATCCGTCCACTCCAGCACCGCTCATGGCATCGAGGGCGCCTGGCGCCCTACCAAGCTGCTTCGTCATGGCGTACACCGTCAATCCCAGCTTCTTGGCCTCATCCATAAGGCGTGAGGTGTTGGTCGCCAACGCGTCGAGGTCGATCGCATAGCTGTTGGCCGGGATGGAACCGGCCTGATGCAATGCCACAACGGCTTCCACGAAGGCCGGGTTCTTGTCCAGAAGGGATCGCAGGAACACGTTTAGGCCTCCTTGGCCTCTCTCATGCTCAAGGCCACGGCCAAGATGATGATCACCCCTCGGGCAATGAGCTGATCGGCCACTTCAAGGCCCATGAGAATGAGGCCGTTGTTGAGCATGGCCATGATGAGGGCTCCAGTGACAGCCCCGACCACTGAAGCCCTCCCGCCGAACAGGTTGGTCCCGCCGATTACCACCGCGGCGATCACGGTGAGCAGGTAGTCTTCGCCCAGGTCGTGTCTACCGATGCTGAGCCGACCGGCGAGGAGAATCCCGGCAAAGCCTGCTGCGGTGGCGCTGGCCACCAGGGCCGAGATCTTCACCCGAGCGGTGTTGATCCCCACCGCGTTGGCCGCGTCTCGGTCGGCGCCGGTGGAAAGGACGTGGCGTCCCCAGCGCAGATGGTGAAGCGCAATATGGCCAAGGCCGCCGACCACGATGATCCAGATGAGCAGCGAAGAGACAGGGCCCAGTCCGCCAGCGCCGAAAATCCCGCTGAATCTGTCGTTGCGGATGGGCAGAGACTGCAAGTCGTTCCAGTTGCGGGCAATCCCGCTGATGATGCCCAGCATCCCCAGCGTGACCAGAAAAGACGGGATTCGCACTTTTACCGTGATCAGCCCGTTCACCAGGCCGACGAGCACCGATGTCCCCAGGGCCGCAAGCACGCCGACCAGGAATCCGTGATTGCCCACCATTTCCGCGGCCACCAACGATGAGAGCGCCACCACTGAGCCAACCGAGAGGTCGATTTCCCCCGCGGCCAGGGCGAAGGCCATCCCCACCGCCATGACCGCGATGGGGGCAGCTTGCCGGCCGATATTGAGCAGGTTGGAGGAGCTGAGGAAACCGTCGTCGTGCAGGATGATGCTGAACGTCACCAGAATCAGCGCGAACGCAAAGTAGACAACGAACCGACGAACGCCGCCGTCATGTTTGTAGCGGTCGATCCAGGCCTCGACCGGGGAGGGGAGTCCGGTCGAGGCCTGTCTGTGGATCGATCTTCTGGTCACCTGCCCAGGTCTAGCCGCCGAGGGCGTCTAGCACCTGTTGCGGTGGATCAGCGGCCAGCGACACCCTGTATGCCTCGACGATGTTGTCGGCGGTTACCTCTATGGCAGGTACAACCACGAATGGCGGTGCTTCCTTCCCGAGCAGACCGTATGCGCCCTCGGTGGCCATTGTGCGCCCGATTTCATAGGCCTCGTCAGCCGCGATGCCCACGATGTTGCCGCCTTCCACCAAGTCGAGGGAGACGTTGGTGTCCAGGTCTATGGTCACCACGGCCACATCGTTGGCGCCCACCGCCCGCAGCGCGGCCAGCACGCCATCGGCAGGGCCGGCCGACCACGGGGCATAGATGCCATCGAGGCCGGGGTTGCGGGTCAGCATGGTAGAAGCGATGTCCTCCGCGGTCGCGGGGTCGGCAAGACCTTGCTCAGCGACGATCTGGATTCCGGGGAAATTGATCTCAATCCAGGACTTGAACGCCTGGTCGCGCTGGTTGGTCACGTAGAACGGGGCGTCGTGGAAGATGAAGCCGATCTCGCCTTCACCGCCGAGCGCATTGCCGAGCAAATTGGCCGCGGCTATGCCCATGGCGGCCAAGTCGTCGGTGACGACCCCCACGAACTCCTCGCCTTGCGTATACCCCTCGGGAGTAGTCGACAAGAACACGAGTTGCACCCCAGCGTCCACGGCGGGCCGGAAGCCCTCCGCCGCGGAGACCGGGTCGATGGTGAGGCTGAGGATGATGTCGGGATTCAGAGCCATGGCGGTTTCGACGTCGTTGGCCTGCTGGGCGGCGTCGAAACCGGCTTCGGTCTCGACTACCACCTCGATTCCCATCTCGGCGAAGGCGTCGCGCGCCCCCTGGCTCACCGCGTCGGTGAACGCGCCGGAGATGTGCCAGAGAAGGGCGGCGGTGTAGTCGCCCTCTTGTATCTGGCTCAGCTCGTCGGCGGTCAGCATGATGTCGCCTGATGGACTGGCTGGCTCGCCGTTCGGCCCCTGGGTTACCGGGGCCTCCATCGCCGGGGCCTCTGCTTCGATGGGCTCCGGCTCGGGCGTGGTCTCAGGGGCAGGCTCGTCAGGCGGCTCGGGAGCCGCAGTGGGCGCGGCGGTTGCCGGTGCAGCCGGGGCGTCGCTTTCGCTGTCGTCGTCGTTGCCGCAAGCTGCGGCCAACAGAACGAAGACAGCAAGCAAGGCGCTGAGTGCGAGCCATCTCGATCTCTTGTGTGGGTGCATGGTTTTCTCCTTCGTTAGGTGGTTGGGGCTGGTTCGAGACCGCACCACGACGCCACGAAATGGGCCAGGGTGCGGGTGGCGGCTATGAGTTCGTCGATCTCAACGTGCTCGAACGGGGTGTGGCAGTTGGAAATGTCACCGGGGGCGAAGTAAACGCCCGGGACACCTCGCGAAGCGAGGAATGACTTCTCTGACCAGAAAGGAGCGGCCTCGATCCGGGGTGCATCGCCCGTTACCGCGGAAATAGACTCTCCCAGAGCCTGCACCGCGGCATGGTCGGTGGGGATCTCGTCTGGAGTGCCGCCCACCGGGTGGTCGCGCGGGGCGGAGAACTCTACCGAAGCCTCTACTTTGTAATCTGAGGCCACTTGGGCTGCGATGTCTCGGATGGCGTCCGCCGCGGCGTCGAGGCTCTCTCCGGGGAGGACCTTGCGGATCAAAGACAGGTTGAACTGTCCAGGCACGGCGATGCTTCCCCCAGAGTTGACCTCGGTGACCAGCAGGAATGCCGGGCCGATCAGAGGGTGTTGGGGCTGGGCGCGCAGATCATCAGAGTGCTTCCACAGTGCAGACAAAAGGCGGTGACCTGCCTCGAGCGCGTCCACACCGAGCTCAGGCCGCCCAAAATAGGCCGACTGCCCGGTAAGCGTGATTTGGGCAATTAGAAAGCCCATTTGCGCGGTGTAGATGGCCGAGGTTGTGGGCTCGGTATAGATGAGGAAGTCGGGAGGGTGATCTTGCGGAATGACCCCATCGGTGATGGCTGTCTTCATGCCGGCCGACACGCCGCTGCCGGACTGGCCTGACTCCTCATCGCATACGAACAGCGCGGTGATGCGGCCCTTCGGTTGGCAGCCAGTTCGACCGATGGCTCGGAAGGCCTCAAGAATGGCGCAGATGCCTGCCTTTTGGTCCGCGGCCCCCCGGCCCCAGATCGCCCGGTCGATGATCGGGGCCGAATAGGGATCAGCGCGGTCGGTCCCAGCCCAGTGCGCCTTCCAGTCGTCGGCATGCACGGTGTCGAGATGTCCGGCCAGAACCAACGAGGGACTTGACTGTCCGGCGCTGGCGTAGACATTTGGGCGGTTGTTGGCGCAAGGGGAGAGCCGGGCTTTGTCCCACACCCCATCTTGGAGCTGCCCATGCACCCAGCGGGCGAATTCCCCCTCATGGGGAGTCACGCTGGGGATGCGGACGGCCTCTTGGACGAGCTCTACAAGTCCGTCGGGGTTGACGGCATCGGCAACGGCCGTGGGGGTCACCGCTGGCTCCCGAGTGTGTCGGTGACCAGCGACTCGTGCAGCTCGTCAAGCGCCCAAGACACAGCTCCGAGGAATGTGGCGCGCCGCCCGAGCGTCGAGGCGGAGATTTCCACCGGTTGGGAGTGCCGTCGATGCAGGTCGGCGTTTACTGCCTCCACGAACACCTGATTGGCCCCCACGCCGCCGCCGAACACGATCCGCTCTGGGTCAATGATCAGGCACAGCTGCATGACTGCGGTCGCCATGGCGGACGCCGCGTTCTCCAAGACATGCACGGCTGCCGGGTCGCCCTGGGCAGCTGCATCGAAGATCTCCGGCACATCGGCGCTGCCATGCAGCTCTGTCGGGTGTCCGGACTCCGCTGCCTGTCCGAATTGCTTGCGGATGGCGGGGGCCGATGAGACGTCTTCCAGGATGAAAGACGAATTGGAGTCGGCGGGCGAGTCGTGCAGCACCAGCGAGCCAACCTCTCCGGCTGCTCCAATTCCACCGCGGTACAGCTCTCCGCCCACGATGATGCCCATGCCTATTCCTGTGCCGATAGAGATGGCCGCAAAGTTGGTTTGGTCGATGTCTAGGTCCGCCTCGGCTAGTGCAGCCAGATTCACGTCATTGTCCACGTGGACTTCCATATCGAGCAGCTCTTCGAGCCTCGCTCGAACCCGCAGCCCCTCAAAGCCGGGCAGATTCAGAGCCTGTTCGACGCTGTCTGAATGCGGGCGGTAGATGCCGGGGACGCCTACGCAGGCCGATCCGGCCTGCCCTCCGATCTCCGACAGCATCTGACGGGCCGTTTCCGCTACGCGGTTGAGCGCTGTCTCGGCGTTCGGGCCGGTCTCCAGCTCTTGCTCGGCGATCACTGTGCCAAGGAGATTGGCCACGCCGACGATGATCTTGGAGGCCCCGACATCGGCCGCCACAACGAATCCTGCCTCGGGCACGAACTCGTAAAGAGCGGCTGGTCGCCCGACGTTCCCGGATGTGGTTGGGGTAGCGGACAGGCGAATCAGTCCCGATTGCTCCAGATCTGCCACCAAGTTGGAAACCGTCGGTTTGGACAGCCCGGTCACTCGGGAGATGTCTGCCCGGGAGATTCCTTGGGGGGCAGCATCGAACATGGCATCGACAATTCGCTGGCCGTTTAGCAGCCGAAGCAGTCGTGAATCTGAGGCCCCTCGCACTAGTTTGTAAGCATAACTAACAAATAAGTCTGACGCAATAGCCGTCTCAATGGAGTTCCAGGCTGAGACGAGCGGCTTAGCCCATTCTGCGTGGCCTAATGAGCCTCAGCAGAAAACAGGGGCGATGTGCTGGGCAAATGTCCGCATCCAGGTTTCTTTGTCCTCCATGAACTGGGCCAACACCATCTTGTTCACCCCCCGTTCGGCCAACTCGGTCAATCGGTCGATGCAGTATTCGGGCGGGCCAGCGATGGTGCCCCGGCTGGCCAGGAACTCGGTCAGTCCGTGCTTGTCGGCCAGCCCGGCATTCACGTTGGCACCGTCGGCGAAGGCATGGTGGCGACTGTCGTACTCGGCCATCATGGCCGCCACCTTGGGCTTGATGTCTTCGGGAAGGCCCTTGCCGTCCATGTGAAACCGGTATACATGGTTGGCAGTGCCCGCGATCAAGAACTTGATCTGCTCCAAACCGGCCTCTTCAGACTCGGCGAACAAGAGGTTGGCAAACCACCACACCTCGATCTCGTCGGGATCACGGCCCACTGAGCGGGCGCCCTCGGCGATGTTGCCCAGCACGATCTCGCACACGTCGGCGGGAAGGCTGTTGGACAGGATCACGCCGTCGGCGATCTGCCCGGCCATGAACTGGGTGCGGGGTCCCTCAGCTGCGATCCACACCGGTACCGGGGCCGGACCCCAGCGCATGTGCAGCTCCCTGCCCTCCCAGTGGGCCACTTGGCGGTTGCTGAGTGCTTTGACCGCCGCGGTGTAGTCCCGCAGATAGTCCACGCTGGCCGGTTTCTCCCCGATGTTGAGCAGTGCGCTGTCGCCTGAGGCAATCCCGTAGCGAAATCGCCCCTCGGAAATCTGCTGGAGCGCCATGGCGGTGGACGCGGCCGCCGCCGGATGGCGGGTGACCGGGTTGGTGACGGTGGTGGCCAGCAGGGCGTTCTCGGTGTTATTGGCGGCCACGGTGAGGGTCATGAACGGATCGGCCCACAGTGACTGGGAGTCACCGGCCACAACCATCGAGAACCCGGAATTCTCGACTTGGCGGGCCCAGGCCCCGTAGGTCGACAGATCCTCGGGGACCTTTCCGGTGCCGAATGCGATAGAGGGGCTCATGGCCCGAGGATAGAGGCATGGCCGGCATCCGCGTACCATCTGCGTTTGATGCCAACCGCGGAGGCACCCTCGATCGACTTCAGCCGTGCGCTGTCGCTGCGTCCGCTGCTGGACCGGTCGGTGGCCGAGGTTCCGGACAAGACCGCGGTGGTGGGGGCTAGCGGGCGGCTGAGCTATGTCGAGCTGGCCGACGAGGTAGCCCGAGTCGCTGCCGCGCTAGACGGGCTCGGGGTTCAGGCCGGCGACCGGGTGGCCGTGTGCCTTCCTAACGACGTCGACATCGTGGTAGCGCTCATGGGCATCTGGGCCCGGGGCGCCGTGTTTGTCGGTGTCCACACCGTGTTGGCTCCACCCGAGAAACGCTATCTGTTGGATGATTGCGACCCTTCCCTGTTTCTGGCCGCTGACCCCTCAGAGGAAGGGGACACGCCCCGCGTCATTGGGTTGGACGAGTGGCGGTCACGGGTGGCCTGCGCCGATCCCCTTGATCCGTGGCCCGAGGTCGATCCCCTGGCAGTTGCCGCCATTGCCTACACATCAGGCACCACCGGACATCCCAAGGGGGTGATGCACAGCCAGCACAATGCTCTGCTGCAAGGGGCGGTGGCCTCTTTTCGGGGCAGCTACGACGCCGATGACGTGTTCCTTTGCGTCCAACCGCTGACGATCCTCAATCTGCAAGTGCTCAATCCGCTGACCACCGTTCAGGCACTTGCCACGTGTGCAATTGCCGACCGCCCCGACCCGGTATCGCTGGCCCGCTGGATAAGGCAGGAGGGCGTCACTCACTTCGCAGTCGTTCCGACGGTGGCCTACGACCTGTTGACCCATCCCGAAATCCATCCCGAAGACCTGGCCAGCGTCACCAAGCCCCGGGTGGGCGGAGCGGGAATGCCCGAAGCAGCAAAGCTGTTATTCGAAGAGCGCTTCGGGGCCAAGCCCGCCACCAGCTACGCCCTTACCGAGGGGCCAACACTGGTGGCCCGCCAAGATCTCGACCGGCCGATCATCGAGGGAAGCTGCGGGCGCCCGCTGCCCCACATCGAGGTGATGGTGCTCGATGACGATGACCAGCCCGTTCCGGTGGGAGAGGTGGGGGAGATCTGCTTCGGCCCCCGTCGCGACGGCCGGTGGGCCGGGGTGTATCCCACCATGCTGGGTTACTGGGGCCGCCCTGAGCTCTCAGCAGAGACGCTGCGAGGCGGCATGGTCCACTCCGGCGATCTAGGCCGTTTCGACGCCGACGGCGAGCTGTACATCGTGGAGCGCCGCAGCCAGCTGATCATCCGGGGTGGCAACAACATCTATCCGGCCGAGATCGAGCGGGTGCTGGGGGCCGACAGCCGGGTGGCTGAGTGCTGTGTAGTGGGCCGGCCCGATGATCGCCTCGGCGAGGTGGTGGTGGCCTTCGTACAGCCAGCCATTGGCGTCGAAGTGACGGCAGAAGACCTGATCGGCCTGTGTCGGGCCAACTTGGCCTCGTTCAAGGTTCCCAGCGAGATCTGTTTCGTGGAAGCCTTTCCCCGCAGCCCTCTGGGAAAGATCGCCCGATCCCAAGTACAAACAATGGCCGGGGGCTGAGCAAGCGGAGGCAGCAATGAGCGACGAACACCAATCTGGGGCGGGATCGCCCGACTACGAAGATGTGACCGGGTGGTGGCTGGACACAGATGCCGAGGAGGCCATGCTGGCCGCCCAAACGGAGTGCACCTTCATCTGGGCCAACAAAGAGGGGTGGCCGGTGGGGGTCATCATGAGCTTCATCTGGCGCCAAGGCCGGTTCTGGCTCACGGCCAGCGGCCAGCGGGCCCGCATCGCCGCGGTCCGCCGAGACCCCCGGGTGTGCATAGTGGTGACCAGCACGGGTGCCTCCGGGGTGCCCCAGAGGCAGACGGTCACCTACAAGGGCATCTGCCGCCTCCACGACGACGATGAGACCAAGGCCTGGTTCTATCCCAATCTGGCCGCCGCCCTGCATCCCGACAAGGACACACAGCGCCACTTCGCCCGTTTTCTGGACTCCCCTCGGCGGGTGATCCTGGAGGTGGAGCCCAGCCAGCGCATCTCCTTTGACGGCACCAAGCAGGCCGCCGAAACCGCGGCGTGGATCGAGGACAGCCGCTGATCTCTTCTGTCTAGACCGCGGCTGGGGGGCGGAGGCGGTCGGCGATGGCCCGGGTGAGGCGGTCGAGGATGCTGGCCAACAGCACGATGGCGATGCCGGCCTCGAAGCCCCGGCCCACCGCGTCGCTGCGCCGCAGGCCCCGCACGGCTTCCAATCCCAGACCGCCACCGCCCACCAATCCGGCGATCACCACCATGGCCAAAATGAGCATGATCACCTGGTTTACCGCCACCATCAGCTCAGGAGCGGCCAGCGGCATCTCGACCCGCCTGAGGCGCTGTCCGCGGGTGGCCCCGAAGCTCTCCGCCGCCTCATGGATCTCGGCGGGCACCCGGCGAAGCCCGAGATCGGTGTAGTGGACTGCGGCGGGCAGGGCGTAGATCACCGAGGCGATGATTCCGGGGATGCGCCCCACGTGGAAGAGCGTGATCACCGGCACCAGAAGCACGAAGCTGGGGATGGTCTGAAAGAAGTCCAGCACCGGCTTCAGGGCGGATCGGAGCAGGTCGTTGTGGGAGGTCATGATGCCCACCGGCACGCCGATGGCCAGGGTGATGGCGACCCCGACGATGGTCTGGGCCAGGGTGTCCATGGACAGCTCCCACATGCCCAAGAACCCGATTGCAAATAACGCCGCTCCGATGCCGATGGCCAGGCGGATGCCCCGGGCCCACAGGCCCAAGACGACGCCGATCCCGATCATGGCCGGCCACGGGATGTCGGCTGAGAGCAACTCGCGCAGCGGGGTCACGAACTCCAGGGTGACGAAGTCGCTGAACGGGCCGGTCCCGATACCCGAGCCGCCTATGTCGTAGAGGTTGTCGCGGGCCCAATCGGTCGCGTCGTTCACATAAGGGGCGAATTGCCACCTCAGCGACTCGGGGAACTCGTTTTGGCCGAGGATGCCTCCGGCTACCGCAACCACCGATACCGCTGGAGACAGCCATCGCATAACACGGGCATCTCGACCCGGATCGGCGGTGGCAAACCCGGTGGAGAAGCGGTCCAACACGATAGCCATGATCACAATGGCGATGCCTGCCTCCGATGCCCTTCCCACGTCGATGTTCTGCATAGACCGCAGCACTACTTGGCCTAGGCCGCCGGCACCGATGAATGCGGCGATGACCACCATGCTCATGGCCAGCATGGTGGTTTGGTTCATGCCGGCGAAAATGGCCGGACGGGCTTGGGGGAGCCGCACCAACCGGAGTGTCTGGCGCTCGGTGGCGCCGAACATCTCCGACGCCTCGACGGTGACTTGGGGCACCGTGCGCAGGCCCACCTCGGTGAGCCGCACCACCGGCGCCAAGGCGAAGATCACGGTGGAGATCAAGGCCGGGACGCGTCCGAACCCGAACAAAAGCACGAAGGGGATGAGGTAGACGAACCCCGGCATGGTCTGCATGGCGTCCAGGGTGGGACGCACAACCTTGGCCACCGACTCTTTGCGCCAGGCCGCAATGCCCAGCGGAATGCCGATCACCACCGAGATGAGCACCGACACGCTCATCAACGCCAATGTGGCGAAGGACTCCGCCCAGAGATCGACAACTCCGATGAGCGCGACGCTGGCCAGGCCCAGCGCTCCCGCGATCCGTCCCCGGGTCCACCACAGTCCCAGTCCGGTGAACAGCGGGTAGGAGAACCACGGGAACCACTTGAGGATAGACTCCAATCGTCGGATGCCCCAGTCGATGGCGTCGGTGATCGGATTCAAAAAGACGGTGTAAAGCCAGTGGGAGGTCTGGTTGTTGATCAGCCACCGTCGGGCCCGGTCAATGGGATCGGCCAGCCCGATGTCCCAGGAATCGGGGAAGATCCCGAAATTGGTGAACAGCCGGAACACCAAGACCAGCATCGCGATTGTGCCTGCGGCCAGGAAGAATTGGGCCAGATTGTGCTCAGAGGCAGTGCGGAGCCCGGCGGCTTTGGCGCGGACCTCGTCTACCGCCGTCATCAGCGGTTCTCAGAGAGAACACCGGCAACGTCTTGACCGCGCAACAGCCCCACCGGCGTGAGCTGCTCATCGCAGACCACCACCGGATTGGTGGACCCCAACAGGTGGGGGAGCGCGGCCTCCAGCGGGGTGCTCGATGCCAACCGGGTCCAACCGGGATCGATGGGCGTCCCATCGAGAGGCTGCATCAGCGAGGATGCCGGCAACACCTTGGCTACCGGGGCATCCTGGGTGAAGGCCCGCACGTAGTCGTCGGCTGGGTCGGTGAGGATTTCCACCGGGGTGCCCACCTGGACGAAGGCCCCGTCGTTCATGATGGCGATCCGGTCGGCCAGCTTCAGCGCCTCGGCGAAGTCGTGGGTGATGAACACCAGCGTTCTCTGGAGCTTGAGCTGGAGGTCGATCAGCTCGTCTTGCATGTCGCGGCGAATGAGCGGGTCGAGGGCCGAGAACGGCTCGTCGAAGAACAGCACCTCGGGGTCGACGGCCAGGGCTCTGGCCAGCCCCACCCGTTGCTGCATGCCGCCGCTGAGCTGCTGGGGGTAGTGGTCGCCCCAGCCCTCCAAGCCCACCGTGTCAAGCAGCTCTCGGGCCCGCTCGTGCCGCACTCGGCGTTCCACACCCTGAACCTCGAGACCGTAGGCCACGTTGTCGACCACCTTGCGGTGGGGGAACAGCCCGAAGTGCTGGAACACCATCGCCATCTTCTGTCGGCGCAGGTTGCGCAGCGTGGCACTGTCGGCCCGGGTAAGGTCGGTGTCGCACAACCTGACCCTTCCCTCGGTGGGCTCCACCAGATGGGAGACGCACCGGATCAGGGTGGACTTGCCCGAGCCTGACAGGCCCATCACCACGAACGTCTCGCCCGGTGCGACATCGAAGGAGATGTCTCGCACCGCAACCACGCTGCCGGTCGCTGTTTGGATCTCCTCCCGGGATGCGCCGGCGGTGGCCATTTCCCGTGCCTCGCGGGCCTTGCGCCCGAAGACCTTCCACACTCCATCGACGCTCACCTGGGCTGACTGGCTGGTTGTGTCCATCGCCTCTCCCGGATCCCGACTTTACCGTCCGGTCAGACGGCTATTGGTTTGGGCTACCCTGACCTGGCGATGGGAGAGACGGGCGAGCGGCCCAGGAATCTGCCGGTTCAGGAGCGGGCCGTGCTTACCCGCGACCGGATTCTGCAAGCCGCCACCGAGGTGATCACCCAGGAAGGCGTCTCGTCGTTGACCCTCGACAAGGTGGCGGCCCGAGCCGGGGTGAGCAAGGGCGGCTTCCTCTACCACTTCGGCTCCAAGGACGCGTTGATCATCGGGCTGCTCAATCAGGTCATGGGAGTGCTCGACAACGAGCTCAACGTGCTGGCCGAGGGCATCGACTCGAAACGGGGAGCATTCGCATTGGCCTACCTCGACTACGTGCGGGAGCCGACCCAGGCGGCCACCGACACCGCGGTGTCGATCCTGGCCGCGGCCGCGGTGGACGACGACCTGCTGGACAGCACGCGGGCCACATTTCAGCGGTGGCAGAATCGGCTGCGCCACGACGATGGGGTCGAAGACGTTCAGGCGCTGTTGGCCCGAATCGTCGGCGACGGGCTCTGGCTCATCGACCTGTTCGGATTGGCACCGCCCACCGCGGAGGAACGCAGGAAGGTGCTCGACCTCGTCTCGAACATGATCACCGCTCATGGAGCGGCATCGAAGGTGGCCGGCTCAGCGGAGTAGCTCGGGGCATCTTGGGGGGCTAGCGGCTCGTTGCCCAAGATCAAGTCGGCTGCCTTCTCGGCGATCATCATCACCGGCGCGTAGATGTTGCCGTTGGTGACGGTGGGCATCACCGAGGCGTCCACAACCATCAGCCCCTCAGTCCCGTTAACCTGCATTGTGCCCGGATCCACCACTGATCGGTCATCGGCGCCCATGCGAGCCGTCCCCGCAGGATGCAGGGCAGTCTCGGCGTCGCGGGCCACCCAGTCCATGATCTCGTCGTCGGTGGCGACTTCGGGGCCCGGCGACAGCTCGCCCGCGTTGTAGAGGGCGAAGGCGGCCTGGTTCATGATTCTGCGGGTCACCCTGATGGTCTCCACCCACTCGCGTCGGTCCTGCTCGGTGGACAGGTAGTTGAACTGGATCGCCGGCTTCACCCGTGGATCGCGTGACTTGATACGCAGATGGCCCCGGGCGTCTGAGTACATCGGCCCCACGTGAACCTGGTAGCCGTGTCCCCCACTCGGCGACGAGCCGTCATAGCGGATGGCCAACGGCAGGAAGTGGAACATGAGATTGGGGTAGGTCACGTCGGGATTGGAGCGAACGAAACCACCGCCTTCGAAGTGGTTGGTGGCCCCTGGCCCCTTGCGGGCCAGCCATTGAAGGCCGATCCAGGGGCGGCGCCACATCTTGAGATGGGGTTGCATGGAAACCGGTTGGCTGGAGGCGTACTGGACGTAGACCTCCAGATGGTCTTGGAGGTTCTCTCCCACTCCGGGCCGATCGGCCACCACCGGGATCTCCAATGACTCCAGCAGACCAGCCGGCCCGACCCCGGAAAGCTGAAGCAGCTGGGCCGATCCGAATGCCCCCGCGCACAGCAGGATGTTCGCACCCTGGGCAGTGCGCTTGCGCCCTCTTTGGCGATACTCCACGCCCGTGGCCTGGTTGCCATCGAACAGCACTCGGCTGATGAGGGTTCCGGTCTCGACCTTGAGGTTCTTGCGGCCCATCACCGGGTGCAGATAGGCCTGCGAAGCCGAGAGCCGCCGGCCGCGGTGTACGTTGCGGTCGAAGGCCGCGAACCCTTCTTGGCGGTAGCCGTTGACGTCGTCGGTCAGCTCGTAACCGGCCTCCTGCACTGCTTTGAAGAAGGCGGTGAACAGCGGGCTGTCGGCCGGTCCTCGCTCCAAAACCAGCGGCCCTTCGCCCCCTCGCCACTGGTCGGCGCCGGCCAAGCAGGTCTCCATGCGCTTGAAGTACGGCAGGCAATGGCGGTAATCCCACGACGCCATACCGGGTGCCGCGGCCCACTTGTTGTAGTCGGCGGGATTTCCCCGCTGGAAGATCATCCCGTTGATGGAGCTAGAGCCGCCCAGCACTTTCCCCCGGGCGTGGTAGACCCGACGGCCTCCCATATGGGGTTCGGGCTCGCTCTCATACTTCCAGTCGTAGAAGCGGTTTCCGATGGGAAACGCCAAGGCAGCGGGCATGTGTATGAACACATCCCACTTGTAGTCTCGGCGCCCGGCTTCCAACACCAGGACCTGGTTGCCGCTGTCCGCGCTCAGCCGGTTGGCCAGGGCGCAGCCGGCAGAGCCGCCTCCGACGATGATGAAGTCGTACAACGACTGCTCCTCAATGGAAATTGGAGAACCGGCGTCGGCAGCTCCCGCAAGCCGCCGACACCGGTTCTCAGCTGGAGCCTAGGAGGGGAGCCAAGCGCTCCAGACGCTCTCGTTATCCGCGATCCATGCCGCTGCTGCATCGTCCACTGACATGCCGTCGTTTTCGATAGCGGCCAGCATTTGGATCTGGTCGGCTGTGGAGTAGCTCATTGCCCGCAGGAGGTGATCTGCGTCAGGAGCGTTCTCCGCCAAGTCGGCGTTAACGATCTTGAACAGAGCGTCCTCTGGATAATCGCAGTCGATGCCGCCGTCGGCATCTCTGGCGTAGCACTCATCGCTGTAGGCGGGGAGGGCCACTCTGGTGAGGTCATAGGAGCCGAACGCCGAGTGCGGCGTCCAGAAGTAGAACAGCACTGGATCTTCGCGGCTGTAAGCGGCGTCCACTGCGGCCAGGATTCCGGCCTCGGAGCCGACGTAGACAATCTCCAGCGGCAGATTCAGATTATTGATGATCTGCTCGTCATAAATCGTCCAACTTGGATCGCCGCTGAGGAACTGTCCCTTGTCGCCGGTCTCGGCGGTGGCGAACAGCCCGGCGAGGGCGGGGTCGGCAAAGCCTTCCCAGGTAGCCAGAGCAGGCTCCCGCTCCACCATGTAGGTGGGCATGAACCAGCCGATTTCGCCAACGGGGCCGATCAAACCGGCGTTGTCAACATTGCCGTCGGCGCTGTCGATGAAGTCGGCCACATTGTCAGCGTGGCCCGATGGCCATACCTCCAGCGAGGCGTCGATATCACCGGTGTTGATTGAGGCCCACTGGGCGTTCTCGTCGATGTCCACCCGCTCTACGGTGTAACCGAGTTCGCTTTCGAGCAGTTGGGCGGCTACGGCCACGTTGGCCGCCGAACCGTTCCAGGGGTTGACGGCAAGCGTGATCGTCGTCTGTGACCCACGGGTATCTTCGGGCTCTGGCTCAGGGGCTTGGGTCGGCGGAGGCGTGGGGGCCTCGGTCGCCGGCGCCTCTGTGGCAACCGGGGCACTGGTATCGTCATCGTCGTTTCCACAGCCCGCCGCAACCAGGGCGAGTACGGCAAGAAGCACGGCGATGATTCGCCAGCGTCGGAATGGATTGGTCTTGTAAGTCCGCATGGGATCCCCCCTACTGTCAATTGCCAAAAACAGGCTAGCTGGACTGTTTTGAAAGATAGCACATCGTTTGGCCGGGCGCTAGAGGTTCTTTGCCATTTGGCAGGGTGGGCGCGGGGCGCGCCATGCTGGTCTTTCCCGATCACAGGAGAATGCAATGGCTGATCTGCCGACCGACCCGTATGAGCTGGTGAGCCAATTCTGCGCGGCGTGGGCCAATGGCGACGCCGATGAGCTCATGGCTTACTTCGCCGACGACGCTGTGTACCACAACGTGCCTATGGATCCCCTAGAGGGGGCCGAGGCCATTCGGGCGTTCTTGGAGGGATTTTTCCCCGCCTCCGGGGGCATCTCGTTTGAGACCCACCATCAGGCGGCCAATGGCAATGTCGTTCTGAACGAGCGCACCGACTACATCAACACCGCCGATGGCCAAGTGGCTCTTCCGGTGTGCGGAGTATTCGAAATACGCGACGGCCGCATCGCCCGCTGGTCGGACTACTTCGACATGGGCCAGCTAGGCCGTACCTGAGCAGTCGGTGCTACCGGGCGCTAGTCGCCGAATAGCTGAGAGAGGGTGTCGACTACGTAACCCACGTCGTCCGACCCCATGCCGTGGTGGGTGGGGATGCACAGGGCGTTGTCCATCACCAGATCGGCGTGGGGGAAACCGTCGCCTGGGGCCCGGTGCTCAATTCCCGAGAAGCCGGGCTGGCGCAGGATGTTTCCGGTCCACACCATGCGGGACTGCACATTGCGGTCTTCGAGATAGTTCTGCACTTCAGTGCGGTCAAAACCCGACTCGGGCCGAAGGATGAACCCGTAGCGCATCCAAGTGGTCTCCAACTCGGGCGTGGTGCGGGGCAGGATCACCTTGTCGGTGTGATTGACCAGCAGGTCGTTGTAGCGATCAAAGGCGTGACGGCGGCGGGCGTTGAACTCCTCGAGCTTGGAGAGCTGCACCAGTCCGTAGGCCGCGCCCAGCTCGGAGGGCTCGAAGTTGTAGCCCAGGTCATCGAAAATGAAGATCTGGTCGTACATGGTGCCGTCGTCCAGCGGGCCCCATCGGGTGTCCTGGCCCTTTCGGGAGCCATACAGATACGACTCTGAGCGCCGTCCCCAGCGGCGCCGGGTCAGGCACTTGTCGTGCATCTCAGGATCGTCCATGGCCACCATGCCACCGTTGCCCGCACAGGTGAGCGAGTGGGAGATGGCGAAGCTGGTCAGGCTGATGTCGCTGCGGGCGCCGATCCTGGACCCTCGTAACCGGGTGTCCAGCACGTCGCAGGAGTCCTCGATCACCTTCAGCCCGTGCTCGTCGGCAATGGCCCGGATGGCGTCCCAGTCGGGGCAGTTGCCCATCAGGTTGGGGGTCATGATGGCCTTGGTTCGGGGGCCGATCATCTCGGGGATCCGGCTCACGTCGATCTGGTACGTGTCGGGCTCCACATCGACGAACACCGGCACCAGGCCCAACTGCACGATGGACGACACGTCGGTGGAGAAGGTGAGCACCGAGGTGATGATCTCGTCTCCGGGCGCCAAGTCGAGCAGGCTGATGGCCAGCAGCAGTGCCGAGGAGCCGGAGTTGACCATCACCCCCCGCTCCTTGCCCAATATGGTGGAGACCTCGTCTTCAAAGCGGGCCACGTTGTCGCCGATGTTGAGGTTGCCTGAGCGCAGTACTTCGAGCACCGCTTCGATCTCGCGCTCGTCTTGGATGGCCCCCGCGGGCGGCAGGGTGCGTATTGGTTGGCTGGTCATGGCGCTGAACCCTAGGCCGGGCGCTTCTCGACCAGCCGCACCAGGGGGATCTGGCGATGGGGGGCCTTGGCCTGGTAGTCGGCGTACCATGCCCGGTCGGCCACCAAGCCATGCCAGGTGGCCTGGTAGTCGTCGCCCTCGCAGATGTCGGCCATCGCCCAGAACTGCCGGCCTTCCTCGGTGATCAACAGCTCGGGATTGGCCTCCTTGTCGGCCAGGTTGAAGTACCACGAGGGGTGGGCCTTGGCCCCGGCGAACGATGCCACCACGATGCGGTGGCCATCGGGATCGCGCCAGTAGGGAAGGGCCACCTTGTGCTCTTTGCCCGAGCGCCGGCCGATGGTGCGGATAAGCACATGGTGCATGCCCACTTGGGCCCACACCATGGGGTCGTCGCTCGACTCCATGGCCTCCACGTGCATCTTTGTTATAACCGGGATCTCCTCCAAAGAGGGTGTCTCCCAGGTCTGCTCTACTCGCTGATCGCTCATGTCCTGTCTCCTGTAGCTCAATCCAACTTGAGAACTCGGCGGGCGTTCTCCCGCAAGAAGCCGGGCCAGACCTTGTCGCGGAAGGGCACGTCTTTCATGTCGGTCATGATCCGCTCCAGCGACAGGCCCATGGGGAAGTAGCCGGCGTAGATGATCTTCTCGGCGCCCCGGGTGTTGGCGTAGCGGATGATGGCCTCGGGGTAGTGCTTGGGGGCGAACGCCGAGGTGGAGTAGTGCAGCCCGGGCCACTTCAACATGAGCTTGACGGCCAAGTCCTCCCACGGCTCGCAGCCGTGGCGGGTTACGAAGGTGAGCTCGGGGAAGTCGTACATCACCTGGTCGATGCGCTCCACGTGCTGGGGTGAGAACGGGAACCGGGGGCCGGGCACGCCGGCGCACACGAAAATGGGCAAATCCAGCTCCACGCACTTGGCGTAGATCGGATAGAACTTGGCGTCGTCGATGGGCACCTGGGGGAAGCAGCCCGCCGGAAACGCCCCCACCGCCTTGACGCCCCACTCCCGGTGGAGCTGGTCGATGCGGCGAACCTCGCCCATCACGTCGTTGGGATCGACGCTCATGGAGGCGATGAACCGCTCGGGGTAGTCCTTCAGCGCCCGCTGGCCGGACTCGTCCTCACAGGAGATGAGGGCGAGTTCGATATTGAACCGGTCCATCTCTTTCAGCGTTACCTGAACGGGGTCATTATCGGTGCCGTACAGCTCCTTGGGCACCCCTTTGAACATGTACTCCACCGGGAAGTCGAACTCCTCGGACGACTGGGAGTCTTTGGTCTGGGCCCGGATGAAGTCGTAGGTGGAGAAATCCGGCTTGGGGAACCCGATCATGGTGTCGATGATCGGGATGTCGGTGGGCATGGCCATGGTGTGAATCCTCTCTCAGGCAGCCAGCGCGGAGCGGGGGGTGATCACATCCCACGCGTTGTCGCGCATCATGGCCTTGGCCTCGGCGTCGGTGAAGTTGGGTATGTCGTAGATGAAGTCGGTGGGCTCTTCCAGCCCTTCGGCATGGGGATAGTCGGAGCCGAACAGCATGTGGTCGGCGCCCATCGTCTCTTTAATCAGGTCGATGTCGTCCTCGTAGTAGGGCGAGACCCAAACGTGGTTCACGAATTGCTCCACCGGGTCGGTTCGGAACTCCTGGGGCATCTTGCCGTAGGCGATCTTCAGCTCCTCCACCAGTCGGGGGGCGAACATGCCCCCGTTCTCAATGCAGGCGATCCGCAGATTGGGGTGGCGATCGTAGAGGCCGTGGCACACCAGGGCGGCCATGGTGTCGAAGATCTGGCGGTCGTGGCCGGTGATCTGCTTGAACGTGGAGGTGCGGAACGACTGGAAGTCGGCGGTGGGCTCCCACCGCTCGTTGTAGTCGTGCAGGCCGCCGTCCCCGCCGTGCATGCCCACGGTGATCCCAGCCTCGGCGATGCGAGCCCACACCGAGTCGTAGTGGGTCATGCCTGGCGAGCGGTCGCCCCCGTCGGGAGTGGGCACCGGGCCGGGCACCATCACCACCATGCGGGCATCGTTGGCCAAGGCCCACTCCACTTCGGATACCGCCCAGTCCACGTCGATCATCGAGATCACCGGGGCGGCGAAGATGCGCTCTTGGTAGGCGAATCCCCAGTCTTCGGCCAGCCACCGGTTGAATGCGGTGAAGGCGGCGACCACGGCCGGAGGGTCGTGGCGCAGCGACTGCTCCATGCCCACGCCCAATGTGGGGAAGAACAGGGCGGCCTCGATGTTCTGGGCATCCATCAACTCCAGGCGCTTGTCGCGGTTGCGGTACTCGGGCCGCTCGGAGATGGGGTCGAGTTCGCCGAACATGGTCTTCACGTCCACGCCGTCTTTGTTGCGCCCTCGGAAGAAGTCTTGAAGCGCTCCCGGCTTGGACACCGGGTCGAACGTGGGGTTGGGGATGAACCGGTTGATCTTGCCCGCCACCAGCAAGCGCTGCTTGCCGTCGATGTTGGCCCACTGCATGCAGCGCTTCTTCATGGCCGGGTCAATGTGGCGGGTGAAGGCGTCGGTGGCCTCGTAGTAGTGGTTGTCGGCGTCGAACACCTTGAACGGCAGTTCTGCCATGGCGCTACCTCTGGTTGGAGTGGGGGGGTCGTTATCCCGATTTTCGCCGCGCCAGCCCAGTCCTACAAATCCCGCTGCGTCCGGGTAGCTTGCTCAGATTTCCCGCAGGATAATTCTGTGGCCAACGGCGGTGCTGAGCCGGATGATGTCAAATGGATCACTGGTAACCACTTGATCTCCTCGCGCGACAGCGGCGATCAGTGCCCCAGTGTCGTAGGTGATTCCTGACAATGGATCTCTTGATTCTCATAAAACCGCCGCCCGCGGTCTAGCACTTCGTCCGCCCATGCGATCTCTTCTTCGGTGAAGGCGCCGTACTCAGCCTCCCATTCCTTCATGTCGGCAAGACCGGCCTCGATAATGGCGGCATCTTCAAGAGCACGGACTTCGTCGTCGCCGGGCGTTCTAGAAGTGGCCAAGTGCTGCCGGAGGGAACACACGGGGCATGTGCTCTGTTTCTCTTGCTGCTCGATATCGGCCACGTCAGTACTTTAGACCATATCAAATGTATGTCAATCCCTTTTCGCTCTATTGCCCGTGCCGGAATAGTGAGGGAGGACGGAGCGGGCCGGTTGGGGGAAGGGGAGGGGGCAGGGCCTACCATCGTGGCTGTGAGCGATGCCGTGATGAGCCTGGCCGGGGATTTCGAACTGGCCGGGCGAGACCAGTGGATGGAGCTGGTGGAGCAGGTGCTGCGGGGGGCGCCGTTCGACAAGAAGCTGGTGAGTTCCACCTACGACGGCATCGCAATCCAGCCGCTCTACACCGGCGCCGACCATGGTGGCGACAACGGCCTGCCCGGTGTGGCGCCCTATACCCGTGGCAGCAAGGTTGTCGGCGGACCGTGGCAGGTTCGGCAGGCCCATAGCCGTGCTACCGGGAACGACGCGGTGCTGGACGACTTGAGCGGGGGGGCTGATGCCATAGAGCTCCACATCGACGGCGAATCCAGCCTGGAAGAACTCGAACACCTGCTCGATGGGGTTCCGGCCACGGTGCCGATCATGCTGGCGCCGGGGAGCGAGGCCGCAATCTGGCACTTGGTCAGCCTGTGGGACAAAAGGGGAGTGGCTAGAGACAAGGCTCTCGGCGGCTTCGGGATGGCCCCTCGCGATCCCGCGGTAGCCGAGTCAGTTGCCAATACCTTGACCCGGAACTACGCCAACGTGTTGGTCGCGGTTGCCGACGGGGTGCGATTGGCCGACCAGGGCGCGAGCGAAGCCCAGGAGCTGGCCGGATCGCTGGCCGACGGAGTCGCCTACCTGAGGGCCTGTGAACAGGCGGGCCTCGACCTGGCGCTGGCGGCAGACAGGCTGGAGTTTCGCTACGCCGCCGGTGTGGACCAGTTCTTGACCATGGCCAAGTTCCGGGCCGCCCGCCGCCTGTGGTCTCGGGTGACCGAGGCGTGCGGCTTCGAGCCTGCTGCCCAACGCCAGCATGCGGTCACCTCGGGGGCGATGATGAGTCGTCGCGACCCGTACGTGAACATGATCCGCACCACCGTGGCCTGCTTCGCTGCTGCTGCCGGTGGTGCTGATGCGATAACGGTCAGCCCTTTCGACGCGGCCATCGGCGCCCCAGACCAGCTAGGGATTCGCATCGCCCGCAACACGCAGCTCTTGTTGCGCGAGGAATCCCACGTCGCTCAGGTGATCGACCCCTCTGGCGGCTCCTATTACGTGGAATCGCTCACCGACGCGCTGGCGACGACCGCCTGGGGCCTGTTCCAGGAGCTGGAGGCGGGAGCGAGCCTGGCCGAGCGCATTGAAGCAACCCGTGGGGAGCGAAGCCGCGACGTGGCCACCCGTCGCCTGCCCATCACCGGAGTAAGCGAGTTTCCGGACTTGGACGAACCGGTGGTGGAGCGACCGCCAGCTCACACCGATACCGAGTTGAGCCGTTTGGCCGAGCCGTTCGAGGCACTTCGGGATGCTGCTGACGCCGCCCAATTGCCTCCAACGGCGTTTTTGGCCAGTCTCGGTCCCGTTGCCGTCCACACCGCCCGGTCTGCTTTTGCCGCCAATCTGCTGGCCGCGGGTGGAATCCGGGCCCTGGCCAACGAGGGCTACAGCACTGCGGATCAAACGGCTCAGGCTTGGTCTGATTCGGGCTCGCCCATTGCTGTGGTGTGCTCATCCGATGAGATGTATCGAGAGCATGCTTCGGCCGCCGTTGCCGCGCTCAAAGAGGCCGGGTGCGGATATGTGCTGCTGGCCGGACGCCCCGATGAGAGCTGGGGGGCCGACGGCTACATCTACATGGGCTGTGACGTGCCAGCGGCCCTGGAGGCCATTCACCAGAGGCTGGAGTTGTGACCGTTCCTGACTTCACCAGCGTCGACCTTTACTCCGAGATCGGTGCGGGGGCCAACGGGACGGTCTGGGCCGATCTCGTGGACTCCGAGGTGGGGGAGAGCCCCGACAGCCTCGCCTGGGCCACGCCGGAGGGATTCGACGTGCGCCGTCTGTACACCGCCGAGGATCGGGTCCCGCTGGACTTCTGCGACACCTACCCCGGTCTGGAGCCCTACCTGCGGGGTCCCTACGCCACCATGTACGCCACCCAGCCGTGGACCATCCGCCAGTACGCCGGATTCTCCACCGCCGAGGACTCCAACGCCTTCTACCGGCGCAACCTGGTTGCCGGCCAAAAGGGCCTGTCGGTGGCCTTCGACCTGGCCACCCACCGGGGCTACGACTCCGACAACCAGCGGGTGAGCGGGGATGTGGGCATGGCCGGGGTGGCCATCGACTCCATCGCCGACATGCAGATTCTGTTCGACGGCATTCCGCTGGATCAGATGACCGTGTCGATGACCATGAACGGCGCGGTGCTGCCGATCATGGCCATGTACATCGTGGCCGGAGAGGAACAGGGGGTAGATCCCCAGAAATTGGGCGGGACCATTCAGAACGACATCTTGAAGGAGTTCATGGTCCGCAACACCTTCATCTACCCGCCGGCGCCGTCGATGCGGATCATCTCCGACATATTCGCCTTTACCTCGACCAACATGCCGAAGTTCAACTCCATCTCCATATCCGGCTACCACATGCAAGAGGCCGGAGCCACTCTTGATCTGGAGCTGGCCTACACCCTGGCCGACGGCGTGGAATACGTGCGTGCCGGGCTGGACTCGGGGCTGGACATCGACGCCTTCGCCCCCCGGCTCAGCTTCTTCTGGTGCATCGGCATGAACTTCTTCATGGAGGTGGCCAAGCTGCGGGCCGCCCGCCTGCTGTGGGCCAAGCTGATGCGCCCGTTCAATCCATCCAACCCCCGATCGCTGTCGCTGCGCACCCACAGCCAGACCTCGGGGTGGAGCCTCACCGCCCAAGACGTCTTCAACAACGTGGTGCGCACGACCATCGAGGCCATGGCTGCCACCCAGGGCCACACCCAGTCGCTGCACACCAATGCCCTGGACGAGGCGCTTGCCCTGCCCACCGATTTCTCAGCTCGAATTGCCCGCAACACCCAGCTTCTGCTTCAGCACGAGTCGGGCACCTGCCGGGTGGCCGATCCCTGGGGCGGTTCGTACTACGTGGAGCGACTGACCCACGACTTGGCCCGGCGAGCGTGGGAGCACATAAGCGAAGTTGAGGCCGCGGGTGGCATGGCCGAGGCCATCGAGGCCGGAATCCCCAAGATGCGCATCGAGGAGGCCGCGGCCCGCACCCAGGCCCGCATCGACTCCGGCGCCCAGACAGTGGTTGGCGTGAACCGCTACCAGGTGGACGGCGAAGAGGGCATCGAGGTGCTGAAGGTGGACAATGCCGAGGTGCGGGCTTCCCAGATAGCCCGACTCGAGCGGCTCCGAGCCGACCGGGACAGCGAGGCCTGCGGTCGTGCTCTAGACGCATTGACGGCGGGAGCCGAGCGCCCAGTGGGCAGTTCGGACTCCAATCTCTTGGCCCTTGCCGTGGACGCCGCCCGGGCCCGGGCCACTGTGGGGGAGATCAGCGACGCGCTGGAGAAGGTGTATGGTCGCCATGCGCCCCGGATCCGCACCATCTCCGGGGTGTACCAATCAGAAATGAGACAAAGCGACGGCAATGGCGGAGGCACCGGAGAGGTGAGGGATGCGGTAGCCGGCTTCGCGTCCCGAACCGGACGCAGGCCCCGCATTCTGGTGGCCAAGATGGGCCAAGACGGCCACGACCGGGGCCAGAAAGTGATCGCCACCGCGTTTGCCGATCTTGGCTTCGATGTGGACGTCGGGCCGCTGTTCCAAACCCCGGCCGAGGTGGCCCGCCAGGCAGTGGAGGCCGATGTACACATCGTGGGAGCTTCGTCGCTGGCTGCCGGCCACCTGACGCTGGTGCCCGAGCTGCGGGCTGAGCTGAAGCAGCTGGGACGGGGCGACATCATGATCGTGGTTGGCGGGGTGATCCCGCCCAGCGACCACGACGAGCTGCGGGCTGCTGGGGCACAGGCCATCTTCGGTCCCGGCACGGTTATCGCTGACGCCGCCCTAGAGTTGCTGTCTGCTTTGGACGACCGCCAGTGATCGACCTCGACGCCTGTGTCGAGGGGGTGCTGAACGCCGATAGAACCTGGCTAGGCCGGGCGGTCACATTGGTGGAGAGCACCCGGCCTGAGGACCGTGTGGCGGCTACCGAGCTGCTGAATCGGCTTCTGCCCCACACCGGTGGGGCCAGAAGGTTGGGAATCACCGGTGTGCCCGGGGTGGGCAAGTCCACCTTCATTGAAGCGTTGGGCACCTACCTCACCTCACAAGGACACCGGGTGGCGGTGCTGGCGGTCGACCCGTCCTCGTCGGTATCAGGGGGCAGCATCCTCGGTGACAAAACCCGGATGCCCAACCTGGCCATCGACGATGCCGCGTACATTCGGCCGTCGCCGTCTTCTGGATCGCTGGGCGGGGTGACCCGCACCACCCGCGAGACCATGACGGTGGTGGAGGCGGCCGGATTCGATGTCGTCCTGGTTGAGACTGTGGGCGTGGGCCAGTCGGAGACCGCGGTGGCCGACATGGTGGACTTCTTCTTGGTGATGATGCTGCCCGGAGCAGGAGATGAGCTCCAGGGCATCAAGAAAGGAGTGCTGGAGTTGGCTGACGCTCTGGTGGTGAACAAGGCCGACGGCGGCAACGAGATCGCCGCCCAGCGGGCGGTCCGGGACTACCGGGCTGCGCTTTCGCTGACCGCACCGGCCAGTCCCAGATGGGTTCCCCCCGTGCTGGCGGTCAGCGCTATCGAGGGCACCGGACTCGACCAGGTGTGGGAACAGATCCATGCCTACTACCGCGCACTGACCGACTCCGGCGAGATGGCCGACCGCCGGGCCGACCAGCAAGTGCGCTGGATGTGGGCCATGGTTGAGGACCGCCTCCGAGACCGCCTCCAAGCCTCCCCAGAAGTTTCCAGCGTGTCCGCCGAACTAGAGGATCAGGTAGCCGCCGGCCTAATCACCCCTGCCGCCGCCGCCGACCAAGTCCTCAAAGCCTTCGACACCTGACCTGGCTGTTTGCGCCATTTACACCATTTGCTGTTAGAGGTGTAAGCGGCCCTAGTTGGAGTTGTGCAGGGGCCCGGTGTAGCGGGCGTTGGGGCGTATGATTTTGTTGTTGGCGGCCTGTTCCAGCAGATGGGCGCCCCAGCCGACCACACGGCTGGTGGTGAAGGTGGGGGTGAACGCCTCCTGGGGCAAACCTGCCAGGTGGAGAACCACGCCGGCGTAGAACTCCACGTTGGTCACGATCACCGCGTTGGGCTTCCACTCGGCCAGATAGCCGAGGATCCGGGTCTCTATGTCGAGGGCTCGGTCCACTAGCTTGCCGCCCAAATCGATCGCGACGGCCTTTAGGGTCTCCGAGCGGGGGTCGGCTGCCCGATAAACAGCATGGCCAAATCCCATGATCTTGCGACCGGCGTCCAGCTCGGCCGCGATCCAGGGCACGGCATTGTCGGGATGGCCGATGGCCCGCAGCATGTCCAGCACCCGGCCTGGAGCCCCGCCGTGCAGCGGTCCGGCCAGGGCGGCCAGCGCTCCGGCCATGGCCCCGCCCACGTCAGTGCCGGTGCTAGTGATGACCCGGGCCGTGAACGTGGAGGCGTTGAAGCCGTGGTCGGCCGTCAGGCACAGGTAAGTCTCCACGGCACGGGCGTGCTGGGAGAGCGGCGTCTGCCCCAAAGTCATTCGCAGATAGTCAGCGCTGTGGGACAGCGACTCGTCGGGGTACAGCGGTTCAGAACCAGAGCGAATGCGAGTGACCGCGGCCAGCACGGTGGGGGTAATGCCAATGGCCCGTATGACCGCAGCCCGTCTTTCGTCATGTTCGAGGTCCAACGTGGGCCGAGGATCGACCTCCATCCCCAGCACACTGCGCAGGACGGACATCGGAGGAAGATCAGTCCGAGCCAGCGCGGCGACAATCTTCACCGTCTCCGGAGTCAGGCGTCGAGCCGCGCCCAGCTCGGCCCTAAACGTATCCTCGGCCTCTTGGTCCGGAAGCGCACCGCTCAACAGCAGGTGAGCCACTGCCTCGAAAGAATGATCGCGGCCCAATGCGGCGGCATTCCAGCCTCGATAGTGGTACCACCCTTCATCCCCGCGAACCGAGCCCACCTCTGTGTCGGCCACTATCAGACCTTTGAGGCCAGGCGGGGCAATGTTCTCGTTCGGCAGGCAGTCAACGTTCATGCCGCCCATGATGCCGCTGTATTGATATATCGACAATATTGATCAATATCTACATTGATCAATCAATATAGTGAGGTGGAAATGGATGACTGGCTGACTAGTACCGAGGCCGCGGCCCGTCTGGGGGTCAAGCGGGCCACGCTCTACTCCTATGTGAGCCGAGGTCTATTGCAGCGAGTGGTTGATTTGGACGGCCGCAGCTCTCGCTTCGACCCCGAGGAAGTGGATCAGTTGCGCTCCCGTTCGGGCCGTCGACGGGAGGACGAGATCGGTGTCCTGGTTTCCACTGGCATTACCCATGTTGATGATGGGGACCTTCGGGTACGAGGGCGAGATCTGATCGGGCTGGCTGCCGAAACCCGATTTGAAGGTGCAGTCGATTGGGCGTGGGGATCTGAGCCTGATGCCGAGTGGCCCAAGAGCGACGAGGCAGAGGAATTGTCCCGTCAAGTCCAAGGCCTGCTGCCTGATACCGACTCGATGATGGACCGCCTCCGAATCGCGGTGAGCATCGCGTCGGCCACCGACCCACTCCGCAATGACCTCTCGGCCTCATCAGTACGGGCTGCGGGCCGAAGGCTGCTTTTTGTGATGGTGCACTCACTACCGGTGGTCGCGGCACCTAGGGAGGGTGATCTGTCTGAGCGGCTCTGGTGTCGATTGGCTCCGGGACGGTCCAATCCACGGCAGCGGGCAGTCCTCAATCGTGCGCTAGTCCTACTGCTAGACCATGGCCTGGCCAGCTCGACGCTCGGAGTTCGGGTGGCAGCGTCGGTGAGAGCCGACCCCTATTCAGCAGTGGCAGCCGGCCTTGGGATTCTGGGCGGGCGGCTGCACGGGGCGGCCAGCGGTCCTGTTCACCGCATCTTCCAAGATGCCGCAGCCAGCGGTGATCCCGCTGGAGCGCTGGGCGAGGCCCAGCGAAGGACTGGCTACACTCCCGGGTTCGGCCATGCCGTTTACCGCCAGCGGGACCCTCGTTGCAGCGCGCTCATAGAGGCGGTGGCCGGAGCGTGGGCATCGCACGAGCATCTTCCAAAGGTGCTCACCGTGCAGAGCCTGGCAACAGAGCGCACCGATGCACCCGCCACCGTGGACTTCGCGTTGGGTGCCATGACCTTCTTGGCCGGAATGCGCCCTGAAGCGGGCGAAGCAATCTTCGCTATAGCCCGCACCGCTGGCTGGATCGCTCACGCCCTAGAGGAATACGGCGAAGACCCAGTCCGCTTCCGCTTCCGAGCCCGGTACATCGAGGACTAGAGGATCTGAGACAGGAAGAGTTGGGTGCGTTCTTCTCGGGGGTTGGTGAAGAAGTGCTCGGGCTCGCCCACTTCGACGATCTCGCCGTCGGCCATGAAAATGACCCGGTCGGCAGCTTCCCGGGCGAAGCCCATCTCATGGGTTACCACGATCAAGGTCATTCCCGTCTGTGACAGTTCGAGGATCACATCGAGAACTTCGGAGATCATCTCGGGGTCTAGGGCCGACGTGGGTTCGTCGAACAGCATGATCTTGGGCTGCATGGCGAGCGATCGAGCAATGGCCACCCGCTGCTGCTGGCCACCGGAGAGCTGACCGGGGAACTTGCGGGCTTGCTCGGGGATCTTGACTCGCTCCAAGAGCTCCATTGCCCGATCCTCAGCCTGCTTCTTGGGCATCTTGAGAACTTGGCGGGGCCCCAGGGTGATGTTGTCGATCACAGTGAGGTGGGGGAACAGATTGAACTGCTGGAAGACCATGCCGGTCTCCCGGCGGATGAGGGCGATGTTGCGCACGTCATCGGTGAGCTCGACCCCGTCTACCACTATGCGGCCTCGATCGTGTTGCTCCAGCCTGTTTATGCAGCGGATAAGGGTGGACTTTCCCGATCCCGACGGCCCGATCACCACCACAACCTCGCCTGCGCCCACCTTCATATCGATGTTGGAGAGAGCTTGGAAGGTCCCAAAGAACTTGTCCACGCCCGCCATCTCGACCATTAGCTCGCGTCCACCGATCTGGGTGGCATCACTGTCGACGCCGGTGGTGGATGGGGTAAATGCTGTTGTATCTGTCATCGTTCTCCGACTCCGAGATGGCGCTCAAGGCGCTGGCTCTCTTTGGACATGGTGTAGCTGAGCGCCCAGTAGGCGATAGCCACAAACACCAGGGTTTCTGCAATAGCCGTAGTTGAGTACTCCTGCTGGGAGTGGATGAGCTCTCGGGCCCGGTAGAATTCCACCACACTGATAATGGCGAACAGCGAACTGTCTTTGAACAGGCTGATGAACTGTCCCACCATTGCGGGGATAACCGCCCGTAGGGCCTGAGGCAGCACTATGAGACGCATGACGCCGGGAGGCTGAAGTCCTATTGCTTGACCAGCCTCGATCTGGCCTTTGGGCACGGCTTGCAGTCCGCCTCGCACTACCTCAGCCAAATATGCCGAGCTGAAGATGGTGAAGGCAATGAGGGTTCGGGTAGTCAGCGACAGAGGTGTTTCCACATCCAGGAAGAAATCAATGAAAATCTTCGCCACAAACAGCAGGGCGATAAAGGGCACACCGCGGAACAACTCAATGTAGGTTACGCAGAGCCAACGGACCACAGGCAGCGAAGAGCGTCGTCCGGCGGCCAAGAGCAGGCTTAGCGGGAAGGACAAGGTGATGGCGGTAATGGTGGCCACCAAGGTGAGGTACAAGCCCGACCAGTTGTCCCAGCTGATCCCGGAATTCTCACCTATGAGCCAGTATGCAATTCGCACGACAACAACAGCGGCCACAATCGCTGTGAAGCGCCAAGCGCTGCGATGCCAGGGGGTTTCGGTTTCAATCTTGGACGTGGCCTGCATGGCTACAAATGCGCCCAGACCAGCGGTCCACCACCAGGCGCTGCCGTGTGTGCCCGAAACCACTTGGAAAGACGCAATGGACAACAAGGCCGAGGTGTGCCAAGAGGTCTGTCTAGCTGCACGCGGTAGGCGTATGGCTATAGACCGTACTGACAGGCCCAGTACGACTGTGGATAGTGTGAACAGAGTCGGCCAGATAGTGCGGGTGAACAGCAAGATGAAGATCAGCAAGAAGAGGACAGGCCAATAGCGGCGGAGCAGGTCTAAGGGCTTAGGCAGGCTAAAGGCCACGCCGGTGTCTTTGGCCCGATCTTTGCTTTGCGCGGTTGAGGCACCCCATGCCAGACCAACAGCGGTTACTACCAAGTACATCTGCGCCACGAGGCGCCACTGCTCGTCGCGGGGGTATGTGCCAGTCATGAGCAGTGTGAGGTTCTTGCGCACTGCTTCCCACTGGGCTGTGACCAACATGAAGCGCCCGGCGTAGTAGACGAGGATTGCCCCCACTACCGCAGCAATTACGGTGACAAGTGCGTTGTACCATGTGTTGAAGAGGTGCTTGCGTGCCCAATCCCCCGCAGAAAGTGTGGCATCAGGGGCAAGTCTCTCTTTGGGGTTAGGCATCATGGGGGAAGCGGGAGACGTCATTGCCTTATCTCTCCTTTAGCTGAAGAGAGCGGTTGTAGACGTTTAACAGTGCAGATACCACGAGGTTGATAGTCAAGTAAACGGTTATCAAGATCAGCACGAGTTGGGGAGCGGGGAAGTTTATGCCCCAAGCGGTGACGGCGACCTGTGTCAGATCTGGGTAAGCGACGACAATGCCAAGAGATGTGTTCTTGATGAGGTTGGCGCACTCGCTGATATAGGGGGGTATTGCAATCCTCTGGGCCTGCGGCAAGACGACATGGCGATAGCGCTGCCCTGCCTTTAGAGCCACCGACGTTGCTGCCTCTGTCTGCCCCTTGGGCACAGCGAGTATGGACCCTCGAACTATTTCAGCTACGAAACTGGCGGTGTACAAGCCCAAGGCCAGGGTAAGGGCCATGTAACCGGAGTTGGTGCTGAATCCTCCCTCCACTTTTCTTCCAGACTCAGAGACGGCTGGCCAGGACCACGAGTACGGGGAGCCCGTGGCTATGAATGCCAAGACGACGATTACTGCGAAAGTACCAAGCGACCAAGCTAGGCGATGGTGGGGGATGCCTGTATTGCTATTGCGGCGAGTACGCCAGCTCCAGACGGCCGCGGCGATGATCGCCGCGGCCAGCACGACGACCCAGAAGGCGGCCAAGTTGCCTTCTTCTGAGAACGAGGGGATGGCCCAGCGGTCTTTGCTGACAATGATCCAGTTGCTGTCGGAGCCTGGCAGCTTGCCCTGCCACGGGGGGTTGGAGGGGTTGAACTTGGGGAGTGGGCCGTAAGTGAAGATGGCGAACCCGAAGAAGACGATGACTACCAGCGGGGGGATGTTGCGCAGGGTCTCCACGTAGATGGCTGCCCCTTTGGCCAATAGCCAGTTGGACGATAGGCGTGCGATTCCAACGAAGAGTCCTACAAGAGTGGCTATGAAGACGCCGACCAATGACGCGGCGATGGTGTTCTTGAAGCCGATGAAAAGCGCTTTCCACACAGGGTCTCGCACGTTGAAGCCGAAGGCGTCGCGGAGAGCCACTCCGTAAGGCTTGTCAAGGAAGTCGAAGCCTTTGGGCAGGCCGAGTTCGTCCATCTTCTCGATGAGGTTGTGGAACATCCAGCGGATGAGAGCTACTACGACGACCACTGCCAGTATCTGGATGGCGACCCGGAGTACTCGAACATCGCGCCAAAGGGCTGGAATGCCCGGTTCTGGAACTCGCGGATCGCTGGTAGGAAGGGTTCTCTTTTCGACGCCATCGAAAATGGTTCGTATCCCGGCCGCGGTTTTGCCCGGGGTCTGGCCGATTCGCACAGCGTCGATAATCATGATGGCGGCGACGGCTGCGGGGGCTGCCACGAGGAAGAACCAAGCAAGGACCAGCTCAGGGAGGTCGCTATATCCATCGAGCAGCCTGAGGCCGAGCTGCCAGCAGGAGACCACCCCGACAAAGCCCAGGACCAGCAGGTCGATCACCCCGGCAAAAGCCCTACGGCTGAAGGGCGCGGAAGGTACTGCGGTGAGATCAGCTTGTGTGCTGGCGAAATCAGCGGTGCTGCTCATAGCAGTGTGACTTTGAACATTAGACGAGAGCGGCCCACCGGTTGGTGACCGGTGGGCCGCTCATTGTTCAGTGTTCGCTCGCTGGGAAACGAGCGGGGTTTTCCCTAGCGGTAGGGCGGGACGTACATGAGCCCGCCGTTGGACCAGAGGTCGTTCACGCTGCCGTTGAGGACCCCCAACTGCGGATAGCGGTTGAAGATCTCCTCGTAGTTGCCAACCTGCTCCACCACGTTCACGGCGAAGTCGGTGGGCAGGCCGAGGCCCGGATCGAAACCGTCGCGGCCGAGGAAGTTCAAGATGTTGGGGTCGGTGCCGTCATAGCTGCCGATGTTGGTGGAGTCGAGCCCGAACTCCCAGGCCTGCACGGTAGCCATGGTGGCCCAGTTCACAACCTGCGCCCACTCGGTGTCGCCGTCGCGCACCACGGTGCCAAGGGGCTCCTTGGAGATGAGCTCGGCCATGACGTGCTGTTCGGGGCCGTTGTTCTGCTCGATTTCGTACTTGAACACGCCGAGCACGCTGCTGTCGGCAGTCATCGCCTCGCACTGGCCCTCTTCGTAGGCTGGCACCAAGGTGTCGAAGCCCTCGAAGGTGACCGGGTTGAAGGGGATGCCGCGGGCGGCGAACACTGCGGTGAGGTTCAGCTCGGTGGTGGTACCGGTGCTCACGCAGATGTTGGCGTCGGCCAGGTCGTCCAGAGTGGTGAAGCCGGTGGAGGCCGGCACCATGAGGCCCTGGCCGTCGTAGTAGGTGGTGAACAAGAAGTTGGCACCCTCGGTACCGTCACGGGTGGCGGTCCAGGTGGTGTTGCGGTTCATCACCTCGAACTGGCCTGAGGCCAGGGCGGTGAAGCGCTCGGCGCTGGTGACCGGAACGATCTCAACGGCATCGGCATCGCCGAAAATGGCGGCTGCCACTACGCGGCACATGTCGATGTCGAAGCCCTCGTACTCGGCGTTCTCGTTCAACAATGCAAAGCCGGGCACGTCGTCGCGGGAGCCGCACAGCACATGGCCGCGGTCCATGACGGCCTGCAAGGTTCCGCCGTCTTGGACAAGATCGACAGTGGCTTCGGGTGCCTCAGTGGGTTCAGGCGCTTGGGTGGCTGCCTCGGTGGCCTCAGGGGCCGCCGGGCTGTCATCGTCATCGTTGCCACACGAAGCGGCAATCAACGAGAAGGCCAACACCAACCCGAGCAGGGCCAGCAAGCGGTGAAAGGACTTTTGCATGTTATTGCTCCCAACGTTGGACTCAAGGGACGGACAAGAGGTTAGCGCCCAGGTCGCGGCTTGGCTAGACCCGCGTGAAGTCTAGCTTCGAGGTGACTTGCGCGCGCTTGCCCTACCCCGCCGCGGCTAGGGCTGCCTCGCGCTGGCGGGTTGAGCGGTGGACCGGGTCGGTGTCGATCACCGGGATGACGTGGTCGCCGAAGTTCATGATGGTCTCGCGCACCACCTCCATGGGCAGGGTTGAGGTGAGCGGGCTGATCACGTACTGATCCGCTCCCACCCTCTCGTACTGGCGGGACACATGAATGCAGTCCTCGACATTGCCCACGCACAGCGACCCGCCGTCGATGGCCATCTTGACGTCTTCGTGGGTGGGCTCGGGGATGACCGCCGGCCACTCCGGGATCCCCTCGGGCTTGGGGAAGGTGTCCAGCCAGCGGTACACGAGGCACTGGTAGTAGTACATGTGGCTGCGAGTGGCCAGGTCGATGGCCATTTCACGGTCGTCCAGGCAGATGCCGAATCCCACGCACATCACATTGTCGTGGACGAAGTCGCCCACCGGGTTCTTGCAGCTGGCGATCTCGTTCTTGTAGATCTCGATCAGCGGGGCAATCTCGTCGGGGGTGCCGATGGTGAAGCACAGCACTCCGATGCCCAGCTTGCCGGCCTTCTCGAAGGTGCCCGGGCTGCCGCAGGCCACCCACAGCGGAGGATGGGGTTTGGTGACCGGCTTGGGGAAGATCTCCCGGGCCGGCATCGAGAAACTGTCGCCTTCATAGCTGTAGGCACCCTCGCGCCACATCTGGGGGATCTGGGCGATGGCCTCGCCCCACAGTCCCCGGGTTACCTCGGTGTCGGCCAAACCGGTATCCGGGTCGCGGGGCGTGCCTGGCATGCCGAAGCCCATCACCTCGGTGGACGACGAGCCCCGGCCGGTGCCCAACTCGAAGCGGCCGTTGGACAGCACATCGATCATGGCGGCCCGCTCGGCCGAGCGAACCGGGTGGTTCACCGGGGCGGTGATGTTGAAGATGGCCGAGCCCAGATGCACGTTCTCGGTGGTGGACGCCACCGCGGAGAGGAACACCTCGGGGGCCGACATGTGGGAGTACTCCCGCAAGAAGTGGTGCTCTGAGGCCCAGATGTACTTGAACCCGTTGCTGTCGCAAAGCTGCGAGATCTCCAAGTTGTCGCGGATGCGCTGGGCCTCCCAGTCGGGATTGCCTTCGTAGCCGAAATCGGGCACGAAGCACTGGGCAAAATATCCGAACTCCATTTTGGGCATCCCCCTGGTTGTGGCGTGTCGAGCCGGACTGTACCGGCGCACGGCGACAGCGATCTATCCAGGGACTGAATCGGCCGCTCTGTGGCCCCGGCGGGTATGGTCGGCGGCCATGGCATGGACCTTGCGGCGACCGGCAGCCCGCGTGGTGCTGTTAGACCGGCATGGGCGCATCTTCATGATGCAGGCCAGCGACCCCATCGACCCCCATAAGGGGCCTTGGTGGGAGATTCCGGGCGGAGGCTTGGGCCCGGGGGAGGATTCGGCGGAGGGGGCCCGTCGCGAGCTTTGGGAAGAAGCCGGGTTTGCCGACGTGGAGGTCGGCCCCTGCATTTGGACCCAGCACGTGGAGTTCGATTTCGCCGGCATCCATTTCGACTCCAATGAGCGCATCCATGTGGCCTGGTGCCCTGACGGGGGTGAATGGGCTCCTCAACATCTTGAGGCACTCGAGGCGGCGGCGTTTGAGGATGCCCGCTGGTGGACGTTGGAAGAGTTGCTGGGTTCCGATGATCAGGTACTGCCGGAGCGGCTGCGGGAGTTCCTGCCTGATGTGGTTGCTGGCCGGCTGCCTGAAGAGCCGATCGACATAAGCCCTTAGCTCAAGGGTTCCTCCCGGTCGGCGGCTCTTACCGCGTAGGAGAAGATGATGGCGGGGGCGAGGACGAGGGAGCCGACGAGGAGGCAGACGATGATGGCGGTGACTAGGGAGCTGCGGAAGCTGGAGGCGAAGCCGGTGAAGAACAGGGCGGCGGCGGCCAGATACAGCAGATAGCCCAGTCTCTGGCCGGTTGTGGTCAACCGCGCGATTAGCCGACGGCGGGCGGCTAGGTCCCCGGCGCTCACGGCAGCCATCCGGCGTCGTCCAAGAGTGCGACCAAGTCTGATCGGACTCGTTCCAAGGAGAAGTGCTGCTGGGCGATGGCTTGATTCTGGTCCAACAGATCGGTGTCGGGGCAGTTCAGGAACGCCTGGATCTCAACGAGTTGGTCGGGGGTGAACCACTGGAATCCGAACTCGGCCAGCTCGTGGGCCACCGGGTAGTCGCCCACAACGCAAGGTCGCCGCCAGATGGCTGCCTCCACCGGCGGATTGCCGAATCCCTCCCAGACCGACGGGAACACCACCAGATCGGCGGCGGCGTAGATGTCGGGAGTGCGGGCCACCGGCCGATGAATGACCGGGCAGCGGGCCTCGGCCAACAGGCGCTCCAAGGTGGTGTCGTATCCTTCTTCTGCTTGCCCCATCAGCCAATAGGCGCCGTTCAGCTCTTCGGTGATGGCGATGGCCGCGGGGATGTTCTTGCGGGGAATGGCCCGCACCGGGTGGGCGACGAGCAGGGTCTCGTCGTCCACTTCCAGCTTGGCCCGCATCGCGGCCCGGTCGCCCTCGGGGCTGGTGGTGTCGAAGCCGTTGTAAATCACAGTGGTTTCGATGCCCCGCTGGGAGAACTGCTCGGCGGTGAACCGATTGATGACCACATGGCGCCAAGAGGGGTCGTCGGGGGGCAGCTCGGTCACCGCTGCGAACCGCTCCCGCTGCCACGGGGGATCGTGGTGGTGGAGGATGGCGGGGTGCCCGGCCAGAACACGGGCCACCGTCCGGGCAGCCGGGAGGTTCAGAGGGATGGTGCAGAGGTTCTCCACCACTACCAAATCGGCATCAGACACCGCGGCGGTGAAAAGGTCGGGGTCGGGTCCGTCGAACTGGTCGATGCCGAGGCCGGGAACTAGCCGGTCAACCGGACCTTCCCCGGCCACCGTCACAATGTCGAAGCCGATGTCGGCGAGCATCTTCTGCCAGAGCCGGGCGACGACCGACACGCCGTCGCTCAACCCCAGTCGAAATGAGACGATCGCGGCCCGGACCATTCCCACGAGGTAACCAGATTGCGTCCTATCGTGAGACTCTGGAGATATGGACGAGCCCGAGGAATTCAACCGCTCAGCGGTGCGGGATGCGGCCCGGGCAGTACTGGAAGCCCACTGGGTTCCTGAGGGCTATGCCGTTCCGAATCCTGCGACCTACCCCTGGCAGTGGTTGTGGGATTCGTGCTTTCACGCGGTGTGCTGGGCTGAGCTGGGCGACGACCGCGGGCTGACCGAGCTCCAGACTGCGCTGTCGGTTCAATCCGTCGACGGGTTCGTTCCCCACATGAACTATGTGCGCCATCCCGGTGTGGCCGCCGACTTGTGGGGTCGAAATGAGGCATCGTCTATCACCCAGCCCCCCATGTACGGGCATGCCGTAGCGGAGTTGGTGCGGCGAGGGGCAGACGTCGACGATGAGACGTTGGCCAAGGCCGAGCACGGCCTGCGGTTTCTGCTGTTCGACCGCCACCGCCATCCCAGTGGGCTGGTGGCGCTGTGTCATCCGTGGGAGAGCGGCGCTGACGACAGTCCCCGCTGGGATGACTTCTGTCCCGGTGGATTCTCTTTGGAAGCTTGGCGACCGCTCAAGAACCAGCTGGTGGCGTCGATCGAGCACAGTCCGGCAGGCTCTCCGGTGGCCAATCCGGCGTTCGAGTCTGCATCGGCGGGATTCAACGCATTGGTGGTGTTCAATGCTTGGGAACTGGCCGCAGTGGCCGGGCGGTCGGAGGTGACCGACCGGGCTGACGATCTGGCTGGATGTCTGGCCACCCGATGGGACGAATCCCATCGTACCTGGGCTGATGCCGGCGCGGCGGAGGAGGGATCAGGGCGGGTGCGCACTTTGGACGGACTGCTGCCGATGCTGGTTTCCTCCGAGTCCGGCCGGATTGACGCGGTGGCTGCCGACTTGGTCGATCCCTCGGCCTATGGCGGAAGCTGCGGGCCGACGGGCGTTCACCGGGAGGAGCCCGTTTTCGATCCCCGCGCCTATTGGCGAGGGCCGGCATGGCCCCAGCTCAGCTACCTGATGTGGGTGGGATTGCGCCGGCACGGCCAGGGCGAAGCCGCTGAGGCGGTGGTCTCATCCACCGTGAGAGGGGCGATGCGGAGCGGATTTGCCGAGTACTGGAACCCAGACGACGGAACCGGGGGTGGTGCTGTGCCGCAGTCGTGGACGGCATTGGCCGCGCTGATGGTGTGATGCGTGCTCGGGACTAGATCTCAGAGGCCGATGCCCTCCACATCGGTCTTCAGGAGCCACCGATTGCGGTCGAACACATAGCAGGAGATCCGGCGGCGGTAGTTTTCGCCCTCCCAGTCGGTTCGGCTGGGGGTGATCATGCCGATGTCGAGCTCTGACAACTCGTAGACCAGACCCACAAACGGCTCGAACCGGTCATAGCACTGCTTTTGACCCCAATCGTTGACCGCCTCTTCCCCGGGATAGGGGGCGCCGGGCGGGGCGTCGTTGATAACGATGGCGTACACCTGGGCATTGTGAGGGCGGGTACAGCCAATGGCAGTGGTCAGCTGCGCGGGCAGGTCGTTACGGTCCAGATACCGGTACTGGTTGAAACACGTTCCCACCAGAAGGTCATAGGGCTCGGTGACGAGCCCCTCGAACCGATCCCGCAGATCCTCCTCCGTGGGCAGCAGATCGGGCTCGGCGGTGGGCTCAACAAACACCTCGTCAAGCCGGGATTCCTCGGACTCTTCGCCGGCGCAGCCGGTAGCGGTAAGGGCCAGCACCAGCGACAGCGCCACGGCTGTCAGGATGCGGTTGACTCCCGGCGTCCGGTGGTCCATCAATCAGTCCATAACTCAGTAGGAGGGGAGGATCCTGTCGATGTGCCAGAACGCCATGAACATCACGACCAGGAAGGGTAGAGCCGACAGGGCGTAGGCAGGCAGCTTCTTCCACCGGTGTCCCGCGAACAGGGCGAAGAACCAGATGGCCAGCGCGGCCAAACCCCACAATACGGCCGGCGGCCATGCGTCGGCGTCACCGTTGAGCCCCTCACCGAAGGAATCGGTAGTCGCGGTGGGTGCCTGCGCCGCAGGGACGGGGCTTTGCGGCTCGGTAGGCGGTTGATCTCCAGCGGCAGTTACCGGCGCTTGCTCGGGCGCCTCTTCGGCGGCCTCCGGAGTCGGGGCTCCCGCGGGTGCCTCTTCTGTTGGAGCAGCCGCTGGCGTCGGGGTTGGGGTCGTGTCGTCGGCAGATGGCGGCGTCGGGGTCGTCGTTGCCTCTTCTACTGGAGCAGCCGTTGGCGTCGGGGTCTGGGTGACCGTCTCGGTGGGGTCGGCCGTCTCGTTCACATCCTCATCAGCCAGCTGAGCGTCCACTTGACCGTCGGCGCCGAGTTGGCGATAGGAAGGAACGGGTTCGCCCACCAGCTCGGCCACCACGATGATGCGCTGTCGGGCCGAGCCCTTGGGATGGCAGGCGGTGAGGGTGAGTCGATTGGGGTGCTCGCTGAAATCCTGGTCGAGCACCTCAATCGCGCCGGGCGACACGATTAGGTGCCCGTGGCCGTCTCCCTGGGCCACCACTTGGTAGACGAATCTCCCCTGGATGGTCTCGACGAAGATCTGATCGCCGGGAACCAACTCGTTGATCTCTCCGAAGGGCGCCCCATAGGTGGTGCGGTGCCCGGCGATGGCCGCGTTTCCTGCCTGGCCGGGAAGGGGCGTGTTGGGGTAATGGCCAGGGGCTTTGCGGAGATCGCTGACCCTAACCCCCTCAACCACGGTCTTGGACAATCCGATGGTGGGGATGTGGATCCGGGCGAGAGGCGATCCCCAGTCGGGGTAGAGCAGTTCCAGCCACGCAGGATCGGGGGTGGGCTCAGGGGTGGCGGTGGGTTGGGGGGTGGCTGTCGGGGTCGGGCTCGGTTTTGTCTGGACCGGGTCGATTTCCTCCACGGGAAGAGGGTCTTCGGTGGGTTCGGGGGTGGCGGTGGGCTCAGGAGTGGGCTCGGGGGTGGTGGACACCCCCGGATCGGAGGGCGGCGGGCTGAGTCCCTCAGAGGTCTCCAGCAGATCGGAGAACTGGCCTTCTAGATCTTGCTGGGCCCGGGCTTCTATGACACCGGTGCCCCACAGCTGGAAGATACCGAACAGCAGGATGATGATGCCGATGCAGATGACTGTCTTGCCGAATGCTCCGAGGATTCGCGCAACCGTCACGGCTGAAATTGTAGGAGTGGACTGCGGCGAACCCACAGCAGGCACTCAACGCAAGGGGGTGGATACGGTGGGGGCATGAAAGTTGCTCTGTGCGTGGGGGATTTCCTGGCCCGGGCCGAGACGGTGTACGGCGACCGAGTGGGAATCGTAGACGAACCGGATCAACCTGCAGAGGGGTGGGGCGAGCTGACCTATTCTCGGATGGCCGAATTGGCCCGAGCCCAGGCGGCGGGGTTGGACGAGCACGGCATCGGCTTCGGTGAGCGGGTGGCCATCGTGTCTCACAACGCGGCGCGGCTGATGGTCTCTTTGTTCGGAGTGAGCGGGAACGGCCGGGTGTGCGTGCCCATCAACTTCCGGCTCAATCAAGACGAGATCAGCTACATCGTTGAGCACTGCGGAGCGACGATGCTGCTGATCGACCCCGAGCTGGGCGACGCGCTGGCCGGGGTCGAGTGCCGCCATCGCTACGTGATCGGCGCCGAATCTGATGACGCCCTCTACCGGTTCGACGTTGAGCCCGAGCCGTGGACTCCCGAAGAGGACGCCACTGCCACCATCAACTACACATCGGGTACCACCGCCCGCCCCAAGGGCGTGCAGATGACCCACCGCTCGCTGTGGCTGAACGCCACCACCTTCGGCTGGGCCGCCGGTGTGAGCGACCGGGATGTGTACCTCCACACGCTTCCGATGTTCCACTGCAACGGGTGGGGCATGCCCTATGCCGTCAGCGGGGCCGGGGCCCGCCACATCGTGCTGCGCAAAGTGGACGGCGAGGAGATCCTTCGCCGGGTTGAGCGCCACGGAGTGACCTACATGTGCGGAGCACCGGCGGTGGTGGCCGCGGTGTTGGACGCCGCCCAGGAATGGGAGGGGGAGATTCCCGGTTCGGGTCGGGTGCGGATGACCGTGGCTGGGGCGCCCCCGCCCACCCGCACCATCGAGCGGATGGAGACCGAACTGGGCTGGGAGTTCATGCAGCTCTACGGCCTGACCGAGACTGCCCCCTATTTGACCATGAACCGCCGCCGGGCCGAGTGGGACCATCTGAGCCCGGCGGAGCGGGCCTCAAAGCTGTCTCGCCAGGGAGTACCCGCGCTGGGCGTCTCGCTGGACGTCGACGAATCCGGCGAGGTGCTGGCCCGGGGCAACCATGTTCTGGCCGGCTATTGGGAGCAGCCCGAGGCATCGGCTGAGGCCTTGGCCGGGGGCTGGTTCCACACTGGCGACGGCGGCCACATCGACGCCGAGGGCTATCTCTCATTGTCGGACCGCAAGAAGGACGTGATCATCTCCGGCGGCGAGAACGTTTCGTCCATAGAAGTGGAGGATGCCCTGTTCTCCCACGAGGCGGTGGCCGAGGTGGCGGTCATCGGAGTACCCGACCAGAAGTGGGGCGAGACGGTGAAAGCCCTGGTGGTGCTGGCCCCGGGAGCATCGGCCACCGAAGCCGAGCTGATCCAGCACTGCCGCGACCGCTTGGCCCACTACAAGTGCCCCACATCAGTGGAGTTCCGCGAGGAACTGGCCCGCACTGCCACCGGCAAGCTCCAAAAATACCGCCTCCGCGACCCCTACTGGATCGACCGAGACCGCAGAATCAACTAGCTCTCTAGTTGATCGCCACCGGGGTTGATACCTCGGTGAAGAAGTCGTTGCCTTTGTCGTCGGTGACGATGAAGGCGGGGAAGTCCTCGACTTCGATCCGGTACACCGCTTCCATGCCCAGTTCGGGGTACTCCAGCACCTCCACCTTGCGGATGGAGTCCTTGGCCAGCCGGGCTGCTGGGCCGCCGATCGAGCCGAGGTAGAACCCGCCGTAGCGGGCGCAGGCATCGATCACCTGACGGGATCGGTTGCCCTTGGCCAGCATGATCAGGCTTCCGCCTGCGGCCTGGAACTGGTTCACGTAGGCATCCATGCGCCCCGCGGTGGTGGGGCCGAACGATCCTGAGGCGTAGCCCTCAGGGGTTTTGGCTGGGCCGGCGTAGTACACCGGGTGGTCGCGCAGGTACCCGGGCATGGGCTCGCCGGCGTCGAGGCGCTCCTTGATCCGGGCGTGGGCGATGTCTCGACCCACTACCAAGGTGCCGGTGAGCGACAGACGAGTCTTCACCGGGTGCTTTGACAGCTCGGCTCGGATGTCGGCCATGGGCCGATTCAGGTCGATGCGAACCACCTGGTCGCTCAGGTCGTCGTCGGTGACCTCCGGCAGGAAGCGGGCCGGATCGGTCTCCAACCGCTCCAAGAAGATCCCCTCAGACGTAATCTTGCCCAGAGCCTGACGGTCGGCCGAGCACGACACCGCCACCCCCACCGGGCAGGAGGCGCCGTGGCGGGGCAGCCGGATCACCCGCACGTCGTGGCAGAAGTACTTGCCACCGAATTGGGCCCCGATCCCGAAGTTCCGGGTCAGCTCCAGAATGCGATCCTCCCACTCCAGGTCGCGGTAGGCATGGCCGGTCTCAGAACCCTCGGTGGGAAGGGTGTCCAGGTAACGGGCTGAGGCGTACTTGGCCACCTTGAGCGTGTACTCCGCGGAGGTGCCTCCGATGACCACGGCCAAGTGGTAGGGCGGACAGGCGGCGGTTCCCAAGGTGCGGAGCTTCTCGTCCATGAATCGGGTGAGCGACTCGGGGTTGAGCAGCGCCTTGGTCTCCTGGAACAGATACGACTTGTTGGCCGAGCCGCCACCTTTGGCCATGAATAGAAACGAGTAGGCATCTCCCGGCACTGCATAGATCTCGATCTGCGCGGGCAAGTTGTTGCCGGTGTTGCGCTCCTCGAACATGGACATCGGGGCCAATTGCGAATAGCGGAGGTTCGAGGTCTGGTAGGTGTCGAACACTCCCCGGGCGATAGCCTGCTCGTCGTCAGCATCGGTTAGCACTCGCTCGCCTTTGTGGCCCATCACCACGGCCGTCCCGGTGTCCTGGCAGCCGGGCAGCACGCCGCCGGCCGCGATATTGGCGTTGCGAAGCAATTCGGTGGCCACAAATCGGTCGTTGGCCGAGGCCTCGGGGTCATCCAAGATTGCGGCCAATTGGGACAGGTGTCCGGGTCGCAGCAGGTGGGCAATGTCCCGCATAGCCTCACTGGTGAGCAGGCGGATGCCCTCGGGGTCGACTTGGAGGAAATGGCGGTGGCCGAGCGTGACCGTAGAGACGTAATCCGTGGTCAGCAGGCGGTATTCGGTGGTGGTGTCAGGCCCTTTGGGGAGCAGTTCGGAGTAGGCGAAATCGGCCATGCGCTCGTTCATTCAACGGGGTTCCAATCAGCCCAACGCCGGGGTTCCAGCAAACGGCGATGGGTCACCCGGGTCGGGGATCACCGGGGGATGCCAGTTCATTGCCGCGCTGAGCTGGGAGACAAAATCTCTCCAGTCAGGGGGATTCCAGCCCTCGGCAGAGGCCCGCAGGTTGAGCTGGTGGTCGAGATGGACGATGGCGGGAAGCGACTCCAGGCCCATGGCCCGTACCACTGAGCGTTCCTCGTCGGCGAAGGTAAGGATCTCCTCGGTCCACGGCCCTAGGAACTTCTCGGCTTCGTCGGGCGATGCGGTGACCAAGAACGCTACCCGGCAGTCGGCGCCGACGAAGTTGCGCAGAACGCGGCCGGCGGTGTCGATCATCCACGAGCTCTCATAGGTGTACGGGTCGAGAACGACAATGACCAGGTGGAAGACAGTGACCCAATCGCCGATAGGGCGAGGTTCACCGGACAGCGGTCTCAAAGTGACATCGGTGTCAAGGGTGGTGGACATCGCATTCGAAGTTACCCCAGGACGGTGGCATAACCTCATGTCGTGCATCCGATCGAGCACTTGCGCTACGTGGCCCGGTCTTCCGGGGTGGGTCAGGAATCGCTGGTGCGGGAGACGGCCGGAGCGCTGTTGAGTTTCGGCCATGACCCTGCCGGGCTAGTCACCACCTGCCGGCGCATGATTGCCCGCCAGCCCTCCTCTGGTCCGCTCATGTGGTTGGCCTCCCGGGTTCTCACCGCGGCCGACCCCCGCTCGGAGGTCCGAGCATGCATGCAGGCGATTACCGAGGACAAAACCGCCCGCCTGCTTTCGCGCCAGCTACCCGTCGAGGCCGCGGTCTGTGTGCTCGGATGGCCCGACCTGGTGGGCGGCACCCTTCGGCGACGGGGGGATCTTCGGGTTTTGGTGGTCGATGTGGTGGGGGAGGGGTGCCACTTGGCGCAGCGGCTGTCGGAGCAGGATGGCTGGGTAGACGAAGTCGCCGAGAGCGGGCTTGGAGCGGCCGCGGCATCAGCAGACTTGGTGCTCTTGGAGACAGCCGCGGTCGGCCCCGACGGATTCTTGGCGGTCTCAGGTTCTCGGGCTGCCGCAGCGGTGGCCCAAGCCGCCGAGGTCCCAGTGTGGCTGGTGGCCGGCAAGGGGACGGTTTTGCCGGGTCGGATGTGGGATTCGTTGGTCGAAAGGGCTTTGGGAATGGTAGAGGCGTGGGAGGCTGATGAAGAGGTTGTCCCGCTGGCCTTGGTGGACCGAGTCGCCGGTCCCGACGGACTGGTCTCAGTGGCCGAGGCGGTTTCCAGTACCGACTGCCCGGTGACCCCTGAGTTGTTCTGCGCAGCCATTTGACCCGCAGACACATTCTCCGCCCCGCAGCACAGGGACCGGATGGGCCTCAGCACCAAGGTCGACAGAGCCTTGTGCTCCACTCCGCATCGCGGGGATTGGCCGCCGCCCTATTGGTGGCGACCGTTGCCGCGGCTGGCGGCTGTGCCGGCGATGACCTCGCCACCGGTCCGCTTCCGGCGTCCCCGACGGTTCCCGCCATAGCGACCGGAACAGACGAGCCGGTTCCGACTGCCCACCCGACTCCGACCGCGGCTTCCCGTTCAACAGCCGCGCCGCACCCCGATGCCACGCCGAGCCCCTCCTCCGAAGCGGCACCAACGCCGGCGCCTGTTCAGGAGTCCACCGAGGTTTCCACTCCGGCCCCCGCTCAGGAGTCCACGGCGGCCCCCACCGCCACGCCCATGCCAGCACCTCGGCAGGCCCGGCTGGCCTTCACCGGCGATCTGCTATCGCACTCGCCGGTTTTCCGCCAGGCGCAGGCCAACGGGAACGACGATCTGGACTTTGACTATCGGCCCATGTTCGAACCGGTGCGAGCCACCCTGAGCGACGCTGACCTTGCCATCTGCCACTTGGAAACACCGCTCTCGCCCGATAACCGCAACCTGTCCGGATATCCCTTGTTCAACGCTCCAGGCGATCTGGCCAGCGCGATCGCTGAAGTGGGCTACGACGGCTGTTCCACTGCCTCGAACCACTCATTGGACCAGGGAACCGGCGGGATCATCGCCACTCTCAACCTGTTCGACGAGGCGGATTTGGGCCACGCGGGCATGGCCCGCACCCCTCAGGAAGCCGCTACCCCCACTTTGTACGAGGTGAACGGCATCACAATCGGCCACCTTTCCTACACCTATGGCCTCAACGGCCTGATTCTCCCCGATGACCAAACCTGGGCGGTAAACGTCATTTCCACTGATGACATATTGGCCGAGGCCCGAGCGGCCATCGGGGCCGGGGCCGACTTCGTGGTGTTGAGCATCCAGTGGGGAGCGGAGTACCGGGTGGCGCCGACCGAGCAGCAGAGGGCGCTGGCCAAGGAGCTTCTCGCCGGCGACGAGATTGACCTCATCGTCGGTACCCACGCCCATGTGATTCAACCGGTGGAGTTCATCGGCGGCAACTACGTGATCTACGGGTTGGGGAATTTCTTGTCCAACCAGTCGCCCCAGTCATGCCGGTCGTGCCCACTGGAGTCTGCCGACGGTGTAATCGTGCAGGTTGACTTAGTGGAAGGCGAATCCGGCGACATCCGAGTTGCGTCAATAGGGGCGGTGCCAACCTGGGTGGACCGGCGAACCTTTACCATCATCGATGTAGGTGCCGCGCTGGCGGGCAATTCCTTCCCTGAGCTCACTAGTCAACTTGAGCAGTCGTTGGCTCGGACCAGCTCCACGCTTCGCAGCTATGGCGTGGACGTTTGGGTCGCTACGTCTGGGACTCCCGACGCGGGGTAGGCAGAAAGCAGGCACTAACCTCCATGCCATTGGGGGCAAAATTTGTCCCTACCCGAGGAGTCCATGTGTCTGACAGCCCCCCGTTCGACTCGGCCATGTTCCGCCAAGTGCTCGGACAGTTCCCCACCGGGGTGTCCGTGGTGACTGCCTCAGGACCCGATGGTCCCTCCGGGCTGGCGATTGGCTCTTTTGGCTCGGTGTCGCTCGACCCGCCCCTGGTTATGTTCATGCCGGGCAAGTCGTCCACCAGCTGGCCGGCCATCGAGGCTGCGGGCCATTTCGGGGTGAACATCCTGGCTGAAGACCAAGTAGAGATGTCCAATCTGTTCGCCTCCAAAGCCGAGGACAAGTTTGCCGGTTTGGAGTGGTCGACAAAGGTCACCGGCGCGCCAATCTTCCAGTCCTCGCTGGCATGGATCGACTGCGAGATCGACAAGGTGGTGGAGGGCGGCGATCACTGGATCGTCCTAGGCCGGGTCTTGGATCTTGCGGTCCAGCGCGACGACGTGGGACCGCTGGTGTTCTTGGCCGGGAAATACGGCTCGTTTAATCTGCTGGGCTGAAGAACGATGCCGGTTTATGCACTGGGAGACATCGAGCCTGACATCCACCCGGAGGCTTTCATTCACCCGCTGGCCGTGATCATCGGTCAAGTGAGTGTGGGAGCCGAGTCCACGATTTGGCCGGGGGCGGTGCTCCGGGGCGACGGTGCGGGAATAACCATCGGAGCCCGCACCTCCATCCAGGACAATGCCGTGATCCACAACACTGATGAGTTGCCCACGGTGGTTGGCAATGACGTCACCGTCGGCCATTTGGCCCACTTGGAAGGCTGCACGATCGAGGACGAAGCCCTGATCGGGGTTGCTTCGGTCGTGCTCCACGATGCGGTTGTAGGCCGGGGGGCGCTGGTCGGGGCCAGTGCAGTGGTCACCAACCACATGAAGATTCCACCGCTGGCCTTGGCCATCGGCGTGCCGGCAAAAGTGCGCGAGGGCCACATGGCCGAGGGTCAGAATCGAGAGGACGCCCAGGGCTATGTGGCCCGGGGCCACCGATATCGGGCTGAGATGCGCTTGTTGGGCTGATCGCCGGTAGTATTTAGGTAAGCCACGTCGCACCCTTCGCTAGGATTTTCATATGTCGTCGGAAGCCCTCGCCCTTGATCTCGGCCGATACAAACTCGGTTGGAGCGACGAGGAAGATTACGTCTTCAAGCCCAAAAGAGGGCTGAACACCGACATCGTCCAGGAGATGTCGTGGATGAAGAGCGAGCCCGAGTGGATGCGGAACTTCCGCTTGAAGTCGCTTTCCCGGTTCGAGAAGCGGCCCATGCCCTCGTGGGGCGGCGACATGTCGGGAATCGATTTCGACAACATCTACTACTACATCAAGCCCACCGAGGGCCTGGCCGACGACTGGGATGAGGTTCCGGACTCGATAAAGGACACCTATGAGAAGCTGGGCATTCCCGAGGCCGAGCGCAAGTACCTGGCCGGGGTGACCGCCCAATACGAGTCCGAGGTGGTGTATCACCGCAACCGGGAGGACTTGGAGCGCCAGGGAGTGCTGTTCTGCGACATGGACACCGCCCTCAAGGAGTATCCCGAGCTGGTGAAAGAGCACTTCGGCACCATCATCCCGCCGGGTGACAACAAATTCTCGGCCCTGAACTCCGCAGTGTGGTCGGGGGGCAGCTTCATCTATGTCCCCCCCGGGGTGACGGTGGAGATGCCGCTTCAGGCCTACTTCCGCATCAATGCCGAGAACATGGGCCAGTTCGAGCGGACCCTGATCATTGCCGACGAGGGTTCGCAGGTTCACTACATCGAGGGGTGCTCGGCCCCGGTGTACACCAGCGATTCGCTGCATTCTGCGGTGGTGGAGATCTTGGTCAAGAAATCGGCCCGGGTCACCTACACCACCATCCAGAACTGGTCCAACAACGTGTACAACCTGGTCACCAAGCGGGCCAAGGTCGAGGCCGAGGGCCACATGGAGTGGATCGACGGCAACATCGGCTCCCGGCTGACCATGAAGTACCCAGCGGTGGTGATGGTCGGCCCCAAGGCCTCTGGTGAGGTGCTGTCGGTGGCCTACGCCGGCCCCGATCAGCATCAAGATGCCGGGGCCAAGATGACCCACGCCGCCCCCGAGACCACTTCCAAGATCGTGTCCAAGTCGATCTCCAACGGCGGCGGTCGCACCAGCTACCGAGGTCTGGTCCGGGTGGAAGACGACGCCTACGGGTGTCGCAGCCACGTTCAGTGCGACGCGCTGATCTTGGACGAGGACAGCGTGTCCGACACCTACCCCTACATGGAGGTGGGCACACGGGACGCGGAGATTGGCCACGAGGCCACCGTCTCCAAGGTGGCTGATGAGCAGCTGTTCTATCTGATGAGCCGGGGGCTGACCCAAGAGCAGGCCATGGGCATGATCGTCAATGGCTTCATTGAGCCCATTACCCGCACCCTGCCGATGGAGTACGCCGTGGAGTGGAGCCGGCTCATCGAATTGCAGATGGAGGGATCTGTCGGCTGATGCCCATGCGGCAGGATTGCAAGTACTTCGAGAGCCGGTCATACCCCAATGGGGAGACCGTGCGGAAGTGCGATTTAGACTTGGCCCCTGAGGCCCCGTGGCGCTGCCCCGACGACTGCTCGGCCTTTGAGCGACGGCTGGTGGACGTGAACTGGTCGCACGGCACTCTGGTGACCCCCCCCACACCCGAAGCGCCGTCTAGCGTGGGAAGCGACGACAGCATCGGCGCCCTGTTGGACGCCGCCGAGGACATCGTGAATGAAGCCGGCCCTCGAGTGTTGGCTGATCTTGAGAAGGAGAAGTCCCGGCGACGGTTGAGAGCGGGCGGCGGCGGAAAGGCGAAGCGGCGAAAGCGCCGTCGGCGTTCGTGACCCAAACCCAATTCACTCCCGATGCGGCCGGTGCCTTACCCGGCCCTGATTGGCTGGTCCGCCGTAGAGTGGCTGCTGCCGAGCAAGTGGCCGCCGCGCCCATGCCCTCAGCGGAAGAAGAACTCTGGCGGTATACCCCCATTGGCCAGTTGGACCTCAGCCGTTATCGGCTGGCATCCGACGCCGGTGCCTTATCACCGACTGCCACCCCCGGCAATTGTGCGACTGCCGACACCAGCAACGGCCGGTTGTGCAGCGTGGAATTGGACCCCGAGGCCGCAACCCAAGGGGTGGAGGTCCGACCGTTGGGCGAGAGCGACGCCGAGATGGCCGCATCGGTTGATGTAGACCTATTCGCCGTCATGAATGCGGCGTTTTCCATAGAGCCGGTGTTGGTGCGGGTGCCTCCAGGGGTGAGCGTGGAAGGGCCTATCGTGGTGCGTCATTGGCTAGACGCCGATGGAGCCGCGATGTTCCCTCGACTGATCGTGGACGCGGGAGCAAACTCGTCGGTGGAGGTGCTGGAGCTGTACGGCTCAGCCGACGTTGCCGCGTTCGTGAGCCCGGTGGTAGAGATCAGGGTGGCGTCCGCCGCCCGGGTCGGATATCTGACTATGCAAGACCTCGGGCCCAAGGTGTGGCATATCGGTTCGCAGGTCAGTCACATCGGTTCGCAGGCCCACCTGCGAGCCTCTACTGCCGCGTTGGGCGGAGAGTATGCCCGAATGCGGATGGACACGCACCTGTCAGGTCGAGGGGCTACCGGCGATCTCATCTCGCTGTATTTCGGCGACGGCGAGCAGACACTGGACTTTCGCACCTTCCAAGATCACGCCGCTCCCGATACCACCAGCAGCCTGCTGTTCAAAGGTGCGGTGGACGACTCATCCCGTTCGGTGTACACGGGGCTGATCCGGGTTCGGCCCGATGCCCGAGGCACCAACGCCTACCAGACCAACCGGAACATCAAGCTTTCGGAGGACGCCTGGGCGGAGTCGGTGCCTAACTTGGAGATCGAGAACAACGAGGTGCATTGCAGTCACGCCTCCGCGGTCGGCCCGATCGACGGCGAGCAGTTGTTCTACCTGGAGAGCCGAGGGGTGCCCACCGAGACCGCCGAGCGCCTGATCGTGACCGGGTTCTTCGACGAAGTGCTTGATCAATTTCCCGTTCTCGAGGCAGTACCTGCGGTACGAGATCGGCTCCAGTCCAAGATCGAAGGGTTTAGCCATCACCACGCCATTGAGAGAAGCGGGTAGAGGGCATGACCGGGGATCGAGTGGTGTTGTGCCCGCTAGACGAGGTGGGCGACGGCGAGGCCCGGCGGTTTGACGTCGAGATTGGCGGCTTGGGTCACCAAGTGGCGGTTGTCCGGTTGGGAGACGATCTTTACGCATTGGGGGACATTTGCAGCCATGCCGACTACTCCCTGGCTGAGGGCGAAGTAGACGCGGACGAGGGCACCATCGAGTGCTGGAAGCACGGCAGCTTGTTCTCTTTGGCCACTGGTGAGGCTGAGACTCTGCCCGCCACTCGACCTGTTCCGGTCTATGACGTGGGCGTGGAGGACGGTCAGGTTTGGTTGGAGGTCGGCCAAGATGGGTAATTCGGCCAAGAGTGAGCTGGTTGTCTCGGGCCTGCATGTCCGGGTCGGCGGCCAGATGGTGCTGAATGGTGTGGATCTGCGGGTGGCATCGGGCGAAGTCCATGCCGTCATGGGCCCCAACGGCTCGGGCAAGTCGACCCTGGCCTACGCCATCATGGGTCGTCCCGGTTATGAGGTCACTGCGGGTTCGATCACCTTGAATGGTTCCGATCTGGTGGATATGTCCCCGTGGGAGCGGGCCCATGCTGGGTTGTTCTCCACCCAGCAATACCCCACCGAGGTGCCGGGTGTGGGCTTGGAGATCATGCTGGAAGAAGCAGTGGCCGCAACTGGAGGGGACCGCAGCGCGGTGGAAGCCCAAGTAGCTGACGAGGCTGAGCTTGTCGGCTTCGACCCTGACTTGCTGTACCGGTCATTGAACGTAGACCTTTCCGGAGGCGAGATGAAGCGGAGCGAGGCAGTGCAACTCGGTGTGCTCCGCCCCCGGATCGCCATCTTGGACGAGCTCGACAGCGGCCTCGATGTGGACGCCTTGGCCGCGGTGAGCCATCGCATTGAACTAGCCACCCACCAGGACAATCTGGGCGTGCTGGCCATCACCCACTTCAGCCGCTTGCTGACCGTGCTCCACGCCGATGTGGTCCACATCCTCATCGACGGCGTGATCCGGGAGACCGGTGGCCCCGAACTGGCCGCCCAGCTGGAGGACACTGGCTACGATCCTTGGGTTGATGACCGCTCTGTCGCCCCTGTTGAAATACACCTAGGAGGAGACCCATGGCCGTAGACGCCGATGCCAAGAGACTGCTGACCGACGAGGAGATCGCCGCGGCCCTGGAAGACCTGCCCGGATGGGAGCGCCAAGGCGACAAGCTGGCCGCCACCTTCAATTTCTCCGACTTCTCCCAAGCCTTCGGCTTCATGTCCCGTGTGGCCCTGATCTCCGAGCGCCTCTTCCACCACCCCGAGTGGTCCAACGTCTGGTCCACGGTAGAAATAGCCATCACCAACCATGCCGCCGGCGGCCTCACCGAATTGGATTTGGAGTTCGCCCGCCGCGTCAACACCCTGGTCTAGCCAGCAGAATGTCTTGGAGCTGGAAGTACTTTGCTTCTAGCTCGTATCGAAGTTCTTCATCGTCGCTGGCTGAAGCCACAACAAGCTGTCTCGGGCGAGAACGGCGAGGGCATCGGCCGGATCGACGCCATATGAAAAGGCGTGGCCGAGTTAGGCGCTGGTTTGGGCTTCTTCGAGGGCTTGGGTGAGGGTGTGCCAGGACAGGGTGGCACACTTGATTCGCACGGGGAACTTGACTACGCCCTTGAGGGCTTCGAGGTCGCCGAGCTTGATATCGGCCCCGTTGCCGTTGATAGGGGGCAGGTCGTCCGGGTCGGGCTCGATCGACATCATGGACTTGAAAGCCCGATTGAGCCTATGCAGTTCCTCGGTGGTGCGACCGATGACGGTGGCCGACATCATCGATGCCGAGGCTTGGCTGATCGAACAGCCTTGGCCGCCCACCTTGATGTCGTCGATCACCCCGTTGGCCAAGCGTACGTAGACGATCACCTCGTCGCCGCACAGGGGATTGAACCCCTCGGCCCGCACCGCAGGCGGGGTGTCCAGCTCTCCCCGGTTGCGGGGATTGCGGTAGTGGTCGAGGATGATCTCGCGGTAGAGGTCTTCAAGATCAGGCATGGCAGGGAATCACCAGTTTACGGCTGAAAGCCCGAAGATATGCAGTCATTCTGCTCGCAGCGATATTATTCAATGAAGAAGGCGTCAGCATCGCTGAGCGCATCGGCTAAGGCATCAATGTCTGATTCGTCGTTGTACACGTACATCGATGCCCGGCTGGTGGCGGTGCAGCCCAGCACCCGCATGAGCGGCTTGGCGCAGTGGTGTCCCGCTCGCACGCACACCCCGGAACGGTCCAATACCTGGGCCACGTCGTGAGGATGGATTCCCTTGTACTCGAACGACAACACTCCGCCCCGCTCAGCCGGCTCGGTTGGCCCGTGGATGGTGATGTCATCTCCATAGCGCTGGGTCAGGGTCCGCAGGGCATATCCGGTGAGGGCCACCTCGTGTTCGCGTACTTGCTCCATTCCCAAGCCGACCAGGTAGTCCACCGCGGCCCCCAGCCCTACTGCCTCGGCGATAGGTGGAGTGCCGGCCTCGAACTTCCACGGGACCTCAGCGGTGCTGAACCCTTCCTTGGTCACGTTGAGGATCATCTCGCCCCCGCCCAAGAACGGTGGCATGGCCTCCAGCAGTTCGGACTTTGCCCATAGCACCCCGATCCCGGTGGGTCCGCACATTTTGTGGCCGGTAAAGGCCACGAAGTCGGCCCCCATCTCCGCCACGTCGGTAGGCAGGTGCGGGGTGTACTGGCTGGCGTCCACCATCATCAGCGCGCCGGCTTCGTGGGCGGCGTCGGCCAGCTGCCGGATGGGATTGATGGTGCCCAACACATTGGAAACTGCGGCCACGCTCACTAGTCGGGCGCCGTCGAGCAGCCGATCGAGGTCGGTCAGGTCTAGGTGGCCGTTGGCGTCGATGGGAATCCAGCGCAGCTCGATGCCCAGCTCCGCGGTCAGCATGTGCCAGGGAACGATGTTTGCGTGGTGCTCAAGCTCGGTGATCACCACCGGGTCGCCCGGCCCTAGATTGGCCCGCCCCCAAGTTCGAGCCACCAGGTTGATTGCCTCGGTGGCGTTCTTGGCGAAGATGATCTCTGAGTCCCGAGAGGCGCCGATGAACGCGGCGACTTTGGCCCGAGCCTCCTCCAGCGCGTCGGTGGCCTCCACCGCTAACTGGTAGGAGCCCCGATGGACGTTGGAGTTGTAGCGCTCGTAATAGTCGGTTAAGGCGTCGATCACCGGTTTGGGCTTGTGCGAGGTGGCCGCCGAGTCGAGGTACACCAGGCGGCGGCCGTGTACTTGCCTGCACATAATGGGGAAATCGGCTCGGATCGAGGCTTGGTCTAGCGCCATGCCTCGTATCCCTCAGCATCCAGTTGGGCGGCCAACTCGAAGCCGCCGCTGGCCGCGATCTTCCCATTCATCAGGATATGGACGTGGTCGGGTTTGAGGTGGTCGAGCAGCCGGCGGAAGTGGGTAATGGCTAGCACCCCCATCTCAGAGCGGGAGTCCCGCACCTCTTGCACTCCGTTAGCCACTATCTTGAGGGCATCGATGTCCAGACCGGAGTCGGTCTCGTCCAAGATGGCCATCTCCGGCTCCAAGATGGCCAGCTGGAGCACTTCATTGCGCTTCTTCTCTCCACCGGAGAACCCGTCGTTCAAATAGCGGTCGGCAAAGGAGGGGTCCATGTCGAACCGCTCCATCCATTCCATTACCGCCAGCCTCAATTCGAGTACCGACAAATCGATGCCTTTGCGGGCCGACAAGGCCTGTCGCAAAAAGTTCATCACCGACACGCCAGGGAACTCTTGGGGGTATTGGAAGGCGAGGAAAAGACCGGCTTTGCCCCGGACATCGGCGGGCCAGTCGGTGATGTCGTCGCCCTTGAAGCAGATCCGCCCCCCGGTCACCTCATACTCGGGGCTGGCCAAAAGCGCGTTGGCCAAAGTTGACTTGCCCGAGCCGTTGGGTCCCATCAGGGCGTGTACCTCACCCGCTCTAACGGTGAGGTCGATACCCGACAGAATCGGGATGCCGTCGTCGGCCGTGGCCACGTGCAGGTTCTCGACCTGAAATAGCGGGGCTTCGGGCTGGCTCACCCGATCAGTCTACGTCGGAGGAGTTGTTATCCCTATCACCGGAAAGCCGCATAACAAGCCGGTGGCCGGGTCTACCAGCCCCGGTCGATCCACTCCTGGAGATGGGGAGTCTCGGTACCGATGGTGGTCTGATCGCCGTGGCCGGGGAGCACCACGGTGTCGGACGGCAGCGGGGAGAACATCCGCTGTTCGATGGAATCGATGATGGTATCGAAGTCGCCGCCCTCGAAGCCGGTGGCTCCGGGCCCACCGGGAAAGAGGGTGTCGCCGGAGAACAATATGGGCGAACCCTCCAGTCGGAACGACATCGACCCCGGGGTGTGGCCCGGCGTGTGGATGCAGTGCAGGCGGAGCCGGCCCACCTCGACGACCGACTCGTCCTTGAGCAGGTAGTCGTAGGAGTCGAGCATGGCGGCGTCCTCTGCGGTGACGCCCACCTCGTACCCGGCGTCGCGCACCGCCGGGATGGCCTGGATGTGGTCCCAGTGCCCGTGGGTTTCCAACACGGTGCGTACCCCGAGGGAAGAGCACAGCTCCAACAGCTTCTCGTGCTCGTTAGCCGCGTCGATCAGCACTGCATCGCCGGTTTCGCGGCAGCGGACGACGAATACGTTGTTGTCCATCGGACCCACTACCACTTTGTGGATCTCGGCCTGGGTGTCTTGCCAGTGCAGGGTCATGGCTGCTCTTTTCGCGGGTGTGTCACGTTGTGACCCCGATTGTGCCCCATGTATCGGCCAAGTGACAGGTTCGAGCGTGGCTACCAGGGTTGTGGTCTAGTAGAAACAGAGCCGTGAACTTTGCCTTCAGCGAGGAACAAGAAGAGCTGCGGCGCTTCGTCCGGCAGTTCTTGGAAGATAAATCTCCGGAATCGGCGGTCCGAGAGCAGATGGACACCGAGAAGGGCTACGACGATGCCGTCTGGAATCAGATGGCCGAGCAGCTCGGATTGCAGGGGCTCATCATTCCCGAGGAATACGGGGGCAGTGGCTTCAGCTATATCGAGCTGATCGTGGTGTTGGAGGAGATGGGCCGGGCGCTGCTTTGTGCCCCGTTCTTCTCCAGCGTGGTGCTGGCGGCCAACGCCTTGATCCACAGCGGCGATGAGGAGGCCAAGGCTGCGTTGCTGCCTGGTATCGCCGGCGGCGAGACGGTGGCCGCGCTGGCCTTCACCGAGGAGAACGGCCGTTGGGATGAGTCGGGCATCACCGTGGAGGCCACCGCCGATGGCGGCGACTGGCGGATCAGCGGTACCAAGATGTTCGTGATCGACGGCCACACCGCCGACGTGGTGGTGGTGGCCGCCCGCACCGCTGGTGGGGTCAGCCTGTTCTGGTGTCCCAGCGACGCAGATGGCTTGGCCTCTACGGCATTGTCCACCATGGACCAGACCCGCAAGCAGGCCCGCCTGGACTTCGACCAAACCCCTGTCACGCCGATCGGCGCCGAGGGCGGGGGCTGGGCGGTGCTGGAGCGGGTTCTCGACCTGGCTGCGGTGGCCCTGGCCGCCGAGCAGGTAGGCGGCGCCCAGATGTGTCTGGACATGTCGGTGCAGTACGCCAAAGACCGGGTGCAGTTCGGTCGGCCCATCGGGTCGTTCCAGGCCATCAAGCACAAGTGCGCCGACATGCTGCTGGAGGTGGAATCGGCCAAGTCGGCCGCTTACTACGCCGGCTGGTGCGCCTCGGAGCTCAACGACGAGCTCCCCTCGGTGGCCAGCTTGGCCAAGGCCTACTGCTCGGAGGCCTACTTCCACGCCTCGGCGGAGAACATCCAGATCCACGGTGGGATCGGCTTCACCTGGGAGCATCCCGCCCACCTCTACTTCAAGCGGGCCAAGTCATCGGAGCTGCTGTTCGGCGACCCCACGTATCACCGCGAGCTTCTCGCTCAGCGCATCGGGATCTGATCGGGCGCCGTTTCTTCCTGGCAGCAAGTTGAAGCGGTAGGCCACTAGGGCCTCGACTGGTGTGACTCTCCTACTCGTCCTCGCTGCAGTCTTGGTAGTCGGGCTGGCCGCCTATGCGGTGATGCGGGTGTCCTCCCGGCTGGCCCACACCCGGGCACGGGCGGTGTACGACCTGTTTGAGGCGGTGGACTTTGTGGCCGACCGTCTCCCCGACGAGCTGTCGTCCAAGTTGAGCTACGACGACGTGCAGGGCATCTTGCTCTGGCGGTTAGATCATCTGCGGCTTCAGGGCTCTGCCACCTACGGGCGAGGCGATGTGGCTGCCGCCGAGGCGGAGGGCCGCAACCAAGAGGCGGTGACCCGCGACGACGACTCGGTGGACTACGTGCTGGCCAAGGCGTCGGAAGATGAAAGAGACATCGATGCGTTGGACGTCGTCGTGGTGCTCGACCTTGAGAGCCAGTACCTCAAAACCATCGGAGCACTCGGCCCTCCAGCCGAGGAATCCCCTTAGCGAAACAGTACGGTTGGGGAATGGACAGGCCGAGGTCGCTGGAGGGCTTCCGGTACGTGGGGGACAAGCGGTCCCAGTTGGTGTACGACTTGGATGAGGTGAGCGACGAGTCGGTCATCGAGGAACTGGTTGCATCGGAGAAGTTCTTGGTGTTCGGACCCGACACCTTGGCCGAAGCCCGAAACCGGGGCTACCGGCCCCGGACGGTGTGACTCACTGGCAGACTTCCGGCGGGCTAAAGCTGGCCGGGCACTTGGCGCTGCCGGAGAGCCGCCGCATGAAAGCGCTGCCTGGAGTAGTGCTTTGTCCCGGCTTCCCATCGGCGGGCAACGGTGGCTCGGGGGCGGCCAAGCGGTTCTACCCCTTGGCCGATCGAATCGCGCAGAACATGGAGTGGGCCGCCATGGTGCTCAATTACCGGGGATGCGGCGATAGCGAGGGAGACCTCACTCCGGCCGAGTGGACAGCCGACATCGCCAGCGCGGTTGCCCATATGGACAGGCTTGATCAGGTGGAAGGGGTCTGGCTGGCAGGGTTCGGCATCGGCGGAGCGCTCGCGGCCTGCCTCGCCCAGGACGATTCCCGGGTCAGGGGTGTGGCCACCATGGGGGCGCCTGTGGACTTATGGGCAAACACCGACCGGTCGATCCGAGTCGACCGTTGCGCCGCCGAGATCGCCCCCCGCCCCATGCTGGTGCTGCACGGTTCCGACGACCGGGAGGTGTCGCCCCTCGACGCCCGAGCCATCGCCGATGCCCACGGCGAAGCCAGCCTGCGCATCATCAGCGGCGCTGGCCATCGCATCCACTCCGACCCCCGCTGCATCGCCATCCTCCTAGGCTGGCTCGACTCTCAAATCACCCTCATCCCCTGATGCGCTTAGCATCGGGCGAAGCGATCCTGCACGGACCCAGCACAGGCAAGAATGTGTCACTGCCATCGGTAGAATATTCTCATGGAAATTGAGACTGTGACCTGCGAAAACGCCAGAAGCGAGATGAATGAGGGTGAGCCTACCGAGGCCTCTGAGTGTTTGGAGCACACGAGGGTTAGGATTTGAGCGTGGCAGGTGTACGCGTTGTTGAGATCGAGGCAAGAGACTGCTACCGCCTCTGGTTGCGGTTCGCTGATGGCGTTGAAGGGGAAGTGGATCTCTCTCGATGGGTGTCCAGAGGCGATTTTGCTGCTTGGTCAGACCCTGATTTCTTCAAGAACGTGAGTATTCGCGAGTACGGCGCGGTGGCTTGGGGCGATAATGACGGCCTCGAACTCTCCCAGCACGGTCTCTACACTGACCTCACCGGCAGGTCATTGGAAGAGATCCACCCGAAGCCCTGGCAACCGCTCTTGCACTAGCCCTCCCAGCCGTGCCGGAACTCAGCCGCTTCTACGGCATCGTCATTCGCATGTTTGCCAACGACCACAATCCTCCTCACTTCCATGCCCTCTATGGCGAGCACAGCGCCCTTGTCGACATTGCAACTCGATCCGTCATCGAAGGATCGCTCCCCAGGCGATGTCGAGGCATGATTGCAGAGTGGAGCGAGTTGCATGAAGAGGAGCTCGTCGCTGCGTGGATGGCGTTACGGAGTGGCTCAAGCCCTGAGAAAATCGCTCCACTCGACTGATAGGTATCCGACGCGTTACCGGTCTTGGTCTGAAGCAACTGAAGCCAGGCAGTCCCCCAGTTGGTGGAGCCGTTGTTTGATGACTCTTGGGGCAGCCGCAGGGGCGTATCCCGTTTCGGCATTGCCCTGGATTGCGCCAACCAGAGGATTGGCCAAGGTGTCGAGCATATGTTGGATCTTTCGCTGTAAATCCTCTTCTCCCGGAGGCTGGTTTCTCATAAGCAGCCAGAGATTGCGGGCGGTCAGAGGGCCGGTGTCGCCGACTTGACCGGCCAGCGTTGCCAGCAACTCCGCGGCGAGTTCCCGAAGTCGAGTCGATTCTTGGGCTGCCTTGGCGATTAGGGTGGTATCTACCCCGCCTCCAGTCTCAAATAGTGCTCGATAGTCCTCGAGGCCCAGCGGAGCGTCAGAATGCTGCAAGCACAGATCGGCAAGTTGCCCAGTAGAGAGCACCGACACCACCTGCCCGACTGCCCGGTTGATGAGGCGCTGGCCGGAAGGGTTCGGCCCTATGAGCATGGAGTGGTCGGCGTTGTGTTGCTTGCGGTGCTCGTCCAACGTGACCCAGTCCACCTGGTGGTCGCTCAAAGAGCCGGCGCCGACCGTCTTGGCGTCGATGGTTGCCGAATATGAGGCGTCCTTGCCCAGCTGCGCCTTGATTAGCACGTCGGTCTTGCCAGGGCCGCCGAGCTTGTCGGCGTCGAACCCTAGAAACAGGAAGGCATCCCGGACGGCGAATTCCAGGCGATCGGGATTCTTGCTGTCGGTACCAGCCTCTCGAATCTCGGCGGCGAGAACTGCGCCCGGAGAGGTCTCGTCTCCTGTTGGCTGCGAATCAGAAACGTCGGCATCATCGGGGTCGGAACTGGGTTCAGGCAGGGCCGGCGTGGCCGCTGGGGATGGTTGTTGCTCAGGATGCTTGAGGCCTGAGCCTGGTTGGTGAACTGTCAAGATAGAGAGCAGCTCGCTCCCCGCACTCGTGACGGACTCTGCGGTGCAGGTGCCCGATCAAGATTCCGTTGTCGTCTGTCATATACCACCGGCTGGCCCATTCACTGAGGTGGGCTTGGCCAGCGGTTAGCTCAAGAACTCCGGCTTTCCTCAAGAAGGATACGCGGGAGTTGGCGCTGCCGCTGCTGACCTCGAAGTGCCCCTGAATCCAACCGGCCAATTCAGAATCTGAGAGTGGGGGGCGTTCGCCGGCGACATGACCACAGATACGGCGGAGAGAATCGATGTAGCCTGTGTACCCTCCCGGCATGGGCAAGACCCCTTTGGCGCGCTGGTCCCAAGGGAGGGGTGGGGGGATGTCGGCTGGGTTGGTCATGCGGGGGGTAACCGGACTGAATCGGTTGGGTGCGGTCAGTCTTGCTTGGTTTTGCCTTTGGCCTTTTGGGCTTTCTTCCAGGCTCTGACTTGGGCGAGGGCTTCGGGGCTGTCGATGTCGGCGACGGTGCGGGGGGTGGGGTCGGAGAAGGGGCCGGCGGCGGCTTCCCAGCCGACGGGGGTCACGCCGAAGCGCTTGGCCAGAACGGCCAGGAAGATCTTGGCCTTCTCGTCGCCGTAGCCGGGCAGAGCCTTGAGCCGCTTGAGGAGTTCCTGGCCGGTGGCGGCCTCGGTCCAGACTCGGGCGGCGTCGCCGTCGTAGTGGTCCATGAGGTGGCGGGACAGTTCCTGAGCACGGCGGGCCATCGATCCGGGGAACCGGTGCAAAGCGGGTTTTTCCTTGAAGACGGCCTCGGCCTTGTCGGGATCGAGGGCGGCCAGGCGCTCAGCCGAGAAGTCGTCGGGGATGCGCTCTTTCAACCGCAGGGGCGACTTGAATGCCCACTCCATGGGGATCTGCTGGTCTAGCATCATGGCCAGCAGCAGGGCGAATGGATCATCGATGAGTAATTGATCGGCGTCGTGGTCGCCGGTGACGGCAAGTGTTCCCATCTGCCCATCGTACTGATCAATTGTCTCAAGACGTAGCCTGAAACCGTGGGTCGATCCGTCGCCAAGTTGCTTGTCCACCCAGGTATCTGGCTTACCGCACTGAGGGTGGGATGGCGTTTGAGGGCGTTCCCCGATCCGGCCTATCTGAAGTTTCGGATGGTCACCATGTATGGCGATGCCCACGCCCAACCCCGCCCCGACGACTTGGTCACCTACTTGCGGTGGTGCAAGGAATGGGAGCGATCCAGGTAAACCGCCCGTAGCGGCCCGGCGGGTTCACTATGGTTTTCACCATGAGTCGGGCGCTGGTGCTGAATGCCTCTTTCGAGCCACTGAGCGTGGTGTCCCCCCGGCGCGCCGTCATCCTGGTGATGGCCGAGAAGGCCGAGGTCGTATTGGATTCCGGCGAGCGGTTCCGATCCGAGCGGCTCGACCTGCCGGTCCCGTCGGTGGTCCGGTTGCGGTACTACGTAAAGGTGCCGTTCTTCCGCACGGGCGGGCTCAGTCGGCGAGGGGTGTTCGCCCGCGACGGTTACCGCTGCCAGTACTGCGGTCGCCATGCCGACTCGATCGATCACGTCCGGCCCCGCAGCCGGGGCGGTACACATTCCTGGGAGAACGTGGTGGCCGCTTGTCGCCGGTGCAACATGGCAAAGCGGGATCGGCTGCTCTCGGAAACTCCGATGAGGCTGATGCGCCCGCCGGCTGAGCCGCCCCGATCGGCCTGGGTGGCCTCCGCGGTCGGACATGTGCCTGCCGACTGGCTGCCCTACCTAGACCCAACGGCTGAGTCCGTCGCTTAGACCGCATAGACCCGTGCCGACCGAAGGTGGGTGGACAACTCATCGCTTGAGCGGGACGGTGGGGGATTTGCACGCATTGGAACCCGATCCCCGCTCCGATCGGCAAGTGTGGCTGATGTCGCCCCTCGACACCGCGCTGGTGCTGGGCTCGGCACAGCGCACTGAGATCGCCGCAGGCCCAGGTTCCCAGGAAGCCGGTGTGGTGCGCCGTCGCAGTGGTGGGGGAGCGGTGCTGGTGGTCCCCGATGATTCGGTGTGGATCGATGTTGTGATCGGCCGTGACGACCCGCTGTGGGATGACGACGTGAACCGGGCGCCCATCTGGCTGGGTCAGGTTTGGGTCGCTGCTTTGGCGTCTTTGGGTCTAGCCCGCGGGAGGGTGGTTGATCACTACCAGCCCGGTTCTTGGGGGAAATTGGCATGTTTTGCCAGCCGGGGGCCGGGTGAAGTGCTCGTGGGCGGGGCAAAAGCGGTCGGGGTCTCCCAGCGTCGCACCCAGGCAACGACTCGGTTTCAAACGCTCATATACAGACGCTGGGATCCCGAGGAATTGGTCGCCTGCCTCGCGGTGCCACGAGGCCAAAGGGAAGGACTTCGAGATGCCATGGCTTCAGCGGCATGTCCAGTCGAGGCCCAGTCCGACGAGGTCTTCGCCGCCTTTTTGGCATCCCTACCTCGCTAACTGCCCACCGCTAAACTTCGCAATCGGGCGGACAGGCTCAGTCTCCCATCCCGCCCGTGGTGGCACTCCTCTCTCGAAACTGCGCCACTGGGTTGCGTTGGTGGGGCTTAGGGGGATAATGTGGGATGTAGTGGGAGTAAAGGGGAATAAGCGGGTACCCGTCGGAGGGGGACATGCTCACCGGTGAGCATCGGCGTTCCCTGGACGACAAGGGTCGGCTCTCGCTGCCACCGGCATTTCGCTCGGCGTTGGCCGAAGGGGCCTACGTGGCGATCTACCAGCGATGCCTTGGGATCTGGACTGCCGAAGAAGCCCGCAGTGCGCTGGAGCGACTTGAAGCCGCGGTACGAGACGGAGAGGCCACCGGCGGCGACTTGCGTCGATTCTCCTCCAGCCTCGAGCCGGTGACCGTGGATGCCCAGGGCCGTCTGAGCCTGCCCACCTCTAAGCGCGAGCAGTTGGACATGGGCAACAAGGTTGTGTTGGCCGGGGTGTTCAACCGAGGCGAGGTGTGGGATGCGGTGGAATGGGAGTCGCTTCATGCAGGTCTAGGTGATGCCGATGTGGATCGGTGGTTGTGATGTGGTCTGACGTATTGAGACAAGGGCCGGGTTTCGCCATGTAGATGAAGAGAATCAGAGCGGTTATGGGCAGTCCTCCGTCTGACGAGATGGAAGGCCCCTACTCCGCCCGCTTGCCATCTGACACGCCGGGGAGAAATCCCGGAGTGCGGTCGCCAGGCGGAGGACTGCCGATAACCGCCATTTCTAGCGTCCGACCCGGTCGGACGCAAAAAAATGATCCCTCAACCAGCCGACAGCTGAGTCACCAAGGAGGTGGATGAAAATGAGCGGGGGGACGCCGACAGCGACCGATAGTCGATTTGTCCATCACCCCGTCATGGTGGCCGAAGTGGTGGAACACCTGTCCGCGGTCCCGTCGGGAGTTTTGCTCGACGCCACCGTTGGCGGGGGAGGACACGCCCGGGCGCTATTGAACGCCCGTCCCGATCTCTCGCTGGTAGGCCTCGACCGTGACCCCTCCGCGGTGGAGGCTGCCAGCGGGGCATTGGCTGGCCGCGGGGCCACTATTTGCCGCGCCAGCTTCGCCGAGTTGGGCGATGTCTTGGATTCGCTCGGCATATCCCAGGTGGTGGGGTCACTCTTCGACTTCGGGGTCAGCTCTCCCCAGCTGGACAAGCCTGAGCGTGGTTTCAGCTATCGGAACGAGGGGCCACTGGACATGAGAATGGACTGCCGCCAGCGGCTGTCTGCTGACGAAGTGGTCAACAACTGGTCGACCGATGATGTGGCCAAGATTCTGCGGGACTACGGAGACGAGCGATACGCAAGCCGCATTGCCGCCGCCATTGCCGCCGCCCGGCCGATTGCCACCACCACAGCGCTGGCCGATGTGGTTCGCGATGCCATACCCGCTCCCGCCCGCCGACGGGGTGGCCACCCCGCCAAGCGGACCTTCCAAGCAATTCGCATCGCAGTCAACGACGAGCTCGACCAGATAGAGCCCGCTCTGGAAGCAGTCATCGACCGAATGGGTCCGAGAGGCCGGGGAGTGGTGCTGAGCTACCACAGCGGAGAGGACCGCATCGTCAAACAAGTACTTCGCCGCCGCGCCGGACTGAACGATGAAGCCCGCTTTCGGGGTCTGCCCCAACCGGCCAATCAAGCCCCGCCCGCCATAGACCTGGTTCCCCGGGGCAGCCGGCGGCCCAGCCCAGTGGAGATGGCCGACAATCCCAGGGCTTCCAGCGCCCGCTTTCGAGCATTTTGCAGGCGGGGTCTCGATCAAATGGAGGGGGCTGTGTGATGGCCTCACCGCAACCCCGTCCTCGCCCAACGCCGACTGAGCCCGCCGCCCGTCCCCGCCGACACCTCCAGCCGGCCCCGAGTCCACGCCGGAGTTTGATGTCCCTCGTGGGCTGGGTCATCGCGGCAACTGCGGTGGTCGCCCTGTTTGCCCTGGCCCTGTTCCACGCGGTGATTGTCGATCGCCAGACCACCCTTGACGATATGAATGAACAGCTCGAGGAAGTCCAAGTTGAGAACGAGAAGCTGCGCCTATACGTGGCCCGGGCCGAGGCCCCCGACCGCATCAGGGCAGAGGCCTTGTACCGATTGGGGATGGTGGAACCCGATAGCCGCGTCTATCTGTCGCCGGTGGAACTGGCTGAGGGTGCAGTGGGATGAACATCTCGGACAAGGCTGTGCAGTCTCGCTCCCTGCGGCGACGCGGGGCCGCGATCATGGTGGTGTTCACCCTGGTGGGGCTGGTTCTCAGCGTTCGGCTCGCTGATCTTCAGCTATTTCGCTCAGATGCTTATGTGGAGTACGGCCAGCAGCAGCGGATACGAACCATCAAGCTGACGGCTGACCGAGGTCGAATCCTAGATCGCCATGGAGTGGAACTGGCTATATCGGTGCCCCAAATGACCGTATGGGCCGACCCGAGCCAAGTAGACGATCCGGCAGCCGCGGCAACCGCCCTGGCGCCCGTGCTGGAGATGGATGAGGGTCGGCTCTTCCAGCTGCTGAGCGAGCCCGACCAGCATGCCTATCTGGCCCGCACTGTGTCCGATGACGTGGCTACCCAGGTTGCCGCCCTTAGTTTGAGCGGTGTCTTCCTGCTGGAGGAGTCGGCCCGGTTCAATCCAGCGGGCGAGCGCTTGGGACAAGCCGTAGTGGGGAGTGTGGACGTGGACCACAAAGGCATCAGCGGCATCGAATACCAGTACGACTACTTGTTGGGCGGAGTGCCTGGGGAAATGGTGCTGGAGAGCAGCCACGATGGACGTACGATCCCCACCGGCGCTCGGAAGATCAAGCCTGAGGACCCGGGTGCCGATCTGTACTTGACCATCGACCGCTCCTTGCAGTTTGAGGCTGAGCGGGCGCTGAAGCGTCAAATCGAGGAAGTCGATGCGGCCAGCGGCACCGTTATCATCATGGTTCCCACGACCGGCGAGATTCTGGCCATGGCCTCTGTGGGACGGGACCAAGAGGGCAATGCGGTCTCGCTGGGCGAGAACCGAGCGGTGACTTGGTCCTATGAGCCCGGATCGGTGACGAAGAGCGTGGTGTTCTCCGGTGTGATCGAGGAAGGACTGGGTGCACCGCACCATGTACGCGAAGTTAACCACTGGCTTCAGCTCTACGATCAGGAGTTCACCGACCACACCGAGTACGGCACCGTTCTCTACAGCATGGAGGAGATCCTGGGCCGCTCGTCCAACACCGGCACCGTGGAATGGGCTCTGGTGCTTGGTTCCACCCGCTTGTCCGCGTACCTGGCTCGGTTCGGGCTGGGATCGGCGACGGGACTGGGATTCAAGGGAGAGTCATCCGGTTTGGTGCCCCAGCTTTTGAACTGGAGCGGCACCGACGTGGGAAGCTTCGCATTGGGTCAGGGCATTCTGGCCTCCCCGTTGCAGGTGCTGATGACGTACAACACCCTGGCCAACGGCGGCGTGCGGGTGCCGCCCACCCTGGTCCGCTCAGCGATCGGAGCTGATGGCCAGGAAGTCCCGTTGGAGCGGGGCGAGCCGGTGAGAGTTGTTTCGGAGAGCACAGCCGCCCAGATGACCCAGATGCTGGTCACGGTTGTGCGGGAGGGGACCGGACGGAATGCCCAAGTCGAGGGCTACTCCATCGCCGGCAAGACCGGGACCGGCAAGAAGTTGCTGTCGAGCGGCAGCTACGAGGACAGCGAGGGATTCAGCCGCTACACGGCCACATTCGCCGGCTTCTATCCGGCAGAAGATCCCCAGCTATCGATGATTGTGGTGATTGACGAACCTGTCATCAACTACTACGCCAGCCAGGCCGCCGCCCCACTGTTTGCCGATCTGGCCAAATACTCCCTGCAACGTCTTCGCATCGCTCCACCGGTCGACATCGTCACCGTCACGCCCAAGCTGGGACCCGCCCCCACACCGGTCCCCGCCCCGGCCTCCGAGTCCGGGCCAGGATTGACTCCAGCAGCCACGCCTCAGCCGACTCCCGAGCCCACGCCGGAGGCGACCCCCGAGCCCACGCCTCAGCCGACTCCCGAGCCCACGCCGGAGGCGACCCCCGAGCCCACGCCGGAGGCGACTCCCGAGCCCACGCCGGAGGCGACTTTGGATGGCTCTGATCAGACAGTTGCATCCCAAGGGTCAGAGGCGGCTGCACCGGTGCCCGATGAGGCACTCCCACCAAAGGACGGGCAATGACAACCGCGGCCATGGCGCTGCAAACGCTGGCGGAGACCGCCCCTGGGGTGATCAGATGTCGAGGTCAGGCCTCGATCACCGGACTGGCCCATGACTCACGGGTTGTGAAATCCGGCGACTTGTTCTTCTGCGTGCCGGGGGCCGAATACGACGGCCACCAGTTTGCTGCCGACGCCATCGAACGGGGAGCAGCTGGCCTGGTCGTGGAGCTCCCGCTGGGACTGGGCTGCCCCGAGGTGCAGACCTCTTCGGTGCGCCAGGCCATGGGGCCGATTAGCTCGACCTTCTACGGCCACCCGTCTCGTGCCATGACCGTGGTCGGGGTTACCGGCACCAACGGCAAGACCACGGTCACCAGCCTCATGGGTTCGGTGTTGGCTGCCGCCGGACTTCGCACCGAGGTTCTAGGCACGTTGACAGGAGTGAGAACCACCCCGGAATCCCTCGACTTGCAACGCCAGCTGGCCTGTTGGCGATCAGCCGGTGTGGATGCCGTGGCAATGGAGGTGTCCAGCCATGCGTTGCACCAGTACCGAGTGGACGGTGTCCGCTTCGACGCCGCGGTGTTCACCAATCTCACCCCCGAGCACCTCGATTATCACGACACCGCCGACGAGTACTTCGCGGCCAAGGCCCGGTTGTTTTCTCCCGATCTTGCCGACCGGGCGGTGGTCAACCGAGGCGACGAGCACGGTGCCCGGCTGGCGTCGGAATCCCGCATTCCCACTGTGGGCTATGACCCCGAAGGGCTGTCGATACGGCTGGGAACCCGAGGACTGACCCTGAGATGGCGGGGCCAGGACATCCACCTCTCCCTGATCGGCCGATTCAACGCGGCCAATGCGTTGGCCGCGGCGGAAACCGCCCTCCTGCTCGGCGCTGGGGTGCCTGACGTAGTGGCGGGGTTGGAATCGGCTTCCCCGGTGCCGGGCCGCTTCGAAGTGGTCGAGTCGGATCACCCGTTCACCGTGGTGGTTGACTACGCCCACACCCCTGACGGTCTGGTCCATGCGCTGGCTGCTGCTCGGGAGTTGGTAGCCGCATCGGGGTGCCTGCGAGTGGTGTTCGGCTGCGGCGGCGACCGCGACCCCGGCAAGCGGCCCCTGATGGGCCGTGCGGCGGCCACGCTGGCCGATCAGGTCGTAGTGACTTCCGACAACCCCCGTTCTGAGGATCCTGAGGCCATAATCGCCGGCGTATTGGGCGGAGTGCCCAAGAACTCGAGGGGCATCTCGACCCAGCCCGATCGCCGTGCGGCCATCGCCCAATGCCTGGCCGATGCATCTGACGGCGATGTGGTGGTGGTAGCTGGGAAAGGCCATGAAACCACGCAGGTGATAGGAGACCGGGTGGTTCCCTTCGATGATCGAGTCGTCGTCGGAGAGCTGTTGTCGAGCAAGAGCGAGGTCCAATGATCCTCCTCTTATTCGCCGTCTTCAGGGGGAAAACCCGATGATCCGCCTCTTGTTCGCCGTCGCCATCGCCGGGGTGGTCTCGGTGATCGGCACCCGCTTTTTGATCACATTCCTGCGCAAGCACTCATTCGGTCAGCCCATCCGCTTGGACGGGCCTCAAGGCCATGTCAGCAAGGCGGGCACGCCCACCATGGGTGGAGTGGCCATCGTGGTCGGCGCGCTGGCCGGATATGGCATCAGCGATCTCTATAACGGCATCTTCACCCGCACCGGCTTGATCGTGATGCTTGCCATCATCGGTTCAGGAATTGTCGGATTCGTCGACGATTGGCTCAAGGTTTCCCGAGCGCGCAACCTGGGCCTGGGCAAGCGGACCAAGATCTTGGGCCTGTTGATCGTGGCAGTGGGATTCGCAGTGCTGATGATCCATCTCACCGAAGTGCGCACCGAACTCTCTTTCACTCGATACGACTCCCTCAACATCGATCTGGGGCCGTGGGGATGGGGACTCTGGGCGGTGCTGCTGATATTGGCAACCAGCAACGCGGTAAACCTGACCGACGGCCTCGACAGCCTGGCCGCGGGGGCCTCGATATTCGCCTTTGCCGCGTTCGTGATCATCGGCTTCTGGGCCTTCCGCAACCAGGAGATCTACGGCATCGTCCACGCCTTGGACTTGGCCATTATCGCGGCGGCCCTGCTGGGCGCGAGTGCGGGGTTCATGTGGTGGAATGCCGCCCCGGCCCGCATTTTCATGGGCGACACCGGATCGCTGGCCCTTGGTACCGGCATGGCGGCACTGGCTTTGGCTACCAACACCCACCTGCTGTTGCCCATCATCGGCGGCTTGTTCGTGATGGAGACGCTGTCGGTGATCATCCAAGTTTTCAGCTTCCGCGTGTTCGGCACCCGGTTGTTCCGCATGGCCCCCATCCACCACCACTTCGAGCTTGGCGGCTGGCCGGAGACCACAGTGATCATCCGGCTCTGGATCATGACCGGGTTCGCCACCGCGGTGGCCCTTGGTCTCTTCTACGCCGACTTCGTTTCCATCGGAGGAGCAGATTGAGCGGGGCACCTATTCTGCTGGTGGGCTTCGCCGTTGCCAACCAGGCGGTTTGCGCCCAGTTGACCGAGCGGGGCCATCCGGTGGTTGCCACCGACGATGCTGCCGATGACCAACTTCGCAGCCAAGCCGCCGGACTGGGAATCGATTTGCGGGAGCGACCAGCGGTTGACGACTGGTTAGCCTTGGTGGCTGATGCCCGAGCGGTGGTTCCCACCCCGGGACTGCCTGAGTCCCATCCCGCGCTCAGTGCTGCGATGGCCGCGGGCACGCCGGTGGTCTCCGAGTTCGATTTGGCCCAGCGATGGGATTCCCGTCCGACGCTGGCGGTGACCGGTACCAACGGCAAGACCACGGTGACTGTTCTTGTCGCGGCCATGCTGGAGGCTTCCGGCATCGAGGCGAGCGTGGCGGGAAACACGGAGACCCCGCTGGTGGAGGCTATCCGGGATCCCCAGTCGGCTGCGTTCGTGGTGGAAGCATCCTCATTCCGGCTGGGCCACAGCCAGTGCTTTCGTCCCTCGGTAGGGGCATGGTTGAACTTCGCCCCCGACCATCTCGACGTCCATGCGTCTCTGGACAGCTATCGGAGGGCCAAGGCCGCATTATGGCGCCGGGCCGACGAGCACACCACCGCGGTGGTGAACCGCGACGATCCGATAGTCGTATCCCACACTCCTGGCAAAGGCCGGTTAGTGACGTATGGGCTCAGCGAAGGCGACTTTCGGGTGAGCGGAGGGGCGCTGTGGGCAGGGTCGGAAAAGCTGGCCGACATCGCGGAGCTGCGCCGGTCGCAGCCCCATGAACTGTCCAACCAGCTAGCCGCCGCGGCGGTGGCCATGGCCGGAGGTGCCCATTTGCAGGGAGTGAAGACGGTCATGAGGGAATGGTCCGGTCTGCCCCATCGGATGATGCTGGTAGCCGAGCATGGCGGCGTTCGCTACTACGACGACTCCAAAGCCACCACCCCCCACGCAGTGTGTGCCGCAGTGCGGTCAGCGGGACCAGCGGTTCTAATCGCCGGAGGGCGCAACAAAGGCCTCGATTTGGGACCGTTGGCCGAAGTCGCCGACGGAGTGCGCGCTGTAGTGGCCATCGGCGAGGCCGCATCCGAGGTGGAGAGGGCTTTTGCCGGGCGGTGTCCGGCGGCACCGGCAGAGTCGATGGACGAGGCCGTGAGATTGGCGGCCGAGCGGGCCCGATTCGGTGACGCGGTGCTGCTGTCGCCGGGCTGCGCATCATTCGACTGGTACGGCTCCTATGCGGAGCGGGGCGACCATTTCGCCCAGGTAGTTCTACAGATGATCGGAGGGTCGCCATGACCGCCATTACTCCCCGGCTCCCACGACGAACGTGGGCGGCAGCACTCCGGTCGGCGCCCGTGGGCCAGGCCACCGCGCCATTTTATGTGCTGTTCGGATCGGTCATAACCCTCACGGCCATCGGCCTCGTCATGGTGCTGTCGGTCTCGTCGGTCACCGGCCTCTATGTGGGCCAGTCCACCTGGTTCACCTTTCAGCGTCAGCTCGTGTGGAGCATCGGGGGGCTGGTTGCCCTGGTCCTGGTAATGCGAGTGGATTATCGGTTCTGGCGGAAGTACGCCAATGCCGTGATGGCGCTCGCCATGCTGCTGCTGATAGCCGTGCTCGTGCCGGGGATCGGCACGACAGCCAAGGGGGCTACCCGGTGGATCTACTTCGGCCCGATCAGCTTCCAGCCTTCCGAGCTGGCCAAGCTGGCCATGGCCCTGTTCGCCGCTGCCTGGCTGGCCGACAAGGCTGGCCAGGAGAACGATGCCCGTGTCACTATTCGACCGGTGCTGGTGGTGTGCAGCCTTATGGCTGGGTTCATCTTGCTCCAGCCGAATCTGGGCACTGCGGTGATCATCGGGTTGATCGCCTTTGCCGCGCTGTTCATGGCGGGTGTGCCCCTTCTCCCGCTGACCGGTTGGTCGCTGCTCAGCGCAGGAGCGGCCGCGCTGGCCGCCTGGGGGTCGGGCTACCGTCGCCACCGAGTCCTGTCTCTGTTGGACCCGTGGGCCGATCCGCTCGACGCCGGCTGGCAGACCATCCAGTCTCGGGTGGGCATCGCGTCGGGTGGCGCAACTGGCGTCGGATTGGGGGAGAGCCGAATCAAGTGGGGATTCCTGCCCGAGGCTCACACCGATTTCATTTTCGCTGTTCTGGCTGAGGAAATGGGTTGGCTGGGCGCGGTATTTATGATCGGGATGTTCGCCGCGTTTGTGATCTGCGGGATCGGGGTGGCCCTCCGCTGCCCTGACCGGTTCGGACAAGTATTGGCTGCGGGCATCACCATGTGGGTGGGCACCCAGGCGTTCGTGAACATTGCCGCGGTGGTGGGAGTGCTGCCAATCACCGGGGTTCCACTGCCGTTTTTGTCGGTCGGTGGCTCCGCACTGTTGATGAACATGGCGGGCGCCGGTTTGTTGTTGAGCATTGCCCGACAAATCCGAGTGGAGCCGTGAACCTCCCTTCCCAGCCGGGTGGGTCAGAAAATAAGAGCCCGTCTTCTGATAGTTCGCCCGTGTGGGCAGTAATTGCTGGAGGCGGGACCGCGGGCCATGTCCACCCCGGATTGGCAGTGGCTCGTGCCCTGGTTCGGCGCGGCTATGAGCCCGAGACAATCCACTTTGCAGGCTCGTCCCGGGGGGTGGAGCGAGATCTGGTTCCGGCTGCCGGGTTCGAATTGACCCTGCTGCCCGGGCGGGGAATCAAGCGGCAGCTCTCCTGGCAGAACTTGTCGTCGGCCGGGGGGCTGACTCAGGCCGTGGTTCAGGCAATAGGGCTGCTACGGCGCCTGCGGCCGGCGGTTGTGCTGGGGTTGGGAGGCTACGCCAGCGTTCCCTGCGCTCTGGCGGCTCGACTGCTCAAGATCCCGTTGGTCGTGTCTGAGCAGAATGCCGTGCCTGGTTTGGCCAATCGCTTGGCCGGGCGTTGGGCTCGAGCTTCCGCGGTGTCTTTCCCCGGGACCAAGCTGCCCCGGGCGGTGCTTACCGGCAATCCAGTGCGCGAGGAGGTCCTGAGAGTCAACCGGGATAATGACCGGTTGGTGGCCCGGGCCTCCCTCGAGTTGGGTGAGGGACGCCGTCTTGTAGTGGTGGCCAGCGGGTCGCTGGGCGCGTCCCGAATCAACCGGGCCGCGTTCGAAGCTGTTCGCCACTGGGCCGATCGGGAAGATCTGGCGGTGCACCATGTGATAGGTCGGCGGGATTGGCAGGAACTGGCCCATTTGCGACCCGATCTGTCTCGTGCGGCGCTGGACTATAAGGCGGTGGAGTACGAGACGGACATGCCGAAGGTGTATGCCGCCGCCGATCTGGTAGTGGGACGAGCCGGGGCGTCGAGCGTGGCCGAGTTGGCTGTTATCGGGCTGCCGTCAGTGCTGGTTCCCCTGCCCGGAGCGCCCGGCGATCACCAGTCGGCCAACGCCGCCCACCTGGCTGCCGTCGGAGGGGCCGTGATGGTTCCCGACGCCGAGATGGACGGCACCCGCATGGTTGAAGAAGTGGACAGCCTGATGAAGGTTCCCGGCCTTCTTGGGGCAATGGGACAAGAGGCGGCCCGTGTCGGTCGACCAGACGCCGACAATCGAGTGGCCGACCTCTTGGAGCAGCATGCCCACAGTCACCACCACGGTTACCGGGGGAAGCAACAATAGGGCCATGGTCGACTTATGCCCGACAGCCCGGGTCCACCTCTTGGGGGTGGGCGGGGCAGGGATGTCGGCCATTGCCGTGGTATTGCGCGGGTTGGGGTGCCGGGTCAGCGGCAGCGATTTGGCTGGCTCGCCCGTACTCGACCGTCTGCGGGAGATCGGGGTCGACGTTTTCGTCGGCCATCACGTGGCCAACATGCCCGACGCCGATTTGGTGGCCCGATCCACCGCCGTGGGTGACGATAATCCTGAGGTAGTCGCCGCTCGGCAGGCGGGTATCCCCGTTTATCGCCGGGCTGAGATCCTGACGGCCATAACCGCGCTGAGGTCTACCGTGGCCGTGGCGGGGACCCACGGCAAAACCACCACCGCGGCCATGCTGTCCCACATACTCATGGCGGTGGGTGCCGACCCAGGATTCATCGTGGGTGCAGTCTTGGCCGACGGCAGCATTGGAGCCCGTTGGTCGGAAGGGCCATGGCTGGTAGTGGAGGCCGACGAGAGCGACGGAACATTCGGCGAGCTGATCGTGAGCCGGGCGGTGGTTACCAGCGTTGAGCCCGATCATCTGCGCCGTGACCGCCCGGTGGCCGAATTGGAGGCGGAGTTCGCCCGGTTTTGCGCCGGTGCTGCCGATGGGTTGGTGGTGTGCGCCGACGACGCCGGTGCCGTCAAGGCTTCTGAAAGCCGCGACGGGGTTTTCTATGGCACTGGGCCTGATGCCGACTACCGCTGGACAACCCTGCGCCGCGACCGGCACATGATCGTCGGCGAGGTCACCGGCCGCGACGTGCCGCCGGGGCCGGTGACCGTGCCCATGCCTGGGGATCACAACGCCCTCAACGCGCTGGGGGCTTTGGCTATGGCCCGCGAGCTGGGTGTGGACTGGTCGGATGCTGCCAACGCTATGGCCGGGTTCGAAGGGGTGACCCGGAGGTTCGAGCGCAGGGGCACAGCCGCCGGAGTCGATTTCATCGACGACTATGCCCACCTGCCCACCGAAGTGGCCTGTGCGCTGAAGGCTGCATCTGAGGGGGGCTGGGATCGGGTGGTGTGCGTGTTCCAGCCCCACCGCTACACCCGGACCTCGCACCTGTGGACGGCGTTCGCCCATTGCTTCGAGGCCGCCGACGCGGTAATCATCACCGACGTGTACTCCGCAGGCGAATCGGCCATTCCCGGGGTCTCCGGGAAGCTCATCTGGCAGGCGGTGACCGACGCCCACCCGGATTGGGATGTGTCCTATGTGGAGCGTCTCGATGACGCCGCCGACCATCTGGTTGGTGTGCTGCGCCCCGGTGACCTGTGTTTGACCCTGGGGGCCGGTGACCTGACCGACGTGCCAGGACGGGTAATCTCCATGCTTGCCGGGCGGCGATGAGCACCCCTGACTGGGACCAGCTGGCTGAGGATCTGGCTGCGGTGCTAGGAGCAGAAGCGGTATGCCGAGAGCATCCGGTCGGTCCCGAGACCACATACCGAGTGGGAGGTGCAGCTCGGGTTGGAGCGACCTTCGCCGCTGGCGTCGACATGGTTGGGGTGGCCGAGACGCTGGCCGCTCACCGCACCGATGTGTTGGTAGTGGGCAATGGCTCCAACTTGCTGGTGGCCGAAGCCGGATTCGACGGCGTGGCTGTGGAGCTGGGCGCTGGACACGACTGGGTGGAGGTCGAAGGCTTGCAGCTCAGGGCCGGGGCTGCGGCCGGGCTTCCAGTATTGGCCCGCCGAAGCGCGGCCGCCGGTTTGACCGGATTCGAGTGGGCGGTCGGGGTTCCGGGATCGTTGGGAGGCGGGGTTCGTATGAACGCTGGCGGCCACGGCGCCGACATGGCCGCATCCCTGATCCAGGCCGAAGTGGTCGATCTGGGGGGCGGCGGTGTGGAGCAGTGGGATGTCGAGCGGTTGAAGCTGGACTACCGGAGCTCCGCTTTGGCGGACCACCACTTGGTGGTGTGGGCCGAAATGGGGTTGGCCATAGGGGACGAGGCAGACTCGCAAGCCCTCATCGCCGACATCGTGGCGTGGCGACGCGAGAATCAGCCTGGAGGTCAGAATGCAGGCTCAGTGTTCACCAATCCCCACGCCGACCACGCCGGACGGATTATCGATGCCGCGGGCTTGAAAGGGCGCCGAGTGGGCTCTGCCTCGGTTTCAGACAAGCACGCCAACTTCTTCATCGCCGACCGGGAGGGCTCTGCGGACGACGTCTTCGCGCTGATGTGCGATGTCTTCGCGCAAGTCCAAGCTAGGTTCGGCATCTCATTGAAGCCGGAGACCCGTCTCATCGGTTTCGGTCCAGGCCCATGGGGTGACCAGGCAGGCTGAGATGTCTTCGGATCAGACACCTGACGATGAACTTAAGGATCAGCTCCCTCCGGTTGATCCCCGGATCGAGGCTCGGCGCAATGACGTTCGGTCCCGTCGCCGGCTTCGGGTATGGATCACCGTAGGAGTTGCCGTTGTCTTGGTGGCCGCCGGCTTCGGGATATCCCAGAGCCCTCTCCTGGACGTGGACGAGATCGAGGTCATCGGAGGGCCGCACACTGGCGCCGACAAGATCTTGGAGGCCGCAGGGGTAGAGGTGGGAACCCCGCTGTTGGGGCTGGACTTGTCAGGTCCCCGTGAGGCCATCGCCGCTCTGCCCTGGGTGGATCAAGTTAGGTCCAGCCGAACTTGGGGGGGAAAGGTCACCTTCGACGTCACAGAGCGAGAAACGGTTGCACAGATCCCTGTCAATGATGGATGGGCGTTGGCCGATGGCCGGGGAAGGGTGCTTCAAGTGACCCCGACTCCTGCGAATTTGCCGGTGGTGCTGTTCAGCCCGGTTCCCCAGCCGGGGGGGTGGTTGCAAGGTGCAGCCCTGCCCCTTCTGGAGGCCAGCGAAGCTCTGATACCTCTTCAAGGGGATGACATCGGGTCGATTTCATGGGTGAACGGACAGGTGGTGGTGGATCTTCCTGGGGGTGGGGAGGTCTATTGGGGAGGTCGAGACGACCCTCGCGGCAAAGCGATTGCGCTCGCCACCATGTTGGCCAAAGTCGTAGATGAAAACTGCTTGGAAAAGTTGCAGAAGATCGATCTCAGCGTTCCGGAGCTTCCTAGCTTGACCCCAAAGGACGCATGCTCTTAAGCTAGATATACCTCAACTAGAGGAATAGGTTCTAAAGCCTCAATCTCTCATTCAGATAAACCGTTTGTTGAGAGTGAAGGTTTCAGCTTTGGAGTGAGGAATCCCCATGATTGAACCCCAGAACTATTTGGCAGTTATCAAGGTCATTGGTGTGGGCGGCGGCGGTGTCAACGCGGTTGACCGCATGATCGAATCCGGCTTGCGCGGCGTCGAGTTCGTAGCCGTCAACACCGATGCTCAGGCCCTGCTCATGAGTTCAGCCGAGGTAAAGCTCGACATTGGTCGAGAGCTGACTCGAGGGTTGGGCGCGGGCAGCGATCCCGAAGTCGGCGCCCAGGCTGCGACCGATCACCGCAAGGACATCGAAGAGGCGCTCAGCGGCGCCGATATGGTGTTCATCACCGCGGGCGAGGGAGGCGGCACCGGCACCGGTGCCGCCCCGGTCATCGCAGAGATCTCTAAGAGCATCGGCGCGCTCACCATCGCGGTGGTGACCCGGCCATTCGGGTTTGAGGGCCGTCGCCGCTCGGTGCAGGCCGAGGGCGGGATCCAGGCCCTCAGGGACAAGGTAGATACCCAGATAGTCATCCCCAATGACCGGCTGCTCTCCATCTCCGACGACCACACCTCGGTAGTGGACGCGTTCCGCAAGGCCGACGAAGTGCTGCTGCATGGAGTGCAGGGGATCACCGACCTGATCACCACACCGGGGCTCATCAACACTGACTTCGCCGATGTGAGGATGGTGATGCAGGACGCCGGGTCAGCGCTGATGGGCATCGGCGTATCCTCCGGCGAAGGGCGGGCGGCCAGCGCGGCCCGCAAGGCCATCGCCAGCCCATTGCTGGAGGCCTCCATCGAAGGGGCTCGCGGGATCCTGCTGAGCATCTCGGGCGGTCCAGATCTGGGTATCTTCGAGGTGACCGAGGCTGCGGAGATCGTCCAGGGAGTCGCCCATCCCGACGCCAATATCATTTTCGGCACGGTGGTGGACGATTCGATGGGCGACTACATACGGGTGACGGTGGTCGCCGCCGGATTCGACCGGTGGGAAGGCGAGCGGGCCACTCGGATGTCGGTTTCCGAGACTTCGGGCACGTCGGACGTGGCCGATGTGTTCGGTGGAGCCGACGACGATCTCTTGGCCTCTGATGTCGACGACGAGTTCGATATCCCCTCGTTCCTGCGTTAGCACCATGGCCGGCTTGGGTTGGCCGATGTCGTGACCAGTGCGTCAGAGGTCGCACAGCGCCTGGGTTTCCTGCGAGAGCGATTGCTTCGCGTCGGGGGGGACCGGGTGCGGGTGGTGGCGGTGACCAAGGGTTTCGGCCCCGAGGCGGTGCTTGCCGCGGCGGGTGCTGGCTTGTTGGATGTGGGCGAGAACTATGCCCAAGAGCTGCTGGCAAAAGCAGGCGCCCTCGGGGAACAGCTGGAGGCCGAGCATTTGCCCCGCTGGCACTTCATCGGCCGGCTCCAGCGCAACAAGATCCGCAAGATCGCTCACCTCGTGGACCTGTGGCAAAGCGTGGACCGCACCGAAGCGGCTGTTGAGATCGCCCGGAGGGCTCCGGGTGCCCGCGTACTTGTCCAAGTGGACGTTGCCGGCATTGGAGACCGCGGGGGATGCCCTCCGGAGGAGACCGCGCAATTGGTGGCCGGCTGCCAGGGTGCTGGCCTCGAAGTTGCCGGTCTGATGGCGGTGGGACAGCCCGGCCCGCCAGAAGGCGCCCGACCCGGCTTCCGTCTGCTGGCGGCCCAGGCTGCCGATCTCGGCCTCGCTGAGTTGTCCATGGGGATGACCGCCGACATCGAGGTCGCGGTGGAGGAGGGGGCCACCATGGTCAGAGTGGGCACCGCGCTGTTTGGCCCTCGCCCTCGCTGAGAACTTCGGAGCTGCCTGTGGAAGAGGGGTCAGAGCCCTCTGTCCCCGAATTGGGGGCTGCTTCCTGTACCATCGACAGGGTCAAGTGAGCGACTGCCGAGAGGGGGATGCGCCTATGTCATCCGTGTGGCAGAAAACAAAGTTCTGGCTCGGGTTCGGGACTGAGGAGGAGTTCCCCTCCGGGGGCTACATGGAGCAGGAGCCCGACATGCGCCTTGTGGCGCCGACGTCCGATGACCAGTATTCGCCGGGAGGCGATACCGGCTCGGTCCGGCCGATACCCTCGAGCGAGCCGACTGAGGGTGAGGCCAGGCCCGGGCAGCCCCACACCAGCTTTGTCCGTCCCATACCCTCGGTTTCTTCCAAACCGTCAGTGGTGACTCCCACCTCGTTCGACGATGCCAAAGATGTGGGGGACTGCTTCCGAGGGGGCCAGGCGGTCATTGTGAACTTGCAGCACGGCAGCCGGGAGGTGGCCCGGAGGCTCATCGACTTCTCCAGCGGCCTCTGCTACGGGCTGGACGGCCGCATGGAGCGGGTCGCCGACCACGTATACTTGCTGACCCCCTCCAACGTGGAGGTGTCCGCCGAAGAGCGGCGACGGATGGAGCAGACCGACTATCAGAGGTGCTGAGCGAAGACCGGTGATTACTCGGTTTTCGCCAGTTCGATGAGCAGTGGCCCCGCGTCGATAGTCGGGGAGTCGACGGGAACTGGCTCCGCACCGGAAACGACGAGCTCGGGCAACGCGGATGCCAAGACCTGGTCGCAGACGTAAGCCTGGTGGGACCGGACCGCTTCGATGATCTCCGATCCGGCGGTCAAGGTCAATGTGATCCGATCGGTGACGTCCAGGTCTTGATTCTTGCGTTCGGCTTGGATCGCCCGGACCACGTCTCGGGCTATCCCCTCGGCAGCCAGTTCGGGGCTGACGGCCGTGTCCAGGGCCACCAGGGCATCGTTGGTGCGCAATGCAGCGGCCGTGGTGCCCTCGACTGGGTTGAGGGCTAGTTCGAACTCGGCGTCTGACAGCGTGTGTCCGGCAACCGTGACAGTTCCGTCGGAATTCTGCTTCCAGCGGCCGGATTTGGCGGAGGCGAACACCTCCTGCACGTCTGGACCCAGACGGGGACCCAACACTTGGCCGTTGGGACGGAGCACGAACTGCCCGTAGGCCGTCAGGTCGTCGCTGAAAAGGACTTCTTTCACGTTCACCTCATCAGCGATCAGAAGGGTGAACGGTGCCAAGGCCTCCACCTCCCGGCCGGCCACGGTAAGCGTCAGCAGGGGCTGGCGAACCCGAATCCCTTCGTCCTCTCGCACTCGCAGCCCGGTGGAGCACACGTCGCGCGCCCGGTCCATGGCCGCCACCAGCTGGGGGTCGGCCGGCAGCTCGGACGGGTCGGGCCAATCGCACAGGTGGACGCTTGTCTCCCCGGTGAGGCCCCGGTGGATCTCCTCGGATACCAGGGGCAGGAACGGGGCGAGCAGCCGGGTCAGGGTGGTGAGCACGGTGTACAGCGTGTCGTAGGCGTCCTGCTTGTCGTCGGCCGAAGACGGGCGGGCCGGAGCCCAGAACCGGTCTCGGCTGCGGCGGATGTACCAGTTGTTCAGGGAGTCGATGAACCCTTCTAGCTCGGAGGCGGCGCCGGGCAGGTCGTAGGCGTCCATCCGCTGGGTGACTGCCTCGGCCAATTGACGGGTCTTGGCCAGGATGTAGCGGTCCAAGAGCTCCTCGGAGCCGGTTCGGGTCTTGGCCTGGATGCCGTCGGCATTGGCGTACAGCGCGAAGAAGTAATAGGCGTTCCAGATGGGGATGATCACCTGACGGAGCACGTCATCGATCCCCGAGTCGTCCAAGCGGAGGTCGCCGCCTCTGACGATGGGCGAGCCCATCAGGTACCAGCGCAGCGCGTCAGCCCCCTTAGTCTCGAAGATCTCCTCGGGTTCGGTGTAGTTCCTGAGCTTTTTGGACAGCTTTCGACCCTTGGCGTCGAGCAGGATGCCGTGGCAGATCACGTTGTTGAACGCCGGCCGGTCGAACAGGGCGGAGGCCAGGACGTGCAGGGTGTAGAACCAACCCCGAGTCTGGTTGATGTACTCCACTATGAAGTCTGCCGGGAAGTGGTGCTCGAACCATTCCTTGTTCTCGAACGGGTAGTGAACTTGGGCGAAGGGCATCGACCCCGACTCGAACCAGCAGTCCAACACCTCGGGGACCCGCCGCATGGTCGACGCGCCGGTGGGGTCGTCGGGATTGGGCCGGGTCACGTCGTCAATGAACGGGCGGTGCAAATCGACGGGCCGCACCCCGAAATCCCGCTCGATCTCATCCAGGCTGCCGTAGACGTCGACCCGGGGGTACTCGGGGTTGTCGCTACGCCACACCGGGATGGGCGAGCCCCAGAACCGGTTCCGGCTGATCGACCAGTCGCGAGCCCCCTCCAGCCAGGTGCCGAACCGGCCGTCGCGCACATGGCCTGGCACCCAGTTGATCTGCTGGTTCAGCGCCAGCATCCGGTCGCGGATCTCGGTGACCCGCACATACCACGAGCTGAGCGCCCGGTAAATGATCGGCTGGTCGGTGCGCCAGCAGTGCGGGTAGTTGTGCTCGTAAGTTGCATGGCGCAGGATCCGCCCCTGCTCCTTGAGCCGGGCGATGATGCCATTGTTCGCCTCAAAAACGTTCGTTCCGGACCAGTCGGACACTTCGGCGGTGAAGCAGCCCTGGTCGTCCACCGGCACCACTACAGGCACCCCGTTGGCCTCGGCTACCAACTGATCATCTTCACCGAAGCCAGGAGCAGCGTGCACGACTCCGGTGCCCTCGGCGGTGTCCACGAAGTCTGCCCCTACCACCCGGAAGGCGCCGTCTGAGGCAAGGGGGGCGAAGTAGTCGAACAGGGGCTGGTAGCGCCGTCCCATCAACTCTGTCCCGGCCACGGTGCCCACCACCCGGCCCTGGCCCAACTCGGTCCCATAGGCCTCCAGCGTCTCCGCAGCCAAAACGACATGGCCCTCGTCGTGCTCCACGATGGCGTATTCCACCTCAGGGCCCACCACTAGCATCAGATTGGACGGAAGGGTCCACGGGGTGGTGGTCCAGGCCAGTATGCGCAGCGACCCAGGGTCGCCGGGCTCGGGCACCAGATCGAAGGCCACGGTGATGGCAGGGTCCTGTCGGGGTCGAGTGGCGTCGTCCAGGCGGATCTCGAAGTTGGACAGCGGCGTCTCTGCGGCCCACGAATAGGGCATCACCCGGTAGGCCTCATAGACCAGGCCCTTGTCCCACAGCGTCTTGAATGCCCACATGACCGATTCCATATAGGGCAGATCCATGGTCTTGTAGTCGTTCTCGAAATCCACCCAGCGAGCCTGGCGGGTCACGGTGGTCTCCCACTCCCGGGTGTAACGCTGCACCGATTGGCGGCAGTAGTCGTTGAAGCGGTCAACGCCGTAGTCGGTGATGGCGGCCCGGCCCGACACCTCCAGTTCCTTCTCGGCCTCCATCTCGGCGGGCAGGCCGTGGCAGTCCCATCCGAAGCGGCGCTCAACCCGGCGGCCCCGCATGGTGTGGTAGCGGGGGATCACGTCCTTCACGTAGCCGGTGAGCAGGTGGCCGTGGTGGGGGAGTCCGTTGGCGAATGGGGGGCCGTCGTAGAACACGTACTCGTTGTCGCCGTCGGCGCCCGCGGGCCGGACTTGCACCGAATGGGCGAAGGTCTTGTCCTCGTCCCACGAATTCAGCACCCGGCGCTCGATCTCCGGGAAGGAGGGCCTGGGGTCGACTTTGGCGTAGGGGGAGGTCGGATGGGACAACGGGTCTCCAAGCATGGCGGGAAATCACAAAATAACTCGTCCTAGGCCGGGTTCAGACATTGTTAAGCCCCCCTGGACCATTTGGAAGTAATTGGCGGCAGCGGCGGCTACACTCCCGCCTGCGATGGCTGCGAAGAAGACCGCATCAAAACAGTCAGCAAAGAGCAAGGCCGGAGACAGCAAGTCCACGGCGAAGAAGTCCGCGGCCAAAAAGCCGCTCTTCGACGATAAGTACCTGGAGAAGCAGCGCCGTCTCCTGGTGGAAGAGCGTGGCCGCTACATCACCTCGGCCACCCGGCTAAAGGCTGAGGCCGACTCATTGGTGGAGGAGCGGGAACCCGGAGATGTCCAGTTCGACGAGGAGTCGGGCGAGGGCGACACACTGGCGGTGGAGCGGGAGCGAGACTTGGCGCTCAGCGCCCATGCCCGGGCCGCGGTCGACCAGATCGACGCCGCTCTGGCCCGGATCGAAGACGGCACCTACGGCGTATGCCAGGTGTCGGGAAAGCCGATTCCCCGCCAGCGGCTCAACGCCATCCCGTGGGCGGCCGAGCGGGTTGAGCACAAAGCCGGTGGGTTCTGACGCGCCGCTAACCGCCACGGCTGAGGAAGAGCATCGGTTTGGCCGCCGCCACAACCTGGTACTGCTGGGAGTGGCGGCGCTGGTTGTCGCCATCGACCAGCTGACCAAATGGTGGGCGCTGGAGGTATTGGACGACCAGAGCATCGACTTGGTATGGACCTTGCGGCTGCACTTGGTCCACAACTCCGGAGCCGCCTTCGGCTTGGCCCAAGACTGGGACACCGTGATCGCGCTGGTGGCCTTGTTGTTCGTGATCGTGGTGGCATGGGCCAGCTGGGGAGGCCGCCGCCTGTCCCTGCCGCCGGTGCTTCTGGGCATGGTGTTGGGTGGTGCCATTGGCAATCTGGCCGACAGGGCGGTGCGGGCCGGTGACGGCTTTCTGGGTGGGGCCGTGGTCGACTTCATCGACCTCCAGTGGTGGCCGGTGTTCAATGCGGCCGACTCCGCCATCGTGGTGGCTGGAATCGCCCTGGTTCTGATCGCTCCCCGCTATGGCAAGCCCCAAGCTTCCGATGAACCCGGTGGGCCCAATGAGCTCGATGATTCCTGACGAGGTTGTTCCCGAGGCGCTGGCCGGTGAGCGCCTCGACCGGGTGGTGGCGCTGGTTTGGGAATGCAGCCGAGCCGAGGCCGCCCGGTTGGTTGATGAACAGAAGGTGGCGGTCAACGGTGTCCCAGCGGCCGCGCGGTCGCGGCGGATGGCGACTGGCGACCGGATCACGCTGTCGGAGGCCCCGGCGGTGGGCCAGCCGGCGCTAAAGCCCGATCCCTCGGTGGAGATCGAAGTGGTGTATGCCGACCAACAGGTAATTGTGGTGAACAAGCCGGCTGATCTGGTGGTCCATCCTGGATCAGGCCATGCAACCGGGACGTTGGTCAACGGCTTGCTGGCTCGATTTCCAGAGATCGCCGAGGTGGGTGCACCGGAGCGCCCCGGTATTATCCATCGGCTCGACCGAGGTACTTCGGGACTGCTCATGGTGGCTCGCACTTCGGATGGCTATGAGGCGCTTACCGCGGCGTTGGGTCGCCGGGAGGTGCACCGGGGCTATATCGCCCTCGTAGCGGGGATGCCGGCCGATGACCGTGGGGTGATCGACGCCCCCGTGGGCCGCTCAACCCGGCACCCCATAAAGATGGCCGTGGCTGCCGACGGTCGCCCGGCCCGAACCCACTATCGAGTGACGGCTCGAATGCCGGTAAGCGCCGAGTCCTCAGACGAAGCGGTTTCTCACGACACAGCCTGTTTGGAGCTGGAATTGGAAACAGGTCGTACCCATCAGATCAGAGTGCATTTAGCCGCCATCGGCCACCCGGTTCTGGGCGACTATCTCTACGGCGGCCCGACCGTATTCGGTATGAGCCGACCTGCCCTGCACGCCCGTAGGCTGGCTTTCAACCATCCCGGCACCGGCGAGCAGCTCCATTTCGAGGCCGAGCTTCCCGAGGATCTCACCCGGCTCTACCGGCTACTCCGTAGGTAGTTGGGAGATCAGCCGGACCCGGGCCAGGGGAGCAGGCCGTTGGGAAGTCGTCAGCCGGACCCGGGCCAGGGGAGCAGGCCGTTGGCGGTCTTGGCGATGTCGGCGAGGGTGTAATTGCTGAGCAGGTCGTGCATGATGTCGCCTGCGTGGGTCCAGATGGCCAGCAACACGCACTGGCCCTCGTGGTCGCATGCCCCGTCTTGGTGGGGCTCCCCGAAATCGCCCAGCACGATGGGACCGTCCACCGCGCTGACGATTTCGCTCAGCTTGATCTCATCCGCTGGGCGGGCCAAGGCGTAGCCGCCACCCGCCCCCCGTTTGGAGCGGACCAGCCCGGCACCCTTCAGGGCTTGGAGGATCTGCTCCAGGTAAGGCTGGGGGAGCCCAGTGCGCTCGGCGATGTCGCGCACGGAGGTGGGGCCGGCCTCATCGGCGTGCAGGGCCAGCGACAGCAGCGCCCGGCTGGCGTAGTCCCCCCGCGTCGATACTCTCACGACCCATCACACTACTTCTCAATCTTCTCTGCCGGGTTGTGCGGATTAGGTTGAAGGCCGGATGGAGAGTCACCGCGACAACGACAGGTTTGCCACCGGCGATCCTGCGACCAGCTTCCCGGTGCTGCCCGACTACCGGGCGGCCTGCCTTAGCAACGTGGTGCCCGCCCTGCTCGGCCCGCCGGACGCCACGGGATGGCTGCCCGCCCCGGCCCGCGAGGCCAAAGGCGTGGTGCTCTTGCTGGTGGACGGCATGGGCTGGGAGCAGCTTCAGGAGCGGACCCGGCTGGCCCCGGTGCTGTCGGGCATGGAGGGCGGCCCAATCACCACGGTGGCGCCCACCACCACCACCACCGCGCTGACCTCGCTGACCACTGGCGCAGCCCCCGGTGAGCACGGCTTGATCGGCTATCAGATCCACATCCAGGGGCAGGTCTTGAACGCCCTGCGGTGGACGGCGGGGCCGAAGAAGGCAGATGCCCGCAAGAGCATCGTACCGGAGCAGGTGCAAAGCCGCCCCGCCTTCTTCGGGCGGCGAGTGCCCGTAGTGGGCCGAAGCGAGTTCCGCGGGACCGGCTTCACCCGGGCACATCTCGACGGAGTCGACCACCGGGGCTACAAGCTGACCAGTTCCATTGCGGTAGAGGTGCAGATGCTGGTGGACGGCGGTGCGCCGCTGGTGTATGCCTACTACGACGGACCCGACCGGGTGGCCCACGAGTACGGATTCGGTCCTTACCTGGACGCCGAGTACGCCGAAGTGGACCACTTGGTGGGGCAACTCCTCGCTGCGCTGCCGCCAGAGGTCGCCCTGCTGGTGGTGTCCGACCACGGCCAGGTCATGGTGGGCGATGCCATCGTCGAGCTGGCCCGCGACGTGCTTGCTCTGTCGTCGGCGGTCTCGGGTGAGGCCCGGTTCCGCTGGTTGCACGCTCGGTCCGGCCGGTCAGGCGAGCTCCTGGACGCGGCCACCGAACGCTACGGCCGCTATGGCCTGGTGGCCGGGAGGCAGCAGGTACTGGACGAAGGATGGCTCGGCCCCTATGCGAGCCCGGAAGCCCAGTCGCGGATGGGCGACGTGGCCTTGGTGCCCCGCGACCCGGTGGCGTTCACCGAGCCCAAGCCGTCAGCCCAGAATCTTCCCGGCAACGAGTCCAAGCCGCAGTTCCAGCTGATCGCCCGCCACGGCTCGCTGACCTCAGCTGAAATGCTGGTCCCCTGTCTGGCCGCCTATGGAACCCGAGGCTGAACAGCGTTGTCCGAGTCTCGATAGAAGAGGGTAGATTGCCAGCAATGTCCGACACCCGTCAGCCGATGCCCACCGAGCCCGCCGAGGTTGTTCACGATGGGGCGCATACCGACAGCGGGCCAACTGAGCCGGAGGCGGCCAAGGAGGCCATCGAGCAGCCAGCCAAGGTGATGAGGGTCGGCACGATGATGAAGCAGCTCTTGGACGAGGTCCGTCAGGCCTCGTTGGACGAATCCAGCCGCGACCGGCTGCGGGAAATATACGCCACCTCCATCGACGAGTTGGGGTCTGCGCTGTCTCCCGATCTGAACGAGGAGCTGGATCGCCTGATTCTGCCGTTTCCCGAGGACCACCCCCCCAGCCAGGCCGAGCTCCAAGTGGCCAAGGCCCAGTTGGTGGGCTGGCTGGAGGGCCTCATCCAGGGCATCCAGGCCGCGCTGTTCGCCCAGCAGGTCTCCGCGCAGCAACAGCTGGCCAACATCCGAGCCGAGCTTCCCCCCGGGACCCTGGCCCCCGGACCCGACCGGACCCCGGGCACGTATCTCTAGCGCATCCCTCTAGTACCTGACTACCAGGGAAAATAGACTGAATCGGTTGGGGATCTGCAAGTGTCACCGGGCCTTGGTATGGTCGGGGTAGGCCAAACCACAAGCCTGTAGTTATCCACAAGCAGGCCACAGATCTTCCACAGGGGCACCGTGTCCAGTTCCTTTACCCACCTCCATGTACACACCGAGTACTCCATCCTTGACGGCGCCTCCCGGGTGGGGGAGCTGGTAAGAGCGGCCGCCTCCGACGGGCAGCCCGCGCTGGGGATGACCGATCACGGAAACTTGTACGGGGCCATCGACTTCTACCGGGCATGCCGTAACGAGGGCATTAAGCCAGTCATCGGCACTGAGGCTTACATGGCCCACGAGAACCGGAGCGAACGGCCGCCTCGGCGGGGCAAGCTCGACGACAGCGGGGGCAGCACTGAGGGAGGGCAAAAGCTCTATTACCACCTCACTCTTCTGGCCGAGAACAACACCGGCTACAAGAACCTGATCCAGCTCTCCAGTCGGGCATTCCTCGAGGGCTATTACTACAAGCCCCGGCTGGATTGGGAACTGCTAGCCGAGCACAGCGAGGGGTTGATCGCCTCCACCGGCTGCCTGGGCGGTCACGTGCTCCAGGCCCTGCTGCGCAACGACTACGACGACGCCGTGGCCAAGGCGGCCCGCCTCCAAGACATCTTCGGCAGAGACAACCTGTTCGTGGAGATCCAGGACCACGGCATCCCCGAACAGAAGCGCACCAATCCCGATCTGATCCGGCTGGCCCGCCAGATCGATGCCCCCTTGTTGGCCACCAACGACAGCCACTACACCCACCGGGACGATGCCGAGGCCCACGATGCTCTGCTGTGTGTGCAAACCGGCTCGCTGGTCAGCGACACCGACCGCTTGAAGTTCGACGGCAGTGAGCACTACCTCAAGACGGCGGCGGAGATGCGCCATCTGTTCTCCGACCTCAGCCCGGCCTGCGATAACACGCTGTGGATCGCAGAGCGGGCCAATGTGGAGATCGAATTCGGGAAGCCGCAACTGCCCGACTTCCCCATTCCCGACGAGCACGAGAGCGCCGACGAGTACCTCCAAGCCCTGACTCTGGAGGGGGCCAAGGCCCGGTGGGGGAGTCCGTTGTCCGAAGAGGTGGCCGACCGGCTGGCCTTCGAGCTCAAGGTCATCTCCGACATGGGCTTCTCCTCTTATTTCCTGATCACCTGGGACTTGATCCGCTACGCCCGAGAGCGGGGCATCCGCGTGGGTCCCGGCCGGGGCAGTGCAGCCGGGTGTGCCGTGGCCTACAGCCTTCAGATCACCGACCTCGACCCGATCCGCTACGACCTCCTGTTCGAGCGCTTTCTCAACCCATCCCGAATCTCCATGCCTGACATCGACATGGACTTCGACTCCCGCTACCGCGACGAGATCATCCGCTACGTCTCCCAGAAGTACGGGGAGGACCATGTGGCCCAGATCATCACCTTCTCCACCATCAAGGCCCGGGCCGCGGTGCGCGACAGCGCCCGGGTGCTGAGCTACCCCTACGCATTGGGCGACAAGCTGGCCAAAGCCATGCCCCCGCTGGTGCTGGGCCGCGATACACCGCTGTGGGCCTGCCTGGAGAAGACCGACGAGTACGCCGACGGCTATACCGCGGCGGCTGAGCTTCGGGAGATGTACGAGAGCGATGAGGACGCCGCGAAGGTGGTGGATGTGGCCCGGGGCTTGGAGGGCCTGCGCCGCCAGGACAGCATCCACGCCGCCGCAGTGGTCATCACCAAGGAGCCGCTCACTGAGTATCTACCCATCCAGCGCAAGGCATCGCCAGGCCAAACCCTGGAAGAGGCTCCCATCGTCACTCAGTACGAGATGCACGCCGTGGAGGACCTGGGCCTGCTCAAGATGGACTTCTTGGGCCTGCGGAATCTGGACGTGCTCGAAGACGCCGTCGGGCTGATTGAGCAATCGCGCGGCGTGCAGGTCGACATCGACAACGTGCCACTGGATGACGAGGCCACCTATAAGCTTCTGTCCCGGGGCGACACCATTGGGGTGTTCCAGTTGGAAAGCGGACCGATGCGGTCGCTCATCCGGTCACTCAAGCCCACCTGCTTCGACGATGTGGCCGCGCTGGTGGCTCTGTACCGGCCGGGGCCAATGGCGGCCAACATGCACAACGACTACGCCGACCGCAAGAACGACCGAAAACCGGTGCAGGTATTCCACGATGACGCCGCCGACATCCTGGGTGATACCTACGGGTTGATGATCTATCAGGAAAGCGTCATGCGGGTGGCCCAGCGGTTCGCGGGCTATTCCCTGGCTGACGCCGACAACCTCCGCAAGGCCTGCGGCAAGAAGGACCGCGTGTTGATGGCCAAAGAGCGGGACTCCTTTGTGGCCGGGTGCGAAAAGAGCGGCTATGGCGAGGAGTTGGGTACTGAGCTGTTCAATATCATCGAGCAGTTCGCCGACTATGCCTTCGGCAAGAGCCACTCCTATGGCTACGGGCTGATTGCCTACCAGTGTGCTTACCTCAAGGCGCAGTACCCAGTGGAGTACATGGCCGCTTTGCTTACCAGCGTGAAGAACAAGCTGGAGAAAGCCGCCGTGTACCTGGCCGAATGCCGCCAGATGAAGATCAAGGTGGCATTGCCCGATGTGAACTTGTCGGAGTCAGAATTCGCCGCCCTCGCATCCCCCGAGGGCGAGCAGTGCATCTCCTTCGGGCTGTCGGCCATCCGGCACATGGGCACGGGCACGGCGCAGATGATCCTCGACGAACGGCACGAGAATGGCCCGTTCGCCGACTTCTACGACTTCTGCTCCCGGGTTGATCCGATCGTGCTCAACAAGGGCGTTGTCGAAGCCCTTATAAAGGCGGGCTGCTTCGACTCGATGGACCATCCCCGCCAAGGCCTGCTGAACGTATCCGAAACGATCGTCCGCCGCTGTATCCAGCAACAGCGGGAACGCAGCCAGGGAATCATGAGCCTGTTCGGCGAGGGCACAGAAGAGAGCTTCGAAGAGCGCATTGAGATCCCCGATGTCGAATTCGACAAGACCCGGAGGCTGGCTGCCGAAAAGGAGATGCTGGGGCTCTATGTGTCCGACCACCCCATCATGGGCATGGAGGGCGTGCTATCCCGAAAGGCCACGCACCGGATCGACCAACTGACCGAAGTCGAGGAGGGCACTTCGGTGAAAGTCGGCGGGGTGGTCAGCAACCTGCGCAAGCGGTGGACCCGCAAGGGCGATCAGATGGCCTCATGCGATCTGGAGGATATGTACGGAACCATGGAGGTGACGCTGTTCCCCCGGTCGATGGAAGAGCACGGCCACAAACTGGAAGACGATCTGGTGGTTGTCGTAGAAGGGCGCCTTGACCGCCGTGACGAAGAGCCGAACTTGATTTGTTACGGAGTGGAGCCGATCGATCCTGCGTCGGCCAACGGATCGGCCACCCTGAGGCTGAACCTCGGGGCCTGTTCTCTGTCTCCCGATCGTATTGACTCCCTCAAGTCGACTCTCGCCGGTCATCCTGGGAAATCGGAGGTGATCCTGATGCTCGGCGTCGACAGGGGTATCAAGCTTTCACCGACCTACAGGGTGGACGCGGGAAGCGGGTTGATCGGTGAGCTGCGGGAGATGCTGGGCGAGAACGCAATCGCCGTGTAGCCCGACAAGCTGGCATTTTGCCGCCGTCCAAGCCATCGGCAATACCCTCGTGTTCCTGCGGGTTTGCACGCCTACCTGGGTGATTGATGGACTATAGGGGTACCCACGGGGGGAATCTGTGGGAAATCAGCGAGCGAGGAGGACGATCAGCACATGGCTATCGACGTCGAAACCAAGGACTGCACAGCGGTCACCGACGCTGAGCTGGCCGAGATGGCAGATATGTGCGCTGACGGCCCTAACCCGTTTTCAGTGGGGTTGCTCTCCAAGCAAACCGAAGAGTGGGTGCTGATCTCCACCGCTCGGGAGAACGGGAAGCTCCGGGGGTTCTCCTTCTCCACCCTGGAGCGCATCGGTGGAACGCCGAGCGTGCTGGTGGGGCTGGCGTCGGTGGCCCGCACTTCCAAGCGCAGCACCGTTCTTCGACAATTGACCGAGGCCCAGCTTCATCGAGCGCTGATGGCCTTCCCGGACGAAGACGTGCTGATGGGCACCCAGTTCGACAACCCCGGTGGGTTTGACACCTTCAAACCCTTGGTGGACATCGTTCCCCGGCCCGGGCACAAGGCCTCAGGCGAGGAGCGGGCCTGGGGACGCCGGCTGGCCAAGCGGTTCAGCATAAGCGCCTCTCGGTATCTCGACCGTGACTTCCGGGTGGTGGGCGACGACAACCAGGCCTGTTTGCTCGACTACGAGACGGCCAAGCCTGACAGCATCGACCCCGACGTGGTTGCCCTGTTCGACAAAGTGGACCGCGGCGGTGGCGACACCATGATCGCCTTCGGCTGGATCATGGCCGAAGACCTGCTCAAGTACGCCTGAGCAACTCACCTCCCATTCGGCGGCCCATGTGCCGCAATTTTCTCCCTGATCCGCTCCCCGATGGCTTGGTGACCGAGCTGCTCGATCAGGCCCGACGGTCTCCGTCGGCGGGCAACACCCAAGCCGTGGAGTTCTGTGTGGTCGCCGATCCTGAGCACTACTGGCAACTGACACTCTCTCCCGAGCGGCGAGCCGAGTTCGGTTGGCCCGGGCTGCTGGCTGCCCCCGTGCTGGTGGTGGTGCTCACGGAGCCCGGGCGGTACATCCACCGCTATTCCGAGGCCGACAAGTCCCACACCGCCCTCGGAGAAGGCCCCGAAGCCTGGCCCGTCCCCTATTGGTGGGTAGACGTCGGTATGGCCGTACACAGTCTCCTGCTGGGAGCATCAGCAGCCGATTTGGGCTCCTGCTTCTTTGGAGCATTTGAGCATGAGGAGGCCGTTGTCGAGGGCCTCGGCATCCCGGAAGGCCGCCGCATAGTGGGAACCGTGGCCCTGGGCTATCCCGCCCAAGACCGTCCCAGCACTTCCAGTACCCGCCCCCGTAGGTCTTTGGATGAGGTCATCTACTACGGTTCCCCGCCATGAACATGCCTGATCCCGTCGACCGCCTGGCCATCGAGGACACCATCGTCCGCTACACCATCGCTATTGATGAGAAGGACTGGGACCTCCTGGACACGGTATTCACTCCCGACGCCCATCTGGACTACTCCTCGTCGGCCCCCGGCGTGGACGATGCCAACGCCGACTATCCCACGGTCAAGGGCTGGCTCCAGATGGCCCTGTCCATCTTCCCCATGACCCAGCACATGGTGGGCAAGACCTACATCCGCAGTTGGGACGGCAGCACCGCCCAGTGCACAACGCTGTTCCACAATCCGATGGGCATGCCCGTTGACGAAGACGGCAAGTTCGACCCCAATGGATCTCAGTTGCACTTGTTCTACGTGGGCGGCTGGTACCACGACACCGTTTCCCGGACCCCCGACGGATTTCGCATCGTCAAGAAGGTGGAGACATCCGGCTACATGGACGGCGGCTTTCCCGAGGGCTTCGACATCCCCCAATAGTCCGTTCTCGGCCCGCCCGCCCGGCGCAGTTGGGCCGCTGCATCGAGTGCTGAGGTAGTCTGCCCGTCGTGCAAATCCCACTTGTGGACTATCTCGTCTTGGGCGATGAGCCCCATCTGCAAGCCAGCGAATGCGCCAATTGCGGTGCTCGTTTCTTCGGTCGGCGCAACGCTTGCGCCCATTGCGGCCACCGAGAATTCAACGCGGTTCGGGTGAGCGACACCGGCACGCTGCGGACCTTCAGCATCGTGTACCGGGCCGCCCCCACCATCCCCACGCCCTACGTCTCGGCCATAGTGCTCACCGACGACGGCACCTCGGTTCGCTCCAACCTCATCAACATCGAGCCTGATCCGTCCAAGATCTCGCTCGGCATGAAGGTGAAGCTCGACACCTATGTCGTGGGCACCGACGACGACGGCCAAGAGGCGGTCGCATTCGGCTACGCCCCGGCATGACAATCTGACCCAATCAACCGACAGGAGGCCAACAATGGCACAAGACATTTGGGTTCTCGGAACGCACATGACGGCATTCGGGCGCTATCCCGAACAGGATGCGGTGGATTTGGCCTCCACTGCGGCGCTGGGTGCGCTGGACGACGGCGGGGTGGCCATCACCGACATGGACCTTCTGGCCTGTGGGACCCTGTTCCAGGCCAACGCCGGCATGGGCCAGCAGGTTCAGAAGCAGATCGGCCAGACCGGCATTCCGGTGTACAACGTGTCCAACGCCTGCGCCACCGGGGCCACCGCCCTGCGCACGGTGATCATGGCCATCCGGGCTGGAGAGGCCGACATGGGCCTGGCCATCGGCGTGGAGCAGATGGGCAAGATGGGCCTTCTGGCCGGCGGCGCCCGCAAGGAAAAGAACGTGTACGAGCCGTCAGGCCGCTACGGCGCGGTGATGCCCATCGATGGCATCTTGGGCACTGACACTATGCCGGGGGTATTCGCCCAGGCCGGCATGGAGTACGCCAACGACCACGACGGGGTGGGCTTCGAGCAGTTTGCCAAGGTGGCTCAGAAGAACCACGCCCATTCCACGCTGAACCCGCTGGCCCAGTACCAGAAGGAGTTCACCCTCGAAGAGGTCATGGGCTCGCCCATGCAGTCGTACCCCAACACCCTGCTGATGTGCTGCCCCACCGGCGACGGGGCCGCCGCTTGTGTATTGGTGGGGGAGGAGCGCTTCGCTTCTTTGAGCCGAGAGCAGCAGTCCCGGGCGGTGAAGATCACCGCCTCGGTGCTGACCACCGATCCCTACGTGGAATCGGGTGCCATGCAGCCCGACGTGAACACCCTCACCCGCAACGCGGCCCAGGCGGCATACGAGCAGGCCGGGGTGGGTCCTGAGGATCTGAGCCTGGTGGAGTTGCACGACTGCTTCGCCACCGCAGAGCTCATCCACTACGACAATCTGGGGCTGTGTGAGCCTGGCGGAGCAGGCGACTTCATCGACCGGGGCGCCCCGTGGCGCGATGGCCAGACCCCGGTGAACGTTTCCGGCGGCCTCATCTCCAAGGGCCATCCCATCGGCGCCACCGGCGTGGCCAACGTCTATGAGGTGGCCACCCACCTGCGGGGCGAGGCTGGCGACCGCCAGGTGGAGGGGGCCAGCGTGGGATTGGCCCACGTGATCGGCCTCGGCTCCAGCTGCGGTGTTCACATTCTGGAGAAGAGCGGGATCAGTTGATCTCAGGCCGTCTCGGAAGGAGGCCACCACCATGAGCAGCACCTGTCGGGGCGTGGTCTTCAACGGCGACGGCACCTATCTGCGACGAGACGATTTTCCTGTGCCTGAGCCCCCGCCCGGAGGAGGGGTGCTCAAGGTGGAGGCCGTGGGCATGTGCGGCAGCGACGTGTCCCAGCTCCAAGGCCACAAGCACGTCCCCGGGGAGAAGGCGCCGCTGGTGCCCGGCCATGAGATCGTAGGGCGGGTGCATGCGCTGGCCGACGATGCCAACTTGGGCGTGGCGGTGGGCGACCGAGTGGCGGTGGATCTCGTTGTTCGGGCCCCGATCTCAGAGGACAACCCGTTCGGCCTGGGCGAGGTGTATGGGTACACCCTGGGCCTCGAAGACGACCACGGGCTTTGGGGCGGCTACGGGGAGTACATGGGCGTTGTGCCCGGAACCCACCTGCTGAAGCTGACCGACGATATTGATGCCGCCGAGCTGACCCTGTTCGAGCCGCTGGCCAGCGTGTGCAACTGGTTCGGGCTGCTGCCGGTGGCTGAAGGCGACACCGTGGTGGTGCAGGGACCCGGCCACATGGGTCTGGTGTGCGCCGCAGAGGCCAAGCGCCGGGGCGCGGAGACGGTGATCGTCACCGGTACCGGCGCCGACGGTTTGCGCCTTGAGGTGGCCCGGGAATTGGGCGCCGATGTGACCATCGACGTGACCGCCACCGACCCTGTGGCGCTGGTGAGCGAGATCACCGGCGGGGCCATGGCCGACATGGCGGTGGACTTGGCCGCCGAGACCACCGTCACCGTGCCGCTGTGCGTGGAGCTGGTTCGCTCGGGGGGCAAGGTGCTGCTGGCTGGGCTCAAGAACCTGGCCTCGGTGGAGCTGATCACCGATCTGATCGTTTACAAGGGCCTCACCATCCAGGGGGGCAGCGGCTCCACCCCCACCTCCATGAGGGAAGCGGTGGACATCTTGAACACTGGGGAGTTCCCCACCGGCCCGCTATTGGGCGAGGTGTTCGGCATGGATGAGATCGACGATGCCATGGCCCTGCTCCAGCGCACCGCCGACCACGACGCCGTACGGGTCGGGCTCCGGCACGGCTAGAGCCAATCGAGGATGAGCGTAGAGATCGACCATTCCGGCAAGGTGGCGCTGGTCACCGGGTCGGGTGCTGGCATCGGCCGGGAGATCGCCTGCTGGATGGCCCAGGCTGGCGCCTCAGTAGCGGTGAACGACGTTCGTGGCGACACTGCCAAACAGACGGTGGCGCTCATCGCAGACGAGGGGGGCACTGCAAAGGCGTTCGTCGCCGACCTGCGAGACGACGCCGCTATCGATCAACTTGTAGCCGATGCGGAGACCTGGGGAGGGCGGCTGGACATCGCGGTGAACAACGTCGGCATGATGGCAGGGCGTTCCCCCACTCGGTTTGTGGATATGGATGGCGCCTTTTGGCGGGATCTCGTCGATCAAAATCTGATTCTGACCGCCTTGTGCGCCCGGGCCGAGGCCCTGGTGATGATGGAGCAGGGTGGTGGGGTGATCATCAATGTCAGCTCAGGGGAGACCACCCGGCCGTCGCCCATGATGTCGAGCTACGCCGCGGCCAAAGCGGCTATAAACCACCTCACCTGGTCAATGGCGGTGGAACTCGGCCCCCACAACATCCGGGTAAACGCCATCGCCCCTGGCACCACCCCCACCGAATTGATAAGAGAAGCCTTCCCCGCCGACCACTACGAGGCCATCGTGGCCGCCACGCCACTGCGCCGGGAGACCCTGCCCGAAGAGCTGGGCCGCCTGTCGGTGTACCTGGCTTCGGACTTGGCCCGCTGCACCACCGGCCAGCTCATTCTGGCCGACGCCGGGGCATTCTTATCTCGAACCCGACCCCCCAACCTCGGACAAGACGCCAGCGAGGAGGCACCGTGATGGATCAAGCTCTGTTAGACGAGGCCGTCGGCGAATTGCGATCCATAGTGGCTCTCGATGGCGGTGACGTGGAGTTGGTATCCGCTGGCGCGGGGACGGTGTCACTGCGCCTCATCCTTGAGGGTGCCGAATGCCGGGAGTGCGTCATGCCCAGGGAGTTCCTCGAGCAGATTGCCCTCGATATGGTGAGCACCCGTCTGGCCGATGTGAGCGCCGTCACCATCGACGATCCTCGAGATGGCTGAGACGGCTGCCAATGGCCCGGGGAGCACTCTCGAGTCCGACTTCGCAGTGGCCGATCTAGATGCCCTGACCAGACGGGTCTGAGGCATGTTCGCCTCGGCCAAGATCGCCAGTGTGGCGGTATTGGCTTGTGTCATAGCGGTGGCGGCCGGGATTGCCGTATTGCAGGTAAGGGACCACCCGCAGTTCTCGCGGGTGGATGAGCCCCAGCATTTCGATTATGCGCTGAAAGCGCCGTCGGCTGGCGTCCGGATCGGTGAGCAATATGGGCTGGAGGCCACGAAGGTGGTGGCCTGTCGGGGGATTGATCTGCCCGGTTGGGAGGCTGGCGCACCGGTGCTGCCCGGGTGCGGCGATCCACAGCCCGACCCGACCCGCTCGCATTCAAACGGGTACAACTCGGCGTACCTCCACCCCCCCGTGTACTACGCGGCCACTGGCTTGGCCGGGGACGCGGTGTTGCGCCTTCCCGGGGTGCACAGCTCCCTAGTGGCGTATCGGCTGGTGGGAGCAGTGTGGCTGTCTGCGGGACTGGCGCTGGTGTGGTATGCGCTGGGATTGGCGAATGTGGGAATGGGGGCCCGGGCGGCGTTGGTCGGTCTGCTGGGGGTGTCGCCCATGGTGGTTCATGCGTCGGCGTTTGTGAACCCCGACGCCACCGCGCTATTGGGAGGTGGGTTGGTGATGTTGGCACTGTTGAAGTACGAGACGGGGCGGTGGTCGTGGTGGGCGGTGCCGATGGCTTCGGCGGTTGCCGTCTGGCTGAGGTTGACGAACTCGGCGGCGGTGGGCGTCCTCGTCGTGTATCTGGGGTTCCGGGTATGGCAGAAGCGAGACCTGGTTCGGGAACGTCTGCTGGTAGCCGGCGTGTCTTCGGCCGCGGCGACGTCGTCGGTGCTGGGCTGGCGATTGTGGCAGGACTTCCGCAAGCTGGACGATGAGGAAGATCTGCCCCTGTATGCCTCCGAGCGCTTCGACCGCTTCCGCTGGGATTCGCTGGATGATCACCTCCGGGCCGTGATTACACCATTTCGCGACCAGTGGATTCCCGATGTTCTGCCCCGCAGCGCTCTTGTGCCGCTGACCGGGATCGCCGACATCGGGTTGCTGGTGTTGCTCGGGGCGGCGGTGGCCTTCACTGCGGCCAAGTCGGCTCATCGCGCCTTGGTGGGCGGCGTGTTCGCGGCCATGGTGGGCATGGGGCTGCTGACCATGCTGGCGAATTACTGGACTCTGTCGCGCGACGCGCCGATTCCAGGTCGGTACGGTCTGGCCATCTTGCCCTTTGCCGCGGTGGCGGCCGCTCCGGTGCTGAGCCGGAATGTCTTGGCCAAGGTGCTGGTGGGAACGCTGGCGCTGGCCACGGCGGGAGCGATGCTGTACGGCGTCTTGCTCCACGGACCCGAACGTGCGGTTGCCGTGCCCCCGGACAGCGATACCGCTCTGGGGGTGTGGTGCTCGACCACTTCGACGTCCTACTTCTGGCGGTGGAACGAAGCGGAAGGCGCATCCTCATATCGCGTGAGTCTTGACGGCTGGTCTTGGGAGGTGCACAAGGGAAATACACTGACCTTGACCAGTCAGCAGCCCAATACCGAAGCGGTGCTGCATGTGCAGGCCGGCAATGCCGACGGCTGGGACGCAGGGCCATCCGGCAGCAGAGCCTGCCGTACCGCCCCGGCTGGTCATCCGAGTATTTCCTGCGTCGCTACCTCCTCGTCGTATACCTGGACTTGGACACCGGTGGACAGCGCCACTCGGTATCGCATCCGATCGGATGAGGCCCACCCGTGGTTTGAGACCCCATCGCTCTCTCACACCAACGACGGCGTCAAACCAAACAAGGAGGCGGTGCTGTATGTGCAGGCAGGCAACGCCCACGGTTGGAATGTGGAAGGCGTGTCGGAGAAGACCTGCCGGACCAAGCCCTGAGAGATCAGAACCCGGGCAATGCCGAATGCGGAAAAGGTAGAGGACTTGGAAGCCGCCAGGACCGTATGCGGAAAAGGTAGAGGACTTGGAAGCCGCCAGGACCGTATGCGGAAAAGGTAGAGGACTTGGAAGCCGCCAGGACCGTGGCGGGACCGAGTCGCCGATCCCCTCAGGCCAAGGACATGTCGCCATGGTGCATACACTGGGCAGCGCATGAAGGGACTCATCTTGTCGGGGGGCGCGGGGACGAGGTTGCGCCCGCTGACCCACACTCGGGCGAAGCAGTTGGTACCCATCGCCAACAAGCCGGTGCTGTTCTACGGCATCGAGGATATGGCCGACGCGGGGATTACCGACATGGCCATCGTGGTAGGTGACACCTGGCAGGAGATCCAAGACGCAGTGGGTGACGGGTCGCGCTTCGGGGTAAGAGTGACCTACATCCGCCAGGATGCTCCATTGGGGCTGGCCCACTGCGTGCTGGTGGCCCGAGGTTTCTTGGGTGACGACTGCTTCGTCATGTATCTGGGCGACAACATGCTGGAGCAGGGGGTGGGCCAGTTCGTCGAGCAGTTTGAACAGGGTCGGGAAAAGGGCGCCAGCCTGAGCCAAGCGCAGATCCTGCTCACCCCTGTTGACAATCCATCGTCGTTCGGAGTGGCTGAGCTCGGTCCCGAAGGCGACGTGGTCAACCTGGTGGAGAAGCCTGCCGACCCGCCCTCCAATCTGGCTCTGGTGGGGGTGTACATATTCGACTCCGCAATCCATGAGGCGGTGGCGGCCATCGAGCCATCGACCCGAGGCGAACTGGAGATCACCGATGCCATCGACTGGCTCATCCAAAACGGCTACCGGGTGAGCCACCAGCTTCTTGATGGCTGGTGGATTGACACCGGCAAAAAAGATCCACTGCTGGAGTGCAATCGGTTGGTGCTCGACACCATGGTTCGGCGGGTGGAGGGCGCGGTAGACGATGCCTCCAGGGTCGAGGGGCGGGTGGTTGTGTCAGAAGGGGCCAAGATCGTCAATTCCACAGTGCGAGGACCAGCGGTCATTGGAGCGAACACCCTAATTGAGAACACCTTCATCGGGCCCTACACCTCCATCGGCGAAGAATGCGTGATCAACGACGCCGAACTGGATCACTCGGTAGTCCTCGAAGGCTGCCGCATTGAGGGGACAAGCCGAATAACCGACTCCTTGATCGGACAGCACGTGCAGGTGACTCGCTCGCCGGAGCGCCGCCAGGCTTCCCGACTCATGCTGGGCGACCATTCCCATCTGGAACTGGGCTAGGAGTTGTGGCCGAAATAGTCCCCTGTGAGGCGATTTCCGGCGCATTCATCGTGTCCCCCGATGTCCACGGTGACGAACGGGGTGTGTTTGTAGAGACCTACCGGCGGGAGTGGATTCCCGGGGTCCGGGAGATGATCCAGGCCAATCGGGGCGACCGACGGGCTGGCTCTGTGGTGGGCCTGCACTACCACCTCCATCAGGCGGACTACTGGTATGTGCCGGTCGGACAGGCCCGAGTGGTGCTTCACGACCTTCGATCTGGCTCGCCCACCGACGGGCACACCGTGGCGCTGCCCCTAGGCACCGAAGCCGACGGAGTCAACCACCACCGGGGGGTGTACATTCCGCCCGGAGTGGCCCACGGGTTTGCCGCATTGTCGGACATGACCATCACCTACCTAGTGGACGGCTACTACAATCCAGACGACGAACTCGGAGTGGCCTGGGACGACCCGGAGGTCGGCGCCGAGTGGGGGGTGGACATCCCCGTCTTGTCGGTGCGGGACCAGTTCAACCCCCGCCGTTCGGACATACCCGACCACCTGATACCCCGGTTCGAGCGGTCGGACTCAAGATGAGGCTGTTCGTCACTGGGGGTGCCGGGTTCATCGGCTCCAACTATGTCCGCTGGGCGTTGTCCCACTCCGATGACACCGTGGTGGTGTACGACGCCCTCACCTACGCTGGCAATCGGGACAACCTTCGGGACCTTGAGGGCGACTGCCGTCTAGCGTTCGTGAAGGGTGACGTGTGCGACCGTGACGGGGTTGCTGGGGCCATGGACGGTTGCGATGCCGTGGTCCATTTCGCGGCCGAAAGCCATGTGGATCGCTCTATTGTCAGCCCCGACGCCTTCGTTCGTACCAACTGCGGCGGCACCAACGTGGTGTGCGACACCGCCCAGCGATTGGAGCTGGACAAGGTGGTCTGCGTCTCGACCGACGAGGTGTACGGATCGATCGATGTGGGATCGTTCACCGAGACCGACCCGCTGGCACCCCGTTCGCCCTACTCGGCGTCCAAAGCCGGGGCCGATCTGATCGCGCTGGCCTATCGGGAGACCTACGGGCTGCCGGTGACTATTACCCGGTCGTCCAACAACTTCGGCCCATACCAGCATCCGGAAAAGGTCATCCCCCTATTCACCACCAACCTGCTGGACGGGCTGGCGGCACCCCTGTACGGCGACGGCAAGAACGTGCGGGACTGGTGTCATGTGGAGGACAATTGCGCGGCCATCGACCGGGTACTGCGCCAAGGGCTGCCGGGGGAGATCTACAACATCGGCGGGGGCAACGAGCTGGCCAATCTCGATTTGGCGGCGCGCCTGGTGGCGCTGTGCGGACGGGACGAGTCGTTTATCCAGCGGGTGGCCGACCGGCTGGGCCACGACCGGCGGTACTCAGTGGACTCTGCCAAAATTCACAAGCTGGGTTGGCGGCCGGCCCGGGAGCTGGATGAGGCTCTGGCCGCCACTGTGGCCTGGTATCGGGACAATCGCTGGTGGTGGGAACCGCTCAAAAGGGCGATGCCGTGAGAGATGCTGGCCGATGAGAGCGGTGTCGTGAGGGTCTTGGTCACCGGCGCCAACGGGCAGCTTGGGAGTGATGTGGTTGCTCGGTACGCCGATTCAGGCCACGAGGTGGTTGCCGCGGGCCGCCGGGAGCTGGATGTTGCCCATCGCGACCAGGTGCTGAGCGTCATCGGTAGCGTAAGCCCCGATGTGGTGGTCAATTGCGCAGCCTTCACTGCGGTGGACGCCTGTGAGACGGACGTCGACCGGGCCTTTCAGATCAACGCCCTGGCGGTGCGACATGTGGCCGAGGCCGCCCGCCGGTTCGGCGCTCACTTGTGCCACGTCTCCACTGACTACGTCTTTTCCGGCGACAAGGGAGAGCCTTATCACGAGTGGGACCGGCCTGATCCTCGGTCGGTATATGGGGCCAGCAAACTTGCTGGCGAACGGGAAGCTGGCGAGGAGGCCACCGTGGTGCGGACTTCGTGGCTGTGCGGTCGCCACGGTTCCAACATGGTGGTGACGGTATTGCAGTTGGCCTCCGAGGGCAGGCCGATGCGGTTTGTGGACGACCAGCGTGGGTCTCCGTCGTTCACTCCTGATGTGGCCGCGGTGATCGAGCGGCTGTGCGTCGACCGCCGCCCGGGGCTGTATCACGTGACGAACCAGGGGTCGGCGTCTTGGTACGAATTCGCCCGGGAGGTCATGGCGGCTGCTGGCCATGACCTCGACCGGGTTACGCCCATCACCACCGCCGATCTGCAACCGCCCCGTCCTGCGACGCGCCCGGCCAACTCGGTGCTGGAGAATAGGGCGCTGGCTCTCGCCGGCCTGGATCGTCCGCCCGATTTCAGAGTGCCGCTGAGAGGTCTGGTGGCTGACCTGTTGGGCTGACTGTCGGCGTTGGGCAGCGCGCTTTGCTCGGCTGGTACCGGTATTCGAACCTTGTGGTCTAGGACGATGTGCACCTGGGATGTGCGATCGAGCGTTGGGTGTGTGTAAGGCTCGTCAACTGTTCGGGGGTTTCTAGATTATGGCGGGGAAGCTGTTGGCGTCGGTGGTAGTTGTCGTGATTGCCGCGGGGCTGGCCGCGACCGCTGGCGCTCCGGTGGCTGGCGGGCAGACGAATCCCTTTGGCGGTGCGTCGGGCTGCGCCATCCTTTTCGGTTTTGCCGCCGAGCCGGTGCCGGTGGTCAAGTCCGCCGATGGGCAGACCGTGCTGGCTTCGGTCAGATGGGGCTACAGCGTCGATAACGACATCTGCCTCTTAATCCTCGATGACCCCGCCCGACAATCCCTCGTCAACACCTACCGCCTGGAATCGTCCTCCTTCACAGCCGTTGCTGCTGGCGGTTTCCACTCGTGCGGCATCAGAATCAACAACACCGTCGAGTGCTGGGGGGCCAATTGGTACGGGCAGGTGAACGTACCCGCGGGCCGATTCGCCGCCGTTTCCGCCGGCTACAGGCATTCCTGTGGGGTCAGAGCCGATGGTGCCGTGGAGTGCTGGGACTGGACTGCCGATCTGCCGGTGGGCGTCGCTCTGGCGTCGTGAGTTCGCCCTGGTTTTGCGATACACCGGGTTTTGGTGGTCGATCTATTGGGCTGTCCAGCAGCGTCAGACCGCTTGGGCCCCGATGTGAGGCTGGCACCCGTCGGCGATCTCTTTCTCGGGTTCGCCCAGCGTCTTCGGGCCTTCAATGCAGGCCACCTCAAAGAGCAAGGTGAACGCGTCGAGATTCTCGAGCACTAGACGCTCCAGGGCTTGCTGGCGGGCGGCGGCTTCTCGGCGGGTTCGGGGGAGCGAGCAGACGTCGGCGATGCCGTCGCCGTTGCTGTCGTAGGCGTAGGTTGTAGGTCCGCCCAGGCTGTGGTTGAAGCAGAAGTCAGGGCCGTCGATGACTCCCGAATAAAACAGCCCGTCTCCAGTTTCGTCGGGCGTTAGGCCGTTGCCGTTGGGCGGTGCCGGGGTGGCCGAATTGGGCTGTGGCGTCGAACCGGTGTTGGATGGCGCGTTGGCTGAGCGCTCCCGGTGCTGCTGACACTCGTCTGCGGGCTCTTTGTCGGGCTCCCCCAGGGTCTCAGGTACCGAGAGGCATTCCTCGGCCAAACGGGCGTTGAAGTCATCTCTGAACCTGGGCAGAAGGGCCATGCGCTCCAGGGCTTGCTGGCGGGCGGCGGCTTCTCGGCGGGTTCGGGGGAGCGAGCAGACATCGGCGATACCGTCGCCGTTGCTGTCATGGGCGTAGGTTGTGGGTCCGCCCAGGCTGCGGTTGAAGCAGAAGTCAGGGCCGTCGATGATCCCCGAATAGAAGAGAGCATCATCGCGCGGTGCCTCCTCTGGCGAGGTGGGTCGGGAGGTGTCGGGTACGAGCGTCTCTTCCGAGAAGCTGAATACGAACTTGGTGGACAGCAATTGCCCCTGCCCGCGTTCCCGGGCCGCGGTGTTGATTCGGCTCTGGAGCCGGCTACCGGTGACGGTGACGGTGCGGCTGGTACCGGTGATCCGTATATCGGCGTCGTCCACTCGGCCCGACGCGCCCGTGCCGCCGGTAATCTCCATGCCTTGGAGCCGTCCCACCGCGGTATCGGGGTGATCATTCAACCACTGGTTGAACTCGCGCACCGTGTAGACCCGCTCCCAGGAGGCGTGAGGGCTGTGCTGGGGATCGAACGGGTCGAGCTTGGCCGGCAGGTAGGGGAGATCGGCGTAGAACACATAGCCGCTGCGCTCGGTGTGGCCGCCGTTGGACGCGGAGTAGAACGCCCGGATCGGTGCCCCCTCATAGACCAGCACCTGGCCTGCCGTGTTGGCGACCGCTTGGAGCCACGTCCCGGCGTCGGCGTGCTTCTCCCGGGTATCGCCCACAAATGCCTGGTCCCAGACGGTGGAGTACAGGTCGAATGGCCTGGTCCACGTGGCGGACGCCCGCCGCTCCAAAAGCGTGGCGGTGGCGTAGCTGCGGGCGGCGATGGCCTGGACTTCGTGGGTGATCAGCGGCCAGTTCATCGGGGTTTCGGCTATGCCCCGCAGATAGTTCTCAATGGAGAGGGAGTCGAGGATGATGTAAAACTCGCTGGACGCTCCGCCGGTGGAGACCAGGTTGATGCGTCCGTGCGAGTAGGAGCGGCCGGTGTTGGAGACGGCCACCGAGGTGCCGGTGCCGAAATTGAGCTGAGCGGTAGATCCCGTGCAACCCGCGCCGCAGACGTCAGTGCCGCCATGGACGATGTGCCAGTGGCCGGCGTGCCGAGTGACGGCCACGGGAGTGCCCTCGGGCACCCGGATGTCGCCTTGGCCGTCGATGGTGATGCGGTTGAGGCCCTCTGGGATCAGCGTGGTGCCGGTGGTGGTGGCGAGCAGGATGCGGATGGCGTCGGTGGGGTGGGTTGGCTCGGGTGGCGGATCGAGTTCCTGTTCAGACAGGTCATCGGTCTCTGGCCCGGGTGACCCGGGGATGGCGTTGTGGGGGTCGGTGAGGTATTTCTCGATGGTGAGGGAGTCGAGTGTTATGTGGAACCGGGTCGGGTTTTGGTCGGTGGCGATGAGGTTGATGCGTCCGTGGGAGTAGGAGCGGCCGGTGTTGGAGACGGCTACGGCGGTGTCGGTGGCGAAGTGGAGTTGGGCGGTCTGGCCGGAGCAGCCGTTGGGGCAGATGTTGATGCCGTTGTAGGAGATGTGCCAGTTGTTGCCGGCTCGGGTGACGGTGATGGGGGCTCCCGGTGGGACTCGGGTCGCGTCCTGGCCGCCGTGGGCGATGTCGGCGTTGTCGATGGTGATGCGGTTGAGGCCCTCGGACACCAGAGTGGTGGTGTCCGCGGTGGCCAGCAGCGCCTGTATTAGATCCTCCGGCTGCTCTTGTTCTGAGGCCGGATCGTTGTGGGGGTCGGTGAGGTATTTCTCGATGGTGAGGGAGTCGAGTGTTATGTGGAACCGGGTCGGGTTTTGGTCGGTGGCGATGAGGTTGATGCGTCCGTGGGAGTAGGAGCGGCCGGTGTTGGAGACGGCTACGGCGGTGTCGGTGGCGAAGTGGAGTTGGGCGGTCTGGCCGGAGCAGCCGTTGGGGCAGATGTTGATGCCGTTGTAGGAGATGTGCCAGTTGTTGCCGGCTCGGGTGACGGTGATGGGGGCTCCCGGTGGGACTCGGGTCGCGTCCTGGCCGCCGTGGGCGATGTCGGCGTTGTCGATGGTGATGCGGTTGAGGCCCTCGGGCACCAGAGTGGTGGTGTCCGCGGTGGCCAGCAAGACCAGTGCCGGATTCTCGGGAGAAGTCGGTGGCGGTGTCGAAGTTGGTTGCGGCGAGAGCGTCGGCGCCGGAGTCGGTTCGGGGTCGGTGCTGGCGGCCGGCCGACCGTAGTTTGCCACCAGCTCGGTACCCTCGTAGTAGAAGCTCAGGATGTCGGGGACGAGATGCCCGGCGAGGGCCCGGGAGTAGGCCCCCCACTGGCTCATGCCCACTCCGTGGCCCCACCCGCTTCCGGCGAAAGTGATCGCCGAGTCGGGGTCGACGATCAGCACGGGCTCGGGATCAGAGCTGTCCTGGGCCGAAGAGGGTGTCGCGGCCAGCATCGATGCCGCGGCGGCGAGAGGCAATGAGGCGGCGAGTAGCGGGGATAAGCGTAGGCGTTTCTTCAACGCCGACCGCTGCCAAAGCATAAAACGTCCAGAACCGGTTGGCCGCCCGCCCGCCAATTGTCCCAGTTTCCGCCCGAGCCATCAAGTACGCACCGATTCCCGGCGGGGGACTCAAGGCTATGGAGGGCCATTCGGGTGAAAGCGAATCCGGGGCGTGCAGGTAGGGTGTCTTAGTGGTTCGTCGTCTTATTGAGCGAGCGCTGCCCCGGAACACCCGCCGTCGGCGGCTGGCTGGCGGGGCAATGGTGATCGTCCGGGAAGCCCGCGACACAGCCAATCGCATCCGAGCCGAGTGGCAACGGCGCCGCATTGATGTCAAGCCCGATGCAGAGCCGCCGAGCGTGGATGGAGAGGAGTTATCCGAGAGTTTTGCGGAGGCACCAGTATCGGGGCCAGAGCCGCCATCCCAACGCCATCCTGCCGGAGTGACTTATCGGGACTGGTGGTGCCGGCTGCCAGCCGATCCGAGCATTCTGGAGGTTCAGCGGCAATCGTATGAAGAATGGCCTCGGCCGTTGAAGGTGTGGGGGCTGGTAGTGGACGATGGTGGCGAGGTAGCCGCAACGGAGGCTTCGCTGCGGGACCAGTCCTGGGGCCTGCTCGAAGTGGTCAGAGTAGAACCGGGTGGACTGGCCGATGAATTCGATCGGCTGTCGCAAAGCAGTCCCAAAGATCTGGTGCTGCTATTGCGGTCTGGCGATCGACTGCGACCCGACGCGGTATTTCAGATTGTGCAGGCTGCGTGGCGAGACCCGTGGTTGGACCTGGTTTACTGGGACGACGACCTGGCTGATCTGGCCGAGGTCTGGGAATGGTACGTCGAAGGCATGCCGGAAGGCGTCTACTTCGATGATGATCTGGAGCGATTGACCCAGCCTCGGCTCAAACCAGAGTGGTCGCCCGATCTCCTATTGTGCGCCAACTACATTGGGCGGGCATTTGCCATTCGGGCCCACAGACTGCAAACCGAAGCCGCTTTGCGCTATCGCGATGCCGGGGTTGATGACGACTCGCTCTGGTGGGATCTGCTCATGGGCTTGGACGTCTCCGATCAGCAGGTGCGCCGTTTGCCCGCGGTTTTGCAGACCGTCGGCAACCGCGATCACCGCGTCGAACCGCACCATCTGGACCTGGTGAACCGATGGCTGCTGCACAAGGGCTGGCCCGCTCGGGCCGAAGCGGGGGACAGCGGTGTCAACTTGGTGTGGACGCCCAATCAGACCGTGCCCGTCAGCGTGATAATCGCCACCCGCCACAACCGAGACCTCCTAGAGGGGGCGTTTGATTTGATCCGCTCGGCCGGCCATCCGGACTTGGAGCTCGTCATTGTGGACAACGGAGGGTACAGCGCGGAAAACGAGGTGTGGTATAAGGCTCAGGTTGCGGATCTGAGCCCCGAAATAGTCTGGTGGGATGAGCCGTTCAACTACTCGGCGGTAAACAATCGGGCTGCCGAGCAGGCTACTGGCGAAGTGCTGGTGTTCTTGAACGATGACACCTCGCCTGGCCATCCCGGATGGCTCGGTAATCTCATCGGTTGGGCCAATCGCCCCGAGATCGGTGTGGCTGGCCTCCAGCTTCTCGATGAGGAGGGGCTCATCCAGTTCGGGGGGGTGATTATTGGGATGAACGGCCTAGCCGGCCACCTATTCCAGGGCATGGCCCCGCACTCCGACAGCCTCATAGGGCCGACTGATTGGACCCGCAACACAATGGCGGCGACCGGGGCCTGTTTGGCCGTGCGTCGGTCGGTTTTCGAGGAAATAGGAGGGTTCGACGAGCATTTGGAGCTGTGCGGCAGCGACGTTGTGCTCGGGTTGCGGGCCCGTCAGGCCGGCTATCGCAATGTGGTTTCCGCAGCCACTCCGGTCGCTCATAAGGAGTCGGCCACCCGGGGCCAGCATGTGCCCGCGAACGACGTGTTCGCCAGCTATTGGTCCTACCAGCGGTGGCTGATGGGAGGCGACCCCTACTTCTCGCCGAACCTGAGCCCGGATCACTCCGAGCCGGTAATTCACTGTGAGGAGAATCCGGGCGTGCTCAAGCAGCTCACCGAGATGCTGGGACGGCCCATGGAGGTCTTCTACCAGCGCAACGAGGCGGGAGAGGCCCACGCCTTGGCGTTCGCGTCCGAGGCCGACCGGGAACTCGCCGAGGCGGTACACCAGGGCCATCGGGCCGTCCTGGGTCGGCAAGATGTGCGCACCGTCAACTGGTTCGTGCCCGAGTTCCAGAACCCGTTCTATGGGGGCATTCACACCGTGTTCCGGCTGGCCGACCACTTGGCCATCCACCATGGTGTGGAGAATCGGTTCATTGTGATGACCGGCCCCAAAGACCACGACGAGCGGTGGTATCGGTCGGGAATCTCTGCCGCCTTCCGGTCGCTGGCCGACAGCCCGATCAGCCACCACGATTCCTTCAATTTTGACCCTGCTGTCATTCCCACGGCCGATGCAGCCATCGCCACCATGTGGACCACCGCGTACTTCACAGCCCGCACCCCTGGCCAGACCCGCCGCTTCTACATGATCCAGGACTTCGAGCCCATGTTCTACCCGGCAGGCACTCTTTACGCGCTGGCAGAGCACAGTTACCGCCTGGGGCTATACGGCCTGTGCAACACCGGCCACTTGGCCGACATCTATCGGGACCGATACAGCGGAGTGGCCAGCCATTTCTGGCCCGCAGTCGACGGGGGGGTATTCCACGCCCGCGGCCGCATCGAATCCGATCCCGACCGGCCGGTGACCGTGTTCATATATTCCCGCCCCGGACATCTGCGGAACTGCTGGGAGCTGGCCGCTCGAGCTGTGCGCCTGGTGAAGGACGCGCTAGCCGACGATGTACGCATCGTGACCGCCGGATCGTGGGCCTTTCCCGAGCACATGGACGCCCTCATAACCCACATGGGCCAGCTCGACTACCGGGATACTGGCCCGCTTTATCGCACTTGCGACATCGGAGTGGCCCTCACCACCTCTGAGCACCCTTCCTATCTGCCGCTGGAGCTGATGGCCTGCGGCACCGCAGTGGTGACGTTCGAGAACCCCGCGGGAGACTGGCTGCTGCGCCACGATCACAACTGCATGCAATCGCCTCAGACCGCCGACGGGCTGGCCGCGGAGATCATCGCCTTGGCCCAGGATCCGGCCCGCCGCTGGCGGTTGGCCGAGCAAGGCTTGGCCGACATCGCCGCTCGCCACGCCCGCTGGGATCAGAACCTGTCTGGGGTGTACGGGTATCTGTGCGACCCCGAAGGGCAGCGATGAGGGCATTGACCGACCGAGGCAGTGTCCTTGAGATCTGGGGCTACCGGGAATTAATCGGTCGGCTCGTACAGCGGGAGCTCGGGTCGCGCTATAAGCGGTCGGTGCTGGGCTGGCTGTGGTCGATGCTAAATCCAGCGGCCACGCTGGCCATATACGCCCTGGTTTTCGGCGTGCTGTTGAAGTTCGACCCTCCTCGAGCAGGCAATGGCCGCTTCGACAACTTTGCCCTTTACCTGTTTTGTGCCTTGGTCATGTGGAACGCCTTCTACGGGGTGATCACCGGGGCGATGAGTGCTCTGCTGGACCTTGGGTCACTACTGGGCAAGGTGTATTTCCCCCCCGAGGCGCCCGCGGTAGCCGCCCTGGTCACCGTGCTCTTCCAAGCAGCCATTGAAGCGTCCATCCTGATGCTGATCCTCATTTGCCTGGTCAACGTGAGCTGGACCTTCCTTCTGTGGCCGCTGCTGTTGGTGCTGTTGACTGTCTTCGCTTTGGGGATTGGTCTGGTGCTCAGCGTGTGGAACGTGCGTTATCGCGACGTGGGCTATCTGGCCACCATCGCCCTTCAGTTCCTCTTCTACGTAACGCCGATCGTCTACCCGCTGTCACTGATCCCTGAGCGAGCCATGGGGATGCCGGTACGCGACATCATCCGGCTGAATCCCCTTTCCCAGTTCACTGAGGCCTCTCGCGAGCTTCTCTACGGGCTGGACTGGCCCGGTCTGCTTCGATTGGGCCTCATGGCTGTGATCTCGCTGGCGGTGGGTGCGACAGGTTGGGTGATGTTCAAAGGCCGAACCCGCGATATCGCCGAGGAGCTGTAGTGGCGGGCGACAACGCAGTGGTGGTCGAAGGCGTCTCCAAGTGCTTCCGGCTGACCACAGACCGGCCTCTCAGTCTGAAGGAAGCCTGGACGGGCCTGCGCCCCGGGTCGGGCCGACGCTTTCGCCGGATCAGCAGCGAGCCGTTCTGGGCGCTCCGAGATGTGAGCCTGGAAGTGCCCCGCGGGTCGATGTATGGGCTGGTGGGGCGCAATGGATCGGGCAAGTCAAGCCTGCTGCGGATCATGGCCGGCATCTATCGCCCTACCGCGGGCCGGATTGAGGCTAAAGGTCGGACATCGGCTCTTTTGGAGCTGGGAGCGGGGTTCCACCCGGCGCTGAGCGGACGGGAGAATATCTATCTCAATGCCTCGGTGTTGGGGGTGCCCAAAGCCCAGATCGACGAACGGGTAGAGCAGATCATCGAGTTCGCCGGTCTGGAAGAGTTCATTGACAGCCCGGTGAAGATTTATTCCAGTGGAATGTACGTTCGGCTCGGCTTCGCCGTGGCCGTCCACGTCGACCCCGAAATACTTATCGTCGACGAGGTGGTGGCCGTGGGCGACGAGGAATTCCAGCTCCGCTGCTTCAGCCACCTGGAGTCGCTGAGGGCCCATGGCGTGACCATCGTGTTGGTGAGCCACGACTTGGGGATGCTGCGAGCCAACTGCGATCAGATGGCATGGCTGAATCGGGGCCTTCTGGCCGCGGCGGGTGATCCGCAGGACGTGGTCAACGCCTACCTCGACACCATCGACACCGAGGGGGCGGCCTCGGTGGGCCACCGCCCCCGGCCCGATGACGAGGGGGATACGCCGCTGCGCATCACGAATCTGGAGTTCTTTGACGGAGCCGGCCATCGCCCCAAGTCGTTTGCATCCGGCGACCCGCTGATCGTCCGCGTCCACTACTTCGCCTCCGAGCCCATCGAAGACCCGGTCTTCTCGCTGGGGTTCTATGACCACAACAACCTCCATCTGGCCGGACCTCGCTCCCATGTCGATGGGTTCCGCCCCGGAAAGGTGGAAGGCGAAAGCTGGGTGGAGTTTCGCCTGTCTCGCATTCCGTTCCGCACGGGGGCGTTTCACGTCAATGCCGCGGTGCAGGATTCCGATGCCTCGTTCCTCTACGACCGCCGGGCTCGGGAGTTCTGGCTGCAAGTCTCCGGAGAGCCCGACCCTCAGGCCAATGGGCTCTTCAACCTGGAGGGCAACTGGCAGGCCGGTAACTGAGGCTTGGATGCACAAGTGAGTCCTGAGCCTCTGTCAATCATCTCCATCGGTGACTCGCTGCCCTATGCCGACGGCGCGGAGTCGGAGCTGTTGGCGATTATCAGCGCCGCCGAGGATCGACGGGTGGGGTCTGATGAGCTGGCTGACGCCATCCGGGATTGGCCTACGGCATACCACCTCGCTCCGGAGCGGGCCGTCCTCTTGGACCCGGTGGTCATCAAACCACGAGACCGAGTGCTGGATGTGGGGGCGGGCTCGGGGGTCAACACCCGCCTTTGCGCCGACCGTGGGGCCGCGGTGACCGCGGTGGAGGGCAGCGCTGCCCGGGCGGAGCTGATCGCACACCGCTGTGCCGGGCTCGATGGAGTGGAGGTGCTGTGCGGCCCTCTCGAATGTCTGGGTGAAGACCGGCGGGAGGGATTTGATGTCGTTCTGGTCGTTGGAGTGCTGGAGTATTCGGGCGCCGGCCATGGCGGGGGCGATGGGCCAGCCGCACTCTTGACCAGGGTGGCCGATGCCATGTCACCCGGTGGGGTGGTGGTGCTGGCCATTGAAAACCGCTTGGGTCTCAAGTACCTGCTTGGTTTTCCAGAAGACCACCTGGGTCTGCCCTGGGTGGGCTGGGAGGGTTACCGCCCCGGCGAACCGACGACGTGGTCTCGACGGGAGCTGGCCCAGATGTTGGCCGACGCGGGGTTGAGTGCTCAGAAATGGCTGTACCCGTTTCCCGACTACAAACTGCCCACAGCGGTGCTGGCCGAGGAGATCTACGACCAGCCTCAGGCGGTCGACTTGGTCGACCAGATAGTGGGTCGCCCGACCAGCGAGGAGTTTGCCCGGCCGGTGCTGGTTGCCGATGAACGGGCTGCCCACCGAGCGATGTTGGCGGCAGGATTGGGACCCGATGTGGCGAACTCCTTTTTGGTCGTTGCTGGCCGGGATCCCGAGGCGGTGGCGGAACGAGTTGACAAGCAGGCGCTGGCTTGGCGGGTGGCGCCTGACCGTCGTCGGCGCTGGAGGCAGCAAGCCCTGGTGGTCAAATCGGATCAGGGCTTGACCATGAGGCGCCGCCTCTTGGCTGAGGACAGAGAGAGCGATTTGGGAGGGTGGCTGAGGCAGGTCGAAGTGTCTGAGGAGCCCTATGTCGAGGGCCGAAATCTTGAGCAGTGCTTGCTGGACCGTGCCCGGGAAGGTGATGCCGACGGGATCGCTGAGCATTTGCGCACTTGGCGGGCCGCCTTGGCTGCACGAGAGACATCCATTGACTCAGTAGACGCGCCCCATCCCTATCTTCCCGAGGATTCCAGCCGGGTGCTGCCCCCGGTTTGGTTGGATGCCGGGCCGGACAACTTCGTGGTGACCGCTGACGGGCTCGAGTTTGTGGACCGGGAGTGGGTGGCTGCCGGGGGAGTAGACGTTCGCCTGGCCGTCGTCAGAGGGTTATGGAAAACAGTATCGGCCATGTTGAGTTCCCGCTGTCAACTGCCTTGGCCGGTTACCTGGAGCAACGACCGCCTAGTGGCCCACTTGGGCGGCCTGATCGGCGAGGACATAGATGCCGAGCTGCTGAAGCGGTGGCGGCAGGCCGAAGATGATCTGATTCGTAGGATCTACCGCCAGCCCGCGGTGAGACTGGCTGAGCTTCACGATGCTGGAAGCCGGTCTCGAATGGACTTATTGAGCTCGCCCATGGCCCCTTATCGGCGCATGGAGCACCTGGTTCACCGCCAGCAGGAGCTCATCGCCGAGCTGACCGGGGCAATTGAGCTAAGTAGTTCACACGAGCTATCCGGGGCAAATGAGCTGGCCGAGGGCTTGGCGGAGACACGGGCTCGTCTGGCCCAAGCCGAGGCTCAGCTAGCCCAGAGCCGGGCAGAGTTGGCGGAGACCCGGGCTCGCCTGGACCGGGTGGCCTGGCGGGAGAGGATCCACAACAAGATCGCCAGGCTGGCTCGGGGCATTCGCAGGCGGTTGAGGGGAGTCTTCGGGTCAGCCTCCAGCTTCGAGTAGGTCCTTGAGGGCAACCCACATCTGCTCTCGGGTGACTGAGATATCGAATCGCTGGGCCGACTCAATGCCTCGGCGGCGCAGGCTGGTTCTAAGGTACTGGTCGCCGAGCACCCGTTGCAGTGCCATGGCCATAGTTGCCGGGCGCTTGTCGCTGAGAACAATGCCGGAATCGCCAAGAGTCTCGCCTACTGCGGCGGCGTCAAAGGCCACAACCGGCAGGCCGTTGGCCATGGCCTCTACCAAGGGGACCCCGAATCCCTCGTGCTCAGATGCGCAGGCGAGCACATCTGAAAGCTGGTACCACTGGAGCAGTTTCTTGTCGGAGACCTTCCCGGCAAACACCACCCGGTCGATTACGTCGAGCCGTCTGGCGAGGCTCTTGAGGGATTGCAGGTATTGGGGCGGTGAGGCGTCGCCCACCAGCACCAGCCGCGATTGGGGCCGGAATCGCAACAGCACGGCCAAGGCGGCAATGAGGTCGTGCTGGCACTTGTTGGGGGCCAGCCGACCAACGAACAGCACCGTCCCGCCTTCCTCATCCACTGCGTCGTCGCTCTGGTTGGCCGGCTGCGGGCCGCTGCCCAGTTGCCATAGCACCGGAGCGACCACGACGTCGTCGACGCCCAAACCCCTCAATTCCCTGGCGTTGAACTTTGAGTCGGCAATCCCCCTGCGGGTGATCGGTGCGAGTTGGCTGAGTTGCTGGCGTCCTCGTTGAACGCTCTTGGCCAATTCGGGCTGCCAGGCCTGGAAGTAATTGGCCGGTGTGATGTTGTGGTAGTTCAGCACCACCGGTGCTTTCTTGCGGATCACAGACTGGGCAACTTCTGAGCCTATGGAGTGCTGGAGAATCGAGACTTTGGCGTCGCCCTTCCACTTCTCGATGGGAATGGAGTCGCTGTCTGACCTGTTCTTGCGTTCTACGACGATGCGGACCCCGATACCCCTCTCCTCAAGGAGTTCCCGAATCAGCCGGGTGTGATTGCTGGTGGCATCCCCCGATGCCATCTGCGGGATCAACAGGTCAACCGCGGGGCTCATGGGTCGCTCTGCTTCGTGGCGCGTTGGGCGACAACTATCTCAGCAATGCGAGAGTCGGGGCAGGGCTCCAAACGGGCGTCAAAGCCGATGCCCTGTAAGAGATGGCGCCACGTGATCGGTGAGATGCCCAGCCCCGATCCCAGTTCGGCATCCACCCGTCCCCGGCTCGCAGGATCGGCCACTGCCACAATGATCCGCCCAGTCTTATCTAACTTCCGGCTGGCTTGGTCAACCATTTCCAACAGGTTGGCCAACGGGAGCGTCTCCACCACGCCGGTGAGCACAATCGTTCCGAATGACTCGTCCTCTGCGTCAAGAAGGTGGGCCAGTACGTCGCCAGTTCGAATATCGAGTTGACGCTTGAGCCCTGCGAGCACCCGGTCGGGTTCTTGCTCAACTCCGTGGGAGAGGACCCCTCGATTGCCGATGGCTTCCACGATGTCACCCTCCCCTCCCGAAATCACCAGGCAAGGACCTGAGCTCGCGAAGCCGGCCACATGAGACACCACAGTGGCGGAAGGCTCGGGGGGATTGTCCAGAATGCCAAATCCGGCCGGAACAGACTGAGCGACCGGATACCCGGCGGCGTCTTCCAATCGGCCCAGACGGGTTTCGAGGTTGCGCAGGTGCCGGACCAACATTCCGGCGAATACATTGAACTGATCGCTCAAGAAGCGTATGTACCAGTAAGTCAGCTTGCGGATCGCCCATTTGATGCTCCGGAGCCCCCGGCGCGATCCGATGGGGACATGGGGATCGAGGGCGGCTTGATTGGCGATTTGGTCTAGCAGAGGATTCTCATCACTTGCAGTTTCTGGAGAGTTTCTGGCGGGGGATATGTCGGCCCAAACCTGTGCAACCTCACGCTCGAGTCGGGCTATCTCCTGGTCTTGGCGGCGCCGGTTCTCGGCCTTGGCCTCGATTTCCACGCCGACCCTCTTGGTGTCAACGGGGTCAGATCTGTTCATTTTTTCGCGATCCCCGAACGATTCGTCGGGCAAGCCGGATTATGGCCGGGCGGGCCAGTTCTTCGTGCAGTCGGCGGTTCTCACCCTCCAACTCGGCTATGCGGGCGTCCCGTTCGGCTATGCGGGCGTCCCGTTCGGCTATGCGGGTGTCCCGTTCGGCGATGCGGGTGTCTCTTTCGGCTATGCGGGCGTCCCGCTCGCCAACCCGGTCTTTCCACTCCTCGATGCGGGTGTCCCGCTCACCAACCCGGTCTTCAAGCTCAGCGATCCGGTCGTCCTCGTTGACAAAGCGCTCGCGGAGATGTTCGTTTTCAGCGTCAGCCCCAAGAGCTTGATCGCGTAGGCGGAGGATCTCGTGGCGAAGCGGTTCGATGTCCTCGCCATCGACCAGATCGGCGGTCATGGGGCGAATACTAGAGCCGGTGTAGTCAGGGCGGTGATCGCGGAGGTGGTGCCATGGATCGGCTAACTCGGCCCAGCGGTGAACGAATCTCTCCGACTCCCAGGGCTCGATTACCGGTTCCCGGCTGGCGCTCTCGTGGTGGACAAGGATTGCAGCGGGCTCCACAACGACCCGGAGTCCCGATCTGAGCAGCCGCAAGCACAGATCGATGTCACCATAGGAGGCCGGAAACACCGGTGACAGTGCGCCAACGGCCAGAAGGTCTCGCCGACGGGCCAGCAGGCAGGCTCCAGTCACGCCGATCACGTCTCGGGCCACATCGACTCCATGGGCTGCGGCGTCTGACAGTGGGCAGCCCCGAAATGAGTGGGTGGGATGACCGTTTTTGATTTCCATTCCTATGTGTTGAATCGACCGGTCGGGATAGACCAAGGCCGCCCCCACTACCCCCACGGTTGGGTCGTCGAGGTGGGCTGTCATCCGCCCAAGCCAATCGGAGGTTTCTGCCTCGATGTCGTCGTTGAGCAAGAGGGTCAGCTCCCCCCGACAGGCCAGCAGCCCCGAGTTGACGGCCATCGAGAAGTCAAAGCTGCCTGGTCCGCGGTTCACTATTTGCACCGGGAAGTAGCCAATCGGCCGGGGGAGTTCTCCCTGGAATTCGTCGCCCACGACGACGATCACTTCAAGAGGCGGGGGATCCAGCATCCGCAGCGTCTCAAGACAGCGATCGAGCATGGTCTCATTTGCGCCGGGCTGAGAGAAACCGGCGCTGGGGATGATGATCGAAGTTCTGGCCTGGCCCTGAGCTGACGGCTCCAGCACTATTCGATGACCGCGACCACGTCGCCGCCGCCTACCGAGTCGCCTTCGGCTACCCGGACTTCGGCAATTGTGCCCGACTTCTCGGCGCACACGTTGTTCTCCATCTTCATGGCCTCGAGCACCACGATGGGATCTCCGGCCTCCACCGTGTCCCCTTCGGCCACCATCACCTTCACGATGGTGCCCTGCATGGGCACGGTCACCTCGCCGCTGCCGGCGCTTCCGCCGCTCTTGCTGGCGGACGCCCGCTTGGGGCGCTTGGACCCGCCTGGCGCGGCGGCGGTTGCCACCTGGGCGGTCTCGGGCACCCACATCCGCACCGCGTAGCGCTGGCCGTTGACCTCGACATCGATTTCCCGCTGCACCAGGGGTTCGTCATCGGTTGGCGGGATGTCGGTGTCCGACGAGCCCTTGACTCCGGTGAGGTCCAGGGTTTCCTCCACCCATTTGGTGGAGTGGGCGAGCGCGGCGAAATCGGGGTGGGACAAGATGGCCACGTCAGCGCTGATGGTGGTGGCCACCCCGCTCACTTCCAACTCGTCGAGGGCCCGCAGAGTGCGGGCGATGGCGGTGGGCCGGTCCCGGCCCCAGCAGACCAACTTGCCCACCAAGTTGTCGTAGAACTGGCTGATCTCGTCGCCGGCCTCGTAGCCGCCGTCCCAGCGGGTGCCGAAGCCGCTGGGCAGGTGCAGACCGGTAATCGGCCCCGGCGAGGGCAGAAAGGCGCCTTCGGCGGGGTCTTCGGCATTGATGCGCACCTCGATGGCATGTCCGGAGATTGCGATGTCGTCCTGGGTGAATGGCAGCGGTTCGCCTGCGGCCACCCGGATCTGCTGCTCCACCAGGTCGACACCGGTTACCAGCTCAGTGGCCGGGTGTTCCACCTGGAGCCGGGTGTTCATCTCCAGGTAGTAGAACGCGCCGTCCTCATACAGGAATTCCACCGTTCCGGCGTTCACGTAGTCGCAGCCCTGGGCCACCTTGACCGCGGCTTCGCCCATGGCGGTGAGCACATCGGGGTCGATGCCTGCCGCGGGGGCCTCCTCGATGAGCTTTTGATGGCGGCGCTGGGCCGAACAGTCGCGGGTGCCCAAATACACGCAGTTGCCATGGCCGTCGGCCAACACCTGCACTTCCACATGGCGGGGCTTCTCCAGATAGCGCTCCATGTAGATCTCGTCCCGTCCGAAATAGCTGAGCGCCTCCCGCTGGGCCGACTCGATTGCATCCTCCACCGCACTCTCGTCGGCCACCACCTTCATGCCCCGACCGCCACCGCCGTAGGCCGCCTTGATGGCGACCGGGTAGCCGTATTCGGCCCCGAAGGCTCGCACCTGGCTGGGGTCGGTGATGAGCTCGGTGGTGCCGGGCACGCCGTTTACCCCTACCCGCTCGGCGGCCTGGCGAGCGGAGATCTTGTCGCCCATGACTTCTATTGCCTCGGGATTGGGGCCGATGAACGCCACCTCCCGGGCGGTGATGGCCCGGGCGAAGTCGGCGTTCTCGGAAAAGAACCCGTAGCCGGGGTGGACACCGTCGGCCCCTGTGCGCTCGATTATCCCGAGGATGGCCTCGGTGTTCAGATAGCTCTCGGCCGCAGTCTGGCCGCCCAAGGCGTGGGCTTCGTCGGCCATGCGCACGTGGAGGGCGCTGCGGTCGAGCTCGGAGTACACCGCCACCGTGGCGATGCCCATCTCCCGGCAGGCCCGGATCACCCGTACAGCGATCTCACCCCGGTTCGCCACCAATACCTTGGACAACACGGCAATATGGTGGCAGACGGATTCTCTAGCACGCGAATAATGACAGGAGAGGTGGTTGTGGACCAGTTGGCAGGGGGTGAGTCGTGGAGGAGAGCTTGATGGCAGGTTTTCGCGTCGGTTGGGTTGCTGAAACCGGCTCGACCAACGCCGACCTCTTGGCTGCGGCCCGCCTCGGCGCTGAGCCGAACAAAGTCTTAGTGGCCGACTACCAGAGTTCTGGACGAGGCCGACGGGGGAGAACCTGGGAGGCGTCTCCGGAGTCGAGCCTGTTGTTCTCGGTATTGGCTAGGCCCAAGCTCGCCGCTGAAGCTTCCCACTTGGTGACCACCGCGTTGGCCCTCGCAGCAGTGGAGGCCTGTAAGACTCAAGCCGAGGTGCGGCCATGGTTGAAGTGGCCCAACGATCTGATTGTGGGTGATCGCAAACTAGCCGGCGTGCTCGCCGAATCGGTGGTGGTCGGGGAACGACTGGAGGCTGTGGTGGTGGGCATGGGTCTCAACGTGCGCACCGGTGCGGCCCCCGCCGAAGCTGCTGATACCGCCGTGTCTCTTGAAGATGTGTGTGGTGCGGTGATCGACCGCCGAGAGATGCTGGGGGAGATTCTGACCGGTTTCGCCCACTGGATGGCGAGAGTTGAGAAAGCTAGCGGCCAGGCTGCGTTGGTGGCTGCGGCGCGCCACGAGTCGGCCACCCTGGGCTGCCGGGTATCGGTGGAACTAGGAGATGGAACGGTGTTGGAGGGTTTGGCCCAGGATTTGGATGAGCGGGGTGCGTTGCTTCTGGACGGTGGGCGAAGGGTTGTGGTTGGAGATGTTGTGCACCTTAGGGGTCAATCTGAGTTGCCTTGAGGCGGGCGAAGGCCTGGATGGCAGCCTGGGTGAGGGGGCCGGGGGCGGAGGACAGCGTATGGCCGTCGACGGCGTGGATGGGGTGAACGTCACGGGTGGTGGAGGTGAGAAACGCCTCTTCGGCGGTGGCGAGGGCACTAAGGGGCACGTCTTGTTCGACGGCGCCGGTCAAATCGATCACCAGTTGGCGAGTGATACCGGCCAGGCATCCTGAAGCCAGCGATGGTGTGATCAGACGGCCTTGGTGAACCAAGAACACGTTGCTGCCGGTGCCTTCGCACAGTTGGCCTTGGGTGTTGGCAAAGACGGCCTCGCTGGCCCCGGTCGCTTTGGCCGAGGCCAGGGCCCGCACGTTGGCTCCGTAGGACACGGTCTTGAGGCCGGCCAGGGGGCCGCACTCGTTGATGGTCCAGTGCATGGTGGCCACGGCGGTGGTGGCTGGCCACGGAGGCTGGGGGGTGGCCGCAACGGTGGCGGTGGGCGGGCTGTCGCCCCGGCTGCTGCCCAGTGGACCAGTGCCGCTGCTGACGGTCACCCGCAATCGCCCCTCATCGAGCCCGTTGGCCGCGGCCACCCCGATCATGGCTTCCCGGAGCACACCGGCATCGGGCACCGTGACACCCAGGTGCTCAGCCGAGTAGGCCAGCCGCTCCAGGTGACGGCGGGCGGCGAACGGCATGCCCCGCACAATGACCAAGGTCTCGAACACCGCGTCTCCCACCAGCCAGCCGTGGTCGAAGGGGGAGATCCGAGCCTGGTCCTCGGGAACCAGCTCCCCGTTTATCCACACTATGCGGGCCCTTGGCGAAGTCTCAGCAGGAATCTGCGTCTCGGTCATATCGGGATGTACTCTCCGGTGGCCACCGCGAGCAGCCTCTTGGCCTTCAGCTCGGTCTCCCGCCACTCGTCTTCGGGATTGCTGTCGTAGGTGATGCCGCCGCCGGTGCCGAGGTGGAGGTGCCCGTCCTCAAGCCAGAGTGTGCGGATGGCCACGTTCAAATCGCCCTGCTGGCGGTCGGCGTCAACCCACCCAACCGCACCGCAGTACACCCCGCGGGCCTGCGGCTCCAAGGCCGCGATGGCGTCAAGAGCGGCCAACTTGGGGGCGCCGGTGACCGATCCGGGGGGGAATGTTGCCTCGATCAGCTCGGGCCATCCGCAGCCGGGGCGCAGACGCCCTTGAACGGTACTCACGAGATGCACTAGCCCAGGATGGTGTTCCAGGGAGAACAGCTCGGGCACGCTGATCGTCCCGTAGTCGCAGACCCGTCCTAGATCGTTGCGCACGAGATCCGCGATCATCAGATTCTCGGCTTGGTCTTTGGGAGTCAGCTTAGATGGCTCAGCTGCGGTTCCCTTGATAGGGGACGACTTCACCCACGGGCCGTCGCGGACTACAAACCGCTCGGGCGAGGCAGAGGCGATGTGGACGCCGTGTTCAGGCAGGCGCAGCACGGCGGCGTAGGGAGCGGGGTTGCCCTCGGCCAGCGCGGCCCCCAAAGCGGCAATGTCGGTGTCGGGATGGATGAGCGGCGCGCTGAGCCGGCGGGTGAGGTTCACCTGGTAGACGTCACCGACGCCGATCATCTCCCGAATGGCCGACACGCCGCGGGTGAAACCGGCCCGATCAAGAGAACTGGTCCAGGTGTCGGCCGGGAGGCCCTTCCAGGGACGGCCCTTCCAGGGACGGGCAGGACGCACCGAGTCGAAGCGGGCGCACACTGCTTTGCCGTGGAAGTCAATGGCCACTGCCCAGAACCCGCTCGACTCCAGGGCGCTTAAATCGTCGGTGACGTCGGCCAGCCTGGAACACAGATGGTGTCCCACCACGGCAACAGCCGCCACCTCCATTGGGTGCAGTGTACCTATCGCTTTCCCCAAAAGGGCAGCCTTTGAGTATCCGGACTCTGTTGGCACTTATCCGGTGCTGGAGGCTGAACCAAAACGAATTGATCAGCCTTTTACACTGGCAGTGAATGAGGCGCGGCAGGCGGCGAGTACGCAAGAGAACCTGGTGGCAACTCATGGTGGTGCTGTTTGGGTTGCTGGTGTTCGCCGCGGCGGTGGGCGGGGCCGCGGGGCTGGCCGTGGTGAAGTCGCAGATTAACAAGATTCCCCGGGTGTCGGTCGGCCTTTCGCTCTCTTTTGAGCAGCAGAGCGATTCGGAGGCTCGGAACTTCTTGTTGGTAGGGATCGACAGTGCTCTGGGGGTCGACCCCGACAGCCCGATTCACAACGACCGGGACATCAACACCCTGTTGACCGACTCGGTGATCTTGGTGCGCATCGATCCTGAGGCCGACCGGGTGGCAATGCTGTCGATCCCCCGCGACCTGTGGGTGCCGATTTCCGGCAAAGGATGGAGCGAACGGGTGAATGCCGCTCGGGGCATCGGGGGAGCCAGCACACTGATCGAAACCGTGTCGGATTTCCTCGGTGTGCCCATCCACCACTATGTGGAGATCAATTTCGCCGGATTCCTCCGGATCGTGGAAGCGGTAGACGGGGTGCCGGTGGAGATCGCCCAGTCCATCCGGGATGACTCGGTGGGGTTGAGGATCGAGCAGGCCGGGGTGGTGACTCTCGATCCCGACGCGGCGCTGGCCTATGTGCGGACTCGTCGGCCGCTGACGCTGATCGAGGGGGGGAATCCGGCCAACGACGACGACTGGGTGCCCCTCGGAGTGTGGAACGACCTCGAGCGTAACCAGCGCCAGCAGGAATTCATGGTGGCCACCCTCAAACGGGCGGTGGAGAAGGGAATTCGCAATCCGCTTACCCTGCGAAGGGTGGCCAACGAGCTATTGGACGGCGACAGCCCCAGCATCACCCTGGACGACCGCATCACCTTGGGTCAGATTGTGGATTTGGGCGATGAGTTCCGGTCGTTCCGGGTAGATCAGATTGAGCGGTACAAGCTGCCGGTGGCTGATGCCACCATCGACGGCAAACAGGTGCTTCTGTTGGTAGAGGATGCGGCCCAGCCGGCGCTGGAGTTCTTCCGGGCTGGGAGCCTGGCCGGGGTTCGGGTGAGAGTGCTGAACGGTAATCCGTCGGGCACCGTGGCCGGAGTGGAGGATGCCCTGGAGCGGGCCGGGTTCTCCGTGGTGGAACGGGCCAACGCCGACCGGTTTGACGTGGGCATAACCATGGTTCGCTATACCGTGGCATTCGAGGACGAGGCACAGGAGCTGGCCCGCCATGTGGAGCCTGTGCCGCGGCTAGAACTGGTGGCCGAGATCGACGGCGCCGATGTGGAGTTGGTGGTGGGCGCTGACTATGCCGGGGTTTCCGGCACGCCTCGCGATTCGGCTTCGTGACGGTTGGCCAGATACCACCGATAGGTGCGTCGCAAACCTTCGGCGAACGGTGTGGTGGCCTCGAAACCGAATAGTTCCTTCGCCCGGGCGGGGTCGACGCAGCGGCGAGGCTGGCCGTCGGGCTTGGTGGCATCCCATTCGATGCGGCCGGCGAATCCGGTGATCTCGGCCACGTCGTGGACTAGCTCTTTGATGGCGACCTCATGGTTGGCCCCCAGGTTCACGGGAGCCGCTCCCCGGTAGTGTTCGGCGGCGAGCAGGATGCCCTGGGCGGCGTCGTCCACATAGAGGAACTCTCGGCTGGCCGTGCCGGTGCCCCACACCTCGATGCTGTCATGGCCGGCTTCGACAGCATCCACGCACTTCTTGATGAGAGCGGGGATGACGTGTGACACCGACGGGTGGAACTTGTCGCCCGGGCCATACAGGTTGGTGGGCATCAGATAGATGCCCTGCTGGCCGTACTGGTCGCGGTTGGCCTGGAGTTGCACGAGTTGGGCAAGCTTGGCCACTCCGTAAGGGGCGTTGGTCTCTTCGGGGTACCCGGTCCAAAGGAAGTCCTCGGTGAACGGCACCTTCGTGTGCTTGGGGTACGAGCAGATGGTGCCCACCACCACCAGCCGGTCGGTTCCCGCCAGCCGGCACTGCTCGATGACATTGGTCCCCATGAGGAGATTGTCGAGGTACAAGTCGGCGGGCCGCTGAAGGTTGGCGCCGATGCCCCCCACCCGGGCTGCCAGGTGGATGACCACATCGGGCTGGGTATCGGCCAGCAGCCTGTGGGCGTCTTCGGCGGTGCGCAGGTCGTAGTCGGCGCTGGACGGGACGGCCAGCAGGGAGGGCTTTTGCTGGTTGACCAGTCGGCAAACCGTTTGGCCCAAGAATCCGGCACCCCCGGTGATCAGGACTCGTTTGCCAACCCAAAAGCCGCTCATCGGACTTCACACTAGTGGTCCGCAGCGTACGCATTGAGTTGGGGCTGGCAGACTCAGAGCAGTGAGAGTGGCGATTACGCTGGAGCAGTGCTGGCACTCGGTGCCGGGGGGGACGGCTGCGGCCGCACTGGGATGCGTGGAGGCCTTGGGACGGCTGTCGGCGGGGCCAGAGATCGTTGGCGTATCGGCTTGGCATCGGAATCCCCCCCAAGAGCCGTTCGCTCCGGGCATTGCGGTGGAGGCTGTGCGTTTACCCCGAGCCGGCTTGTACTGGGGCTGGCACCAAATGCGATGGCCAGCAGTGGAGCGGACAGCGGGGCCGGTGGACGCGATCCATGCTACCGGCATGGCGGTGCCTCCCCGGACGGCGCCGCTGGCGGTGACGGTCAACGACCTGGCGTTTTTGCGCCATCCCGACCACTTCACACCGCGGGGCATGCGGTTCTTCGTTCGATCGCTGGAGCTGACCCGGATCGATGCCGATCTGGTGGTGTGCCCATCGCAGCACACGGCAGATGATTGCGCTCAGGCGGGGATCGACGGTGATCGGGTGCGGGTAGTGCCGTATTGGGCCAACGACCGCTTGGTCCCGCCCGAGGAGGCCGACGAGGTGCGGCAGCGGTATGGCCTGGCTGGTCGGTTTGTGCTGTGGGTGGGCACAGCTGAACCTCGCAAGAACCTGGCCGGGCTGCTGGAGTCATGGCAGATGCTGGGCCGAACCGCCGAGGATTTGGTCTTGGTGGGCCCGGAAGGGTGGAAGTCGAACCTTGGTATGGAATTGGCTTCGTCTGGTCAGTCGATCCGCCGGTTGGGGTTTGTGGCCGAGGCCGACAAGCGGGCGCTGATGCGGGCCGCCGCGGTGGTGTGCTATCCGAGCCTGACCGAGGGATTCGGCCTGCCGGTGCTGGAGGCAATGGTGCAGGAGGCGCCGGTGGTGACCTCGACGACGGGGGCCACCGCCGAGGTTGCTGGCTCGACCGGGGTGCTGGTGGATCCGACCAGGTCTCAGGAGATCGCCGACGCGCTGGCCGGGCTACTCGACTCCCCCGATGATGCGGCCCGATTGGGCAAGCAGGGCCGGGAGCGGGCCCTGGCCGAGTTCACCTGGCAGCGCACGGCAAATGGGCTGGTTGATGTGTACCGAGAGCTGGCCGGCTGATGGGCTCGTCTGATCCGGTCGTAACGGTGGGGGTGAACCTGTTGTGGCTGCGGTCGGGCAAGGTGGGGGGTTCTGAGGACTATGCGGTCAGATTGCTGTCGGCAATCTCGCCGGACGCCCCGGTGAGGCTGACGTTGTTCGCGCCGCGTGGGTTCGCCGAGGCCCACCCGTCGCTGGCTGAGCGCCACGAGGTGGTGGTTTCTCCACCGGCGAGGGGTCGGCCACTGCGAGTGTTTGTCGAGAACACCTGGCTGGCCAGCCAATGTCGTCGCCGCGGCCTTGCCATGGTCCACCACTTTGGGGGGACAGTGCCCTGGATGGGCATCCGGCCCGCCATCGTGACCATCCACGATTTGCAGCCTCTGGACTGTCCCAGGCGCTTCGGCTTGATCAAACGGATGTATCTGAGGTCTATGCTGCCGTGGTCGGTGCGCCGGGCCGAGGCGATCGTGACGGTGAGCGAGTTCAACCGGGGCCGCCTGGAGGAGCGCTTGGGGGTCGATCCCCAGCGGGTGGCGGTCCTGCCGGCGCCGGTTGACGCCTCTTTGGGCGACTCGGAGATGCCGCTGGCTGCCGCAGTGCCGGATTTGTCCCACCCGTTCGTGTTGTATCCGGCGGTGGCCTACCCCCACAAGAACCACGAAGTGCTGCTGCGGGCGCTGGCCCGGTTGGCCGCCGACGGGGTAGACGTGGAGCTGGTGGCCACTGGGGCACCCGGCCCGCGAGACGCCAAGCTGGACCAGTTGGCCATCGATTTGGAGGTGGGGAGCCGCTGGCACCGGCTGGGCCGCATTCCCCGCCCGGTGCTCGACGGCCTGTTTCGGCAGGCGGTGGCCACGGTGTTCCCGTCGAAATACGAGGGTTATGGTCTCCCTGTGGTCGAGGCCATGGCCCGGGGCTGTCCAGTGGTGGCCGCTGACGCCGGGGCATTGCCTGAAGTGGTGGCATCGGGCGGGTCCCTGTTGGATGCCGATGACGATGCCCGGTGGGCCGAGGCCATCGGCCACCTAGCGAGGGATCCCGACGCCCGCCAGGCATTGAGCGAAGCAGGTCAGTCCAGGGTGCGTGAGCTGGCCGAGTTCGACTCGGCCGCGGGAATGTATGCCCTCTATGCCGAAGTGGCCCGAAGATGAATCATCTCCGCATCTTGGTGCTGTGCCCGCACTATGAGCCGGATACCGCTCCCACCGGAGAGGTGATAACCGCCATCTGCGAGCAATGGACGGCCCGTGGCCACCGGGTGGAGGTTGTCACCAGCCTTCCGTGGTACCGGGACCACGCGGTGGCCGAGGGATGGTCCGGGCGCCTCGTCCGCACCCAGCGCGAACCGTGGGGTCGGATCCGGCGCTGGCATCCGTTTCCTGCCGACAAGGGGCGTTTGGTGGCCCGGGCAGCAGCATTCGCCGGGTTTTCCGTGCTGGCGGGGGCCGATGCCGTTGCCGCAGCAGGCCGCTGCGATGTGGTGGTCGCCATGTCGCCCCCGCTCACTTTGGGGGCTGCGGGGTGGGCGGCGGCCTGGCGGGGACGGGTTCCACTGGTGTTCAACGTGCAGGATGTTTTCCCCGACGCCGCAGTGGAGACGGGGGTTCTGCGCAACCCTCAGGCGGTGGCCGCAGCCAGCAGGCTTGAGCGTTGGGTGTATCGGCGGGCCGATGTGGTGACCGTGCTTTCGGAGGGCATGGCCGAAAACGTGAGGGCCAAACTGGATTCCGGTGATGACCCGCAAAAGGTGGTGGTCGTACCCAACACGGCCGACGCCGATCGCATTGTCCCGTCTGATCGGCACAACTCCTATCGAGCCGACCTTGGGCCGGGTGGCGATTCAGACAAGACGGTGGTGATGTACGCCGGCAACCTGGGGCACTCCCAGCCCTTGGACTTGATGGTGACCGCAGCAGAGCAATTCGCCGATCGGGGGCGGGCCGACGTCCAGTTTGTGGTCAACGGCGACGGGGTGGCCCGCTCATCGGTGGCCGCGGCGGCCACTCGGCTTGACAATTTGCACCTGGTGGGCTGGCAACCGCCGGAGCGTCTGGGGGAGGTGCTGGCCGCCGCTGACCTACACGTGGTGCTGCTGCGGGCCGGGCTGGGCGCTTCCAGCGTGCCCTCCAAGGTGTACTCAGTGCTGGCTGCGGGCCGCCCGGTGCTGGCCAGCGTCGACCGGGACAGCGAAGTGGAGCGGCTGCTCGCCGAATCCGGTGCGGGGCGGACGGTTGGCCCCGACGACGTCGATGCCTTCTGTGCCGCGGTGGCCGAGATGGCCGACGATACCGACGGCCTGGCCGAGATGGGTCGGCGGGGGAGGTCCTACGCCGAGCAGGCCGCCAGCCCCCAACAGGTGGCCGACCGGTATCTCGATCTGTTCCGGCGATTGATGCGCTGATCGCGCCGTCAGACCAGTAGCCTGTAAAGCCGTGGCAAGAGCCTCTGGTTCTCGAAAAGTGGCGCGGGCTGCGTCGATGGGCGATGTCGGCCAACAGCGCCGCATCATCGGCTTTCCCGCATTGGTGGTGCTCATCATCTTGATCGGCTCCGGCGTGGTGGCCATCGCCTGGAGTCTGCGGGAGGCTGAGTCTCGTCCCGGCCTCAGCGATCACTGGCACTCGGCCTATGGAGTATGGGACTGCACCGATAACAATGGCGAAGGGGCGTTCCAGCCGATCTTCGAGGGTCGGCTAAACCCCCAGGGCTATCCCTATGACCCTGAGGGCATCCACTCCCACTCCGACGGGCTGATCCACGTCCACCCGTTCACCGCCAACGCCGCGGGCGAGGACGCCATCATGGCCAAGTTCTTCGAGTCGATGTTCGTGAAGATGGATATGAACGGCATCACCGCCGCCGAGTTCGGGGTGATCAGCGCAGTGGACGCGGTGTGCGATGGGCAGCCGGCTGTGATGCAGATTGTGCGCTGGTCCAGGGCGCTCACCGCGGAAGCCGCCGAGCCTGACGAGCGGATCTACGCGGACTTCGGCGATGTCCGCTTCAAGAGGGACGGCGAGGCCTTCACCATCGCCTTGGCGCCCCGCGATGCGGTGGTGCCCCTGCCTCCCACCGTCAATGATCTGCTCGGGGTGTCGCCCTCGCTGGTGGCCGACATCTCCCAGCCCGAGGGCCCGGTTGAATTCGACGACGGAATCGACGAGGACGTTCCGGGCGTCAGGGTGGAAGACGACGGTTAGCTCCTCGTGGACGCAGTCGTACTGGTCGGCGGATTCGGAACCCGGCTCCGGCCTCTGACCCTGACTCGTCCAAAGCAGATGCTGCCAGTGGTAGACCGGCCCATGATCGAGCACGTAGTGGGGAGGCTGGGCCAGCAGGGAGTTACCCGGGCGGTGCTGTCGCTGGGATATCGGCCGGATGCCTTTGAAACCGCCTATCCCCAGCGCCGCTGTGCCGAGGTGGAGTTGTTCTACGCGGTGGAGCCCGAGCCACTGGACACCGCGGGGGCCATCGCCTTTGCCGCCCGAATGGCCGAGGTACAGGACACGTTTATCGCGGTGAACGGCGATGTGATCAGCGATTTTCCGCTGGTCGACCTGCTCGACGCCCACCGCGGGAATAGCGCGGCAGCCACCATTGCCCTTACCCCGGTGGAGGATCCTTCCCGCTACGGAGTGGTGGTGTGCGACCCCGATGGTCGGGTGCGGGCCTTCGTCGAGAAGCCGCCCGCTGAAGAGGCCCCCAGCCGGTGGATAAACGCCGGGATGTACGTTCTTGACCCCTCGGTGGTCGAGTTGATCCCCGAAGGCCGCCCCGCCTCAATCGAAAGGGAGACCTTCCCGGCACTCGTGAGAAAGGGGTCGCTGTACGCGGTGGCCCGAGACGGCTTTTGGATCGACGCCGGCACCCCTGCCGCCTACCTAGAGGTCCAGATGGCCCTCGCTGGCGGCACTCACATCCATCCCACCGCCGAAATCGCCGGCAGTGCACAGATAACAAACTCAGTGATAATGGACCACGCCGCGGTTGCCGCCGGAGCCCGGGTAGCGGACTCCGTCTTGCTGCCCTACAGCACGGTCCAGGCGAACGTCGAAATCCGCCGGGCCATTGTCAGCCCCAAACACCACATCACTGCCTAGCGGAACAGGTCCTCGGCGGGGGAGCGGATCAGGTCAGCTTGGATGCTGCCAGGGCCGAGCCAGGTTGGGTCAATACCCCGGATGACGGCCACCGGGATGTTCTCGGCCTTGCCCATGACCAACTCTGCGGCGGCAGCCAGCTCGTCGACGATGGCCACCTCGGTCACCTGGAGTTCCCGTCCCGTGGTGTCTTCTGTACCCCGCAGATCGAGGATGGGACGGACCCCGGCCGAGCCAATGGCCACGTCGGCCACCCCTCGCCGCCAGGGACGCCCGAAGGTGTCGGATACGATCACCGAGACCTCCACACCGGCCTTGGCTCGGATCCCGTCGCGGATGCGCCGGGCCGAGCGGTCGGGATCGTCGGGCAGCAGCGCGGCTTGGTCGGCGTCGACGTTGGACCGGTCAACTCCGGCATTGGCGCATACGAACCCGTGCTTGGTCTCGCTGATGATGAGATGGCCCCGACGCCGAAGCACCCGAACCGACTCCTGCTCCACCACCGGCTTGTGCGATTGGGGGTCGTCGGGGTCAACCGCGACCATGGCTCCTTCGGCCTTGGAAACGATCTTCTGGGTGACCACCACGACATCGCCATCGGCCAGATCGGCTGCTTCGGCGATGAGGCCGGCCAGGTCATCGCCCGCATTGATCTCGGGCATACCCTCCACGCCGAGAATCTCGAGTCTCATCGGTGGGCTTTGTGGGTGGTACAGCCCAGAACCACTTGGGCCAGCGCAATGGACGACTCGACTCCGTCCATGATGGTGGGTGCCACCACACAGGCCATACCAGCGGATTCCACGCTGTCGGCCAGGTGGGCGTCGGTCTCGTCGATTACCAGTGTGGCCGCCACGTCCCGGTACAGCCGTGCCACTCCGACTGCCGAGCTCTCGTGGCCCAGTTCCCGCATGAGCCGGTCGGCGGGGCCTTTCAGTGCAACACCGCCCACGATGGGCGACACTGCCACCACGGCGTCGCGGCGGGCGGCCACTGCCTCTCGCACGCCGGGCACCTCCAGCACCGGTCCGATGGACACGATCGGATTGGAGGGGGCGATGACGATCTGCTTGGCCGTGGCCAAGGCCTCGATGAGACCGGGCGCGGGCTTAGCACTCTCCGATCCAGCTACCCGGACTGCGGTCACGGCCACATCGTGGCGGCGGCGCACGAAATAGTCTTGGAAGCCGATCTCGCCCTCGTCGATAGTGGTGACTCTGGTCTCGATCCGGTCATTGGTTACGGGCACGACGGCCAGCTCCAAACCCCACGCCGCAGCGATCTCTGCGGTGATGGTGGCCATATCGGCCCCTTGGCCGAGGCGGTGGGTGCGGTACAGATGAGTGGCCAGGTCGCGGTCGCCCAGCCTGAACCAGGTGATCCCGCCGTAACGGTCCAAGGCGTCCATGGCCTGCCAGGTCTCTCCGGCAAGACCCCAGCCGGCATCGGGGTTGACCGCATTGGCCAGCGTGTAGACCACGGTGTCCAGGTCGGGGCTCACATGGAGGCCGTGCAGCACCGCGTCGTCGGCGGTGTTCACCACCGCGAGCTGGTCGTCGGGCGGGTGGGCTCGAATCAGGCCGGTGAGCAGCTTGGCCGCTCCCACTCCTCCGGCCAGTGTGACGACGCTGGGGGTCACGAAATCACTCTGAAGGGGTAGCCGGCGGGCTTGATCACGAAATTCCCTTGGGTGAGACGCCAGTGGGTCTAATCACGAAATTCCTTTGAGCTTGCCCTGGAGCAGGTCCAGATCGGCGTCCACCATCATGGCGACCAGTTGCTGGAACCCGACTGCCCGGTGCCAACCGAGTTCGGAGGCAGCTCGGCCGGCGTCGCCCACCAGCAGATCCACCTCGGCGGGGCGCATGAACGCCTCGTCGATCACCACGTAGTCCCGGTAGTCCATGCCCAAGTGGGCGAAGGCCAGCTCGCAGAACTCCCGCACCGAGTGAGTCTCCCCGGTGCACACCACGTAATCACCGGGCTTGTCCTGCTGGACCATCAGCCACATGGCCTTCACGTAGTCGCCCGCGAAACCCCAGTCGCGCTTGGCGTCCAGGTTCCCAAGGCGCAGCTCGCGCTGGCGTCCAAGTGAGATGGCCGCCGCGGCGTGGGAGATCTTGCGGGAAACGAATTCCAGACCCCGGCGGGGGGACTCGTGGTTGAACAAAATGCCGGAGCTGGCGTGGAGGCCGTAGCTCTCCCGGTAGTTGACCGTGATCCAATGGCCGTACACCTTGGCCACGCCGTAAGGGCTCCGGGGATAGAACGGCGTGGTCTCGGTTTGGGGCACCTCCCGCACTTTGCCGAACATCTCACTGCTGGAGGCCTGGTAGAAGCGGATACTCGGATCCACGATGCGGATGGCGTCGAGCAGGCGAGTCACTCCCAAGGCGGTGGTCTCCCCGGTAAGCACCGGCTGGCCGAATGAGGTCTGGACAAACGACTGGGCCGCCAGGTTGTACACCTCGGCGGGCCGGTGCAGCCGCAGAGCCTCGATGAGGGAGGCTTCGTCGAGGAGATCGCCGCTGACGATGGTGATCCGGTCTTGGAGGTGGGCAATGCGCTCAAAGCTGACCGTGCTGGATCGCCGCACCAGGCCCACTACATCGTACCCCTGTTGGAGCAGAAGCTCAGTCAGGTAGGAGCCGTCCTGGCCGGTGATTCCGGTGATCAGTGCGCGGCGGGGATGGTGCTCAGCCATGGATCTCTCCAGTTTGGCGGGTATGGCGCCGACGCACATCGACTAGCAGGTCGGCCAGGGTGTCGGCCAAGGCGATATCGGGCCCCCACCCGGTGGCCGCCCGGAGCTTGGCGTTGTCGCCCCGCATCACTGGCACATCAACGGGGCGGAACAGGCGTTGGTCTTGCTCGAGGGTCAGCGGTGCCTCGGCCAGGCCCAGCAGGATCTCGGCGATCTCGGACACGGCCACATCCTGGCCGGAGCACACGTTGTAGGCCTCGCCGGGTACCCCGTCCACCACCAGCAGGCGATAGGCCCGTACCACGTCGCGCACGTCGGTGAAGTCGCGTCGGGCTGACAGGTTGCCTACGGGCACCTCGGTCTTGCCGGTCTGCTCATTGTCGACGATCCGAGCGGCTAGCGCGGGGGCCAGGAAGCGGTCGCTCTGGCCAGGGCCCAGGTGGTTGAAGGCCCGAGCCCGGATCACCCCGAGGCCATGGCCCCAAAAGCCCTGGATGCACACCATCTCGGCGGCAGCCTTGCTGGCCGCGTAGGGATTAACCGGCCGGAGTGGGGCGTACTCATCGAGCGGCAGGTCTTCGGGGCTGACCAGACCGTAAATGTCGCTACTGGTCACCGATAGCAGGCGTTCGACCCCTGCGTCGATACAGGCCCGGACCACGTGCAGCGTGCCGTCGGCATTGGTATGGAATGTGCCAAGGGGGTCGTCCCACGAACCGGCCACGTCGCTTTGGCCGGCCAAGTGGTACACCGCGTCTGGCTTTGCCTCCGCGATCAGCTCTGATACCGCGCCGGCATCTTCGATGGGGGGACTGCCGATGACGCGGTCTACCTCGATCACGTCGTCGGCGCAGGCGTTCAGATGAGCGACGAGGTGAGTTCCCACAAAACCCCGCGACCCAGTGACCAGGGCTCGCATCGCCACGAGTGTGCCACTTCGGACGCGCATTTGCCGTACTCGGTGACGAGTCATCAAGAGGTCAGAGCCGTGTCTCTTTTGCTGTCGGGCGGGCCGGTACGGTGGTGAGGTGGGCGAAACGCGGTCGGATCAGGAATCAGGAACCGAGGATGACCCGCTGGTCGAGTGCATTCAAAACGGCATCTACACCGCAGCGGGCCTCGGACTGCTGGCCATAAACCGCTTGCAGGCCGCTCGGCGGGACCTGACCGGGCAGATGCCCGACGATTTGCGGGACGCCTTCGCCGATCTAGCCGAGCAGATCCCCGACGACGTCCGATACGCCGTGGCTGACCTGGCCCGGCAGCTTCCCGACTCTGTCCGCACCGTATTGTCCGATGCCGTCGAGCAAGCCCCCGCCCTGGCGGTCGCCCTCCGAGAATTCGTCAGTCGCACCGAATCCTGATGGAAGCCACATCCGACATCAGAATCCAAGTGGTGATCGTGAGCCACGATCCGGGTTTGTGGTTTGACGAAATGTTGGAGTCGGTTGCCGCCCAAGACCATCACCTGGTGGACGTGACGGTGGTGGACACCGGCAGCGAGGCCGACCCCACAGCCCGGATTCACCGTTTCTTGCCCCAGGCCACCGTCCTCCGGCTGGAGTCCACTACTGGATTCGCTTCGGCGGCCAACCGCGTGCTGGACGCTGATCCCGCCCCAGGTTTCATAGCGGTTTGCCACGACGATGTGGTGCTGGCGCCCAATGCGCTGCGGCTGCTGGCCGAGGAGGCGGTTCGCTCCAACGCCGGAATAGTCGGGCCCAAGTATGTGGACTGGGATGATCAGTCGGTCATTCGACAGGTGGGCCTTCTGGTGGACAAGACCGGGACTCCGGTCTCCACGGTGGAGGAGGGGGAACTGGACCAACAGCAGCACGATGCTGTTCAGGACATGTTCGCGGTGCCTGGAGGGTGCGTGCTGGTGCGCGCAGACCTGTTCCGGGTAGTTGGCGGCTTCGATCCGAAGATGTCGTTCTGCTATGAGCATGTAGACCTGTGCTGGCGAGCCCGCATCGTGGGAGCGCGGGTAATGGTGGTGCCCTCGGCGGTAGTCCGCCACCGACAGCGGCTGAACGAACGCCTCCCGCCTCCGCTGGTTGGGCGGTTCTACCGCCGTCACCGAGTGCGGACTCTGCTTTCTGTCTACGGGTTCTGGCACTCACTGAGGGTGGTTCCCCAGGCGATGATCTTGTCGGCGGTAGGGCTGCTGGCGGCTGTACTCACCGGGCATGTGAGCCGAGCCCGGGAGATCGCGGGATCGTGGGGCTACAACCTGGTGCGCCCCGGATCGATCAGGCAGCGGCGGCGGGAGATTAGCCGCGTCCGCCATGTCGGAGATGCCCATATTCGGCTGTCCCAGGCTCGGGGATTCGCCCAGCTTGCCTCGTTTTTGACCGAACGCGGTGGAGGGGCGGGCAGTTCTGGATTTGGGCGCGAGCCTTCGGCCCGGAGCACCCTTCTATCCCGGTTGAGCCGCTCACGGGTTTCGGTGGTGGTGTGGCTGGCCGCATTGATCCTGGTATTGCTGGGTGCCCGCGGCCTCATTTCTGGGGGTATTCCCGTGGCAGGCGGGTTGACCGGGCTTGGATCTAGTTCCGACCTCTTGAGCGGCTGGTGGAGCGAATTCCGCCCTGTCGGATTGGGTCAAGAAGGGTTCGCTCCCACCGGTTTGGGAGTATTGACCCTGCTGAGCTGGCTGTTCTTGGGGGAGACCGGCCTTTTGCGCACCGTGCTGATCGTGGGGATGGTTCCGCTGGGGGGATTGGGGGTTTGGCGGCTCATGCGCCCGTTCGGCGCCCAATGGGTCCAGGTCGTGGCTCTCGCGGTGTATATGGCCAATCCGGTGCCTTACAACGCGTTGGCCAACGGGGTCTGGGACGCGTTGCTGCTGTACGGGGCGGTTCCCTGGTTGATGGGAGCTTTGCTGACTGGGGGAAGGCTCACCCCCTTCGGCTCTTCGAAGGGCACCTCCGGCCCGGTCTCCCACCGACCATCATTTTTCGGGGAGGCCTTGTCTGTTGGCCTGCTGCTTGCTTTGACCATTGCCATGGTGTCGGAGGCATTGATCGTGGTGGCTCTGGTACTTGCTGGTTTGCTTCTGGGATCGGTTCTGGCTGGGACTGCCGAAGGGACGGTGCGGATAATACTGGTTGCAGTGGCCGGGGCAGCCGTTGCCGCTGTGCTGAACCTGCCTTGGCTGCTGGACAGTTTGCCGTCATTGTTCGGCGATAGGCCGGGAGGCGGCCGCGGAAGCTCTTGGGCGGAGCTCCTCCGGTTCGACACTGGGCCATTTGGTGATGACCGCCTTGGATGGGCCCTGCCGATTGGCGCAGTGCTCCCTTTGGCTTTGGCCAACGACTATCGCCTGGCTTGGGCAGTGCGGGGGTGGATGCTTTACTTGGGCTCCGCGGCGGTCGCTCTGGCCGCTGAACAGGATTGGTCCCCGGTGCCTCTGCCTAGGCCCGAGGTCGTTCAGGTGCCCGGCGCCGTGGGCCTGGCGATCGCCGCAGCCATGGGAATGGCCGCATTTCAAGTGGATGTTCCGCGCTACCGGTTCGGGTGGCGACAGTTCGTGCCGATTACTGCACTAGTCGCCTTGGTGGCGGCCATGCTCCCATTGCTGGCCGTTGTCGCTGGCGGCCACTGGAACGCAACCGACGAGGATTACTCTGATGTCGCCCCGTTCTCCGACAACACCGCCGGCGATAGCGACGGCCTAGAGAGCCGGGTCTTGTGGATCGGCCACCCCGACGTCTTGCCGCAGGGCAGCTGGAAGCTGGACGATGGCTTGTCGTTTGCCGTGTCGGACAGCGGAGCCTTTCCCACGGTGGCTCAACGCTGGGTCGGCGAACTGGACGACCGCACCCGCCAAGTGGGGGAATCGGTCGTCGGAGCCCCAACGGCGGGCACCAAGCGGTTGGGCGCTGAGCTCTCCCAGTGGGGAATTGACACGATTCTGGTGGCTGAACGGCTAGCACCTGCGCCCTATGGCGACTTGTCTCAGCCCGCGCCAAGGTGGCTGTTTGAGATGCTCGACGGCCAGCTCGATTTGGCCCCTGGCAGTCTGACCGCAGGCATCGCCACGTATCACAACACCGCGCTGAAGCCGTCGACGACCGAACTCTCGGTGGCCGTGTCGCCCGACGACAGCGCCTCCGGACTGACCCGGCTGCTGTTGGCAGTGCAGCTGGCATTGTGGGTAGCGGCTCTGATCGGGCTGGCCCGTATCAGCACCGACGAAGCTAGCCGCCGAAGAGCTCTCCGGGGTGAGATGCGGTGAGCGTCGGGAAAGGGCTCGGCAGGGCGGTCCGCTGGCCATTGGTTTTGCTGGCGTTGGTGATGGTGGTTGGGCTGGCGGTGGCGGATAAGGATGGCGACGAGTCGGCACAAGGCGCCCTCCTGGTGGGCCTAGGGGTCACAAGCGCAGCACCTGGTCCTGACGCAGAGGGAGGGGTTTGGTATTGCGGAGATGGAACGTCGATGCCGGGAGAGTTCGCCGATCACTCGGTGATCGTGGCCAACCCCACCGACACTCCGATGACAGCGGCAGTGTCGGTGTTTCCGGAGACGCCGGCGGGCTCTGTGTCGGCGTCGGCTGCACCTCGAGAGGTGACGCTGGCGGTGGCAGCCAAGTCGGAGGCATCCCTGCGCCTGGCCGATGTGGTGGAGTCCCCCTACACCGCGGCGCTGGTCGAAATCGATTCAGGCCAGGCGATAGTTGAGCAGCGAGTGCAGGGTCCCACCGGCCTGGACGTCATGCCTTGCGCCACCCGCTCGTCCGCAGTCTGGCACTTTGCCGCCGGATCGACTCGGAGAGATGCCCGGTTGGCGTTCACCCTGTTCAACCCGTTTCCCGACCGCGCGGTGGTGAAGTTTACGTTCTCCACCGACGAAGGAATCCGCAAGCCTCAGACGCTCAGGGGGGTTTTGGTGCCGGCTCGGTCGCTGGTGGTAGTCGATGCCGACGACGCGGTCCCCCGGTTCTCGTCGGTCTCCACCACGATCGAGTCGCAGGTCGGGAGAATCGTCGCCGGGAGGCTCCAGCTCTTCGACGGCGCAGAGGGCCTGGAGGGGTTGACCGCGGGCCCAGGGATTCCGGAGCCCCGGATGCAGTGGGTATTCCCGGCCGGACCCGCAGACTCCGGCATGGTCGAGCACATTATCTTGTACAACCCTTCGGAACAGGAGGCGTCTGCCTATGTAGGCATCCGGTTGGACGCCGCCGACACCGGTGGCGCGCTGGCGCCATTTGAGGTATCAGTGCCTCCGGCTCAGCAGATCGCTCTGGTGTTTGGAGATGCCGGGTCTTACCCGCTTCCCCCCGCCCCCTTCTCCTATAGCGCTTTGAGCTCTTTGTCCGACGGCATTGGGTTCTGGACTGCGGTGCAGGTGTACAACGGAGTCCCCATCGTGGCTGAACGGGTGGCCGCCGCTTCGGCATTGTCGTCATCGGCGGGAGTGACGACCGCGGCAGGTGCTTCGGTCACCGCGGTCCGGCACCTGATTGCTGGGAATCGGGCCGATGGGGCCGAAGTGGCATTGGCCGTGGTCAATCCCTCGCCCGACTCCATCGCGCTGGTCACCGTGTCGAAGGTCGCCGACGGCCAGGTCGTTCCGATCGCCCAGCTCGATCCCGTGGAAGTGGCGCCACACGGCCGACTGGTGGTGCCTGTGGACCGGCTGGCTGAAGGCGACGCCTACGCCTTGCTGGTGGAGGCCAGCCAGCCGGTGGCGGTGAGCCGCTCGCTCCAGGCTCGGGTCGGGACCGGCTCAGCCTCTGGAGGCTCGGTCCCCTTCGATCCCGTTGCCCTTGACCCCTCAGCTTTCTAGCTTCACTTGCCGCCTGTCTACCATCCAGTCATGGACGTCCCCGCCGAATCCCTGCCCACCGTGCGAGAACTGGTGTTGAGCCGGGCCGACGACGACAGCTTGGCCATGCTGTTCGAGGACGAGCAGCACACCTACCGAGAGTTCACCGCCGGGTGCATAGCTCGGGCCCACTTGCTGCTGGACCGTTGGGGTGAGGGGCCTTTCCACGTGGGCGCGCTGCTGGACAACGGGCCGGAATACTCCATGCTGCTGGGCGGGGCCGCCGTGGCCGGAGCGGCGGTTGTGGGCATCAACCCCACTCGGCAGGGGGTGGAGCTGGCCCGCGACATCACCCATGCCGACTGCGGCGTCATAATCACCGAGAGCCGCCACCTGGGTTTGCTGGAAGGGTTGGATCTAGGCGCGGCCAATGGCCGCGTGCTGGACACAGACTCCCCGGAGTGGGCGGCCGCGCTGGCCCTCCACACCGACGCCGAGCCCCCCGAGGCCAAAATCGATCCGCTGGCTCCCTACCTGCTGCTGTTCACGTCGGGCACCACCGGCGACCCCAAGGCGGCCATTTGCTCGCAAGCCCGGCTGGCTCGGATCGGCCAGGTCATCACCGAGATGCGGAAGCTGACGCCCGACGACGTGTTCTACCAGGCCATGCCCATGTTCCACTCCAACGCGCTGATGGCCGGCTGGGTGCCCTGTCTGACCGCGGGAGGCATCGCCGCCTTCCGGCGCAGGTTCTCGGCGTCGGGGTTTCTGCCCGATGTGCGCCAATTCGGCGTCACCTACTTCAACTACGTGGGCAAGCCCCTCACTTACATCTTGGCCACTCCCGAGCAGCCCGACGATGCCGACAACACCCTGCGGATTGTGTTCGGCAATGAGGGAGCGGTTCACGACCTAGAGCGGTTTTCCCGCCGATTCGGCGTGCCGGTGGAGGACTCCTACGGTTCCACCGAGGGCGGAGTGGCGGTGAGCCGCACCCCCGACACCCCTCCCAACGCCTTGGGCCGGGCCGACGAGAGCGTGAAGATTCTCGATCCCGACACCGGGGAGGAGGCGCCATTGGCCGTGTTCGACGAAACCGGCAAGCTGCTCAACCCCGACGAGGCCATCGGCGAGTTGGTGTCGATGGTGTCGGCGCCGACCTTTGAGGGCTACTGGAACAACCCCGAGGCCGACGAGGAGCGCACCCACGGCGGCATCTACTGGTCGGGCGATCTGGCCTATCGGGACGCCGAGGGGTTCGTGTACTTCGCGGGCCGGAACTTCGATTGGCTGCGGGTGGACGGGGAGAACTTCGCGGCCGCCCCGGTCGAGCGAATTCTGGTGCGCCACCCCGACATCGACCTGGCTGCGGTGTTCGCCGTGCCCAGCCCGACGGTGGGCGACGACGTGATGGCCGCGGTGGTACGCCGCCCCGGTGCGGCATTCGATCCGGAAGGGTTCGCTGGCTTCTTGGCCGCCCAAGACGATCTGGGCACCAAATGGGCCCCCCGCTACCTGCGCTGGGCCGACTCCCTGCCCCAAACCGAGACCAACAAGATCCTCAAGCGCACCCTGCGCCGAGAGCGCTGGGAATCAGACGACGAGACCTGGGTGCGCGACGGCGACATCTATCGCCAGCTTGCTGTTCAGGATGTAACCGTAATCAGGTCGGAGTTCGAGGCCCGGGACCGGCTGTCGGTGTTAGACGTCTAGCCGTCAACTGTTGGTGTTCTCGGCGATGGCATTGACGGTGGCCGCGAATTGAGCCCGTTGTTCGGCGTCGATGGCCTCGTAGACCTCGGCCATTCGGGCTGAGGTGATCTCTTCTGCTTGGCGGTGCTTGTCCTTGAGGGGCTCAGGGTCGGGGAAGGGCTCGCTCCAGCCGAAGAACTGGGCGTGCTGGGGATTGGCTTGGGCGATGATGGCCTCTACGGGGGCGAGGCCAACGGCGCTCAGGCCGTGGACGTGGAATCCGAAGCGCAGCTCCCGAAGCACCTGGATGGCCAGGCCGGCCGCGGCCGCTGGATCGTCGGGCATCGGCATGGCCCGCCACCCAGCGTAGAGGGCCTGGCTCATGGGTTCGGCGGCGCCGATCACCGCGCGTGCTGCGGCGGCGAAGTCGCCCAGACCGTCGAGGTGGCCGAAAGTGTCGGCAGCCCATTTCCCGATGCCGGCGGCAAAGGCTGCGGCCGCGTCAGCGGGCGACCCCTGTTCATTGGTTTGGTTCCAACCTGCTTCGATCATGGCCGGGTGGAAGAGAGCGAAGCCGGATACCGCCACGTCAGATGCCACGTCACCCAGCACCCCGCCACGGGCGCCGATATACCGGGCTATCCCGCTGAACCCGGCCTCGCCGAGTGCCTGGCCCACTGCATCTGCTGCAAAATAGCTGCGCCCCATAGTCGCAATTGGCATCCCCGTCGCCGCAGCTGTCTCCTCTGGGGTCATCTTCTTTGCCCTTTCCCGGAACACCCCCGGTGCCCCACTGATGTCTCGGCCCGCAGCGTAGTCACACGAGGCCGTCGGATCGGGCTTGGGCTAGGCGGTCGGCATCCCAGCCGAGCAACTCCGCGTAGACCTCGGCGTTGTGGGCGCCGATGGGGGCGCCGGGGTGGGCGATGGCGCCTGGGGTCTCGCTCAGGATGGGAGCAGGGGTGGCCATGGGCACCGATCCCAGCACTTCGTGGGCCACCATGGTGACGCTGCTGCGGGCCTGCACCTGGGCATCGGCCAGCAGGCCGGGCAAGTCGTGGACCGGGGCCACCGGGATGCGGGCTTCGACGAAGATGGTGACGGCCTCGTCCAGGGGGCGCTGGGCGATCCAGTCGGCCACTAGGGCATCGAGCTCATCGTTGTGGGCCAGGCGGTCGGCCATTCGGGCGAACTTGGCCTGGTCTTCGGGGCTGTCCCGCCCGGTCAACGCCAGGATGCGCTCCACCTGGCGGTCGGTGGTTCCCGACAGGCACAGATAGCGGTTATCGGAGGTGCGGTAGATGTTGCGGGGGACGCCGGTTTCCAGGCGAGACCCGAACCGGGCCGGGGGCGGGTCGTCGCCGTCGGGATCCCAGGCGGCCAGGGTGCTGCCCATCAAGGTCAAGACAGGCTCGTACATGGACACGTCCACATGCTGGCCGCCGAGGCCGTTCACATCCCGGCCATAGCAGGCCACCAGCGCGCCGATGAGTCCGAATATCCCGGTGAGGGTGTCGCCCAGCGGGATGGAGGTCAGCATGGGCGGGCCGTCGGCCTCACCTGTCATGTGGGTGAGCCCAGCGAAGGCCTCGGCCATGGTTCCCGCGCCGGGCCGATCAGCCAGTGGGCCGGTGTGCCCGTAAGGGCTGACCGACACCATCACCAGAGCGGGATTGATGGCCCGAAGCTGCTCCCAGGTGCAGTTCCAGCGCCCCAGCATGGCCGGGGAGTAGTTGTGGACCAGCACGTGTACCTCGGCCACCAGCCCGCGGAGGATGTCGCGGCCCTCGGAGCGGTTGAGGTCGCAGGTGATGACCCGCTTGTTGCGAGACACCATGGCCCACACCAGCGACTCCCCATTGCGGCTGGCCCCGATGCGGCGCAGAGCCTCGCCCGACGGCGGTTCGACCTTGACGACGTCGGCGCCGAAGTCGCCCAAGAAGGTGGCCACCTGCGGAGCGGCCAGAAACGACGAGATATCCAGCACCCGGAGCCCGGCCAGCGCCCCCCGCTTCGGGCTCATTGCCTTTTCTTGCCCGTGACGAAGGGGAGGTCGGCGGGCAGTTGCATCGAGGTCACCTCGTTGACGAGCGGCTCGCCGGCCAGCAGTCGTCGCAAGTTGTCGCAGAACAGCTCGGCGCCCCGGTCCCATCGACCGATGCCCCCGCCGGAGGAGTGGGGGGTGAGCACCACCTTGGGATGGGTCCAATAGGGGTGGGCCGGATCGAGAGGCTCGGCGTTGAAGACATCGAGAATGGCGGCGGCCAGGCGGTCGCCGTCCAGAGCCCGAAGCAGGGCTTCGTCGTCCACCAGCTTGCCTCTGGCGATGTTCACCAGCACCGACCCCGGTTTCATGGCCGACAGGAAGCCGTCGTCCACCAGGTTCTCGGTTTCGGGAGTGGCCGGGGCGGCCAGTACCACCACGTCGGTATCGGGCAGGGCATTGGGTATCTCGGCGGGCGAGATCATCTCGTCTACCGGCTCATCGCCAGCGGGGTGGCGGCGGACTCCGGTCACATGGGCTTCGAACGCCCGGGCCCGGTGGGCGGTCTCTGCGCCGATGGCCCCCAGACCGATGACCAGCCAGCGGGATCGCCACACTTCTCGGAAATTGTGGTGCTCCCAGCGCCCTTCGGCCTGGGCAACCCGCCAGCGCCCGGCGGCTTGGAACTCGTCGAGCACTGCTCGCAGCACGAACTCGGCGATGGGTATGGCGGTGAGGTGGGCGTTGCAAATCCGGGCACCCCGGTCCATGAGCCGCTGGTACCCGTCCAGATCCACCCCGGCCGCGGCCGACTGGAGCCAGCGAAAATCGGGCGCCCCCTCCGCGATCTCGAAGAATCGGTCCAGAATGCCGCCAAAGAACAAGTCGCTGGAGAGCCACGCCACCTCGGGGCAGGCATCGGCGGGTCCGTGTAGCTGCCCGCCATCGGATAAGCGCAGCCACCGGAGGCCGTGCCCCTCGCGATCCAGAGCGTCGAAATGGGGCCGATGCTGCTGGTACGCCTTCTCGGTCACCAACGCGAACACATCGCTGATGATATGGGGGCTGCGGCTACAGGGAGCGGAGCACGCTTGGTTTCCGGGATACAAGAGTGCCCCTGTAGCCTGAGGGGAGTTGTGGATAGTGCTGTCCGGCTCCGGGCCGCGGTGACGTTATTGGGGCGGTTCCCCGCCTTGGCCGGAGTTGATCTCGACATTACGCCGGGGGAGATCGTCCTGCTGAAAGGACCCAATGGGGCGGGCAAGACCACCCTGTTGCGGCTGTGCGCCGGACTGTGCTCGCTGGCCTCGGGCCAGGGGTGGGTGCTAGGCCACGATCTCAGCAAGGAGCGCCGGATGGTGCGCCGCCGGGTGGCGCTGCTGGGCCACCGCACCGGGCTGTACGACGATCTGACGGTGGCAGAGAACGTGGCCTTTTGGGCCCGGGCTGCGGGGACGGGCGGCGCCGACGTAGGAGAGGCGATTGAGCGTCTCTCGCTCGCCGGGCGCCTGGCCGACACTCGGGTGGGCCGGCTATCGGCAGGCCAGCGCCGCCGGGCCTCCATCGCCTCGCTGGTGGTGCGGAGACCCGAATTGTGGCTATTGGACGAGCCCCACGCTGGCCTGGATCAGCAGTCGCGCGACACCGTCGACACGCTGGTCCGCGGCGCAGCCGCCGCCGGGGCCACCGTGGTATTGGCCAGCCACGAGCTAGAGCGGATCCAGGTACTCAAGCCTCGGGTGGTGAGCGTCGTGGGCGGGATGGTGGGCGCTGGGAGCGACCCGGCTGGTGGCTCAAGCGGTGAGAATGCTTCCACTGGGGGAGACCGCCGTGTTTCGTGATGCGTGGCTGATCGCGGGCAAGGACCTGAGGATTGAGATGCGCGCCCGGGTGGGAATCAACCAGATCGTGCCGTTTGCGGTCACGGTACTGGTGCTGTTCGCTTTCGCGCTGGACACCGATCAGGAGGCGTTGCGCACCTATGCCCCCGGGCTGTTCTGGGTGACGGTGCTTTTAGCGTCGCTGCTGGCCATCGGCCGCTCGTTCGCGGTGGATTTGGCCGACGGGGCCTCCGACCGGCTGCTGTTGTCGGGAATCGACCCCATCGCCGTGTTCGGAGGCAAGGCGGCGGCCATCGCCATTCAGCTGGTGGTGCTGGAGGTGCTGTTGGCAGCCGGCGTGGTGCTTTTGTTCGACGTGACCGTGCATCGCTACGGCCTCTTGGTGTGTGCGGGACTGGCTGCCGCCGCTGGTGTGGCTACCGCGGGCACCCTGTATGGGGCGCTGGTATCTGGGCTTGGGGTGCGGGAGACCCTACTGCCGGTGCTGTTGCTGCCGGTTGTGGCCCCCGTGCTCGTCGGGGCCACTCGGGCATTTCAGGACGCATTCGGCGTGGCCGGGGCCGAAGGATGGGCCTGGTTGGGCCTTCTGGCCGGATTCGCCGGAATATATGGGGTATTCGGAGCGCTGACCTATGGCGCTCTCTTGGAGGAAGCATGAGCACCGCGGTGGCCGCCACCACCTCTTCACAGGCGACCGAAGCCAGCGCCTCGGCGACCACCTCGTCGAAGGCGACGAGAGTCCTGGGCTGGCTGGCGCTGGCCGGCTTTGCAGTGCTGGTGGCACTGGCCTTCGCCTGGGTGCCCGAAGACACCCGCATAACCGAGCAGGGCGACGTGGTGGGCCAGTTCGACGCGGTGCGCCTGATGTTCGTCCATGTGCCGTCGGCCATCTTGGCCTACACCGGATTCGGGCTGACCTTTTTGGCCAGCCTGGCCTATCTGCGGTGGCGCACCGACTGGTGGGACATGATGGCCCACGCCTCCGCCGAGATAGGCGTGATATTCGGAGTGCTCACCCTGGTGACCGGCTCCATCTGGGGTCGTCCCACCTGGCAGACCTGGTGGGAGTGGGGCGACGTTCGCCAGGTGACCGCCCTGGTGATGGTGCTGGTGTTCGTCGGTTATCTGGCGGTGCGCCGCATCCCGGCCGAGACTGTGGTCAAGGCCCGGAGATCGGCGGTGATCGCCCTGGTGGGGGCGGTGAACATCGTGATCGTGAACCGGTCGGTGGACTGGTGGGAGAACCGCACCCTGCACCAGCAGTCCACGCTTACCGCCCGCAAGATCAGAGACGAGACGCTGTTCACCCTGTCGTTCTCGTTCGCAGTGGGCATGGCGCTGTTCGCCTGGCTGCTGCTGCACCGTTTCCGATTGGCCTACCTCGAAAGCCAGATCGAACAACTTGAGGTGGACGAAGCCATGGAAGAACGGCGGGCCGAGGCAGGTCTGCCAGATGACTCAGAGGAGCAGCCATGACTCATGTGGGATATATCGTTGCCGGTTGGAGTATCTCGGTGGCCGCGGTGGTGGCCTATGCCGGGTGGGTGCTGATGCGGGGCCGATCGCTGAGCCGTCGGGTGCCCGAGAACCGCCGCCGGTGGATGATGCCCGATGACTGACTCTCCGACCGAGGAGTTGGTGGACCCGGGCGAGGCCATGGATCTGAGCCCCAGGCCGCCCCGGCCCGCCCGGAGGGGCATCCGCCGGTGGATTCCGGTGCTGCTGGTGGCCGCGGTGTTGCTGGTGATCGGCTTTGTGCTGTGGAAGGTGCTGGCCGACGCCACGCTGGTTTTCCGCGAGGTGGACGATGCGGTGGAGCGCCGGGAGGAACTGGGCGACGACCGGTTCCGCATGATCGGCTCGCCGGTGAGCGGGTCGCCGCAGGATGTGACTCTGGACGACGGGCGCCCGGCAGTGGCGTTCTCGGTGACCCTCGACGGAGTGGTGGCCGACGTGGTTCACACCGGCGGAGTGTCCGACCAGTTCCAGCCCGAGGTGCCCGTGGTGATCGACGGCTACTGGGTGCGAAGCGGCGCCTATGGCGGTGTGGCCGATGATGGGTGGTACTTCGCCAGCGACCGGATGCTGGTCAAGCACGACAACGACTACCGGGTGGACAACCAAGAGCGCATCGACGACGCCGAAGAGCGCGGGCAATACGAATGAACAGCGGCGGTTCATTGCTGAAGGGCGACCGCCGGCAATGAACATAACCCTGGGGGTTCTAGGCATCTCCATGGCGATGGCTTCGTCGGCTCTTGGGGTGTTCATGGTGGCCGCCCGTCGACTCGACAGGGTGCGGCTGTGCGCCTGGCTGGTGTTGGGCGGGGCCGCGCTCTCGGTGTTCGCCATGGAACGGGCCCTCATTACCCGGGACTTCTCGGTGTCGTATGTGGCGGAAAACGGCAGCCACGCCACCCCAGCGCTGTTCAACGTCGCCACGCTGTGGGCCGCGCTGGAGGGCTCAATCTTGCTGTGGGCCCTAATCCTGGCCGGTTATCTGGTGCTGGTGGTCACCAAGTTCCGCCACCGCCTCGGTGATCCGCTGGTGGGATGGGCCATGGCGGTGCTGTTCATCGTGTGCCTGTTCTTCTTCGTGCTGATGTTCAACTGGCCGAACCTCGACTTGGCCCAGCCCTTCCGGCGGATGGACGTGCCGCCGGGCTATAACGGTCCCGGGCCGAATCCGCTGTTGCAGAACCACTGGCTGATGGCAGTGCATCCTCCCATGCTGTACCTGGGCTACGTGGGGTTCACAGTGCCGTTCGCCTTCGCCATAGCGGCGTTGGCCACCGGTCGTTTGGGAGAGGGGTGGCTATTGGAGACCCGCCGGTGGACCCTATTCGCCTGGGCCTTCCTCACCGCAGGGATCATCTTGGGGGCGTGGTGGTCGTGGGACGTTCTGGGCTGGGGCGGCTACTGGGGCTGGGACCCGGTGGAGAACGCCTCGCTGTTGCCGTGGCTCACCGGTACCGCCTATCTGCACTCGGTGATGGTGCAGGAGCGGCGGGGAATGCTGCGGGTGTGGAACCTGTCGCTGGTGTGCGCCACCTTCGCGCTCACCATATTGGGCACGTTTTTGACCCGCTCGGGGCTGGTGGACTCGGTTCATGCGTTTTCCGCCGATGCGGTGGGACCGGCGCTGTTGGTGTTCTTCACCTTGATTGTGGTGGTTACCGTGGGGCTCATCGCTTGGCGGGGCGACCGGTTGCGCTCGCCGGGGCAGATCGACTCGGCGCTGTCTCGGGAGGCGTCGTTTTTGGCCAACAACCTGCTGTTCGGGTTGTTCGCGTTCGTGGTGCTGTTGGGGACGGTGTTCCCGCTGATTGTGGAAGCGCTAAACGGCGACCGGATCAGCGTGGGCACCCCGTTCTTCGACCAGATGACCATGCCGATAGGGCTGCTCTTGCTGTTCTTGATGGCGGTGGCCCCAGTGCTGCCGTGGCGCAAGACCACCGCCGAGAGGCTGTCGGAGCGGCTGATGTGGCCGGGGTGGGCAGCAGTGGCCGGGCTGCTGATCGCCCTGCTGGTGGGGGCTCGGGGCCTGGCCCCGCTGCTGGCGTTTGGTTTGGCCGGGTTCGCTGGGGGCGCGGCGGTGCGCCAGCTGGTGTTGGCCTCTCGGAGGCAGGGGTGGCGGGGCTTGGTGGGCCGGGCCAACGGCGGCATGGTGGTGCACATCGGCGTGGTCGTGGTGGCGGTGGCGCTGGCGGCCAGCAACAGCTACCTGCACCAGAGCGAGCTGACCATCGCCCCGGGCGAGACGGCCTACGTCAGCGGGCATGAGATCGTATTTGTGGGCACCCAGGACAAGGTGTTCGACAACAAGGTCAAAACCGAGGCGGTGGTGCTGGTGGACGGCACGGTGGTCCGGCCGGGGGTGAGCCGATTCGCCAACGGTGGAGTGGTGCGCACGCCGGGCACCAAGTCGTCGCCGGTGCGGGACATCCAGGTGGCGGTGTTGGACTTGCCCGACGAGCCCGATGGCCCCGCCGGGGTGCGGGTGACCGTTCAGCCGCTGACCCTGTGGCTGTGGATAGGCGGCGCAATCATGCTGCTGGGCGCGGTGTTCTCGGCATTTCCCGGCCGTCGGAGGTCGCCCACCATGCCGGTGTCGGCTCCGGTGTCGGGAGTTCCCCTTCGAGAACGCGGGGCGCCCGTTGCCTGAGCAGCCGCCGTCCGCCGACCAGCCCGTCGATTCCGATCAGTCTGAAAGGCCCTCGCGGCTGCGAACGGTTCGGTGGGTGGGGCTGGCAGTCGGTGTATTGGTCGTGGCCCTCATCGTGGTGTTCGCTGTGTCTGAGCGTGACCGAAGAGGGCCGCCGGTGCCCGAATTCGCCCCTGAGTTTGCCGAGGAGACGTTGGACGGGGGTGAATTCCACATGGCCGCCCAGCGGGGTCGCTGGGTGGTGGTTAACTTCTTCTCCACCTGGTGCGTGCAGTGCGTGGTGGAGCATCCCGAGTTGGTGGCATTCCACGACCGCTACCGCGGCGATCCCAATATTCGGCTGGTGAGCGTGGTCTTCCGAGATGAAGTAGAGGTCATCGACCGGTTCTTTGCTGAGCAGGGCGGGGATTGGCCCATTGTGATCTCCAACACCGGCCGCATTGCCATTGAATTCAGGGTCACCGCCGTGCCGGAGACCTACCTTGTGGATCCCCGTGGACGGGTGGTGTCCAAGTTCACCGGAGGCGTCACCCTGGCCGGGCTCGAGGCTCAGCTGGCCCGTTCGGGGGCCGCCTTGTGATCTCCCGTCGCCGCAAGATGGTCCTGTCGTGGTTGCTGGTCGGCGTGGCCGCCGCCACCATGTTGGTGTTCGGGGTGGTGGACGGTCGAGACGACCGCACCAATGCCGAGCGGGCCCATGACATCGGCGCCACCATTGCCTGCCCCCAGTGCGTGGGGCAGTCGGTGGTGGAGTCGGACGTGGCCATTGCCCGGGAGATCAGAGCCGAGATCGGCCGGCTCGTCGTGGCCGGGCACAGCGACGACCACATCCGAGCTCGTTTTGCCGAGCACTACGGCGACTGGGTCATTCTGACGCCGTCGACGTCGGGGGTTAGCGGGTTGGTGTGGGTGATTCCAGTGGCGGGCCTGGTGGTGGGGGTGGGGTTGCTCGGGCTGACGCTGAATCGGTGGCGGCGGGCTGCGCAGGGCGGCGAAGCGGTTTCTGAAGAAGATCTTGCCTTGGTTGAGTCGGCGCGTGCCCAGTTGCCTGACCGGCAGTTGCCCGATGCTGGTGGGGGTGAGGACGGTGGATGATTCTCGGGGTGATGAGCAGGAGTTTTGGCTTGCATCATTGGAGGATCTAGATGAAGAACTGGCCGCAGGCGACCTGGACCCTGAGGACCATCAGGCTCTGAGCCGGAGCTATACCCGCAAGGCGGCAGATGCGCTTCGGGGAGATCGGGGGGAGCCTGAGCAGCCAGATGGGCGGAGAAGAGGCAAGCTGGTCGCGGCGGTGATCGGGCTAGTGGCGGTAGGGATTGTTGCTGGGATCTTTCTGGGGCGGGCAGTGGGGTCGCGCCATTCGGGTGACACCATCACCGGCAACGATGCGGTGACCAGCGTGCCTGGGTTGTTGAGAAACGCAGAGGAGTCGGCGGCCGCTGGAGACTTGGGTGAGGCCATTGCCATTTACGACCGAGTGCTGGAGCGGTCGCCCTCGAACCCCAATGCGCTGGCCTACAAGGGCTGGCTGCTCGTATTGGAGGGCCAAGAGGCAGAGGCAGCCGATGTGCTGGCCGACGCGGTGGTGGCCGCCCCCGGCTATTCCGACGCCCGAGCGTTTCGGGCCATTGTGCTGTATCGCACCGGTGACTGCTCCGGGGCGGCGGGTGAGTTGGGGGCGTTCGATGCAACTGATCCACCGGAATTCATTTCCCAGTTGGTGGAAAACCAGGGCCTGAGGACCAACATCGCCCTATGCCAGATTGCGTCGCTGGCCGGGGAGCAATTTGAGACTCTGGCCGACCTGGGATTGGCCGCCGACGACGCCGTGGCCGCAGCCCGCGCCCTATGGGATCCGAAATCTCCCAGCTTGGGCGACCCGGCGCTGGCATTGCGGGTGTACCAGGTGGTGTTGGTCGATCATCCCCGCCACGCTGGCGCTCTGACCTTCAGCGGGGTGATGCTCGCACAAACCGGTCTCGACGACCAGGTGGCCGAAGGGGCCCGGCGCATCAACCAAGCAGTCGAAGCCGCTCCCAACCACCCTGAAGCCCGTCTCTGGAGAGCCTGGCTATCCATCGGTCTCGGCCAAACCGACCAAGCCCGCGCCGACCTCGACCATCTCGACTCTCTCAACCCCCCTGACGAGATCGCCCGCCTTTCCGCCGACCTCCGATCAAGGTTGAGCTGAGCCGGTCAGTCAGTTGTGGCTGGGGTGGGTGGGGTAGTGGGTGAACCAGGAGATGGGGGAGGGCTGGCGGGCTAGCACGGTGGCCCACAGGTCGCCATGGGCTTCGGTCAAGAGGTCGGAGGGGTCGGCTTCGACCACGAACCAGGCGCCGGATTCGATCTCTTCCTCAAGCTGGCCGGGGGACCAGCCGGCGTAGCCGGCGAACAGGCGGACGCCGTCTACTGCGCTGGCCACCTCGTTGGCATCGGCCTCCAAGTCAAGGGTGCCCACCAGCCCGAGCACGGGGGTCCACCACCCTTGGTCGGGGTCTTGTCGCACTCGAGCCAGCGCCACCACCGACTCGTTGGACACAGGCCCACCGATGAACATGGTGGGCGGCGAGACCAGGTGCGGTGCCCACTGTGGCAGGGCATCGCTGACCAGCAGGCCCGACGGCCGGTTGAGCACCACACCGGCCGCGCCCTCTTCCTGATGGGCCAGCATAAGCACCACGGTGCGCTCAAAGTTCCCGTCGCCAATAAGTGGGGTGGCCACCAGCAGCTTCCCGGTGGTGTCAGCCCCTTCGTCCATTGCTAGAGATTTTCCACCACGTAGTCGATGCAGCCGCACAGAGCGGCGATATCCGATGGGGGAATGGCCGGGAAAAGGGCCACCCGGAGCTGGTTGCGGCCAAGCGCCCGGTACGACTCCACGTCGACCACCCCATTGGTTCTCAGCACCGTGGCTACCTCGTCGGCCGACACTCCTTCGAAGTCGATGGTGGCTACAACATGGCTGCGAATAGCGGTGTCGGTCACGAACGGAGTGGTGAAATCCCGGCTCTCGGCCCATGTGTAGATGACGTCGGCCGATTGATCGCAGCGGGTGGCGGCCCACTCCAGCCCGCCGCTCTCGTTGATCCACTCCACTTGGTGAACGGCCAAGAACACGGTGGCCAGCGCCGGGGTGTTGTAGGTCTCGTCTTTTCGGGAGCTTCCGAGGGCAATGGCCAAGTTCAAAAATGGCGGGATCCAGCGGTCGGACGCCGCGATGCGCTCGATTCGCTCCACCGCGGCGGGCGAGCAGCAGGCCAGCCACAGCCCGCCGTCGGCGGCCAGGCACTTCTGGGGGGCGAAGTAGTACACGTCAGTCTCCGCGGCATCGAAGCGCAGCCCGCCCGCGCCGGAGGTGGCGTCCACTAGCACGAGGCCTTCAGGGGCTGGGCGGCGCAGCTCCATCGACACCCCGGTAGAGGTCTCGTTGTGAGTGAGGGCATAGACGTCCACCGATGAGTCGGCCACCGCCTCGGGATGCGTGCCAGGCTCTGAGCTGATGATCACCGGTTCTTGCAGATGGGGGGCACCCGCCACCCCAGCGGCGAACTTGGCCGAAAACGCCCCGAAGCTCAGGTGCTGGCTGCGGGTTTCGATCAGGTTGAAGACCGCGGCGTCCCAGAACCCTGTGGTGCCCCCGTTGCCAAGCGCCACCTCGTAGCCGTCGGGCAGCGAGAACAACTCGGCCACGCCGCTCCGCAGACGGTGGACTACATCTTTCACGGTGGACTTGCGGTGGCTGGTGCCGAGGAAGCCGTCGGAGGCCGCGGCCAGAGCGGCAGCCGCATCCGGCCGCACCCGTGATGGCCCGCTGCCGAAGCGGCCGTCTTCGGGCAACAGGTCGGGGGGAATGGTGACTTTGGGGGTTAGGGCAACACTGCTCACGAGAACCCACGTTATCTATGCGGAGCGCACATTAGGCGGTGTTCGGCCAACTAGGAATTGAGCACCAAAATCCCGGTTGCGGTGTGAAAAGCTGCGCTCATGGCTCGCATATCCCAGCGCATTTCCGCCATCGCCCCCTCGGCCACGCTGGCGGTGGACGCCAAAGCCAAGGCCCTGAAGGTCCAGGGTGCGCCGGTGATCAGCTTTGGGGCGGGAGAGCCCGACTTTCCCACCCCGGCGGCCATCTTGGACGCGGCTCGAGCCGCCGTAGACGACCCGAAGAATTATCGATATTCCCCAGCCGGGGGGCTGCCGGAGCTGAGGGAGGCTATCGCGGCCAAAACCTTCCGCGACTCGGGATACGAGGTGGAGCCATCGCAGGTGGTGGTCACCAACGGGGGCAAGCACGCGGTGTACAACGGTTTCGCCGTGCTGTTGGACCCGGGCGACGAGGTGCTCTTGCCAGCGCCCTATTGGACCACCTATCCCGAGGCCATCTCGCTGGCTGGCGGGGTCAGCGTGGAGGTGCCCACCACCGCCGATGACGGGTTCATGGTGACCGTCGAGCAGCTAGAGGCGGCCCGCACCGACCGCACCAAGGCGCTGGTGTTCGTGTCGCCGTCGAACCCCACCGGAGCGGTGTACCCCCGGGATCGGGTGGAGGCCATCGGCCGGTGGGCCGCGGAGCACGACGTGTGGGTGATCACCGATGAGATCTATGAGCATCTGACCTACGACGACAATGAGTTCAGCTCCATCCCGGTGGTGGTCCCCGAGATCGCCGATCGCTGCCTGGTGCTGAATGGAGTGGCCAAGACATACGCCATGACCGGTTGGCGGGTGGGCTGGCTGATCGGCCCCCCCGACGCGGCTTCTGCCGCGGTGAGCCTCCAGTCGCACCAGACCTCGAATGTGTCCAACGTAGCCCAGCGGGCCGCGCTGGCCGCGGTCAGCGGGCCGCTAGACGCCGTGGCCGAGATGCGGGCCGCCTTCGACCGGCGGCGTAAGGCCATGCACCGGTTGCTGAACGGAATCGACGGGGTGCATTGCCTTGAACCCCAAGGGGCGTTCTACGCCTTCCCATCGTTCGAAGGCGTCTTGGGCCGGCCCGGTATCCCCGACACCACCGCCGAGTTGGCCGGATGGATCCTCGACGAGGCGCAGGTGGCCATCGTTCCGGGCGAGGCCTTCGCTGGTTCCGGTTATGCCCGGCTGTCGTTCGCCCTAGGCGACGACGACTTGGGTGAGGGCATCGGTCGCATCGCTGACTTGTTGCAGTGACTGAGCCGACAAACCTGCCCTACGGCAGCTGGCCGTCGCCCATTTCGGCTCAATCAATGGTGGCCGACGCCGCTGTGCCGGTGGGCGTGTGGAGCCAGAACGGCCGGATGTGGTGGACCGAGTCCCGTCCCACCGAGTCCGGCCGCAATGCGCTGGTTTGCGATGGCACCGACCTGTGGACCGCGGCTTCGGTGCGGACCCGGGTACACAGCTACGGCGGCGGAGCATGGTGGCCCGACGGTGCCGATGGGGTGTATGCCTGTGACGACGCCGACGGCCGACTGTGGCACGTGTCGGCTGACGGTACGGCCCGCCCGGTAACGCCCGAGCCCGCGTTCGCCCACGGATGGCGCTACGCCGATGGACGAACCCTCGGCGAAGCCACGGTGTGTGTACGGGAGGACCACCACGCGGCCCGGGTGGCCCAACAAGAGGGCCGCATTTTGGAAGAGGCCAATCAAATCGTGCGGCTGAGCGGCGACGGCTCGAGCGAGGCCGAGATTGTGGCCACCGGGGCCGATTTCTACGCCTGGCCCCGTCCAAGCCTTGACGGTAAGCGGCTGGCGTGGGTGCAGTGGAACCACCCCAACATGCCCTGGGACCACACCGAGCTGTGGGTAGACGGCCAGTGCGCGATATCGGGCATGGGCTCGGTCGTGGAGCCCCAGTGGGGTCCCGACGGCCGGCTCTACGTGGTGAGCGACCACAATGGCTGGTGGAATCTGTATTGGCTGGACGGCGGCGACCTCGTTCCGGTTCTAGAGCTCGACTCCGAGATGCACCGCGCGGCCTGGGTTTTCGACGATCCCAGTTATGCGGTGTGCGACGACAACACGGTGGTGGTGGCGGCCATGCGGGGATCGTTGGCCGAACTGTGGGCTATTCCTGCCGACGGTTCTGGGCCTGTGCCGCTCGATCTGCCCTGGACCTCCTATGCAAGTGTCCGCCCTGCCGGACCCCATTCCGTCTGCGCTATTGCCGCTTCACCGACCCAAGAGCCTACCGCGGTGCGAATCGACGTCGCCTACGGTTCGCATGAGGTAATCCGCCCGCCGGCCCGGACCGCGGTCGATCCGGCGTATCTGTCGAGCCCTCGCCCCATCAGCTTTCCCACCACCGACAATGCGGAGGCCCACGGTCTTTACTACCCGCCCGCCAATCCGAGCGCGAGGGCACCGGCCGGTGAGAAGCCGCCGCTTTTGGTTCTAGGCCACGGTGGGCCCACTGGTGCGGCTCGCAGCCAACTCCAGCTCGGCATCCAGTACTGGACCAGCCGGGGAATCGCGGTGGTGGACGTGAACTACCGGGGCAGCACCGGCTACGGCACCGCCTACCGGGAGGCGCTCCAAGGCCTTTGGGGCGTCAGCGACGTGGACGACTGTGTAGCCGCGGCCCGCCATCTGGTGCGCACCGGCGAGGTGGACGGAGACCGGCTCATCATCCGAGGCTCCAGCGCGGGCGGCTACACCACCTTGTGCGCGCTGGCCTTCCACGAGGTGTTCGCGGCCGGGGCCAGCCGCTACGGCATCGCCGATCTGGCCGCCCTGGCCATCGATACCCACAAGTTCGAGGCCCGCTACATGGACAGCCTGGTGGGGCTGTACCCCGAAGACGAAGAGGTGTACAAGGCCCGTTCACCCATTCACTTCGTGGACGACTTCGAGGCCCCCATGATCGTGCTCCAGGGCTCTGAAGACGTGGTGGTTCCCCCCAACCAGGCCGAGATGATCGTGGCCGCCCTGGAGCAGCGCTCGATTCCCGTGGCCTACCTGCTGTTCGAAGGAGAACAGCACGGATTCCGCAAAGCCGAGAACATCGTGGCCGCCCTAGAAGCCGAGCTGGCGTTCTTCGCCGAGATATTGGGGTTCGATTTGGCCGGCGACATTCCGCAGGTGGATATCCGCCGATAGCCGAAATCAATCACGCGGCTGACAATTGGTCCCCAGCGGGCCACAGAATTCCGTCTAGCCTGAGAGCCGATGGCCAGGGTCCTTGTTGCAGAGAAGATCGCCGACATCGGGGTCGCCAAGCTCCGCCACGCCGGCCATGACGTGGAGGTCCGCACCGGGATGAGTCCCGATGAGCTGCTGGAGGCGGTCGCAGGGGTTCACGGGCTGATCATCCGGTCGGCCACCCAGGTGACTGCCGAGGTGTTCGACGCGGGCCGCGAATTGGTGATCGTGGGCCGGGCCGGGGTGGGCCTCGACAACGTGGACGTGGACGCGGCCACCGAGCATGGCGTTTTGGTGGTGAACGACACCTTGTCCAACATCATCTCGGCCGCTGAGCACACTATGGCGTTGATCTTGGCCCAGGCCCGGAACATCCCCCAGGCGCATGCCGCGCTCACCGACGGCCGTTGGGAGCGCGGCCGTTGGGAGGGCATCGAGCTGAGCGACAAGACCCTGGGCATCCTCGGGCTGGGTCGCATCGGGCGGCTGGTGGCCGAGCGGGCGTTGGGCTTCGCCATGCGGGTGATCGCCAGCGACCCCTATGTGTCTGAGGAGATGGCCCTCCACAGCGTGATGTCGTTGGTGTCGCTGGAGGAGCTGGTGGCCCAGTCGGATTTCATCACCATCCACGTGGCCCGCACTCCGGAGACCATCGGGCTTATCAACTCCGAGTTGCTGGAGCTGGCCAAGCCCAACTTGCGAATCGTCAATGTGTCACGCGGCGGGATCGTGGACGAGGCCGACTTGGCCGAGGCGGTGGCCTCGGGGCGCATCGCTGGGGCGGCCCTTGATGTGTTCGACGGAGAGCCCATCACCGAGTCGCCGCTGTTCGACTTGGACTCGGTGGTGGTCACCCCCCACCTAGGGGCCAGTACCGAAGAGGCCCAGAGCAAGGCGGGCGATGCCATTGCCGAGCAGGTGATGCTGGCATTGGGCGGAGAGTTCGTGCCCGCCGCGGTGAACGTTCCGGCCAAGAACGTCCCCGACGTGCTGCGTCCCTATCTGCCGCTGGCCGAGCAGCTCGGACGCCTGTTCGGGAATCTGTGCGAACGGCTGCCCGAGGTGCTGGAGGTGGAGCTGATCGGGGAGATCGGCAAGCCCGACAACACTGTGGCGGTCATGTCGGTGGTCAAGGGCTTGCTGAGCGCGGTGTCGGACATGCAGGTCAGCTATGTGAACGCGCTGACTATGGCCGAAGAGCGGGGGATGGAGGTGCGGGCGATCAGCACGCCCACCTCGAAAGATCATGTGAACCTGCTCACTGTGCGGGGCGGGGGTCATAGCCTCGGCGGGCGGCTGACCGGGGCGCGACAAGATCCGGTGCTGGTGCTGGCCGACGACCACGCCATCCACATGCCGCCAGCGGCCCACATGATCTTGCTGTCCAACGACGACCGCCCCGGCGTGATCGGCGCAGTGGGCACTCTGCTGGGAAGTGCCGGCATCAACATCAACGACATGAACGTGGGACGAGCGCCTACCGGGGAGGGGGCATCCATGGTGATCGCCACCCCCCATCCCGTGCCCAAGGAGGTGGCCGACGCCCTGGTGGCCATCGACGGGGTGCAGTCGGCCCGCTATATGGGACTGGCTCCGGCCCAAGCGTGAAAGAGCCCAGTTGTTTGGAATACATCAGGGGTTGGCGTAGAGTTGAATCGATGAGCCGCATCCACACCCACCTGCTGCTCTTGTAGGGCGAGCACCCAGAGGTGCTCGCCCCGACCCCCTGAACCCGCAAGGGCAGGGGGTTTTTTCGTGAGTCAATTCCAATAGAGGCCATGCCCATGAAAACCGGATTACACCCCCAACAGCCGTCGGGAATGCCGATCCACAAGTACCAGCCGTTCGAGCCGATCAAGCTTGTTGATCGGACTTGGCCCAACGCAGTTCTGACCACCGCCCCCCGGTGGTGCTCGGTGGACCTGCGCGATGGCAACCAGGCCCTCATCGAGCCCATGAACTCCGAGCGCAAGTGGAAGATGTTCACCGCGCTGGTGGAGGCCGGTTTCAAGGAGATCGAGGTGGGTTTCCCCTCGGCGTCGGAGACCGACTTCGGATTCGTGCGGGAGATCATCGAGCAGAAGGCCATCCCCTCCGATGTCCGCATCCAGGTGCTCACCCAGGCCCGCAAGGAGCTCATCGAGCGCACCTATGAGGCCATCGACGGGGCGGCCGACGCCATCGTCCACCTGTACAACTCCACCTCCACCGTGCAGCGCCGGGTGGTGTTCGGCCTCGATATGGACGGCATTGCCAAGATCGCCACACAGGCATCTGAGTGGTGCCGGTCGCTGGAGTCGCAGGTGCCTGCCACCGAGGTGTTCTACGAGTACTCGCCCGAGTCGTTCACCGGCACCGAGCTGCCGTTCGCCAAGCGGGTGTGCGACGAGGTGACCGAGATCTTGGCCGACGGCCATGACAAGCCGGTCATCATCAACCTGCCGGCCACGGTGGAGATGTCCACCGCCAACATCTACGGCGACATGATCGAGTGGATGCACCGCAACCTGGCACGACGCGACCGCATCGTGTTGAGCCTGCACCCCCACAACGACCGGGGAACGGCGGTGGCCGCGGCCGAATTCGGGCTCATGGCCGGCGCCGACCGTGTGGAGGGCACCCTGTTCGGCAACGGCGAGCGCACCGGCAACGTAGACGTGGTGAACCTGGCCATGAACTTGTTCAGCCAGGGGGTGGACCCCGAGTTGGACATCTCCGACATCAACGGGCTGCGCCGGGTGGCCGAGGACTGCAACCAACTTCCCATCCACCCCCGTCACCCCTATGTGGGCGATCTGGTGTACACCGCCTTTTCCGGGTCGCACCAAGACGCCATCAAGAAGGGATTCGAGGCCATGGAAGAGAGCGGCCAGACCCTGTTCGAGGTTCCCTACATCCCCATCGACCCCAAGGATGTGGGCCGCTCCTACCAGGATGTGGTGCGGGTGAACAGCCAATCGGGAAAGGGCGGGGTGTCGTACCTGCTCCAGGCCGAGGTGCAGCTCGACCTCCCACGGCGCATGCAGATCGAGTTCAGCCGGGTGATCCAGCAGATCGCCGACGAAACCGGCGAGGAGATCACCGCCGACCAGATCTACAACGAGTTCGCCACCGAGTACCTCGATCTGGATGAGCCCTACCGCCTCAACGGCTACGAGTCGGCCCAGAACGCACGGGGGGCCGACCGCACCGTGGTGACGGCTCGGCTGACCACCGGCAACGAGCAGGTGGTGGTCCACGGTGAGGGGGCTGGTTCACTGGACGCCTTTGTGAGTGGCTTGAACGAGATCATCGACAGCCCGGTCAAGGTGGTGGACTACAGCGAGCACGCCCGGGGCGGGGGGACTGATGCTGAGGCCGTGGCTTATATCGAGCTGCTGGTTGACGGCCGGGAGCTATGGGGGTGCGGTATCCACACGGATATAACGACAGCATCTATGCGGGCCATCGTGAGCGCCCTGAACCGGGCTTGCGCGGGGTTGGGTTAGCTTCCCTCCGGCAGGGGCGGCGGACTGTACTGGCGGGGACTGTGGTGGCGGGTCCTGTCCCGGCCCAGCCCGCCGTCCTCGACAAGCTGCGGGCGGCGGGCGCCCTGAGCCGGGCCACCCCCCACCACAGCCCAATTTGGTGCCCGCCGCCCTGCCTAGATTGTGGTCCTCACGATTGGGTCGGGCGATCACTCAGTTTGAAGACAAGGTGAACTGGTTCTCGTAGGCGAGTGTGGTGAGGTTGTTGGCTTGGAGGGCGTGTTCGGACATGGTCCAGAGGGTTTCGCCGATTACCAATAGGCGTTGGATGGGTGGGGTCCAGATCCAGCAGATGATCAGCTTCTCGTCGTCGGCGATGTCGACGGAAGGCCATTCCTCCCTGGCCCACTCCGGTTTCATGGGCTCGCAGTCCTGGTTGCCGTAGCGGTCGGGGGCATCGAGGGGGCAGATGCGGATTTCGCTTTCGCCGCCGAAGGTCCGGGCGAGTTCGTTGTTGTCCACCGGGCGGCAGCCTTCGAAGGTGATCTGCTGTTCTCGGTGTGACACCCGGCCGAGTTCGGCAATGCCGTCGCGGTTCACCCGTACGGCAACTGCGCCGAAGAAGCTCTCTTCGTTGTCTTCGTAGTCGTAGCGGGTGAGGGGGATGGCCACCATATCTTCGGGGGCCCAGTAGAGGAAGGCCCGGTGGTCCCATTCGGCTTCGCTGTGGGCGTTGGGGAACACGATCACGTCTAGCTCGGTTGGGTTGGCTGGGTCGCTGACGTCGAACAGCGACACCTTGGTGCCGCGGGTGCGGCCCGTGTCGTCGGCGTCTTGGCCCACGCCAATTAGCAGGCCATCGCCTATGGGGTGCAGGTAGGTGGAGAAGCCGGGGATCTTCAGCTCGCCGGCCACTGCCGGTGCAACGGGATCGGACAGATCGAGCACGTAGAGGGGGTCGACCTGGCGGAAGGTGACCACATAGCCGGTGTCGCCGGCGAAGCGGACTGAAAAGATGCGCTCGCCTCGGCCCAAGTTGCCGACCTTTCCCACCTCGGTGAGCCGTCGGCCCTGCTGTTCGAGCACCACCACCTGGCTCTCGGAGGTCTCGGTGTTCCACGGCTCGCCGACGGTGGTGGCCACTCTGAAATAGCCGTTGTGCTCGTCCATGGAGAACTGGTTGAGCAGGTGGCCTTCCACCGTGCCGGTGGCCTCGTAGCGGGCCGGTCCGTCGGTCGACACCGAGAACTTGTGTACGACGGTGGTCCATTCCGTGGGCGCCGAAATGCTGATTGAGTCTCCGTCAGCGACGGGCTCGGCCCACACCGGCTCGCTGGTGGCCAGATAGAGCGATTGGCCGGAGCCGTAGAGAGTGTGGCCATCAGCCAGCACCGAGGCGGCGTCGCCGGTGCCCAGCGGCTCGTCCAAGTTGAAGCTCAGCACCGACAAAACGGTGAAGCCGTCGAACTCGGCGGGGGTGTAGAGCTGTTCGCATTCCGGCAGCAGGCCAGCTCGGGTGCCGCCGGGGCCGTCGAAGCGGTAGGCCGGCAGCCAGGCGCCCAGGTCGGCGGTGGCCGCGATCTCCTTGTTGGCCGCTTCGGCGGCAGCTTCGGCGGCGGGGCCGCTGGGATATACGAACTGGAACTGGGTGGGATAGCTGGACATGGACATCCACACCACGTCGCCCACCGCCCGGGCGCTGAGGTAATTTCCCTCCACCCGGAGTTCCGACACCACGTCCATTGATGCCGGGTTGGACAGGTCCACTTCTTGGATCAGCGACACCGGGCCGCCTCGGAACATGATGTCCTCGGCGATCACGTGGTCGCCTTCGAGGTCGCTGGCCGACACCGGCTCAAGCCAGTCGGCGTAGTTGGTGGAGAACACTATGGCCCGGTTGCCCCGGATGAATATCTCCTGGCCCCAGCCTGAGCCCGACTCCCCGACCAAATCGACGCTGCCTCGATTCTGGGGCTGGTCGCCGGACAGATCCACATAGTGCAGCCGACCTTGGGCCACGGCCAGGATGCGGTTGCCGTCGGTCTTGACAATATCGGGCTCGTCCACCCCGGCCACTTGCACGTTGGTACTGGAGAAGTCACCACCGTCGTCGCCGCCGGCCGGGGCCGACTGGGCGGCGGAATCGTCGGCCATCACCTCGGCTTCTTCCACCATCATTCGCTCGGGAATGCCGAATCGAGGCCCATCATCAAGGCCGTAGGGGCCCACACGGCTGACGGTCTCGGTCCGCAGATAGTCGAGCAGGGTGGTGCAATCCCCAAAGTTCCGCAGCGCTGACAACAGCTCGATGTCATCGAGCACCACCGTCGGCTCCGACGTGCCATCTGGCTCACCGGTGGCCTCTCCAGTTGTCTGGCCCGACGTTCCCCCAGTAATTCCCGGCGGAACAGCAGAATCAGACAAACAGGCTCCAGCTAGCAATGCCAGGGCAACAACTACGAGGGCGATTCTTGAAAGCTTCATCATTCCCCCTATGACGACGCGTCCGCGCTGGTTGGTTCCCGGGGAATCGATGTTGTCAGGCTACGCCAGAGACGGCAGCCAATCGGGGCGGGTGGTTTCGAAGGTGCTGATGGCGTCGGTGTGGACAAGGGTGATGCCGATGTCGTCTAGGCCGTTCAGCAGGCGGTGCTGGACAGAGCCGTCCAGGGGAAAGGCCGTGCTGACCCTGGCGGCGGGGGCCGAAACGGTGAGCTGTTCGACGTCTACGGTGATCTCCATAGAGGGGTCGTCGGCCACCGCGTCGAGTAGGGTGCGGGACACTTCTTCGCTCACCTGTACTGGGACCAGGCCGTTCTTGGTGGAGTTGTTGCGGAAAATGTCGCCGAAGCGGGGAGAGATGACCGCCTCGAAGCCGTGCTGCTGGATGGCCCACACCGCGTGCTCTCGGGAGGAGCCGGTGCCGAAGTTGGGGCCGGCCACGAGGATGCGGGCATCAGCGAAGCGGGAATCGTTGAGCACGAAGCTGGGATCCTCGCGCCATTCGGAGAACAGGCCCTGTTCGAAACCGGTGCGCTCCACCCGCTTGAGCCAGTCGCTGGGGATGATCTGGTCGGTGTCCACATCGCTGCGGTCCAATGGCAGCGCGGTGGCGGTGATAGTCCGAACCGGCTTCATGACAGGTCTCCCGGGGTGGCGAAGGTGCCGGCCACCGCGGTGGCGGCGGCCACCGCGGGCGATACCAGGTGGGTGCGGCCCCCCTTGCCCTGGCGGCCCTCGAAGTTGCGGTTGGAGGTGCTGGCGCAGCGCTCTCCGGGGGCCAGCTTGTCGGGGTTCATGGCCAAACACATCGAGCAGCCCGGCTCCCGCCAGTCGAACCCGGCGGCCTTGAATACATCGTGCAGCCCCTCAGACTCGGCTTGGGCCTTGACAGCGCCCGAGCCGGGGACCACAAAGGTGCGCACGCCGGGGCGCGCCTGGCGACCCTCCACCACCGCGGCGGCCTCCCGGAGGTCTTCGATGCGGCTGTTGGTGCAGGAGCCGATGAACACGGTGTCCACCGGAACCTCCTTCAGCGGGGTTCCCGGCTTCAGGCCCATATATTCGAGCGCTCGGGCCGCTGACTCTCGCCCGCTGCCCTCGGCGAAACTGTCGGGATGGGGCACGGTGCCATTGATTGGGGCGACTTGGGCCGGGTTCGTGCCCCATGACACATGGGGCACCAGCTCCGATCCGTCGATCACCACCTCCTTGTCGAAAGCGGCGTTGTCGTCGCTGTAGAGGCCGCGCCAGTCGTCGAGAGCGGCCTCCCAAGCCGCCCCCTTCGGAGCGTGGGGCCGTTCTTGCAGGTATTCGAAGGTGGTGTTGTCGGGGGCGATCAACCCAGCTCGGGCCCCAGCCTCGATCGACATGTTGCACACCGTCATGCGCCCCTCCATCGACAGCGACCGGATCACCGATCCCCGGTACTCGATGACCGATCCGATGCCCCCGCCGGTGCCGATGCGTCCGATTATGGCCAGGATCACATCCTTGGCGGTGCAGGTCACCGGCAGGGTGCCGTCCACCGCTACCGACATGGTGCCGGGCCGCTGCTGGGGGAGGGTCTGGGTGGCCAGCACATGCTCAACCTCGCTGGTACCGATGCCGAAGGCCAGTGCTCCGAACGCCCCGTGGGTGGAGGTGTGGCTGTCGCCGCACACGATGGTCATGCCTGGCTGGGTGAGGCCCATCTCCGGGCCGATCACGTGAACTATGCCCTGGCCGGGGCTTCCCATCGGGTAAAGGGTGATGCCGAACTCCCCGCAGTTGGCCCGCAGCGTCTCCACCTGCTGGCGGGAGACGGGATCGGCGATGGGCCAGGCGATGTTGTCGGTAGGAACGTTGTGGTCCTCGGTGGCCACCGTGAGGTCGGGCCTACGCACCGTACGGCCGTTCATGCGAAGGCCGTCGAAGGCTTGCGGCGAGGTCACCTCGTGGATGAGGTGCAGGTCGATGAACAGCAGATCGGGCTCGCCGTCGGCTTGGTGGACGACGTGTTGGTCCCAGACTTTCTCGCTGAGGGTTCGGCCCATAATCGCTCCGGTTTCTTGGGTTGCCCGAGGTGGTTCTGAGGCTATCGGGTGGCCTCAGACGTGGATGGGTCGGGCGCCATACTGCTCGTGGATTCGGGGGAGGCAGGGACTCCCACGGAATCGAGGGCCTTGCTAAGACAGTCCCAGAAGCTGTTGAAGTCGGTGACCACCGATGCGTGGCCTCCCCGATAGGAGTAGACGCTGATGTCGGTTACGGCGTCGGCCAGCTCCTGTTGAAGATAGTCGGGCACCACCTTGTCGCCCAGGGTGTGGATCTGGGCGATCGGCATGGGCAGCTCCGCGACCCATGGCGAGGAGTCGAAGTTGAACAGCTCGGTTCCGGCGTCCAACATCGCTTGCGGATCGCCCTTGAGGACCTCGGTCTGGGCCCATCGGCCGATATTGGTGCCGATCACGTTGAATACAGTTTGCTCCCAGCCCCAGTACCGCAACTTCATCGGAGTCAAACGGGAGGCGGCGGCCACCACGGGGAGCAGCGAGAACCGAATGGCCCGCAGTCCTCGACCTCGAAAGCTGGTGGAGGTGGCGCCCAGAACCAGCCCGCTGATCCGGTCGGGAGCAAGGCGGGCGGCCATCTGGGCGATGGCGCCGCCCATGGAATAGCCCACGCATACGAAGCGGTCGATGCCCAAGGCGTCGGCCACGGCCAAAACGTCGGAGGCGCAGTCGGAGAACGTGAATCTGCGGGTGGGAAGGCCCAGCCCGTGGCCCCGATGGTCAAACGCCACCACCGAAGCCCGCTGCGACAGGGGTTCGAAGGCCGGGTACCAGTTCAAATCGGCGGTCACGGTCCAGCCGTGCAGGAGCACCACCGTGGGCGAGCCCCGCGGTCCCTCAGTCCGCCTTACAAACAGTTCGCCCTGGTCGGGCAGCTCGATGAGGTCTCCCGCCGGCAGGCTGGGGCCAACCGGCGCGCCGCTACCGGTCAAGGGACACAATTTGGACGGTCAAAGTCCCACCGGCGGGACTCTCAAACGACAGGGTTTCTCCGACCCTTGCCCCCATGATCGCCGAGCCCATCGGGGAGGCCGGCGAGATCACATCGAGGCCGTCATGGCGCTCTTCGATCGATCCGACCAAGTAGGTCTCGACGTCGTCGGGATCGCCGTCGTGGGCCACAGTGACCACCGAACCCACCGCGACAGTGGTCCCGTCGCCCGCCTCAACGATCCGGCAATTTCTCAATAGCGCGCCGAGCTGGGCGATGCGGGTCTCCATCTTGCCCTGCTCGTCTTTGGCCGCGTGGTAGTCGCCGTTCTCGCTCAGGTCGCCCAATTCCCGGGCTGCCTCGATCTTGCGGGCAATGTCCACCCGTCCGACCGTGGTGAGTTGTTCGAACTCAGCACTTAGGCGGTCGTGGGCCGTCTGGGACAGCTCATGGGTTTCCGGCATAGCGGAACATTTTAGTGTTCGCTTTTAGAGAGGCGGTATTCGTATTCTGATGGGCCATGGCCCACGTTATTGGAGTTGTCGGCGGCGATGGCATAGGCCCTGAGGTCGTAGCCGAGGGCCTGAAGGTGCTGACTGCGGCCGGCGTGGAGCTCGACACGGTGGCTTACGACCTCGGCGGCGCTCGCTATCTGCGGGACGGCACCGTGTTGACCGACGAGATCATGGAGGAGTGGCGGGGATTGGACGCCCTCTACGTGGGGGCGGTGGGGACTCCCGACGTGCCCCCCGGCGTCATCGAGCGGGGGCTCTTGCTGCGGATGCGCTTCGAGCTCGACCTGTACGTGAATCGCCGCCCGTTCCGGGATCCCGACGGCGCTTTCGAATTCGAGGTGATCCGAGAGAACACCGAGGGCGCATACGCGGGCGAAGGCGGGTTCCTGCGCCGCAACACCCCGCACGAGGTTGCCACTCAGGGGTCGGTCAACACCCGCTTCGGGGTTGAGCGCTGCGTGCGCTACGCCTTCGAGTTGGCCCGCAGCCGGCCTGGGCGCCATCTCACCCTGGTGCACAAGACCAACGTGTTGACCTTCGCCGGCGATCTATGGGAGCGGACCTTCAACGAGGTGGCTGAGGAGTATCCCGACGTGGCCACTGCCTACAACCATGTGGACGCCGCCTGCATCTACTTCGTTGAAGACCCCAAGAGCTACGACGTGATCGTGACCGACAACCTTTTCGGCGACATCCTCACCGATCTGGGAGGGGCCGTTTCCGGTGGCATAGGGCTGGCCGCCTCGGCCAACCTGAATCCCGACCGCACTGGGCCGTCGATGTTTGAGCCGGTTCACGGCTCGGCACCCGATATTGTGGGCACTGGCCGGGCCAACCCCACCGCCGCGATTTTGTCGGCCGCGATGATGGTTGAGTTCCTAGGCGAAACCGAATCCGCCAGCCGGATTCGGGCAGCCTGCGCCGACCCGACAACTCAATACGGGACCACCACCGAAATCGGCGATGCCATCGCCGAGCGGGTGTGAGTCCGTTGAATACCAAGGCTGTGAATCCAGAAAGGATCTGAGCACGATGCCGATCGAGACCACGGAGAAGGTGTGGATGGATGGCGAGCTGGTGGACTGGGCGGACGCCACCGTGCATGTGCTCACCCACACGCTTCACTACGGCAACGGCGTTTTCGAGGGCATTCGGGCCTATGAGACCGACGAGGGTGCCGCCGTGTTCAGACTCACCCCCCACATCCGCCGCCTGTTCGCCAGCGCCAAGATCCTTCAGATCGACATTCCCTACACGGTGGAGGAGCTGGTGGCGGCCACCAAAGAGACCGTGCGGGTCAACAACATGACGAGCGGCTACATCCGGCCGCTGGCCTACCTGGGCTACGGCGAGATGGGGCTGAATCCCCTGCCGTGTGAAGTCAATGTGGCTATCGCCGTGTGGCCGTGGGGCGCCTATTTGGGCGATGAGGGGATCAGGAACGGGGTGCGGCTGATGGTCAGCTCCTGGCAGCGCCACGACCCCAACTCCATGCCCACTGCGGCCAAGGGGTGCGGTCACTACATCAACAGCCAGTTGGCCAAGGTTCAGGCGGTTAAGGCCGGATATGACGAGGCCATCTTGCTATCGCCCCAGGGCTTTGTGAGCGAGTGCACCGGCGAGAACCTGTTTGTGGTGCGCGAAGGCACCATCATCACCCCGCCCACCTCGGTGGGAGCCCTGGAGGGAATCACCCAGGACGCCATCCGCACCATGGCCTCTGATTTGGGCATTCCGTATGTGGCCGACAACCTGCTTCGCAGCGACCTGTATCTGGCCGACGAGGCCTTCTTGTCGGGCACCGCGGCCGAGGTGGTGCCCATCCGGTCGGTGGATGACCGAGAAATCGGCGACCCCGGTCCGATCACACGCAAGATCCAAGAGGTGTTCCAAGACGCGGTGAGGGGCCGACAGGCCCAATATCGGCACTGGAACGAGCATGTCGACCGGTGAGGCGGCCGGTTCCCGGTCCTCGCCCAGCTCTGTAGAGATCTACGACACCACCCTTCGCGACGGGAGCCAGCTCGAGGGGATATCCCTCACAGTGGAGGACAAGCTCCGCATTGCCCGCCAACTCGACTCCCTCGGCGTCCACTACATCGAGGGTGGCTGGCCTGGCTCCAACCCCAAAGACGACGAGTTCTTCGCCCGGGCCCGCGACGAACTGGCCTTGGAAACCAGCACCCTGGTGTCCTTCGGTTCCACTCGCCGGGTCAAAGGGCGCACCGATGAGGACCTCACGTTGGCCAACCTGTTGGCCTCCGGCACCGAAGTGGCCTGCATAGTGGGCAAGTGCTGGGATTACCACGTGCTCGAAGCCCTGCGGACCACCCTCGACGAGGGTGTGGCCATGGTGGCCGACTCGGTGCGGTTCTTGACCGACAACGGCATGCGGGTGTTCTTCGACGCCGAACACTTCTTCGACGGCTATCAGGACAACCGGGAATTCAGCTTGGCGGTGCTGGAAGCAGCTGCAATTGCGGGAGCTGAACGGCTGGTGCTGTGCGACACCAACGGGGGCTCGTTGCCGACTCGGGTGGAAGACATCGTGGGTGCGGTAGTCGACTACCTGGACACCCCGGTGGGCGTGCACCTCCACGACGACACCGGGTGTGGCGTGGCCAACGCCCTGGCCGGAGTGCGGGCTGGAGCCATCCAGGTGCAGGGCACCATCAACGGCTACGGCGAGCGGACCGGCAACTGCAACCTGGTGCCCATAATCGCCAACCTCAGCCTGAAGTTGGGCGTGGAGACGGTTCCCCCCGATCGCCTGGAGCGCCTCACCGCGGTGTCCCACCATGTGGCCGAGCTGGTCAACTTCACGCCCGACCCCCAGCAGGCTTATGTCGGATCGTCGGCGTTCGCCCACAAAGCCGGTCTCCACACGAGCGCCATCGCCCGCCGCCCAGACGCCTACGAGCACATCAACCCAGCCGCGGTGGGAAACGGCACCCGGTTCGTGGTGTCGGAGATGGCCGGGCGGTCGACGGTAGAGCTCAAGGCTGAGGAACTGGGTCTTGACCTCGACGGCAAGGCAATCGGCGAGATCGTGGACACCCTCAAGAAGCTGGAACACGCCGGATACCACTTCGAGGTGGCCGACGCCTCCCTGGAGCTGCTGATGCGGGGGGCATCAGGATGGAAGCAGCCGTATTTCGAGCTGGAGTCGTTCAAGGTGGGCACCGAGCACCGTTCGGGCACGGGAGCCAGGGCCTGGAACGAAGTGGCGGTGGAGATGGAAACCGAGGCCACGGTAAAGCTCCATGTAGGCGGCGAGCGCATGGTGGCCACTGGAGAGGGCAACGGCCCGGTCAACGCCCTGCACGCCGCGCTGATGATGGCGATGGGCGATCGCTATCCTGCATTCCGGTCGATCTCCCTCATTGACTACAAGGTGCGGGTGCTGGACACTGCGGCAGGGACGGCGGCGGTGACTCGGGTGATCATCGACTCCACCAACGGCGACCGGGTTTGGACCACCATCGGCGTGTCCACCAACATCGTGGAAGCCAGTTGGCAGGCATTGGTGGACAGCCTGGTGTACGGGCTGCTCCACAGCGAAGCCAGTGCATCAAATGACCGCGCCGACAAAGAAAGCCGAGGGTAGCAATGGCCGCGCCTGACTATGTCCCCAACGACACCGCGGTGGCCGACCGTCACTATGTCTCGCCGCCCCGGCGGCCCCAGCCATGGCTGGCCGACCGGCCGGGCGAGCTGATCGAGGGTCAGCCCATGGGCGCCGGGCTGGGTGTGCCCGGACCCGACCAGGGCTATGCCCTGCGGCTGGCCCGTCGCTTTGAGGATCGGCTGTTGTTAAGCCCCGGAGAAAGTGCCGAGGACGCGATCGCTGGCTGTGTCGGTGTGGCCCTAAAGCGGGCGGCCTCTTTTGGTCGGGCTCCGGTGGGCGTCGATCTTGAGGTGGCCTTCCGGGTGTTTGGATTCCTGCCCCCCGACCCCGATGAGTCGTTGGTGGCCTGGCGCAAGGAGCTGTTCGCCGGTGTCAGCCACTCTCACCACTATGCCGAGGCCCGACACCTGGTGGGCCTGGTGCCAGAGTCGGTACTGCGGTTGCCTCCCAGCGAGATCGAGGCGGCCTGTGCCGCAGACCGATCCAAGTTGTTGACCCACCAGTGAGTTCGGCTGGCAAGCCGCGGGTACGCTTCGCGCCGTCGCCCACCGGCTATCTCCATGTGGGCTCGGCTAGAACGGCTCTGTTCAACTGGCTGTTTGCCTGCTCTTCCGGCGGGACCATGGTGCTGCGGATCGAAGACACCGACGAGAGCCGCAACCGTCCCGAGCTGACCGACGCCATCTTCGAGTACCTGGCGTGGCTGGGTATCGACTACGACGAGGGTCCTTACTACCAGTCGGAGCGCCGGGAGCGTCACCGAGAAGCCGTCCAGCAGATGCTGAATGATGGCCGGGCCTATCTGTGCGATGCCGACGACAACGAGCTTCCCGGTACCGAGATGGCCGACGGCCGGGCGGTGCGGTTCCGGACCCAACAGGGCACCACGGTGATCGACGACGTGATCCGAGGCGAGGTTGCGGTGGACCACGCCCAGTTGGGCAATTTTGTGATCTGGCGCTCAGACGGCTCGCCCACATTCGTGTTGGCCAACGCCGTTGACGACGCCGACATGGCCATCACCCACGCCATTCGGGGTGAGGATCTGCTGTCGAGCACCCCCCGAGCAGTATTGGTGGCCCAGGCGCTGGGGACCACCCCGCCGACCTATGCCCACCTGCCCCTACTGGTAAATGAGCAGCGCAAGAAGCTGTCGAAGCGCCGCGACGACGTGTCGTTGGAAAGCTACCGCCAGCGGGGCTACCTGGCCTCGGCTATGGCCAACTACCTGGCCCTTTTGGGCTGGGGGCCGCGCGACGGAGTGGAGATCCGGCCCATGGCCGAGATCATCGGGCAGTTCCGGCTGGAGGACGTGAACAAGGCGCCGGCCTTTTTCGACCTGGCCAAGCTGGAGCACTTCAACGGGGTCTACATCCGCGAGCTTGAACCTGAGGAGCTGTTAGCCGCCCTAGCCCCATACCTGGAATCCGACCAGGTCCCCTGGCCCCCCGAGCACTACCGCCCCGACGTTGTGGCCGACATGATTCCGCTGGTGCAAGAGAAGCTCCGAACCCTGTCCGACATCGAACGCCAGGTGGACTGGCTCTTCTGCTCCGACCCGCCCATGGACGAGGCGTCATGGGATAAGTCGGTCGTGCGGGGCAAAGCCTCCGCCGAGATCCTCGACGGCACCATCGTCGCCCTGGCCGATTGCCCCTGGGACCCCGACACCGTCAAAGACGCCGTCTTCGCCGTGGGCGAGGCCAACGGTGTAAACCGCTCCAAATCCCAAGCCCCCGTCCGAGTAGCCGTCACCGGCCGTTCAGTAGGCCCCCCGCTGTTCGATCCAATGGTGCAGCACTTAAGCAGGGAAGAGGTCCTCCGACGATTGCAAAATGCCCGCTCCCAACTCTGATCCTCCTCTACTAATGCGTTGTTCCTGAGCAGAGGTGGGGGAGTACACTGGCGGCTGCTCTCGGGAGTGGTGTAATAGGCAACACACCGGGTTCTGGTCCCGATATTGGGGGTTCGAGTCCTCCCTCCCGAGCTTGGTTATTCCGCAGGTGGCGCAAGGACGATTGCATGGGTAAGACTGTCTGCCGCGTTGAATTTCCGGTACGCCGTCAAGAGAAGCGCACCGGTCCGTTGAAGGGGGAAACGTGAAGCATCTCCGTTGGATTATCGGCCTTCTGGCCGTGCTTGCACTGGTCGCTGTGGCTTGCGGCGGCGGCAATGACGATGACGACTCAGGTGCTGCCGCGCCCACTGCCGCGCCCACCGACGCTCCAGATGACATGGAAGATTCCATGGATGACGACATGGGCGATGACTCCATGGAAGATTCTATGGATGACGACATGGGCGATGACTCCATGGAAGATTCTATGGATGACGACATGGGCGATGACTCCATGGATGAAGAGATGGATGAGCCCATGGACGACATGGACGAGTCCGATGCCGAGCCGGTTGCCACTGAAGAACCCGAAGTTGATCCGTGCGCAAACGTCGATCTCGAGGCCACTGACATTGGCATCACCTCAGACACCATCACCGTGCTGGTCATGGCCGATGTTGGCTCCCCGCTGGCGCCTGGCCTGTTCCAGGGCTCCATCGACGGTGTCAAGGCCTGGGCCGACCATGTGAACGCCGAAGGCGGCTTGGCTTGCCGCCAAGTCGAGGTGATCGAGCACGACTCGGCCATCAACCCCACCGAGACCACCAACGGTTTCCTGGTGGCCTGCGAAGACGCGTTCGCCCTGGTCGGCACGACGGCACTGTTCGCTCTCGACACCACCGATTTGCAGTCCTGCCCCGATGCCCAGGGCAACGAAATCGGAGTGCCCGACTTCGCCTACATCACCACTGAGCCCCCTCACCAGTGCTCGGTTGTGACGTTTGCCACCAGCCGGCCCAACAGCGAGTGCCCCTACGCTGGCACTGGCGACCGGGCCGTGCAGAGCCAGGTGGGTCACATCCAGTGGCTCCAGGAGAACATCGATGCCAATCTCAATGGCGTGTATTTGGTGCCCTCCGACCTGCCGTCCACCATCGCCACGTCAATGCCCCAGGTTCGGTCCTTCCAGGAGATCGGCGTTGTCATTGACGGGGAGCCCGGCATAAGCGGCTTCACCACCCAGTCGGAGTATGGCGCTTTCATCCAGATCATGCGGGACTCGAACTCGAACCTCGCCTACTCCGGCTCCGACGACCAGTCCATGATCAAGTGGCGCAGTGAGGCCGAAGCCCAAGGCCTGGACGCCGACAGTGTGATCTGGATGTGCCAGTTGGCCTGCTACACCCCCAGCTTCCTTGAGGCCGGAGATGTGGTCGAGAACACCTACATGTGGATTTGGTTCTTGCCGTTTGATGAGGCCGACACAAACCAAGAGCTGGCCGACTTCATGGAGGCCATCGATAACCCGTTCCCGCCAGCATGGGCTGCGGGCTCATGGGCCGACGGCGTGCTCTTTGAGCAGGTCGTGAATGGAGTTGTCGCAGAAGGCGGCCCCAATGCCCTCACCCGACAGGCAGTGTTGGACGGCGCCCGCAATCTGACGTCCTTCGACGTGAATGGCTGGTGGAGTCCAGCGGACTACTCCACCACCGAGAACATCATGCCCTGCTTCATGCTGATGCAGGTGCAGAACAACGAGTTTGTCCGGGTGCACCCCGCAGAGCGGGGCGAACTGGACTGCAACGCCGACAACGTGGTTCCCCTGACCCGGGACTGGGGCGCTGAGTTCGGCGGTTAGCCGGACGAGACGCAGAGAGGCCAGGAAGGGCTGAGCTCTCGTGATCTTGGGCTTGCGCCTATCTGTAGTGATCGCCGCCTCACTGGGGACAGTGGCGGCGGTGATCATTTCTATCCTCACCTGGAAGGGCGCCCCGGTCACGAGCGAGACCTTCCTAGTCACCACTTACATCGGGCTCTTCCTGGGAGCCCTGTGGGCCATGTACGCCACTGGACTGGTGGTGGTGTACACCACCACCGGGGTGTTCAACTTCGCCCAGGGTGCCATCGGCGTTTTTGCTGCCTTCCTGTATTGGGAACTCCATGTGAACCGGGGCTGGCACTCCATCCTCGCCCTATTCGTGGTGGTAGGCCTGTTCGCCCCTGCGCTGGGCGTGGTGCTGGACATCGTGATCATGAGGCGCCTGCGCACGGCGTCGCTGGTGGTGCAGCTCATGGTGACGGTGGCCATCATGGTGCTGCTGCTGTCGGTGGTGGGCGACATCTGGGAGGCCGATACTCCCCGCCGGGTGCCATATTTGTTCGGCATCAACAACGGGATCGACCTCGGGCCTGCTCAGCTTCCCTGGCACCGGCTCATCGTGTTCGTGGTGGCTATTGCCATTGCCGTGTCCATGCGTTTCTTGCTGCGACGCACCCGCATAGGCACGGCAATGCGGGCCGTTGTGGACAACCGGGAGCTGGCCGCCCTCAACGGGGCTCGCCCCAACGTGGTGTCGTCTACGTCGTGGGCGCTGGGCTCCATGATGGGTGCGCTGGGAGGCATCCTCATCGCCCCCGAACTGGGGCTTGATCCGGCCACACTGAACAACGTGGTGATCATTGCGTTCGCGGCGGCGGCCTTTGGAGCGCTGAAGAACCTGCCCATGGCGGTGATCGGGGCGATGCTGATCGGGCTGTTGCGAGCTCACACCGGGGCATGGCTCGACTTTGGGCCTGATTTCCGCTTCGCCCACCTGTCCATCGCCCCGCTGCTGTTGCTGTTTGTGGTAATCGCCTTGCCCCAGGCTCGTTTGGAGGTGGGACGGCTAGCCCATCACCTTCGCCGTCACGAGCGCTACACCAATTGGTGGGAGGGGCTTTTGGGCTGCGGGGTGGTCATCCTGTTGGCTGCGGCGTTCTCTGGCGGTTGGCTGGACTTCGGCGGCTGGGACCCCGGTGCCTGGGGGAGCCGAGAGCTGAACTCGGCCAATGAGGCGATGGCACTGGCCCTGATCGGCCTGTCCTTGGTTCCTTTGATCGGCTGGGCCGGCCAGATCAACTTCGCGCCCTTGGCCTTTGCCGGGTTCGGCGCGTTCGTCTATCTCAAACTGGCCGGGGACACCGGCAATGGCTATTGGATCCTTGTGGTGGGATTGCTATGCGCGCCGCTGGGCGCACTTGTGGCCCTACCCGCGGCGCGGCTGCGGGGTCTGTACTTGGCCCTCATGACCATGGCCTTCGCCCAGGCCATGTCGCTGATCTTCTTCCCCCATCCGTGGGTTATGCCCATCATCGGCACCGGTCGGCAGTTCCCCCATATCGACCTCTTCGGTATCACCTTCGACGACCGCCGTGGCTTTTTCATGCTGATGGTGAGCGTATTCGCCATCTTTGTGTACGCGTTGGTGCTGTTGCGTAGGTCCCGCTACGGCCGAAGATGGATGGCTATCAACGACTCGCAAGCGGCTGCGGCCACCCTTGGCGTGCCGGTGGTGTGGACCAAAGTAGTGGTGTATGCCGTCTCAGCCTCCATGGCAGGAATCGCCGGGGTGTTCTGGGCGACCGTGTCGGGCAACGTGGACAGCGTCCAGGGATTCGACTTGCTCATCGGATTCAACATTGTGCTGTTGGTGGCGGCCGCGGGGGTTTCCATTCCCATGGCCGGGATATTCCTGATCTTCATCCCGTTGTTCAAGGGTTTTGGTCTTCGATTGGAGGACGCCGGCAACGTCGACTTCCTGGTCACTCTGATCGACATCATGACGACATACGGACCCGGGTTGATGGTGCTGGGCATGGTGTTCAACCCCCGAGGGGCCATCTTCGAGATGGGGCGGGGCTTCTCGCCCATTCTGCCGTGGCGCAGCGATGCCCGAGCAGAGATCGCGGCGGAGAATGCCCAAAAGCGCGAACCGGAGATCGGAGAGCTGGGGCTAGAGCGCCCGTTCACTCCCGAAGAGGTGATTGCCATCGATCGGCGGTTGGAGATCTTGGACGATGTCGTTCCGAAGGAGGGTTATGGCACTTCTCGAAGCTGAGAACGTGGTTATGCGCTTCGGCGGCGTGGTGGCCCTTGACAACGCCTCGGTGGATATCGAACCCGGGGGGGTGACCGGCCTCATCGGCCCGAATGGCGCGGGCAAGACCACCTTGTTCAACGTGATCACGGGCTTGCTGCCCCCCACCAGCGGCAAGGTGAAATTCGACGGTGTCGATATAACCCGGTCCACCGTGGCCCGGCGCTCGCAGATGGGCATCGCCCGCACCTTCCAGAAGCTGGAGGCGTTCAACACGCTGAGCGCGTTCGACAACGTGCGGGTGGCGGTGGAGAAGAACCACCGGACCAAGTGGAAGCACCGGCGAGTCAGCGATGTGGCCCACGAGATGCTGGGCAAGGTGGGTCTCGACGAGGTGGCCGATGTCACCGTGGGCACGCTGCCCACCGGCAGTGCTCGACTAGTGGAACTGGCCCGAGCGCTAGCCTGTCGGCCCCGGGTGCTGCTGCTGGACGAGCCGTCTTCGGGTCTCAACGAAGACGAGACCTCCTCCATTGGCCAGTTGTTGTTGGAACTGGTTGCCGACAAGGACAACGATTTGGCGGTCTTGCTGGTGGAGCACGACATGAGCTTCGTGATGGGGGTGTGCGCCCGCATCCATGTGCTGGACTTCGGCAAGATCATCGCGGTGGGCACCGCCTTTGAGGTACAGGCCGACGAAGCCGTGCGGGCTGCCTACCTGGGTGGCGACGAATTTCGAGGGGCATACGCGGGAGTCGACGAATGAGCTCAGAGACGGAAACCCCGCTTCTGGAGCTGGTCGGCGTCCGGGCCGGCTACGGCACGATCGATGTGCTCCACGGGGTGGATCTCCGGGTCATGCCCGGCACGGTTTACGCCCTCCTGGGCCCCAACGGGGCGGGCAAGACCACCACGCTGGGTGTGGCCAGCGGCCAAATCCAGCCCCACGCTGGTTCGGTTCTGCTGGACGGCCACGAGGTAAACGGGGTTTCTCCCGACCGCCTGGCCCGAGCCGGGGTGTGCTTGATCCCCGAGGGTCGGGGCATCTTCCCCAACCTGACCGTGGCCGAGAACCTGAGAATGTCCACCTACGCTGGTGTGTCGTACAAGCAGGTTCAGGAAAGGGCCTTCGCCCAGTTCCCCCGCTTGCAGGAGCGCCGCAACCAGATGGCGGGGACTCTTTCGGGCGGCGAGCAGCAGATGCTGGCCATGTCCCGAGCGCTGTCCACCAACCCGGCCATATTGATGCTGGACGAGCTGTCCATGGGGTTGGCCCCCATCATCGTGGAGGAGTTGTACGAGCAGGTCGCCACATTGGCTGAGGCGGGCCTCTCCATCCTGATCGTGGAGCAATTCGCCCAGGCGGTTCTAGGTGTGGCCAATGAGGCCGCCATCATGCTCCACGGCCGTATCCAGCGCACTGGGCCGCCCGATGAAATCGCCGAAGAATTGACCGCCGCCTATCTAGGCATGTCTTGAGGAGAAAACGATGAGTGACACAACCGACGCCCCGGGCGAGAGCAGCCGGCTCGAGGAGTTCCACGGAGAGGTGGCCCAGCTCCGGGCTTCCGGCGGCCGGGCCAATCCGGATCGCTGGGTGTTTCGCCTCGGATTGATCCTCACGATTGTCGGCCTGGCCTTTACCGTGGTCTCCTTCATCTTGACTGGCAAGCCCTACGACACCGAGGGCGGCAACCTCCATCAGTCCAATCACCTTGATCTGGTTGTGTCGGCCATATTCGGCCTCACCCTCACGTTCATCGGCCTGGTGATGATCACGATCAGCTCGTTCAAGCGCTTCATGCGCTATTGGTTGGTCCGCCTCATCTACGAATACCGCGAGCAGACCGACCGGGTGGTCGAAAGCTAGCCAGGGCCAGCCGAATACCGCTCAGAGCTCGTCGAGTAGAGCTCTGAGGCAGTCACTGGAGGGGTTCTCCAGCCAGAAGGGGTTGTCGGCGGGCATCTCGCCCCGCAACACCGTGCGGTTCATCACCCTCACCACGATGGCGGTGTAACGCGCCGCGGCGAAAACCTCGTACCAGGTGGTGTCGCCCGGGTCATGGCCCGCGTGGGAGGTGTAAAGATCGCGCTGTTCGGCCCGGGTGGGCTCGCCATTCAGGCGGGGCTGGTTGCCCATGTGCTCGTGCGACCACCGGTCGAACATGAGCCACCACCCCAGGTCGACCAGCGGCGAGGAGATGCAGGCAGCCTCGAAGTCGGTGACACAGACCGGCTTGAAGTCCTGCCAGATGATGTTGCCGGGTCGACCATCGCCCCAGTTCAGACACAAGCCGTCGTCGGAGGGCATGTTCTCGTAGAGATAGGAGAACCCGGCCTCCAGAATCGGGTGGCTGCGGCCGTCGAGCTCCCGGTCGGAGTAGTCCCGCCAGATCCGCACTTGGGTGTCGGTGCCCGGTCGGTCACCGGTGGCCACCAGCCAGTGGAGTCCGGCCGCCTCCCAGTCGATGGCGTGAATCTGAGCCATGGTCCGCAGTCCCCGGTCCACAAGCCGGCGGCGCTGTTCGGGCCGGGCGTCGAAGAAGAAACCGGCGCTGGTGTAGATGGGATCTTCCCGGGGGATGTCACCGTCCACGAACCCCATCACGAAGAACGGGCCGCCTAGCACCGCCTCGTCGGCTTCATAGCCGATCAGCGGGGCGATGGGGGCGTCGCTGTGGGCGGCCACCGCCGACATCACCCGGTATTGGATGTCCACCTCGACGTCGAGCTCGCCAGACGCCTGCTGGGGATACACCGGCGGTTCGGGCAATTCCCGGCGGACGACAAATCGCTCGACGGTCGAGCTGGCACCCCGGTCAATGGCGGCGTCGAACAGCAGGGTCTCCGCCGAATAGCCCCCCGACGGCACGTCGAAAGGGCCGACCTGTACACGGGATGCCCCCAGCCGGTCGGCCAGCCACCCGGCCAATGGCGCCCGCAGCTCGGTCCGGTCGGTCCTCAATCCCAGGATGTCCGGGCCCGAATCGCTCATTGCCCGACTATTTGAGTTCTTCGGCCCGGGGAACTTCGTATAGCGGGTCGGGGGTCATCGCCAGCGGGCCGCCGTACTCGATCCGCTGGCGGGTGCTGTTGTGGAGCGGGTCTTTGTCCAGCTTGGGGATCACATGGGTGCCGAACAGCCGGATGGTCTCCAGGCACACCTCTTGGTCGAGCTGGATGGGGAGGCCGAACGACACCTGGTCGCAGCCGATCTCGTCGTAGCGCTTAACCTGCTCCAGCACCTCGTCGGGGTCGCCGCACAGCAGGAAGCCGGCCTCGATGCGCTCCTCCACGTCTTCGATGGTGGGCTCGGGGACCAGCTCGGGGTACACGGGCAATCCCTCGGGCTTGGGGAAGGTGTCGTGGTACTTGAACACCAGCGACTGGAGGTAGCTGAGCTGCATCTGCTCGACCACCACTCGGCGGGCCTCCTGGCCGTCTTCCAGGCAAACCAGCCCATTGGCGATCATCACGTTGTCGTTCACGTACTCGCCGGCGGGCTCGGCATGGGGAATGGCGTTCTTGTAGGCCTCAACGTGGGGGGCCATGTCGTAGATGGCTGACACGTTGAACCCCAGCACGCCGAGGCCGTGGCGGGCGGCCTTCTCATAGGTGGGGGTGTTGCCCGCGGCCACCCACATGGGCGGATGCGAATGGCAGTAGGGCTTGGGCAGCACGTTGAAGGCGCCCCAGGTGCCGATCTCGGGGGTTTGGAAGGCGGCGCCGTCAGGATGGGAGTAGGCGGTGCTGCCCCAGATCTTCTTGAACTCCCAGATCACCTCGTCCCAGTTGGCCTTGGTATCCGACGGGTCGAGGCCGAAGCCGCCTATCTCATGGCTGCCCGCTCCTCGGCCGGTGCCGAACTCGAACCGGCCCTTGCTCATGTGGTCGAGCATGGCCACCCGCTCGGCCAGCTTGATGGGGTGGTTCACGATGGGGTTCAGGTTGAAGATGCCCGACCCCATGTGTATCTGTGAAGTTTGAGCGAAGGAGTAGGCCATGAACACCTCGCTGGCCGACGTGTGGGAGTAGTCCTCCAGGAAGTGGTGCTCACTCACCCAGATGTACTTCCAGTTGTGCTGGTCGGCGACCCGCACGATCTCCAGCTCGTTCTCGAAGGACTGATGCTCCCAGTAGGGGCTGCGGGCCCCGCCCCGACGGGGCGATCCCTGCAAGAAAATGGCGAACTCCACGGTGTTCCTCCTTATATGGCTGCGGTCCGCAGAATACTCTCCGGGTACTGGGCAGGCTCAGCCCGACGAGAGGTCCAGAACCACCCGGCCGATCACCTCGCGTGATTCCAAGGCCCTCATGGCCTCGGGAAGTTCCTCCAGCGGAAAAGAGGCCGTGACCACCGAAGCGATGCTGCCCGCATCCCACAGTGCGCTGAGCTCGCGGTGATCGGCCAGCCGCTCCTCTCGGCTGTAGCGGGCAGGAATGGCCCCCACCACCGAGTAATTGCGCTGCACCACGTGGCGGACGTTCACCGGCGCCCACTCGCCGCTGGCGAACCCGATGAGCACGATGCGGGCGTCGCGGGCCACGCATCGGGAAGCGGCAGTATAGGCGTCGCCCCCCACCGGGTCGTACACCACGTCGACCCTTCGGCCGTCGGTCAGGTCCATGACTCCGGCGGCGATGTCGCCTTCACGGTGGTCCACGGTCTGGTGGGCGCCGAAAGAGGCCGCCACTTCGCAGCGCTCTGGTCCGCCGGCCACCCCGATAACCCGGGCCCCCAATGCCGCGCCCAGCGAACAGGCCGCCGCCCCGGTGCCCCCAGCCGCACCCAGCACCAGCAGGGTTTCTGCCGCCTTCAGCCTGCCCCGGCGCACCAGGCCGATCCAGGCAGTGTGATAGGGGATCAAGAATCCAGCCGCGGCAGCGTCGTCCATAGAGTTGGGCACGGTGAAGGCCGAGCCCCCCAGCCCGAGGCACAGCTCGGCGAATCCGCCGTCGCCGGTCTGAAACGAGGTGACCGCCATCACCCGCTGGCCGGCGTCGAGGTCGACGCCCTCGCCGGGTTCCACCACCGTCCCGCACACCTCTTGACCAGGGGTGAATGAACCCTCCGACGGTCCCAGCGGGTACACCCCCCGGCACATGAACACGTCGGGCAGGCCCACGCCCACCGCGCCCACCTTCATTTGGAACGTTCCCTCCCGAGGATCGGGCGCGTCCCTGTCCGTCAACCGCAGTACCTCTCCCGGCGCCCCCGACCCTTCAACCACCCAAGCTCGCATTTGCCTAGCTTTCCCCATTCGGCCAGCCAAGTGCGAAGCTAGCGCCATGGCTGACCGGTACGGATTGGAAACCATCACCACCGAGATCGACTCCACTGGGGTGCTCACCGCCACGCTGAATCGGCCTGATCGGGGCAACGGTCTCAACAAGCAGATGCACCTTGACTTTAGGGATCTCTACCGCCGCATCGCTGAAGATGTCGATGTGCGGGTGGTGGTGCTCACCGGCGCGGGCCGCTCGTTCTGCGTGGGCGCCGACTTCGCGGTCATGGAGGAGAACCTGGGAACCGGCTATCCCGAGGGCCGCCCCGACCTGCTCGACGACGGCATCGACATCGCCCGGGGGGCGCTGCGGGTGCGCCAACCTATGGTGGCCGCGGTCAACGGCCACGCCATCGGCCTGGGAGCGTCGCTGGCGCTGTTCTGCGACATCGTCTATTTGAGCGACACCGCTCGGATCGGCGACCCCCACGTGAACGCGGGGTTGGTGGCCGGCGACGGGGGAGCGGTGCTGTGGCCGCTTCTAGTGGGGCTCAACCGAGCGAAAGAGCTGCTCATGACCGGCGACCTGCTCGACGCCGCCCAGGCGGAGCGCTTCGGCCTGGTCAACCACGTGGTCCCCGCTGGCGACGTGCTGGCGTCGGCGGTCGCCATGGCCCAGCGGTTGGCCTCTGGTCCCCGCCATGCCATCGAGTTCAACAAGCGGCTGTGCAACAAAGAGCTGGATGACCGGGTGAACCGCCTCTATGACCTGGCATTTGCCCTCGAGGCCATCACCTTCGACACCGACGACCACCGCGAGGCCGTAGACGCATTCTTGAACAAGCGCACTCCGAACTTCGGCGACGGGGGGAAAGGCTGACCGTGGCCAACGAAAAGCTCTACATCCACGAGTTCATCGACATCATCGGCCAGAACCGGGCCAACTACATGCACCACATGACGGCCAATTGGTCGCCCATTGCCCAAGACGAGCGCGACCAGCTCTGCTACGGGGTGTGGGGCATCGTCGGAACTACCCGCGGTTGGCCGCAGGTGCTGAACCTGTGGGAGGAAGACGGCTGGGATGGCATGGCCACATCATTCCGACACGAATGCCAGGGCGCCGGCATGCAGGACCCCAAACTGGCCAAGTGGTGGGCCCAGGCGGCCAACTACCGCCGCTCCGGCACCGACCGGCTACTGGTGCCCGCCCCTTGGACCCGCACCATCGAAGAGCTGTGCGCCGACGGGGTGACCGGCGAGTGCTACGCCCACGAGCAGGTGAGCCTCAGGCGGGGCGCGTCAGCCGAGTTCTTGGAGCGGGTGCGAACCGATGCAATTTCCGCTTATGAGCCGTTCGGCTGGGAGCTGGCCGGAGTATGGGAAACCGCCATGGTGGCCGATGACGAGGCCTTTCTGCTGTGGGCCATCCCCTCTTGGGAATCATGGGCCGACTTCGAGAAGACCCAGCGCACCGACCAAGGGCTAGCCCGTTGGCGGGCCGGGGTGGATCACTTGGTGGAGGCCTGGCATCGCTTCCTGCTGGTCGATGCCCCCCTCAGCCCCTTCCGCACCGGCCGCCAACCCCACCGCAGCGACCGGATCGACTACGAGGATCTCTAGACCGCGATCTTGTAAAGCTCGGCGGCGTTGTCCTGGAGCACTTTGCGGGCTACGTCGTCGTCCACACCGCTGAGGGCGTTGGTCGCCTGGTCGAGGCCATAGGGGTAGAGGCAGGTGGGGTGGGGGAAGTCGGTCTCGAACAGCACGCAGTCGGGGCCCAGCTGGTTGATGAGCACGTCGGGTGCCACGTCCTCGAACCAGTAGCAGCCGAACATCTGGCGGCGGAAGTATTCGCTGGGCCGCAGGCTGAACTGAGCCTGCACGTCGGTGCGGAGCTGGTCCATCTGGTAGTCCAGCGACTCCAACACGAACGGGATCCAGCCGATTCCCGACTCCACCGACACGATCTTGAGCGTCGGGTGCCGCTCCAGAACGCCGGAGAAGATCAGGTTGGCCAGCACCCGGGCGTTGGTCAAATACATCATGGCCGAGCCGATGGCCAGCTTCTGGTCGTCGCCCTGTGAAGGCCACGGCGATGTTCCGAACCAGCCCATCGAGCTCTCGCTGGCCCCGATGTGGAAGTTCACCGGCAGCTCGTGGTCGCAGCAGAACTCCCAAAGAGGCCGCCACGGTTCTTCGCCCAGGTCGGGCAGCCCCCGAAGCTGCGGGTCGCTGCACATCACGATGCCCCGCAGGCCCAGGCCGACGATGCGCTCGGCCTCGGCTAGCGAACCCTCGATGTCCCACCACGGGATCAGCCCCATGGGGAACAGCCGCTCTCCAGAATTGCCCTGGATCTCGGCCATGGCATCGTTGTACACCGACACGCAAAGCCGCTTGAGCTCCACGTCCTCGATCTGGCCGAACTTCTGGCTGCCGAAGCCGGCCAAGTTTGGGTAGATGATCTGGGCGTGGACATTGAGCTGGTCCATGAGCTCCACCCGGGCCTCCATGTCGTAGGCCGCGGGGTGGATATCGTCGATGGTCCAGGTGAAGAAGTCGGTGCCCATGGCCTTGCTGCCGTCGGGCCGCACCACCCCGTTGGAAGAGGCCGCGCCCAGAGGCTCGCCGTCGAGGATCCAGTGGGGCCGTCCGTCCACATCGGCCACCCTCGGCAACCGGTCGGCATAGGCCGCCGGAGCCCGGCTGCTCCACAGGTCATGGGGCTCAGTCAGATGGGTGTCGACGTCGATTACTCGGAGCTGATCTCGGGTTGCGGTCATGGCTTATTTTGGCACGATTTTGGTTTGGTTGGCTTGGTGGCGGGTTCTGTCTTGTGGAGCGAACCGGCGGGGCGGCGGGCTGTCTTGATGGGGTCGTGGTGGCGGGGCCTGTCCCGGCCCAGCCCGCCGTCCTCGCAGAGCTGCGGGCGGCGGGCGCCCTGAGCCGGGCCACCCACCACCACGACCCATATGTTTGGCCCGCCGCCCCGCCTACCGGCATAGCCCGAGCAATCGACTGGTTGTTGTTGGTTAGGGGGATGCCCCGTCGGATAGGTAGGCGCGGGCGGTGGTTAGGACTGACTGGGCTAGGGGGCCATCGGCTACGAGGTCCGAGTCGGCGGGGTTCATGCGGCGGGTGGCTACTCGGCACCAGTGGGGGGCGGGGCCGGTGATGGATTGGGGGGCGTTGGGGTTGCCGTAGGTCCAGCGTTCGCCGGAGGGGGATGTCAGTTCTAGGCGGAGTTCTGAGAGGGGGGTGGGTGGGGTCACCCCCTGGCTGTGGAAGGCGTAGGGGAGGGCTCGGTAGCCAATGTGGGCTACGTGGCGGAGGCGGTCGGTGTCGGTGGGTTCGGCGCCGACGGTGGTGAAGCAGTCGAGTCCGTGGGCCCAGGTCTCCATGAGCCGGGCGGTGGCGAACGAGCGGCAGGTCATGGGGCCGTGTCCCCAGATCACGGGGGCCTTTGCGTCTAGCGCGGCCATTGCCTCCAGGCTGGCGGCCCGAGAATCCCGCCAGTTGTCCAGCACCTCGGTCGGATCGTCGGGCAGGGGGCGGTCTGGCCAGCGGCCGGTGGGGGAGAACACTTGATCGCTGTGGCCGGTGAGGGCCAGAAGGGCCGCTCCCTCGCTCACATCGAGGTGGTGGATCTGGTGGGCCAGCGTCCAGCCCGGCGACGGCGATGGCGTGGACCACACTTCCGCAGGCAGCGGGGCCACCAGATCGTCCAGCACCTGGTGCTCGGCGGCGAGGTCGTCCAACAGCACATCGTCCATCCAACGAATGTACTGATCAACAAGGCCCACTAAGGTGGCGCAGGTCGAATAGTTGAGGGGGAAGTAGTCGGGTGGGCGAGTTCATCCAATTGCTAGTGAGCGGGGCCATCGCCGGTTCCATCTACTCGCTGATCGCCGCTGGGCTCACGCTCAGCTACACCTCCACCGGCATCTTCAACCTGGCCTACGGGGGCATCGCCTACACCTCGGCGATGCTCTACTTCCAGCTCATCAATGCCCTGGGCATCGAGAGCCTGGGCATGCGGCTGCTGTCGTTCTTCCTCGTGGTGGTGGTGTTCTGCCCGCTGCTGGGCCAGCTCCTTAACGTGGCGGTGTTCCGCCCTCTGGCCCGGGCCAACGACGCGGCCAAAGTAATGGCCACCATCGGGATTCTGGTGGCTCTGCCTGCCTTAACCGACTTGCTCGTTGACTTGGGCACCAAAACGTGGGACTGGGGCCTGCAGAGCACCGACTACGTGTTCCTCACCCCTGGGGTGTGGAAGGTGCCCAGCGAGACCTGGACCTACGATCTCGGCGGCTTCGACCTGCGTATTAGCAGCAACCAGTGGGCGGTGCTGGTGGTGGCCGTGGTTGTGGCAGGGGCGCTATGGGCGCTGATGCGCCACACCCGTATTGGACTCCAAATGCGGGCAGTGGTGGACCGCCCTGACCTGGCCGGCTTGCGAGGGGTCAGCGAGTCGTTCACCTCATCGGCCGCGTGGATCATCGGCACCATGCTGGCCGGGCTGGCTGGAGTAGTAGGCGCCCCGGTGTTCAACTCGCTCGAGTCCAATCAGTACAACGTGTTTATGTTCATCGCCACCGCGGCCGCGGTGGTGGGCGGACTTCGCTCTATACCGCTGGCGTTTGCGGGGGGGGTGGCTTTGGGCGTGGTCACCAGCTGGGTGGGCCGGTATGCAACCTTTGCGCAAGACATTCGAGGATTCGAGAGCTCGGTTCCGTTTGTGGTGCTGTTGGTGGGACTGCTGTTCATGGCCCGGGAGCGCACCCGCCGCAGCGGGGTAGTGGCCGACGCTCCCCCAGCGACCGACTACACCAACGACCTCCCCGCGTGGCGGGTGCGCCTGCCCTGGGTGCTAGGCGCGGTGTTCATCGTGCTTCAGGTCTTCATATTCGCCGATCAGTTCTGGCTGGGGCTGTGGGTCACGGGCCTGGCTTTTGGCTTGGTGTTCATGTCCTGGGTGCTGCTCACCGGCCTTGGCGGCATGGTCAGCTTGGCCCAAGCTGCCTTCGTGACCATGGCCGCTATGACCGCCGGTCTGATCCTGGACAAGACCGGGCTGCCGTTCATTCCCGCGCTGATCGTGGGGGTGATAATCGCCGGAGTGCTTGGCGTCATCGTGGCCCTGCCCGCCCTTCGGTTGGGTGGCTTGCCATTGGCCCTGGCCACCCTGGCGCTGGCCTTCATGAGCGAGCGGGTGCTGTTCGAGTGGAGCTGGTTCAAGAACGGGCAAGGCACCAAAGGGTGGGACATCCCCCGTCCCAAGTTGGGCCCCTTCGACTTTGAGGATGAGAAATCTCTTGCGGCGCTATTGGTTATTCTGGTGCTGGCTGCGGCCTGGTTGGTGCGGAACCTCCAGCGCTCGGTCACCGGCCGGGCCATCATCGCGGTGCGTAACTCCGAGCCGGCCGCGGCCACCTCGGGGCACTCGGTGGTCCGCACCAAACTCGCAGTGTTTGCCCTCTCCGCGCTGTTGGCCGGGTTCGGCGGGGTGTTCTTCGCCGCGTTCATCGGCAATGTGACCCCGTTCACCGCAACCACTCAAGCCGGGCTGTTCTGGCTGGCGGTGGTTATCTTGGTCGGAATCCGCCGGCCCGGCGCCGCGGTCATGGCCGGCATCATGGTGGCGGCCAGCGGACACACATTTGGCACCGGTTGGCACTGGGAGTGGATGGAGTCGTGGCACGTCGTGCTGGTGGCGTCGGTTTTCGGGGCGGCGGCGGTGGCCACCGCTATTCGGGATCGCCAAGTCGGGTTGCCGTTCTCGCTGCCCATAATCGGCGTGTTGGCGGTGCTGGCCTTCATCTGCCTGGCCCGGGTGTACTCCTGGTATCCCATCGACTGGGACGGGTTCGACCAGTACGACGAAGCCCGCAACATCACCGCCTTCATGTTCGGTATCGGTGCCATGCAACTGGCCCGAGAGCCCGATGGAATCTTGGCGTTCACCGCTGCTCAGAACCGAGTCCGCCGCGACGCCTGGCGCCGGCGTCTGGCGGCATGGAACGAGGGTGCTGTCGTTGCCGAACAAGCTCCAGCCGATGTCAGTAGTCCGACCACCGTCATGGCTGCCTTGGAGCCTTCGGAGATTCCAGAGTCAGCCGAATCATCGGGCGACCAGTACGCCGGCGACCATCCGCCAGCCATGGAACTCGTGGGAGTGCGGGCCAGCTATGGCCTAGTGGAGGCCCTTCATGGGATCGACCTGTCAGTGCCCCGGGGCGAGATCACTGCGCTGCTGGGCCCCAACGGTGCGGGTAAGTCCACCACCTGTGCGGTGGCCTCCGGCCTTCTGCCTGCCACCCACGGTGTTGTCCGGCTCGACGGGGAAGATATTACGGCGCTGCGCAGTCATCGCCGTGCCCGCCGGGGCGTCGTGTTGGCCCCTGAGGCCCGGGGCATCTTCAGCGGGCTGACTGTTCGGGAGAATATGCAACTCTGGCTGCCTAACCCCGACGACCGTGAGCTTTGCTGCGAGCGGTTCCCCATCTTGGGGGAGCGCCAGAACCAGTTGGCCGGCAACCTCTCCGGAGGAGAGCAGCAGATCCTCACCCTGGCTCCGCTGTTGGCCCACCCCCCCGAGGTGCTGATCGCCGATGAGCCGTCGCTGGGCCTCGCCCCGCTGATCGTGAACCAGATCCTGGAACTGTTTATCGAGTTCAAAGAGCGGGGCGTGGCCCTATTGCTGGTAGAGGAGAAGGCCCGCGATGTTTTGGAGATCGCCGACTCGGTGGCGTTCATCAGCTTGGGCCACATCACCTGGCACGGTCCCCGATCTGAGGTGGATCACGACCAGCTCGACGCTGCTTATCTCGGCGAGGCAACCGCCAATTCAGACTGACCGGCTCAGGGTGACAGCCGGTAGGCGCTGTCCTACTATGTCGGAATTCCTACATTCGGAGGGGACATGAAGAAATCACTGTTGTACAAGCTTCTCGCGCTCTTGGCCGCGTTCATGTTGGTGGCCGCTGCATGCGGAAACGACGACGACGCTCCGGACCAAGACACCGCTCCCGCGCCGGCTGAAGAGCCCGCCGAGGAGCCTATGGACGACCCCGAGCCCATGGATGACGACGAGCCCATGGATGACGACGAGCCTATGGACGACCCCGAGCCCATGGATGACGACGAGCCCATGGATGACGACGAGCCCATGGACGACGAGATGGCGACCTCCCGCACGTGGGGCGCCTTCACCTACGAGATAGATTTCGAGCCCTCCACTAGGGGCGTCACGGACGACGCCGTGCGCTTAGGTGCTATGACCCAGGATGCGCTTTACGGGGGGTTCACCGACGGGATCAACGCCCGCCTCGGGCGGGCCAACCGCGACGGCGAGTTGCCCGGCGGCCGGATGGTCGAGCTGGTCCAGTACGTGGACGACGGCAGCGATCCGCAGGCCAACTTCGAGGGGGCCCGGAGCATGGTGGAGAACGACGAGGTGTTCGGCATCATGGTCACCTCGGCGGTCTCGCTCCCCCAGACCACCGACTACCTGGCCGAGAACCAGGTGCCGTTCACCGGCTGGGGGTTCATGCCCGGATTCTGCGCTCCCAACGACTGGGGCTTCGGGTTCAACGGCTGCCTGAGCGGCTTTGCCTTCGGAGTCGAAGGCGCTGATCCCCTCGTGTCGGTCCAGAACATCTGGTACGACTTCTTCGGCACCGAAGACATAGTGGTCGGCATCTTCAACAGTGATGACGACGCCGGTCGTGCCGGCCATGCGCTGTACGAGAATCTGTGGGCCGGCAAGCTGGCCTTCAACGATTTCGTGCCCACCCAGACCGGGGGGGGGATCACCGATCCAACCCGATTCGTCAACACGGTGCTAGAGCACGACCCCGACTTGGTGATCCTGTCCACCGACTTCGCCGGCGCCATCACCCTCAAGGCAACCATTGCCGCTTCAGGATATGAGGGCCCGGTGGCCGACTACCTGACCTACGTTCCCGGCCTCCCCGGGTCCAGCCCCGACTTGGGCCAGGCCTTGGAGGGCGGCTACGCCGTGACCCAGGTGCCCCCGCTGGACGACTCCGAGCCGGCAATCCAGCAGCTTCTGGCGGACTATGAAGAAGTCGGGGCCTTCCCCGGCTTCGGCAGCCTGGTGGGTTACTGGTCGGCCGATCTGATGATTCAGATGATCGCCGCTGCCGGTGAAGACCTGAATACCGGCAGCTTCTACCAGGCGGTCAACATCGACGGCTTCGAGACCACCCAGCAGTCCGGTGCCCTCGGCCCGGTGAAGTGGCCAGCCGACCACGTAGTTGCCCCCGACTGCACCGGCATGGTGCAAGTGGTGGACGCCGACTACGTGGTGGCTTACCCGTTCGTCTGCTACGGCGACCCCGGCCGCTAAGCCAACTGAATCAATAACGACCGTGCCGTGCCCGATCGGCTGCCCTACCGGCGGCGGTTCGGGCACGGCCGCGTCTGCGGCTGCTAAACGGCGATGATTAAAGGGCCTCTGGACGGCATTCGGGTGGTGGACCTCACCCGGATCTTCTCAGGACCTATCTGCGGCCGGGTGCTGGCCGACCTTGGCGCCGACGTCATCAAAGTTGAGCCCCCCTCCGGCGACCTCACCCGTCCGGTCCCGCCGGTGGACTCCGACGGCATAGGGGTTACGTTCAGCCACATGAACGCGGGCAAGCGCAACATCTGCATCGACCTCAAAGCCGAAGGTGCCCCCGAGCTGGTGGCCGCGCTGGCCGATCGGGCCGATGTGCTATTGGAGAACTACCGCCCCGGCGTCATGGCCCGCTATGGCTTGTCGTATGAAGAGCTGTCGGCCCGCAACCCCCGGCTGGTGTTCTGCTCCATCACCGGGTTCGGCCAGATCGGGCCGTGGACCCATCGCCGAGCCCACGCACCCATGATGCACGCCGTCGCCGGCACCATCGAACTGGCTGCCCGCCTGCGGGAGGCCGAGCCCCTCCAGGAGATCCACCAGCACGGCGACCTGTACGCCGGGTTTATCTCGGTATCCGCGGTGCTGGCCGCGCTCTACCAGCGGGAGCACACTGGCACCGGCCAGCACCTCGACATCGCTATGGCCGAAACCCTCGTCTACGCCAACGACCAGGCGGGCAACGACATTTCGGGCTACGAAGGGCCGAGGGATTTCGACACTTGGAACTACGCCGTTGCCCGCACTGCCGACGGCCAGGCGGTGTCGCTGATCGGCAACCCCGAAGCTATGTTGCCCCGATGGGTGGCCGCTCTAGGAGGCAACGCCGAGGACTGCCCCGACCAACCCACCCGCGAGGAGGCCCTTGCCGTGCTGCGAGGTCTGGTGGCCGGTTTCTCGACCTACGAGGATCTGGCCGAAGTAGTTGAGCGCCAACCGCTGCCCGCGGCCCGCATTAGCTCGGTAGCCGAGCTAGCCGCAACCGACTGGGCCGCCGACCGGGGTCTCATAGCCGAGATCCGTCCCGGCATTCCGGTGCCGGCCAAACCGTTCGCCATGAGCGACGCCACCGTGGGAGTCACCCACCGCTCCGCCCGACTGGGCGAGGACACCCGCTCGGTATTGGCCGACGATCTCGGCTTGAGCACCGATGAAATTGCCCAGCTCGTTCAACAAGGCGCAGTACGGTCCGCCGACTAGCCGGCCAACTCCGTTGAGCCGAAAGCAGTGAATTAGGGTCGCAGCCATGTCCGAAGGATCGTGGAACACAATCTGCGAATTGGTTGACGACGCGGCCCGTCGATTCCCCGATTTAGAGGCGCTCGTGGACGGCGATGTGCGCTGGACCTTTCCCGAATTGCGCGACCGCATTCGCGCTTCGGCCCGGGCGCTGATGGCTTCGGGAATTGAGCCCGGCGATCGGGTGGCAGTGTGGGCTCCCAACATCTGGGAATGGGTGGTGGCCGGGCTGGGAATCCACTTGGCCGGCGGCGTGCTGGTGCCAGTGAACACCCGATTCAAGGGCCGAGAGGCCGACTTCATCCTCCAGAAGTCAAGGGCCCGCATCCTGTTCACCGTCACCGACTTCCTGGACAACGATTATGTGGCCCTGCTGCGCGACGCCGACGGCGGCCAATGCCTTGACGAGATCGTCGTGCTGCGAGGGACCGTGCCTGACGGGACGACCGGTTTCGCCGAGTTCCTGGAGCGGGCCGACCAGGTGGTCGAGGCCGACGGCGACGCCCGGTCGGCTGCGGTGAGCGGCGACGACCTGTGCCACATCATGTTCACCTCGGGCACCACCGGCCTGCCCAAGGGGGCCATGCTCATCCACTCGGCCATATGCCGCGGGTTCAAGTCATGGTGCGAGGTGATCGGGCTGCGGGCCGGCGACCGCTACCTGATCATCAACCCCTTCTTCCATGCCTTCGGCCTCAACTCGGGCATCTTGGCCTGTCTCATGACCGGGGCCACCAACATCCCCCATCCGGTGTTCGACGTTCCCGCGGTGATGGCCCGGGTACCCGAGGAGAGCATTTCCATGCTCCCCGGCCCGCCAGCCATCTACCAGACCATCCTAAACCACCCTGAATTGGACAGCTTCGACATGTCCACTCTGCGATTGGCGGTGACCGGGGCAGCCGCCATCCCGGTAGAGATGATCCTCCAGATGCGGGCCAGGCTGGGGTTCGAGACCATTGTCACCGGTTACGGGCTTACTGAGGCGTCGGGAATCGCCACCATGTGCCGCCACGACGATGACCCCGAGACCATCGCCAACACTTCGGGCCGAGCCATACCCAACGTGGAGGTGCAGATCACTGACGACGACGGCAATGAGCTGCCTCGGGGCGAGCCTGGTGAGATTGTGGTACGGGGCTACAACGTCATGCGCGGTTATCTGGACGATCCCACCCAGACCGCCGAGACCATCGATGCCAACGGCTGGCTCCACACCGGAGACATTGGCGTGATGGACGCCAACGGAAACATTGACATCACCGACCGCAAGAAAGACATGTTCATCGTTGGCGGGTTCAACGCCTATCCAGCTGAGATCGAGAACATCATGCTGGCCCATCCCGAAATCGGGCAGGTGGCCGTGATCGGGATGCCTGATGACCGACTCGGCGAGGTGGCGGTGGCCAACGTGGTGCCCGTCCCCGGGGCCGACCCTTCGGATGCCGAGATCATCGGCTGGTGCCGCGATCAAATGGCCAACTACAAGGTGCCTCGCCGAGTGCGATTCACCGATGCTCTCCCGCTCAACGCCTCCGGCAAAGTGCTGAAGTACGTGCTGCGCGAGCAAGCCGCCGCCGAGTGACTGCTGTTATAGCTCCTGACACTGCAATCATCGGCATGTCATGAACATCTCGAAGTGGGGGCCGGTTGGGGTCGGAGTGGCCACTGGCTTCCTTTCGGGTCTGTTCGGAGTCGGCGGCGGGATCCTTATGGTTCCCTGCTTGGTGCTGTTGTTGGGTATGGAACAGCGCAGGGCCCACGGCACATCGCTGGGGGCCATGGTGCTCATCTCTGCATCCGCATTGGGCGGGTTTCTTCTAGAAGGCTCAGTGGCTTGGCTGCCCGGCCTGCTCATCTTCGCGGGCTCCTCCGTTGGGGTCACCGTCGGCACCTCGTTGCTGAACAGCGTCCCCATCCGAATGCTGCGGATCGGCTTTGCCCTGTTGCTTTTGGCCACTGCGGCCCGCTTTTTGGCCGTCGTCCCCGACACCGACGGCCACAGCGACATCACACTGGGCCTAGCCTTTGCCTACATTGCCTGCGGCCTGTTCACCGGGCTGCTTTCGGGGACTATGGGGGTGGGCGGGGGAGTGATCATGATTCCGGCCATGATCCTTTTGTTCGGCTTTGCAGACGCTACCGCCAAGGGCACTTCGCTGCTGGTGATCCTTCCTACCTCCGTTATCGGCACTGTGCGGAATCGAACCTCTGGCAACATCAACCCGAAGGCGGCGCTAGTGGTTGGCGTTGCCGGGGTGGCCTCGGCGTTTGTCGGTGCGCTGGGTGCCAGCGAGCTCAGCCCTCGTTTGTCGGCCAACTTGTTCGCCATCTTGCTAATCGTCAGCGCGGTGCAGATGCTTCGTCACGTCAATGATGCTCCTCCACCTGTAGAGGCGGTGTGAGAAGCCCGCGCTGTTGCTTTGCGCGGTCGTACTGAAGCTGGATCGAGTCCCAAGGTTTTGCGGTGAGGCGGCAAAAGAATGGGATAGGGTTAAGGCGGATGAGCGATACTCAGATTATGTGGCTGAACACCGAGACCGCGGCCAAGCGGCTGGGTATCACCACCAGAACGCTGTACCGATTCATTAACGAAGGCGGCTTGCCCGCGTATCGGATGGGTAGGGTGATCCGGGTCAAACAGGCCGATGTGGATGCCTTCATCGAGCGCAGTCGAATCGAGCCCGGCACACTGGGTCACCTGTATCCCGATCCCGTCTCTACCGGCAATGACGATGAGGGCGATGACAGCGACGCAGATGCCGACTCCTGAATGACCACCGCCGCGCCGGTCACTATAGACATTCCGCGCAATGGGCTCATGGCAGCCCTGCTGGGTGAGCGCGACCAGCATCTCCGCCAGATCGAGCGATCGTTCCCCGACGCCGATATTTTTGTGCGGGGCAACCGGATCACAGTGTCGGGCCAAGACGCCGACCGCGTGGCCGGTCTGTTCGACGAAATGGTTCAACTGGTGCAAGGTGGCCACCAGCTAGATCCCCGTACGCTGGGCCGGGCGATCAACATGGTGGAGGCAGACGAGAGCCCCTCGGGAGTGATGGACACCGACGTGCTGCGGTCGGACCGGGGCCGGGTCATCCGGCCGCAATCAGCCGGCCAGCGCCGCTATGTCGATGCCATGCGGGCCAACATCATCACCTTCAGCATTGGTCCGGCCGGCACGGGCAAGAGCTGGCTGGCGGTGGCCACCGCAGTGCGCGAGCTGAAGGCCCATACCGTGGAGCGGATCATCCTGACCCGGCCCGCGGTGGAAGCGGGGGAGCGCCTCGGATTTCTACCCGGTGACATGATCGCCAAAGTCGATCCGTATCTGCGCCCGCTCTACGACGCCCTCTACGACATGCTTGACAACGAGGAAGTGCAGTCCCTGATCGATAGAGGGGTCATAGAGATCGCCCCGCTGGCTTACATGCGGGGCCGAACCCTAAACGACAGCTTCATAATCTTGGACGAAGCCCAGAACACAACCCCCGAGCAGATGAAAATGTTCTTGACCCGGATCGGTTTCGGCTCCAGAGCCGTGGTGACCGGCGACGTTACGCAGGTAGATGTGGAGGGGGGTCGCAGCGGGCTGGTCTCCTTGGAGAAAATCCTGACGGGCATCGACGGCCTATCATTCGTCCATCTGAGTTCTCGCGATGTGGTGCGCCACCCCATCGTGGCCGACATCGTGAACGCCTATGAGCGGGCCCAGCGGTGACGGCTGACGCAGACGCGGGCACTAGATGCCCGGAATCCGACTCTGATAGCGAGGTGGTCGTCGTGTCCGACCGCCAGCAAGACCTGCTCGTGTCCCAACAGCGCTGGGCGGGGCTGATGCGTCGGGTGTTGGCCGAAGAGCGGGTGGATGCCCCCTGGGAGGCCGGTCTCTCGTTCGTGGCTGCCGGTGAGATGGCCGCGCTCAACGCCGCCCACCGGGGCATCGACCAGCCCACCGATGTGCTGGCCTTCGGCGCGGACGACGGCAGCGCCCCTCGCGCCGACGACGAACCCCGCTTGGTGGGCGATGTGGTGATCTGCCCGTCTGTGGCTGCTGCCAACGCCGTGGACCGCGGCCAGGCGATCGACGATGAGCTGGGCCTGCTCGTAGTACACGGCACCCTGCATCTGCTGGGCTACGACCACATCGACGACACAGATGCCGAGAAGATGGAGGAAAGGGAGCGGGAATTGCTCGCGCTGGCATCGTCTGCCGACTCCTTCGCTGGTTCTCAGGCCGGGTCGCCATGAGCGTCCTCGGCAGGTTCGGGCTGTTGCGGCGACTGGTGCGGGCCAGTTGGCGCCGGGAGTCGCCGCAAGTCTCCGAGGAAGAGCTGCTGGCCATGGCCGAGGCGGCTGAGGCGTCCGATGCCATCGAGCCCGAGGAGCGGGAGCTGATCGGCCAGATCATCGAGTTCGGCGACACCGTGGTTCGAGAGGTGATGGTGCCCCGAACCGATACGGTGGCCATGAGCGACCGGCTCACGGTGGCAGAGGCCATCGGCATTGTCATCGACCATGGATACAGCAGGGTGCCGGTCTACAGCGAGGGCATAGACGACGTGGTGGGCGTGGTCCACGCCAAAGACCTCATGCGGGCCGAGCGGGAGCAAGGCGCCGAATCCCCTGCGGTGGCGGTGGCTCGAGACCCCCGCTTCGTGCCCGAGACCAAGCGCATCTCCCTTTTGCTGCGGGAGATGCAGGCCGAGAAGTTCCACATAGCCATCGTGGTGGACGAGTACGGGGGCACCGCTGGAGTCGTGACGCTGGAAGACCTCATCGAGGAGTTGGTGGGAGAGATCGTCGACGAGTTCGACGTTGAAGAGCCCATGATCGAGCGGGTATCGCCCGGCACGGTGAGAGTGAACGGGCGGGTGCCCATAGACGAGCTGAGCGAGGTGCTGGGCGCGCCGCTGCCCAACGGCAACTGGGACACGGTGGGCGGTTTGATCTTCAACACCCTGGGCCATGTGCCCGAAGAAGGGGAGACGCTGGTAGTAGACGGATGGGAGCTGCTGGTAGAACGGGTCACCGGGCGGCGCATCGCCCGGGTGATCGTGAAGCCGGTTCCCGCTTCTTCTCAGACCTGACCTGAAGACTCAGTTCGAAATTTGCACAGGAGCAGGAAGTGGGCAGTGTGAGCTTGACCGAGGCCAGCCGGGCGCTCAGCGATGCCTCAGAGGTGATGGCCGGGCTCATGGCGCGGTTCGGGCCGGCCCGTTTCGGGCCCAAGCCCACCGTGGGGGAGCGATTCGAGGTGCTGAGCCGCGAGATCGCCTATCAGCAGCTAGCCGGCAAAGCAGCCGCTGCGATCTGGGGGCGGGTGCGCGACCAGACGCCGCTCTGGGCGCCCGATGCCGTGTTGGCGTTGGGGGAGGGGCCGCTGCGGGATGCCGGGCTGTCGGGGGCCAAGACCCGGGCGATGCTGGATCTAGCCGCCCACTGCGAGCAGGGCTCGCTGGATCTGGCCAAACTCGGCCGACTGTCCGACCAGGACGTGATCGATCAGCTCACCCAGGTCTGGGGTATCGGGACCTGGACCGCCCAGATGTTCCTGATCTTCTCGCTGCGCCGCCTCGACATCTGGCCGGTGGGTGATTTCGGGGTCCGCAAGGGCTACGGCCTGGCCCACGGCGGGACCGAGCCCCCCACCGCCGAGGAACTGGAACCCCTAGGCCACCCCTTCCGCCCCTACCGCAGCATCGCCGCCTGGTACTGCTGGCGAGCCACCGAGGTCTGACTCCTGAAGGCAGCGAGCTGAAGGCTGCCACGGAGCAGTGGTGTACTCTCCCGGCGAGTGACGACGGGCCGAGGAGTCTGCGGTGGCCGATAAAGACGATCTTTTCTCCCTCGACGGCCGGGTAGTGGTGGTAACCGGAGGGAGCCGGGGTTTGGGCCGGGAGATGTGCTTGAGCTTTGCCGAGCGAGGGGCCACGGTGGTGGTGGCCAGCCGGAAGTTGGAGACCTGTGAGGCGCTGGCTGCCGAGATTTCTGAGCAGACCGGCCAGGAAGCTCTCGGCCTGGCCCTCCATGTCGGGCGCTGGGACGAGCTAGAGCCGTTTGTGGCTCGAGTGATCGACCAGTTCGGGGCCATCGACGTACTGGTGAACAACGCGGGCAGTTCGCCGCTGTATGCGTCGCTGGCTGATGTGAGCGAACGGCTCTTCGACTCGGTGGTCGGTCTCAACATGAAGGGCCCCTTCCGGCTGTCGGTGCTGGTGGGCGACCACATGGTGCAAACCGGCCGGGGCGGAAGCATCATCAACGTGTCGAGCGGAGCTGCCGTGCAGCCGACCCAAGGAGAGGTCCCATATGCCATGGCCAAGGCCGGGCTCAACAACCTCACCCGGGCGCTAGCACGGGTTTACGCCCCCGCTGTGCGGGTTAACTGCATCATGCCCGGTCCGTTTCTCACCGATGTGGCTGCCGCGTGGGATATGGAGTCGTTCAACCAGTCAGCAGCCCGCAGCATCCCGCTGGGCCGGGGCGGGGAACCCCACGAGATCGTCGGCACCGCCCTGTATCTAGCGTCCGACGCCTCTAGCTTCACCACCGGTGCCATCATCAAAGTCGACGGCGGCCTAGCCTGGTCCCCCGGTTGAGGTTGCTGGCCACGGCCCGGATTGCGCCATTGAGCAAAATTACTTAACAACGCAATCAGAGTGGAGCTGGGGGGAATCGAATCTCTGGAGAAGTGCCAGCAAAGGGGCCATATCTTGTTATCTATTGCTGTTCTTCCCACACCTTTTGCCACGTCGATGTGGTTATCGACTTGTCAGTTTGAAGCCGCAGAATCCATTCCTACTAGAGGGTCCGTTATTCCGGCAGGCAGTCGTGGTGCACCCGATTGACCTGGCACCGAGATGAGTGGATTTCAACCAAGGTGTCATCGGCTTTAGAGCAGCCTGCCCTGAGCCAAGAAATCCCCCTTGGTTTGTCGGGCAGGGCGGGCAGACTGTGTGCAAGGTAGAGGTGGCTTCGAAGGAACAGCAGAAGGTCTGAAAGCAGGCGACTCGAGCGCGAAGCGACGACATCTTGGCCCTACCTACGGGTTACCTCTCGCAACGGGGGCGGCTACTCGAACTCGAAAGCAACGCAATTCCAAAAGGTGAGGGACTCTCTACCGAGGTCAACCTCCCAAGATCCATGACAGCAGAATCCAATGTCATGAGCATCCCCCCTTTGGCCGGTCACCTCGATTAGGAGGTATCCATGTCATTGATGGAAAGGGAGAGGCCGCCGGGCAGGGCCAGGCGGCGTTTCACCAAGGAGTTCAAGGCTGACGCGGTGGCGTTGGTGTTGCACGGGGAAAGGCCGATCGCCCGGTTCGGACCAGACCCCGCAGCGCTGGCTATGGCCTGTTGTGGTCTCCCCAGCATTTCTCGGTGCCGTTGGCTCTGGTGGCACATGAGTAGTTTTGGTCGGCGCGCACTGCGACGAAGGTACCGGTCGGCGCGTCAACCTGCCCGTGGCTGTTGTCGCCCCAGCATTTGACAACGCCGTCGTCTCTTAAGCCGCATCTATGATTACTGCCAGTGGAAATGATGGTGAACACACCCTCGGGGGCATCCGTCTGCCCAGAAACGTTCAACCCCCAGCAGTCAATAGTGCCGTTACTTCGCAAGCCACAATAGTTATGAGATGTAATTGGATTTAGGCTGATATACGCCGAACGCTCCACATCCGCATCTGAGCGGTCCGTGGGGCACTCATCGGGGGGAGGCCATCCCAGCAACCATATGTGGGTGCACCCCATCCTCCAATATCTATAGCAGATGTAGCTCATGACCGAGCAGTCCAGAGGATGATCCAGCTTGAACACCGAGTGGCCAATCTCATGGATAATGCTATTCAGGTAGTTATCTATAAGGGGAGACACCTGGAAATCTTTAGCCGGGTTTGCGCAAAGTACGTTATCGGTCAGATCACGTACACGACGAGGGGTGTCGTCACTGCCACAAAATATCGCACGGCGTTTCTCAAGTGTTGCCGCGAATGCAAAGGACCCTCCTGGAACATCTTGGCGGTCCTTGCTAGCAGCGGTTAAATACTCACCAAACAGTACGAGTACATGTCGAGTATTCCACCGGTGCTTGATCTTATACTTACAGATCCCCTGACTCGATAGGTCACTCTGCAAGAGGATGTCCGAATCCGCATCAGGGGATATGACGGCAGCCGGAACGAGGCGAAGGCTTACTGAGCCTGACGACTGCATCCCGAAGAAATCGGCAACCTGTTTGAGCTCATCAACTTCGCGCCGCAGGTCAGCATCGGTATAGCCCAGGCTCTCTGATGCACAATAGAACACATGGACATCAACGGTTCCGGTGTAGGGCCGCCTAATAGTCCCCCAACACTCCACTGTGCCATTGGTCCGCACCCCGCATGAAAAACTATTCCCGGCTGACACTGACAAGAACTTCCCGTCTGGTGCCGAGGCCTGCCCGTAGTCGTCGCTGCCCCAGCACACCGCAGTGCCGTCGGCCTGAACCCCGCACGAGTGGCGGTCACCAGCCGATACCGCGGCGAATTCCCCGTCTGGTGCCGAGGCCTGCCCGTAGTCGTCGATGCCCCAGCACACCGCAGTGCCGTCGGCCTGCACCCCGCACGAATGCCCATTCCCGGCTGACACCGCCAAGAACTCTCCGTCCGGAGCGGCGGCCTGCTCAGAGCCGTTGTCGCCCCAGCAAACGATGGCGTGGTCGGCTCGCAAGCCGCACGAATGCCCAGAACCAGCCGACACTGACAAGAACTCCCCGCCGGGGGCCGTCGCCTTGCCATTGCGGGTTCCCCAAGAACTGTCATCGGACCCCCAGCACACCACCGTGCGGTCAGCCCGCACCCCGCACGAATGCTCAGAACCAGCCGACACTGACAAGAATTCCCCGCTGGGCGCATCCAAGAGCCCATGTTTGTTGTCGCCCCAACACGCGACGGTTTGGTCAACCCGAAAGCCACACGAATAAGAGCCTCCGGCTGACACTGCCCGAAACTCCCCGGCAGGAACATTTAGCTGTCCATGATCGTTAAGGCCCCAGCAGAATGCAGTCTCATCGGTCCGCACACCGCACAAATGCCCGAATTTGGACATTCCTTGGCTCACTGAGACTAGTTCGCCAGGCGAAATCAATCGGTCGTCTTCGTTGCCTTGGTAGTCGCTGCCCCAGCACACCGCGGTGCCGTCGGCCTGCACCCCGCACGAGTGGCGGTCACCGGCCGATACCGCGGCGAATTCCCCTTCCGGCGGTGTGGCCTGCCCATGGTAGTCGCTGCCCCAGCACACCGCGGTGCCGTCGGCCTGCACCCCGCACGAGTGGCGGTCACCGGCCGATACCGCGGCGAATTCCCCTTCTGGCGCCGAGGCCTGCCCATGGTAGTCGCTGCCCCAGCACACCGCGGTGCCGTCGGCCTGCACCCCGCACGAGTGGCGGTCACCAGCCGATACCGCGGCGAATTCCTCTTCCGGTGCCGCCGTTTGTCCGTAGAGGTCGCGTCCCCAACAGCGAATCGTCCGACCGACTCGCAGGCCGCAGGTGTGGGAGTCGCCGGCTGAGATCGCGATGAACCGGCCAGGCGGCGGCGTCGCCTGGCCGGCCCAGTCGTCGCCCCAGCACACTGCGGTCTGGTCGATCCGCACCCCGCACGAATGCCAATTCCCGGCTGACACCGCCAAGAACTCTCCGTCTGGAGCGGCGGCCTGCCCAGAGCCGTTGTCGCCCCAGCACTCGACGGTTAGTTCGGCCCGCACCCCGCACGAATGCCAACCCCCGGCTGACACCGCCAAGAACTCTCCGTCTGGAGCGGCGGCCTGCCCAGAGCCGTTGTCGCCCCAGCACTCGACGGTGCTGTCGGCCTGGACCCGGCATGAGTGCTGCCGGCCCACCGACACTGGGCCGGGCTGCGGCTCGGGAACCTCTGCTCTTCCAGAGCCGGCGTAGCCCCAGCACACCGCGGTGCCGTCGGCCTGCACCCCGCACGAGTGGCGGTCACCGGCCGATACCGCGGCGAATTCCCCTTCCGGCGGTGTGGCCTGCCCATGGTAGTCGCTGCCCCAGCACACCGCGGTGCCGTCGGCCTGCACCCCGCACGAGTGGCGGTCACCGGCCGATACCGCGGCGAATTCCCCTTCTGGCGCCGAGGCCTGCCCATGGTAGTCGCTGCCCCAGCACACCGCGGTGCCGTCGGCCTGCACCCCGCACGAGTGGCGGTCACCAGCCGATACCGCGGCGAATTCCTCTTCCGGTGCCGCCGTTTGTCCGTAGAGGTCGCGTCCCCAACAGCGAATCGTCCGACCGACTCGCAGGCCGCAGGTGTGGGAGTCGCCGGCTGAGATCGCGATGAACCGGCCAGGCGGCGGCGTCGCCTGGCCGGCCCAGTCGTCGCCCCAGCACACTGCGGTCTGGTCGATCCGCACCCCGCACGAATGCCAATTCCCGGCTGACACCGCCAAGAACTCTCCGTCTGGAGCGGCGGCCTGCCCAGAGCCGTTGTCGCCCCAGCACTCGACGGTTAGTTCGGCCCGCACCCCGCACGAATGCCAATTCCCGGCTGACACCGCCAAGAACTCTCCGTCTGGAGCGGCGGCCTGCCCAGAGCCGTTGTCGCCCCAGCACTCGACGGTGCTGTCGGCCTGGACCCGGCATGAGTGCTGCCGGCCCACCGACACTGGGCCGGGCTGCGGCTCGGGAACCTCTGCTCTTCCAGAGCCGGCGTAGCCCCAGCACACCGCGGTGCCGTCGGCCTGCACCCCGCACGAGTGGCGGTCACCGGCCGATACCGCGGCGAATTCCCCTTCCGGCGGTGTGGCCTGCCCATGGTAGTCGCTGCCCCAGCACACCGCGGTGCCGTCGGCCTGCACCCCGCACGAGTGGCGGTCACCGGCCGATACCGCGGCGAATTCCCCTTCTGGCGCCGAGGCCTGCCCATGGTAGTCGCTGCCCCAGCAAACGATGGCGTGGTCGGCTCGCAAGCCGCACGAATGATATAGCCCGGTTGAGATTGCGGTGAACTGGCCCGCAGGCGCGTCCGCCTGGCCCCCTTCGTTTTTGCCCCAGCAAAGGGCGGATCCGTCGGCGAGCAACCCACACGAATGATATGATTTGGCTGAGATTGCGGTGAACTGGCCCGCAGGCGCGTCCGCCTGGCCCCATTCGTTGTTGCCCCAGCAAGGGGCGGATCCGTCGGCGAGCAACCCGCACGAATGCCAACCCCCGGCTGAGATTGCGGTGAACTGGCCCGCAGGCGCGTCCGCCTGGCCCCAGTCGTTGTTGCCCCAGCAAGGGGCGGATCCGTCGGCGAGCAACCCGCACGAATGCCAACCCCCGGCTGAGATTGCGGTGAACTGGCCCGCAGGCGCGTCCGCCTGGCCCCAGTCGTTGTTGCCCCAGCACACAGTGGCGCCGTCGGCGAGCAACCCGCACGAATGACTGTCTCCGGCTGAGATGCTTGCAATGCCGACAATCTCCGAAAGGTCGGGCGTGGGGTCGGGTGTCGGGTCGGGCGTGGGATCCGGTGTCGGGTCGGGCGTGGGATCCGGTGTCGGGTCGGGCGTGGGATCCGGTGTCGGGTCGGGCGTGGAATCTGGTTGGGCGGCGGCCCGCAGGGTGGTGAGGGCGGTGTCGTCGAGCACCAGGTAGCAGCCGATGGCGTCGTGGTAGCCCCAGCTGAGGCGGGCGAGCACGATTTGGCGATCCGCGGATTTGGCCACGTCGACGGGCTGCTGGCCGAACTCATGGTGCCCGAAGCACTCTCTTGACGCCTCGGTTTCCTTACTGGGCAGGCTCTGGGGCGCAGGGGCGGCCCGCAGTACCGCCAGGGCGACGTCGTTGAGGGTGAGGTAGCAGCCGATGGTGTGCTGGTAGCCCCAGCTCACCTGGGCCAGCACGGTCTGGCCGTCGGCGGTCTTGGCCACGTCGACGGGCTGGGCGCCGAAACTGTGATGCTCAAAACACCTATGCGCCGCGCTCTGGGGGACGTCGTCTTGTGCCATCGCCACCGGAGTACTTCCAGCTGCGGCCAGCCCCGCCGCCAACACCGCCACGCACACCAACAGCCTCATCGCCGACGCAACACCTCCCAGTCCGCTGCCGCACAACACTAGCAACTGAACTGGGCTTCCCCCTGTTGGCTGGTCACTTGTTTTATGCGGCTTGGTTTAGTCGTTGCCGGTGGTGGTTCTCCCATTCTGTGGGGGTCTGGTAGTGGAGGGTGGAGTGGATCCGGCGTGTGTTGTATCGGCCGATCCAGGAGAAGACCTCGCGGCGGGCCTGGTCTCGGGTCGCGAACCGGGTCTGTGTGACGAGCTCTCTTTTCAGGGATGAGAAGAACGACTCGGCGACGCTGTTGTCCCAGCAATTTGCCACCCGGCCTGCGGATTGGCGCATGCCGTGGCGGGCCAGCGCCGACGCGAAATCGCCGCTGAGATATTGCGGGCCCCTGTCGGAATGGAAAATCACCCCGCCGGTGCGGCCGCCTCTGGACGCGGCGGCAGTGTCCAGCGCGTCTACCACCAACCGGGCCGCCATGTCGGCGGCCATGGAGTAGCCGACCACCCGTCTGGACCCTAGGTCCAACACGACGGCGAGGTGCAGCCATCCCTGGCCGGTGGGGATGTAGGTGATGTCGCCGGCCCACACCCGGTCGGGCTGGCCGGGCCGGAAGTCGCGGCGCACCAGGTCGGCTGGCGCCGGGCGGGAGCCGCCAGCGACCTTCCAGCGGGGCTTGCGGCGCTTGTGGATGCCGCAGATCCCGTGGAGCCGCATGAGCCGGCAGACGCGCTTGGGATTCACCCGCCGGCCCTGTCGGCGCAGCTCCGCGGTCACCCTCGGCGACCCGTACGCGCCGCCGGAGTCGGCGTGGATGCTGCGTATCGCGGCGACCAGCTCGGCGTCGGCTGAGGCTTTGGCGCTGAGCCCTGAGGCCTGCTGGCCAGACCAGTCGTAGAACGCCTGGCGGCTCACACCGGCGGCCCGGCACGCTTTTGTGGTCGGGAATCCCTCGGCCTTCCGGGCAGCGACCCACCTATAGCGGGTCACTGTCCCGACTCCTGAACCCAGAAGGCCGTCGCTCGTTTGAGCAACTCACGCTCCATCCGCAGCTTCGAGTTCTCCCGGCGCAACCGCACCAGCTCAGAGCGCTCCTCAGTCGTCAACCCCGGTTTCTCCCCGCGGTCGATGCGGGCCTGGCGAACCCAGTTCCCCAGACTCGTCGCCCCGATGCCCAGATCATGGGCCACATGGGCGATCGGCCTTTCCCCGTCCAACACCAACGCCACCGCGTCAGCCTTGAACTCCTTGGTGAAACGCCGCCTAGCCCTGCCCGGCGGCCTCTCCTTTTCCATCAATGACATGATTACCTCCTAATCGAGGTGACCGGCCAAAGGGGGGATGCTCAAACCTCACCGGGTATTGCGCAGGCTGTGGTGGTCCCTGGGATGTTCCTATAGATGTCAAGTGCGGGTTTTGAGGGTGGCGAGGTCGGCTCGGAGGGTGCGGTAGATCTCTCGTGCGATGTAGCGCTTGAGGCAGCGGATGGCTTCTTTTTTGGTTTTGCCCTCGGCGACACGTCGGTCGAGGTAGCTGCGGGTTTGTTCGCAGTAGCGGAGCCGGACGATGACGATCATGTGCAGGGCCCGGTTGGCTTCGCGGTTGCCGGCGAAGTTGAGCCTGTGGCGGCTGGTGCGTCCACTGGAGGCAGGGACCGGCGCGGCGCCGCACAGGTGGGCGAACGACGCTTCGGAGCTGAGCCGGTCGATGTTCTCGCCGGCGGCGACGAGCAGCGTGGCGGTGTGGTGGGTGCCGCATCCGAGGCGCGAAAGGGTTGTGGGCGCTGCGACGGCGACCAGCCGGTCGAGGCGGCGCTCGAGTTCGGCGGCTTCGGCGCCGAGTTGGGCGATGCAGCGGCCGAGGCTGCGCAAAGCGGCTTTGGCGGCCTGGGCGGGATCGGCGAGGAGTCTGGTGTCGGGCCGCAGCCGTGCGCACACCGCGGCCTTGCCCTCCAGGGTCCGGCGGCCGTCGAGCTGCTCGCGCAGCGCGGCGGGTGCAGTGACCAACAGGTCGCCGAGCTGGCACAGCGCAGCCGCCTGGGCCTTGACAGCGCCGCTGCGGGCGACGCTGAGCTGGCGGATCGACTCGACGATCCCGGTGGTGTGTTTGGCGGCTGCGGTCGCTTCGCCCGAGAGCACCTTGCGGGCCGCGGCCTCGGCGTCGATGGCGTCGTTCTTGCCGCGGCGCGACCGCAGATGCGCGTGCGGCTGGTTGACCTCGATCACCGCGCAGCCCCGCTCGGTCAGCGACCGGGCCAGGGCCGCTCCGTAGGATCCGGTGGACTCGACGCCGACCGCGGCGATCGGGCCGAACGACGCGAGCCACCTATGGGTCGAGCGATAGCCGGCACAAGTCGCGGGGAACGACTCGGTGCCCAGCACCCGGCCCAAGGGGTCGAGCGCGGCGGCGACATGGAAATCGGTGTGGCAGTCGATCCCTGCGATCACCGTTTGGTTCTGATCTGGCATGCTGTTGTCCTTCTTCTCGAAGCGGCTCGCGTGCCGGGACGGGACGGACATAACAGTGATGAGGCATCTGCCGCACAGGTTCCTATGAGGTCACGTCGCTCGTTCCGGACCGGCCGCAGCTGACAAGTCCAAGGAGCACACCGCCGACGCCGACGAGTCCCAGGCAAGGCACCCGCAACACGCGGGGCCAGTTTTGTGGCAAGTCAGATGCCGACGGCCTGCTCCCCGCCCACATCTTCACTGTTTGGTGGAGGTCGGTGAGCCCCAGTGCTAGCCGACGAGCCCCCGCTGGGTGAGCCAGCGGCTCCACGCCTGTCGCACGTGCGGCGACAGGTACAGCTCCTCCCAAATCTCGACCAGCACATCGAGATCGATGAACCACCGCGCGTCCTCGTCGAGGCCCTCCGTCATCACCCTCGCATAGACACGGCGCAAGCTTCGGGTACGGCCCAAGTCGTAGGTGTAGGGCGGGCTCCAAGCGATATGGGCGGGCAGCTTCACCACCCCCGTCGCCTTGGGAAGCGTCCGGTCTTCCATGTCGTCGGGAATCGACACCGGCATACGGCTCAACGGCCTCGCCTGACCAGCCATGCCACCAATCATGGACCCGCCAAACAGAAAACCTGCCGCAACCAAAACTGGCCCTGCAGCCATCAGACACTCGACAGCCGCGACCCCTGAAACAGAACAGTGAACCGCCGTGATTGCCTTCGGGTAGTCGCCCAATCCGATTTCGCGGCGGCGGCCGTCAATCGAGATCCGCTTCACCTATGACTTGGATCCAGTGCCCCAGACAATAAGGTAGAGCCCGTCGCCATCGCCGTGTTTTCCCGGTTCAGTGATGGCCTTGACTTGAGTGGCGGTGAGTTGAAGCGGCATCGGCCGGAAGTGGAGCTGGGGGGAATCGAACCCCCGTCCGCTGGGCGGTGTCTGTCTGTGATACGACCATTCCCGGTGTGCGGCGTCGATGGCTACTGCGTCGCCGGGTCGGTTGGCCCCCGCTAGGGGGCCCGCCACCGGGTCTGTTCCCCAGGGTCAGCGGTCTTTCCCGCCGTCAGTGGTCTGTCCCTACTGTCTCCACCGCTTCTGTTGCCGGGCTGCGGTGGACCGGCCCCGCGTGCCGTTACCGGTCGCGGTGCTTCTCTAAGCCAGAAAGATCAGGCTGCGAGAAGTTCACGGTCGTTGCCGCTTAGTTGGTTGCCCCGTTTTGCGAGTCTGAGCAACTCGGGTCGCACAGCGCAGCCCCCGGTCCCAACGTCGAAACCGATCAGCCCCGTGTGCACTTCTTGTCAAGGTGCCCCGCCATGTTATCGGCTCAGCCTGACAGTGATCCCCCCGATTTGGCCGCTCGGCCCATCTCGTTGCGGGCTTCGCGGCGGGCGTCTTGTTCGGCGATGGCCTGGCGCTTGTCGGCTCGGCGGCGGCCTCGGGCCAGGCCGAGCAGCACCTTGGCCCGGCCCTGCTTGAAGTAGAGCGAAAGGGGGACCATCGTCAGGCGGTCCTGTTCTAGGCGGGCCTTGATGCGGTTGAGCTCGCCTCGGTGCAATAGCAGCTTCTTGGGCCTGTCGGGGTCGTGGCCGGTGGATTCAGCGGCGTGGGAGTAAGGGGCAATGTGCAGCGACTGGAGCCAGAGCTCGCCATCATAGATGCGGGCGTACGACTCGGTGAGCGTCACGTTGGACTCCCGCAGCGACTTCACCTCTGAGCCCACCAGAACCAGGCCGGCCTCGTATTCGTCGATAATCTCGTAGTCGCGCCGGGCGCGGCGATTGGTAGCCACCACTTTGGTGGGCTCGTGCTCGCCGCCCGAGCTCGGCTTCGACCTGGCCATCGGCTCAAGGTACCCCGCCGACGGGGGATAGGCGGCGGCAATTGACGGGTAGTCTGGGCGCCGTGGCCGACCAGGGAGACATGCCGACGGGAGAGTCGGTCGGCAGCCCTGGCCAACAGAATCTGTGGGAGGGCTTCCGATCGGGCTTCGTGACGCTGTTGGGGAGGCCCAACTCGGGCAAGTCCACCCTTATAAACGCCATTTTGGGCACCAAGGTGGCCATCGTGTCCGACAAGGCCCAGACCACCCGGCATGCCATCCGGGGGGTCTTGCACCGCGACGAGGTGCAGGTGGTGTTTGTGGACACCCCCGGCATCCACAAGCCCCGCACTGCGTTGGGCGAGCGTCTCAATGCCACCGCGGCCGACGCGGCCGACGACGTGGATGTGGTGTGTTTGTGCATCGACGCCACCCGCCCGCTGGGCCGAGGCGACCGGTACATCGCTGAGCGGCTCAGCGATGACTCCATCGTGGTGGTGACCAAGATCGACGCCGCCCCCCGCTCCAAGGTGGTGGCCCAGCTGGCCGCGGCCGGCGCCCTGGGGTTCGCAGAGTACTTCCCCACTTCGGCCCGCACTGGCAAGGGGGTGGATGCCTTGGTCGAGCGGCTGTGCCAGCTCATGCCGCCCGGCCCGCCGCTGTATCCCGCCGACATGGTGCGCGATATGCCCGAGGCCCACTGGGTAGCCGAGTTGGTGCGCGAGCAGCTATTGGCCGCAACTCACGAGGAGCTTCCCCACTCCATCACCGTGGCAGTGACCGAATGGGAGTGGCCCCGCATCAAGGTGGAGATATTGGTGGAGCGGGAATCGCAGAAGCCGATGGTGATCGGCAAGAAGGGCTCAGTGCTCAAAAAGGTGGGCACCGCGGCTCGGGCCCAGCTTCCCGAGGGGGTGTTCTTGGAACTGCGCGTTGGAGTGGAGAAGAACTGGCAGCGCCGCCCTGAGATGCTCGATCGGCTGGGCTACGGACCGGGATCTTTGGCCAGCCCCGATCTGTAGGTCAGACGCCGTCCCGGATCATTCTCAATAGGGTGACGGCTCGGTCGCGTTCGGCGGTGCGGGGGAACGGGGGGAGGGACCGCACCAACTCCCAGCGGTAGCCGGCCTTGGCCATCCGGGAGTCGAGCACCGCTACTACGCCCCGATCATTGCCCCGGCGGATGAGCCGGCCGGCGCCCTGGGCGAGGCGGGTGGCGGCCCGGGGCAGGTCGACGAGGCGGAAGGCCTCGCTGCCGTAGCGCTCGCGGCGGGCTTCCAGCAGGGGGTCGTCGGGGCGGGGGAACGGCAAGCGGTCGATGGTTACCAGCGACAGCGACTCGCCGGGCACGTCCACTCCCTGCCAAAAACTCATTGTGGCGAACAGACAGCTCTCCACCTCGGCGGCGAAGCGCCGCAGCAGCTCGGGTTTGGGCAGGTCGCGCTGGCTGTAAATCTCGAAGTCGAGCTGGGCCCGCAACACCTCGGCGGCCCGGTCCATGGCCCGGTAGCTGGTGAACAAAGCGAGAGTCCGGCCTCCGGCAGCTTCGATGAGGGCGGCCAGCTCCTCGTGCACGGCGGGCTCGTAGCCGGGGTTGCGGGGATCGGGCAGGTGCTTGGCGCAATACAGCAGCCCGTTGGCCTCGAAGTCGAACGGGCTGCCCACGTCGATAGCGCGGTGCTCGTCAGGCTCCAGCCCCAGCACCTCGCCCAGGTTCATGGGGATGGTGGCGCTGGTCAGCACTGCGGTCGTGTGATCCCACAGCCGTTGCCTGAGTAGATCGCCCAACTGAATTGGGGCGATCCGCCAAGCGGGGGCAGCCTCGGTGCCCGACACCCAGGCCACCTCGGAGGGTTTGGCCTCCACCGCCCGGTTCAGGTCTTCGGCCAAAGCGCCGGCGGACAAAATGGCTCGCAGCTTGCGGGGGGCGACATCGCCGGGGGCGCCGTCGGGCACAGCCCGAAGCTCGACGGCGGCCTGCTCAACCCGGCCGCGAGCCACAACAGCCACCCGCTGAAGCTCGCCCGGCAAGGGCGCGGGCAGCGGCTTGTCGCGGAACGGGGCCAAGGCCTCCCGCAGCCGCATCCCGGCGTCTTCCAGGTCGCCTGCGACAGCCGATTCGGCCACCACGGCACGGATGCTGCGAGCCAGTTCGTCGAACCGCCCCCCGGTCAGCGACAGCCCAGCGGTGTCGGACACGATGTCCTCCAGGCCGTGGGCCTCGTCGATTACCACCGTGTCGTGCTCGGGCAGAATGGGCGTATCGCTGAACAGATGCAGGCAGTAGAGGTGGGTGTTCACCACCACGATGTCGGCGGCATCGGCCCGGTGGCGGGCCTTCTCGGCAAAGCAGACCGGGCCCGAAGGGCAGCGCTGCGCCCCCGGGCATTCTCTGCCTGACACGCTGAGCGCGTCCCAGGCCGCGGGCGAGGGCTCGAATTCGAGCTCGGCGCGGTCCCCGGTGTCGGTCTGCTGGGCCCACGCGGCCAGCCGGTTGATTTCCACCCTGGGGCCTTCGGCGATGGCGAGGCTCAGCTGCTCGTCGTCGGCGTGCTCCTTGAGCCGCTGGAGGCACAGGTAGTTGGATCGGCCTTTGAGCACCGCGAAGCGCACCGATAGGTCCAACGCCGCGGCGAGTTGGGGGAGGTCCTTGTCGACCAACTGGTCTTGAAGCGTTTTGGTGGCGGTGGCCACCACCGAGGGTCCTTCGCCCAGAACCAGTGGCACCAGATAGGCCAGCGACTTGCCGGTTCCCGTACCGGCAGCCACCACCAGGTGGCGGCCCGACTCCATTGTCTCGGCCACCGCCTGGCACATCTTCCGCTGCCCGGGCCGCCGCTCGCCCCCGTCTTCCAGCGCCGAGATAGCCAATTCCAGAGCCTCTTCAACCGCGGCGATTTCCGGCATCGCCCCGACGCTACCCCCGTGCGGTGATATTGACGGGGGCATCGGATGAATTGGCTCTCTCCCGCACCCTGTCGGGGCTCGCAGGGGAGTACCGTGCAGGTGTGGGCCTGTCCGACCATTGCCTTGACCAGGATCGCATTCCCCGCCACGTCGGGTGTGTTATGGATGGAAACGGGCGCTGGGCCGAGCATCGGGGAATGGCCCGCACCGAAGGTCACGAGCAAGGCGAGCACGCCCTGTTCGATGTGATCGAGGGTGCGCTGGAGCTGGGAATCGAGTGGCTCACGGTGTATGCCTTCTCCACTGAGAATTGGAACCGCCCCGACGACGAGGTTCGCTTCTTGCTGAACTTCAACCGCACTATCTTGCGGCGGCGCTGCGACGAACTGAACGAGATGGGGGTGCGGATCCGCTTTGTGGGCCGCCGCGATTGGCGGGTGCCAAAGGGCCTGATCAAAGAGATGGACGAGGCTATCGAGCTCACCCAATACAACGAGCGGATGACGCTGGTGGTGGCTTTCAACTACGGCGGCCGGGCTGAGATCGTGGACGCGGTACGACAGATTGCCGCCCAGCGGATCCCGGCCCGCATGATCAACGAGCGGACCATCGCCCGCCATCTTTATGACCTGGAAATGCCCGAGCCCGATCTCATCATCCGCACTTCCGGGGAGTACCGCATCTCCAACTTCTTGCTCTGGGAGCTGGCTTACTCCGAGCTGGTGTTCACCGACGTCTTGTGGCCCGACTTCACGCGCCACGACCTGTTTGCTGCTATCGCCGAGTACCAGCACCGCCACCGCCGTTTCGGCCGGGTCAGATAAAGAGGCCCAATGAGCCTCTGCCGGGATCCGGGAGTGGGAGGCTTGTTGCGGTGAGCCTCTACCGGGACCAGGGAATCGTGCTTCGCACTCACAAGTTGGGCGAGGCCGACCGGATCGTGGTGCTTTGCACCCGGGGGCACGGCAAGGTGCGGGCGGTGGCCAAGGGGGTCCGCAAGACCCGCAGCCGGTTCGGTGGCAGGCTGGAGCCAACCAGCCACGTGCAGCTCCAGCTCCACCGGGGGCGAAGCGAACTCGACATCGTTACCCAGACCGAGTCGGTGGACCAGTTTCGGGCGGTGCGGGAGGACTTGGACCGGTTGGGCAAGGCCATGGCCATGCTGGAGGCGGTCGACCGGGTGGGAGTCGACCGGGAGCCCGACGGCGCGCTGTACCGGATGCTGCTCGGCGGGTTGCGAGCCCTGGACGCGGGCGACTCCGCGCTGGTGGTGCCCGCCTTCTACCTCAAGCTCCTGGCCCACGACGGGGTGGGCCCCGAGGTTGGGGTGTGCGCATCGTGCGGAGCCACCGATGATCTGGTGTCCTTCGATTACGCCAGCGGCGGCGTGCTGTGCCGCAGCTGCCGCCGGGGTTCCCCGCTGTCGCCCGATGCCCTGGACCTGATCCGGATGATTCTGGGCGGCAGCCTCAGCGCCGCACTGGCCGAACCACCATCGCCCGCCACCGGCGAAGTGGAGCACCTAGCCACCACCGCCATGGAATACCACCTAGAACGCCGCCTCCGCGCCGCCAGCGCGTATATCTGAGAACTCTGAAGCACCGAGGCGAGCCGTTTTCGGTGTCGGTCCTGTCATCGGGGGCCGGTAGCCTGCGGGTCATGAGCAGCGGCGATGTCGTTAAGGGCGCGGGCGACGATGTTATGGACAACGTGGTGAACCTCTGCAAGCGGCGGGGGTTCGTGTACCAGTCGGCGGAGATTTACGGCGGGTTTCGCAGCGCGTATGACTACGGCCCGCTGGGCGTGCTGCTGTTGCGCAACGTGAAGGATGCCTGGTGGCGGACCATGGTGCAGCTCCGCACCGATGTGGTCGGCCTGGACGCCTCCATTCTGTCGCCCCCTGAGGTGTGGGAGGCATCGGGCCACCTGACCAACTTCACCGACCCCCTGGTGGACTGCCGCAACTGCGGCACTCGCCACCGCGAGGATCAGCTGGAAGACCCCGATGTGTGCCCAAGCTGCGGCGCAAAGGGCCAGTTCACCGAGGCTCGGGAGTTCAATCTGATGTTCCGCACTCAGGCCGGCCCGGTGGCGGGCGCCGGGGCCGACGTGTACCTGCGGCCCGAGACCGCCCAGGGCATGTTCATCAACTTCGCCAACGTTTTGAACACAGCGCGCCACAAGCCGCCGTTCGGCATCGCCCAGATCGGCAAGTCGTTCCGCAACGAGATCACCCCGGGCAACTTCATCTTCCGCACCCGGGAATTCGAGCAGATGGAGATGGAGTTCTTCGTGCCCCCCGACGAGGCCGGTACGTGGTTCGAGTACTGGTGCGGTGCCCGGATGGACTGGTACACCGGCCTCGGAATACCCGCTGACAAGCTGCGACTGCGGCCCCACGACACCGACGAGCTCAGCCACTATTCGGCCGGCACCGCCGATGTGGAATACCTGTTCCCCTGGGGGTGGGGCGAGCTGGAGGGCATTGCCAACCGCACCGACTACGACCTCACCCAGCACGCAAAGCACTCCGGCGTCGACTTGGACTACTACGACCAGCAGGCCGACGAGCGCTACACGCCCCACGTGATCGAGCCGGCCGCGGGGGCCACCCGAACGATGATGGCGTTTCTTCTGGCCGCCTACGACACCGAGGAGGTGCGGGGTGAGACCCGCACGGTTTTGCGGCTCCACCCCCGACTGGCCCCCTACAAGGTAGCGGTGCTGCCCCTGTCGAAAAAGCCCGAGCTCCAGGCGGTTTCCGAGGAAGTGCTGGGCCTGGTCCAGCCCCAGTGGATGACCGACTACGACGTCACCCAGTCCATTGGCCGCCGCTATCGCCGCCAAGACGAGATCGGCACCCCGTATTGCGTGACCGTGGACTTCGACACCCTGGACGACCGGGCCGTCACCGTGCGCGACCGCGACACCATGGAACAAGACCGGGTGGCCATCGACAACTTGGTCGAGCACCTGGACGCCAAACTCGGACTGTGAGGCGGACGGGGTGACCAGCCCGGTCATAGCCGCGGTGCAGGCCGCCGAGCGCGGTGAGCTGGACCGCACCGACGCGGTGTTAGGGGTTGCACCCGACGACGTGGAACACCTTCTCCACGCCCAGATGACCGACGGTCCGTCGGCGCCGGTGGCCGCCCACGGGGTGGCCGCCTCGCCGGGAGCGGCGTCTGGGCGGGTGTGCCTGTCGGTGGACGCGGTGCTAGACGCCGACGACGAGGGCATTCCCTCCATTTTCGTGCGGCCATTCACCACGCCCGCCGACGAGGTGGCCATGTCGGCAGCGGCGGCCATCGTCACCGCCAAAGGAGGCATGGCCAGCCACGCAGCGGTGATCGCTCGGGGCTGGGGCATTCCCGCGGTGGTGGGGGTGGAGACCCTGGCGATGGACGTAGCGGCCGGGGCGGCCCGGCTGGGCGACGTGGAGCTGCGCGACGGCGATCCCATCACTGTGGACGGCTCAGCGGGCACGATCATGCTGGGGGCCTCCGAGTTGGGAGAGGTGGAGATCCCCGACGAGATGTTCACGTTGCTGAGGTGGGCCGACGAGCTCCGGGGTGGGAGGCTGGTGGTTCGGGCCAACGCCGACGACGCCTTCTCCGCCCGGCTGGCCCGGCAGTTCGGAGCAGCCGGAGTGGGGCTGTGCCGCACCGAGCACATGTTCCTGGGGGGGCGGCTGCCGCTCATCCAGCGGGCCATCACCGACGGCGGAAGGGCGTCGTTGGACGCCTTGGTCGAAGTCCAGGTGAACGATCTTGTCGAGCTGTTGGAAGTCATGGACGGACTGCCGGTCATCGTCAGACTGCTTGACCCGCCCCTGCACGAGTTCTTGCCCGACCACCCGGAGCTGGCCGAGGAGAATCCCATGCTCGGGGTGCGGGGCGCCCGGCTGGGAGTTCTGCGCCCCGAGTTGTATCGGGCCCAGGCTGCCGCGGCGGCCGAGGCCGCCGCCCGCCGGGTGGCCGCCGGGGGCGATCCCCGGATGCAGATCATGGTGCCGCTGGTGGTGGGCGGGCCCGAGCTGGCCCATGTGAGAGAAGCGGTAACCGACGAGCTTGCCGGATACGAGAGCCGACTGGGGGGCCGGTCCATTCCTGTTGGGGCCATGATCGAGACCCCCCGCTCAGCGTTGGCCGCGGCCGAGATCGCGGGCTCGGCCGACTTCTTGTCGGTGGGCACCAATGACTTGACCCAGATGACCTTCGGGTTCAGCCGCGACGACATCGAGTCCAGGATCATGCGCCCCTACATCGAGCACGGCCTTCTGGCGGCCAACCCGTTCGAGACCCTCGACGAGACTGGGGTGGGCCGGTTGGTGGCTGATGCAGTATCGGGGGCCCACGCCGCCCGACCCGGCATCGAGATCGGGGTGTGCGGCGAGCACGGCGGCGACCCGGCGTCGATCGCCTTCTGGGCCCTCGCGGGGGTGGACTATGTGTCCTGTTCCCCTCATCGGGTGCCCGTCGCCCGACTGGCGGCAGCCCAAGCTGTCATCGGTTCGGCGTAGTCTCACACCGTGGGCATCCACGACGAAGACGTGGCCCGGGTGAGAGAGGCGACGGACATCGTCGCGGTCATCGGCGAGTACGTGCAGCTGAAGCGGGTCGGACGCCGCTGGCAGGGTCTTTGCCCGTTCCATGCCGAGAAGACTCCGTCGTTTTCGGTGAATGCCGAGATGGGCGTGTACCACTGCTTCGGGTGCAAGGCCAGCGGCGACGCCATCACCTTCTTGCGGGAACTGGAGCACGCCGACTTCCCCGAGGCGGTGGAGCGCCTGGCCGGCCGCTCAGGGATCACGTTGCGCTACACCGCTCCCGGCGAAGGGGCCGACCGACAGAAGCGGGGCAAACTCGCTGAAGCTTTGGAAAAGGCGGTGGAGTGGTATCACCAGCGGTTGTTGACCGCGCCCGACGCGGGTCGAGCCCGGGGCTATCTGCGCCAAAGGGGTTACGACGGCGACGTGGTGCGCCAGTACAAGCTGGGATGGGCCCCCGATGACTGGGACGCCCTGGCCAAAGACCTTGGGGTAGGCACGGACCAGGGAATGTCTGCCCAGGTGTTCTCAGACGCCGGCCTGGGGTTCCGCAACAAGGGCGGGCGAATCCAGGACAGCTTCCGGGCCCGGCTCCTGTTCCCCATATTCGATCCCAGTGACAAGCCGGTGGGGTTCGGCGGGCGGGTACTGCCCGGCGAGGAAGGGCCCAAGTACAAGAACTCGGTGGACAACGCCGTCTACCGCAAGTCCCGGGTGCTGTACGGGCTCAACTGGGCCAAAAAGGACATCGTGAACGCCGGCGAGGTGATCGTGTGCGAGGGATACACCGACGTGATCGGCTTCGCCCAGGCCGGTATCACCCGGGCAGTGGCCACCTGCGGCACTGCCCTGACCGAGGACCATGTGCGGGTGCTGCGCCGGTACGCTCCCCGCATTGTGTTGGCCTTCGATGCCGATTCCGCCGGGCAGACCGCAGCCGAGCGATTCTCCCAGTGGGAGCATGCCTTCGAACTGGAGGTGGCGGTGGCCGACTTGCCCCCCGGCGCCGACCCCGGCGACCTGGCCCAAAGCGATCCCGGTCGCCTGGCCGCCGCGGTGGCAGAAGCGGTGGACTTCATGGACTTCCGCATCAACCGGGTGGTGGGTGAGGCCGACCTGTCGACGGTCAAAGGCCAGGTGAGGGCAGGGGAGAGGGCCGCTCGGCTGGTGGCCGAACACCCCAACGCCGAAATCCGGGACAAGTACCTGGTGGAGATCGCCGACCGCTGCTCGGTCAGCGCCGGCCACCTGCGCAAGGTGGTAGCCGATGCCCGCCGCCGCGGCCCGGTGCAAAGGCCCCGCCCCGCGCCCGATGCTGCGCCGCATCCGGCCGACGCGGGCTTCGGGACAAGCGCAGACCCCGGGGGCTCACCGGCTCTTGATGATGGCGGCGGCTCCGACGGTCCCCCGCCCAACAACGTGGAGCGCCAGGTGCTGTGGTTGGCGGCCAATGAGCCGAGTGCGGTGTGGCCTGAAATCGTCCCCGAGATGTTCGATTATCCCCTCTACCGGGGCGGGTTCGAAGCCCTGCTGGAGTACCCGGAGATGGATGCTCTGCTGGCCGAGGCCGATGCAGGTCTTGCTGCCCTGATGCGGGAATTGCTGGTGGAACAAGACGAGGGGTTGTTAGGGAGTTCCCACCGTCAAGAGGTGGTAATGGCCATCCTGCTCTACGAGTCGGCCCAGCGGGAGCTGACCTATCTCGAGCGCCAGGCCCGCACCGGGGCAGCCGACGACAACCTGCTCCGCCGAGTGGCAAGCCTCAAGACGGCGGCGGACAAGCTTCGGGAGTCGGAATGGGAATCCGGCCAAGCCCGCGCCCTGCTGGAGTTGCTGCGACCGGGGGTATAGGCGGGGGGCTAGAAGTCCTCGTCGAAGGCGACATCGCCCTCGACGCCCACCTGGTAGGAGGCCACGGTGCGCTCGAAGAAGTTGGTGAGCTCCTGCACGTCTTGGAGCTCCATGAACGAGAACGGGTTCTTGGAGCCGAACTGCTTGGGCAACCCGAGCTGGGTCAGTCGCTGGTCGGCCACGAACTCCAGGTATCGGCGGGTGTCGCCCACCGACATGCCGGGTACGCCCTGGCCCAGCAGGTCCTCGGCGAACTGATACTCGCAGTCCACCGCCTCGCGGATCATGGTGGTGACCTGCTCGCTGAGCTCGGCGTCGAACAGCTCGGGCTCCTCGGACCGAACGGTATTGACCACCTCCAGGGCGAAGTTCATGTGACAGCTCTCGTCGCGGAACACCCAGTTGGTGCCGGCGGCCAGCCCGTTCAACAACCCCTTGGACCGCAGGAAATACACGTAGGCGAACGCGGCGAAGAAGAACAGTCCCTCGATGCAGGTGGCGAAGCAGATCAGGTTCAACAGGAACCGCCGCCGCTGCTGGGGGGTGTCGCACTCCTCGATGTCGTCCATCGAGTTCATCCATCGGAAGCAGAATTCGGCCTTTTGGCGGATGGAGGGGATGTTGTCGATGGCGGCGAAGGCGGCCTCCCGCTCGGCGAGGTCGGGGATGTAGTTGTCCAACAAGGTCAGATAGAACTGAACGTGGAGCGCCTCCTCGTAAAGCTGTCGGGACAGGTACATCCGAGCTTCGGGGGAGTTGATGTGGCCGTATAGGTTGAGCACCAGGTTGTTGGCCACGATGGAGTCCCCGGTGGCGAAGAACGCGACCAGCCGGCTCACCAAGTGCTTCTCCGCGGGCAAAAGGGTGCGCTCCAGGTCGACCAAGTCGTCGGAGAAGTCGATCTCGTCCACCGTCCAGGTGTTCTTGATGGCGTCGCGGTACATGTCGTAGAACTGCGGATAGCGCATGGGGCGCAGCGTCAGCTTGAAGCCGGGATCGAGGATGCGTCCTTTGGCCGGTGCGGCCGCAGACACCGGTTGCGGTGCCGGGCTGAGGGCCAGTTCTTCTTCGAGGAAGGGTGTTTCTGCCAGAGCCATCAGTCGCATGCCTCACAGGTCTCGGGGTTCTCCAGGGAGCAGGCCACCGCATCGGCGTCGGCAACCGGGGCGGAACTCGCGACATCGGGAACTCCACTAGTGGTCTGGTTGATTCGCGTAGCCGGACGGGACCTCAGGTAGTAGGTGGTCTTCAGACCGGCCTTCCAAGCGTGCAGATACATGGAACTGAGCTTGCCGATGGTGGGCGACTCCATGAACAGGTTCAGCGACTGCGATTGGTCTATGAAGGCCCCCCGTTCAGCGGCCATGTCGATGAGCGACCGTTGGGGGAGCTCCCACGCGGTGCGGTAGATCGCTTTTAGGCCGTCGGGGATGTGTTCGATGTCGGCCACCGAGCCCTCGGACCGCTTCACCTCGGCGATCATCTGGTCGTCCCACAGACCCAGCTCCTGGAGGTCTTTCACCAGGTAGCGATTGATCTGCAAGAACTCCCCGGAGAGGGTCTCCCGCTTGAACAGGTTGGACACCTGTGGCTCGATGCACTCGTAGCAGCCGGCGATTGAGGCGATGGTGGCGGTAGGGGCAATGGCGATGAGCAGGGAGTTGCGCAGGCCGTGCTCGGCGATACGGTCCCGCAGCGTCTGCCACCGGGCCGGGTCGGAGGACTCCTTGCCCCACAGGTCGAACTGGAGTTGGCCGGCGGCCGCTCGGGTCTCGGGGAACGCCGGATGAGGACCGTGCTTTTCGGCCAGCTCGGTGGAGGCCCACAGGGCGTTGAAGTAGATCTCCTCGGAGATACGGGCTGACAACTGGCGGGCCTCGTCGCTGTCGAACGGCAGGGCCAGGTGGAAGAACACATCTTGGAGCCCCATCAGGCCCAGCCCCACCGGGCGCCACTTGGCGTTGGAGTTGGCCGCCTCGGGGGTGGGGTAGAAGTTGATGTCGATCACCCGGTCCAAGAACGGCACCACGCTGCGGACCACCCCGCCGAGTCGATCGAAGTCCATCTTGCCGGTGTCGGTGTCGACGAATGCCCCCAGGTTCACCGATCCCAGATTGCACACCGCGGTTTCATCGGCGCTGGTGACCTCGATTATCTCGGTGCACAGGTTGGAAAGGTGAACGGTGCGGCCTTTTTGGCCAGTTTGGTTGCAGCGAAGGTTGGATGCGTCCTTGAACGTCATCCAGCCGTTGCCGGTCTGGGCCAGACTCCTCATCATGCGGCTGTAGAGCTGGCGGGCGGGGAGCTGGACCTCATACAGCTTCTCGCGCTCAGCCTCCTCGTAGGCCTCCCGGAACTCGTCGCCGTAGAGGTCGGTGAAGTGGGGGACCTTCTTGGGGTCGAACAGCGACCATTGCCAGTCCTTTTCCACCCGCTCCATGAACAGATCGGGCACCCAGTTGGCCAGGTTCAGATTGTGGGCCCGCCGGTTGTGGTCGCCGGTGTTCTCCTTCAGCTCCAGGAAGTCCTCGATGTCGGCGTGCCAGGTCTCCAGATATACGCAGGCTGCGCCTTTGCGCTTGCCGCCCTGGTTGACCGCGGCCACCGAGCTGTCCAGGGTCTTCAGCCAGGGAACGATGCCGTTGGACAGGCCGTTGGTGCCCCGGATCAGAGAGCCCTTGGAGCGGATGCGGTGCCAGGCAACGCCGATGCCGCCGGCGAACTTGGACAGCCGGGCAATGTCGGTGTAGCGCTCATAGATGCCCTCCAGGCTGTCGGTGGGGGAGTCGAGCAGGTAGCACGATGACATCTGCGGGTGGGCGGTGCCGGAGTTGAACAGCGTCGGGCTCGACGGGAGGTAGGCCAGAGAGCTCATCAGATCGTAGAAGGCGATGGCCTCATCGGCGTCGGCCGACAGGCCGCAGGCCACCCGCAGAAAGAAGTACTGGGGGGTCTCGATCACCTGGCGGGTGTCGGGATGGCGCAGCAGGTAGCGGTCGTACACCGTGCGCAGGCCGAAGAACTCGAAGTTCCGGTCGCGCAGCGAACTGATGGAGGCGTTCAGAGCGGGGGCGTGCTTCTCGGCGAAGTCGGCGGTTTCAGCGCTGATGAGGCCCAGGCTGTGACCGGTTTTGATCGACTCAGTGAACCAGGGGATGTTCTGGTTGCGGACCTCTTTGTCTATGCAGGTTGACAGCAGCCGGGCGGCCAGTTTGGAGTAGTTGGGCTCAGTGACGATGAGCCCGGCCGCTGTGCGGATGGAAAGCTCGTCGAGCTCTCGGGTGGTGGCGCCGTCGGCCAGCGCAGAAATGGTGCGGGTGGCCACCCGCATCGGATCGACCCCCACCAAACCCTCGGTGCAGCGGGCTACCGCGTTTACGATCTTGTTGACGTCCACGGGCTCCAACTCGCCGTTGCGCTTGCGGACCCGCATCCCGGTTGCGCTGGCCCCATTTTGGTCGGCATCTGCCCCATTGGTGGCCACTGCGGCCAGTGGCTCCTGTATGAGTGTCATCTGTCCCCCCTGCGGATGAGGCTTGCCAGCGCGAAGTCTTCAAAGTGTAATTACAAAGGGGAAACTTCATCAATGAGCTTTTTGGCGCGACGCCATGAACAGGGATTTCGCGCCAAAGTAATTTCTCGATGCGCTCCAGAAGGCTCTTCGGCGCGCGCGTCCGCGCTCTCGGATCAAGCCTCCCGAACGGTCAGCTCGGTGGCCTTGAGAGCGGCCCAGCACCGCGACCCGGCGCCCAGGCCGAGTTCGCCGACAGCCTGGGGTGTGACCCACACATGGCAGGGTGCCGGTTCCCCCAACAACACCCGCACCCGGTCGCCCTCGGGCTGTATACGGGCCACCTCGGCCTCCCATGTATTGCGAGCGCTGGTGTGGGGCTGGGTGGCCGACAAGGTGATCGCCGCAGGGGAGAAGGTGACCAGGGCCGGACCCGTCATGGCCGTGGCCGAAGTGAGGCTGAGCCCGCAGTCGAGGGCGACTCTGGTGCCGGCGGCGCGGCCGGTCAGCAGGTTCATGTCCAAGAGCCCGGCGGTCCACGGTGTTCGGGGGTCGGCGGTCACCTCCTCGGGGGTGCCCGACTGCGCGACCTCGCCGTCCTCCACCACCAGAAGCTGGTCAGCCAGGACCCGGGCCTCCACGGGGTCGTGGGTGATCAGCACCCGGGTGGCAGCTATTTCGGCCAGCAGGTGGCGCACGGCGGTGCGGGTCTCGGCGTCGAGGGAGGCCAGGGACTCGTCGAGCAAGAGCACGGCGGGCTCGCATGCTGCGGCCCGGGCCAGAGCCACCCGCTGGGCCTGACCGCCGGAAAGCTGGGCGGGGCGAAGCTCGGCCAACTCGGCCAGCCCGACCCGGTGGAGCCACTCTTCGGCCCGCCGGCGGGCCGAGCGGGTGCCCAGGCCCGAGCAGCGGGGGCCGAAGGCCACGTTTTCCACCACGCTGAGGTGGGGAAACAGCAGGTTGTGCTGGCTGTGCAGGGCGATGGGACGGCGGTCGGGGGGCACACAGATCTTTTTTGCGGGATCGTCCACCACCTGGCCGGCCAGCACAATTGAGCCTTGTTCTATCGGGATCAGCCCGGCGAGTGCATGGGCCAGGGTGGTCTTGCCCGCCCCGTTGGGCCCGACGACGGCGGTGCAGCTTCCCGTCGGCACCTCGAACGCCGCGTGGATGGAGAAGTCCCCGGCGGCCGCGTGGAAGTCGGCTTGGATGCTCATGGCGGCGAAGTCTCCTGCGAGCCCGGCGTTTGGGACTGTCGGGGGGCGATCCAGCGATGGCGCAGGCCGATGAGCACCAGCAGCGAGACCCCGATGAGCAGCACCGACATGGCGATGGCCGCATCGGGCTGGCCGGCCTCGTTGGCCTGGGCGATGGCCAGCGGCAGGGTGCGGGTGCGGCCCGGGTGGTTGCCGGCGAAGGTGATGGTGGCCCCGAATTCGCCCAGGGCCCTGCCCCACGCCAGGGTGGCGCCCGCGGCCAGCGACGGGGCCAGAAGCGGCAGCGTGATGCGGCGCAGCACCGTCCAGCGCCCGGCGCCCAGGGTGGAGGCGGCCGACTCCAGCCGGGGGTCGAGCTGGCGGAGCCCGGCCTCGGCGGTGATGACGAAGAACGGCATCGACACGAAGGCCGCGGCGATTACCGCGCCTGCGGTGGTGCCGATGAGGGTGTCAACGCCGAACCAGCTTTGCAGCGCCCGGCCGACTAGCCCTCGGCGACCGAGGGCGAAGAACAGGGCAATGCCGCCCACCACCGGAGGCAGCACCATGGGCAAGAGCACCATGGCCCGCACCAGCGCCCGTGCTCGGAACGACTGGCGGGCTAGCACCCAGGCCAAGGGCAGTCCCAGAGCCACCGATATTCCGGTGGCCACCAGCGACACCACCACCGACACCCGGAGGGCCTCCAATGTGGCGGTATCGCCCAGCGTGGTGCCCAGCGAAGACCACGGCGTCCGCTGCAACAAGCCCACCAGGGGCAGCGCCAGAACGCCCACCGCGATGAGGGCCATCACCAGAACAGGGATCGGCGGTCTGTTGTTCGGTTTCTTGGCGCTGGGACGGTCGGTCACGGGGAATCGAATCCGTGGTGCCATAAGATGCCCTGGCCGTTGGGGCCGAGCAGGAAATCCACAAAATCGGCGGCCACAGCCCGGTCGCTGATCGCGGCCACCGGATAGTCGTTGAACCTGATCTGGGGACCGAGGGGCACTGAGGCCACTTTTCCGCCGCCGGCCGCCACGTCGGTGGCATACACCAGCCCGGCGTCGGCCTCGCTGAGCGTCACTTTCGTGAGCACGGCCCGAACGCTGGTCTCCTCGGTATCGGGCTCAGCTTCGACCCCGGCGTCGTTCAACACGGCCCGGGCCAGGGCGCCGCAGGGCACCTCGGGTGCGCACGCGGCCAATACCAAGCTGTCGTCGGACAGGTCTGTCAATTCAGCGACGTTGCCGGGGTTGTCCACCGGCACCACCAAAGCCAGCCGGTTGCGGGCGAACACTACGGGTGGCGCGACGGTGATCCCCTCGGCCGCAACCCGGTTCATGGTGGCGCCGTTGGCCGACGCGAATACGTCGGCCCGGGCGCCGGCGCTGATCTGGGAGGCCAGCCGGGCGCTGCCCGCGAAGTTGAGCCTCACGTCGACATCGGGGTTGGCGGCCTCGTACTCGTCGGCCAAGTCCTCGAACGCCTCCGACAGAGACGCCGCCGCGTACACGGTCACCGTGTTCTCGCCTCCACCCCCGCATCCTGTCACCAACCAGGCGAGAACCCCGGCCAGAACACCGAGGCTCAATGGGCGCATGACTAGGCCGCGGTCTCGGTTTCCAGCTCCGCGGTGACCGACAGCTCCGGGCCCACCGCGGTGAGCAGCTCGCGGCAGCGCCCGGCGTCGGCCACATCGTCGGCCACCTGCGCCAATATGGCCAGCCGCTCGGCGGTGTCGGTGACGGTGGCGGTGGTCACCGTGGTGGCAAGGCGCACCTTGGCGTCGCTTTTGATGCGGCGGATCTCCCGCAGGGCGTCGGCCGCCACCGCCGCGGCCTGCGGGTTCACGTCGCCGGCCGCGGCCCGCAGCTCGGCCCCGACGGGCCAGCCGGATCGGTGGACCGAGCCCTGTTGCCACCACGACCACACCTCTTCGGTCACGTAGGGCAAGAACGGGGCGAACAGCTTGAGGTAGGCGGAAAGGGCCGTTTCCAAGGTGTAGCGGGCCGAGGTGCCCGCCGGGCCGCCCCGGCCGCCGTAGGCCCGGTTCTTCACCAGCTCCAGGTAGTCGTCGGTGAACGACCAGAACGAAGTCTCGGTGCTCTCCAGGGCTCGGGCGTAGTCGCCCTTGTCGAAGGCGGCGGTGGCGTCGTCGATCAAGTCAGCCAGACGGGAGAGCAATGCCCGATCGAGGGTCTCGGTGGGCTGGGCGTCGGCGGCCGGTTCTTGGCCGAGCACGAAGCGGCTGGCGTTGAGGATCTTCACCGCCAGGCGGCGGCCCACCTTCATCTGGCCCTCCTCGAAGGCGGTGTCGGTTCCGGGCCGCCCCGACGACGCCCAGTAGCGGAGGGCGTCGGCGCCGAAGGTCTCCAGGGTGTCCATGGGGGTGACAACGTTGCCCTTCGACTTGGACATCTTCTTGCGGTCGGGGTCGAGCACCCAGCCCGAGATGGCCGCGGTGGACCACGGCAGCCCGCCGTGCTCGAAATGGGCCCGGGTCACGGTGGCGAACAGCCAGGTGCGGATGATCTCGTGGGCTTGGGGGCGCAGGTCCATGGGGAAGGTGCGCTCGAACAGATCGGGGTCGTCCTCCCAGTAGCAGGCGATCTGGGGGCTCAGCGAGGAGGTGGCCCAGGTGTCCATCACATCGGGGTCGGCCGCGAACCCGCCGGGCTGGTCGCGCTGGTCCTCGGTGTAGCCGGGGGGTGCCTCTGAGGAGGGGTCCACCGGGAGGCCGGCCTCGTCGGCGGCGATGGGGCGGTCGTAGTCGGGCTGGCTGTCGGGGCCGAGCGGGTACCAGATGGGGAAGGGTACGCCGAAGAAGCGCTGGCGGCTGATGAGCCAGTCGCCGTTGAGGCCGCCGACCCAGTTCTCGTAGCGGACCCTCATGTGCTCGGGCACCCAGTTGAGCTCCCGGCCCCTGTCGATCAGGGCGTCGCGCAGGGCCTGGTCGCGCCCGCCGTTGCGGATGTACCACTGGCGGGAGGTGACGATCTCCAGAGGGCGCTGGCCCTTCTCGAAGAACTTCACCGGGTGGGTGATGGGCCGGGGCTCGCCGATCAGCTCGCCCGACTCCTTGAGCAGCTCGATCGTGCGCTGCTGGGCGCCGTGGATGGTTCGCCCGGCGATTTCGGTGTAGGGGGCGGGGTCGATCCCCTCGGGCGCGTCGGCCACGATGCGGCCTCCCCGGTCGACGATGGCCCGCACCGGTAGGTTCAGCTCCCGCCACCAGGTCACATCGGTGGTGTCGCCGAAGGTGCAGATCATGGCCGCCCCAGTGCCCTTTTCGGGATCGGCCAGGGTGTGGGCCACCATGGGCACCGCCGCCTTGAACAGCGGCGTGGTGATGGTTTGGCCGAACAGCGGTTGGTAGCGCTGGTCGTCGGGGTGGGCCACCACCGCCACGCAGGCGGCCAGCAGCTCGGGGCGGGTGGTGTCGATGGGCAGGTCGGCACCGTCGGGAAGGTGGAAGGCCAGGCGGTGATAGGCGCCGGGGCGCTCCCGGTCCTCTAGCTCGGCCTGGGCCACCGCGGTGCGGAAGGTCACGTCCCACAGGCTGGGGGCCTCTTGCTGGTAGGCCTCGCCCCGGGCCAGGTTGCGGAGGAAGGCCCGCTGGGAGGCCCGTCGGCTGCGCTCGTCGATGGTGGCGTAGGTGAGACTCCAGTCGATGGAAAGCCCGAGACGGCGCCACAGCTCCTCGAAGGCCTGCTCATCGGTGGCGGTCAGCTGAACGCACAGCTCCACGAAGTTGCGCCGAGAGATGGGGAGCTGGTCTTTGCCGGGCTTGTCGGGGGGTTTGAAGTCGGGGTCGTAAGGGAGGGAGGGGTCGCAGCGGACGCCGAAGTAGTTCTGCACCCGGCGCTCGGTGGGCAGGCCGTTGTCGTCCCAGCCCATGGGGTAGTAAACGTGCTTGCCTCGCATCCGGTGATACCGGGCCAAGGTGTCGGTGTGGGTGTAGCTGAAGATGTGGCCCACATGCAGGGAGCCGCTGACGGTGGGGGGCGGGGTGTCGATCGAATAGACCTGGTCGCGGGTGGCGGTGCGGTCGAAGCGGTACGTTCCGTCGGCTTCCCAGATTTCGTCCCACTTGGCTTCGAGGCCCTCGAGCGCAGGCTTCTCGGGGACGTTGCGGGGAGCGGTCATCGCCTGGTCATCGTACTGGCGTCGCAGTGGCGGGTTGCAGTCGTTGCCGCCTTCCGGGGGTACGGCTTCTGCTCGCCTTGTAGCCTTTCAGCACCTGAACCAAGAGCAGGCCCCGGCAGACAACCGCTTGGCGGGGCGCGCTGGGTCGGGCGCAACCCGATCGAGGGCAAGGAGCACACCGCATATGGAAGTTTGGCGGCTCACCACTTCTTCGGCGCGTCACGCCACCCGGCTGGCCGCCGAGGCCGAAGCCGCCGGCTATGACGGCCTCACCGTCACCGACTCCCAGAATCTGGCTGGAGACTGCTGGGTGGCGCTCACTGCCATGGCCGGTGCGACCACCGGTTTGAAGCTCTCCACTGGGGTGACCAACCCCATAACCCGGCATCCCGCGGTCACTGCTGCCGCGGCCCTGTCGCTGAGCATCCTTTCGGCCCGGCCCGACGGTTCGGGCCGGGTGGCCGTCGGAATCGGCCGAGGCGACTCCGCACTGGCGCATCTCGGCCGGGCCCCCGCGCCGGTCGCCCTATTCGAGCGCTATCTGATCGCCCTGCGAGGGTACCTCCACGGCGATGGCGTGGAGTTCGCCGACTTGGGCTTTGACGAGGCGGCGGCGCCCGATGTGGCCACGCTGGGATTGGCCGACACGCCCGACAAGAGCCGACTGAGGTGGCGGCGCAGCGGCGACCCCCATGTGCCGGTGGAAGTCACCGCGTCGGGACCGCGGGTCATCGGAGCGGCGGCCCGCAGCTCTGATCGGGTCATCTTGGTGGTGGGGGCCGAGTCGGACCGGCTCCGGTGGGGCATGGAGGTGGCGCGCCAGGCTCGGTCTGATGCGGGAATGGACCCGGAATCGCTCAAGTTCGGGGCCTATCTCAACGTGGTTCCCCACCCCGATGCGAGTGCGGCGCGCCATTTGGCCGAAGGCGGCCTGACGACGATGGCCCGCTTCTCGGTCATGCACGGAAAAGTCTCAGGTCCAGTGTCTGACCACCAGCGGATGGTTTTGGAGCGGTTGCATGGCGCGTACAACATGACCCAGCACACCAGGTCGGGTTCGGAACAGGCGGTCGCCCTGACTCCCGAGTTCATCGACGGCTATGCGGTGGCGGGTTCGCCCAGCCGTTGCATCGACAGGCTTTGCGAGATAGCCAAACTGGGGATCGACAAGCTGATCGCTATCGGCCCCAGCCCCGGGTCCGACCCGGCCAAGGCCGCCACGTGCGAGAGATTGCTGGCTGAAGAGGTTGTCCCCGGCCTTCGCCGCGCCTTGGCCTGACTCTGTCCTCTGGAGGGAGGGGGATGTGGGGCCTTGGTCTCGCCCTCAGCGCTGGATGGTCGGCTGGGCGTAGTTGTTGGGGTCTTGGCCGCGGACTAGGCGGCAGTCGAAGCGGGGGTTGTATTCGCCTATGTACTTGGAGGCGCCTTCCCAGATGTCTTCACAGTGCGAGTTGGCGTAGTGGACGGCGATGGCGCCGTCGGCAATGTCGGCGAAGCGCTGGTTGAGGGCGTCGATCAGCTTTTCGGGCACCAGCTTGCGCCGAGCGAAGTAGCCGTCTCGCCAGTAGTCGGACACCATCGGTGGCTGTGTTCCCACATGCCGGGTTGACAAACGATGAGGCGGGCCGCTGTATGTTCAGGACGTGGGCATGATCCGGACGCTGCGGTCGGTGGCACGGTTTCGGCGGTTTGAGCCGAATCGGGCCAGGCGGCGGCTTAGCCGGGCAGCGTCGGTGGCTGATCTTCGGGAAATAGCCCGCAAGCGGCTGCCTGCTGGGGTGTTCGACTACATCGACGGGGCGGCTGAGGACGAGTTGTCTATGGAGCGCAACGCCGCGGCGTTCGATCAATGGGAGTTCATGCCCCGGGTGCTGCGGGACGTTTCTGAGCTGGACACCTCGGTGGAGCTGCTGGGCCGGCACCATCCGGTGCCGCTGGCGCTGTCGCCCACCGGGTTCACCCGCATCGTGTGCCCCGACGGGGAGCTGGCCGTGGCCCGGGCCGCAGCCCGCAAGGGCATTGCCTATTCGCTGTCCACGCTGAGCACCCGCTCGATCGAGGAGATCAGAGAGGTGAGCGACGGCCCGCTGTGGTTCCAGCTCTACTTCTGGCGCGATCGGGGCTTGGTGGCCGAATGGCTCCAGCGGGCGGCCGACTGCGACTACGAGGCCCTGTTGGTGGCGGTGGACACGCCAGTGTTCGGCCGCCGAGAGCGCGACGTGCGCCGGGGCTTCACCCTGCCGCCGACCCTGGGGCCCGACACTGTATTGGACGGGCTGCGCCGCCCGGGCTGGACGTGGTCGCTCCTGCGGTCTGAGCCCATCACCTTCGCCAACCTGACCGGGGTACAGGGCTACGACGGCAGCTCAGCCTTGGGTTTGGCCGAATTCGCCCACAACCAGTTCAACCAGGCGCTGTCGTGGGACGACCTGGACTGGCTGCGTGAGCGTTGGAACGGGAAGCTGGTGCTCAAAGGCGTGCAATCGGTAGGCGATGCCCGAATCGCTGCCGAACAGGGCGTTGACGGGATAATCCTCTCCAACCACGGCGGCCGCCAACTCGACGGCGCACCCCCGATCCTGGAGCTTGTCCCCCAGGTGGCCGACGCAGTGGGCGGCACCCTCGACATCATCTGCGACGGTGGCGTCCGCCGGGGCAGCCACATCGCCATGGCCCTCGCCCTGGGTGCCAATGCCGCGATGTTCGGCCGCCCCTACCTCTACGCCCTAGCCGCCGCCGGCGAACCCGGCGTCGACCACCTCCTAGACCAGTTCACCCAAGACCTAACCCGCACCCTCGCCCTCCTCGGCGTCCCCAAAGCAGCCGACCTCACCCCCGCCTCCGTCCGCCAGAGGCAGTAATCAGCCTCTGCCGAAGTGACTTAGGAGTATTCGAGCGAGTCAGTCGGTACAGTCGCTATCGCGGGTCAGGTGATAGAGATCCGCACTTATCGCCCGAGGGTCGTCGGGCCTTGACAGAACTGTTTGAAGGAGACGACTTATGGGCCCTTGTCCAAGAAATCGGCGAGGAGGACCCCAACGTAGCCTTCCCCCAATGGGGGAGTGTGTTGGTTTTCGTATCCGCTTGTAATACAATATGCAAGCAGAAAACCCATTCGATTTGGACCTCTTAGATGACCACAATCCATTTGAGATCGACCGCCAGGCAGCTCACCTGTTCAAGCACGCCTCTCTGGGCATTGATGACGTCAACGAGGTCTGGCAAAGCGATCCGCACTTCTACCCGGCGAAACCCCCAGCCCACTGGCTGATGGTGTCTGCTTTGGAAGGAAGAGTTCTGGTCGTGCCACTGGCTCCGCCAGATTCTGGCAACCCAGCGAAGTGCCGCCCGATTGGGTGCTACGTCGCGCCAGCACGCCTGGCAATTCAGTACATGGAGGATCGGTGAACGAGTCGAAAATGACCCCAGAAGAAGAGCACGCCTTCTATAGCAACCCCGAGAACTTGACTCCACAAGGACCCGTGAGGCGACGTAAGCAGCGTCTGACCGAGTTGGTACCGGTGAGGTTTCCTCCTGACGTGCTCGAACAGGTCCGGGCAGCCGCCGAAGCCGACGACCGTTCAGTGTCATCGTGGATTCGACAGGCAGTTAGCCGCGAGCTCCGAGTGGGGCGCTCATGATCTCAAGTAGATGACGTCCTGCTGGGTAGCCTCATCTTGTGATTGAGGCGGTGTTGTTTGACATGGGTGGGGTGATTGTTTCGGGGCCTTGGGAGGGGTTTGCGGCTTATGAGCGGGCCAATGGGCTGCCGGAGGGGTTGATTCGGCGGATCAATTCGACTGATGCGGATAGCAATGCTTGGGCGCGGATGGAGCGGGGGGAGATTGGGTTAGAGGAATTCGCTGCCGCATTTGAAACCGAGGCGGCGGCGTTGGGGCATCGGGTGGATGGGATGGCGGTGCTCAATGGGCTGGGCGGAGAGCTGCGGCCCACGGTGGCTGAGGCAGTGCGGCGGTGCTCAGAGCGGCTGAAAACGGGGCTGTTGACCAATAACTATGCGCCGATGGAGTCGTCGGAGCGGTCGGCGGAGTTGGCCGAGGTGATGGGGTGGTTCGACGTGGTGGTGGAGTCGTCGGTGGTGGGGGTGCGCAAGCCCGATCCAGCGTTTTACATGCTGGCCTGCGAGGCGCTGGGCGTCGAACCCTCGGGGTGTGTGTTCTTGGATGACTTGGGGGTGAACCTCAAGCCGGCCCGGGCCATGGGGATGACCACCATCAAGGTGGTCGACGCCGACGAGGCGCTGGCCGAGTTGGAGGCCGCGGTGGGGTTTCCTCTCAGGGGTTGAGCCGGAGGGCGGCGCCGATCTGGGCTCGGAGCTCGGGGATGCCCTGGCCCTTGGTGGCGCTGGTCCAGATCACATCGCCAGGGGCAACCCCAAGTCCCTTGGCCAACTCGGCTTTTCGGGCACCCCGGTGGGATGACTTCACTTTGTCGGCCTTGGTGGCCACCGGTTGCAGGGGTACGTCGTGGTGGGCCAGCCATTCCACGGTTTGGAGATCGAGCGGTGTGGGGCCGATGAGACCGTCCACCAGCAGCAGCACCTCCACCAAGGTGGGCCGGTCGAGCAGGTAGCCGTCCATCATATTTTGCCAGCCGACCCGCTGCGCCTTGGGCGCTTTGGCAAAGCCATAGCCGGGGAGGTCAACCAGCCAGCGGCCCGGCTCTCCGTCCAGCTCGAAGATGTTGATCAGCCGGGTGGCTCCCGGTGCCTTGGACGTGCGGGCTAGGCCCTTGCGGTTGGCCACCGAGTTCAAAAGCGAAGACTTGCCCACATTCGATCGCCCCACCAGCGCCACCTCGCAGCGGGACTCCGGTAGCTGGCGGGCGTCGCTGGCCGACTTGAGAAAACTCAGCGCCAGGGGCTTGGACATCCCGACAGGCTACCGGGCTAGCTGATTTTCCTAGCTGTTCATGACCTCGATGTCGAGCACGTCGGCGAAGCGGTCGAGGGCGGCGGCTCGGCGGGTGGGGATGTGCTCGGTGGGGTGTCCGTCCACCGCGGAGTACCCCTTGAGGGTGCGGCGGGCGATGGACACCTTGTGCACCTCGTCGGCCCCGTCCACCAGCCGGGAGGCCCGGGCATTGCGGTACATCTCCTCCAAGGGCATGTCGGCGGAGTAGCCCAGGGCGCCGTGGACTTGGATGGAGCGGTCGATGGCGTTGTACAGCATCTTGGTGCCGTACACCTTGATCATTGCAATCTCGGTTCTGGACGCTGAGGACCCGTGCTTGTCCATGTGCCAGGCGGCGTGCAGGCACAGCAGCCGGGCCGAGGCGATGTCGATGCGGGTCTCGGCGATGAAGTCCTGCACCATCTGCTTCTCAGCCAGCAGGCTGCCGTGGGCGAACCGGGACAGGGCCCGCTCGCACATCATGTCCAGCGCTCGCTGCGACTGGCCGATCCAGCGCATGGCGTGGTGGATGCGGCCGGGGCCGAGGCGCTTCTGGGCCAGCACGAAGCCGTCGCCGGGGTTCCCGATCAGGTTCTCGGCCGGCACCCGCACGTCGCGGTAGACCACCTCGGAGTGGCCCATGGGGTGGCGGGCAAACTGGCCCGGATAGGGGTGGTGCATGTTGGGCACGTCCCGCACGATTTCCAGGCCCGGGGTGTCGGTGGGCACCACGATCATCGACGACCCCTGGTAGGGGTGGACGTCGGGGTTGGTGACCACCATGGCGATCAGGAAGTCGGCCCCCGAGCCGCCAGAGGTGAACCACTTGTGGCCGTTGATCACCCAGGTGTCGCCGTCTCGCACCGCGGCGGTCTCCAGCAGGGTGGGGTCGGAGCCGGCGGTGTCGGGCTCGGTCATGGAGAACCCCGACCGCAGCTCCCCGGCCAATAGCGGCTCCATCCAGCGCTTCTTCTGCTCTTCGTTGCCGCCGATGGCCAGCAGCTCGGCGTTGCCCGAGTCGGGGGCGTTGTTGCCGAAGATGGCCGGGGCGATCGACGAACGGCCCAAGATCTCGTGCATCAACCCCAGCTTCACCTGCCCGAAGCCCTGGCCCCCCAGCTCGGGGTCCAGGTGGCAGGCCCACAGCCCCCGGTCCTTCACCTGCTGCTTCAGCGGGGCGGTCAGCGCGGCCCACTGCCCGTTGGTCACCTCCAGCTCGATGGTCTCCAACGGCAGGATGTGCTCGTCGAGGAACGCCCGGGTCCAGTCAAGCTGCTCTTGGAACTCAGGCTCGGTCTCGAAATCCCAGGCCATGTGAGGCCCCTTTCAGTCGGGGAAGAGGATGCTGCCGGTCCGGGACTGGCTAAACGGCCAGCTGCGACAGGCCGGCGCCATTGTCGCTCATGATGCGGCGTATGTCGGCGTCGCCGAACCCGTCCAGGTCGTTTACGAACGACACCGGGTTGGCCAGTCCCTCGGCGTGGGGGTAGTCGGAGCCGAACAGCATATGATCGGTGCCGATCAGCCCGGCCAACTCGTGCAGGTCGTCCTCGTAATAGGGGGACACCCACACCTGGTTGCGGAACGTCTCCACCGGATCCTCGTCGAAGGCATAGCGGTGCTGCCCGTAGGTCTTGGCCAGCTTCTGGATGAGGGGCCGCACCCAATACGAGCCGGTCTCGATGGTGGCCACTCTGAGATTGGGGAACCGCACCAGCACCCCGTCGGCCAGAAGCGAGGCCATGGTGTCGCTGATGGGGGAGTGCGACAAAAGGCTCTGGAGGGGGTTGTAGCGGAAGGCCTCGGTCTCGGTGCCGAGCCCCCAGCGGTGGTTCATGAACGAATAGCCCGAGTCGCCGGAGTGGAACGACACGCACACGCCGTGGTCGTTGAGGAATTGCCACACCGGGTCGTGGTCGGGATGGCCCAAAGAGCGGTAGTTGCCGTGGCCGTCGGGCACCGAGGAGGCCCGGAAGTTCACCACTCGCAGGCCGCGGCCGACGGCCCACTCGAGCTCGCCCAGCGCCCAGTCGACGTCCACCAGGCTCAGGTACAGGGCGGTGAACAGGCGTTCTCGGTAGGAGAAACCCCAGTCGTCATCCAGCCAGCGGTTGAAGGCCCCGAACGCGGCGGTGATGGCCCCGATGTCGTGTTCCAGACAGGCCTCCATGCCCACGCCCAAAGTGGGGAACATGAAGCACCCGCCCAGCCCCTGGGTGTCCATGAGGGCCAGGCGCTCGTCGCGGTTTCGGTAGGCGGGGCTGATGGGATCGAGCTCGCCGAAGGCCTCGCGCATGTCGGTGGCCGAGGTTTTGGCCCGGAAGTACTCGTCGAGGATGCCGGGCTTGGCCACCGGGTCGAAGGTGGGGTTGGGGATGAACCGGTTGATGCGCCCGGCCACGATCAGCCGCTGCTTGCCCCCGATGTCGGCCCACTGCATGCAGCGCTTGGCCATCTTGGGGTCGATGTGACGGGTGAAGGCGTCGGTGGCCTCGTAATAGTGGTTGTCGGCGTCGAAAGCGAGATACCCGAGGTCGGTCATGATTCTATTTTGGCTTGTTTGTTGGGCAAGCGACCACCGGCGAGGCCAGAACCGGGCTTGGATCAGTAGACCACCACTATGCGCCCGGTGGTGAGGCGGTCCTCCATCTGCTCGAGGGCGGAGGGGAGTTCCTCGAAGGCCACGGTGCCGCCCACCAGCGGGGCGATCCGGCCCTCGGCCAGCCGCCCGCAGAGCTCCTCGTGGACCCGGTCGCCCAGCGACCGAGGGTTGATGTTGAACCCGGCCATGCCGCCATAGACCGCTGGGTTGCTGCTATAGGCCAAAAGCACCCCTCCGATCGAGACCTGCCCGAAGCACAGCAGCCTCGGGGGGAGGCCGACGGCATCCTCGGCCTCGATCTTGCTGGCGAAGCCGATGATCATCAGCCGCCCGCCCCGGGTCATGCACCGCAAAGAGGCCTCGGTAACCTCGCCGCCCACTCCGTCGAACACCAGGTCGACTCCGGCCCCGCCGGTGATGTCTCGCACCTCGGTGCCGAAGTCTCCGTCGCGGTAGTTAACCGCGGCCTCGGCCCCAAGGGAGCGAACCAGCTCGCATTTGGCCTCGCTGCCCGCGGTGCCGATCACCCTGGCCCCGGCGTCCACCGCCAGCTGCACCGCGGCCGAGCCCACCCCACCGGCCGCGGCGTGGATCAGCACCCACTCTCCGGGCTGGACCTGGCCCCGCTCGTGCAAGCCCAGCCAGGCCAAATGGAAGGGGAAGAAGAAGGCGGCGGCCTCGGTGTCGTCCAACGACTCGGGGGCGTCGAATACCATGTCGGGCTGGGCGATCACCTTGTCGGCGTAGCCCCCGAAGGCCGACTCGGCGGTGGCGTGTACCCGGCGTCCGAGCCACTCCTCGGCCCCTTCCCCAGCCGCGTCAACCGTGCCCAGCACCTCCATGCCCAAGGTGTAGGGGAGCACGGGGTTCACGGTGCGGTAGCGCCCGTGGCAGCCGTCGATCTCGTTGAAGTTCAGCACCGTCCGAGTGGGCGCCACCCGGATCTTGCCCGGCTCAGGCACCGGCTCGTCGATGTCGTCCAGCCGCAGCGCCTCCGACGGCCGCCCGTATTGATGAACACGCCAAGCTCGCACGGCCTCGGAGCTTACCGGTGTGGGCTTGGTGGTCTACCGCTGAACCGAGTGGGGGTAGGGTCGCTGGGTGGCTGATCGACCGGGGTTTCGGGCTTCGACTCGGGCCTTGCGGCTGCGCAATTTCCGGTTGTTCTGGTTCGGGGCCCTGGTGTCCAACACCGGGACGTGGATGCAGATCCTGGTGCTGGCCTATGTGATCGACCAGATCACCGATCGGGGGGCCTGGGTCGGGCTGGTGACCATCACCCAGATGCTGATGACGGTGCTCACCAACCTGTGGGCCGGACCGCTGGCCGACCGGGTGCCCCGGCGCAGCATCATCCTGGTGACCCAGAGCCTGCTTTGCGTGGGAGCCTTCGGGTTCTCCGCCCTGTGGGCTACAGGGGTGCGCTCGCCGGTGATATACATGCTTTTGGCCTGGGGTTATGGGATTCTCAACGGGTTCATGCTGCCCGCCTGGCAGGCATTCATCTCCGAGCTGGTGCCCAAAGAACTGCTGTTGAACGCGGTGACCCTCAACTCCACCCAGTTCCAGGCCACCCGGGCCGCGGGGCCTGCCCTCGGCGGCGTGCTGCTGGGGTTCTTCGGGCCGGGCTGGGTGTTCTTCGCCAACGGCGTGTCCTTTTTTGCGGTGCTGTTCGCCGTGGTGCTCATCCAGGTGCCCCGTCTGTTGCCCGACGACCCGCCCCCCATCCGGGTGTTCGCCGACCTGCGGGATGTGGTGGGCTACTGGAAGACTCAGCCCGGCATCCAAAGGGCATTCAAGACGGTTCTGATCACCGCAGTTTGCGCGCAGCCCCTCATCTTTTTGATCGTGGTGTTCGCCGAAGAGGAGTTCAACTCCACGGGGTGGCAACTAGGCCTGCTGGCATCCGGCACCGGCATCGGGTCGGTGATCTTCTTCCCGCTGGTGGCCGGTAGGGGTCAGTTCACAGCCCGTTCCCGACTATTGGCTATAGGGCTGAGCGTCTACGGACTGGCGCTGGCCGGGTTCGGGCTGGCCCCCTGGTACGCCATGGCCATCGTCTTCCTGCTCATCCTCGGGGGCTGCCACCTCACCACCGCCTCCACGCTGAACACCGTCATCCAGCTCCAAGTGGACGAGTCGATGAGGGGAAGGATCATCGCTTTGTACCTGATGGCCATCAACGTGGCCATCGGCGTGGGCACCATGGCGCAAGGGGCGCTGTACGACTGGATTGGCGCCCGAATCACGGTGGCGATTGGCGCGGGCACCATCGTGGTGCTGGCCGCCTGGCTGGTGGGCACTCGCCGGTTCGACTCGATGGACGTGGGCACGGCCGCCAGTTAGGCCTCAATAACCATCGAAGCGGGAGTACGGTCAGGGCAGTGCGAGTGCTGGTCGTTTCCCACACCAAGACCGGGGGCACCCAGGCCATGACCGAAGCAGCGGTCGCCGGGGCCAGCCATCCCGACATCGACGGGGTGGAGGTGGTGCAGGCAGCCGCACTGGAGGCCACCGCCGACGATGTGATGGCCGCCGACGGCTATCTGCTGGGCACCCCGGAGAACTTCGGCTACATGAGCGGCGCCCTCAAGCACTTCTTCGACACCGTCTACTACGAATGCCTCGACCACACCCGGGGCCGGCCCTATGGGCTCTTCGTGCGGGCCGGCAATGACGGCACCGGCGCGGTGCGGGCAGTGGAGCCCCTGGTCACCGGACTGGGGTGGAAGGCGGTGGCCCCTCCGGTGCTGGCCGTGGGCAACCTGACCGACGAACATCTGGCAGCCTGCCAGGAGCTGGGCATGACCCTGGCCGCTGGCCTGGAGCTGGGCATCTACTGATGCAAGATCGCCGGAGGGATGTAGCCGGGTCAGCCGGTGACGGCCAAGCGGGTGATCTGGGCCTGCTGGGAATCGGACTGGGGTCCGGCCGCTGGCCGGGCGGCTCGCACCGCGGCCACCGCATGGTCTAGGTCCATCCCCCGGGAGGTGAGCACCGAGATGCACACGATCCCGGCCCGTCCGTATCCGGCACCGCAGTGGACGATGACCCCGGTGCCCCGGTTGAGGTGGTGGTTGATGGTTTTCACCAATTCACGAACGTCGTCGTCGCCGGTGACCCCTTGATCGACCATCGGCACGTGAATGGCCTGGTGAGGTAAGGGATTGGCCAGCCATTCGGGATAGTCGGGAAAGCGCATGTCAATCTCGGCGTCAGTGAGCAGACACACCATCACCTCGGCCCCCACATCCTCCAGTGCCGCCGCCGGATCGGGCCCGGTCACCGCAAAAGCCGTGGCGTGGAGATGCCCGGATGCGCCCGGCACTGGGATTCGGTGAATCCCCCCGGCCATCTGATAGCGCCCCGCCCCCACCTGCACGCCGCCACCCTAATTGCGGGTTGAGAACATGGTTGAAAGAAGAAGCCTTCAAGGGTAGGTTGCGAACCGTGACGTTACTTGGGACGGAGATCGTCTTCGAGGTTCGTGAGGATGAAGTGGACGGCGGGTATTCCGCCAGTGCCATTGGCTTCGGCATCCACACGCAGGGAGATACCGTCGAGAAGATCCGGGAGAACGTCCAAGAAGCCTTCGAGTGCTATTTCGACGGGGAATCGGCTCGCCCCGAAGTGGTCCGCCTGCACTTTCCTCACGGCGAGGTCTTGGTTATTTGAGGCTGCCGCGCAATGTGCGCGGGGCTGACCTACAAAGAGCGCTGCACCGGCTGGGATACCGGACTACCCGACAGCGCGGCTCGCACGTGCGCGTAACGACAAACGTAAACGGTGAGCACCACGAGGTGATTCCCCTCCACAACTCCATCAAGGCCGGAACCTTGTCGAGCATTCTCAAGAGCGTCGCATCGCATCACGAGATGAACGTGCAGGAGCTGTTGGAGTTACTTGATCTGTGGCCAGAGCTGCTTTTGGAAAATTCCAGGGTGGAAGCAAAGAGAGTGGGTGGGGGATGCTGGGGGGATGAATGACTTCGGGGGGAAAGTGGCGCTGGTGATGGGGGCGGCGTGTCCACCGGAGATCGGGCGGGCGGTGGCAGTGCGGCTGGCTCGGGCCGGAGCCGATGTGGCCTGCGCCGACCGAGTGGAGGTTGGCCAGCCCGATTCAGCCTGTGCATCGCCAGAAGCGTTGGATGCCACAGTGGATGCGGTGCGGGCCGAGGGCCAGGCGGCACTGCGGCTAGAGGCTGACGTGGCCGACTCAGCCCAGGTGAACGAGGCGGTTGAGCGGTGTGCCAAGGAGCTGGGGCGGCTCAATCTGGTGGTGAACGTGGCTGGCGGGTTGGGACCCGAGATGGGGTGGGCGCCGCTGCTGGAGTTGACCGAGGCATCGTGGCGGCGGTCGACCGACGTAAACCTGACCGGGGCGTTCTTGGTGGCCCAGTCTGCCGCCCGCCAGATGGTTAGCCAGGGCGACGGCGGGTCGATTGTGCTGCTTTCGTCGTACGCCACCGTGGCCGCAGCCGTCGGCACCTCGGCGTTCGCCGCGGCCAAGGCTGGCGTTGACCGCCTTGTGGTCGCGTTGGCCATGGAGTTGGCACCCCACCAGATCAGAGTCAACGGGGTGCGCCCGCTGGGGGTGGACCCCGACGCTTCCGAAAGCGGCCATCCCTATCTGGATCAGACCGTGGCCCAGTCGGGTGGCGACCGCAGCCAATGGGTGCGGTCCAAGATCGCCCTCGACCGCCTTCAAGACCCCGACGAGACCGCCGCGGTCATCGCCTTCCTGCTCTCCGACGAGGCCTCGTTCATCACCGGCGAATGCATCACCGTCGCCGGCGGCTCCCGCTGGTAGCTCGATCATAGAGAAATATGGCTAGATAATTCTTGTTAAAAGCGCCATAATTGTCTTGTGGAAGCTGGAATTCGAGAGTTGCGGGACAACTTGAGCCGTTACCTCACCGCTGTTCGAGCAGGGACCGAGGTCACCGTGACCGATCACGGGAAGGCAGTAGCGCTATTGATTCCTCTACATGAACCCCGTCCCATCGACCGGCTGATTGACGAAGGGCTGGTCATTCCGGCTCAGGGGGCGAAGACACGGTTGGACCACACCAGGGTTAAGAGCAAGGGAACAGTGAGCGACCTCGTAGCCGAACAGCGCCAGTGATCGTCTACTTTGACACGTCCGCGTTCATCCCCCTGATTATTGACGAGCCGAATTCCGATTCCTGCGAGCGACTTTGGAATGAAGCAGAGCGGGTAGTCAGTGTGCGTCTCATCTACGTCGAGGCCCGAGCCGCGTTGGCTCGGGCTCAGCGACTCGGACGCCTCACCCGAGGAAGGTTTGCTTCAGCAGTTGCCCTACTCGACGACCTCAGCGCCCAAATCGATCACATCGAGATCACCGACCGACTGGTCCGATCTGCGGGCGCCTTGGTCGAAGAGCAGCAACTCAGCGGCTACGACGCCGTCCACCTGGCCGCTGCGCAGGCAGTTGCCGACAGGGACACAGTCTTCGCCAGTGGCGACCAACAACTCACCGCCGCCGCCTCCCATCTCGGACTCATGGTGGCGCCAAGCCGATTGTGAAGCAGTGGACGAATACCGCCTGACGGGGACTGTCTGGGTCTGATACGAGGCCTCGATAGTTGAACCTGTCAGCAGGCGGGGAGTGTGGACTTATCAGGGATGGCGTTGTGCCAATCTCGCAATTCAAGAGGCAGGCACACGTCGGCGTAGAATTCCGCAAGTTCGGTCAGGGCTGCGAAGGCGAGGGGTATCGGCCCGGTGAGGTCGTTGTTGTAGAGCCCGAGTCCGGTGAGGTTGGTGAGTTTGCCGAGTTCGGGCGGGATCGGCCCGGTGAGGTCGTTGTTGTAGAGCCAGAGTTCGGTGAGGTTGGTGAGTTTGCCGAGTTCGGGCGGGATCGCTCCGGTGAGGTCGTTGTTGTAGAGCCAGAGTGCGATGAGTTCGTTGAGGTTGCCGAGTTCGGGCGGGATCGCTCCGGTGAGGTCGTTGTTGTAGAGCCAGAGTGCGATGAGTTCGTTGAGGTTGCCGAGTTCTGGCGGGATCGATCCGGCGAGGTTGTTGCCGCTGAGGCTGAGTGCGATGAGTTCGTTGAGGTTGCCGAGTTCTGGCGGGATCGATCCGGCGAGGTTGTTGCCGCTGAGGCTGATGTTGGTGAGTTCGGTGAGTTTGCCGAGTTCTGGCGGGATCGGCCCGGTGAGGTTGTTGCCGTGGAGCCGGAGTCCGGTGAGTTCGGTGAGGTTGCCGAGTTCTGGCGGGATCGATCCGGTGAGGTTGTTGTTTGAGAGATCTAGGACAAAGTTTGGCTCTCCGGTGCCAGAGTCTGAGCTGATGCCGTGCCAGGTGTGGACGGGTTTGTCGCTGTTCCAGTTGGTGTTGTTGGTCCAGTTGGGGCCGTCTGTGGCGTTGAACAAAGCGATGAGGGCCTGCCGGAACTCGGGAGTGTCGCAGGGAGGGATGGTGCCTCGGTCGCGGATGGCGTTGTGCCAATCCTGCAATTCCGGGGGCAGGCACAAGTCGTTGCCTCCGACGTGGAAATCCTCAAGTTCGGTCAGGGCTGCGAAAGTGAGGGGTATCGGCCCGGTGAGGTCGTTGTCGAAGAGCGTGAGTCCTGTGAGGTTGGTGAGGTTGCCGAGTTCGGGTGGGATCGGCCCGGTGAGGCCGTTGTCGCTGAGCCCGAGTTCGGTGAGGTTGGTGAGGTTGCCGAGTTCTGGTGGGATCGGCCCGGTGAGGTTGTTGTCGTGGAGCCCGAGTCCTGTGAGGTTGGTGAGGTTGCCGAGTTCTGGCGGGATCGATCCTGTGAGGCCGCTGTCGCTGAGCCCGAGTCCGGTGAGGTTGGTGAGGTCGCCGAGTTCTGGTGGGATCGATCCTGTGAGGCCGTTGCCGCCGAGCCAGAGTCCGGTGAGGTTGGTGAGGTTGGCGAGTGCTGGCGGGATCGCTCCGGTGAGGTTGTTTTTGTAGAGCCCGAGGTAGGTGAGGTTGGTGAGGTTGGCGAGTGCTGGCGGGATCGGCCCGGTGAGGTTGTTGTTGTAGAGCCCGAGTCCTGTGAGGTTGGTGAGGTTGCCGAGTTCGGGTGGGATCGATCCTGTGAGGTCGTTGTCGTTGAGCCCGAGTCCGGTGAGGTTGGTGAGGTTGCCGATTTCTGGTGGGATGGTTCCGGTGAGGTTGTTGTTTGAGAGAAGCAGGGCGGAGTTTGGCTCTCCGGTGTCAGGGTCTGAGGCGATGCCGTGCCAGGTGTGGAGGGGTTTGTCGGTGTTCCAGTTGGTGTTGTTGGTCCAGTTGGGTCCGTCTGTGGCGTTGTACAGGGCGATGAGGGCCTGCCGGAACTCGGGAGTGTCGCAGGGAGGGATGGTCCCTCGGTTGCGGATGGCGTTGTGCCAATCCCGCAATTCACGGGGCAGGCACACATCGTTGCCTCCGACGTGGAAATCCTCAAGTTTGGTCAGGGCTGCGAAAGTGAGGGGTATCGGCCCGGTGAGGTCGTTGCCGAAGAGCTGGAGGCTGGTGAGGTTGGTGAGGTTGGCGAGTTCGGGCGGGATCGCTCCGGTGAGGTTGTTCTCGCGGAGCCAGAGTCGGGCGAGGTTGGTGAGATTGGCGAGTTCGGACGGGATGGTTCCGGTGAGGTTGTTGATGTCGAGCCCGAGTCCGGTGAGGTTGGTGAGGTTGCCGATTTCTGGTGGGATGGTTCCGGTGAGGTTGTTGTTTGAGAGGAGTAGGGCGGAGTTTGGTTCTCCGGTGTCAGGGTCTGAGGCGATGCCATGCCAGACACCGAGGGGTTTGTCGGTGTTCCAGTTGGTGTTGTTGGTCCAGTTGGGTCCGCCGGTGGCGTTGTACAGGGCGGTGAGGGCCTGCCGGAACTCGGGAGCGTCGCAGGGAGGGATGGTGCCTCGGTTGGGGATGGCGTTGTGCCAATCCCGCAATTCACGGGGCAGGCAAACGTCGCTTTCCACGACGTAGAAATGCTCAAGATCGGTGAGAGCCGCGAAGGAGAGCGGGATCGGCCCGGTGAGGCCGTTGTTCCGTAGGTCCAATATGGCGAGTTCGGTGAGGTTGCCGAGTTCTGGCGGGATGGTTCCGGTGAGGTCGTTGTTGTCGAGCCTGAGGTAGGTGAGGTTGGTGAGGTTGCCGAGTTCTGGCGGGATGGTTCCGGTGAGGTTGTTGTCGAATAGCGCGAGGCCGGCGAGTTCGGTGAGGTTGGCGAGTTCTGGCGGGATCGGTCCGGTGAGGTCGTTGTCATAGAGCCTGAGGTCGGTGAGGTTGGTGAGGTTGGCGAGTTCTGGCGGGATGGTTCCGGTGAGGTTGTTGTTTGAGAGGAGTAGGGCGGAGTTTGGTTCTCCGGTGTCAGGGTCTGAGGCGATGCCGTGCCAGGTGTGGACGGGTTTGTCGGTGTTCCAGTTGGTGTTGTTGGTCCAGTTGGGGCCGCCGGTGGCGTTGTACAGGGCGATGAGGGCGTGGTGGTGGGCGATGAGGGTTTGCTGGGCGGCGTTGTCGAGGATGAGGTAGCAGAGGTTGTGTTCGGGGCTGTGGCCCCATTTGACCGATGCGAGCACGGTTTGCCCGTCGGCGGTTTTGACTACGGGGACGGGTTCGGCGGCGAAGCCGCGGTCGGGGTTGTAGGCGTTGTGGCATTTGGCGGCCGCGGCGGCATCCGCGTCGTCGGGCGGTTGGTTAGCCGGCGGCGGGGGGGGGGTGGCCCGCAGTGTGTTGGTGGCGGTGTCGTCGAGGATGAGGTAGCAGAGGTTGTGTTCGGGGCTGTAACCCCATTTGACTGAGGCCAGGATGGTCTCGCCGTCGGAGGCCTTGACGACGGGCACTGGTTCGGCGGCGAAACCGAAGAGTGCCGCGCAAATCGACTCGCTGTTGACAGGGCTGCCTTGGCCGCTGGCCGCTTTTGGGCCGCTAGCGGCGGCGATTCCCACACTCAATGCCAACACAACAGCGGAAGCCAACAGCTTGTGGCGCGCCGTCGGTTTCCTGCGGAGCCGCATAGGCGGGAACGCTACAGCATCGGGGATTCGACCCCGCAAACCGCGTCGGTGAACGTCCCCCTGGTATCGATGCCGATGCGCACAGCATCGAGCAGTCAGTTTGAGCGTAACTTCAGCGGTTGACGCCCTTGTTCCGGGAGGTGAACCCGGCCAGGTCTCGGTCTTTGCCCTGGTGGCGGCCCTTGTCCATGGACTGCACCGAGATGTCGTGGTCTACAGCCGAGGCTCGCAGCGCCCCCACGGTGCAATCGGCCCGGTCCCGGTGGGCAAACGGGTCGTACTGGTACCAGGACATGGCGTTGAGATGGGTCATCTTGTCGACCTCGTCGTCGGGAACCCCGGTCAGCGTCTCGGCCAGCAACTCGGGGGCGTTGGGCCATGTGGAATCGCTGTGGGGGTAGTCCATCTCCCAGCAGATGTTGTCGATGCCGATCTCGTGGCGCAGCACCACCCCCACCGGATCGTTGATGAAGCAGGTCAAGAAGTTGCGCCGGAACACCTCGCTGGGCAGCAGGTTGTCGAAGTCCTGCCCGGTCCACAGGTGGTGCATGTCGTAGGTGCGGTCGGCCCGGTCCATGAAGTAGGGGATCCATCCGGTGCCGCCCTCCGACAGGGCGATCCTTATGTCGGGGAAGCGGCGGGGGATTGACGACCACAAGAGGTCGGCGGCCGCTTGGCTGATGTTCATGGGTTGAAGCTGGATCATCACGTCCATGGGGGCATCGGGCGCGGTGATAACCATCTCCCCCGAGGAGCCCAGGTGGATCGAGCACACGGTGCCAGTGTCGCTGAACGCCTCCCACAGAGGATCCCAGTAGTCGCAGTGGAAGCTGGGCTCGCCCAGCTTGGCCGGGTTCTCGGTGAAGGTCATGGAGTGGCAGCCCAGCTCGGCCACCCGGCGCACCTCGGCGGCGCACTCCTCCGCGCTCCAGATCATGGGCAGGGCCATGGGGATGAACCGGCCCGGATAGGCCCCGGCCCATTCGTGGATGTGCCAGTCGTTGTAGGCCCGGATGAGGTCGGCGGCGAACTCCTTGTCGGGGTGGTTGGCGAACAGCCGCCCGGCGAAGCCAGGGAACGACGGGAAGCACATCGAGCCCAGCACCCCGGCGGCGTCCATGTCCTTGACCCTGGCGTGGACGTCGTAGCAACCGGGGCGCATCTCGTCGAAAGCGGTGGGCTCGATGCCGTACTCCTCTTTGGGCCGCCCGGCCACTGCGTTCAGGCCCACGTTGGGAATGATGGAGCCGTTGAACGACCACACGTCGTCGCCCGAATCGGTGCGGATCACTTTGGGGGCCTCATCACGCCACTTGGCCGGGAGGTGCTGGTCGAACATCTCGGGCGGCTCGCACAGGTGGTCGTCCACGCTCACCAGGATCATGTCGTTCAAATCCACAGCATCCTCCGTCGATCTTCGTCGTTCGCCAGTGTGACCCAAACGATACTTGTCGCAGTAGAATTCGCCAGCCGATCAACCCCCCAGGAGGCCCCCGATGTCCAACCCCATGAGCTACGAAGGCCGCAATGTAGTGGTCACCGGCGCGTTTTCCGGCGTGGGAGCCGCGCTGGTGGAGCTGATAGCCGATTTGGGGGCGGCGTCGATCACCGCGCTGGACATCAAAGAGCCAGAAGGCCCGATAACCCGGTACATCCCCACCAACATGGGAGACCCGGTGGCCGTGGACGAGGCGGCCGCGGCAATCGACGCCCCGGTGCACGTGCTGTTCAACAACGCGGGAATCGCGGCCACCTTCTCCCCTGAGGATGTGATGAAGGTCAACACCCTGGGGCTGATGCGCCTCACCGACGCCCTGTTGCCCAAGATCCCCGCCGGTGGCGCCGTGGTCAATACCGCCTCCATTGCCGGGATGAACTGGCCGGCCCACCAGGCCGAGATCACCGAGCTCTTGTCTATCGACAACTGGGACAAGGCGGTGGCTTGGGTGGAGGAGCACCCCGAGGTGGTGGCCGACGGCTACATGTTCTCCAAGGAGTGCGTGCAGATCTTCACGATGCAGGCCGCCAAGGGGATGCTGGCCAACGGTGTGCGCATCGCCAGCGCCTGCCCGGCCCCAATCGACACCCCGCTTTTGCCCGACTTCAAGAAGACCATGGGCGAGGGGATGATCGACTGGACGGCCGCCAATGCCGGGGGCCGCTATGTGACCGCCGCCGAGGTGGCCAATTTGCTGGCCTATCTGGGGTCGGATGCGGCGTCGTTCGTGTCGGGGGTGAACGTCAACATCGACAACGCCTTCCAAGGCTCGATGATCACCGGCCAGGTGGACTTCGGCGAATTGGCCGGCTAGCTCCAGCCCCTAGACGGCAGCCGCTAGCCGCTCCTGGAGCTCGGCGGCATAGGCGGCCACCTGGTCGGCCACATCGGCCAGGACGTCGGGGTCGAGCCCCTCGGCCAACTCTGTCCCGCCAGCTTGGACCAGCATGGGAGCCAGATCGGCGGAACGGATCTTGTTAACTGCCCACTCGGCTATGGGGCCGTGTGCGGTCTCGTCGAAGGGGATGATGTGGTTCCGCCCGCCGCCGAGATGGTTGTAGTGGTAGTGGGGGGCGTCCTCAAACAGGTCGAAGCGCAGATACTCCCACTGGCCTTCGGCGTCGAACACGTGCAGTGACACGCCCCGATCCTCGATGCCCAACGGTGCAGTGCGGCGCAGTTCCTCTACGTAGGCCTCGTCGCCCCCGTAGTACTCCACCAGCGCCTCGGGGGTGAGGTCGCGGTACTCCACTCCGATCTTGATCACTCCAGCGGGGAAGTAGGCGGTGTAAGCGTCGTCGGGCTGCATAGGCGGCATCTCATAGACGTGGCCGATCTCCATGGTGGCCAGCCTAGTGCCGGGTCGGTTCTGCCTTTAGTGGTGTGTCGCAGGTTTATTCGCGCGTGTCCTGCTAGGCATCGACGCCCCTCGCTGCGTTGCTCCTCCTTGCCGTACGCTCCGGGTATGGCAGCGTCGGTGCGCCTTGCGAGGAACGCCGCTGCCGTCGCAATCCACGGCGCTAAACCTGCGACACACCACTAGGTGCGAAGTGCCCGCTAGATACCATCGGTTTCCCATGGCCCAGCGTCGAGCCGACCTAGAGGAGTTTTTCCACCCTGAGGGGGTGGCGGTGATCGGCGGGGTCGACCGCAGCCAGACCGAGGCTGCGCTGCGGGGGGCGATGGACGCCCGGTGGGGGGAAGGAAACTGGCATTTGGTCAACCCCAAGGGCGGCTCCGTCGGATCGGTGCCCGTTCACGAGTCAGTGGCCGACGTGCCCGTGCCGGTGGCGTTGGCGGTGATCTCCACCCCGCCTGCGGTGTGCGCCTCGGTGGTGGACGAGTGCGGCGCGGCCGGGATCCGCTACGCCTTGGTGTTCTCCTCGGGATTTAGTGAAGTAGGCCCCGAAGGGGCCGCGCTGGAGGCCGAGCTGGGGGAGGCGGGCCGGCGCAACAACATCCGCATCTTCGGTCCCAACACCAACACCAACGCGTTTGAGCCGGTGCCCGAGGTGCCCAATCTGCGGGGCGGCAAGATCGGGGTGGTAACCCAGTCGGGCCACAACGGCCGGCCCATCGTGCAGGGCGTTCACTTTGGCATCGGGTTCAGCCGCCAGGTGCCCTGCGGCAACGAGGTGGACCTGGAGGTGAGCGACTTCATCGAGTACTTCGCCTACGACAAAGACACCGCGGTGATCGCCGGCTACATCGAGGGTTTCCGGTCGGCCGACAAGCTGCGCACCGCGCTGGAGGCCGCCAATGCCCAGCACAAGCCGGTGGTGCTGTTGAAGATCGGGGCCACCGACGCCGGATCGCGTATGGCGTCGTCTCACACCGGGCACCTCACTGGGTCGGACGCGGTGATCGACGGTCTGTTCGAGCAATACGGGGTCGTGAGGGTACGCGACCTCGACGAGCTGCTGGAGACCGCCGCCCTGTTCGCCAAGCTGGGTCCCGATGTGGCCGAAGGCGCGGGGCTCTATTCCATCTCCGGGGGCTCGAGCACGCTGATGGCCGAGGCTGCCGAGCTGGCCGGGGTGGCGGCGCCTCCGCTGGCCGAGGGGACTCAGGAGAAGCTGCACCGGCATATTCCCCGCTATCTGTCGGTGTCCAATCCCGTGGACAACGGGGGCACGTTCATCACCACCCAGCCCGCCGAGATCCGCCGTCAGGTGATCCACGACATCAACAACGATCCGGCGGTGGGCTACACGGTGATCGGAATCACCGGGGCGGTGCCGTCGATGACCGACCCCCTGGGGGAGGACATCGCAGCACTGGTAGACCAGGTGGACAAACCCCTCATTGCCACCTGGAACTCCTTCAAGGTGGACGAGGTAGGGTTCGACCGGCTGGTGGAATCCGGGATTCCGCTGTTCCGCTCGTTTCGGGGCTGTTTTGCCGCACTGGCCGCCTACCACCACTACCAGCGTCGGCGGGCCGATTTCCGGGTGCGCCCGCCACTGTCCGATGCCCTTTCCAGAGAGGCTGAGGCGGCCCTCAAGCTCACCCCGCCCAATGCCGACGTGGTGCTGCGGGCGTTCGGGTTGCCGCTGGTGGCCAGCGAGGTGGCCGCGACGGCTGAGGATGCCAGCGCGGCCGCGGAGCGTATCGGCCTCCCGGTGGCGGTGAAGATCGCCTCGGCCGATTTCCCCCACAAGTCCGACGCCAGACTGGTGGTGCTGGGGGTAGACACCCTCGACGACGTGGAACAGACCGCCCAGTCGATACTGGTCCGGGCTCAGGCCTCTGCCCCGAACGCCTCCATTGACGGGGTAGAGATACAGCAAATGGTGTCAGGCGGCACCGAAATGATCGTGGGCGTGACCCGCGATCCCACGCTCGGCCCAGCGGTCATGGTGGGCACCGGCGGGGTGTTCGCCGAAGTGCTGGCCGACACCGCCGTGCGCCCGCTGCCCCTTGACGGGGCCGATGCCTACGAGATGATCAAGTCTCTAAAGGGCTTTCCCCTGCTAGACGGGGCCCGCGGCCGCCCCCCCGCCGATGTGGACGCCCTGGTAGAGGTGATCATGTCCACCGCCGCCCTGGCTGCCGCCCTCGGCGACCGCCTAACCGAACTCGACCTCAACCCGGTCGTGGTTCTCGACCGCGGCCAGGGCGCAGTCGTCGTCGATCACCTCATGATCTTGGCCGACGGCCAACTGACCGATCGTTAGCTGAGCTCTGCGAGCAGCTGGCGCAGGGCGGCGGCGTCAAGGTCGCCAAGACCTTCTTCGGCTGCGGCATGGTAGAGGGGAATAGCGGCGTCGAGCAGGGGAGTGGGCGAGTCCAGACTCCGGGCGTAGTCAGCGATGATGCTGGCGTCTTTTAAGATGATGGCCAGGCGAGCCGATGGCGGCTCATAGGTGCCCGTCGCCATCATCGGGCCCCGGATTTCGAACATTGCCGATGAGCCCACGCCGGCCGCTATTACCTCTTGGACCAGTTCGGGATTCAGCCCGCAGGCACTGCCCAATTGGTGGGCCTCAGCGGCGGCCAGAGTGTGAATCGCTACGAGCAGGTTGGCCACGTACTTGATCTTTGAGCCGTTGCCGAAGGGGCCGAGGTAGAACGTCTGTTTTCCGATGAGGTCGAAGATCGGCGCTACCCGTTCGTGGGAGCTTTCCTCACCGCTGGAATACACCACCAGGGTGGCATCGGCGGCCTGGAGGCCGGTTCCGCTGACAGGAGCGTCAACCAAATCGACGTGGTTCTCAGCCAGGAGGGCCTGGGCCGCTTCTTTGTCGGCCAGCGGCAGCGTTCCCATCTCGACGGCAACCGTCCGAGGCGTGGCACTGGCGGCGAGCTCGGCCGCGACTTGCGCCAGCGCCTTAGATGACGGGAGGGACAAGAGAATGATCTGGGCTTGCCTGGCGACGTCGGCCACCGAGTCGGCGACCGATCCGGCGAACTCGGCCGATCGAGCGGGATCGATGTCGAACCCGACAACCTGGTGGCCACCGGCGAGAATGTGGCGAGACATGGCCGATCCCATGACACCGAGTCCGATGATCCCGACTGGGGCCTTTTCGTTCATATCGGTCAGTCCTTGGCCAGGGCCACGCGGCCGGCGTCGCCGTCGAGCATGCCCAAGCGGGGGCCGGACTTGACGATGTGGGCGATGGGGCAGTTGATGACCGCGGGAACCGTCAGCGATCGGGCGACTTCGAACAGGTGGGCGGTGGGCGCTCCCCCGACGGTCACGATACCAGCCGCATCCCACAGGAGGGGAGAGAAGTTCTGAAGCGGATACTGGGTGACGATGATGTCACGGGGCTGCACATGACCAGTCTGCTTGGAGCTGTCGAGCCACACCATTCGGCCGGCACCCACACCCCCGACGCTGGGCTCGCCTTCGTGGACATCCCCTTGGAGAGCCAGCACCCCGGCCAATACCGGCTCCCAGCGGCCCATCCCGCGTCGTGGAGGAGCAACATCGGTGCTCATGAGGTACTCGACCATGCCCAACAGCCTGCTGGCCAGAACCGGGTCGACTGGTTGCAGATCCCGTAGCGCGTCGATGGATTCGTTGGGACGGTCGCTTCGCATTCGCCGGAGCACGAACTCGGCCTGTGCTAAAGCCTGCTTGGCGGGCTTTCCCCATGCTTGAGCGGTCAGCGTTGCCGCGATCTCCCGGGCCTCCTCGAGCACCGCGTCTCGGTTGCCCGTCTGGATGTACGCCGCCGCCTCGAGTTCGGCGGGGGCAGCTGACATCCAGCCGAGAACCAGTTCGTCGCCGAGCGAACCCGGGTAGCGATGCGTCAGTCGCACGAACTCGAGTGCGAAGGGATGGGCCAGTGCCGCGGGCACCACCATTGCCTCCTCGACCTCGTGCACGGCCGAACGTTGAACCTGCAACAAGAGGGGGGCGCTTTCCACGATCGCCCACTCGATGAGGTTGGAGCCCAGCGTTTCCTTCGCCCGCAACGCCAGTTCCGCGATGGCCAGGGTTTGGTCTTCCCCCATCAAGTCAACGCATTCGTCTCCTCTAAGGGTGCCTTCCTCGTAGACCGCCCGGACACCGGGCACCCAGCCGGCCATCAAGTCCCGCGGCGACCCCTTCACCGCGTTGACGGTCACCGCGCCGGCAGCATCGACTATGGCCGCCCCGCCATAGTCGGGTTGCACCTCAGGCTGAACCAAGACACCCATTGGTGCACTCCCCGGCTCCAACTCAGATGCCTCGAATCGCTCCAGCACTTCGATGGCGAAGCTGGTCGCCCAAACGCTCTTGGCGGCTTGGCCGATCTCACCGGGCTGGACTTCGGGAACCGAGGTGAACGCCCCCGACCATTCGCCCTCGCCCTCGAGCACGCTGGAGGATCGGACGATGAAGGGCGGCTGGAGTTCGGTGGCGAACTGCTTGACCTCTTCAATCAGCGAGTCGGGCAACTGATGTCCAATGATGGCCATCCTCGACCCTCCGGTACCTCGGGATTCAAGCACCTCGACTGCTCGGCCGAGGGCTTCTTCGGAGCACGCCGGTGGGATTACAAAACCGTCGAGCACCGGAAAACCCGCGGCGCGAGCGCGGGCAAGGCCAGCTCCCTTGGCACCGCCAATGGCAACGTCAGCAGCCGATGGATCGTCGAGACCGCGGACTCGAAAGCGGTCTGCGGTCATCCGGCGCGGATGATCTCGTGACTCTTGTAAGTGGACAACATCTCGATGCCGGTGTCGGTAACGGTCAGCATTTCTTCGAGCCGGACCCCGAATTCATGGAGCTTGCCGTGCTGGGTTTCGAGGGCGAAAACCATGCCGGGTTGGATCTCCTGGGGATGGTCGAGCGACCAGATCCTAGAGATAACCGGTTGGTCGTATTGGGCCAAGCCAAGGCCATGGCCCCACAGGTTGGCGGCGGCCTCGTCTTCCTCCTCGTAGCCCCAGATCTCCTTGGCCGACGGCCAGACGGAGGCGATGTCAGCGGTGGTGACCCCGGGCCGGACTAGTTCGATCGAATCCCAGAGCCACTTGGAGGCCAGGTCGTAGTACTGCTGATGCTCGTCGGTAGGCTCACCGCCCACGCAGTAGGTCCGGTAGACGCACGACTTGAACCCGTTCCAGGTCAGCGCGGCGAGATCGATGATTACGATGTCGCCCGGACGAATAATCCGGTCGCCGTGATTGCGCCAGTTTGGCCAGGCGTTCGGCCCCGAAGAGACGATGACGTCTTCCACGTTTTCCATGCCCGGGAAGTTGTAGAGGTACTCCATGGTGAATGCGGTGACCTCGTTTTCGGTGATTCCGGGCTTCAGCCACTGGGTCAGTTCATAGTGGGTCACGTCGCAGATCGAACCGACCATCTGCAATGCCTTCTGCTCATTCGGGCTTTTGATGGCCCGGGCTTCCATCATGGGGGTCATGCCGTCAACCCAGTTAAGGCCCCGCTCTTCGAAGGCGCGGATCATATTGAGGTCCATGAAGTCCACGCCTAGGGGCTGATCGGAAACGCCTGCGTCCTCCAGATCATTCATCAGAGCGTTGGTGAATTTGTCGACCTGTGCGGTGGAAGCCGGTCCGGCGGCGCCCTTTATCCAGGCGTATGAGTATCGGACGTTCTCCTTGGGGATCCAGGGCGAGTGCTCGCGGATGTGGTAGCCGATGTCGCCCTGTTCATAGAGAATCGGCTCTTTGCCCTCGGTGAGCACGGCGTAGCGCAGACCGGGCTTGAGCTGGTTCCAACCGGGGGTCATTGTGGAGGTGACATAGCGGATGTTCTCGTCGTACATCAGCAGCATCGCCCCGAGGCCATGGCGGCGCATGGCTTCTCGAGCCCTTCGCAAGCGCCATTCGCGGACCTCTTGCCAATTGATGCCTTCGCGCCAATCGGTGGCGAGTACGCCGAATGCTTCCTTCATGTTTGCTCCATTCAATTCAGCTCCATCAACACCTTAAGTGTCGATGGATCTTGTGTCGCGTCAAGGGCGTGGTTGACTTCATCCAGGCCAAATCGGGACGAGATGAGCGGGACGCCATTGATGACTCCACTGGCCACCAAGGCGATTGCCTGCTCGTAGTCTGCCATCGTGGCTCCCCGTGGGTTTCGCAGTGTCAGCTCCTTGTAGTAGAGCTGATAGTAGGGCAGTCCATCCCCGATCCCGGTGGTGGTGCCAAAGAACACGACGGTGGCCGCTGAGCCGGCAAGTTCGATGGCCTGGGAAAAGGTCTGCACCGTGCCCACCGCCTCGAAGACCACGTCAGATCCTCGACCGCCGGTGAGCTCAGCCACCACTTGAGCCGCTTGTTCAGGAGCGGCCGCAGCCGTTGCGCCCAGTTGGAGCGCAAGCTCTCGCTTCCACTCAGACCGGGTGACGCCAATGACTTGTGCTCCCTTGGCCGCTAGAAGCTGGGCGATGAGCTGGCCAGACACCCCAAGGCCGAGGACCACGGCGGTATCGCCGGGCGAAACCGGGGCTTTGGATACAGCGTGGACACAGGTGCCCAATACCTGTACCACCCCGGACGCTTCGGAGGACACTCCATCGGGGACGGCGAGCAATTGCCGTTCCGGAATTGCCGCATAGTCGGAGAACAACCCGTCGAGCTCTCGGCCCAGCAGTCCACCGTTGGGACAGAGATTGGGATACCCACGGCGACACAGATCGCAGTGTTCGCAGAACAATCCAGGATTGATAAGGACTCGTTGACCTGCTTCGAAATCCGCGGTGGGTCCGGCGACTTCGATAGTGCCGATTCCCTCATGGCCCATCACACGGGGCATCTCGACCGGGATCTTGCCAGCCACGATGCTCAAATCGGTACCGCACAATCCGAGAGTCTCCATCCGGATGACAGCCGCATCTCCAGATTCGGGCGTCGGCACATCAAGGACCTCGACGATCCCAGGCTCGATGAGTTGTGCGGCCCGCATCTGCTGAGACTAGCCCCCTGCCGAGGCTGCCTTGCTTGGGGCTATTCTTGTTCTTCGACCTCGACCGACGAAGGCGCTCTCAGTTCTCATGCCTCGACTCACCAAACTCGACCACGGATCAATATGCGTTGGCGACATCGACGAGGCGGTCAGCTTTTACCGCGATGTGCTCGGTCTACCCCAAATCCCCCGACCCGATTTCGGCTTCCCTGGAGCCTGGTTCGACGCCGGCGGCACCCCCGTGCACCTGACCACCGACGGCACCTTGAGAGGCACCGATTCTCCGGTCAGGGCGAATGAGAGCCACCTGGCCTTTCGAGTCGACGATGTCGAGGCAATGGTGGAGCACCTAGACGGGCACGGAGTCTCAGTCTGGGAGCTCCCGGATTCGCCGGCCGCACTACGCCAGGTTTTCTTCAATGACCCCTGGGGCAACATGATCGAAATGATCGTGTACTGACCAACCTCAGTACATCACCAGTCCAGCGGTCACGTTGACGTCGTCCCCGGTGATCCCCGCGGACTCATCGGAGGCCAAAAAGGCGACGGTTCGGGCCACGTCTACGGCGGTGACCAGCCGCCTCAGCGGCGTCATCTGCTCGGCGGCCGAACGGACGGCAGCCACGGGGCGGTCTTGCTGGGCTGATTGTTGCTGAAAAACCCATTCGATCCGCTCGCCTTCCACAAAGCCAGGCGAGACGAGGTTGACCCGAATATGGTGGGGTCCAGCCTCCACCGCCAGCGTGCGAGTGAGTCCGATGAGTGCCGCCTTGCTGGCAGCATAGGCAGTTCGGTTCAGCAGCGGGCGCTTGCCGGTGATCGAGCCGATGTTGATGATCGAACCGGACCGGCGCTCGATCATCGAGGGCAGCATGGCCTGGCAGCACAAGAAAACTCCGGTCACGTTCACCGCGAAGGTCTGCTCCCAATCGGCAGGCTGCACTTCCCACAGCGGCGCTGAAGGACCGCCGATCCCGCTGTTGTTCACCAACACGTCGATGCGGCCCCACCTAGACAAGACCTGGCTGGCGAGCGAGGCCACCGCGTCGGGGTTGGAGACATCGGTTTCAACCACTTGGGCTTGGCCACCGGCGGCTTCGATCAGGCTGGCCACTTCCTCGAGCGCTCCGACCGAGCGAGCGGCCAACACCATGCTGCCCCCCTCCTGCGCGCATGTAAGAGCGATCTCCCGGCCGATTCCCTGGCTCGCGCCGGTGACAACGACGACCTTCCTGTCGAGCTTCATGGGGCACCTGCTTTCGGTCGGGCACTTTGGATGTACTGATATCGTCGTACATCGCCAGCCACGATGCATTGCATCGGGGACCGATCGCCATCTAAGAGCCATCAAACCGAGAGGTGCGGAGCGACTATGGCCGAGACCCTCAAGGACGCCACCGCCAAGGGCTCACATGGCGCAGACCCTGAACTCGCCGAGCAGGTGGCAAAGATCATCCAAGACATCGAAGATCGCGGTGCTGAAGCCGTCCGGCAGTATTCGGCAGACTTCGACGGGTGGTCGCCGGAGTCGTTCCAGCTCTCTGCTGAAGACATCGAGAGGGTCATATCCGGCGTCGACCCGGCAATTCTCGACGACATCAGGTTCGCCCAGACCCAGATCAGAAACTTCGCCCAAGCCCAGCTTGGTTCGCTCTCCGATGTGGAAGTCGAGACCTTGCCGGGGGTAACGCTCGGGCACAAGAACATCCCAGTGGCCAATGTGGGCGCCTATGTGCCGGGCGGGCGCTATCCCATGGTCGCCTCCGCCCATATGAGTGTGGTCACTGCCAAAGTGGCGGGTGCGCCCCGGGTGGCCGCCTGCACACCGCCGATCCAGGGCTCGGTACCGGCCGAGACCATTGCGGCCATGCACCTGGGGGGCGCCGACGAGATCTATCTGCTGGGCGGTGTTCAAGCCGTGGCGGCCATGGCTCTGGGGGCCGAGTTCATCGCGCCGGTCGACATGCTCGTTGGCCCGGGCAACGCGTTCGTGGCCGAGGCCAAGCGGCAGCTGTACGGACGAGTGGGGATCGATCTGCTGGCCGGGCCGACCGAGACTCTGCTGTTGACCGACGACTCGGTCGACGCCGAGATGTGCGCCACCGATCTCCTCGGCCAAGCCGAGCACGGACCGACCAGCCCGGCGGTGTTGCTGACAACCTCCCGCGAGCTCGGGCAGGCGACGATGGAGGAGGTGGAGCGGCAGCTTGAGACACTGCCAACGGCAGACGTGGCGTCCAAGGCCTGGGCCGACTACGGAAGGGTGATCCTCTGCGCCGACCGCGCCGAGATGCTCCAAATGGCCAACGAGCTTGCGTTCGAGCACGTGCAGGTGATGACCTCTGACGACGACTTCTTCTTGGAAGGCCTGACCAACTACGGAGCCGTCTTCCTCGGCCCCATGACCAACGTGTCCTACGGCGACAAGGTCATCGGCACCAATCACACACTGCCCACCCAGTCGGCCGCCCGCTACACCGGAGGACTCTGGGTTGGAAAGTTCATCAAGACCGTGACCTATCAGCGGGTGACCAACCCCGCGTCAAGCGTGGCCATCGGCGAGTACTGCTCCCGGCTGTGCGCCATAGAGAACTTCGCCGGCCATCAAGCCCAAGCCGATCTGCGCGTACGCCGCTACCGCGACTAATCCGAATGCCGACATGACGTTCGATCTTGCTGTCCGGGGCGGGACGGTGGTGACCGCTACCGGCCGGTTGCGGGCCGATGTGTACGTACAAGACGGCCGCGTAGCGGCAGTCCTCGACCCGAACTCACCCGAATCCGCCGATGCGGTGCTTGAAGCCGACGGGCGATTCGTGCTCCCCGGGATGGTCGACACCCATGTGCATCTGATGGAGCCGGGTGATTCGACCCGAGAGGACTTCCCGACCGGGACACGGGCCGCTGCTCGTCGGGGCGTCACCACCATCGTGGAGCACACCCACGGCTGGCCGCTCACCGACGCCGGGCGATTCCAGGAGAAGCGGCACCACCTGCGGGATCGGTCGTATGTGGACTACGCGTTCGCGGCCCACGTATTCCCCGAGCATGCCGGCGAGATCGGCAGTCTTTGGGAGGCCGGGGTGACCTTCTTCAAGATCTTCACCTGCGCCACCCACGGGATTCCGGCCGTCACGCCTGAGATCCTGCTGGAGGTGTTCGAGGAGCTGGCCAGCCTCGACGCCGCCTGCCTGGTTCACTGCGAAGACGATGTGATGACCGCCCGCAACGAGCGCCGCCTCAAAGCCGAAGGCCGCATCGATCCTGGGGTCATCCCCGAATGGCGGTCGCGGGAAGCGGAATTGGCGGCGGTGGGGTCGGCGGCGCTGCTGGCCAAGGTCACCGGTGTTCGGGCCACCGTGGCCCACGCCAGCAGCGCAGATGTCGTGGATCTGATCCAGCGGGAGCGGGCCACAGGGTCACCGATCGTGGCGGAAACCTGCCCCCAATACCTCTACATCTTCGAGTCGGAGATCCACGAGCACGGGCCGTTCCGAAAATTCACGCCGCCGGCGCGGATCCGATCGGCCGAAGACCAAGACCGGATGTGGAACGCCTTCAACGATGGTTCAATCAGCCACCTTTCAACTGATCATGCCCCTTCGACCGAGGCGCAAAAGAGGGAGGGCACCATCTGGGAGTGCCATTTCGGCCTGCCAGGACTAGACACCACCGTGCCCCTCATGGTGGATGCCGCCCTGAAGGGTCGCACATCGCTGGAGCGGCTGGTCGAGGCCTATGCCCAGCGTCCCGCCGCGCAGTATCGACTGCACGGCAAAGGCCGAGTAGAGGTCGGCTACGACGCCGACCTCGTCATCCTCGATCCCGATGCCACTTGGGAGATTACCAACGAAGATGTGGTCTCTCGGGCCGGATGGACGCCATACGCCGGTCGCGACGTGCGGGGTTGCGTGGAGACGGTATTGCTGCGCGGCCGAGTCATTGAAGACGGCGCCCCGCCCCAGGGCCGATTCATTCCGGGTCCGGGCAGCTAGTCGCTTTTCCCATCACATAGGGTTCGGTCTTGTCCTAGGAGAATGTGGTCAGGGGGACCGGGAATGGCTCAACAGGCGCCGACGATCGACGTTCACTGCCATTTGGCCACGCCGTCGGCTGGTGAGCTGCTCAGCCCCCACGGGCGGCCTCAAGACGAGCCCTATATCTACTTCATGGGCCAGGAATCCCTTGACCAGAACAAGGTCATGATTCCCAAGATCTTCGATGCGCTGACGAAGCCCGATGCCCGGATCGAGCACATGGATGCGACGGGAGTCGACATTCAGGGCCTGTCCACGTTCGTCTCCGAGTACGGATATTGGGCGCCGCCTTCCGTGGGAGCTGAAGCCGCTCGACTCCAAAACGACAACTTGGCTCAGGCGGTGTCCGATCGGCCGTCTCGGTTCGCGGCGTTCGGCGCCACCGTGCCCCTCCAAGACATCGACTTGGCCATCGCCGAAATGGACCGGGCGGTTGACGAACTGGGCTTCAAGGGGTTGCAGATCGGCGGCACCATCGCGGGCCGCAACCTCGACGAATCGGGCTTTCGGCCGTTTTGGCAGGCAGTGGCGGCCAAGGGAGTCCCGGTCATATTGCACCCGAATGGGTACGAGGAGAGCCACCGATTCGGCGAGTACTTCATGACCAACTGCATCGGCAACCCTCTCGAGACCATGGTGGCCGCCAACCGCATGATCTTCTCGGGGCTGTTCGAGGAGCTTCCCGACCTCAAGCTGGTTCTAGTGCACGGGGGCGGCTACCTGCCGTTTTACGCATCGCGTTCCGACCACACATGGGAGGTGCGCCCCGAGACCCGGGTGAACATTCCCGACCACCCACCCAGCCACTACATGAAGCGCCTCCTCTACGACACGATGGTCTTCCAGCCGCTCTACCTCCGCCACCTCGTCGAGGTGGTGGGCAGCGACCGGGTGATGGCCGGTACCGACTTCCCCTTCGACATGGGCGAGCCCGACCCCATGGGGCTAATCGACCGGACCGATGGGTTGACCGATGCCGACCGGGTTGCCATGAAGGGCGGCAACGCGGCAAGGGTCTTTGGAGAGTCATAGCAACAGCCTTTCCTCGTATTCGACTCTGGAGAGGACACGGGGTTCCCCCTCGGTGATCAGCACCATGTCCTCGATTCTCACCCCGCCACCGCCGGGAATGTCGGGCACCCACACAAGGGGCTCGACCGCGAAAACCATGTTGGGCTCGAATGGGTACACGGTGGCACCAGGCATGTTCTCGCCGATGTAGGGCGGCTCGTTGGCACCCATGCCTATGCCGTGGCCGATGAACAGGCTGAACAGGTGATCTTTGAGGCCATGGCCGCCAATCGTCTCCACTATGGCGTCGGCTGCGTCCTGGTTGGTGAACTCCGGCCTCATCTTGTCGATGCCCGCCATGAGGCCCTCATATACGGCCGTATAGATCTCCTGTTGGCGCCGGGATGGCCTCCCGATGATCGTGGTCCGACCGATGTCGGCGAAATACCCGTTCCACATGGCGCCGATGTCGATGAAGCAGAGGTCCATGTTCCGGGTGAGCTTGTCGGTGGCCAGCCGATGTGGCGGCGACATGTGCTCGCCGGAGGCGACGAACGGGGTGATGACGTGGGCCATCTCGCCCCCGAGATAGAACAGCGTCTGCATGGCGTCGCCGGCGATCTCGAGCTCGCGCCGACCGGCTCGGGTCTCGTCAAGCGCCCGTTGGGTGACCGCGTCGCCGATGGCGCATGCCTCTTCGATGATGTCGATCTCGACGTCGGACTTGATTAGTCGAGCTCGCTGCATGAGCTGGTCGCCATCGACTAGCTCCAGATGAGGGAGATGGCTTCGGAGGGCTTCGATGAACGAGATGTTGGCGGCGTCGAGACCCAGCCGACCGCTGTCGAGCCCTCGGTTGCGCAAGATGGGCCGGAGGATGTCCTTCACAAAGCCGTCCACCAGCTCGGCTTGCTCCATGATGGGGATGGCGTGCGCTTCGCCGATCCACGGCATGCCCAGCCGCGCCTTGTCGATCTCACCGCCCGAGCACAAAAGCACCGGATCATGGTCGGGCTGGAGCAAGGCACCGTTCAGGGCGGTGGTCTTACCGGCGATGAGCTGTGCCCGCAACGAGGTCAGATACCGGACGTTTTCGTCCTTCCAGACCAACAGACCATCGACGCCCTGGTTGCGCAATTGGCTCTGCGCGGCCTCGACGCGCTCGATCCGCAGTCGAGACATGTCGTATCGGTCTTCCCAGTCGACTGCGAATGGCCCTTTTGCGTAGCCCGCCATCAGTTCTCCGATCAGGGATGGGGGAGTGACACAGCCTACAGAGACGGGCGATTGCGTCGCCCCCGTCATCGGAGTGCATCGCCATTGCCGGCCACTTATCCTTTGCCAGACCAGTCACCGAGCATTGCCGGGGAACCGCTGCATGACATCGACGGGGATCAACCCCCTCCAAATAGCCATCGCCGGCGGGTCGATCGGCGGGCTGACGGCCGGCATCTTGCTTCACGAACTCGGACACGACGTCCACGTCTATGAACGGTCAACGAGTGCCCTGGAAGGCCGGGGCGCCGGCATCGTCGTGCTTCCGATGACCGAGCGCTACTTCACCGAGAGGGGCTCGGCGTTGGGCGAAGGCCGCGGGGGAGCGGCCGACGTGGCGCTAACCCTTACGTACTGGAGCTATGTCGATCAGTCGGGCGCCATCGTCGGTGCTGCTCCCACGTTCAACCGGTTCACATCCTGGAACACCCTCTACCGGGCACTGCTCGATGTACTGCCCAGCGATCGCTACCACTTGTCCCACGGTGTCGCGGGATGCACTCAGTTGCCGCAGACCGTGACCGTTTCGTTCGAGCACGGAGAAGCTCGGGACTGCGACCTCCTGGTGGCCGCTGACGGCATCGCCTCAACTGTGCGCGGCATCGTCTCACCGCATACCACCACCGACTATGCCGGATATGTGGCGTGGCGGGGCACTGTGCTGGAAAGCGACCTTGAGCCGAGCACCGCAGCGATTTTCGAGGACGCCATGGTGTACCAAGTGCTAGACCATGCCCACATCCTGGCCTATGCCATCCCGGGGCCGGGAGACTCGATTGTCCCTGGAGAGCGGGCGCTCAACTTTGTGTGGTATCGAAATGCGCCGAGGACGGAGTTCGAGGAGCTCATGGTGGACCGAAACGGCGTTCACCGCCCCGCTACTATGCCGCCGGGCCTGGCCCAAGATCGTTTTGTGGCCGAACTCCGCCACGACGCCGAGCGGCTGCTTGCACCGCAGTTGCGGGAACTTGTCCTCGCCTGTGAGGAGCCGTTCATCCAGGCCATATTCGACATGGCCGCCGACCGATTCGTCCATGGTCGGATCGCTCTCATCGGCGATGCGGCTACTGCGTTGCGTCCCCACGTGGCCGCCGGAACGGCCAAGGCGTGCGCCGACGGATATGCGCTGCGCGACCATCTGGCCGCGGGCGACAACCTGAATGGGGCGCTGGCTGATTGGGAGCGTCAACAACTGGACCTGGCCCAGACCGTGGCTGCAAAGTCGCGGCGCATGGGCGAGCGGGCGCAATTCGAATCGACCATGAGTCCTGGTGATCCGGCTTGGCGGTTCGGTCTGTTCGGTCCGGGAGACTGAGCCGGCTGTCCCGACTCATTTGCCGGCCAGCTCACGAAGGAGCGGGTTGGCGGAGTCCGACCAATGAGTTGGCCACCAGAACGGCAATGACAACCGCTCCTCCAATCAGCGCCTCGGCATTGGGCTGCTCCTCCAAGATCCACCACACCCACAAGGGGCCAATGATCGTCTCGAGAATCATGAGCAGACCAGTCTCAGGGGCTGAGAGTCGTCTCGGGCCGTGTCCAATCAGGGCAAAGGAAATGGGAAGGACCAGGATCCCGCTGGGAAGCAGAACCGCAACATCTTCACCGGAAATGCCGAACGGATCAGCAAAAGAGGCGGCGAATCCAGCAGCCAGCAAGGCGCCGACCCCCCAAGCCGGGACCATGCTTACATGGCTGTTGCGGCGCATGATGGTGAGACCGATGGCCATAGCCAGGGCGGCCCCGGCCGCGGCAAGATCGCCGCTGACGCGACCGGTGCCGATACTGCCGAAAAAGATGTACAGAATCGCTCCCAAGCTGGCCGTCACAGCAAGCCAGACCCGCAGGGGAATGGGTTCTCCGAGGAAGACCCTGCTGAGCACCGCAGCAAACAGCGGAGCGGTGGCGAAGATGACCAGGGTGTTGGCCACACTCGTGTGGGTGATCGACGTTGCGAACAAGGTGAGCTGCGACCCGAACAGCGCGGCAACGATGAGCCCCACGGGACCAAGAGAGCGGAACTGGGCCAGAGCGCCACCTCGCGACCACACTGCCGTTGCGGTCACGATGGTCAGGCCCATGAGGAGCCCACGCCAGAACACGATGGTCCACACGTCGGCATCCACGAGCCGGATGAAAAGGCTGTCCGGCGACAGAACTAGGACGCCGAGGGTGGTTAAGAGCAGCCCGATAGCGTGAGAAGAGAGCCGCGTTGGGCGGCCTGCAAATCCTTCTACCACCTCTGCTTGGTCTCTACTTGATTGCCTGGGGGTTGAGGGGCGACCCCACGGCTCGGGGTATGACCAGCGGCGGGGCGACGAGCTGGAACTCATAGACGCCGTCTTCGGCACAGTCGGCCGCGAGCTCATCGAGGTACCAGATCTCGCCGACAAACAATCCCATGCTGACCACCATCACCAAGTGCAGCGGCTGAAAACTGCCTTCGATCTCGTTGGGCCGCACCTCGGCACCCCAAGTATCGGTGGCAATGGCGGCAACCTCCCGTTCGGCCAACCACGGCGCAGACAACAGCGACAACCCTGGCGAGTCGCCAGCCGAGAACCCATCCCAGCCCGGCAGTTCGCGCCGCCGGGCCATGTCACCGGTTCGGATCAGGACAATGTCGCCGGTGCCCACCTCGACTCCATGGTGCTTACAGGCTGCATCCAGGTCTTCGCCGGTGATGGCATCGCCAGGTTGGAGATGCTCGACCCCTCGCACACGCGGTATATCCAACAAGACGCCACGCGACACCACCGTCTTCTGATTCTCGATGCCGTTCTTCTCGGCACCGCTGCTTGACACAAGCCTGGCGTCGTAGCCGTTGTACATCTTCCCGTCGTAGAAGATGTGGGCCAGCGCGTCCCACTGGGTGCCGCCCTGCAAGAACAAGAACAGTGTGTCGTCGGCCACCCCCCAACCCATCGGCCAGCCTTGGGTGCCCTCAACGTGATCGGTGCCGGTGGCGACCATCTGATGGATGGGGTTGACGCGGCCAAAGGCGCCCGTCTGAGGGCCGTTTCCGTCTAGGGGCAATTCCAGCGAGAAGACCTTCCCCTGGTGAACGAGACCAGCCGACTCGACGATTTTCTCCGGGGTGATGTGGTTCAACGTGCCGAGTTCGTCGTCGCCGCCCCAACGGCCCCAGTTGCGGTACTCATCGCAGTATTGGTTCAACAGATCAACGGTGATGTTCGGGGTGGCCATGCGCAGGACTCCTCCCTCAAGTGCTCAACAGCCACGAAGCGGGCGAACGTGGCGTGGATGCATACTTCACGCGATCCATTCGAGTTTCAAGTGAGGTCTGATTTCGGCGGCTGGTAAGCCTGGCTCTTGACACGGCGCCGAATGTGGGCCGCGGCGGCATGGAGGAGCCGCACACGCGGCGTGCGCCAGCATTGCAAGCGGAAAGTCCCCTCGTTTTCGAGGCATAGATTGCACGAGGTGCAATCAAACCGGCCGCTACGGCCAGCCTCGATCTGGGCCACCACATCCGGCTCGCGGATGAGTGGTCGGGCCAGGCACACGAAGTCGCAGGATCCCTCGGCCAGTACCCGCTCAACCGTCTCAGTGGTTCGGATCCCACCCACAAGCAGCAGTTTCAAGTCGGGGACTGCGGCCCGGATGGCCTGGGCGTAGGGCTCGAAGTACGCCTCGCTGCCTGGCGGCGAGAACATCCGGTGGTAGAGGTGGTCAGCCAGGGCCCGCCGCCCATCGACGGCAACGTACTTCTGGCACGAGTCGGCTCCCGAGGCCATCAGCCCCACGCTCACTTCGACGCCATCGAGTCCGAGGCCGGCCAGCACCCGTACCCGTTCGACGCTTTCGGCGAGCAGTAAGCCGTTGTCCACTTGGTCGACCATGCCCACCTTGGCGGTCACCGGGAAATCGGGCCCGACCGCCTGGCGGATCGACTGGTACACCCGGGTCAGCAGCAGTGATCGCCCCTCGGCATCGCCGCCCCACCGATCAGTACGGGTGTTCGAGTGCGGAGAGCTGAACGAGCTGATCAGGTACCCGTTGGCGGCGTGGATATGGATTCCGTCGAAACCTGCGTCAGACGTTCGGGTGGCCGCCGTGCCGAAGGCCTCAATCACTTCTTCGATCTCATCGTCGCCGGCTGGCTCGGCCACCGACCCAGTCAGCGCGTTGGCGACCGAGGAGGGGGCTAGCTGTGCGAGGCCGGGCATCCCTCCCTGGTTTCCCGCGTGGGCGAGCTGGGCGAAGATCCGCCCGCCGGCATTGTGGACAGCGTCGGTGAGCTGGGCCAGCCCGGGGATCATGGCGTCGTCGTGGATCCCGGTCTGGTTGGGCAGGGATTGGCCGCGAGGGTGGACGAAGGCATGCCCGAGAAGCGACAGCCCCACACCGTTGGCGGCCAGCGTCTGGTGGAGCTCGATTAGCGCTGGCGTGACCGTGCCGCTGTCGGTGGCCATTGTCTCCGACGTCGCCGCCCTGACGAAGCGATTCTTGATCTCGAGGCGACCGATTTGCCCGGGCGTAAAGGCGTGCATAGGAGCTTCCCAGTTGGAGTTTTGGAGAACGGTTGTGAGAAGGCTCCTAGACTGCGCGGGCTGAAGCAAGCGACCCAATCCAAAGAGGGGACTCATGAGCAGGAGCAGCGAGGTTCGAGACGGTATGCGGATCGACTGGGATGTGATCGTCGAGATGGACGACGGCCTTCAGTTGCGAGCCGATGTGTATCGCCCTGACGACGACGGCAAGTACCCGGTCATCTTGAGCTATGGCCCGTACGCCAAGGGCCTAGCCTTCCAAGAGGGGTACCCCAGCGCCTGGGACCGCATGGTCGAGGAGCACCCCGATGTGGCGGCCGGTTCGACCAACAAGTACCAGAACTGGGAAGTGTGCGACCCCGAGAAGTGGGTGCCAGAGGGCTACGCGTGCGTTCGGGTGGACTCCCGGGGGGCGGGCCGCAGTCCCGGCTACATCGACCACTTCTCACCCCGCGAGACCCAAGACTTCTACGAGTGCATCGAGTGGTCCGGCGTGCAGCCCTGGTCCAACGGCAAAGTCGGCCTGTCGGGGATCTCGTACTACGCCATCAACTCGTGGCACGTGGCTTCGCTCCAGCCTCCCCACCTCACGGCAATGATCCCCTGGGAGGGGGCTGCCGACTGGTACCGGGATATGACCTACCACGGGGGAATCCTGTCGACGTTCTGGGACAACTGGTACGACATGCAGATCAAGACCGTGCAGTACGGCGTCGGCGAGAACGGAGCCCGAAGCATCGTGACCGGTGAGCTGGTTGCCGGTCCCGAGACGTTGAGCGAAGAGGACCTGCGGGCCAATCGGTGCGACTTCGGCAACGAGATCGCCTCTCACCCCCTCGACGACCAGTACCACCAAGACCGATCTCCCGATTGGTCGAAGGTGACCGTGCCGTTCTTGTCGGCGTCGAACTGGGGCGGGCAGGGACTCCACCCCCGGGGCAACATCGAGGCCTACATTCGGGCCGCTTCCACCGAGAAGTTCCTCGAGTGCCACGGCATCGAGCACTGGACCGAGTACTACACCGATTACGGCGTTCAGCTCCAGAAGCGCTTCTTCGCCAAGTACCTCCAGGGCGACGACGCGGCGTGGGACGATCAGCCGCGGGTGCAGCTGTTGGTCCGCCACGTCGACCGCTTTGTCGAGCGGGCCGAATCCGACTGGCCCATCCCGCGCACCGACTGGACCAAGCTGCATCTCGACCCGTCGGACCAGACGCTGGTGCACGACCCGGTAACGACGCCGGCGACGATCTCGTATGAGGCCATGGGCGACGGGCTCACGTTCTTTATGGCGCCGGTCGAAGAGGAGACCGAGGTGACCGGACCGCTCTCGGCCAAGCTCCACATTTCGTCGTCCACCACTGATGCTGATTTGTTCTTGGTGTTCGGGGTCTTCGACCCAAATGGGGAAGAAGTGACGTTCATGGGGGCAATCGACCCCCACACGCCCATCGCCCAGGGTTGGCTGCGGGCCTCGCACCGCAAGTTGGACGAGTCCTTGTCGGAGGTGTGGCGGCCATACCACACCCATGACGAGGAACAGTCGCTGATCCCGGGGGAGGTCTATGAGCTGGATATCGAGATCTGGCCGACGTCCATCGTGATTCCCTCGGGCTATCGCATCGGCTTGTCGATTCGAGGTCGCGATTACGAGTGGGCCGGTGACACCACTGGGCTCAAGCTGTCGAACTTCAAGAACGAGCTAAGGGGCTGCGGTCCTTTCCTGCACGACGATGTTAGGAATCGCCCACCGGAGATTTTCGATAACCAGGTCACAGTTCATTTCGGCCCCGAACTTCCCAACTGGGTATTGGTGCCGCACATTCCGAACGGCTGAGCGGGGAATCGTCAATCAGGCGGCTCAACCTCGAAAGTGTTCATGAGCTGGGCCAGCATCCCGTAGTAGCCGACGACCGTCATCAGCTCGACGACGCGATCTTCCCCCAGCGCCTCAATAGCTCGGCCGTAGACGTCGTCGTCGACGGACCTGTTGTGGAGTATCGACTTGCAAACGTCGTAGGCCGCCTCTAGGTCGGAGGCATGTAGGTCGGGCCGCGTCCCAGCCCGCAGATCTGCGACCTGCTCCTCGGTCATCCCGACGCGTCGGGCGATCGGTTCGTGGGCCCACCGCTCGAACTCACAGTCGTGGTAGGTGGCGACCATGAGGATGGCCATCTCGCGCACAGCTGCGCTGAGGTCGCCGTGGAACCTCAGAGCGGCGCCAAGCCGCTGAACTGCGTCGCCGACCCCAGGGCTGTAGAGCAACACGTTGAAGGGTCCGATTAGGGCCCCGTTCTCGTCGGTCAGCGGAAACGATGCGTCCTTGGCCCGATCGCCTCCCGCGATGGAGTCGTACAGGGCCCGCTGCTCAGCGTTGAGGTCGCCTGGAGGCAGGCCGGGCAGTCGCGCCATCTCAGCCCAAGTCGACGATGGCGGCCACCGATCCGCCCCCCGCGGGGCCGGATTGGAGACCGGCAACCGAGACGAACACGGCGGGATCTCCCAGCGCGGCGGCGGCCACGCCTCCCACGGCGCCCTTGGTGTGGTGGGTGTGGTGGATGTCCGAATCGTTTTGCGAGACTTGGCGCCGTCCTCGGAGTCGGCCGCTCGGATGGATCTCGCACTTGATGAAGCAGTTGACCACGCGGCCGTCGAGGTCCTCGGGGATGGGCCGCTCGGGCAAGTCGAGGCCGGCCGAGCGAATCGCCCGGTAGATGCCGGGGAAGTCGAGGTTGTCCTCCATGATCGAGTGGCCCGACCGGTAGCGGCCGCCTACGCCGAGGCGATTGCCGACCACCACCACCTGGGCCTGGGTCTGTTCAACCCCCGACGAGCACGACGCTACTGACGAGTAGACCGAGAGGTCTTTGGCGATCTGGTCTTCACGAGGCCGTTCGATCTCGCCTAATGCAGTGGCGATGCCCAGTGCAGAGGTGGCGTTGGAAACCGCCATCGATTCCATGGTGTCCTCCAGCGCCACCGTCTGGCCCCGGGCATGAGCATCGGCGATGCGCTCGGCGGTCAACAAGGGCGTCTTGGTCTGCACATAGTGGACATCGGCCGGGTCATCTATGCCGGCGTCGGTGACGGCCAGCTTCACCGCGTCGGCCACCTTGTCGAGCATGGCAAGGCGACCGATCTCTTCGGGCAGGATGGGGACCGAGACTGCTTGCCCGACGGTGAGGCGCTTCTCGTTTGCAGGCTCATCCGGCCCATCGACTTTGGCGAACACAGTCATGTGGGGCGAGATCACCCCGTCGGTGCCGCCAGACCAGGCGATGGGCACTTGCAGCGCCGACTCCCGGGAGTGCCCGCATTGCTCGACTAGGAAGTCGCGCAGCACTCGGTCGGCCAGGATACGGGAGAAGTCGTTGACGCCGCCGTTACCCTCGACCTTGCCGACCACCCCGACGATCTGATCGCCCCGGAAGGCGCCTTCCGCTATGGCCTGTTCGAGCCCAGCGGTGTCCGTGACGTGTTCGAATGGGATCTTGCGCACTTCAAAAGGCATCGGACTGACGCTCCCTCGGTTTCACTAACGTTGAAGGTCCCTAGATATTGGCAGACTGCGGCACGAAGGATGGAAAGGACCATGACCCCTGACCCGACCGACGTCGGGGCCTTCGCGCCCAACAGCGTTGCCATAAGCGGCTCCGAAGCAGGCAGTCTGCGGGGCCGCACCTTCGTAGCCAAGGACCTCTTCAGCCTCAAGGGCCATCGAAGCTCGTTCGGCCACGAGCGCTGGCGGGCAACCCATGTCGAAGCGTCAGAAACATCGCCGATCTTGACCTGCATGCTCAACGCCGGCGCCGACCTCGTCGGGCTGACGAAGCTGGATCAGCTGGCGTATTCGCTGATCGGCAACGTGGGCGAGGGTTCGCCGCCGCGCAATGCACTCGACAACCGGCTCTTCTGCGGCGGCTCATCGTCGGGGTCGGCCGCGGCAGTGGCGGCAGGACTGGCCGACATCGGCCTCGGCACCGACACCGCAGGCTCTATTCGAGTGCCCGCAGCCGCATGCGGCCTGCACAGCATCAGGCCATCGCACGGCCTGATAAACCCCGACGGTGTGATCCCGCTGGCGCAATCACTCGACGTCGTCGGCATATTCGGACTTCATGCTTCGATCATCGCTGATGCGCTCCGGGTGCTAGCGCCGCAAACTACCAGCCTCGTCCCGCCCGTCGGGGTCAAGCTCGCCGCCGACGTCTTCGACACCGCGGATGCCACCACCACCAGCATTGGGACTGCTGTTGCCGAGGCCGCGGCCTCCATCATGGGGGTGCCATTCGAAGAGGTCGAGTTTGGCGACTTCACCAGTACCGATGTCGGAGACTTGTTCGCCCGACTTCAAGGACGGGAAATCTGGTCGAACCACGGTCGCTGGGTCGAAGAGCACGGCTCATCTCTGGCCCACGATGTGCAGTCGAGGCTGGAGCGATGCGAGCGCCTTTCCCGGGATCCAGCGGAGGTCAAGGAACAAGACCACCAGGAGAGGCTCAGATACGCCCAGACATTCACCGCCGCAGTCGAACCGGGAACAGTCTTAGTGCTCCCGGTGATGCTCGAGCACGGTCCAATGCGAGCATGGGATGACGAACAGCTGGCCCAATTCAGAAGCGGCTGTTTTCGGCTAGCGGCGCCAAGCAGCCTCACCGGAGCCCCTCAGGCGGTTTTCTCCGTCCGCCGCGATGGCAATCCCCGGACGGTGGGAGTCGGCCTTCTGGCCGCTCCCGGCGAAGACGATCGCCTGTTGGACCTGATGGTCTCGCTAGGTGACAGGGGAGAGAGTTAGACGCATTAGCAGTCTGCTGGGTCGATCACCGATGGCGCAGGGTCTTCCCGTGTCGCTTCACATCCTTTGTCGCTACCTGCGCCCAAGAGGTAGACATTCCAAGCGCCTCCCCGACCTCCTTGAGGGTTAGCCCTTGACGGCGCAATCGGATGGCTTCAGCAGCCTTCTCTTCCTTGGAGGCGATTCTGTCGATTGTCTGCGGAGTCGGATCGTCTGGAACCAAACCGGGCTTCTCTGTTTGCTCTGTTCCGGCCTTGAGCACGTCCAAGATGTCGGTGGCTTCGAATAGTTCGCGGCCGCGGTGCTTGCCACGCACTGGTGCGACTATCCCTGCGGCCACGAGCCGGTCGGTGGCTCGATAGGCCGTTGCCAGAGGAATACGCAACTGGGCAGCCATGCCCTGCACGGTGAACACGGGCATCTCGGGAAGGCGTTCTGCGACCTTGCGGGCAGTCGACCCCTTGCGGCTCCGGAGGTTCTTGTCCCACTTGTCGGTAACCGTGTCGATCCGTGCGATTAGCCCATCGGCGTAGTCGCAGGAGGTTTCCGTCGTCGAGGAAAACAGCGACACCCACGAGTCGAGCGACTCTGCTTGCTCGGGTGAGCCGGCCCTTCCCTTGAAGCGGGACTCGGCGAGGGCGTCAGTGTATTCGTCTCGGTTGAAGGCGAGAACGGCGCTGATGGGCGGGGTTGTATAGCGGGTGATGTCGCCCTTGCGGAGGATGGTCTGAACCAGAGCTCGGCCGGCTCTTCCGTTTCCGTCGCGGAACGGGTGGATCGACTCGAACTGGACGTGGGCGACCGCGGCCGCAGTTACCGGGTGATGGTTGGTGGTGTTGATGTACTCGACAAGGTCATCCATCAGCTCGGGCACTTCCTCTGCTGGCGGGGCCACATAGGCCGGCGGGGGGTAGCCTCCCAGTACCCCGCCGACGCGAACCCAACTGGGGCGCAGTCGCCCGCCCACCTCCGGCTTGGAAGTGTGGGCCATCAATATGGCGTGGATCGCGAGAAGATCGTCCAAGGTGATCGGACCTCGGCTGTCTCCGATTTCTGCGGCGAGACGGGTCGCCTCGATGCTCCCGATGGCCTCGTTCGCTGCTTCGTCTCGGGGGTTCCCGCCTCCTCTGGTGACGGCCTCGGCTCTGGCCACCCTCCGCAGAGAGGGGTTCACGTCTTCGATGGTGCTGGACCCGACGCTCTCAGACCTCTGGAGCACCCACCCGACACGGGAAGCGAAGTCTCCGTGCTGCTCTTCGAACTCCTTGATCGCCGCCTCGGCTGCACGGGCGGCGCTGTCCCAGTGGGGGAGGGTGGCTATACCGGCGGTCAGGAGCGGATCGGGGTGGTATGCGGCGAAACTCCCTGGGGGATGGTCGAGTTTTCGGGCAGCGTTCTTGGATATCGGGGGGGCTTCCTCTGCTGGTATCTGGTGGATGGTGTAGCGGCCCATGACCTCATGGTACTCCGCCCAATAAGTGAGAAAACTGGAACTTTCTTTCTCGCTGAAGGCTTGCGAAGCACAACCCAACAAATGAGAAAAGTGGAAACAGTTTTCCCAGTTGCTGGATCTGATGATCTCGCTGGACGATAGGGGAGGGAGTTCCACGCTGTAGCAAGAGGGAGTTCCACGCTGTAGCAAGGCAGTGGGTTTCGTGGGCTGGCTTTGCGGCGGTGGCGTGGCGGGCTGGGCGGCCTATGCGGCTAGTGGGTTGGCCTTGGTCTGCGACAGGGGTTGTCGGCGTGGTCTTTTGGCGGTGGGACGGTGTTGGGTTTGGAGGTGTTTGGCGGCTGGGTTGTCGTTGGCGGCGAGGCGTTTGGTGTAGTGGGCGATCATTGCGGGGGTGGTCCATCGGCCTGCGAGCATGATGGCGGCCATGTCGATCTTGTTGGAGACGAGGTCTTGGGCCGTGCCTACGCGCGGGGAGTGGGAGGAGATGTTGGCGGGGTCGATGCTGGCGGCTTGGGCGGCTGCTTTGATGCGGCGGTTGAGGGTGGTGGCTGAGAAGTTGAAAATGTGGTCTTCGGGATCGGCGTCTGGGGGGTTGATGCGCTGGAGTGCCTGGTAGGCGGACTTGGAGATGGGCGCCACTGCGCCGTTGGCGGTCTGGTCGGTCTTTGAGCGGCGGATCCGCACCAAGCCGCATCTGCCGTCTTCTGCCATGTTGATGTCGCCCCATCTGAGTGCGAGGAGCTCGGAGCCGCGCAGCAGGGCGTCGTGGGCGACGGCGACTAGGGCGATGTCGATCAGGGCGCGGTGTGCGGCTTGTTCAGGGGTTTCCAGCCGCCCGCCGGGCTGGTTGCGCCGCGGCTCGAAGGCGGCGTCGGCGATCAGGTCGACGTGGTGCCGGCGCAGGGGGGCGGCCTGTTTGGGGACATAGCCTGCTTCGGCTGCCTGGCGTCTCAGGCCTGACCGCACACGGCGCACTCGGGGGTCGCGGGCGGGGTTGGGGTCGAGCAGTTCGTCGTGTTTGTGGGCGACTGCGGCGAGGTAGACGTCCAAGGTGTTGGGCTTTTTGCCCTGGTCGGCCAGCCAGACCAGCCATCGCTGGAGGTCTTGGGGGCGGGCGGGAAGCACCGGCACACCGTGGCCGGACGCCCAAGACGACCAATTCTTCCACCCGCACCGGTAGGTCTTGCGGGTGCTGGGGGCAACACTGGCCGCTTTGGCATCGGCGACCAACCGGTCGATGTCCTCAGCGCTCAACCCGCCGCTGGGTCCGGTAGGGGCATCAGGATTCGGTGCGCCGTTTGGGCTGTCGGCCCCGCAGACGCACACAACGATGCCGCCCCGCGCAATGTTGGTGAATCTTCCTGTTGTGGTGTTCATGGCCGCTGCACTAGCAGCCCGGCGGGGGGCTGGCGTCATCACATGCCCATGTCTTAGCCACACACCGCTCATATATCTATGTAGCGGTTAATTGCCCTTAACCAATAGCGGGGAACCGGAGTGCTTGTCAACTACCCCGGAAACTTCGCCAGCCCCGAGGTCCGGCTAGGTAATGCCGACAGCTCGCTGGCCTGGGTCTATGTCGGGTGCCGCTGCCGGTTGGAACCTTGGGGACAAACAGCCCCGGGGTGGGAACGAGCCCGAATCGGCACCGTGCAATTCCGGCCACACCGCTTTTGCGGCCCACGCCCAAAGCCCAGAACCCGGATCGGGCCTGCTGGCTTCAAACCGGGCGATTCCCCCGTACCGCAGCGGTTTCCGCTGTACCGCCCGCCGCCGACGATTCCCTGTAGGGCCCCTGCGGCTGTGACTCCAAAGCAGTGCTTAAGGGCAATTAACCGCCACCCTGCACAAGGAGGAACCACATGCTTGGAACACTGGCCCTCGGGAGGTCTATCGCCCACCTGCTCATAGCGCTCGCGGTGGTCGCGTCGCTGCTGGTAGTGGTACCGCTCCCTTCGGGGGTACCCCTCGTCGGCGACAGCATCGAGCGGGCCGACGCGCACGACAAGAAATCGTGCCGGTGGGTCTCCTATCAGACGCAGGCGCGGGCACGCGGAGCTGATGGCGAGTGGACGACCAAGACCGTGACCAGGCAGCGGTGGGTCTGCACCAGCGTCGCCCACACCCATAGGTGGGAGGGGGCTGCCCGCTGGGCGGGGACCCATCTAGCCTGCGCCGGATTCTCGGCGGCGGTCGGCGGTGCCACGTTCTACGGGACGAGACATCCCGCTTGGGCTGGTAGCGTTACCGGGACAACGCAGCGCGGCTGCACCAGGCTCATCAACAACATCGGCAACTGAGGAGCCATACCATGACCACCGCAACCACCGAAGGCCGTCTGTCGGGGCGGCTCGGCACATCCATGGCCGCCATGTTCATCTTCGCCCTGTGGGTGTCAGCCGCCGAAGGGATCGCCCTTCTGATCGGCGCTGCCTTTGACCTGTCAGGCAACGCGAAGCTGGCCCTCAGCCTGTCATCGCTCGTCGTCGCAGTAGTGGTCGGCATTGTGGTCCTCAAACGCTATGACCGGCGCGGATGCGAACAGTCCTTCAGTTGAGCGCAGCCTTCGCGCTGGCCGGACTCCTGGTCGTAGCGGGTTGCGCGTCCGACAGCGCCGGAGACTGCGAGCAGGCAGCTATGGGCCAAGCCCTCGCCGAGCAGCGGTGGCAGGAGGAGTTCGAGCGGCACCTCCTCGCCGACGAAGCCTACTCGCAGAACCCCGGATCAAGCTCCGCGCTCGCCGACCACGACCATTCGGCAGAGGTGCTCCTCAGCGTGCGCGCCGACATGATCGCCGCCGAGGCGGAAACCCGGAACAAGTGCGGTTAGCCCCGCGCAATTGCCTCACTAATCAACGAATACGACAAAATCAAAGTCCAGGAGGACCAAGCCCAGGTGCTCTAAGAGATCGCCGCACGCCTCGAAACGACGAACAGGCTGCTCGCTATGCTCGCGGCGACAACAGACGGCAGCCACACAGCCAGAGCCAAGGACACGAAGACGAGAGCGCAGGAAATCTACGACTACTTCAGCTGACCTTCGTAAACAGCGCATAGCCAATCAAGGGTTCTTGTTCCCTAGTGCGAACGACGACTTCACTGGGCCAACTTTCCAGAGCAGCTTTCCCACCCTTTCCTTGAATACTCCATTGATCAGCCAGATGTCTGGCCGGTCATCGAGATTCATGCCGTCATCGCCCATATGAGCGCTGTCAGCGAACAGATGTCTGTGGGGAGTAGCCTGTTCTGCTTCTGCTTTTCCTAGTCAACGCGTAACGTGGGCGCTGGGCCCTACGCCCGGAGGCCAGCTTACGGGCACAGGGTCGGGGGTACTGAAAATCGCCACGAACTTGATAGTTTGTCGGCATGTCGAGAGCAGAGATCGGAACTCGTGTTGTTCTGTGGGCAGTGTTGGTTGCTGTGCTGCTTTCACTGGGCTCATTCACCCCGCTTGGCTGGGGGATCGGCGTGGCGATCGTGATACCGACAGCGTTGGGAGCGTCGACGCTGGTTTCAGGACATGTTCGACGTAAGGGTCTGGTGGTCCAGAAATAGGACCGTGTCAGGCATTTCCTGGGCAGGAGTCTCGCTTACATTCACGAGCATCGGTTTCCATGCCCACCACTCTGCTCTTCCGCACCGGTACCGAACCTGTGTCGTGGGAAATGCCGCATCAGCCGCTGCCAAGATTACCTTCACAGCCCGAGATCCAGGTGCGGTACCGGCATCGGCTCACGTCCAGAGGCAGTGCGAGACAAACCAGACTCTGTTCTGCACGTCCGGCAGCTGAGGAGATGAATATGGGCAAGAAGCTATGGAGCCTCGTAACCAGCACTCCCAGGACCAGGCGGGGGAGGATCGCCTCGGGAGCCGGAAGCGCGTTGCTGGTCGCGGCTATGGTGTTTCCGACCATTGCCTTCGATCTCGGCTACGCCGCCTTCGCCATCTTCGCGCCGCTTGCCGTAGTTTTCACAGCCACCGTTCTGTGGCTCGACAGGGTGCCCGGCTCGTAGCCATTGCGCTGAAGATTGCGGTTTGTGCTTGCTCGGCCCACGACACCGCGGCCTGCGAGGATGCTGCTGTCGGCCAAACGCTTGCCGAGCAGCGCTGGAAGGAAGGGTTCGAGCGGCACGAACTGGCCCACGACACCCTGGTTGAGAACCCCGATTCGGGCTTTGATTTGGGCGAACACGACCACTCGGCGGAGGAACTGTTCTCCGCGCGGGTGAACATGATACTTGCGGAGGCCGAGACTCGAAGGCAATGCGGCTAGGCCGCTACTCCGGCAAGTAGGAGGGCGGTCACAGGCGACTTCGATGGTGTTTGGGTAGGGTTTGCCCGGCAGGCGTTTGCTGGCGTTTCCCGTGTGGAGGTTCGAGTTCGATGGTCGACAGGCACGTGTTGCGCCCGGCGGGGGTGTGGGATCCGTCGTCTGCGGGTTTTGAGTATCCTCAGCCGTTCTCCCAGGGGGTCGTGTGCGACTCGGGCCGGATGGTCTTTGCCGCTGGGCAAGTCGCCCTGGATCCTGACGGCGCGGTCATCGGGGTCGGGGATCCGGCGGCTCAGACTGAGGCGACGCTTGAGAATCTCCAGAGGGTGTTGAATGAAGGCGGGGCAACGCTGGGAGACGTTGTGCGGTTGACCGTGTTTCTCACCGACATGACTCACCTTCCCGCGGTGCAGGAGGTGAGGGCCCGGTACTTCCCGGTCGATCCCCCGGCGAGCTCGACGATTGAGATCAGCGCCCTCGTCGTTCCTGAGCTAATGGTCGAGATCGACGCCATCGCGGTGGTGGATCCTCCCCCGAAATGAGTCAGGGATTTTCTGATAAATTGCCTCAGACAAGGGTAATTTGAACGAGTGGAGACCAGGTCATGGCCGACGAAGATGATGGATATTTCCGAGAAGTAGTCGTCCGTTTGAACCAGCAGCAACTTGAGTTGGTCGACGATTCCGTTGACGAAACCAGTTCTGGAGACCGAGAAGAACTCTTGCTGCGGGCATTGCGAGAGTTCCACAAGGAATACTCCTCATGACCGAGCGAAAGTTGCTGTATGAGCACGTGATGGAACCGGCAACCGGCAAGGCCGTCGAGCTCCTGGCCGGACAGGTCATGCGACTCGAACAGATCGGAGTGGCCGGTCAGTGCGCTGACTTCAACTGCTTCAACCTCCACGATTACAAGGAGTACTTCCACACCGGACGCACCCGGCACATGCACGGAATGCACCCCACCACGGGCGACTTCTTATGGTCGGCGCCGCCGCGGGATCGCCCGATAGCGGCGATCATCGCCGACACCGTTGGTACCAACGATGTGCTGTATCCCCGATGCAGCGGCTTGCTGTACGAATACCAGTTCGGGGTGGAGCCCCATACCAACTGCCACGACATCCAGGCCGAAGCCCAGCGGGAGTACGGCTTGACCAGCGACGACGTTCACGACTCGTTCAACTTCTTTATGCACACCGGCGTCGATCAGGCCGGACACCCATTCATCGCCGAAAACGTGGCCAAGCACGGCGACTACGTCGAGATCATCTCCTTGATCGACCTGTTGGCCGTGCCCAACGTCTGTGGTGCCGACACCTTTGCCACCAGCAGCTTCGAGCTGAAACCATTGCGGCTTGCCATCTATGAGGGTTTGCCCGAAGACCTCGCTCAATTCGAGGGACGGCCGGAGCTGGTCAAATACAGAAGCCAGCTCACCACGGCGGATTTGGCTGCTCAGCCCATCAAGGCCGATCGGGAGCTCTACAAAGACGATTCGTACGTCCCGAACTACGTCAATTACCCCATCACGCTCACCGACGTTCCCGTCAGCTTGAGCCCCGAGTACCAGACCATGCTCGATGAGCTGGTGGCTACGGGAGAATTCGGTGAGACCGATGAGGACGTACTTCGATACGTGTTCTTCAGCTGGTGGATCGTGAACTACATGAAGGGTCCGAAGCACTTGGATCAGGCGGCAGAGGACTAGCAGGGGCTGCTGGTGAGGGATCACTGCTCTGAAAGAACTCCAATGACCACGCACCCAGTAACGGTCGAAGTCAATGGCGCGGTGTACGAGCGCTCGGTCTCGCCCCGCTTGTTGCTCTCGGACTTCATAAGGCACGAGCTTCACCTGACCGGGACCCACGTTGGCTGTGAGCATGGCGTCTGCGGGGCTTGCACCGTTCAGCTCGACGGCGACGGTGTTCGGTCGTGTCTGCTCTTCGCCGTGCAGGCCGATGGCTCGTCCATCCGCACCGTTGAGGGTCTGGCGACCGGCCCGGACCTGCACCCCCTCCAGGCGGCCTTCAGCGCCGCCCATGCGCTGCAATGTGGATTCTGCACACCGGGCTTGCTGATGACCATCGAATCGATGCTCGATGAAATGTCCACGATGACCGAGCCTGAGATCCGGGAAACGCTCAGCGGCAACATCTGCCGATGCACGGGCTATCAGGGCATTGTCGAAGCGGTGAAGGCCACGGTGGCAAGGAATGAACAGGAAGGTCGCTAGCGGATGTTCGCGGCAGCGTTTAGTGTCCAATAGGGGGTAAGTGTGCCCAATGTCGATGACCAGCAGTCCGCACCTGGGAATGCAGGCCGCTCATGAGTGCTGACGACTTGGTGCCTCAAAAGGTAGAGGCCATCCTGAATCCGGGCCGGATGCTGTCGGACGGCATTCCCTACCCGGACTTTGCCGCGGCCCGGGCGCTGGACGATTTGGCCGAATGGCTGCCATTCTGGACCGAGACCGCTGGGCGCTACGAAACCCTGGGCATGGAGGCGATCGAAGCCGGTGACCGGGTCAGCGGCGGTGAATGGCTGTGGCATGCATCTCTGTCGTGGCATTACGGACAGCTCATGTGGTTCCACGAGCCTGAGCGCCGCGAGCACGGCCAGCACAAGAAGGTCGAGATGTACAAGCTGGCGGCACCCCATCTCATCGCCCCGGCCGAGCGGGTGGAGATCGAATTCGAATCGACGATCATCCCCGGCTATCTCCGCCTCCCGGCTGGGCCTGGGCCACACCCGTGCGCGGTTCTCATCGGCGGGCTGGAATCAACCAAGGAGGAGAGCTACCACTTCGAGACGCTCTGCCACCGACGCGGGTTGGCAACCTTTGCCTTCGACGGTCCTGGTCAAGGCGAGATGTACTTCGACGTGAAACTCTGCGCCGACTTCCATCGCTATACCTCGGCGGTTCTCGACGCCATTGCCCCCCGCCCGGAGGTGGACGGCGACAGGATTGGGGTGCTCGGCCGCAGCCTGGGCGGCTACTACGCCATGCAGTCGGCAGCCCTCGACAAGCGGCTGAAAAGCTGCGTGGCGTGGGGCGGGTTTTCCGACATGTCCGACTTCGACGGCATGCCTCCCCATACCCGCGGCGGATTCGTGTATGTATCGGGGTTCGAAGACCTCGGCGAGGGCCGCGCCTATCTACAAGAGACGTTCGACCTCTCCCAGACCATTGGAGACCTGACTTGCCCCACCCTGTTGATCCAGGGGATCCACGATCCCATCTTCCCTCCGCACCAGACCGAGCTGCTACAGGCAGGACTGGCCCACAACGATTTGGCCGAGATCGTGGTTGAGCCCGATGGCGACCACTGCTGTCACAACATGGGCCCCGTGGTCCGGCCCCGCATGGCCGACTATTTGGCCCGGACACTTGGGTAGTAGCTGATGTCGCTGCCTGCTGTGTTGAGACCCGGAGAGATCGCAGGAGTGGAGACCCGCAATCGGATCATCCGGTCGTCCACCTCCGAGACCATGGCCGACGACCGCGGCATCATCACCCAGCAGTACCTCGACCTCCACACCAGGCTGGCTCGTCACGGCGTAGGGCTCATCTTCACCGGCCACTGCTCGGTCCACCCTCGAGGCAACTACATCCGAGGCATGACGGCCTTGGATCGAGACGAGGCCATCGGGCCGATGAGGAAGCTGACCGACGCGATCCACGCCGAAGGGGGCAAGATCTTTGCCCAGCTCAACCATGCGGGCAGCCAGAGCCGCGATGATTCGATTGAGCCCCTGGCCCCCTCGGTGGTCGAGAATCCGCAGTTTCACCGCCTGCCGTTCGCCGCGGCGAGCTCCGATGAGATCTGGGAGGCCATTGAGTCGTTCGGGAACGCGGCCCGGCGGGTGAGAGAGGCCGGCTTCGACGGCGTACACGTTCACGCCGGGCATGGCTACCTCCTCTCGGAGTTCCTATCGCCAGCCACGAACCGCCGTGAGGACGAGTGGGGCGGATCGCTGGAGAACCGCCAGCGGTTGCTGCTCGAAACGTACAAGTCGATGCGGGCGGCCGTGGGCGACGACTTTCCTATCACCAACAAGATCGGGCTGTGGGACTACGTACCCGATGGCCTGACGGTCGAGGAAGGCCGGGCCACGGTCACGATGATGGACAACGCCGGGCTGGACGCCATCGAGCTCTCCGCCGGCCTTATGTCGCCGAAGGCAGAAAGCGCGGCACGATACGTGGGCGTGACCCGGAAACGGGCCTTGCAGGACAAGCTTCTGCATCGTGTGCTCGCGGCTCCGGTCAAAGAGGCGTACTACCGGGAGGAGGCTCGCCGCCACAGGGCTACAGCGAGGGGGCAGACGATTCTCGTCGGCGGCGTGCGCACAATCGAGGTCATGAACGAGGTGATCGAAGACGGGTCGGCCGATTTCGTCTCCCTGGCCCGACCGTTTATCCGTGAACCCGATCTGGTTCGCCAGATCGAAGCTGGTCGCACGGGCATGGTGGACTGCGTCTCGTGCAATATCTGCCTTATGCATGAGGGATCGGTGGCACTGAAGTGCTGGCGCGAGTCCAATGTTGATCTCCTGACCCATGCCTGGGCACGGATCCGAGGAAAGATCTGATGAAGCCACCCGATTTTGACTATGTGGCTCCGACATCGATCGACGACGCGGTCAAAGCGCTCGGCAGCGACACTGAGGCTAAGGTGTTGGCTGGGGGCCAAAGCCTGATTCCCCTTCTGGCCTTCCGGCTGGCCGGCCCGTCGCTACTGGTGGACTTGGCCCGAGTGGACGGGCTCGACCACATCACCGATGAAGGCGACCGCCTGGTCATCGGGGCGATGACGCGGCAACGCCGAGCCGAGCGCGATCCGATGGTGGCCAATCGCTGCCCGCTGCTGGTTGAGTCCCTGCGCCATGTGGGGCATCCGCAGATCCGATCTCGGGGAACGATTGGCGGAAGCGTGGCCCACGCCGACCCCGCGGGAGAATTGCCCGCGGTGGTGTTGGCACTGGGGGGGCGGGTGCAAGTCACGGGCCCTGCTGGGGATCGGACGATCGAAGCCGAGGAGCTGTTTCAGGGGTTTTTGAGCACCGCGATCGCCGACGATGAAATTCTGACCGCGGTGGAGCTGCCCGCGTCGGGGCCGCGGACCGGATGGTCGGTGGTGGAGATTGCCCGCCGACCAGGCGACTATGCGCTGTGCGGCGCGCTCTGCCAGCTCGAGATCGGAGACGACGGCGCCGTCGTCGACGCCCACCTGGCGCTGATCGGTGTCGGGGATCGCCCAATGCGGGCCCACGGAGTCGAGGCCGCAGTCCTCGGTGGGGCAAGCTCGACCGAAGCAGCCGCGCTGGCCCCCGATGGCCTCAGCCCCGGCAGCGATGTACACGCTTCGAGCGACTATCGGCTGCACCTCGCCACGGTGACCAGCCGACGAGCACTTACCCAAGCCCTGGAGCGCGCCGTATGAGCGATCACGTTGTCACCATTTCCGTAAATGGCGTCGAGAGGTCGGACTCGGTGCCGGCCCGCCTCACGCTTGCCGACTTCCTACGAGAGCGGCTGGATCTCACCGCGACCCACCTGGCGTGCGAGCACGGGGTGTGCGGCGCGTGCACTGTTCTCGTCGACGGCGAGACTGCCCGGGCGTGTCTGCTGCTCACTGTTCAGGCCGACGGGAGTGAGGTCACCACCCTCGAAGGCCTGACCGCCGGCGACGAACTCGGTCCCATCGAGCAATCATTTTGGGCCAAGCACGGAATGCAGTGCGGCTTCTGCACCCCGGGGTTCGTGATGACCATCTCCGAGCTGCTGGACGACAACCCCTCACCGACGAGGCAGGAGATCATCGAAGGTCTCGGCGGGAACCTGTGCCGCTGCACGGGCTACGTCAAGATCGTGGAAGCAGTGGAAGAAGCGGTGAGCCTTCGGGGAGGTGGAGCGTGAGCTTGTTTGGTGCGAGCATTCGCCGCAAAGAAGATCCCCGCTTGCTTCGGGGAGATGGCCGGTATCTGTCTGACATCAAGCTGCACGGCCTGGTCCATGCGGTGTTCGTCCGCAGTCCCCACGCCCACGCTCTGATTCGGGGAATCGATTCGAGCGCGGCGGCGGCCGATCCGCGGGTGGTCAGCGTCATCACATCCGACGATCTCCCGGCCGGCCTGCCTCCGCTGCCCTGCATCGACGCCGAGGAGACTACAAAGCCGTTCAATCAACCCATCCTGGCCACGGACAAAGTCCGGTTCGTCGGCGAGCCGGTGGCGCTGCTGGTTGTCGAGGGCGACCGCTACATCGCTGAAGACATAGCCGGGCTGATCGACGTGGACTACGAACCGCTGGCCGCGGTGTCGACGGCTGAAGCGGCGGTTGCTCCCGACGCCCCGCTGGTTCACTTCGAATCGAATGTGGTCGATGTGCTGGAGTACTCGCTGGGCGACGCCGACTCGGCGCTGGCAGCCGCGCCCCACACGCTCAGCGAGCGGTTCGCGACCCAGCGGTATGCGGGCACTCCGCTGGAGACCAGGGGAGTGATCGTCGAGTGGGACGAGCCGCGCCAGGGCCTCACCATGTGGTCGTCGACTCAGGTTCCCCACAGCCTGAAGGCCACCCTGGTCGGCTACCTGGGTCTGCCGGAGAACGCCGTCCGGGTGATCGCCCCCGATGTCGGCGGTGCCTTCGGGGTGAAGCTCCAGCCCTATCCCGAGGAGATCGTCCTCGGCTTGGCCGCCAGATCGGTCGGCCGCCCCATCAAGTGGGTGGAGGACCGCTACGAGCATTTTCTGGCGTCCACCCACGGCCGCGAGCAGTATCACGACGTCGACGTGGCCTATGACGACGACGGCAGGATTCTGGCCATCCGCGACCACGCGGTAACCAACACCGGCGCCTACCTCCAGCGTTTGACGCTTGTCGAGCCCTTCATCGGGGTTTCGATGCTCTCGGGGCCCTACGTCATCGAGCATCAGCAATTGTTGTCGACGGTGGTCATGACCAACACCACGCCCCTCAATCCATTCCGAGGCGTCGGCCACGTTCAGGCGGCGTTCACAATGGAGCGCATCATCGACGTCGTCGCCGCCGCCGTCGGCATCGACCCGGGCGAGGTGCGGATGCGCAACATGTTCTCGAAGGAGGTGTTCCCGCTCCACCGCGGGATCGGGAACGTTTTGGCCGGAGAGATCATCTATGACTCGGGCGACTATCAGGAGTGCCTGAGCCGTGCCCTCGCCGCGGCTGAGTGGGACGAGTTCCGCCGCGAACAAGTGCGGGCCCGAGCCGAGGGCCGCTATCTGGGCATGGGAATCGGCTTTTTCGTCGAGGAGACGGGACTCGGCCCCTACGAGAGCGGTCGCGTTCGAGTCGAGCCCTCCGGCCAAGTGATCGTGTTCACCGGGGCCTGCAGCAGCGGACAGGGCCACGATACCGTTCTGGCGCAGATCACCGCCGACGAGCTCGGTGTCGATTTCGACGACATCGTGGTCGTGCACGGAGACACCGATCTGGTGGCCAGCGGTGTGGGTACCTACGCCAGCCGGAGCGCGCCCATAGGCGGCACCGCCGTGCGCCATGCCGCCGGCTCGATCAAAGAGCAGGCGATCAGAATCGCCGCCGAGATGCTGGAAGCCTCGCCACAGGACCTCGAACTGGAAGATGGCGAAGTCCGCGTCAAGGGGTCACCGGCCAGCTCGGTGTCGCTCGCCCAGGTGGCGGGAAGGGTGGCTCCCGGCCAACCCCTGCCCGAGGGGGTCGTCAACTACACCCTGGATGCGACCGACATCTATCACCCGCCGACGAACACTTTTTCCTACGGATGCCATGTTGCGTCCGTAGAAGTCGACATCGAGACCGGTGTGGTCACCCTGATTCGCCATGTGGTGGTCAACGACTCAGGAACGCTGATCAACCCACTCTTGGTGGATGGTCAGGTCCAAGGCGGCGTGGCGCTGGGCATCGGCGGAGCGCTCCTCGAGGAGATCGCCTACAGCGACGACGGCCAACCGCTGAATGCGAACTTCATGGACTACTTGGTTCCCGCCATCGGCAATATGCCCGAGATGGTGGTGGAACACATGGCGGTCCCCACCCCCCTGAACGCTGATGGGATGAAGGGAGCGGGGGAAGGCGGTGCGGTTGGCGCCCCGGCGGCAATCGCCAATGCCGTGGCCGACGCACTGCTCCCGCTGGGAGCCAAGATCACCGCAACGCCGCTGGGACCGGAAACGGTGTACCGGGCACTTCAAAACGCCAGCTAGCTAGACCTAATCCGGATTGGAGAACATCGAGATGGCTGAACAGGCACTGGCTGGTAAGAAAGCGATCGTCACCGGCGGAGGTAGGGGGATCGGCGCAGCCATAGCGGTGGCGTTGGCCGAGGCGGGCGCCGACGTCGCGGTTATCGGTCGCACAGCGGAATTGCTTGACGAAACGGCGGCGGCGGTTGGCGAGCTGGGCCAGTCCGCCGGGGTTAGAGTGGCCGACCTCACTGATGTCGACAGCATTCCCGGCGTGTTCGCGGAACTTGCCGATGAGCTCGGTGGATTCGACATCTTGGTGAACTCAGCAGGCATGCAGTTGACCGCACCGGCGCTCGATGTGTCCGAGCAGGACTGGGATGCGACCATCGACGCCAACCTCAAGGCCCTGTTCTTTTGCTGCCAGGCCGCGGGCGCTCGCTTCGTCGAGGGAGGTGCAGGCAAGATCATCAACCTCGCCTCTACGTTCAGCGAGGTGGGCTTTCCCGGGTTCGCCGCCTACTGCGCCTCCAAGGGCGGCGTAATGCAGCTGACTCGAACGTTGGCCTTGGAATGGGCCCCCCACGGTGTGAACGTCAACGCCATCGCGCCGACCGCGGTGCGAACCGACATGAACGCGTACCTCCTCGACGATCCGGGCTTCTTGGAGGCATTCCTTCCCCGGGTTCCCGCCGGGCGGGTCGGGCAGCCGAACGATATCGCCGGCTCGGCTGTGTTCTTGGCCTCGTCGGCCTCAGACTTCGTCCACGGCCACCTTTTGTACGTCGACGGGGGCTACACCGCCGTCTGACATACCTCTAGGCAAAGACCTCGGCGTCCTCGAGGATGCCAGACGCCTCGGTCATCTTCTCGATGCCGTCCAGCTCCCACGGAACGGCCACACCCTTACGGGCGTACCACTCGCGAATCAGGGCGGGGCCGTCGGTGACTAGCCCAAGGTGGAGCGAGGTGACCAGCAGCGCGGCGGCTTCGGCCTCCTCGCTGGCCCCGGCCACGATGTCGCCGGGCACGATGACTCGAAAATCGCGGTTGGCGGCATCGAAAGCGGTCGACAGCACACAGGCGTCGGTCATTGTCCCGGTGAGGACCAGGTTCTTGATATCAAGCTGGCGGAGCAAGAACTCGAAATCGGTGGGGACAAAGGACGAGAGGCGCTTCTTGGTCCGGATGTAGTAGTCGCCTTCCTCCTCTTCGACCATGATGTCCAGCCACTTGGTACCTTCCCAACTGTGCTGGTCCATTGACGGGTTTGGGGGCAGATACAGCTCGTACAGCACTCTCCAGTTGGCCATACGGTTGTACTGCTTGGAGTTCAAGTCGTCGATACCGCCGTGCCTCTGCCAGTGCTGGACGTGAATGATCGGGATGTCGATGGCTCGGGCCATCCGGTGGAACATGTCGTGGGCGGGGATTTTCGCCCGAGCCCGCGGGCACGGGCAGGTCAGATCGTCCTCGGGGCCTATGTGACCGCGGTGCATGTCGATACAGGCGATAGCGGTCTTGTCAGGGTCGAGCCAGCGCTCGAACGCGTCTTCGAAGTTGCTAGTGCCTGAGGGCAACACGACGCGGTCTCGACCCTCAAGGTATGCATACATCTCAGTCTTCATGGGTGGCTCGGCTTTCGTGGGTTGCCTCGTAGGGCTGGTCTTCTATCAGACTGAATTTAATGGTTGGGCGAGAAAAGCGCCACAAGCCCTAGGAATCTCGTTTGGCTATGAGCTGAGCCAATACCCAATCTGCCGTGATCGGAAGCGCCCTCACCGCACCGGGGTCGCCGAGCGCATGGCCTACTGCGGCGGCGATCGCCCCGCCAGCACCGGCAATCCCGGCCTCGCCTGCTCCCTTGACACCCAAGGGATTGGTCGGGGTCGGGGCGTTCTCGAGGATTTCCGTCTCGATCGGCGGCAAGTCGGCAGCGGTGGGCATCAAATAGTCCATGAAGTTGGCCGCTTGGGGCTGACCGTTCTCATCGAAGGCGAATTCCTCGAGCAATGCGCCTCCCAGCCCTTGGGCGAACCCTCCGAGCACCTGCCCTTCGACGAGCTTCGGGTTGACCGCCTTGCCGACCTCGCAGCCCAACCAGACTCGATTCAGTCGAATCTGCCCCGACTCAGAATCGAGCGAGGCATCAACGACCACCGCCCCGTACGGATAGTTCATCCGCTCGTCGAAATGGACCTCACGGGCGCCGAGGCCCGGGTCCTCACCCCGTTGGGCCGCCTCAAGCGTCCCGCACGCTTCGGCTACCTGGCCGAGAGCTACCGATTTGGCTGGCGCCCCCGCGACGTGAATCAAGCCATCGGCCAGAATCAGGTCGTCGGTAGAGGCTTCAAGCAGGTCGGCGGCAATTCGCTTGGCCTTTTCGGCGGTGCGGCGGGCGGCGGTTTGCACGGCCATGCCGCCGATCACCGTCGAGCGGCTGGACCACGAGCCCACGCCGTCGGGGACCAAGTCTGAGTCTCCATGGATGACTTGGATGTCGGCAGGGTCCACGCCGAGTTCGTCGGCGGCAATCTGCGCCATCACCGTCTCGATGCCCTGGCCCGACGACGCACCCCCGACGAATACCCGGACGGCGCCGGCTGTGTCTATGTCGACTGCTCCCGTCTCGTATAAGCCCAGCCCGCTCTTGTCCATGAATATCGACAATCCGATGCCCCGGCGTTCGACGTTCGCGCCTGTGATGTCGTCTCGCCACTCTGCGTACTTGGCTCCGGCCTGATCGATTAGCCCGATGAAGTCACCAGAGTCGAGGAGGAACGACTCGCCGGCTAGCTCGAACCCGGGCTCATAGGGCAGTTCGCTGGCCGTGAGCAGATTCCTGCGGCGAATCTCAACCGGACCGAGGTTGAATTCGGCGGCGGCCAGATCGAGTAGTTGCTCTCGGGCCACGGTGAGTTCGTAGCGACCCGGCGCCCGATAGGGGCCTACCGGGGTCTTGTTGGTGGTGAGTACATGGATCTTGGACGCATAGGCGGGCAGACGGTAGGGGCCGGGGATCATCCCCAGAGTGAGTTCGGACACGATGACCCCCGTGGGGCGGATGTAGGCCCCCTTGTTGTGCCAAACCTCAGCCTCGACCCCCAGTAAACGACCCTCGGTGTCGAAGGCGCCCCGCATGTGGTGGGTTTGCTCGCGAGCGTGGTTGGTGGTGGTTAGGTTCTCTGCCCGGTCCTCGATCCATTTGACCGGACGTCCGGTCAGAACAGCGCAGTAGGCAACCAGAAAATCCTCGGGGAAGAAGTCGCCGCGGACCCCGAAGCTCCCGCCGGCATCGGTCGAGCGCATGTGGATGGTGGTGGGCGATCGCTTCAGCAAGCGGGCCAAGACCTTGCGGTGATAGTGCGTCACCAGCGTCGCGCCCCACACCGTGAGCTCGTCACGGCCGGCGTCGAAGTCGCAGACCAATCCTCTGGTTTCGAGGGGTACTCCTGAGTGGCGTCCGATGGCGACCTCTGCGGTCACGACCCGTTCTGCTTGTTCGAAAGCCGCCCCAATGTCGCCGTATCCCTTTTCGAGGACGCAGAGCTCATTCGAAGAATCAGGCCACAGCGAAGGTTGGCTGGGGGCGCGGAGCATGTCGACCACGGCTTCCAGCGGTTCGACGTCGACTATCACTGCTTCTGCCGCGTCCTCGGCCAAGTACGGGTCTTCGGCAAGAATGAGCGCAACCGGCTCACCCACGTAGCGAACCCGCTCTTGGGCAAGAACCGGCTGGAGCGCCTGTTCGAGTCCGAGGCCGTCGAACGGCAGCCGTAGCGGAATGGGCTCCACGTGGGCGACGTCGGCTCCGGCGAGCACCAATCGAACACCGGCCAAAGCCGCGGCCGCGGAGGTGTCGATTCCCGTCAGCCGTCCGTGAGCCAGGGTTGAGCGCACGACTCGCATCCAAAGCTGGCCCGGCAGGTCGATATCGTCCACGAATCGACCCGCCCCGCGCAGGAGCCGAGGGTCCTCGAGCCGGGCTACAGAGTCCCCGACGAAACCCATGGCGCTCCTCCCTTGGCCGCTACGACACTCCTGTGGGGCTGCCCGCCATGGCCAATGCGAGCTCATCCATGGTCAACTCGTCCACGTTGCGCTCCAACACGACGCGCCCGCGGAACATCACCACCACACGGTCGCTGAGCTTGAGTAGCTCTTCTAGGTCCAACGTCAACAGAAGGACAGCCGCGCCCGCTTCCTTGATCTGGAGCAGTCGACGGTGCACGTAGTCAACAGCACCAACATCGAGCCCCCACGTCGGGTTGTCGGCGATGAGTACTTTCGGCTCCCGGGAGAACTCGCGCGCCAATACAACCTTCTGCTGATTGCCGCCGGAAAGGGTGCCCGCAAGAAGATCCGAATTGGCGGGTCGGACGTCGTACTCCTCGAGCAGACCAGTGGCCTGTTCCTTGATTCGCTTCCAGTCCAGCAATCCTCGACGGGAGAACCGGCCCGCAGGGATCTCATTGATTGCCAGGTTCTCGGCCAGGGACATGTCAAGGATCAGCCCCCAGCCATGGCGATCTTCAGGGATGACCGCCAGGCCGCTGTCGCGGAGTTTGGCCGGTTCAGAACCGGTCACGTCGGCGCCATCGATCACGACGGTGCCAGACTCAAGGGGGCTCAGCCCCGTGATGGCACTGACGACATCGCGTTGTCCGTTCCCTTCGACCCCGGCAACGCCGAGGATCTCACCGGCTCGGACCGACAGGCTCAAGCCATCAAGGGAATTGCCCCCGACCCCGGTCGTCACCAGCTCTCTTGCCTCAAGAAGGGTTTCAACCTCGTCGCCAAGCAATGTGTGGTCCACCTTGACGGCGGTGATGTCTTGGCCGGTCATCGCTCGGGTAAGGGTGCGCTCGTCGAAGTCTCCGCGTTCGACCTCGACCACCTTTTTGCCGGAGCGAATCACGGTGACTCGGTCCGCGACCTGGGTGACCTCGGCCAGCTTGTGGGTGACCAGCACGATGGAATGTCCGCTGGAGCGCAGATCTTCGAGGATGCCCAGTAGATTCTCGATCTGCTGGGGTCCGAGCAGCGACGTCGGCTCGTCGAGGATCAGTATGTTCGCGCCGCGATAGAGGACCTTCAAGATCTCGACCCGCTGCTGAAGGTCGACTGGGAGCTGCCGGACGGGGGTGGAGGGAGGTAGCGGCATGCTGTACTTCTCGGCCAGCGAGGCGATCTCACGGCGAATGGCCAGAGGCTTGAGGCGAAGATCGAGGGCGGGTCGCGATCCGAGCACGATGTTTTCTGCCACCGTGAATGTGGGGACCAATGAAAAGTGCTGGTGTACCATCCCGATCCCCAGGCCTAGCGCGTCATGGGGGGACTGGATGTCGGCTGGTTGACCCCTGACGAACATGGAGCCGGAGTCCGGGAGGATGTGGCCGAACATGACGTTCATGAGCGTGGTCTTGCCGGCTCCGTTCTCACCGAGCAGGACATGAATCTCACCGGCCCGGACATCAAAGTCGATGCTGTCGTTGGCTTGGACGTCGCCAAACTGCTTGGAAATGCCGTGGAGTTCTACAACGCTCTCAACCACAGCGAATCATTTCCCTCGGGTGTTTCTGGGTCACTTCAACTCCATTCGGTCGAAGCCACATTGAGTCTCCCACTTGGACGCCTGCTCGCGCCCTGGGCTCGATGACATTCGGTTGAACGACCAAGACCGCGCCGTCGGGATAGGCCCAGTCGTCGGGGTGTGTGGCGCCGCGGTTCTGCCGGGTGCGAACGATGGGGGCCAGGTAGCCGCCACCTCCGTAGGAATGCACAAGATCGTCCCAGATGTCATAGCCCGCCTCGTGTATCGACTCGGCTCGATCGAGCACCTGGCCGATCGTCGCACCGGTGCGCATGATGCTCACAATGCTCGAGTATGTGTTCTCGGCCACCTCGTACATTTCCTGGTAGAGCGGCGTTGGCTCACCCTCGATGCAGAGAGTTCTCAGGATCTGTCCGGTGTAGCCCCAGAACGTGGTGCTGATCTCGGTCACCAAGACATCGCCGGCCTTGATGATCCGGTCGGGCTGATATTGGTGAGGCACGAAAAATTCGGGATCGGCCATGGAGGTGGTCAAGGTGAAGTGAATGAGGTTGGTGCCCCGTCGATCCAGATAAACGTCTTCGATCACCTTGGCCAACTCGTACTCGTTCATACCGGGAGCGGTGTTCGAAGCCAGAGCCGCGACGGCGTCGTCGTTCATGCTGGAGGCGATGCGGATGAACTTCATCTCCTCGTCCGTTTTGACCTGGCGAAGTGCGAAGTAGTCGGGGTTAAGGTTGACCAGGCGCTCCGATCCAAATGCGGTTGCATCGGTGTAGGGAACCACACCGATCGTGCCGATGCGGCGGTAGCCACCGAGGCGCTCGGCGACGCGAATCACCAGTTCGGAGTGGTCATCGCCGCCAAAGCTGATGTTCTTGACTACTGAGATGCGCTCGGCGTCGGGAATGTGATTCCAGAGCCGGACCACGAGTTCGGGGTCATCGTCGCGGGGCACGATCAAGTACACCGGAAAAAGCGGTGGCCAGTTGCAGTAGTACTGAACCGACGTGTCGTGTGGCCCTGTGGACCCGCCGATCAGGACGGCGTCCAACCGGTGGCGGACCATGAGCTCTCGGAGCTGGCGATACCGATGCGCCATCTCCTCGGACGAATATCTGGGAAAGCCGTTGACTTGCGGGATCTCATCCATTGATGGCCCTCCAGATCTTCTCGGGGGTCAGGGGCATATCGAGATGTTCTACACCCAACGGGGCAAGAGCGTCGAGAACCGCGTTGTGTACCGCGGGCGTCGAGCCGATGGTGGTGGCCTCGCCGATGCCCTTGACACCCAGCTGGTTCAAGGGCGTTGGCGTAACCATGCTGTGAGTTTCGTAGGAGGGCAGCTCTCCAGTGGAGGGGGCGAGATAGTCGAGCAGCGTTGACGTAACGGGCTGGCCCTCCGCGGTGTAGCTCATCTCCTCCCAAAGGGCTTGGGCCACTCCTTGGGCAATCCCGCCATGTTGTTGGCCTTGGGCCAGCATCGGGTTGACGACGATTCCGCAGTCGTCGACGGTAATGTGGCGCTTCACCCGAACGGCGCCGGTTTCACGATCGACTTCGACCACCGAGACGTGCGCGCCCGAGGGATAGGTGCGGGCGCCTTGGTCGAAGTCAAACTCGACGGCCAATGGCGCCAGTTCCGCCCAGGGGATAGCGGTGGCGGGGCTGCCGATGATGCCGACCCCGATGCCGTCGTAAACGACCATATCCGCGGCGTTGGCCTCCAGCCGCTCGGCGGCAAGCTGGCAGGCCCTGGCGACCACGGCCTCTGCGGCCTTGTCCACTGCGCTCCCGGCCAGTTGGAGCGAGCGGGAGCCGTAGGTCCCATTCCCTCGCGGCACGACAGCGGTGTCGGACTGGATCACCCGGATCTTGTCCATGGGCAGCCTCAGTTGTGCGGCTGCGATCTGGGCGTATGTGGTCTGGTGGCCTTGTCCGTGAGACGAGACTCCACTGAGGACAGTGGCGCTGCCATCGGGCTCGATAGCGACGGAGGCGAACTCCTCGGTGGGTCCGTTGCCGGTCACCTCGATGTAGGAGGACACCCCGACACCCAGCAGCCACTGATCGTTGCGAGTCCGCCGCAGGAGCTGCTCTCGACGGAGGGCTTCGTAGCCTGACAGCTCGACGACGTGGTCGAGCGCCCCGCGATAGTCACCGGAGTCGTAGACAGCTCCGCTGGGGGTGATGTGATTGGTGTCATGCCGCTCAAGAAGGTTGCGCCGACGAATCTCGATTGGGTCCAGGTCGAGTTCACGGGCCATCAAATCCATAGAGCGCTCCAGAAACGCAGTTGCCTCCGGCCGCCCTGCCCCTCGGTACGCGCCGACCGGGGCCGTATTCGTCACCATGCTTCGAGCGCTGAAGGCAACCCTGGGAATGCGATAGGTCCCCGTACACATGAGTCGGGTGTAGTTCGGGAGCCAAGCGCCGACATGGGGATAGGCCCCGGCGTCGGCGATCACTTCCACCCGAAGCCCGGTGATCGTCCCGTCGCGCCTCGCCCCCAGGGCTACATGCTGTATCTGTCCCCTTCCGGGGGTCATATTGAGCAGGTTCTCGGACCGAGTCTCTTGCCAGGTCACCGGCTGGCCTATTCGGTGGGCTAGCGCGGCGACAACGATGTGTTCGGGGTAGGTATGTCCCTTGGCTCCGAATCCTCCCCCGACAGCCGGTGCGATCACGCGGACGCGGGCCGCCTCCAAATCCAGCGCGGCTGCGACCGACGATTGGATGTCCCAAGGGAACTGCGTGGACACCCAGATGCAAAGACCGGCACCGTCGTCGTCCGGTACGACCAGAATGCTGTTCGCCTCCAGGGGGACCGGAGCCAGCTTCTGATTGACGAACGTGGCCTCAACAACCTCGTCCGCGTCCTCGAGCACCGAGAGGTCCATCAGCGGCTCTACCTCGAATGCGACTTCGCGGCTGTCCCTTGAATGCACCACGGGGGGGAGCGGCTCGATCTCCACGTCAACGTCGCTGGCCAGATCTTCGGCCTCCGCCGCGCTTTGGCCGGTAACCACAGCAACCGGATCACCGACATAGCGGACCTTGTCGACCGCCAGCAGATCCCGCGCGTACCGGTCGGGGGTCGGCGGCCACGGCACGAGCTTTGGCAGCCCCAGGGACGCGGCCGTGTGGAGGCCCCCAAGGCCGGTGATCCTCACGAGGTTGCCGTGGGCAACGGTGGAGCGAATGAAGCAGGCGTGAAGAGTGTCGCGGGTGACGAGGTCAGCGGTGAACGGACGGCTGCCGGTGAGCAGTCCCCGATCCTCGACGCGTAGGACGGAGTTGCCGAGGATGCTCAACTAGAGGGTGCTCAGCTAGGCGGTACGTATGCGATCAGGTCCATGAGGAACTGGGCGCCGGGCACTTGGAGCGGTCCGCCGATCTCCAGCGTCGTAGAGGCCGGCCGGTCACCGGGGAAGTAGGTGGACCACTCTTCAATCGACTGCTGGAAATGGGTGAAATCATCGTGGAAGCACTGGCGCCGGACAATGTTCTCGACGCTGGTTCCGGCCGCCTCGCAGATGGCCGAGACGTTGTCCATGATGTAGGCCATCTGCAGCCTCGGCGGCTGCTTGTACCACGGGAACTCCGGATGGCGCTGTACCGACTCGGGGAGGTTGCCGAGCTCGTCGTGGGCAATGGCGGTGCTGAAGAACAGAAAATCGCCGGCCTTCACGGCTTGGGGCTCGTGCCAGGGTGACTCCACAGCATCGGAGGTCTCGATGGTCTCCTTCTGGATCGAGGCGTCGTCGGCCAGCACCTTGAGCGCGACCTCGACGCGACTGCCTTTGCCACCAAGCCCCATGTAGGGGATTACGACACGGGCCGGAGGATTCTCGGGGAACCACTGTTTCCAGACGCGCTCCATGCCCTCGAAGTCTGCCGGGCTGGCCAGATACACGGTCGCCTTCACGGTGTTCTGTATTGAGCCGCCGGCGGCTTGGACGATCTTCTCGAGTTTCTGGAGGACGTAATCGGTTTGGGATTCGATCTCGGAGCCGTACCAGAAATACGGGTTGACGCGGGCCTCGGGGGCGACGCCGCTGGGAGTGCCCATGTCATTGCCCTGCATGTAGTCGCCCATCCAGTCGACCGGGATCTCTCCAGCACAGAAGATCCAGTCGCCCCTTCGAACCGCCGGTGAGTAGCCGGCTAGCGGCGATGGGACGCCTTCGGGAACTTCGAAGCCTTGGGTGCCCCCGCCGGGAATGGCGATCATGTCTACTTCGAGGATGGTCTTGTTGACCAGGAGTCCCGTCTCGCGGATGCCCATGCCCGTCGATGCCGGCCGCGGGGGATGGACGAACTCATCACGAGTTCGCAGGTAAGGGGTGATACTGATCTTCGGCCAGGCGTTCCCCTCCCAGAACTCTTCGATGGTCGGGTGGGGTGAGCTGAACCACTGGTATATCCGCACGATGTCGGTGGCGATGTCGCAACCCGCCGCCTCGAGGGTCAATTGGAGATTTTCCAGCACGTACCGAGATTGAAGTTCGAGGGCGTTGTACCCGTTGGGATTCCGGCCGTCACCGCCGGCCTCCGGCGCGAGGCCGGTCACGAAGTCAGACGCCAGCTGGCCGGCAATGAAGACCCAGCCACCCGCCTTGATCGCGGGGCTGTAGGGCATGAGGGGCATTGGTTCGCCGCCCCATACGGCTACCCGATCGTTCTCAGCCATGATGTCTTCTCCTGTTCAATTCTGGTTGTTAGCCATTCTGGCGCGGGGTCGCGGGGCCAAGGACCCGAAGCTTCACCATAGAACTCGCCCGGAGGCCGAAACCGCAGTTCCATACCCCCGGGCAAGCCCATTGATCAAGACCGCCGTCGGGCTAGCGCGGCGTGCAACCAAGCGCGGTCACATCGATTTCCGCAGCAGATCCTGATGCGCCGATGGTGGGATCTCCGGCAGTCTCGTCGGGGATCCTGATCTCTCCTGAGCGGACCTTGGCATCGATGTCTTCGTATATAGCCTGGTCTTCTGGGCTGAGGGCATCGGCGTTGTCGTATAGCGGCGCAGCGATGATGCCTGGGGTGTTCGTAACGTCGAACTGATGGTACGAAGCAGGACCGATATCACCAGCGTAGGCCCGCTCGATCATCACTCGGCCGGCATCGGCCAGTCCGTGGATGGCCGATGTGATCACCACGTCGGGGGCGATATCGAAACTGTCGTAGTAGGACGGCACCACCCAGACCTGGGAGTCGGCTTCTTGCGCGGCATCGATGATGCCCAGCACCGCTTGGTCGGTTGCGGAGAGGATCACGTCAGCTCCGCCGGCAATGAGGGACTGTGCGGCTGCCTTGGCCACGGCGGTGTCGCCCCAGGTGTTGATGAACTCTTGCGAGAAGCTGATATTGGAGTCCACGCACCGAGCACCTAGGTGGAAGGCCTCGGGCTGACGGGTCAGCGCCGGGAACTCGAAACCGTTGAGTGAACCGATCGAGCCGGTTTCCGTAACAAGAGCAGCAATGACCCCGGTCAAGAAGTTGGCGTTGTGCTGGTCAACCTCGACCCAGCACAGATTGTCCGGTGCTGCTGGCGTCGCGTCCGTCGGATGGTGCGGCGCCATGCATACCTGGGTGTCGGGGAAGTTCTCGGCTACTTGGATCGCGGGGTCGACCATGGCGCCGTGGGCAAAGAGGATGAAGTCGTATCCCTGGTCAGCGAACGCCGATCCCTGCTGTACGTAGGCGTCAGGCTCATTGAGCAGCTCGACGAATTCAACCTCGATGCTCGGGTTGTCGGCTATCGCCGTCTGCGCTCCGTCATACCACGCGTTCGACCAGCTGAGGTCGTCGTTGGTTCCTGGGTAGAAGAACACGACGCGGAACGGTTCCATCGGCTCTGGTTCTGGCTCCGGCTCTGGTGCTTCGGTAGCGGCCGGTGCCTCCGTCGCGGCTGGTGCTTCGGTAGCGGCCGGTGGTGCTGGCTCGCCCTCTTCATCGTCGTCGTTGCCGCATGAGGCAACGACTAGCACGAATGCAAAAAAGATAGCCAACACCTTCAAAAGTCGATGACTTGACATGTCCCCCCTAGGTTCAAAGGCCTTACGGCCAATCCTCAATATAGATTGCCACCGACAGGAGCGCCAGCGAGCTTACGCCCGGCCTGCAGTTTCTCTCCGCCACGGGATGCCCACCGCGGCCGGATACCGACTGCCTCGGGACAGCAACACCGCCAGCACGGTCGCAACGTAGGGCAGAGCCAGCCACACTTGGTGGGGGACGCCATCGAGCAGGTCCACCTGACCGGCAATGAACTGGAGTGCCTGGCTGAGGCCGAACAGTGCCGACGTGGCCAGCGCCAAGAGCGGATTCCAACGGGCGACCACGACAACACCTAGGGCAATGAAGCCTCGGCCTTCGGTCATGCCCGGTACGAAGCCGCCTGCAGATGACATGACCAGGGCGCCCCCCCCGAATGCAGCCAAACTGTTGGCCAGGATCACTGCCGGGTAGCGCAATCGCTGTACGTCGAGCCCTCCGGACTCGGTTGCGTGCGGGCGCTCGCCCGCGGCGCGCGCGTACAAACCCCACCAGGTGCGGTTCAGCAAGTAGAAGACAAGGAGAACTATGGCGAGCGTTATCCAGAACACTGAGTTCTGTCCGTTGAGCACTTCTCCGACCTTGGGGATATCGCCAATCAACGGGATGTCCAAAGGTGAGAGCGTGGGTCCGATCCTGCCCCCGATGAAACGATCGTGCAGCACTCCGGTGAGGCCAAGGGCGAATACATTGAACAGCAAGCCGGTGACGATCTGGTCCGTCCCGCGGTTGACATAGAGGAACGCCAAAACCACTCCGGCACAGATCCCGGCGAACCAGCCGAAGGCCAGGGCCAGCGTGACGCTCTCGGTCTCGATACCGACGAGGGCGGTGGCCAGCGCGCCGATCAGCATGGACCCTTCGATGCCCACGTTGAGCACGCCGCTGCGCTCGGAGATCGTTTCGCCGAGCGCAGCCAACAGTATCGGCACCATGAGCTGCAAGCCTGTTGCGAAGAAGGCGATGATGATTGCTTCGGACGGCATCAGTCGGCCACATTCTGGGCGTAGCGGAATCGAATGGCACCGGTGACCATCAACAAGATCACGAAGACCGCGACGATGATGTCTCCTAAGGACGGCGAGATGTCCGCCGAAGCCTGGAGGCTGTTGCTCCCTACCCGCAGCATGGAGAACAAGAAGGCAGCCGGGATGATCAGGGACGGCTTCAGCCGTGCCAACAGGGCGACGGCGATGCCGATGAAGCCGAAGTTGCTCGAGAAGTTGAGGTCGAGGTCGTCGAAGATTCCCGCTACGGCGACCCCACCGGCCAAACCGGCGAACCCGCCCGCGACCAAGAAGGTGAGCAGAGTGACCCGTTTTGTCCGCACGCCAGCCAGCCGCGCCGCGTTGGGGTTGGCCCCAATCGCACGGATGGAGAAGCCAAGCGATGTCTTCGTAATCAGCACCCAGGCCAACGCCGCCGCCCCGATGGCAATGAGCACGCTGATGTCTACGGTGCCGTCGTCCCAGATTGTTGGGAATTGGGCATTCTCGGCTATCGAAACGGTCTTCTGGCTAAAGGGGTCAGGCCAGACTTCGGCGATGATGTAGTTGGCGACGAACACGGCGACAAAACTCAACATCAGCGTCGTGACGATCTCGCTGGCGCCGTAGAACGCCTTCAAAGCGCCGGGGATGAGCCCCCAAACCGCTCCGCCGGCGAACGACCCCAGGATGACGATTGCTATGAACAGCACCCTCGGAGTGCTAGACGGCAATTCGATTCCCAGGGCCACCGCGGCGATTGCCCCGGCGAACATCTGCCCTTCGCCTCCGATGTTCCACAACCTCGATGTGAAGGGCAGGGCGGCGGCCAGGCCGGTAAGCGCGAGGATGGACGCGATCATCAGGGTTTGGCCGAGGAAGAAGGGCTCGATGAGCGATCCCTTGATAATCGCCTCGGCCGCCTCCCAGGGGTTGGCCCCGATGGCGAGAATCAACACCGCGACCAGCACGAGCGTGATTGCCAGCGAGAGGATTGTGTTCACAGAGGGAGGCAGCTCAGAGCTTGGCGGAAGCTTCCACCATGGGCGGGCAGGTTGCTCGATATTTTCGGTCTGACTCACCTACTCACCCCGTCGTCGGTAGGCGGGAGATTAGCCGCGGCACTCGAATATCGCTCAAAAAGGCTGAACAACAAGAAACTCGACGACTGAGGGGTCGTGGTAGCGTTCAATCTCATCGAAGATATGCGGCGTGGACGAGTACAAGTTGTCCGAGCCTCTGAACCCGGGCCAGGACTGTCGGTGGTTGAGACTGGTGGATCGGCTCATGCGGTCGTGTGGCCCGGGGTGGGGGCGCAACAACGCTCGATGCATCTCATAACCCTTGACCCCGGCGGTCGCACGGTCGACTTGAGCCATGAGTCGGAGTGCGTCTACCACGTTTCGACTGGGTCGGGCACCATGGTCGACCTCGACACCGACGAGAGTTACGACGCCACCATTGGGTCGATGTTCTTGATCGAGCCGGCAACGAATTACCGATTCATTGCGGGTGCAGGAGGGGCAGTGCTCTTGGGCGGTCCCTGTCCCCCCGATCCCTCTCTTTACGCCCATCTAGGAGATTGAGCAATGGCCATCAAGCAATTCCATCGAGACGAGCCCGACCACTACATGCCGTTGATCTCCAAAGACGCCCGTCTGGTGGTTTGGCCAGGGGTGGGCTCCGAGATGGCAAACATGAACTACGTGGTGCTCGAACCCGACGAAGAAAACGTTCCCCATGCCCACTCAGAATCGGAGGACACGATTTTCATCCTCGAGGGCCGCGGGTCAGTGGCCGATCTTGACAACGACAATGTCCTCGAATTCGAGGCTGGAGACACGGTCCATGTGCCAGCCGGAGTGAAGCATGCGGTTCGAGCTGACCGAGACAGTCGGATCGTCAGCGTTGGCGGACCATGCCCTCCAGACCGATATCTGCTCAAGCTGAGTGGCGCCCTATGACGCGCCCCGTCTCGATCGGGTTGGCCCAGATGGGCAGCCCACCTGGAGACGCAGGCATCAATCGAACCGCGACGGCGGAAGCGGCAAAACTGCTGTTCGACCAGGGTGCGCAATTAGTCGTCTTGCCGGAATTGGCCGTGCCCTGGTACACGGTTGAGCCCGACGAAGTGGCTCGCACAGCGGAGCCTCTCTGGGGGCCGACCGTCGATGCCTGGACCGCAGTGGCCGCCGATCATTCGGGACTAGTTGCTGGCGGCTTCTGCGAACGCGATGGCGAAGCGATCTATAACACCGCCGTCATCGTGGATCAGTCAGGGGTTATCGGCCACTACCGCAAGCTGCACTTGTTCGCCGGGGAGAAAGCGTGCTTCACGCTAGGCGATCGGGGCCTCCCGGTAGTCGAGACGCCCGTGGGGCGAATTGGCCTGTGCATCTGCTACGACCTGCGTTTTGTCGAGGTAGTACGGGTGCTGGCGCTGTCAGGGGCCGAGCTCATCTGCGTGCCCTCGGCGTGGATCACGGGCTTCGACTCCGAAAAATGGGACGCCGACGGCTTCTGCCCCCAGGCTCATGGGGCCGCATTGCAGGCGAAGCTCAGCCAGGTCTTCATCGCTTGCACGAGCCAGGTGGGAGCCCTCTCGGGGTTTGACTTCTTGGGGTCGTCTTTGGTGATCGACAGCTTTGGCCAAGTAGCAGCCGGGCCGATGTCGGGAACCGAAGACAAATCGCAACTAGTTACGGTCGACCTCGGAGATGTGCAGCGTGCCGAGGCCCGAGGATCGCTGATCCAGCCGCGTGCTGACCGACGCACCGACGTCTACGGCCTTTCGTATGGCGGTTCAATACTGTGAAGCCGGCAGCATTCCGGTACGAACGGCCCCATGATGTAGCCGAGGTCTTGGATCTGCTGGCCGAGAATGGCGACGAAGCCAAGATCTTGGCCGGGGGGCAGAGCTTGGTTCCGATGATGAACTTTCGCCTGGCCCGACCCGAAGTGATCATCGACATCGGCGCGGTTCCCGGCTTCGGCGAGGTGGCGATGTACGGAGAGCACCTCAAGATCGGCACTCGAGTGCGCCATGTCGATCTTGAGCGCCCTAGGTTCAAGGGGCCATTGAGCTCGTTGCTGGCCGTGGCAGCACGGCACGTAGGACATATCCCGATCCGTTTGCGTGGCACATTCGGCGGCTCCATCGCCCACGCCGATCCCGCCGCCGAATGGTGCCTATTGGCCCGAACGCTGGATGCTGACGTGGCCGTTGCCTCAGCTCGCGGGGAACGTGTCATCACTGCCGCCGACCTGTTCCAATCGGCCTTTATCACCTCGATCGACGACGACGAGATGCTCACCGAGGTTCGCTTGCCCTGGTTGGATGCCGACTGGAAGACAGGGTTCTCGGAGTTCAGCCGCCGTGCGGGCGACTTCGCAGTGGTTGCGGTTGCTAGCGCCGTCAGGTTGGCAGACGGTCGTATCGCCGAGGCGCGAATTGGGGCTGCGGGAGTAGGCGCAACCCCCGTTCGCCTGACCGGGGCCGAGTCGGCGCTGCTTGGCCAGCCCTTGGGCACTGATGCCATCGAGGCAGCGTCGGAAGTGGCCGGCGATGAAATAGATCCCCGGAGCGACATTCACGGGTCAGCCGAGTATCGGCGCGACCTCGTTCGGGCGCTGGCTCGACGGGCGCTCTCGTGACTTTGAGCGACACCTGGGTTGGGCGGTCCATTCGCCGGGTCGAGGATCCCGCACTCGTGCGCGGTGATGGTCGCTTTGTCGGCGACGTGGCGTTGGGTATGGCGACGGCGCGGTTCGTCCGCAGCGCGTCGTCGACGGGACTGATTCGATCTATCGAAGGACCTTGCTACACCGCCGCTGATCTAGACGCAGCTGGGGTCGGCGAGATCGAGGCTGTCCTTCACCGCCCGGATTTCGTCAAGGTCAGCCAACCCCTGTTGGCTCGCGACCGTGTGCGCTTCGTGGGGGAGCCCGTAGCGGTTGTCGTCGGAAGCTCACCGGAGGAGGCTGAGGACCTGGCCGAGCAGGTCGTCGTTGAAATCGACCCTGAAGAAGAGACATTGGTCCACCCGGCGGACGCGGCCACCAACACGGTAATCAAAGGAGAGTTCGCCACCCCGGGAATCGACGACGCCGTCGCACAGGCGGATTGTCTCGTTGACGTAGGCCTGATTTCTCATCGACAAGCCGCCCTGCCCATAGAGACACGCGGAGCCACAGCCGAGTACGACCGGCGGACCGGTCGCCTCACCATTCACGCCTCCACCCAGACCCCGCACATCTTGCGAACTTCGATTGGTGATCTGCTCGGGATGCCCGAGGCCGATATTCAGGTGGTGGCCCCCGATGTCGGCGGGGGATTCGGCCAGAAGATGTCTCTCGCCCGAGAGGATGTGGTGGTCGCTTGGCTGGCTGTGCAGCGGCGGGGAAGCGTCGCTTGGATCGAAGACCGATCGGAGAACCTCACTTCGTCTTGGCACAGCCGCGATCAGGTGTATCGGGTCAAGGGAGCATTCACCGCCAACGGAGACCTGCTAGCCATCGATGCCGAGGTTGCCTGCGACGTGGGCGCGTGGTCGTGTTATCCGGTCACCTGGGGCGTTGAGCCGCTCATGGCCATGGGCGAACTCTGCGGCCCCTACAAGGTGGCCCATTACCGGGCCCGTTCACGGGGTGAGGCCAGCCATCGCTGCCCGGTTGCGCCCTACCGGGGTGTTTCCCGCCCGGTGATCACCGCCACGCTCGAAAGGTTAATGGATGCCGCGGCCCGTCGTCTGAGCATTGATCCAGTGGAGATTCGGCGCCGGAACCTGGTGACTGAATTTCCTCACACTTCGGCTACCGGCGTGGTGCACGATGCCGGCACCTACGTCGAATCGCTCGACGCCGCTGTGGAGCACTTCGATCTCGATGAGTTTCGGAACCGGCAGGAAAAGGCCCGCAAAACGGATGGCCCACTGCTCGGGGTTGGGATTTCCACCTTCGCGGAGCGAACCGGGTATGGCACGCCGGTGTTCGCAACTCGATCTATGGGCATCACCCTCGGTTACGAAACGGTCACCATGAACATGGACCCGTCGGGGTTCGTCGAAGCATGCATTGGGGCTTCACCGCACGGGCAGGGACTCGAGACCACGCTGGCCCAGGTGATTGCCGATGAGCTGGCCATCGACGTACCCCAGATCCGGATCGTCCACAGTGACACCGACCGAGCACCCTATGGCTGGGGGACCTTTGCCAGCCGCTCGATGGTGATCGCCGGCGGTGCCACCCAGATTGCCGCGGGCCGCTTGCGCCAGCGATTGGCCCAGGTGGCAGCGGCAGTGCTGGAGGCCAATGCCGATGACATTGTCTTCGCCGCCGGACGGGCGAGCGTGGCCGGCACTGAGGTAGGAATTCCCATCTCAGATTTGGCCCGAATCGCCCATCACCACGCCGAGCGCCTCGAACCCGGCACACCGGCTGGTCTCGCGGTGGAAGCCTCCTACGATCCTGCGGGCACGTTCTCGAACGCATGCCATATCGCCGAGGTGGAGGTTGACCCCGAGACCGGGGCAACCACCGTGACCCGGTTTGTGGTGGTGGAGGACGCTGGCAAGCTGATCAACCCGATGATCGTCGATGGCCAGATCCGTGGAGGTGTCGCGCAGGGAATCGCCAATGCACTGTATGAAGAGGTTGTCTATGACCATGACGAGAACATCTTGACTGCGTCGCTCATGGACTACTTGCCGCCAACCGCGGCCGAGATTCCCGATATCGAAATACGGCACCTTGAGACGATCACCGACGCCACAATCACTGGCGCCAAGGGCCTCGGCGAAGGGGGGACCATTGGGGCACCAGCCGCGATCCTCAACGCGATATCCGATGCTCTGGCTCACCTAGACCTAGCTGTTGATGAGCTGCCGGCCACGCCCGACAGGGTCCGGGCGCTCATTCGCTCGCGGGAGGACGCTCGATGAGCTCTGATCTAAAGGCGCTCACCCTCCATGTGAACGGCGAGCAGCACAACGTAGATGTGGAGCCGCGACGGACCCTCGCCGACACCCTTCGGGAGAATTGCGGATTGACCGGCACCCACTTGGGATGCGAGCAGGGAGTCTGCGGAGCCTGCACTGTTTTGATCGATGGAGATCCGGTCCGCTCCTGTCTCGTGTTCGCCGTGCAGGCCGAAGACTGCGAGATCTCCACCGTCGAGAGTCTTGCCGGTGACGACCTGGAGCTGCACCCGCTACAGGAAGCCTTCTCGGTACATCACGCCCTTCAGTGCGGGTTCTGCACCCCTGGATTCCTGATGCTGGCCCAGGGCATCCTCCGCCGACAGCCCGACATCGACGACGATGAGTTGCGCGAGGCCCTGTCTTCGAACCTCTGTCGTTGCACCGGATATCAGACGATCATCGAAGCCGTTCGCAGCGTGCGCGATCAGCAGTGATCGGGGAGTCGGTACGGCGTCTCGAGGATCGCCCTCTGCTATTGGGGCGGGCCAAATTCATCGCCGATGTCTCGTTTCCCAACGAGGCCCATCTGCGGGTAGTTCGCTCTGAGGTGGCGAGCGGATTGATCGTCGACATCGACGTTTCTGAAGCACTCCAGTCCTCGGGGGTTGTCGGAGTTTGGACAGGGGAGGATCTGGCCCCGGTACCGCCGATCGACTTCCGCCAGATCGGATACGACGAACTGGTGCCCTACCGCCAACCTGTGCTGGCACGGGAGTCGGTTCGATACGTCGGCGAACCGGTGGCCATCGTCGTCGCTGAGGATGCCTATGTGGCCGAGGACATCGCAGAGCTGGTCGTCGTGGACATCGAACCCCTCGAGATCGAACCGGTTGAGGCCATGTTGCTCGAGAGCGAGTACGGGTCGGTGGACCAGGCGTTCTCCGAGGCGCACCGCATACTGGAGCTTGAGCTCACCGTCGGCCGACACTCGGGAATTCCCATGGAAACCCGGGGCCTGCTTGCTCGGCCAAATCCCGATACGGGTCGTTTAGAGCTCCACGGTGCATCAAAGGTCCCGCACTACACATGTGCCGCCATCTCGGCCATGCTCGACTTGGAGCCCCATTCGGTTGTCGGCCGAGAGTGCGCGGTGGGAGGCGGATTCGGAATACGGGGCGAGCTATATCCAGAAGACGTCTTGGTGTCGTGGGCCGCCCTCCGCCTGAATCGCCCCGTGAAGTGGATCGAGGATCGGCGAGAGCATCTCATCGCTGCCAACCACAGCCGCGATCAGCGCCATCTAGTCAAGGCCGCCGTGAGCCGCGACGGGCTGATCACCGCAGTCGACGATGAATTCTGGTATGACCAAGGGGCCTACGTCCGCACCCACGGTGCCACCGTGCCATCGCTGACTGCCGCCATGCTGCCCGGCCCGTATGCCTTTCCTGCCTACCGGTCTCGAGGTCATATCTGCCTCAGCAACAAGACGCCGGCGGGCACCTATCGTGCTCCCGGGCGATTTGAGGCAACCTTCGTTTGCGAGCGGGTGGTCGAGGCCGTAGCCCGCGTGATGGGGCTCGATCCGGTGACCGTCAGGCGTCGGAATCTGATTTCGGCCGACGCGATGCCGTTCGACCGCCAGCTATCCGTCTTGGGCACATCCGTTGTACTCGATTCGGGTGACTACCCGTTGATCCTTGACCGCATGGTGGATCACATCGAATTTGAACGACTTGACCGCGAGTTGGCCCAACGCAGGGCGGACGGTGAGCTGGTCGGACTCGGTATCGGCATGTTCGTTGAAAAGTCGGGGCTAGGGCCCTTCGAAGACGTTCAAATCTCCATCCGCGAGAATGGCTCGGTTGAAGTGGTTACTGGCGCGGCCTCGGTCGGGCAGGGGATCGAGACCATCATTGCCCAGATCTGCGCCGATGACCTTGACATGGACTACCGCAACATCGAGGTGATCCACGGACAGACCGACCGCATCTCGCGTGGTCTCGGAGCGTTTGCTAGCCGGGTTACCGTCATGACTGGGTCGGCCACCCGCCTTGTCACCGATGCCGTCAAAAGGATCGCCCGCGACGTCGCGTCCGACATTCTCGAGGCAAGCGCAGAGGATTTGGAGTACCGGGCGGGAGCGATCGGTGTACGCGGGCAGCCCGACAGGTCACTCACCTTGGGCGAGATTGCCGCGGCCATCGGAGGAGAATTGCGAGCTGAGGCATCATTCACCGCCGACCACATGACCTATCCGTATGGCGCCCACGCGGTGGTCGTCGATATCGATCCGCACACAGGGGCCGTCAAGATCGAAAGATACGTGGTGGCCTACGACGTCGGGAGGGCGATCAATCCAATGCTGATCGAGGGGCAGATCCAAGGCGGCGCCGCCCAAGGCATTGGCGGTGCCCTGCTCGAGGAGTTCCTCTACGACAGCCAGGGCCAACCGCTAGTTACCTCGTTCATGGACTACCTGATGCCCACGGCATCGGAGACGCCGGCGGTGGAGGTGCTGCTCTCCGAGGACGCCCCCAGTCCGCATAACCCCCTGGGAGCCAAGGGCGCGGGCGAGGGCGGCACCAATGCCTGCGGAGCTGCGCTGGCCAGCGCCATCGAGCAAGCCATCGGCCGTCCTGGAACTGTTACCGACCTGCCCATCACGGCCTCGAAAATCAAGGCGTTGATGAAGTCCGCTCCCTAGGGCCGATGTGAGCCACCTAGGGTGGCATTGTGGATGTCCGTCTTGGCGCGCTGTTGGTGGGAGTCGCCGTTCTTGTCGTTGCGTGTGCGAGCGTTGAAAACCCCGCACCCGATTCAACTTCACCCATCGTGACGGCGGCCGCGGCCGCCCAAGCCAGTGCCCAACTCACAGGCGCCGCAAGTGCAACGGTCAATGCTCCCACCACGCCAGCCACTTCGGCCACCGCCGCGGTGGTGTTGGATCCACATGAGAGCGGGCAGCTGAGGAACTTCCTGGACTACGAGTTCCCTCCTGCACCGCAGGTGCCCACGGGTCCGCTGTCACCGGCAGCCTGGACTGAAGCGACTGGCGTGCGCATCCCTGCTTTTCGCCCATGAGCCAGACGCCTGCGATCGCTGACGACGTGGTGTGGCGTCCGCCTCCTGATGCGTGGGCGAATTCCCGCATGGGGCAGTTCGCTGAGCGCTACCAACCGGCGGCATTGGGCGACTACGAGGCCCTATGGCGGTGGTCGGTTGAAGAACCCGGTGACTTCTGGGCCTCAGTCTGGGATTACCTCGAGATCGATGCGACGCAGGCGCCCCGATCGGTCATCAGCGGCAGCCCCATGCCCAACACAACGTGGTTCGACGGCGCGACCCTGAACTACGCGGAGCATATCTTGCGCGGAAACGGGCTCAGCGACACCGATGTTGCCGCAGTCGGGAGGTCCCAGACGCGCCCTGCCCAAGAACTCAGCTTGGGCGAGCTGCGCGAGGAGGTCCGGCGAGCAGCCGCCGGCCTGCGACGGCTCGGCGTTGGACCTGGAGATCGCGTGGTCGCGCTGCTGCCGAACATTCCCGAGACCCTCGTAGCCTTTCTCGCAACCGCGTCAATCGGGGCGGTATGGGCCTCTTGCGCGCCCGAGTTTGGAGCCCGCGGCGTCCTCGATCGTTGGACCCAGGTCCAACCCAAAGTGCTTCTCGCGGTCGACGGCTACCGATATGGCGCCAAGCCGATCGACATCTCGGGCGTCATAGATCAGATTCGACGGGGCCTGCCGTCAGTGCAGAGCACCGTATTGCTGCCGTATCTCGATCCGGATGCCACCATTTCGAAGGACGTCCAGACATGGTCCGACCTGACTGCCGATACGACCGAGCCGTTGCGATTCGAGCCCGTCCCATTTGCCCACCCTCTTTACATCCTCTCCTCGTCGGGCACGACTGGACGGCCGAAACAGATCGTCCACGGGCATGGAGGAATCCTGCTCGAACACGGCAAGCAACTCGCGCTTCATCACGATCTCGGACCCGGAGACCGGTTCTTCTGGTTTTCGACGACGGGCTGGATGATGTGGAACTACCTGATGTCGGGGCTGCTGGCGGGTGCGTCGATCGTCATGTTCGATGGTGATCCCGCTTCGCCGACCTTGGACACTCTGTGGTCGATCGTCGAGCAGAGCGCCGTGACACTCGCCGGATTCTCGGCCCCCTTCCTCATGGCGTGCCGCAGCGCAGGCTTGCGTCCTGGGGAAACGCTGGACCTACGCCGCTTGCGGGAGATTGGTTCGACTGGGGCGCCCCTTCCCGACGCGGGATACCGCTGGATTTCCGAGGCCGTTGCTCCGATGCCAGTTTCCAACATCAGCGGCGGGACCGATGTGTGCAGTGCGTTTGTCGGCGGGGCGCCCGTGCTGCCCGTTCGGTCGGGTGCCATCGCGTGCCGTCAGCTGGGATGGCGAGTGGATGCGTTCGATCCTGATGGACAACCGCTGCGGGAAATCGATGGGGAACTCGTGATCACCGGCCCAGCACCTTCGATGCCGGTGGGCTTGTGGGGCGACGAGGATCGCCGGCGCTATCGGGGGTCGTATTTTGAGTCATTCGACGGCGTCTGGTCCCATGGCGATTGGATCACGATTTTCGATGATGGCTCGTGTGTTATCAGTGGTCGTTCCGACGCCACCCTCAATCGCGGCGGAGTGCGACTCGGCACAGCAGACTTCTACTCGGTCATCGAGGAACACGACCTGGTCGACGACTCGCTAGTGGTGCATCTTGAAGACGACGAAGGCGGGCTCGGCGATCTGCTGGCGTTCGTGGTGTTGCGAGATGGGCAGGAGCTGACTGAAGAGCTCCGCGAGTGGTTGCGTACGAGGCTGCGCGCCGAACTGTCGCCACGCCACGTACCGGATGAGATTCGGTCCGCGCCTGTTATCCCGCGCACCATCTCGGGCAAGAAACTCGAGGTCCCCGTGAAACGCATCTTGTTGGGTGCAGCCGCCTCTCAGGTCGCATCGGCCAGCGCTCTTCAGGACCCGAATTCGCTGCACTACTTCGAGGCGTTCGGACAGAGATGGCGAGACAACGCACACGGGAGAACCGCATGAGCACCCCTTCCCACGATCGCAGCGGGCAAGCTGATAACTCCTTCTATGACCTGAGGGAATATGAAATGGGCACCGGCTAGGACCAAAGCTCGTCGCGGAGTCTGGTGCGGAGGACCTTGCCCGTGGGATCGCGATCGACGGTGGGGCGGATGATGTAGCGACGGGGGCGCTTGTAGCCGGCGAGGTGCTCGGCGCAGGCGGAATCGATGGCCCCAGTCACCTCGTCGGGCTCGAAGCCGTCGGCCACGGCTAGGTACACCACCACTTGCTCGCCCCGGTCTGGGTCGGGCCCGCCCACCGCGCAGGCGTCGGCCACCCCGTCCACCGCGAACACCACGTCTTCGATCTCGGCGGGGTAGATGTTCACCCCGGCGGCCACGATCACCTCGGAGCTGCGGCCTGAAAGGTACAGATAGCCGTCCTCATCGAGGTGGCCGATGTCGCCCACCGAGAAGTAACCGGAGTCGTTGTAGGCATTGTCGGTTTTGTCATCGGCATTGATGTAGCGGAAATAGCGCCCCTCGGGACGGCGGAAGTACACCGTGCCGGGTTCGCCGGGGCCCAGCAGTTCGCCGTCGTCACCCACGATCTGGATAGCCAGCTCGCCAATGGGGGTGCCCACGGTGCCCGGCCGGGCCAGCCACTCGGGGGAACTGCACATTGTCATTCCACCCTCGGTGAATCCGTAGTACTCGGTGAAGATCGGGCCCCACCAGTCGATCATGCGGTGCTTTAGGGGCACCGGGCAGGGCTCGCCGCCGTGCAGGACAGTGGCCAGATAGGAGTGATCCAGCTCGGCCTTGCGTTCGTTGGACAAGGCCAAGAGCTGGCGGAACATGGTGGGGACCATGATGGTAGCGGTCACCCCGTCGCTGATAACGTCCACCGCTCGCTCCGTGTCCCACCGTTCCATAATCCGCATGGGCGCACCGTTGGCCAGCGCCCCCAGGGCAAAGGCCAGGGGAGCGCCGTGGAAGAGCTGGGCCACCATGAGGTGCTTGCCGTCGCGGGGCAGGCCCAGCCCTTGGGCCCCCAATGAGGAGAACTCCCACCACTGCTCGAAGGTGGACTCCGAGTCCAGTGTGCGCTCGACTCCCTTGGGCCGACCGGTAGTACCCGAGGTGTAGGGAATTCGGTAGCCGGTGCCCCCCGCTGGAAAGGGATTCGGATCCTGGGCGTCGACCCAGGCGTCGAAATCGTCGCCAATCCATACCACTGGGCGGTCCCCCGCCGCGTCCCTGGCTGCGGGCAAGTCGGTTGCCACTAGGGCCGAACCGGCGTCGTCCAGCACATAGGCGATCTCGGTAGCCGTCCAGTTGGTCTTGATCGGGGTCATCTTCAGCCCGGCCCGGAAGCAGGCCAACATGACCTCCACGAACTCGGTGCGATTGGAGCACACCAGCCCCACGTGATCCCCTCGTGAGGCCCCGGCGGCCATCAGCCCTCGCCCGATGGCATGGGTACGGCGATCCAGCTCAGCCCAGGTTATCTGGTGGGAGTCGTCCTCCAGCGCCAGCTCATCATGGTCTCGCCGGGCCAACTCTGACAGCTTCGAGGGTTTGCTCACCGCATCGACAATACTGATCCTGTTTGCCGCCACACTCGTTCACCGGGGTGTCTGGCATCTCAGTAGGCAGCTACTATGTTCCTCATCGCGGACTGGATTTCCGAGGCACACGACGAGATTTCGGGGCCGGGGTGAGCGGCGCCCTGTCTTTGGCGGTTGCGAACCGTATTGCCGACGCCGCGCTGGCCGCTGCGGCCGAGCGCGGCTTCCCACCGATGACGGTTGTAGTGCTCGACGCGGGCGGGCACATACTGGTGGTCAAGCGCGATGAGCGGTCTGGCATCGGCCGGTTTGAGATCGCCATGGGCAAGGCCCACGGCTGTCTCGCCATGGGCTTCGGCGGCCGCGAGCTAGCCCGGCGAGCTGATGCCGTGCCGAAGTTCTTCACCTCCCTTGCTCCGCTTCTGCCCCACGGGATTGTGCCGGTCGCCGGCGGGGTGCTCATCCGCGAAGATGAAGGGACTCTCCTCGGGTCCATAGGCATCAGCGGAGGAACGTCCGACGAAGACGACATCTGTGCCATCGTCGGGATCACCTCGGTGGATCTTGTCGCTGACACGGGAGATGCGAAATGATCGGACGGCACGGCGGTGGTGCCGTCCTCTTCGAGAACGTGCAGATCTCCGACGGCACCGGGGCTGCTCTATTCCCGCATCCACGAGGCTAAGGACTTCGGCATAGACCGTGAGACCGCAGAGCGGATGGGTGCGGTCTCTGGTCTCGAGTCCATGGAGCGGATCTACCCCGAGATGAAGCGCCGCGGCATCCGCGTCGTCCCTGGGGGCGACTACGGCTTCCCGTACAACCCTGTCGGACGCAACGAGCGCGATCTCCAACTCTTCGTCGATCTCTTCGGTTACACGCCGGTCGAAGTGCTGGTGGCTGCAACGAAGACCGCCGGCGAGATGGTCGGTTTCGATGTCGGCACCATAGAGGAGCTCCGACTGGCCGACCTGCTGCTCATTGATGGGGACCCGACTGTCGATATCTCAATCCTTCAGGACAGCTCCCGAATGGTCGCCGTGATGCAAGACGGGTCATTCCACGGGCCGCCCCCCCTGGCAGTCCTTCGCATTAAACAGCCAAGACCACGGCCAATAGCTCAAGTTGGCTTGCGGCCGAGGCCGATTTGGCGGGCGATGATGTTGCGCTGGATCTCGCTGGAGCCGGCGCCGATGGTGCCGAGGCGGGCGTTGCGCCAGTGGAGCTGCATGTTGGAGTCGAGGGTGTAGCCGTAGCCGCCCATCGCCTGCATTCCGGTGTAGCTAGCTCGCATCATGGCCTCGCTGATCCACAGTTTGGCCATCGACACCTCCAGGGCGCACTGCTCACCCGCGGCGATGCGCCGGGCCAGGTCCCAGGTGAGGGTGCGGGCGATATTCACGTCCACGGCCACGTCGGCCAGCATGTGCTGGATGGCCTGGAAGCGGCCAATAGCCTGGCCGAACTGCTCCCGGGTATTGGCGTAATCGACGGCCTCCTCCAAGATGGCCTCCATCGGCCCGAGGTTGATGGGCAGCGAGGAGAACCGCTCCCGCTCCAGGTTGGCCTGGAGGTTGCGGTGCCCTTGGCCCTCGATGCCCAAGATGTTGGCGACCGGGATTCGGACGTCGGTATAGGTGACCATGTTGGTGCCGCTGGCCCGCTCGCCGATGGTCTCGATAGGGGTGATCTCGATGCCGGGGCTGGACAGGTCCACCACGAAGAACGTGATGCCGTCTTGTTTCTTCGGCTCATCGGATGTTCGGGTGGCCAGCAGCACGTAGTCGGCGTGGCGGGCGAAGGAGTTCCACATCTTGGTGCCGTTCACCACGAACTCGTCGCCGTCGCGCACCGCCCGGCATTTCAGGTTAAAGGCGTCGGAGCCGGCGTCGGGCTCGCTGAGTGAGAAGCAGAATTTGTGCTGCCCGCTGGCGATGCCGGGCAAAAGGCGCTGGCGCTGCTCCTCGGTGCCGTAGATCTGCAATCCCCCCGACGCGTGGATGGCCGACCGGTAGACCATGATGGCGAACGACATCATGGCCCGGCTGAGCTCGTGCAAGACGATGGCCACCTCCACGATGCCGCCCCCCTGGCCGCCGTATTGCTCGGGGATGCCCACCCCCATGAACCCGGCGTCGGCGAACCGCTGGTAGGTGTCCAGCGGGGGCTCGCCCTTGATGTCCCACTCCCGGGCGAACCCGTCGGGCATCTCTTTGGCGGCAAACGCCCGCACCGATTCCCGCAACATCTCCTGTTCGGGGGTGAAATCCATGGGCGCCTCCTGTGCGGGTGATGCTCGCTCAGCTGCGGCGGCTGCCGATGAGCACGTCGACGGCGGTGACCCCAGAAGTATGCACGATGAGCGGGTTGATCTCGGCCTCCGTGTGGTCGCGGGCCGCGATGTGCCCCAGTCGGATGAGCACCTCGGCGGCGGCTTGTCGGTCGCGGCCCGGCTCGCCCCGGTAGCCATCAAGCAGCGCGCCTGCCTTGGTGGCGTCCAAAAGGGCGTGGGCATCGGCCAAGCCCAGCGGGGCCGGGGCGATGGCCACGTCGTCGACCAACTCGGTGAACATGCCACCGAGTCCGGCCACCACGCAGGGACCGGCCTCGGGGTCGACCTTGGTGCCGACAATCAGCTCCACGCCGGGATCGGCCATGGACTGGACGACCACCGCGGTGTCGGCCAAGCCCAACTCCTTGCCGCGAGCCTCCAGTCGGGCGGCGGCATCGGCTATGTCTTCGGGGGCCACGTTGAGCTCCACCAGCCCCAGATCGGTCTTGTGGTCCAAGCCTTCACCCAGCAGCTTGACCGCGGCGGGCTGGTCATCGGAGTACTCGGCCGGCGCGCAAGTGGGAGCCGATATGTCGGCGAGCAGGTCTTCGAGGGATTCCTCCGGCCAGGTCCGCGGCCCTTCCGCCGAAGGAGGCTGTGGCATCCGTTTCTGCCAGGCAGCCAGACAGCGAAACAGGAGGTCGGCTGAGCCGAACACCGGAATGGAGGCCTCGAGCAGCTTCGGGTAGTCCACCGCAGGCCATCCGGGCGCGCTGAACACCGCGATCGGCGTGCCCTGCTCGGTCTGAGCCAGCAGGGCGTCGACTTGGCTGTTTATGGACCGATCGGGACCGATCAGCATTCCGTGGACCAGCACGTCTAGCCCGGGTTCGTTGCCCATGGCCTCAAGTGCCGCAGGCATCAGATCGAAGTCGACCACCGACTGTCCGGTGAGGTCCAGAGGATTGCGAGGTTCGCCCAGCGTCATGCGCTCGGCCAGCGCCGAGTGGGTCGCGCCACCCAAGGGAGGCACCTCGAAGCCGTTGTGTCGGGCTGAGTCGGCCAGGATCCCCGCCACCGCCCCCGATGACGAAAGCACCCCGACCCGCTTGCCCCACTGACCTTGGGCCATGGGCAAAGCGGCCAATTCGGCCAGGTCGTGGGCCGTCAAGATGCCGTGCTGACGGCAGCGGGCGGCAAAGGCGTCGTAGTCGCCCACCAATGCCCCGATGTGGCCGCGGACCGCATCAGCCCCTTCGGGAGATCGGCCACCCTTGAGCACGATCACCGGCTTTCCCGCACGGGTGGCCTCATCAGCGGCGTCAAAGAACCGATCGGCGTCGTCCAAGCCTTCGACATACGCCACGATCTGCTCGGTGCGGTCGTCTCCGGCCAAGAACCGGACGTAGTCGCTCACCTTCAGGTCGATACCGTTTCCAACCGCGAAGCCCACAGTGAGGCCGAGGCCGTTTCCCCGCAGGTGCTCCACCAGAGACGAAACCAAAGCACCGCTTTGCGACACCACGCCGAGGGTGCCGACGGGCAGTTCGTCGGCCATGGCGTAAGGCGGGAACCCCGCGGGGATCCGGTCGACGCAATTGATGATGCCATTGGTGTTGGGTCCGCATACCGCCATCGAGGTGTCGGCCAAGAACGCCTGGAGCTCAAGGTCGAGCGGCGAACCTGCCCGGTCGCCCTCGCCGAACCCCCCGCTGAACACTATGGCCGCTTTAGAGCCGATGGCCTCGGCTTGGCGCAACACGTCGATGGCCGCGGCGGCCGGGACCAGCACCAGCACCAATTCAGGGGGTTCGGGCAGCGATCCGAGATCGGGGTAACAGGGCCTATCCGCCAGCGTTTCGTAGCGGGGGTTGACCAGGTAGAGATCGGCCGAGACGTTGTGTTTGAGCAGATTGCTCAGCGCCCACGACCCCAGCTTGTTGCCCCCCGGAGGGGTGGCTCCCACCACCGCGATGGACCGGGGCCGCACCAGTGGGGTGAGATCCTTGGCCGACGGGCTCATCCGGTGATGGTCAGGCCGGCTTGGCCGGTGCGGACCACCATGAACTCCATGCCCTCTGGGCCCGCGGTGAAGCCGTATTCCAAGTTGGCGGCCAATAGCAGGGTGTCGGGCGGCTCTACCACCACGCCGCTTTCTAGGGTGGCGCTACCGGCCAACACCACCATCAGCTCGTCCCGGTCGTGGCTGTGGGGCGGTACCACATAGCCGGGAGCCAACCGGATGGCGTGGGCGAAAAACGACCCCCGGTGCAGCCATGCCTTCATCAGCTCGGTGTCGTCGGGGTTGGGGTTCTCCCCGGGCTGGAACCACTCCACATCTCGATATCGGGTGAGGGCCATGGAGAATTCCTAGCATGGCGCTGATGCATGTGGTTGTGGCCGGGGCCGGTGGGATTGGCGGCGCCATTGCCGGGGAGGTGGCCCTCGGCGGCGGGGAAGTCAGCGTGATCGACGCCTGGGCCGACCATGTCGAGGCCATCCGGGCCGATGGCCTGCGCCTGGTAGGCCCGAGTCCGGCTGGGGAGCGGACGGTGAGGCTTCCCGCATGGCACATAGATGATTGGCGGCGGCTGGCGCCGATAGACCTACTGGTTATCGCGGCCAAGGCATTCGACAACCGATGGCTGGCCCCGCTGTTGGCGGCACAGTTGGCCGACGGCGCCACGGTGATTTCGGCCCAGAACGGGGTCAACGAGCCATTGCTGGCCGAGTTGCTCGGTCCGGAGCAGGTGGTCGGATCGGTGGTGCTATTTCCCGCCGAAGCTGTCGGACCCGGTCAGGTAAGGCTCGACGGGCATCCCATCCTTCAGATCGGCGAGCTTGACGGAAGTCGCTCTGATCGCCTAGAGCAGGTGTCGTCGACACTGAGCCTGGGTATTGACGTTGCGGAAAGCGACAATATCTGGGGGGCCATTTGGTCGAAGCTGGTGATGAACTGCATGAGCAATCCGGTCAACGCGGTGTTAGGAGGCCGAGCTCGGGATTGCCGGGAGCAACCCGGGCCTCGCAGGGTGAGCCTGGCCTGCGGGTCAGAAGCGGTGGCAGTCGGGCGGGCCCTGGGCCACCAGATCGAACCGGTCAGCTGTATCGATTCCGGGCGCATCTTGGTAGAAGGTGCGGGAGGGTCGGGGGCAGATGAGCTGGCCGCCGATTGGCAAGCCACCGCGGCTGGATTGGGCGAAGTCAAGGGTTCAATGCCCACCGACATCGAGCGAGGCCGCAGGACCGAGATCGACTCGTTCAGCGGGTTCGTCACCCAGGAGGGCTTGCGCTTGGGCATCCCCACCCCGGTCAACGACGCTGTCTACAAGATGGTGAGTGAGATCGAATCCGGTGCCAGAGCCACCGGCCCCCAGAATCTGGACGAGCTGCTGAAAGCGCTGGGCTAACGGCCCTGCCATCGGGGAGGGCGTTTTTCGGCGAACGCCCGAGGGCCCTCCTGGGCATCGTTGCTGGCATAGACCGGCTTGTATATCCCGTCGGCCACTGCGGCCGCTTCGGACGGCGACAGCCCAGCGGTAGCTCGGACCATGGCTTTACCGGCGCGCACGGTGAGCGGTGCGTTGGCGGAGATTGCCGCGGCGAGTTCGGCAGTTGCCGACCTCAGTTGAGCCGCGGGCACCACCCGGTTCACCAAGCCGAGCTCGTAAGCCCGCAGGGCGCTGATGGGTTCGGCGGTGCACAGCAGCTCAATGGCCGCCCTAGGCGAAATCAGCCAGCCCAATTGGTTTGCCCACGGCGAGCCCCGGCCCACCTTGGCCTCGAGGATGCCGAAGCGGGCGTGATCGGCGGCCACGCACAGATCGCACTGCATGACCAGGTTGAAACCGCCGGCGTAGGCCACGCCGTTCACCGCGGCGATGACCGGCTTGGAGACCTCTCCGTTGGCCAGGCGGCCGGCGAGGAGGTGAGAGGGCAACTCCCGCTCGGCTCGGGCGGCCATCTCCTTGAGGTCGGCCCCGGCCGAGAAGGCGACTTCGCCCGCGCCGGTCAGCACGGCCACTGCGATGCCGTCGTCGGACTCCACCCGGTCCCAGGCGTCAGACAAGCCTTCTGACACCGCCTGGTTGATGGCGTTACGGGCCTCGGGGCGGTTGATCGTCACCCAGGCCACCCCGTCTGCCACCTCGAACAAGACGGAATCGCCCTTCGGCTGGTCAGCCATCACACACCCCTAGGGCCAAGTAGTGGTCTTCGGCGTCATCCAAAAGCTCCAGCGTCCAGCCTCCCTCGGCTAAAAGAGGCCCGATTCGGTGGGGGTCGATGTTCATGTCATGGGCGTGAGCGCCCCGTTCTTGATGGCGAGCGGCCAGGGCGAGGCGGCCTATGGGGTGGAACACGGCCAACCGTGCTCCGGGCTGAGCGACCCGGGCCATCTCCCGCAGCGTGCCCACCGGATCGGGTAGGTGGGGAAGCAGCCCGGCGGCCAAGATCCCGGCTACGCAGTTGTCGCGCACCGGCAGCCGGCCCACATCTCCCAACGCGCAAACCGATATGTTCTGCCGCCCCAAACGGGATGCTTCGTGGAGCATGGCCGGAGTGGCGTCGATGCCGAGTACCGCGCCCTCGGATCCCACCGCGTCCCGTATAGGAGCCAGCGCCCGACCTGATCCGCAGCCGGCATCGACGGCCGCATCGCCGGGAGAAAGCCCCAGCTGGTCGACGGCCCACTTGAACGAGACGTCGTCGTCGGGGTGGCGGTCCTCCCAGCCAGACGCCCGGGGTGTGAAGAACTCCCGGGTCTGCGCCAAATCCCTCGACAAGCTCACTTGCTTAGACCGTACCCGGCAGTTGGCGGGCTGATGCGACGAGGGCCGACAGCTCCGCTTCGGTGGCCGGGCCGGCCAACGAAGCGCACACCGTGCCGGTGCTATCGGCCAGCACTGCCAAGGGAACGGCGTCGATCGCATAGCGGCGGTGCAGTTCGCTGTGCCGGCGATGCTCCACCTCCTGTACCGCCAGCGTTTCGTCGGCCAAACCCTCGGCAGCTTCGAGCACCGCGGCGCAGGTTGAGCAGGTCTTGGAAGTGAACACGGCCAATAGCCAGTCGGCATTGGGCTGGGCAAAATCCCAGCGTTCCAGTCGGGCGGGCACTGAGTACGTGGGTGCAGTCGGGTTCGAGGGGCGGAAGCGACGAAAGATCCAGGCCACTGCCAGCGCACCGGCGATGACCCCCAGGGCGATCAGAGTGCGGGCCACGACTCCGGGGCGTCAGGCTCATCAATGTCAGCCGCCGAAGCAACGGTGGTCGCAGCCGAACCCCGCGTCCCCCCTGTGTTTCGAGAGCTCAGAGCAGAGCCGATGACGTCTCGGGGATCTCCAATGGGATCCTCGGCGCCCAGTTCCACCAGCCGAGTGACTTCTTCACCCGAGATCGTCTCGTGCTCCAATAAGGCCCGTGCCACCAGGTCCAGGCCGTTGCGGTGTTTGGAAAGGACCTCCCGGCACCGGTTCTCCTGGGTCCGCAAAATCTCAGCCACTTCTTCGTCGATGACCCGAGCGGTTTCGTCGCTGTACTCCCGGCTGGTCATCATGTCATCGCCCAAGAACACCTGTCCCGAGCTTCGCCAGGCCATCGGCCCAATGCGGTCGCTCATGCCCCATTCGCGCACCATGCGCCGAGCGAATTCGGTGGATCCGGCCAAGTCGTCGGCCGCGCCGCTGGAAGATACGCCAAACACCAGTTCCTCGGCGATGCGCCCGCCCATGCGCATGACCAGCATGTCGTCGAGATAGTTGCGCCGCAGGGTGTGACGGTCTTCTTCGGGAAGAGTCATGGTCACTCCCAGGGCCATCCCCCGGGGAATGATGGTCACCTTGTGCAGTGGGTCGGCGTGGGGCAGCACTGCGGCGCACACCGCATGGCCGGCCTCGTGATAGGCGGTGATCTGCCGTTCCTCCTCGGACATGACCATCGACTCCCGGCGCTGGCCCATCAGCACTCGGTCGCGAGCGTTCTCGAAGTGGGCCATGCGGATCTGATCGGAATCACCCCGCACCGCGAAGAGGGCGGCCTCGTTTACCAAGTTGGCGAGGTCGGCACCGCTCATGCCCGGAGATCCTCGGGCGATCAACGGGAGGTCCACGTCGGCAGAGATCTTCTTGGACCGGACGTGGACGTTGAGGATTTGCAGCCGGTCGTCGGCTTCTGGCAGCGGGACCACTACTTGGCGGTCAAACCGCCCGGGCCGCAGCAGAGCGGGGTCCAAGATATCGGGCCGGTTGGTGGCCGCCATCATGACGATGCCCTCAGTAGCCTCAAAGCCGTCCATCTCGGACAGCATCTGGTTGAGTGTCTGCTCGCGTTCGTCGTGGCCGCCGCCGAGGCCGGCACCCCGCTTACGGCCGATGGAATCGATCTCGTCGATAAATATGATGGCCCGGCCCATCTTGCGGGCCGACTGGAATAGGTCTCGCACTCGGCTCGCCCCCACCCCGACGAACATCTCCATGAAGTCCGACCCGGTTACCGACAAGAAGGGCACCCCGGCCTCGCCGGCCACCGCCCGGGCGATAAGCGTCTTGCCAGTGCCCGGTGGCCCCACAAGCAGTACGCCTTTCGGGATGCGGGCCCCAATCTGAGCGAATTTGTCGGGGTGTTTGAGGAAGTCGACGACCTCGACAATTTCCTTTTTGACCCCCTCGTAGCCAGCCACATCTTCGAAAGTGGTTCCGGGGCGCTCGGTGGTGTAGGTCTTGGCCTTGGACCGGCCAATGGACATGATCCCGCTCATCTGGCCCTGGGCCCGGCGCTGGAACCACCAGAAGATCAAAAAGATCAGCCCAACCGGGATGAGCAGCGGCAGGATGCTGGCCCAGATGCTGCTTTGGGGGGTGTGGAACTCGAATGTCAGGATACTCCGCCGAAGGTTCGCCTCGACCTGTTCGCTCAGCGGGACCGGCCCGGTGGTGTGGAATTTGGAGCCGTCTACCGTTGTGCCCTTGATCTCACCGGTGTTGTTGTTGTACTCCGCCTCTTCGATTTCGCTGGATTCAGCAGAGTCGACGAAGGCCTTGAAGGAAATCTCCTCGCCTTTGTCCTCGCTGCGGAACACGTTGGAGAACAGCAGAGCAGCCAAGAGTCCGAGCACGATGAACCACACCCAGCGCGGCATGCGGCTCTGTGGAGCCTGCTGACCCGGCCCGCGCTCGGGTTCGCGCTGCTCAGGTGGCGGGGGAGGCGGTGGCGGCGGTGAGGCCATTGGATAATTCTACGAGTGGCCAGCGACAAATTCACCATTACGCTGCCACCTGGTGGCAGCAACTGAGCGGACAAGAGCACGGGAGATCCGCTGGGGTTTGCCCGATGTGTTCATCGGTGTGGTTTTTTCGTGGCTGGCCGCGGTGGTGGTTTTCTTCGTTGTTTTGGCCGCGGTCGGGCTAGATACCGGGGGCGAGACCGGCACCGGCTCCTATATGGGTCGCTACGGGCTGAGCGATGTCATAAGCGAAGAACGCAGCGATCCCGCGCTTCCCCTTTGGACCCTGCCAGTGGGGCAGCTTGGGCTGTGGGTTGGTTTTGCCCTGACCACACTGATAGCTGGCACACTGCGGGGAAGCGGAGTGCGGCGCGACTTCGGCTTGTCGATGAAGGCGTCGGATGCGCCCGTTGGGCTGTTTGTCGGCGTGTTTGCCCAGATCGCGGTGGTTTGGCTCATCTATGCGCCGTTCCAGCAGTTCTTCGACTTCGACGTGAGCGAGGCCGCACGGCAGATCACCGACCGAGCCGCAACCAGAAGCGACATCGCCTTCGTGATGCTGGGGGTGGTGGTGGGGGCTCCCATCTTTGAAGAGCTCTTCTTCCGCGGTCTGGTGTTGCGGGCGTTCGAGCGGAAATGGGGGGCGACCTTAGGGGTGCTGGCCTCCTCGGCACTGTTCGGCGTAGTGCACCTCCAACTTCTCCAGCTTCCGGCGCTGATGGCCTTTGGAATCATCGCCGCTTTGCTGGTGAAGCGATACAAGCGGCTGGGACCGGCCATCTGGGCCCATGTGGGCTTCAATCTGATCGCGGTAATCAACCTGATCTGGCTGGCCTGAGGGGCACCGCGGAGTTCTTTGTGTTTACGTTGAGGGCGTGAGCGAGTCGGGCGTGCTGCGCGGGACGGTGCAGCCCTATGCGTGGGGGTCGCGGGAGGCACTGCCTCGGATCATGGGCATGCCGCCCACCGGTGAGCCCCAAGCCGAGCTGTGGCTGGGTGGCCACCCCCGGGGACCGTCGATGTTGCGCCGCGGCGGCGAGGATTATCCGCTCGACGAGGTGATAGCCAGCGACCCGGTGGGCGAACTGGGGGGAGAAACAGCTCGGTCGTTCGGCGGCGAATTGCCCTTTCTGCTCAAGATCTTGGCCGTAGACCAGCCGCTTTCGCTCCAGGCCCACCCCACCCGCCAGCAGGCCCAAAAGGGTTTCGCCGCTGAAAATGGGAGAGGCATCCCTGTCGATGCCGATCATCGGTCGTATCGCGACCGCAACCACAAACCTGAACTGGTCTGCGCGCTGGAACCATTCACCGCATTTTGCGGTTTCCGCCCGCCGAACACTGCGGCAGACCTGCTCGAATCGCTCAGGGTCCCCGATCTGGCCCCAGTAGTGGGCTTCCTGCGGGAGGCCAAGGCCGACCAGGCGTTTCGGTGGCTGCTGGAGCAACCCGCGTCGACAGGCCCGGAAATCGCCCACAAGGTGGCGGAAGCCTGCGCCAAGCCTGGCTCGTTTTCTGCTGAGCGGCGGTGGGCGGTGCGAATCGGGCAGCAGCATCCCGGTGATATCGGCGTGGCCATCGCTTTGATGCTGAACCTGGTGGAGCTCAGTCCGGGGCAGGCCCTTTATCTGGGGGCAGGCAATCTCCACGTCTACTTGCAGGGGGTGGCGGTGGAGATCATGGCCAACAGCGACAACGTGCTGAGAGGCGGGCTCACCTCCAAGCACGTTGATGTTCCCGCCCTTTTAGAGGTGGTGGATTGCCGTGTTCATGAAGTACCGGTGACAACCCCTGATGGTCCGTTGTTCACATTTCGTCCCCCAGTGCCCGATTTCTGCCTCACCCGCATTCACGTGGACGAAGAAGTCCGCTGTCATCCCATAGGCCCGGAGATCGTGCTGTGCGCATCCGGCCGGGTTAGCGCGGCCGGCCGTGAGATCACCGGCGGTGGGGCGGTGTGGCTGCCAGCGGGGACTGGTGCGTACGCCATCTCTGGCACTGGGCTGGTGTTTCGAGCCCGGACCAACCACCTGGAATAGGGCAGCAGGGGCGGCCCATCGGTAAGACTGTGACCATGGCGCTGGACCCCCGACTACTTGAGATTTTGGCCTGCCCCGACGACAAGGGGCCGCTTCTGTATTTCCCCGACGAAGACGCGCTCTACAACCCCCGCCTGCGCCGCCGCTATCTGGTGGAAGACGACATCCCCAATATGCTCATCGACGAGGCTGCCACCGTGGAAGATGCTGAGCACGAGCGACTGATGGCCAGGGCTGAGTCTGAGTCCATTCCCTTCACGTTTACGCCGTGAGCAACACGACACCCATCCAAGGTCGGGCCTGCTGATGAGCGAACGGGTAGACACGCTGGGGATGTGGCCAGCGGTCAATCGGCTGCCCGAGCAGATGCTGGACGCGCTGGATAGGACGAAGGACATGCGCGGACTGCCCAAACGCTCGGAGATCACCAATGTGCTCGTGCTGGGAATGGGACCGGGCGGGTTTGCCGGCGACCTGCTGTCGGTGACCGCCGGGCCGTTCATGCCCCTTCCCATCGTTGTCGTCAAGAGCTATCAGCCTCCTTCGTACGTGGACGAGCAGACCCTGGTGTTCGCCCTCTCCGCCAGCGGCGACACACCGGAGATCGTCCAAGCCGCGGCCCAGGCTGCCGAAGCCGGAGGCCGAGTGGTGGCGGTGACCGGCGGTGGTCAACTAGCCCAAATGGCCACCGGTTGGGGTGCCCCTCTGGTCGAAGTGGATCCCATGCTGTACCCGCCAAGGTCCGGGCTGAGCGTTCTCACCGTGGCCCCCATGATCATCCTCGAGCAGATGGGCCTATTCCCCGGCGCTTCCCAATGGGTGCGCTTTGCCGTGGAGCAGATTCGCAGCCGCCGGGACACGGCTCGGGCACGGTCCGCATCCCTTGCCCGCCGCCTGGCAGGCACGGTGCCGCTGGTTTACGGCGGAGGAGGGCTCGGCTCGGTGGCCGCCCGACATTGGAAGAACATGATCAACACCAGTGCCAAGGCCCCAGCATTTAGCGCTGGAGTTCCCGATCTGCTGCACAACGAGATCGCCGGTTGGGGCCAGCACGGCGATCTGACCCGGCAGGTGTTCAGCATGGTGGTTTTGCGCCACGATCACGAGCACCCCGAGGTGATGCGGGGCTTCGACATCATGATCGACCTGATGGACGAAGTGGTGGGCGCAGTCCATACCGTGGAGGCGGCTGGAGAGGGTCCGGTGGCCCAGATCTTCGACCTCATGTACCAGGGATCGATTACATCGTTGGAGATGGCCGCAGCGGTGGGCCTCGACCCCGGGCCGGTGCCCGCCGTCGTGGCCGCGCGACAGGCGCTGGCCGGTCGCACCCGATGACGGCTTCGGCGGGGACATTTCATAGATTCAATCGGGAACCCCCGCAAAGAAACCTAGATAGCAAGGGAGGGTCGCGGTGACCCTGGAGCACGATTTTAAAGTGGCCGACTTGGCCTTGGCAGAGGCCGGCCGCAAGGAGATCCGCCTGGCCGAGCACGAGATGCCCGGTCTGATGGCCCTGAGGGCCCGGCACTTCGACGACCAGCCCCTGGCCGGAGCCCGCATCACCGGCTCGCTCCATATGACCGTGCAGACCGCGGTGCTTATCGAGACCCTCACCGCCTTGGGCGCCCAAGTGCGCTGGGCGTCGTGCAACATCTTCTCCACCCAGGATCCCGCTGCAGCCGCGGTGGCCGTTGGCGCCAGCGGCACGCCCGATGACCCCCAAGGGGTTCCGGTCTATGCCTGGAAGGGTGAGACTTTGGAAGAGTACTGGTGGTGTACCGAGAAGGTGCTGCGCTGGCCCGACGGCGGGGGACCCAATCTCATCTTGGACGATGGCGGGGACGCCACCCTGTTGGTCCACATGGGGGCCGACGCTGAGGCAGAGGGCAACGCCGGCGACCCCGATGAGGCCGATTCTGAGGACTTGGCTGAGATCCGCCGTCTGCTGGGGCGCACGCTGGACGAAGAACCCGGGCTGTGGACAGCCATTGCCAAGGGCGTTCGGGGGGTATCGGAGGAGACCACCACCGGCGTCCACCGGCTCTATCGGATGAAGGCCGACGGCACCCTGCGCTTCCCGGCCATCGACGTCAACAACTCGGTGACCAAGCAGAAGTTCGACAATCTCTACGGCTGTCGGCATTCGCTGATCGACGGCATCAACCGTGGAACCGACATGATGATCGGCGGCAAGCTGGCCGTGGTCTGCGGCTACGGCGATGTGGGCAAGGGCTGTGCCCAATCGCTGCGGGGCCAGGGCGCCCGGGTGGTGATCACCGAGGTGGACCCCATCTGCGCGCTGCAAGCGGCCATGGAGGGTTTCGAGGTGCAGCGGCTTGAGGATGTGCTTGAGACGGCCGACGTGTTCGTAACCGCCACCGGCTGCCGTGACGTGATCAGCGCTGAGCACCTGGGGCGGATGAAGCACCAGGCGGTTGTGGGCAACATCGGCCACTTCGACAACGAGATCGATATAGCCGGGCTCAATGCGCTGTCGGATGTGCAAAGGACCAACATCAAGCCCCAGGTGGACGAGTACGTCTTTCCTGACGGTCACTCGGTCATCATCTTGTCGGAGGGGCGCCTGCTGAACTTGGGCAACGCCACCGGTCATCCCAGCTTTGTGATGTCGTGCAGCTTTGCCAATCAGGTGCTGGCCCAGATGGAGTTGCACGCCAACGCCGAAACCTATGGGAACGAAGTGACCACGCTGCCCAAGGAATTGGATGAGATGGTGGCTCGGTTGCACCTCGACGCCCTCGGCGTGCGCCTCACCACCCTGACCCCCGACCAGGCCGACTACATGGGGGTATCGGCCGACGGGCCATTCAAGGCCGACCACTACCGGTACTGAGCCGGCTGGTTCGAGCTATGCCATCGCCGCCGCCTGAGGACTCTCCCATTCCGCCCACCATCGAGTGGATGGGCGATCACATTCGGCTGATCGACCAACGGAGGCTGCCCGAAGAGTTGGTGTTGGTGGAGGTGCACAGTATCGAGAAGCTGTGCGAGCTCATTTCCGAGCTGGCCATCCGGGGCGCGCCTGCACTGGGGGCAGCCGGGGCCATGGGGGTGGCGCTGGCCTGGGTGCAGGGCCGGGGGATGGTTGAAACGGCATCTCTGCTGAAGGCCACCCGTCCCACCGCGGTAAACCTGGCCTGGGGGGTGGATCGGGCACTGGCCGCCGGCGACCCAGTGGCCGAGGCGGTGCAGATCGCGGTGGACGATGTGGCCTTAAACCAAGCGATCGGAGCCCACGGCACCGCGGTGGTGCCCGACGGCGCCCGAGTGCTGACCCATTGCAACTCCGGATCGCTGGCCTGCGTGGGGTGGGGGACCGCGCTGGGCGTCATTCGCTCGGCCCACGTTGCCGGGCGACAGCCGTCGGTCTGGGTCGATGAGACCCGCCCGGTGCTCCAAGGGGCACGGCTCACTGCCTGGGAGCTGCAACAGCTCGGCATCCCCGCCACGCTGGTAGTGGACTCCATGGCCGGATCTCTGATGGCTGCCGGAAAGGTGGATCTGGCCTTAGTGGGCGCCGACCGCATCGCTGCCAACGGGGATGTGGCCAACAAAATCGGCACCTATTCGCTGGCCGTGCTGGCCCGACACCACCACATCCCCTTCTACGTGGCCGCACCCACCTCCACCATCGACCCGGCCACCCCTGCGGGGTCCCACATCGTGGTAGAGCAGCGCTCCGACAGCGAAGTGGTCGAGGTGGGCGGAGTGCGGCTCGCCCCCGAGGGCATGATCGCCCAGAACTGGGCCTTCGACATTACCCCTGCCGAACTGGTCACCGGCTACATCACCGAAGAAGGCATCAGCGGCCGCATTCATTGATGCCGAGTTGGCCTGGTCGTGGTTTGAGCAGCGGGAACATGTCACTGGCCGCCTCTAGGGTGCGGCCATGTTGTTCCTGAGGGTTTGCGCTGGCTGCGGAGGGCCGGGGCCGTCGCCGTGCGGGCCGTGCCGCGCTGGCATGCGGGCAGTGGGGGAGATGCTTCCACCCGAGCCCTTGTCCGGGTTGTGGGCTGCCTTCGCTTATGCGGATGCGGGCCGGGAGCTGCTGGCCCGACTGAAGTACCGCAATCAGCGGTCGTGTGTGGGGTGGGTGGCGTCGGCCATGGCCGGTGCCCTGCCTTCGGGCTTGGTTGTTGAAGCGGTCACGTGGGCGCCGACATCTCCCCGGCGCCGCCGTCGTAGGGGTTTCGATCAGGCTGAACTGCTGGCCCGAGCTCTGGGGCGGGAGACAGGATTGACCGTCGTCTCCCTCTTGAAGAGAGTTGACGCCGCGGGCCAGACCGGCCGGAGCCGCAGCCAGCGTTACTGCGCCCCTGTTTTCGCTCCCTGCCGTTCCCCGCAGTCGGCGGTGCTGGTGGTTGACGATGTGGTCACCACCGGAGCCACCCTCCAAGCGGCGGCCTCTGCCTTGATCCGGGCTGGTGCCCGGCACGTGGAAGCGGTGGTGGCCGGGGCAACACCGCTGCCCTCCTTACAACAGCCGCCCGGTGTGACTACCATGAGAAGTCACAACTCAACCCCAGCCGAAAGGGAGCCGCCATGGACGTGACCATTAGCAGCAGCGGGATGCAGGTGTCGCAGCGACTGGGGGAGGCCACCCGAAAAAAGGTGGGCAAGCTAAGCCGCTACCTGTCGGGCATCGATCACGCCACGGTCCGGTTCAGCGAGGAGAAGAATCCCCGCATCGCCGAGCCCGACATCTGCGAGGTCACTCTGGAGGGTCACGGCTATCACATCCGCAGCCGAGTCAACGGCCCCACGCCGTTTGCGGCCTTGGATCGGGCCATCTCCAAGCTGGAGCGCCAGCTTCGCCGCACCAAGACACGACGGGTGGATCGCCAACACCACTCCCGGGAGCGCCGGGCCAGCTGAGCACGGCGCAGGCGACAAACAGCACTTTGACCCGCCCGCAGGAGGTGGCGCGCGAAGCCCAGTCGGACCCATCTCCGCTGACTATATGGGGAGGGCGTAGCGGTAGAGTTGGGCTGGCATGAGTGTGTTCAAGAAGATTCTGAACACCGGAGAGGGCAAGAAGCTCAAGGCACTAGAAGATCTGGTGCCCGACATCAACGCGCTCGAACCGGAGACCAAGGCGCTGTCGGATGATGCGCTGCGGGCCCGCACCGGGGAATTCCGCCAACGCTTGGAAAACGGGGAGGACCTCCACGATCTGCTTATCGAGGCCTTCGCGGTGGTGCGGGAGGCGGCCTGGCGGGTAATTGGCCAGCGCCACTACGACGTGCAGCTGATGGGGGGCGCGGCCCTTCACTTCGGCTGGGCGGCCGAGATGAGAACCGGCGAGGGCAAGACCCTGGTATCGACGCTTCCCGTGTACCTGAATGGCCTGGGCGGCAAGGGCGTGCACGTGGTCACGGTGAACGACTACCTGGCCGCACGCGACTCCGACTGGATGGGGGCGATCCACCGGTGGCTGGGCCTCACCGTTGGCCTGGTGGTTCCCGTAGAACGGGGTTCCGAGTTCAAACGCGAGCAGTACGGGTGCGACATCACCTACGGCACCAACAACGAGATGGGCTTCGACTACCTGCGGGACAACATGGCCATGTCGGCCGATCGGCGGGTCCAGCGAGGCCACAACTACTGCATCGTGGACGAGATTGACTCCATCCTCATCGACGAGGCCCGGACCCCGCTCATCATCAGCGGGCGCCTGGCCGACGCCGCCAAGACGTACTACAAGTTCGCCAGCGTGGTGCGGGGACTGCGGCGCGACGTCCACTACGACGTGGACGAGGAGAAGCGCATCGTGGCCCCCACCGAGGAGGGGGTCCACGCCGTGGAGCGGGCGCTGGGGGTGGAGAACCTCTACGACTCGGTCAGCGCCAATTTGGTCCACCAGCTTCAGGCCGCGCTGCGGGCCAAGGAGCTCTACCACCGCGACAAGGACTACATCGTGCAGCGGGGCGAGGTGAAGATCGTCGATGAGTTCACCGGACGGGTCTTGGACGGGCGCCGCTGGTCAGAGGGCCTGCACCAGGCAGTGGAGGCCAAAGAGGGGGTGAAGATCAAAGAGGAGAACCAGACGCTGGCCACTATCACCCTCCAAAACTATTTCCGGCTCTACGACAAGCTGGCCGGAATGACCGGCACCGCGGTGAGCGAGGCCAACGAGCTATTCAGCACCTACGGCCTGCACGTAGTGCCTATTCCCACCAACCTGCCGGTGGTCCGGGCAGACGAGGGCGACCTCATCTACAAGAGCGAGAAGGGCAAGTTCGACGCCCTGGTCGGCGATCTGGTGGAGCGCTACGAGCGGGGCCAGCCTGTGCTGGTGGGCACCGTCTCGGTGGAGAACTCCGAGAAGCTGGCCGATGTGTTGACCAAGCGGGGCATCCCCCATGAAGTGCTCAACGCCAAGCAGCATTTCCGGGAAGCCGAGATCGTGGCCCAGGCCGGTCGGCTGCACGCCATCACCGTGGCCACCAACATGGCCGGACGAGGGGTGGACATCGTTTTGGGAGGCAACCCCGAGGCCATGGCCCGCCGGGACGCGGTCGCCGAAGGACTCGACCTCGCCAGCGACGAGGGCCAGGCCAGGGCATTCGAGCTGCTGGAGAAATACGAAGCTGAGTGCGGGGCCGAGGGCGAGAAGGTACGGGAGTTGGGGGGCCTCTATGTGCTGGGCACCGAGCGCCACGACAGCCGCCGCATCGACAACCAGCTCCGGGGCCGCTCTGGGCGCCAGGGCGATCCCGGCGAGAGCCGGTTCTACCTATCGCTGGAAGACGATCTCATGCGGATCTTCGCCACCGGTGCCATGAACTGGGTCATGGACAAGGCCCTTCCTGAGGATGTGCCTATCGAGGCCAAGATGGTCACCAAGGCCATCGAGCGGGCTCAGGGCACGGTGGAGCAGAAAAACGCCGAGGCCCGCAAGAACGTGCTCAAGTACGACGAGGTCCTCAACGAGCAGCGCAAGGTGATCTACAAGCGACGGGCCCAGATTCTGTCAGGCGAAGACCTGAGGGCCGACGCCCTTGAGCACTTGGGTGAGGCGGTCGACGCGGTGATCGGCGGGCAGTGCACGTCGGAGGATCCCGCTGACTGGGACCTGGAGCAACTGGAAACCGAGATCCGGGTCCTGTGGCCCACCCAGCTGGGCACCGACGAATTGGCCTCCGCCACTTCCACCGACGATCTCTACGACCTGCTGGTGGGCGAGGCGGTGGCCCACTACGAGCAGCGGGAGGAAGAAGTCGGCGCCGAGTCCATGCGGGAGGTGGAGCGCCAGATCATGCTGCGTATCATCGACCAGCGCTGGCGCGAGCACCTCTACGAGATGGACTACCTCAAAGAGGGCATCAACCTGCGGGCCTTGGGCCAAAAGGACCCCCTCACAGAGTGGCAGCGGGAGGGGTTCGAGATGTTCGGCCAGATGATGGCCGGGGTGGCACGGGACTTCGTCACCTACATCATGCACGTGGAGATCAACGTGGAGGCTCCGGCTCGCGCCGACGACACCGGCACCAGCAACATCACCGAGTCGGGTCCGGCCGACCCGTCCACGCAGTCCTCTCTGGCCCGTGCTTCAGCCGCACCCGAGGTGGTCCAGGAATCGGCCCCCGCCTCAAAGGTGCCGGTGGTGAAATCGGAATTGGAGAAGACCCCCCGCAACGCCCCCTGTCCGTGCGGATCGGGCCGCAAGTTCAAACAGTGCCACGGGCGCTGACCGCTCAACTCCCAAAAGCCCCGTGCCCGACTTCAGCGGCGACCTCGCCCTGCTCCGATCCAAACTCGACGAAGCCCGGCGCTACCTGCACATCGACGACCTGATAGCCCGCCGCCCCGACCTGGAGAAGGCCGCCGTCGACCCCGGCCTGTGGGACGATCCCGACCGGGCCCGCAAAGTAACCCGGGAGCTGGCCGAGCTGGCCGAAGACGTGGAGTTATTCTCCGGGCTGGAAGCCGCGTTGGAAGACGCCGACACGCTGCACCAGCTGGCTGTGGAGGAAGGCGACGAGTCGCTGGCCCCGGAGATCTCCCAAATGCTGGAGTCTCTGACCGCCAAAATAGATGACCTGGAGCTGCGCTCGCTTCTGGGCGGCGAGCACGACAGCTCCGATGCGGTGTGCGAGCTGCACAGCGGGGCAGGAGGCACCGACGCCCAGGACTGGGCCGAGATGCTGCTGGGGATGTACCAGGGTTGGGCCGAGAGCCGCGGCTTCGACTTCAAGATGGACTCCGTGTCGGCGGGCCAGGGTGCGGGCATCTCCTCAGCCGATTTCACCATCTCGGGGCGCAATGCCTACGGCCTGTTGCAGTCGGAGCGGGGAGTGCACCGGCTGGTGCGTATTTCCCCGTTTGACTCCGACGCCCGCCGCCACACCGCATTTGCCCAATTCAAGGTGGTCCCGTTCTTCGACGAAGTTTCCGATGAGGTGGACATCGACGACAAGGACCTGCGGATCGACACCTTCCGATCTTCGGGAGCAGGCGGCCAGCACGTTAACGTGACCGACTCGGCCGTGCGGATCACCCATATACCGACCGGTGTAGTGGTGTCGTGCCAAAACGAGCGCAGCCAGCACCAGAACAAAGACCGAGCCATGCAGATCCTGGCCGCCCGTCTCGCCGACCTAAAACGGGCCGAGCGGGAAGCCGAGATCGCCGGTCTAGCCGGTGACTACCAGAAAGCCGAGTGGGGCAGCCAGATCCGCTCCTACGTCCTGCACCCCTACCAACAAGTAAAAGACGACCGCACCGGCATTTCCATCGGCAACGTTGAAGGCGTCCTGGCCGGCAACCTAGACGAGCTGATCGAGGCCTACCTGCGCTGGAGGCGGATGAGCTGAGCATTGTCCCTCTCAGAAGGAGGGTGAGCGTGCGCCGTCCGGTGCCGGTGGTAGCGTTGGTCCGGGTTTCTGGGTCAACGTAGGGTGGTTCGAGACCGGCTCGCAGTTCGGAGCACACATCGCATGATCAGAATGGACAACGTCACCAAGGTGTACAAGGGCGAGGTGCTCGCCCTTCAGAACGCCACCTGCGATGTGCAGCGGGGGGAGTTCGTCTTTTTGGTGGGACCGTCCGGGTCGGGCAAGTCCACGTTCATGCGGCTGCTGAACAAGGAGGAGAGGCCCAATCGGGGCCGGGTATTCGTGGCTGGTCGAGACATCGGTGAGCTGCCGAGCTGGAAGGTGCCCTTTTTGCGGCGCAACATCGGCTGTGTCTTCCAAGATTTCAAACTATTGCCCAACAAGACCGTGGTCCAAAACGTGGCCTTCGCCCTGGAGGTGATTGGCCGCCCCCGCAGCGTGATCAAGTCCAAGGTGCCGGCCATCTTGGAGCTGGTGGGGCTGTCCAAGAAGATGCACAACTATCCCGACGAGCTGTCGGGCGGGGAGCAGCAGCGGGTGTCCATCGCCCGGGCCTTCGTGAACCGGCCGTTGATCCTGCTGGCCGATGAGCCCACCGGGAATCTCGATCCAAACACCTCGCTGGGCATCATGACGCTGCTCGACCGCATCAACCGCACCGGTACCACGGTGGTCATGGCCACCCACGACCGGAGCATCGTTGACAAGATGCGCCGCCGGGTTGTGGAACTCGACCGGGGCCAGATTGTCCGGGACCAGTCCCGGGGCGTGTACGAATAACCGATGGGCTGGAGGGATCCCGGCACCGGGGGTCGATCGGTGGACGTGAACCGATGAGCCTCAGGTTGAACTATGTCCTGCGGGAGACGGCAAGCAACTTCCGTCGCAATGTCACCCTCACACTGGCCACCGTTATCACCGTCACGATCTCGCTGACGCTTCTGGGCGCGGCGCTTTTGTTCGGCGACGCGGTAGACAACGCCACCGTCCGCTGGAAGGACGGGGTGGAGTTCATCGTCTTCATGGAGCCCGATATCAGCCCCGAGCTGGAGTCCGATGTCCGCCGGCAACTCGAGGGCTCACCCGAGGTCAGCGGGTTCACCTACATCGACAAGGATGAGGCCTACGCCGAGGTGCAGGATCTTTTGGGCGACTCCCCAGAGTTGGTAGACGTGATCACCCCGGAGCGGCTTCCGGCGTCATTCCGGGTCAAGCCCACCGACACCCTCCCGGAGCGGGTGGACGAGTTGGCCTCAGTTTTCCGGGCCCAACCGGGAGTGGCCAAGGTGGTCACCGCCAGCGAAACCATACGGGCTATCGAAGACCTCTCCAGCGGGCTTCGGCAGCGGGTGATCATCATTGCCATTGTCTTGCTGGTGGCCGCCGCGGTTCTGATCTTGAACACCATCAGAATGGCGCTGTTCTCCCGCCGACGGGACATTGAGGTTATGAAGCTGGTCGGGGCCACAAACTGGTTCATCCGGGTTCCGTTCATGTTTGAAGGGCTCATCCAAGGACTCATCGGCGGGGTGATCGCCATCCCGCTTATATGGCTGACCAATAACTTCTTCAGCGTTATCAACGACGACGTCTCGCTAGAGCTGCTGCGGGGCTTCACCGTCGATCCCTCCCGGGTCTGGGCGCTGGGCTTCCAGATGGTGGGGCTGGGCGCGATCGTGGGCACGGTGGGCTCGGGCATCGCGGTGAGCCGCTTCTTGGACGCCTGACAGGCTGCCCCTCCTCCTCCGCTCTTCTTGGACACCTGGCTTTCTCGGGGCGTAGTAGGTTCGCGGCAAATGCCTCGGCTTCGGTAGCCGGTGGCGGGTCGAAAGGAGCAGCCGATGGCCCAGCAGGTTCGAGCCGTAATCGCCAAGGCCAAGGGCGACCCGGTCAGCATCGAAGTCATCGAGGTGCCCGACCCAGGACCGGGCGAGGCCTTGGTGGCAGTGCAGGCCTGCGGGGTCTGTCACACCGATCTGCATTACCGGGAGGGGGCCATCAACGACGAGTTCCCGTTCTTATTGGGCCATGAGGCGGCCGGGGTGGTGGAGTCGGTGGGAACCGGCGTGACCAATGTGGCCCCCGGCGATTTCGTGATCCTCAACTGGCGGGCAGTGTGCGGCAATTGCCGATCGTGCCTTCGGGGCCGTCCGTGGTACTGCTTCGCCACCCACAACGCCACCCAGAAGATGACCTTGGGCGGCCAAGAGCTGTCGCCCGCGCTGGGCATCGGAGCTTTTGCCGAAAAGACGCTGGTAGCCGCGGGCCAGGCCACCAAGGTCAACCCCGAGGCCCCCCCGGAGGTGGCCGGTCTGATCGGCTGCGGGGTCATGGCCGGGCTCGGCGCGGCCATGAATACTGGCGGAGTGGGCCGGGGTGACTCGGTGGCCGTATTCGGGTGCGGTGGCGTCGGCGACGCGGCCATTGAGGGGTCCCGCCTGGCCGGGGCCCACACCATCATCGGCGTGGACATCGACGACACCAAGCTGGAGTGGGCCAAGGAGTTCGGTGCCACCCACACCATCAACTCCGCCAGGGAAGATGCGGTGGAGCGGATCCGGGAGCTGACCGGTGGGCACGGAGTGGACGTGGCCATCGAGGCCATAGGCTTGCCCCAGACCTACGAACAGGCCTTTTACGCCCGGGACTTGGCCGGGGTGGTGGTGCTCGTGGGAGTGCCCAACCCGGAGATGCGTATTGAGTTGCCGATGATCGAGGTATTCGGGCGGGGCGGCGTCCTCAAGTCGTCGTGGTACGGCGACTGCCTGCCGTCTCGGGACTTCCCCATGTTGATCGACCTGTATCTCCAGGGGCGGCTGAACCTGGAGCGGTTTGTTTCGGAGACCATCGCGCTGGAAGGCGTTGAGGAGGCGTTTCACGCTATGGAGCGGGGAGAAGTGCTCCGCTCAGTAGTAGTGATCTGAGTTTTCCTGGATTCCTCAGACAATTTCACCGATTGACGTTATTGGAAAGGGTCGGTAACCTTCTTGTTGCGGGTGGGGTTAAAGGGGCCTGTGTTGCTTGAGTAGAACAAGGGTCTGCTCTCGACGGAGACACCTGAAATGCCCGATTTAAACCTCACCACTGTAGTGACTTCGATCATCATTCTGTTGTTACTGGCCTTGCCGTTTATGGCGGCCCGGTTGCCGCGCTCTCGCCAAATCCCATTTCGCCAGGTTGAGAAGTCGGGTCCCGGCCCGGGCTTCACCTATGCCCTTGTTCCCCCCGGGGGCCATCCTGACAGCAACGACCCTGAACAGACGGGCTCCTGGCAATGGTGCTTGGCCTTCATCCCCGAGGAGACCGCCGACGGCGGTTCTGAGATGCCGCCCTGGTGGGCTCCAGCACCTCCATGGGCTGCGACTGCCGAGCGTGGCGGAGAATTCACCCACGATGCCGACGCCCTTCAGGCTGTATTCGAGAAGACCAACTCCTACCCTGCGGCGAGGTCATCACAGGGCTAGAGCATTCTCCGCCCCGGATTGGGGGCGGTTGGAGCATCATGGGGCATGGCTGCGGCGGCTGACGATCGGCACCGAGACCGGCGATTGGCCATGGTGCGCCGCCAGATTGAGGGGCGGGGGGTATGCGACCCGCGGGTTCTGGAGGCCATGAAGTCGGTCCCTCGCCACCGTTTCGTGTCCCGAGCACTGGCCAGCGACGCCTACAAAGACCACCCCTTGCCCATCTCCTCGGGCCAGACAATCTCGCAGCCCTACATCGTGGCCCTCATGGCCGAGGCCGCCGCCATCGGCTCCTGCGACCGGGTGTTGGAAGTGGGAACCGGCTCAGGGTACGGGGCCGCCGTGCTGGCCGAACTGGCTGGCTCAGTGGTTTCGGTGGAGCGCCACAGGAAGCTGGCCGACGCCGCGGCCCGAGTGCTGGCCGAGCTGGAGTACGCCAACACCACCGTGGTGTGTGCCGACGGTTCACAGGGCTACCTACCCGGCGCCCCTTATGACGCAGTAGTGGTGACCGCGGCCGCCTCCAACATCCCATCCGCGCTGTTAGACCAACTGGCCGACGGCGGAAGGCTGGTGATTCCCGTAGGGTCACCGTCGCGGTCCCAGAATCTGACCCTCATTACCCGAACGGGGGACAAGACCACCTCCCAGCGGTTCTGTCCCGTGAGATTCGTCCCTCTCGTCGAGGAGTCTTGATCAAGACTTCTCTCAGATCCCTGCCGTCAGTGGCCACTGGCTGAGCCGGTTGTAGCGGGCTATGCCGGGGTGCAGCTCGGTGGCCTGGAACTCGGCCTCGAATGGCAGCCCGACAACCGCGGGTCGCTCCAACCCCGTCCAGCCGATCTATGACATCAGTCGGCGGAAATACCGCCAAGAACAACCGAGCCATACATCCCAGGCTATGGGTAGAACGGGATCAAAGTGGCAACCCAAAGTCGACGGAATCGGGCCGGGGCAGGGGTAGGGTGAGCGGGTGCTGCGGTTGAGTGGTGAGGTTTACTCTGAGGTCATTGCCCATGCGCTTTCGGGGCTGCCCAACGAGGCCTGCGGGCTGTTAGCTGCTCGGGGTGGGCGAGAGCAGGTAGACCGGTTCTTTCCAGTGCGCAATGCGGCGGAGTCGAGCCAGATATACCGGCTCGATGACGCCGAATATCTCCAGGTGGAGCGCACTGCCGATGACGAGGGGATGATTCTGGTGGCGGTGATGCACTCTCACACCCACACCACGGCCTTTCCGTCGCCCACCGATGTACGCGACGCCTCGGCCTTTGACCCCTTCGGGGCGCTGCTTTATGTAATCGTTTCGCTGAAGGATCCCGAACCCTCGCTGCGCTGCTACCGCATTCTCGACGGCGAGATTACCGAAGAGCCGGTGTCTGTCGAGGGGTAGCCTAGAACCTGTGACAGCGCATAAATCGGTGATCGATCTCATCGGGAACACCCCGATGGTGGACGTCACCGTGCTGTCGCCGAACCCGTCGGTGGCCATCCACGTCAAACTTGAAGGCGTCAACCCAGCCGGTTCGGTGAAGGACCGAGTGGCCCGAGAGATGATCCTCGAAGCCGAAGCCGACGGCATGCTGGAGTCGGGCCGCACCATTATCGAGCCGTCGTCGGGCAACACCGGGATCGCCCTAGCCATGATCGCTCGGCTCCGGGGGTATCCGATCAAGATCGTCATGCCCGAAAACGTCTCGGCTGAGCGACGCCAGCTCCTCGAGGTGTTCGGCGCTGAGATCATCTGGTCGCCGGGCGCCAAGGGATCCAACGGTGCCGTGCGGATGGCCCAGAAGCTGGCCGACGCAAACCCGGAGTGGGCTTTCCTCTACCAGTACGGCAACGAGGCCAACCCCCGGGCCCACTACAACACCACCGGCCCGGAGATCTACGCCGACTGCCCCCAAATCACCCACTTCGTATCGGGTTTGGGCACCAGTGGCACCTTGATGGGGGTGGGGGCCTACCTCAAAGAGCGGAACCCCTTGGTACAAGTGCTGGCGGTAGAGCCCCCTGCCGGAGAATTGGTGGATGGCCTACGCAGCCTCGACGACGGGTTTATCCCCCCGGTCTATGAGAAGTGGGGCGGCGACCAACTGCTCGACGGCAAGCGTATCGTGCGGCCCCGGGAGTCGATCGAGTGGACTCGGCGCCTGTCCGAGGAAGTAGGAATATTTGCTGGCATTTCCACTGGCGCGGCGCTAGCCGGTGCGGCCCGAGTGGCCGAGCGTACCGAGGAGGGCACGGTCGTGGTGGTGTCTGCGGACGGCGGGTGGAAATACCTGTCCACTGGGGCGTGGACCGACCCGATCGATCAGGTAACGGCCCGCGCCGAGTCGATCATCTACTTCTGATTCCGGCCTTTTGGAAATTATTCCTCGGGCGGGTTTTCTTCTCCATGATGTGCTATAAGCCCCCCGCGATGCTAAACTTTTCACACCCAAACCACACCACCACGCTGGAGCACAGCTCCAGCCGAACGGCCTCGACTCATCCCGCCAGAGTCGAGGCCGTTCCTCTTGATACGGAGTAGAAGTATGGGGGCAGCGAAATGAGAAGCGACGGCCGGGCCGCGAACGAGTTGCGGCCCATCAGCTTCAAGCGAGATTTCACCGAAATGGCCGACGGCTCGGTGCTGGTCTCGTTCGGCCGCACCCGGGTGTTGTGCACTGCGTCGGTGGATTCCGATGTGCCCCGGTGGATGAAAGGCCGGGGAAAGGGCTGGGTAACTGCCGAGTACTCCATGCTTCCAGGGTCGTCGCCGGAGCGGGTCAAGCGGGAGGCGGCCCGGGGCCGCCAGTCTGGCCGCACCCAAGAGATACAGCGGCTGATCGGGCGTTCGCTGCGAGCGGTAACCGACGCCGCCAAGCTTGGCGAGCGCCAGGTGATCTGCGACTGCGACGTGCTTCAAGCCGACGGCGGGACCCGCACCGCAGCCATCACTGGCGCCTATGTCGCTTTGCACGATGCTTTCACCCGCTTGGCGGCCGCAGGACAGATTGAGCAGCACCCGATGATCGAAGCTTGCGCCGCGGTATCGGTCGGGGTGATCGACGGCGCCCCATCGCTCGACCTCCCGTATGAGGAGGATGTGGCCGCCGAGGTGGACATGAACGTGGTCATGACCGAGTCGAGCCGTTTCGTTGAGGTGCAGGGAACCGCCGAGGGACAGCCGTTCCACCGAGGCCATCTGGATGAGCTGCTGGACTTGGCCACATCGGGTATCGAGCAGATCATCGAGCGGCAAAACCAGCTACTGGCCGATCCGCCGCCGTCCCGTTGAGCTTCGCTCCAGAGGAAACGCCGCGACTGGTGGCGGCGACCGCCAATCCGCACAAGCTGGCCGAGATAGAGGCCATCTTGGGACCGGCCGTTGAATTGCTGGCCCGGCCCGACGACTTGGGGGAGGTGGTCGAAGACGGCGACACATTGGAGGCCAACGCCCGCCTGAAAGCCACCGCAGTCTTCATCCACACCGGCCGACCCGCAGTGGCCGACGACACCGGCCTGGAGGTGGCCGCCTTGGCGGGAGCGCCAGGAGTGCGCTCAGCCCGCTATGCCGGCGAGGACGCTGATGATGCCGACAACCGGGTCCGACTGCTGGCCGAACTGGAAGGGACCGCCGACCGCTCGGCCTGCTTCCGCACCGTGGCGGTAGTGGTATTCCCCGAGGGCCGCGAGTTGCTGGTCGAGGGCATGACCGCCGGAACAATTGCTGAGGCCCCTCGGGGAGGTAAGGGGTTTGGCTACGACCCGGTATTCGTGCCCCACGGGGGAGACGGGCGCACGTTCGCCGAGATGTCGCCCGAGGAGAAGAACGCGGTCTCCCACCGGGGAAAGGCTTTTCGAGCCTTGGCGGCGCAGCTGGCCTTGTAACCTGGTCGGGTCTTGTTACGCGCCAGTGGCGGAATTTGGCAGACGCGCAGGGTTTAGGTCCCTGTGGGCGCAAGCCCGTGTGGGTTCAAATCCCACCTGGCGCACATGACTGATGACTTCCGGCGGATAGTGACCGCAGTGGACAGCGACGGCCACTCGATCGTGGACAGCGATGGACCGCCGCCAGTGGTGATTAGCCCCCGCCATCCCGAGCAGTTCCTTACTGCCATTTGGACGGTAGGCCAGCTGCCTACCAGCTATATCGCACCAGGCGACCGGGATAGCTTCAGACTGTCGCCTCCAGCTGGCGGTGTGAACATAATTCGCAACAAGCTGCCGCCTGACTCGGTGGTCTACGTGGACGCCGACGGTCAACCACCCCCGGTGACCGACGAGGAGAATCTCCACCGCACCGCTACGGTGGATTTCATCTGCGTACTGGAGGGCGAGCTGTGGCTAATACTGGAAGGAGACGAGGACGTCCACCTCCAAGCCGGAGACTGCGTAGTGCAACGGGGGACGGTACATGCCTGGCGCAACCGCACCGACCAGGCCACCACCTTTTTGGCCGTTCTCTTCGACGCGGACGAAGACACCTTGGCAGCGGATCCAATCGGCCCTAAGGCGCTGTGAGCCAGTCTCGAGAGGGCGGGCCGGACCGCGAGGCCCGGCGGGCTTGGCAGGACCTGCTGAGCACGCTGTCGGAGATAGACGCCGACTGGATCGGGCCCCAGCGGGGCCTGGCCCCCGGTCGAGAGCACTTGGGCATTCGGGGCCTGGCCATGGCTCTATGGGGGGCGTTGGATCTCTATCTGGAGAACGAACCTGAGCGACCGCATTTCGTGCGACTCATCTCTCCCTACCGCAAGTGGGGCGACAATCCCGACGCCATCTACTTTTTCGCACCGCTGCGGGGCGACCTCTCGTATCGAGTGCAAGGGCGACGGGGCCGGGAGATCTATCTGTCGCTGACCGTGCACGGCGGCGACCGCGATGGGCACTGGCCAACCCGTGTTGTGGCTGAGCTGAACATGGATGAAATGGTGTTCGACGACGACGGCCGCTTTGAAGTGGTGCTGTCGCCGCACGCAGAAGGCGGCAACTGGATGCCCCTGGAGCAGGACGCCGGCTCGGTGGTGGTCCGCTTTTACTTCAATGAAGCCGAAGCCGCCTCGACCCAAGTTGAATTGGTGCCCGATTTGCGCATCGAAGCAGTCAACGGACCCGACCAGGCCCCGGTGCCAGACGATGCTTCGGTGTCGCGTCGCCTAAGACGGGTGGAGGCCTGGGTGCGCTCGAAGTTCGGCGGGCAGATGCTCGGCCCACAGCCCCGGAGGCGCCCGAGCTGGTACTCCGATGTGGCGAACACGATGGGTTCACCGGTGGACTGGACCGACAGCGACGGCGGCGGATGGGGGGCGGTGGACATCGCCTATTCCGCTGGCGAGTACGAGTTGGCCCCCGACGAGGCCCTGGTTATGGAAGGCCGGATTCCCGAGGGCTTGTTTACCAACGTGGTGATCTGGAACGAGCTGGGGCAAACGGCCGACTACCTGGAGCGAATCGTCTCGCTGAACGACGTCCAAATGGAGATGGGCGAGGACCGGCGCTATCGGGTGGTTATCGCCCACCGCGATCCCGGCGTGCCCAACTGGCTGGACACCTGCGGTGAGCCTAGGGCCGCTGTGTTCTGGCGGTTCATGCTGCCCTCCGAACCGCCTGAGGCCCCGGTGTGCACAGTCATGCCGGTTGATCGGGTAGCCGAGACCCGGTAGCAGACCGGTACGATTGGGGCCATGACCAATCCCGCCATGTTTGAACCGGGCAGCCCTGAGCGGGGCGCTTTCGAGATCTACAACCGGTTGTTGAAGAACCGCATCGTGTTCTTGGGAACTGCCGTAGACGACGACATCGCCAACTACATCACCGCCCAGCTCCTGTACCTGGAAGGTGAGGACGCTGAGAAGGACATCTGGCTGTACATCAACTCGCCGGGCGGGTCGGTCACCTCGGGCATGGCCATCTACGACACCATGCAGTTCATCGCCCCCGATGTCGGGACCATCTGCATGGGCCTGGGGGCCTCAATGGGCCAATTCCTACTGTGCGCCGGCGCGCCCGGCAAGCGCTACGCCCTACCCCATGCCCGAATCATGATGCATCAGCCCTCGGGTGGCGTTAGGGGCCAAGCCGCCGACATCGCCATTCAGGCCGAGCAGCATGCTTACGTCAAAACGCTGTTGGCCGAACGCATTGCCACCCACACCGGCCAATCGATAGAGCAGGTGGAGGCCGACTCCGATCGCGATCGCTGGTTCACCGCCGAAGAAGCCAAGCAGTACGGCATCATCGACCATGTCATCGTCAAGCGCGGTGAAATGATCTGACCTCTTCTGATGATCGAGTTGATCATCGAGATCCGGCCGGCCAGCATCAGCCCACCACATCCAATTGCACTTCACCGATAATCCTGTCTCCATCGAGACTGGTGGCAGGAGTCTCGGGGTTTAGATCCAAACCGCAGTGGTCGGCGGCGAATCGAGCCACCTCAATGGCGGCTTCGGTATAGGCGGTCATCTCGCTCTCCATCTTTTGCAAGGAGTCCTGGCCGGCGACCTCTGAATCGCTCAAGGCGGTCAGAACGAGGCCCACGGTGTTGTTGATCACAGCCAGCGACGGCTTGATTTCCAATGGGGCGGCTCGGTGCAGGCTGGTTAGCTCCTCAGCAGCCACCTCGGCGGCATCGGGGTCGTTGGGGGCGAGCGAGGCCAGCGCTCCCTCGGGACCAGACGCGACGCGGAGCTTCTCACAGAAGGTGGCCAGGTCGGACCGTTCTCCGCCCCCGCACGCCCCGATTGCCAGGACAAACGGGGCAACCGCTATCAACAGCACTGCGGCAATCGGCAGCCGGCGGCGGACCACTGGCACGGTCAGCGGGCGGCGGCCGCGTCTCGCAACTCGGTGATGGCGTGGTCGAACCCCTGCTCGTCGGAGAACACCGCGCTGCCGGCCACGAACACACCGGCCCCAGCTTTGGCGGCGGCCCCGATGGTGTCCCTGCCGATACCGCCGTCAACCTCCAACTCCACGTCGTGTCCGCCTTCGTCGATCATGGCCCTAACCTCGGCCACCTTGGACTCCATCGACGCGATATAAGACTGGCCGCCCCAGCCGGGATTGACGGTCATCACCAGGACCAGCCGGCACAGGTCCAGAACATGGGCCACCGCCGAGGCCGGAGTGCCTGGGTTGAGGGCCACGCCAGCATCCATGCCCAGCTCGCGGATGGCGCCCAGCGTACTGTGCAGGTGGGGGCAGGCCTCGGCGTGGACGGTTAGCAGCTCGCAGCCGGCTTCGGCGTAGCGAGGGGCCAGCTCGTGGGGCTCCTCCACCATCAGGTGGGCCTCGAACGGCAGCGACACCAAGGGCCGGATGGAGGCAATAACGTCGGGGCCGAAGGTGAGGTTGGGCACGAATCGCCCGTCCATCACATCCCAGTGGATGCGATCGGCCCCGGCCTTTTCCAACCCGATGCACTCCTCGCCCAATCGGGCGAAATCGGCGGGCAGCACAGAAGGCGCAATCAAGACCTGTTGGGCCAAATCAGAGGCCATGCCCCGACCCTACCCGGTGTCGGCGCGCCAGAAGCGCACCTTTGCGGTCCTCTCCGATTCCCCAGCTCAGCGCAGCATTCCGCCGTCTACGAACACCGGGCGGCCGCTCATAAACGCCGAGGCGTCGCTGGCCAGGAACACCGCGGCGCCGACGAGATCTTCGGGGACACCGAGACGGCCGAAGATGGTCTCCGCGGCCACTTCTTGCTCAAACCGGGCCCGGGTGTCGGGATCGCGGGGCAGTATCATGTCGGTGGCCACCGGACCGGGTACCAGCAGGTTCACCCGCACGCCGCGGTTGGCCCACTCTCGGGCCATGGTGGTGGTCCAGTTGGCCATGGCCGCCTTGACCGCGCAATAGGCGCCGATGCCCTCCATGGGCTGGAAGGCACCCAGCGCGCCGATGTTGATAATCGACCCGCTCCCGTTGGCGGCCAGGTGGTCGAGGGCAGCCTGCGACAGGAAAAGCGGTCCCTTGAAATTCACGGCCAAGATGTCGTCGAGCTCTTCTGGGGTGACCCGGGTGGTGACGTGGGGACGGAGCACTCCGGCGTTGTTCACCAGTACGTCTATGCGGCCGAAGCGGTTCATGGTGGCTTCGAGCAGCGGCTGATGCTGGTTCAGCTGGCCGACATCGAGTTCAGCAGCCATGGCCTCTCCACCCGCGGCGGTGATCTGATCGGCCAGTGCCTGGCAGGCATCCAGCGTTCGGCTGGCGGCGACGATCTTGGCGCCGGCGTCGGCCAGTCCCAGGGCCAAGGCCTGGCCAATGCCCCGGGATGCGCCGGTGACGATGGCCACCCGCCCGGTCAGGTCGAATTTGTCCGTCATGTCATCAATCCTGCTCCTGGGCAGCCAGCCAATTCTCCAGGCTGGCATCCTCCCAATCGTCGGGGCCGTAAACCGTGCGGGGGAGGGGAGTCATCAGGTGGGTGTCGCCGCCGGTGACGTATTCGGCCGAGCGCCGCTCCCAGGCGGTGATCCGCTCGTCGGCGGTACCCTCATCGCACAGGCCCCGGGTGGTATCTCGGTTCTGGCGGAAGGTGACGTGGGAGGCGATATCGGTAGCCCACACCATCACCACCTCGTGCTGGTTGTTGAGCACTTCGTAGAGGCCGGTGGGTCGGTGGCCGTAGTCGGCCATGAGGGGCGTGCGCTCTTCGACCACGGCGGCCAGAAACTCTAGCGGGGTTCCAGGCCTCACGGTGAGGACCTCGTTCACGAACAGGGTGCCGGTGATGCCGGCTTCGGCGATCTCGGTGGTGGTGGGGCTGCCGGGCACGCCCCCGCACAGCCGGTCGAAACCGCCGGAGCGCCACTGGGCGGCCTCGTCCCACCAGTCGCCATAGAACGCCTTGCGCCGCTTCAGGTTGAGCCGGTCGAGATTCTTGGCCAGGCCCTTCCAGCCCTCAGAGCCGATGTCCCAGATGTTGACGACCTGGGGCCAGCACCCGCCGCCCGCGCCCAGGATGTAGAAGGCGCCCTGGAGTCCGAACATCTCCGGCATGCGCAGCACCGGGTCTTGCCACAGATGCTCCATGTAGTCGTACTGGCCCTGCTCGATGACGTCGACCACCTCATAGAGGTACAGGTCGCGGTTCATTCTGGGCCTCCAGGCCGATGGGTGGGCGGTGTGTTGTGGGGCATCACCGGCCGACGTTACCGGCGTAGGCTCCAGGGATGCGCCGCGAGACCCAGGTGGATCTGATCCGGGAGCTTCTGGATCACCATGCCGCCAGCACCACGCAGCTGGCCGACGACATGCTGGTGCTTCCCGCCGAGGTGTACACCAGCGAGTCCCACTGGCAGGCGGAGCGGGAGGAGCTGTTCCGCCGCCGCCCGGTGGTGGCGTGCCTGTCGGGGGCGGTGGTGTCGGCGGGCGACTATGTGTCGTTCACTGCTGGCGGGGTGCCGGTGGTGGTGGTACGGGGCGACGACGGCGTTCTGCGAGGGTTTCGCAACGTGTGCCGGCACCGGGCGTCCCCGGTGGTGAGCGGCTGCGGGTCGGGGGCATCCTCGCTGCGGTGCCCATTTCACGCCTGGACGTACCGGCTGGACGGGTCTCTGCTGGCCCGCCCTCAGGCGGGGGAGGGTTTCAGCGGGACCGACGAGTCGGAGCTCGGCCTGGTGCCGGTGCCGGTGGAGGAGGCATGTGGGGTGGTTTTCGTGCGGCCTGAGGGCGACGATCCGGTGGATGCCGCCGAGCTGGTGGGCGACGCTGCCCAAGACCTCGACGACTTCGCCATGGGCGGCTACGTCCCGTTCGATCAGTGGGAGTCGAGCTGGCCCTGCAACTGGAAGCTGCTGGTGGACACGTTCTTGGAGTCGTACCACGTGTTCTCGCTGCACCGCACCACGGTGGGCCGCTACTACCTGTCCCAACCCATGACCTACAAGGGGTACGGACCCAATCTGCGGTTCCAGACTTGCCAGAAGTCGATCCTGGAGCTGGCTGAAACTCCTGAAGACGAGTGGGACCTGCTCAGCCGGGCCACAGTGGAGTATCTGATCGCCCCCAACACCATTTTGAGCCACAGCGTGGACCACTTCGCGGTGTACCAGTTCCTGCCCACCGCCGTCGACCACACCGACGTCACTATGACCCTGTACACGCCTGAGCCAGTAACCGAACAAACCCGCCCCCACTACGAGCGCACCCTGGAGCTGCATCAAAAGGTCGGCGCCGGTGAGGACTTCCCCCAAGCGGTCAAGATCCAGCAGTCCCTGTCGTCCGGCCTGATCAGCGAAACCCTGGTCGGCCGCCACGAAGTAGCCCTAATCCACTTCCACCGAGCACTCGATCAGCTGCTAAGCGGCCAGAGCTGACCAGTCAAGATGCGACAAAAGCCCTGAATAACGCCACAATATCGTTGACGGCTGGTTCGTCATACGCTAGACTAATCTTGTATGACAATGCTCAGCTTCCGGGTGCCGCCCGAAGAGGCGGAAAGAGCCAGGGAGACGGCTGAATATATGGATGTCGCTCTCTCGGAGTTGTTCCGCGAGGCGCTGCGTCGTCACATCAATGCCATCTTGGCGGTGCGCGATGCCGAGATTTACGAGAAGACGCCGGTTGCTGAAGAGGATTTGGCTTTCACCGATGTCCAATACTGGCTCCCGGCCGAGGACTGGTCTGACTGGATTGACTGGCTCGATGCAAAGGGGTGAGATCTGGTTCGCCGAAACCTCGAGCGGCGACCGCCCTGTGCTCGTGCTCACCCGGGACCCGGTTGCCGCCCGCATCGGTGGTGTAGTTGCCGCTGAGATAACTCAAACAATCCGAGGTATCGCATCCGAGCTGCCCTTGACCGCTGAGGACGGTGTGCCCGTGGAATGCGTGGTCAGCTTCGACAACATCAACACCCTCCCCCGCAGCGCCTTTCGACGGCGGGTCGCCAAGCTCGCCCCCGCCCGCATGAACGAGGCCTGCCAGGCGCTCGAGGCCGCTACTGGTTGCTAGTGGTGTGTCGCAGAAATATTCGCGCGTGTCCTGCTAGGCATCGACGCCCCTCGCGGCGTTGCCCCTCCTTGCCGTACGCTCCGGGTATGGCTGCGTCGGTGCGCCTTGCGAGGAACGCCGCTGCCGTCGCAATCCACGGCGCTATTCCTGCGACACACCACTAGCCGAACTGCTCGGTTTGCCAGGCGAGGGCGGCTTTGAAGCCTTCGGTGCGGATTATGCGGCCGAATTCCTGGGCGGCGGGGGACTGGTGGGCGATCACATTGTGCTCGCGGGCCAGCTCTTGGGCCATGGCGTAGCCCATCAGCTCGAGGACCTTGTTGCAGATGGCCTTGTTGGCCGCGGAGATGTCGCTGGGCACGGTGGCCACCCGGCGGGCTAGGTCGTGGGTGTGCTCGGCCAGCTCGTCGGCGGGCACTGCCTCGAGCACGAACCCGGCCCGGGCTGCGGTGGCACCGTCGATCGTGTCGCCGGTGAGCAGCAGGCGCTTGGCCCACTGCGGCCCGGCGAGATAGGTCCACATGTGGGTGGACGGCGAGGCCATCGACCGCACGATGGGGTAGCCGAACTGGGCGTCTTCTGCACATACGGTCATGTCGGCGTGAAAGGCGATGTCGGTACCCACCGCCAGGCAGTACCCGTGGACAGAGGCGATGACCGGCGTGCGCAGCCGCCCTACCTCCTCGAACCGGCGGAACGGCTCCACCAGGGCCAACTCCTGCTCGAAGGAGCGGGAGTCGTAGTCCAAGTCGATCTCGTCGGGATCGAGGTCGATGCCCGAGCAGAACGCCCCGCCCGCCCCCTGGATCACGATGGCGCCGACGTGGTGAGCGGCATCGGCGTCGGCCAGCATGTCGAAGAGCAGTCCAAGCTGGGCCATGGTCAAAGCGTTGCGCCGCTCGGGGCGATTCAAGGTGATGTAGCGCACCCGCTCCCGGTCGTCGACAAGGATGGAGGTCTCGGTCTCTGGGTTTTCTGGCACGGGGCTGACGGTAGCGCGGCCGACAAGGGCTTGATACCGCTGTCCAAGCAGGCACCGCCCATTGCCCAGCGATACCCTGGTTTCGTGGACGATCTCGGTTACATCCCATTCGACTGCGACAACCATTACTACGAGGCGGAGGATGCCTTCACCCGCCATGTGGACCCGGCCATGCACGCCCGATGCGTGCAGTGGGCCGAGGTGAACGGCCGCCGCTACCACCTGGTGGGCGGCAAGATAAGCCATGCGGTGGTGAACCCCACCTGGGACCCGATCGCTTTGCCCGGCGCCATGCACGACTACTTCCGGGGCAACCCCGAGGGCCGCAACCCCGCCGAGATGCTGAGCAAGCGGGAGAAGCTGCCCCGCTACTACGTGGACGACCGCGACGCCCGGGTCGCCAAGGTGAACCAGCAGGGACTCCAGTCGGTGTGGCTGTTCCCCACCCTGGGCGTGTTGTACGAGGAGCTCATCAAAGAGGACATCGAAGCGGTGTGCGCCCTGTTCGGCGGGTTCAACCGCTGGCTCGACGAGCAGTGGGGCTTTTCCTACCGCGACGCCATCTTTGCTGCCCCCTATATCGCTTTGGGCGACGTGGACTGGGCCTGCCAGGAGCTGGAGTGGGCCATCGACAGAGGCGCCCGCACCATCGTAATGCGCCCGGCCGCGGTGTGGACCGCAGAGGGATTCATGTCGCCGGCCGACGAGCACTTCGACCCGTTCTGGGCCCGGGTCAATGAGTCAGGCGTCTGCGCGGTGGTCCACGCTGGCGACAGCGGCTACACCACCCATGGCTACGACGTGGACGGGTTCGCTTCGTCGGGGATGGCCAAGGAGCGCAAGTACAAGCCCAGCATCAAGGCCTACAACATCGAGCGGGCCGCCTACGACTACCTGATAACCCTGGCGCTGGAGAAGCTGTTCGAGCGTTTCACCAACCTGCGTATCGCCTCGGTGGAGAACGGCTCGCAGTTCTTGGGCGACATGTTCCGCAAGCTGGGCCAGGCCAGACACAAGAGCATCGGCTGGTTCAAAGAAGACCCCTCAGAGCTTTTCCGCCAGCACGTGTGGATCAACCCGTTCTGGGAGGACGACGTGGCCGAGGTGGTCCACTACATGGGGGCCGACCGGGTGATCTTCGGCAGCGACTGGCCCCACATCGAAGGCATGCCCCAGCCGCTCGACTATCTGGTGGAACTCAAAGACAAGGGCTTCGACGACGCCACCAAAAAGAAGATCCTCCTCGACAACGTCACCGAGCTGAACCAGCTCCAACCCGCCTGAGCCAGCGCCCCCGCTAGCCGGTGGGGTCGAAGTGGGGGTGATTGAGGTTGTAGCGGGAAATGGCGTCTTTGGCCACCGCCGGGGCGAGGCTGCCCTCGGCGGTCAAGGCGCTCAAAATGGTCGCCGTCACGCTGTCGGCGTCGGTCTCGAAAAAGCGGCGCAGCGACTCGCGGGTGTCGGAGCGGCCGAAGCCGTCGGTGCCCAGCGGTATGAAGCGGCGGGGCACCCAGCGGGCGATTTGGTCGGGCACCATGGTCATGTAGTCGGTGACCGCCACAACCGGGCCGTGGCCTGCTCTCAGCCTTTGGGTGACCATGGGCACTTGGGGCGCCTCATCGGGATGCAGGCGGTTCCACCGCTCAACGGAGAGCGCTTCCTCCCGGGCGGCCTTGAAGGAAGTGGCGCTGAGCAGGTCCACCCCGATCCCGTAACGCTCGGCCAACTCGGCTTGGGCGTCGCGGGCAGCCTGGTGGGCAGTTCCGGAGAAGATGATCGAGGCCTGCTGCTCGGTGCCCTCCAACGGATGGTTCCACTGGTACAGCCCCGACAAGATGTGCTCATCGCTGATGAAGTCGGCCCTGCGAGGCTGGCGGTAATTCTCGTTGTAGATGGTTATGTAATAGAACACGTCCTCCCCGCCGCCGTTGCCGTACATCCGGTTCAGCCCTGAGCGCACTATGGCCCCCAGCTCGTAGGCGAACGCCGGGTCATATGCGCAGCAAGCCGGCACGGTGGAGGCCAGCAGGAGGCTGTGGCCATCCTGGTGCTGCAACCCCTCGCCCATCAGTGTGGTGCGCCCCGCGGTGGCCCCCATCAAGAACCCCCTGGCCCGGGAGTCGGCCGCCGACCAGATCAGATCGCCCACCCGTTGGAATCCGAACATGGAATAGAAGGAATAGAACGGGACCATGGGCACCCCCATGGTGGCGTAGCTGGTGGCCGCCGCCGTCCAAGAGGCCAATGACCCGGCCTCGGTAATGCCCTCCTCCAAGAGCTGGCCGTCTTGGCCCTCGGCATAGGACAGAAGCAGATCGTGGTCCACCGGCTCATAAAGCTGACCCTCTGAGGCGTATATCTTGAACTCTCGGAACAGGGAGTCCATGCCGAAGGTGCGGGCTTCGTCGGGGACAATGGGCACTACTCGGGCCCCGAATTCCTCGTCTCGCATCATGTTGCGCAGCATCTGGGTGAAAACCATGGTGGTGGACACCAGGCGGCCGTCGGATCCCTCGTCGTAGTCGGAGAACAGCTTGTCGTCGGGCAGCTTCATGGGTCGGCGGATGTTCACCACCCGGACGGGGAGAGGTCCGTCGAGCTCGCGGCGGCGGGCCATCAGATACTGGTGCTCGGGGGAGTCAGGCGGCGGCTTGTAGTACGGCGGATTGGCATCATCCTCGAGGGCCTCGGCGGGAATCTCCTCTTCCAAGTGCAGGCGAGAGCGGAGATCCATGAGCTGGGCGGTGGTCATCTTCTTGATCTGGTGGGTGGCGTTGCGGGCTTCCAGCCCCTCGCCCAGCGTCCAGCCCTTGATGGTCTTGGCCAAGATAACGGTGGGCCGGTCGGTGGCCTCCACCGCGGCCTTGTAGGCGGCGTAAAGCTTAAGGTAGTCATGGCCGCCCCGGGGCAGGTCCTGTAGCTCCCGGTCGCTCAGGTGGGCCACCATCTTGCGCAGCAGGGGATCGGGCCCGAAGAAGTTCTCCCGGATGTAGGCGCCGGTCTCGGTGGCATAGCGCTGGTATTCCCCGTCCACCGTGGTCATCATCTTCTCCAACAGCACCCCGTCCACGTCGGCGGCCAGCAGCTCGTCCCAGCGCGAACCCCAGATCACCTTGATCACGTTCCAGCCCGAGCCCCGGAAGTTGCCCTCGAGCTCTTGGATGATCTTGCCGTTGCCCCGCACCGGACCGTCGAGGCGCTGGAGGTTGCAGTTCACCACCCAGATGAGGTTGCCCAGCTTGGCTCGGCCGGCCAGCGAGATCGACCCCAGCGTCTCGGGCTCGTCGCACTCGCCGTCGCCCACGAAACACCACACCTTCGATTCGCTGGTGTCCTCGATTCGGCGGTCGTGGAGGTACCGGTAGAAGCGGGCATGGTAGATGGAGTTGATCGCCCCCAGGCCCATCGACACCGTGGGGTATTCCCAGAAGTCGGGCATGAGCCGGGGGTGGGGGTAGCTGGACAGCCCGTTGCCGCCGATCTCCATGCGGAAGTTGTCCAATTGCTCCTCGGTCAGGCGGTCCTCGAGATAGGCCCGGGCGTAGATGCCCGGTGCGGCATGACCCTGGATGTAGACGGCGTCGCCAGGCAGCCCGTCTTCTTTGCCCCGGAAGAAGTGGTTGAAGCCCACCTCGTAGAGGGCGGCCGACGAGGCGAAGGTGGACAGGTGGCCACCGATGCCGTCGGCCCGCTTGTTGGCCTTGACCACCATCGCGGCGGCGTTCCACCGGATGAAAGCCCGGATTCGGCGCTCGATGTTCTCGTCTCCGGGGAAGAACGGCTGGTCGGCCGTGGGGATGGTGTTCACATACGGCGTCTGCACCGTGCCCGAAAGGCCCAAACCCAACTCGTCGGCCCGGTCCAGCAGGGCCCGCAACAGGTACCGGCTGCGCTGACCGCCCGAGGCGCTGACCACCGCGTCGAGGCTGTCGAGCCATTCCCTGGTCTCGTCCGGATCGGTGTCGGGCAGTTGGTGTGAGAAGTTCACGGCCACGCCACCATGCTTTCAACTCTTGGGTGATCGTGCCACCATGAGACCGTGACAGGCAGCCAACAGCCCACCGTGGTGTACACCGACGGCGCTTGCCGAGGGAACCCTGGTCCGGGGGGATGGGGTTGGGTGGTGCCCGGCGGACAGCGGGATTCGGGCGCGGCCCCGCAAACCACCAATCAGCGCATGGAGCTGACTGCGGTATTGGAGGCAGTGCGAGCGCTGGAGGGCCCTTTGGAGGTGTATAGCGACTCCACCTATGTGGTCAACTGCTTTCGGGACCGGTGGTGGGAGGGGTGGATCCGCCGGGGATGGCGCAACAGCCAGAAGAAGCCGGTGGCCAACCGCGACCTGTGGGAGCCGCTGATCGAGCTCGTGCTGGCCCGTGAGATCGACTTTATGTGGGTGAAAGGCCACGCCGGTGACCCCTGGAACGACGAGGCCGACCGCCTGGCCACCGAAGCGGCCGACGGTCAAGATGGGTTTGGGCAAGAAGTGGTTGAGGACCAGCGACTGTTCTGAAGCTGAGGAATCAGGGTGTGAATCTCTTCACCAGGTTGTCGAGAGTGGCGGCGATGCTGGCCTGGAGGCGTTTGGGGGTGTGCACGATCATGATGAGTTGGCGCAGGCGGGTCCTGCTGTAATCCGCAGTTTCGGTTACCAGGGTGCCGCCATCTGCTGGATCGAGCTCGTAGCGCCAGCGGTGTCGGCCCCAGTGGCGCCAGGCAATCAGGCGGTTCTCCTCGAACTCCACCACTGTGTTGGTCATCTTGTAGGGGCAGCCGAAGATTTTCATAGCCATTCTGAACTCTGATCCCAGTTGCATCGGACCCGGGTCGGAAAGGAGCTGCTGCACCGTTCCCGAGCCGTCTATTTCAGGATGTCGGGACGGATCGGCCAAGAGGGCGAAGATCTCCCCGGGAGGAGCAGGAATCACTCGGCTGTCACTGATCAATCGCGGCCTCATGACAGGGCCTCCTCTAAGGCAGGTTGCAGGTTGGGGTGGCGAAACTCGAAGCCCGCATTGGCCAACGCTAGGGGATGGGCATTGGTGCTGGAGAACAAGAGCTCGTCGGCCAACTCCTTGCCCAACAGCAATCGGGGGCCGAAGCGAGGGACGGTTAGGACCGCGGGGCGGCGCAGCACTGAGGCCAGCGCCCGGGTGAACTCCCGGTTGGTGACCGGATTAGGGGCGCACAGATTTACAGGGCCCGCGATATCAGCCTCCAGAAGGTAGGCCAGGGCCCTCACCTCGTCTTCCAGTGCGATCCACGGCCACCACTGCTGGCCATTGCCTAGAGGGCCGCCCAAGCCCAGTTTGAACAGGGGCAGCATTCGGGTGAGGAACGGGGCGTTGTCGGATACCACCAGCCCAGTGCGGGCCAGGGCCACCCGGATGCCGGCGCTAGAGGCCTCTAGGGCGGCCTCCTCCCAGTCTGCGGTCAGAGTGGCCAGGAATCCGGTGCCGGGCCCCGACTGCTCATCTAGCGGATCGTCTCCTCGGTTGCCGTAGAAGCCGACTGCGGAGCCGGCCACCAGTACTGAGGGCGGGGTTGTTGACGCGCCCATGGCCTCGACCAACAGCTCGGTGGCGTCCACTCGGCTCAGGTGCAGCTCCCGTTTGCGGCGCTCGCTCCAGCGGCGGTCGCCGATCCCCGCACCGGCCAGATTCACTACCCCGTCGATGCCGTCAAAGGCATCGTCGTCGATGTCGCCGGTGGCCGGGTTCCAGTAACGGGTGCTGGCGGTGCGAAGCGCCCGATCGCGTACCACTCGGACCACCTGATGGCCACAAGACTCGAGATGGCCGACCAGCGCCGTCCCGATCAGCCCCGATGCTCCGGCAACAGCCACTCTCATGAGGCCAGTGTACGGTCAGTTCGGCTCTGTCACGCTCCCTCAGGCCTTACGGCGCGAGTAGCGTTGTGCCATGTCTGAGCCCGAAGCGAGACCTCCCTTTGACCATCAGGGCGTCGAGAGGGCAGAACCAAAATCCCGGTCGTTCATGGATGTGGTCCGACAGATCAACGCCCGGATGGTGTTGGGTACGCTGGCCGCGGTGGTGTTGATCGTGTTCATCGCCCAGAACACCGATGAGACCCGGGTCAACTTCTTGGGGTGGGACTGGGACCTGCCGTTATTCCTGCTACTGCTCATCACCATTGTTCTGTCGGTGGTCTGCACCGAGATCGTGGGCTGGTACATGGGCCGCCGGAGCCGCCGGCGCAGCCGCTGATGGCATTGTGAGCACGCGTCGGTTGATTCTCTTGTCCTTGCTGTGCGGGGTGGCCATCTTGGTGGCGTTCGCCGTACAGGCTGTGCTCATCCTCCGTTGATCAACTCACCGGTAGGCTGAACGCCATGAGCAACAGCTATGACGTGGTGATAGTGGGCGGTGGCCCCGGCGGTTATGCCGCCGCGCTGTACGGTGCTGCCGCAGGTCTCGACGTTGCTTTGGTGGAGAAGCAGAAACTGGGCGGGACCTGCCTGCACGTGGGCTGCATCCCGGCCAAAGAGCTGCTGGAGACGGCGTCGGTGTACCGGACGGTGGCCCACGCCGATCAGTTCGGCATCATGTCGGAATCCCCCACGGTGGACATGGGGGCGGCCCAAGCCCGCAAGCAGAAGATCGTGGATCAACTACACAAAGGCGTGGGCAAGCTGCTGGAGGGCCGCAAGGTCACGGTGCTGGAGGGGTGGGGCTCGCTCGGGCCTGACCGGGCAGTGTCGGTGTCGGGTGGGGAGTCGGGCGATGTGACGCTGACCGCCAACCATGTGATCTTGGCCACCGGGTCGGTGCCCCGGACTCTGCCCGGATTCGAAGTGGATGGCGAACGGGTGCTGACCAGTGACGAGCTGCTATCCATCACCGACCTGCCAGAGCGGGCGGCGATCATCGGCGGAGGGGCCATCGGATTGGAGTTCGCCTCGATGCTGGCCGATCTGGGGACGGAAGTGACGGTGTTAGAGGCGCTGCCCCGGATCCTGCTGGGGGCCGACGACGACGTGGTGAAGATGCTCACCCGGGCTTTCAAGAAGCGCAAGATCGAGATTCGGACCGGAGTGGTGGTGAACGGCTGTCGCGACAACGGCGACGGTGTGGAGTTGGCCGTCGAAGGCGCCGACCCCCTGGGCGTGGACGCGGTGGTGGTGTGCGTGGGCCGCCGTCCGTTCACCGACGGCCTGGGCCTGGATGCGGCCGGGGTGATAGTGGACGATGGGGGCTATGTGGCAGTCGACGAGTTCTGCGAAACCACTGCTGCGGGGGTGTATGCGGTGGGCGACGTGGTGAACACGCCGCAGCTGGCCCATGTAGCCTTTGCCGAGGCCATCATGGTGGTGAAGCACCTGCTGGGGGAGTCGCCCTCGCCAATGGACTATGCCAATGTTCCGTGGGCCATCTACTGCCATCCCGAGGTGGCCTTTGTGGGCCACACCGAGGCGTCGGCTAAGGAAGCCGGGTTCGAAGTGGTTGCCTCGATGCACCGTTTCATCGGCAACGGGCGGGCCATGATCGTGGGAGACACCGACGGGCTGGTCAAGGTAATCGCCGACCGCTGCGACGATGGGACTGCTGGGCGCATCCTCGGGGTCCACATGGTGGGTCCGTGGGTGACCGAGCAGCTTGGGCAGGGCTATCTGGCGGTGAATTGGGAAGCCACGGTGTCCGAGGTGGCCGAGTTCATCCAGCCCCACCCCACCATGAGCGAGCTGTTCGGTGAGACGGTGCTGTCGCTGACCGGCCGGGCCCTGCACTGAGCGGAGAGAATTCAAAGAGTCAAATGAGGAGCGTTGATGTCTGAGGCGGAGGGGCGTAGAGAGCTTGGGAGGCTCGATGTCTGAGGTCAGGATGCCGCAGCTGGGCGAAACGGTGATGGAGGGGACCATCGTCCAATGGTTCAAGCAGGTGGGCGAAGAGGTGGCCGAAGACGAGCCGCTCTTCGAGGTGTCCACCGACAAGGTGGATTCCGAGGTGCCGTCGCCCATGTCGGGGGTGCTGGTGGAGATCGTGGCCGCCGAGGGCGACATCGTGGAGGTGGGCGCGGTGATCGCCGTGTTGAGCGAGGACGAGGCTGGCGTAGGGTCAGCGCCTGCCCCCGCGCCCGATCCGGTAGAAGTGCCACAGCCTGCGCCCGAGCCGACGCCAGTGCCGCCGCCATCACCTGAGCCTGCCCTCGCGCCCGAATCACAGGTGAACGCCCCGGCCTCTGCGGACGAAGCCTCGGCCTCGGTTGGCAGCGGCATTGTGTTGTCGCCGGTGGTGCGGAGGCTCATTGCCGAGAACGGGATCGACCCCTCGCAAATTTCCGGTACCGGCAAGGGAGGTCGCATCACCCGCTCCGACGTGGAGGGGTACATCGCCCAGAATCGCGCCGCCGGTTCCCGGCCCGTGCCGCCCGCGCCGCCGCCTACCTCGTCTCGAGCCTCAGGACGGGACACCATCGTTCCGCTCAGCAACATCCGCCGCATCACCGGTGAGCACATGGTGCGCTCCAAGGCAGTGTCGCCCCACGTGCTGACCGCGGTGGAGGTGGACTTCGAAGGGGTGGAGCAGGTACGCCGAGCCCACCGGGAGGAGTTCAAGGCCGAGCACGGCTTCAGCCTCACCTACCTGCCGTTCATCGCCCGGGCGGTGTGCGACGCCATCCACGAGTATCCCCACATCAACGCCTCAGTAGGCGACGACGAGCTGGTGGTGCACAACTACGTCAATCTGGCCATCGCCGTCGACCTCGACTTCCAGGGACTGTTGGCCCCGGTGGTGGTCGACACCGACCGCAAGCGCCTGACGGCGATCGCCGAAGAGGTGGCCGACCTGTCGAGGCGGGCCCGGACCAAGAAGCTGAACGCCGATGAGATCTCCGGGGGCACGTTCACCATCACCAACCCCGGCCAGTGGGGCACCATGATGCAGTTCCCCATCATCAACCAACCCCAGGTGGCCATCTTGTCCACCGACGGGATTCGCCGCCGCCCGGTGGTGGTCACCGCAGCCGACGGCAGCGAGGCCATCGCCATCCACTCGGTGGGGGTGCTCGCCCTGGCCTGGGACCACCGTGCGTTCGACGGGGCCTACGTGGCGGCATTCTTGGACCAGGTGCGGTCGATCATCGAAAACCGAGACTGGCACGTCGAGATGCCATGAGCATTCAATGAGCCCACTCCGCATTCGATGGCTGGGGCGGGTGTCGTACCGGGACGCCCACGCCTGCCAGCAGGCCATATTCCAGCGAAGCGGCGACTACCTGCTGATGCTGGAGCATCCCCACGTTTTCACTCTGGGGCTGCGGGGCGACGAGGCCAACATACTGGTGGACCCCGCCAAGGTGGGGGCGGAGGTGGCATATACCGACCGGGGCGGCGACGTCACCTACCACGGCCCCGGCCAGCTTGTCGGATATCCGGTGATGACTGTGCCCGGTAAGCGGGGAGGGGGCATGGCCGACACAGTGGCCTACGTTCGCTCAGTGGAACAGCTGGTGATCGACGCGCTGGACGACGTGGGGTTGCATGGCTGCGGCCGCCTGGCCGACTACCCCGGAGTGTGGGTGGATCCAGACGGCGACAACCCCCGCAAGATTGCAGCCATCGGCGTGCGCCTCAGCCGCACCCGTACCATGCACGGCTTCGCGCTGAACGTGGACTGCGATTTGGACTGGTTTGGTCGCATAGTGCCCTGCGGCATCCCTGACAAGGCGGTTACCTCGCTGGCTGCCGAAGGACGGCGGACCACCATGCGGGAAGTGGTTGACGCGGTGGCCACCCGGGCCGCCGACCGCTGGGGCACCGGGGGAGTGGACCGAGCCGACGTGGCCTGGCGGCAGCGGCCTGAGGATCTGAGTCTGTTCAGTCGGGGCATGGGGCCAGGCGATGTGCCCGGACGGCCCGTCCGCCTGCAAGCCCGGATGGACGAGGCCGGGCTCAACGGGGGGCTGGACATCACCGAGCGCAAACCGGAGTGGATGCGGGTGGCCCTGCGAACCGGCTCCGAGTTCCGGCGGCTGCGGTCTGTGCTGCACGCCCGGGATTTGGTGACGGTGTGCGAGGAGGCCGGTTGCCCCAACATCTACGAGTGCTGGAACGAGGGCACTGCCACCTTCATGATCAACGGGGAGCGATGCACCCGGGCTTGCGGCTTCTGCCTAGTGGATACCCGCCGCCCCGACCCTCCCGACCCCGCCGAGCCCGAGCGAGTGGCCGACGCGGTGGAGGCCATGGAGTTGGATTATGCGGTGATCACCGCGGTGGCCCGCGATGATCTGGCTGACGGGGGTGCCGCTGGATTCGCGGCGGTCGTGGCCGCCATCCGCCGCCGTACTCCCGGGGTCCGTGTGGAGGTGCTCATCCCCGACTGCAAGGGCGATCCCGACGCGCTTCATGATGTTTTCGAATCACAGCCCGACGTGTTGAACCACAACATCGAGACGGTGGCCAGACTCCAGCGGGTGGTCCGGCCCTCAGCGGGCTATGCCCGCAGCCTGGCCGTGCTGGCCCGGGCCAAAGCCGCCGGACTGACCACCAAGTCGTCGATCATCGTCGGCATGGGCGAGACAGACGACGAGGTGGCCCAGACCATGGCCGATCTCGCCGCGATGGGCACCGACATCGTGACCGTGGGCCAGTACCTGCGGCCCACCACCCACCATCTGCCCGTGTCCCGGTGGGTGCCGCCCGACCAATTCGATCAGTACCGGGAACTCGGCCGCTCGCTGGGCATCGCCCACGTAGAGGCCAGCCCGCTAACCCGCAGCTCCCACCACGCCCAACACGCCCACGCCCAGGCGATGTCGTCCTCGGTCGGAGTAGGAGTGAGCGCCGGGGGGTAGTTTGTTACCGGTGTTCCAGCAACGCATCGATCGGGCAAGACATCTCATGGCTGAGCAGCAGGTAGACGTGCTGTTGCTGTCTGTTGGGGCCGACCTGCCGTATTTCTGCGGTTATGAGGCCATGGCCCTGGAGCGGTTGACCATGCTGGTGGTGCCCCGCGACGGCGATGCCCACCTGATCGTTCCCCGGCTGGAGGCCCCTCGGGTGGTGGAACGCCCCGGGGTGTTCCAGACGGTCCCCTGGGACGAAACCGACGACCCCATCGAGATGGTCTGCTCCCTTATCGGCCGGGCGTCGACCGCGGCCATCGGCGACCACACCTGGGCCGGGTTCCTCGTCGACCTTACCAAGGTGCTGCCATCGGTCGATTTCCGTCGGGCGTCGGAACTGACCAGCCCGCTGCGCTCGGTGAAAGATGCTGCCGAGGTGGAGTCGCTTCGGGCCGCGGCGGCGGCTGCCGACCGGGTGGCTGTCGACCTTCGTTCCGGCGATATCGAGTTGGCGGGAAGGACCGAGGCCGAGGTGTCGGCCGAGTTGGGTCGCAGGTTGTTGGCTGAGGGCCACCAGCGGGTGAACTTCGCCATCGTGGCCGCCGGCGAGAACGCGGCCAGCCCTCACCACGAACCGGGGGAGCGGGTGATCAAGCCGGGCGAGATCGTGCTGTGCGACTTCGGGGGGACGATGATGAATGCCGACGGGGTGGGCTACTGCTCCGACATCACCCGATGTGTACACCTGGGAGAGCCGCCCGCCGAGTTGGACAAGGCCTATGACGTGCTCTTCGAGGCCCAAGCTGCTCAGGTGGCCGCCGCGGTAGTCGGCCAGCAGTGCCAACAGGTCGACCGGGTGGGACGGGCCATCATCGCCGAGGCCGGATTCGGCGACAACTTCATCCACCGCACCGGCCACGGAATCGGCACCGAGGCCCATGAGGATCCGTACATTGTGGAGGGTAACGACTCGGCGTTGCGCCCCGGCCACGCCTTTTCCATCGAGCCGGGTATCTACCTCCCGGGACGATGGGGACTGCGCCTGGAAGACATCGTGGTGGCTGCTGCCGACGGCCCCGACAACCTCACCACCACCGATCACCGCCTAGCCGTGATCGACGCGTGATCGAGTTACAGCCGGCCACGCATGTGTTTCCCTCGGTGATGGTCGCCGTTCACTGACCAGAAAGCACACCACCTGCCGGGCCAGGCCACTACTCAGTGGCGTCCATCACCGCGACCGCATTGGCCTTGGTTGCCCAATCGAGCATGCGTTCGTCGGTGGTAGCTAGGGTGCATTTTTCGGCAATGGCCGTAGCTGCGATTATCTGGTCTCCGGGGTCCCGGTGGAAACCTTGTCGGGCATAGAGGTCCGCAGCCTGGATGGCGATCTCCCCCGTGAGGGGGATCTCCAGAACCCCACGAAGAATGTGGGCTTTGCGCCAATCCCCTGGGGGCATTCCAAGATTCACTCTCTCATCCCAATGGAGACGTGCTGCCTCTAGAAACACGATGGTGGGAACTCCAACACCGTCGGCGTGGATGGCCTCGTCGATGAGGTGCCGAGAGCGCTCACCGATCTTTGGATCGGCGGCTGTCATCCGCAACAGCACATTGGTGTCAAGGAGAATCATGTGGAAGGAAGGGAACGGAATCGAATACTCGATCGGGGTTGCTGAGGATATCCCAGTCATCGGGAGGGACAGCGGGGCCGTCGATGTCCCCGAGGATTCGGGTGGTGCCTTTCATGAACCCCCAAAGACTGCCCTTGTCTCGGCGGGCAGGGCCGACGATGGCAACCGGGCGGCCGTGCTTGGTGACGATCAAGGTGTCGCCGGTCTCATTGATTTCATCCATAAGCCGCAGGCATTGATCCCTGAATTGGGAGGCGGGAATGGTTCGCTCTTCGGTGGCCATAGACCAAGAATCCCAAAGATTGTACAATTAATCCAGCCACTTATCGATAAAGGGTACTCACGGAGAACGTATTAACAACAATTTCCACTGATTGCAAGCAAATATCAAGTAGTGTCAAGCAGCACTCGGGCGACCAGATCCATGCCGAAGCCGGTCAGGATGCCCAAGTAAAGGAGTCCCGTCGCGGCCATTACCGCGGAGTAGAAGCGTTCCCGTAGCGCAGCCCGGGCCAGTACCACCAGGACCGCTGTCGTCACCACGCAGGCAACCCAGAACCATCCCAGCAGCCCGTTGTAGCCGTCGTCGATGGTGCCTGTGAGCACCGACCCCATGCCGGTGGGCCACAGCATCACCACCAGCTCCGGCAGCCACAGCAGGCCGGTCCATTGCACCAGCTCCAACAGCGCCCCCCGGGCCAAGCCGGGCTGCACTAGATACCAGTGCCCCAACAGCATGGCATCAGTGACCGCTCCCAAGAAAAAAGCCCCGATCACGGTGCGGGCCACGGCCAACGCGGCTGGGTCGCCAGCGTCGAGTCCGCCGGCCACCACACCGATAAGCCCGACCACAGGGGCAATCAGATCAAGTGCCGGGGGGAATTCGGGCCCGGTGCGGTCGAAGCGCTGCTCGGAGCGGTCGATGCCTGTCATCTGGGCGATCTCGGCGCTGCGCCGCTCCACTCGCTCCCGCTGGCCACTCACCCCGGCTCGCCGCCGCGCAACCGATACCGCCAAAGCGGCGGCGGCCGCTGCGGCGGTTGCCGCGGCTGTCCAGTCCCGCACGGCCAGCGGTTCGGTGGCAAAGCCCAGCCAGGCGCCACCGGCGGCCAGCAGCCCAAAGGTACTGCGCATGAGCCAGCCGTATCCCAGCCCAACCTCCCGGCGCCGGGTGGTGAGCCAGGTGAACGCCAGCCCTCCGACAGCCAACTGCAATAGAAGGGTGGCGGGCTGAAGCTCGATCATCCGAAAGTTCCCCTCCCGCCGCGCCGCTGAACCCGCATCTCAGCGGGCGACGAAGTACTTGGCTTGAGGGTGGTGGCAGATGAGGGCGGAGGTGGTCTGCTCGGGCTGGTACTGGTAGCTGGTCTCCTCGCCGACTTGGATGCCGAGGCGGTCGGCTTCGAGGAGTTGGGCCACGGTGAGGTTGTCCTCGAGGTCGGGGCAGGCCGGGTAGCCCCAGGAGTAGCGGCCGCCGCGGTACTGCTGGCGGAACAGCCCAGTGAGGGTAGGGCCGTCCTCTTGCACGAAGCCCCACTCGGTGCGGATGCGGTGGTGCCAGTACTCGGCGAGGGCTTCGGCCATCTCCACCCCGAGGCCGTGCAGCAGCAGGTAGTCCTGGTAGCGGTTGTCGGCGAACAGCTTGGCGGCGGCTTTGGACACCTCGGCGCCCATGGTGACGATGTGGAAGGCGGCGTAGTCCACCTCGTCGCCGGCGGCGGGGCGGAAGAAGTCGGCGATGCACAAGAACGGGTCTTTGGGCTGGCGGGGGTAGCGGAAGCGGCACACCTCGGCAGTGCGGTCGGGGCCATCCCACACCACCAGGTCATCCCCGCTCCCGTTGACCGGGAAGTAGCCGTACACCACCTGGGGCACCAGCAGGCCCTGGGCGGTGGCCGAGGTGAGCTGCTCACGCAAGGTGGGGCGGATGCGCTCTTTGAACGCAGCGTCGTCCTCGCCGTCTGTGGGGCGGAACTGCCATTGGTTGCGGAACAGGGCAGTCTCGTTCACGTACTCGGCGATGTCGGCCACCGGGATGCCCTTGACCACCCGCGAGCCCACGAACGGGGGTTCGAACACAATGTTGTCGGCCTCCACCGACGGAGCTCGTTCGGGCAGTTCTTCGCCCGTCGCACCAGGCGCGTCCCGGCGAGGGCGGCGGGGCAGATCCCGGCCTCCAGGTCGGCGCCCGAATTCGGGGTCGTCGATGCCGGTGCGACGCAACTCGCCCAGTCGGTCCATTACCGCCAAGCCCTCGAAGGCGTCCTTGCCGTAGAACACCCGGCCCCGGTAGGTCTCCCGCATGTCCCGCTCCACATAGGTGCGGGTCAGGGCCGCGCCGCCCAGCAATACCGGGAGGTGGTGGAGGTCGCGGGTGTTCAGCTCCTCCAGGTTGTCCCGCATGATCAGCGTGCTCTTCACCAGCAAACCGCTCATACCGATGGCGTGGGCGTCCACTGCCTGGACCCGATCGATCATCTCGCTGATGGATACCTTGATGCCCAGGTTGTGAACCTCATAGCCATTGTTGGTCAAGATGATGTCCACCAGGTTCTTGCCGATGTCGTGGACGTCGCCCTTCACGGTGGCCAGCACGATCCGGCCCTTGCCTCCGGTGTCGTCGGAGCGCTCCATGTGCGGTTCCAGATACGACACCGCGGTCTTCATGGTCTCGGCCGACTGAAGCACGAACGGAAGCTGCATCTCGCCGGAGGCGAACAGCTCGCCCACCACCTTCATCCCGGCCAAAAGCGTGTTGTTGACAATGTCCAGCGCCGGGGTGCTGCCGAGGGCCTCGTCCAGATCGCTCTCCAACTCATCCCGCTCGCCGTCGATGATGCGCCGCTCTAGCCGCTGTTCCACCGGCCAGCCGGAACGGTCTTCTTTGACGGCAGCGGTGGCGGTCACGTTCTCGAACGCAGCCAAGAGCTCGGTCAGCGGGTCGTAGTTGTCTCGACCCTCCGAGGCGGTGCCGGCCGAGCCCCGCCGGTCGTAGATCAGATCCAGGCACAAGTCCCGATGGCGGGGGTCCACCCGGTTCAGCGGGATGATCCGCCCGGCGTGGACAATGGCCGAGTCCAATCCGGCCTCCAGGCACTCATGCAAAAACATGGAATTGAGCACATGGCGGGCGGCGGGCTTAAGCCCGAACGACACATTGGAAACCCCCAGCGTGGTGTAGGCGCCGGGCAGCTCGGCCTTTATTCTTCGAATGGCCTCGATGGTGGCCAGGCCGTCTTTGCGCAGATCGTCGTCGCCGGTCGAAAGCGGAAAAGTCAAGGCGTCGAAGATGAGGTCGGAGGGGGCCAACCCGTAGCGCTCGGTGGCCAGCCGGTAGAGGCGGTGGGCCACCCGCATCTTCCACTCCAGATCGCGGGCCTGACCCTCCTCGTCGATGAGCAGGCACACCACCGCTGCGCCGTATTCCCGGGCCAGCGCCAACACCCTGTCAAGGCGCGACCCCTCGGCATCGCCGTCTTCCAAGTTGGCCGAGTTGAGCACCGCCCGGCCGCCGATCCACTCCAGCCCGGCCTGCATCACTTCGGGCTCGGTGGAGTCCAGTACCAAAGGGGCGGCCACCCCGGTGGCGAACCGCCGGGCCAGCTCGTCCATGTCGGCGGTTCCGTCGCGACCTACATAGTCCACACACAGATCCAGCAGGTGGGCGCCCTCGGCCACCTGGTCGCGGGCGATTTGGAGGCATCCGTCCCAGTCGGCCTCCAGCATGGCGTCGCGGAACTTGCGGGAGCCGTTGGCGTTGGTGCGCTCGCCCACGATCAGAAACGACGTGTCCTGGGCGAAGGGCACCGCGGTGTAGATGGAGGTGGCCGATGGGGGCAGCGAGCCGGGCCGGGGGCCCGGAGTGAGCTGAGCGCAGCGGTCGATCACCGCGGCAAGGTGCTCGGGGGTGGTGCCGCAGCAGCCGCCGATCACGCTCACCCCCAGCTCGGTGACGTACCGGGCCAGATGGTCGGCGAACTCGTCGGGGCCGACGTCGTAGTGCATGCGGCCGTCCACCACCTGGGGGAGCCCGGCGTTGGGGATGCAGGCCACCGGCACGGGACACTGCTCCGACAGCACCCTCAGGTGCTCGCCCATCTCAGCCGGGCCGGTGGCGCAATTCAGCCCGAACGCCGCTGGACCCAGGGGCGTCAGCGCAGCCAGTGCGGCGCCGATTTCGGTGCCGGGCAGCATCCGGCCTGTCATCTCGATGGTGACCTGCACTTGCAGTGGCACCTCCCGCCCCGCTGCGGCCATGGCCCGGCGGCACCCGTTGATTGCCGCTTTCGCCCCCAGCAGGTCGTACTGGGTCTCGATCACGAAGAGGTCCACTCCGCCGTCGAGCAGGCCGCGGGCCTGGACTTCGAAGGCGTCGCGCAGCTCGGCATAGCGGATTTGGCCCAGAGATGCCAGCTTGGTGCCCGGTCCCACCGACCCGGCCACCCACCGGGGCCGCTCAGCCGATGCATGACCGTGGCACACCTCTTTGGCGATGCGGGCCGCGGCTAGGTTGATCTCATAAGCCTGATCGGCGATGCCGTACTCGGCCAAAGGCACGGCGAACGCCCCGAAGGTGGCGGTTTCCACCGCGTCTACCCCGAGGCCCAGGTAGAGATCGTGCATCTCGGCGATGAGCTCGGGCCGAGTCAAGCACAAGAGCTCGTTGCAGCCTTCCAAGTCGGGGCCGCCGAAGTCGTCGGCGCTCAGCGGCTGTTCTTGGACATAGGTGCCGAAGGCACCGTCGTAGATGAGGACGCGCTCTTTGGCTGCATCCTCATAGGAACCCATGGAAAGCGAGGCTACTAAGCATCGGGCGGCAAACCCCTGCCAGATAACATCGCAGGGGCTTGAATCAACCCGAGGAGACCAGGTGATCGCGTTTCGAACCGGCAGAAAAATCCCGACCAGCGCCGAACTGCATGCATTAGGGGTGTGCTCAGGCGAAGAAGCCGAGCAGTCCGACGAGCTGGACTGGGAGGTGCTCGACGGACGAGGGTTCGAGGCCAAGGCCGGACAAGTGGAGATCGTGTCGGGACCAGACCGGCCGATCGCAGTGGTCGGGCTGGGACCGGCCGACAAGATGACCACTGCAGTCATACGCCAGGCCGCAGCATCGCTGGCCCGGGCGGCCAAGCGGCTGAGGCGTATCTCGGTGTCGGTGCTCGATGCCGTGCCCGACGGCATCGACCGCGCCGACGCGTTGGCGGCTTTGGCCGAGGGGATGGCGCTGGGGGCGTACACCTTCGGCAGTTTCAAGTCGGAGCCCATGCCCAACAAGCTGGAGAACGTGCATGTGATCGGCCCAGGGGGTCGGGTGGTCACCGAGGCATTGGAGCGGGGCCGGCGGGTGGCCGAGGCGGTGTGCTTTGTGCGCGACTTGGTGAACGAACCCGGGGGGTCGCTCACCCCCACCCGTTTCGCCGAGTTGGCAGTTGAGATGGCCGAGCGGGAGGGCCTGGAGATAACTGTGCTCGACCTGGATGCGATCCGCGAGGCCGAGTTGGGCGGGCTGTTGGGTGTCAACCGGGGATCGGAGCAGCCGCCCCGATTCGTGGAGGTGTCCTACGCGCCCGACCCGGCGGCGGAATGCCGAGGGTCGGTGGCGCTGGTGGGCAAGGGCCTGACGTTCGATTCCGGCGGGCTGTCGATCAAGACCGGCACCGGGATGATGACCATGAAGTGCGACATGAGCGGGGGAGCGGCGGTACTGGGTGTGATGGCCGCCATCTCCGCAGTGGCGCCCCCGGTTAAGGTCACCGGCTACGTGCCCATGACCGACAACATGCTGGGGGGCGACGCCACCCGGCCCGGCGATGTGCTCACCATGGCCAACGGCAAGACGGTGGAGGTGCTCAACACCGACGCCGAGGGCCGCCTCGTGCTGGCTGACGCCTTGTCGCTGGCCTGTCGGGCCGAGCCAGACGCCATCGTCGACCTGGCCACCCTTACCGGGGCATGCATGGTGGCGCTGGGCCCCAAGGTGGCCGGGCTCATGGGCAACAACGAGGCGTGGGTGGACCAGTTGGCCGACGCCGCCGAGCGCACTGGGGAGCGGGTATGGCGGCTCCCGCTGCCCGACGACTACAAGGCCCAGCTCGATTCGTCGGTGGCCGACATGAAGAACATCGGCGGCCCCCACGGAGGAGCGCTGACTGCCGGGCTGTTCTTGTCCAATTTCGTGGAAGATGAAATCCCCTGGGCCCATCTCGACATCGCCGGTCCCGCCTTCACCGACTCTGAGGACGGCGAGACCGCCAAGGGCGGCACCGGCTTCGGCGTGCGGATGCTCCTCGACGCCCTGGTCAACTTCGAACCGCCGTCGACGGCCGACTGAGCCAAGCAAACGCTCCGTAGGCCCCAGCCGCCACGACAATCGCAAAAGGAGCCAGCAGCCATTCGCGGGAGTCGAACAGCGTGTCGATGGCTTCGACCGGCCAGGAGGCCGCCACCAGTCCGACCACCACGGCTAGGACGTTCACCGTCACATGGCGTCTGGTTGCCGGCATCTCGATTCGGCCGAAGCAGCCGCAGGGCTCGGATGAGCCCGAGCGGACCATGGCCGCGGCCACCACGGCGAATCCGCCATAGAGCGCGGCGAGGGCGGTGGCCGGGACTATGCCGCCCACAATAAACGCGCTGACCGCCACGACGAGCTCTACAAGGCCAAGCAGCCGTACGGCCCATGGTCGGCGGTAGAGATGGAGCCGGGCCAGTGCGGCGGACGCCGGCTCTGGGGTGACTGCTTTCGACGCTCCTGCCGCGCCCAGCAAGACCGCGGCCATCAGATAGACCGCGGCCACGTACTCCACTATCGAACTCTCAGCCTCTCGAAGCTATCGATGATCGCAACATTAGGACCGCGGCCACGTACTCCATGGGCTATCGCGTGAAGCGGCGCAGGGCGTGGCGGCGGCGCTCGGCATTGAGCGCGGTGCGGTCGTCGGCGCTGAGCCGGGGGGTGTCGGGAAGGAGACTGTCGCCGACCTCGGCGAAGGGCATCAGCCGCAGGGTGGGCACCGGGGCGGAGTCGGCGTTGTTCCACCGGTAGGTGACGGCACCTTGAGGGCAGCCGCCCAGGGCGATCCAGTTCTGGATGCCGGGGTCTTCATGGGAGATCACCACCCGGAGCACTCCGTCGGGGTCGAGGCGGGCCTGGGAGTCGTTCATGGTGGTGGGAAGGTTCACGTAGTCGAGGCTCTGATACCAGGTGTCGCCCACCTGGATGTTCCAGTACAGGCAGTCGGGCGGAGTCACCTCGAACAGCAGGGCTTCGTCGGGTCCTACCTCGTACCAGCACTGCCCGTAAGACTGCTTCTCGCTTCCCCCCTGGGCGCTCTGACTCACCTTGTGGGAGGGAACATGGTCGAAGGAGTTGATCTGGCCTAGGTCGCGCTGACCCCCGGCAAAGTCGGTCCAGAACTCGGGCACGGTGTCAACCTCCCGGGCCAACTCGTCGAACAGCTGACTAGTCCGCACCGGATCGAGCCGGCCGGGGGGACCCGACGGGTCAAGACATTCGAAATGCAGCTCGGCCTGATCTTCCGACGCCCAATCAGAGAAGAACTGGCGCACGAACAGCCGGCACGGGTGCGGCTCTACTTGGAACCAGTCGCCGACGTGGTCACCGGGATCCGGGTCGGGGCTGAAGACCACGTCGATGCGGCCATCGCCGATGTCGGTCAGATCGGGGCTTCCTACGTCCACGAGCTGAGTGATGCGCCCTCGGCCAAAGCTGTGGTCCATCAACGACAGCCCCAAGTAGCGCAGGGTGTCGATCCGACCGGTCAGGCGGTAGGTGTGGCTCAGGTCCACAGGCGCGGTCATGTACATCGCATCGGGGTTGTCCTGGCCCACCTTGAAGGGGTACACCCAGCCCAGCTCGGGGTGGTCGGGGTCGTTGTTCTCCACGATTCGGTCGTAGGCCCAAAAGAACATCCGCAGCTGATGGCGCAGGCCCTCAGCCTGCTCGGAAGCGTCGGCCCCCCGTGCTGGGTCGAAGATGTAGCCGGCCGACTCCTTGAGGGTGTCGCATAACCGGTTCCAGGAAGCTCTCAGTTCGTTGTCCACGGCTTATGTCTAGCCGCGTCGCCTCCAACCGGGCTGACCGAGGGCCGCTGGGCTATCGCGTGAAGCGGCGCAGGGCGTGGCGGCGGCGCTCGGCGTTCAGCGCGGTGCGGTCGTCGGCGCTGAGCCGGGGGGTATCGGGATGGAGACTGTCGCCGATTTCGGAGACGGGCATGAGCCGCAGCGTGGGGACCGGGGCGGAGTCGGCGTTGTTCCACCGGTAGGTGAGTGCTCCTTGGGGGCAGCCGCCTAGGGCGATCCAGTTTTGGATGCCGGGGTCTTCATGGGAGATCACCACCCGGAGCGCTCCGTCGGGGTCGAGGCGGGCCTGGGAGTCGTTCATGGTGGTGGGGAGGTTCACGTAGTCGAGGCTTTGGAACCAGGTGTCGCCCACCTGGATGTTCCAATAGAGGCAGTCGGGCGGGATGACCTCGAACAGCAGGGCCTCGTCGGGGCCCACCTCGTACCAGCAGCCTCCGTAGGCCTGCTGGTCGCTGCCGCCAAGGCCCTCCCCACTGAACTTCCCCTCGACGTGAGCGAAGGTGTTGATCTCTTCCCGGTCGCGGTAGCCCACCGCATAGTCGGTCCAGAACTTGGGGACGGTGTTGACCTCTTCGGCCACCTCATCGATCAGCGTCGCGGCGCGAACTGGGTCGAGTCGGGCGGGCCGGTCTGCGGCATCGAGGCATTCCAGGTGCAGGTCGGCATGGCTCTCGGTGGCCCAGTCGGAGAAGAACTGGCGAACCAACAGCCGGGAGATCTCGGGCTCAACCTGGTACCAGTCGCCCACGTGGTCGCCGGGGTCGGGGTCGGGGCTGAAGACGACGTCGATGCGGCCGCCGCCTATGTCGGTGAGGTCGGGCGTGCCGACGCTGAGCTGTTGAGTGATCCCTCCTCGGCCGGAGACGAAATTCAATATCGACAACCCCAGGTAGCGGACGTTGTCGATAACGCCGGTGAGGCGGTACGTGCGGCTCAGGTTCAAGGGCGCGGTTTGGTAAAGCGCGTCGGGATTGTCCTGGCCGAACTTGGAGGGATAGGTCCACCCCAGTTCGGGGCGTTCGGGGTCGTTGTTCTCAAGGATTCGGTCAACGGCCAGAAGGAACATCCGAAGGTGGTGGCGAAGGCCCTCGGCCTGCTCGGAGGCATCCACCCCTAACTCGGGGTCGAAGACGTAGTCCACCGACTCCTTGAGGGTGTCACACAGCCGGTTCCAGGAATCTCTCAGGTCGTTTTCCACGCCCATTGTCTAGCGGCCTGAGGTGGGTGTGGCCGCTTCAGGCCGCGGGTTCGGCAAGCGAGTAGTAAGAGGAGTGAGAGCGTTGGAGGTGTTGGGGCAACCGGCGGAGTTGGGCGTGGTTGAGCGGAGGCAGTCGGCGCCGAATGGCGAAACCGGCGTGGCTCTCTGACGCAAGTCGGAACATCACCAGGCGGTGCAGGGTCCGGTGGAGCCCGCCGCGAGGCCCGGCCTTGGGGCTGACCCCAAGTTGCAGCGCTATGTCAGCAACGGGAAGCTCAAACCCATCGGGTGATCTGTCAAACTCGTGGGCCACATAGCGCATGAGCCAGGCGGCGGTGGGGCCGATCACCCCCAGCCAGAATTGCTCCACGTATCTGGAACGGGGGTCATGACCGTTCTCCTCGGTGATCAAATCACGCCACGGTTCAATCCAAAGCGAAGAGTGCAAAGCGGGAATAGTCATGGAAGGATCGTTTCTGCTGGCATTCACCAGGCTCGATAGTGGGAGGAAGCTTTAGATGTATATTGCTCAGTTTCATGCATTGCTGTCAAGGTCTATGTAGGAATCTATGAAACCAATCAAAGAACTCGGCACCGAGATCACCGCAGCGCGGGCGGTGCTGCGGGATGCACGCAAGGTGGTGGTGTTGACCGGTGCGGGAATATCCACTGACAGCGGTATTCCCGACTTCCGGGGGCCCGAGGGGCTGTGGACCAAGAATCCTGAGGCCGAGAAGACGGCCACCTTGACGTCGTACGTGTCCGACCCTGAACTGCGGCAGCGCAACTGGCAGCGGTTAAGCGAAGGCTCGATGTGGGAGGGCAAGGCGCCCAACCCCGGCCACCGGTCGCTGGTGGAGTTGGAGCGCCTGAAAAAGCTGCACCTTCTGATCACTCAGAACGTGGACGGCCTGCACCGGGCGGCGGGAACCTCGGAGGAACGGCTGGTGGAGATTCACGGCACCACGTCCAAAGTCCGATGTTTGGACTGCGGGGACACCGCCCCGATGGAGCGTGCTCTGGAGCGGGTCAGGGCCGGGGAGGCCGACCCGCCGTGCCGGCTGTGCGGGGGGATCTTGAAGTCGGCCACCATCTCATTCGGGCAGAATCTGGTGATGGCCGATCTGCACCGGTCGGAGCAGGCAGCCACGGAATGCGACGTGATGCTGGCGGTGGGTTCCACCCTCACCGTGTACCCGATAGCCAATGTGGTCCCCATCGCCCATCAGGCCGGTGCCCAGGTGGTGATCGTGAACGCTGAGCCCACTCCATTCGATGGGCTGGCCGCCGCGGTGGTGCCGGCCTCAATCAGCGAGGCGCTGCCCCTGATTGTGGCTCCGTGAGCGGGCGGGGATTGGTAAAATCGGACTAACTCGGTAGGATTTATTGGAAATCTTCCCACCGCCTGACCGGATGTCCCGCCAACACCGAGGTGACCGTAGCAATGCCCACATTCAGAGATTTGCTGAGAGAAGCCAAAGCTGAGATCAGAGAGACCGACCCAGCCGGGGCTGAAGCGATGTTGGCCCAAGGAGCGGTTCTGCTTGATGTGCGAGAGCCCGACGAATTCGAGCAGGGGGCGGTGCCCGGCTCGGTCCACATCCCCCGGGGAAACCTTGAGCCCAATGTGGAGAACCGTTTGACCGACAAGGATGCCGCGGTGGTGGTCATGTGCGCGGGCGGGGTGCGCTCGGCTTTCGCAGCCCAGACCCTCCAGGAGATGGGGTATGGCGACATTGTTTCCATGGACGGCGGGTTCAATCGCTGGAAGGACGAGGGCCGAGACTGGGCCCTGCCGGTGACCCTGACCCCCGATCAGCGCAATCGCTACCACCGTCACTTGCTGTTGCCCGAGGTGGGCGCCGAGGGCCAGCTCAAGCTGCTCGAATCAAAGGTCCTGTGTCTCGGTGCCGGTGGTCTGGGCTCACCCGCAGCCCTGTACTTGGCCGCCGCCGGGGTGGGAACCGTAGGCATCGTGGATATGGACGTGGTGGACTCTTCCAATCTTCAGCGCCAGATCCTGCACAACCTCGACCGGGTGGGGGAGCGCAAGGTGGACTCGGCGAAGAAGACGCTCAATGCCCTGAATCCTGACGTGAACGTGGTGACCTACGACGTGCGGCTGGGAGCCGACAACATCGTGGACATAATCAAGGACTACGACGTGATCGTGGACGGCGCCGACAACTTCCCGGTTCGCTACATGCTCAACGACGCCTCGGTGAAGCTGGGAATACCCGTGGTCCACGGATCGATATTCCGATTCGAGGGCCAAGTCACGGTGTTCGATCCCCGCAGCGGCCCCACCTACCGGGACATGATCCCCGAGCCGCCTCCCGCTGAGATGGCCCCGAGCTGCGCAGAAGCCGGGGTGCTGGGCGTGCTGCCGGGAATCGTGGGTTCGATCCAAGCCCTAGAGGCCATCAAGTTGATGTTGGGCCATGGCGACACCCTGGTAGGCCGGCTGCTGGCGTTCGACGCCAGCGAGATGTCGTTCCGGGAGTACAAGCTGCGGCCCGATCCCGACCAGCCCATCACCTGGGAGAACCGCGACAAGATCCAGGTGGTAGAGCTCGACGGACTCTGCGCCCCCGCCCCCGTGGGCTAGCGCAACGAGCCGCTAGCCCGAGCTCTCACCGGCTAGTTCCCGCCCCCAGCATTCCACGCTTTGGTCGAAGCGCAGGCCGCAGGAGATGTTCCCGCCGGCGTCCAGCGACAGAAACACTCCAGCGGGCGGGTCGGCCCGTCCGTGGTCATTGTTGCCCCAGCACCGGGCCTCTCCGTTGCTCAACAGGCCGCAAGAGTGCCTCTCCCCAGTAGCCACCGAGGCGAACTCCCCATCGGGCGCCTCAGTTTCACCGTACGAATTGGCTCCCCAGCAGTTGACCGATCCGTCTGTCCTCAGACCGCAAGAATGGATCTCGCCCGCGCTCAGCGACGCGAACTGCCCACCGGGCGGGTCTGCCTGGCCGTGGGAGTTGTCTCCCCAACACACCGCGGACAGATCGGGAACAATCCCGCAGGAGTGCCACCGGCCCGCGCTGACCATCACGAACTCGATATCGGGTGCGGCACTGCGGTTGAACTCGTTGTCGCCCCAACAGTCGACCCGCCCATCAGGCTTGAGGGCACAAGAGTGGCGCTCTCCGACCGTGACTTCGGTATAGATCCCGGTCGGGGCAAGGGCCATGTTCGCCACCGGCGTGCCCCAGCACTGCACTTGCCCTGACGGCCTGATCCCGCAGGCGTGCCACGCTCCTGCCACCACCGACTCGAACGCGCCTCCTGGAATGTTGCCGCGACCGTCCAAGTCATCGCCCCAACATGTCGCGGTTGAATCAGCAGCCCTACGGGCGCACACCTGGTTCCAGCTGGCCGACACCGACAAGTACTCCCCTGGTGGCGTGAACAGCGGCGCGGCCCGGTCGTTCGTCCAGCAGACGAGTCCCCCATCGGGCAGCTCAGCACAGGTTTCCAGTGCCTGGGCGCGGCTTCCGATGTCTTGGGCGGCGTCCCCCCGGACCCTCCAGCAGATGGCGCCCTCCTCCGCGGTGCTGTCACAGCGGCCATCCCAGAAGGCTGCTACTGCCTCCACCACCTGGTCAGACACCCAAGACGACCCCATGCGGTTCAGATGTACCCCGTCATCCATGCGGACCCGAACTGGCGATCCCCCAGAAGGCGGTGCCACCTTCTCCACGTAGGACTCCCCTCCGAACAGATCCCAGATGTCAACCATCACTGACTGGGGGTAGTCGGCGATCACCGCCGCAGCGGCTGCATTGATGGCGGGAACCCCATCAACGCTCCAGGCGAGGCGCATCGGCGGAAGACCGACCCAAACAGTCAATCGATGATCGGCCGAGAGGACGTCGAGAGCCACACTCAAGCGCCACGACCACTCTTCCAGCCATTCCGGCGCGCCCGGTTCGACCAGGCTGCCGTCTCTGGTCTCCATGTTCTGCCATTCGCTGGCTCCGAGAAACAGCACCACCACGTCGGGGTCGTCTCGGATAGACACCTTCAACAGCTCCGCCGGCCAGTTGAAGTAGTCGGGCCGAACTAAGCTGGTCGAGTTCCGGCTGTTGACCGTCACGTCGAACAATCTGCCGGAGGCTTCTTCCAGCGCGTGTCCCACTTCATCGGCCTGGCTATCGCCCGCCACATGCACACGCAATGGCCGGTCAGGGGAAACCACCGCAAACTCCGCGGCGACACCTGTCGGCTCCGGCTCTGGGCCGCCAACAGTATCGGTGGAATCAACCAATGCCGGGGGGATTTGGCCAGAGCCTTCGACTTCAAGCGCCTCCACCACCTCGGACACGGTGTCCAATCGCTCACCCACGTCTTGCCCCAGTCCCCGCCAGTCGGCGATCAGGTCGTAGGGCCTATTGAACGACAAGAAGTTCGCGGCCCGGTCCACAGCCTCAGCGACGCTCACCCAGCGGTCCCGGCTCTCTCCTAGCGGCTGGCGCTCTGCTATCTCGAGCAGCTTCCCACTGGTGAGCAGCGTGGTCGAAACGAGGCAAAGCAGAACCACAAGAGAAATTCGCCTGCCCATGTTGGTGTGCCGGGTCATGGCTTCTGGCTCGGCCCCCTCTCCAATGGTCTTGCCGTCAGACTCCAAGTCGGGCTAACAGGTCCTCGGCGGCGGAGGCCGGGGCCTCGCAGGTGTAGTCGCGACAGACGTAGGCCAGTCCTTCAGTGCGGCCTTCCCACAACGGCGAGTTGTAGGGCTCCCCCCAGGCCAGCACGGTGTTGGGCCGGTAAACCTCCTGGACTGCGTCGACCAGGTCGGGGCGGTCGCCGCCGATCACCACCTCGGTCAAGCCGGTGGCGTTCATGTCGGTTGCCTCAAGCAGGTGGCCGAACCCGCTGGGATGGTTGGCGGCAACCTCGCCCAATAGCGCCAGGATGTCCTGGGCCCGGTCCAGGTAGTGGGAATTGCCGGTTAGAGTTCCCAGTCGAAGCAGCGCCACCGCAGCGGCGCTGTTGGCTGAGGGGACAGCGTTGTCGGTGATCTCTTTGGGCCGGCAGATCAGCTCCTCGGCATCGGAGCCGGTGGTAAACACCCCGCCCTGTTCATGGTCCCAGAACAGATCCAACAGCCCGTCGGCCGCCTGGACCGCCTCGTCTATCCAACGGGACTGGCCAGAGGCTTCGCCGAGGCGGGTGAAGGCGTCGGCTGCGGCCGCATAGTCGGCGGCGTAGGCCAGATGGCGAGCCTGGGCCGGACGGTCGCCGTCGCCCGCCTGCCAGGAGCGCAGCCAGCGGCCATCGGACCGGCGGAGCCGGTCGAGCAGGAAGCCGCCGTTCTTGACGGCCGCTTCTAGCCACTGCTGGTTTCCAGTGGCAGCCGCCGCCTCGGCCAGGGCGGCCAGCATGAGACTGTTCCATTCCAAAAGGACCTTGTCGTCCAGGCCGGGCGGGATGCGCAGGTTGCGGGCCGACAGCAGGTGCTCTCGGCCCAGTTCCACGCTGGCCGGGCGAAGCAGGTCGCCCCGCACCGGCCTCCACAAGATGTTGTGGCCTTCGAAATTGCCGGCTTCGGTCACTCCATACCACGCCATGAACTCGGCCGCGTCGTCTCCAAGCACCGAGGTGATCTGATCGGGGGTCCATACGTAATAGCGGCCCTCCTCGCCCTCGGAATCGGCGTCGAGGGCTGAGTAGAAGCCGCCGCTGCCGTGGCGAAGGTCTCGCAACACGAACCCGATGGTCTCGTCCAGCACCTGGAGGAAGCGGGGCCGGCCGGTCACCTGCCATGCGTGCAAATACAGACGGGCGAACAGGGCATTGTCGTACAGCATCTTCTCGAAGTGGGGCACGATCCACTGGGCGTCCACCGAGTAGCGGCTGAAACCCCCGCCCAAATGGTCGTAGATGCCCCCCGAAGCCATGGCGTCCAGCGAGTTGATCACCATGTTGAGCACGTCTTGGTCGCCGCTTTGAAGGTAGGAGCGCAGCAGCACCTCGTGGCTCATCGTCTGGGGGAACTTGGGCGCGCCCCCGAATCCGCCCCAGGCGGCGTCGTACTGCTGGCGCAGGGCAGCAGTGGCTCGGTTCAGTGCCTCTGAGCCGGTTCCGGCCTCGGCCCGCTGGGGGTCGGGCTGAATGAGCGCGGTGCGGTTGAGCGACTGGGTGAGCTGGTCGGCCTGGCTGTCGACGTCTTGGCGGCGGTTGACCCAGACGTCTTGGATGCGGTGCATGATCTCGGTGAACGACGGCATCTGGCCCTGGCTGACCCGGGGGTAGTAGGTGCCCCCGTGGAAGGGGCGCCCGTCGGGAGTCATGAAGACGGTCATGGGCCACCCGCCTCGGCCGGTGAGCGCCTGCACGGCTTCCATATAGATGGTGTCCACATCGGGGCGTTCCTCCCGATCCACTTTCACGTTGACGAACAGCTCGTTCATCACTTTGGCGGTTTCGGGGTCCTCGAATGACTCATGGGCCATGACGTGGCACCAATGGCAGGCCGAATAGCCCACCGACAACAAGATGGGTTTGTCTGCGACCCGGGCGGCGGCGAAGGCCTCGGCGCCCCACGGGTACCAGTCCACCGGATTGTCGGCGTGCTGGCGGAGATAGGGACTGGTTTCAGCCCCGAGTCGGTTCATGTCTCCGACACTAACGAACTCCGGCGATGGGCAAGACTTGTGGAGGTGAGGCGGCAGTGAAGATCTGGATCCAGGGGGCTCGGCCCCGGACTCTTCCGGCTGCGGTGGTGCCGGTGGCGGTTGGGACCGCGGCGGCTGCTCCCGATGTGGTGTGGTGGAGGGCGGCAGTGGCTCTGGTGGTGGCGCTAACCCTCCAGGTCGGGGTGAACTACGCCAACGACTACTCCGACGGCATACGTGGCACCGACGCAAACCGGGTGGGGCCGGCCCGGCTGGTGGGCGGCGGCATGGTTGCGCCCGCTCGCGTGCGCCTTGCGGCATTTGGGGCCTTCGCAGCGGCGGCGGTAGCCGGCCTGGCCCTGGCCATCGTGGTAGCGCCTTGGCTGACCGCCGTAGGGCTGGCCTGCATCATCGCTGCTTGGTACTACACAGGAGGACGTAAGCCCTACGGTTATGCGGGCCTCGGAGAAGTATTTGTCTTTGTGTTCTTCGGCTTGGTTGCCACAGTGGGCACCACCTACGTCCAGACCGAGCAACTCACCACCCTGGCCCTAGCTGCCGCGGTGCCAGTGGGCTTTCTGGCTTCTGCGCTGTTGATGGCCAACAACCTGCGGGACATCCCCCAAGACCAGGTCGCGGGCAAGCACACCTTGGCGGTGCGCCTAGGGGATCGGCGGGCGGCCTGGCTCTACGCCGCCTTAGTTTTGGTAGCAGCGGTGGTGGGATTTCCCCTGGCCGTGGCCCGTCCGTGGACGACGATTACCTTGTCTTCGCTGGCGTTGGCCATCCCCGCGGTGCGGCTTGCCCTGTCGTCAAGACCCAAGGCCCCCCTGCTCAACTACACCGCCCTCTTGCACTTGGTGTTCGGCGCCCTATTGACCCTTGGGCTGACTCTCTAGCCCTTCCAATACGGGGCACGTAGCGCCTGTTTGTTGATCTTGCCCATGGCGGATCGGCCCAAGTGCTCCTCGCTGACGAACTCCACCGATCGAGGACACTTGTAGTGGGCAATGCGATCGCGGCAGAAGGCGATGACTTCGGCTTCTTCTAACCGCCGGCTTGGGTCGACTGGCACAATCAGGGCCTTGAGCTGTTCGCCCATCTCCTCGTCGGGCACACCGATGCAGGCCACGTCGGCCACGCCCGGATGCTCCACCAGCACCTGTTCAGTCTCGGCGGGGTAGATGTTCACTCCACCCGACACCACCATGTCGGAAAACCGGTCAGTCAGATACAAAAACCCGTCATCGTCGGTGTAGCCGATCTCCCCCAAAGTAAACACCCCCGGTCGCAGGTGGGCGGCCACCGTCTTCTTGGGGGCATTGCGATATCGGATGCCTCGCCCGCTGGCATCGGAAAAATACACCCGGCCCTCGTGCCCTGGTGGCAGTTCGTTGCCGTCCTCGTCCACGATGAGCACCTCGAACGGGGGAACCGGCCGCCCCACCGATCCGGGGTGGGCCAGCCAGTCTTCGGAGTTGATGTGACACGAGCCGCCCACTTCGGTGGAGCCGTAACCCTCGTAGACGATGGGTCCGAGCCAGTCGATGATGGCCCGCTTCACCGACACCGGGCAGGGGGCCCCGCTGTGGGTTACCGACACCAAGCTGTCGGTTCGGTAGCGCTGTCGCACTTCCGACGGCAGGGCCAGCAGCCGGCTGAAGTGTGTGGGCACCATGAACACCCCGTTCACCCGATAGCGGTCGATGGCCGCCAGGGTGGCCTCGGCGTCGAACCGGCCCAGCACCACCACCGGGGCACCGCCCATGAGGTTGCGGGTGGCCGCGAACGGCCCCGCGTGGTACAGAGGTCCTACCACCAGGTGTGTGCCGATGGCCGCGTTGGGAGTGGAACAGGTGGCGAAGTACTCGGCCACCGTCGCGCCGCCCCGGAACAAGGCCGGGGGCGCGTCCACTCCCTTGGGACGACCGGTGGTGCCCGAGGTGTAGAAGAGATGGGGGACCGGTGGTATGTCGGTAGGCGGAGGCTTATCGGGTGACAGGGCGAGGCGCTGTTCCCAGGAGATCGCTCCGGTGTGGTCGGGGCAGCGCCATCCCATCACCGCGATGGCCTGTTCACCGGCCATGCTCGACACCGCTTCGGCAGCCAGGATGCCTCGCTCGGCGGTCTCCGGGCCCACTAGCAGGAGTGCCGAAGCCGAGTCCTCCAAGATGTATGCCAATTCGTCGGGAGTGAGGTGGAAATTCACCGGCACCGCCGAGGCCCCGGCCAGGGCGGTGGCCACGTAGGCGACCACGGTTTCGACCGAGTTCTCGGCGAACACCGCCAGCCGGCGCTCCGGGCCCAGGTCGAGTGAGTGCAAAAGGTTGACCGCCCGGTTCATCACCCGGTCGAGCTCGACCCAGCCCAAGGTGGTCCGCTGATCGGCCAGCGCCATTTGGTCGGCGTCGTCGGCGGGGATGTGCTCAGCCAGAAGGGACATTGAGATATCCGGGGTTAGCCCTCTCGGGTGGCAGTGGTCAACTGAGCGATGCCGCCGGAGAGCAGCACATGGTCTATCGCTCCGAACCTGTGTCCGGCCAAGATGCCGAGCATCTCATCGGTGGGGGGCATATAGGCCACCGATTTGGGGAGGTACTCATAGGCGGTCCGATCTGACAACAGCCCGCCGATCAGGGGGATCACCTTGCCGAAATACAACCCGTGGCCGAGCCGCAGGACCGGGTTGGAAGGCTCGGCCACCTCCAGCAGCGAGATTCGCCCTCCCGGACGCACCACCCGAGCCAGCTCGGCGAACAGGCTGTTTAGATCCACCACGTTGCGCAGGGCGAAACCGCAGGTGATGCCGTCGGCTCTCTGATCGGGAACTGGAAGGCGCAGGGCGTCGCCCAGGACCAATGGAGCGTGCAGCTTGCCCGAGGCCCGATATTTCTGGGCCGCATGGAGCATGCCCGCCGACAGGTCGAATCCGACCGGATTGAAGCCTGCGGCCTCCAGGTCTCGGCACAGGTCCCCGGTGCCGCAAGCCAGGTCGTACACCCGGGACCCTGGCGGCAGACGCAGTTCGCGCACCGACCGCCGTCGCCACCGGCAGTCCATGCCGAAAGTCAGCATACGGTTCAGCATGTCGTAGCGGGGTGCGATGGCATCGAACATCGACCGCACCGCGGCCACCTTGTCCTGACCCTGGGGGAGGGCGGAGTCGGAGCTCATCGGACACCGAGCCGGTAGGCCCGGTTGGTGGAGTGGTGGTCGAAGCCCAAGCTGCGGTAGGTGGCCACCGCGGGGTCATTGTCCGACTCCACATACAGGAATCCCACTGTGAGGCCCTGGTCGGCAAGGTAGTCCAGACCGGCCAGGGTCATGGGCTTGCCCAGTCCTTGGCCGTGGAAATCGGGGTCCACCGCGATGGCGTAGATCTCTCCGCCCGGCGGGTCCTCGTTGGGGTGGACCTTGGTCCAGCAGAAACCGGCCAGACGGCCGTCTCGTTCGTGGAGGCGAAACCCTTCGGCGTCGAACCAGCCTTCGGCCATGCGATCGGCCAAATCCCGATGGGTCATGCCCCCTTGTTCGGGGTGCCAGTGGAATGCCCGGTTGTTCACCCGGAGGAATTCGTCGTCGTCGGCCCCGGGGCTGAAACCCCTGGTGGTGATGGTGGAGGGGTTGGCGGGCAGCGGGCGCTGCATCCGCCAAAGGTCCCGATACGGCCGAAACCCCAGGTCGGCGGCAAATGCGTCGTCGCCTCCGGTGGCCCGCTCGATCCAAAGCTGCATTGAAGCCTCGGCCTCTGCATCGGTGATGATCGCTTGAATCTGGTCGGCGGCGGCCTTGTCTCGAACCACGTCGGGGCCGATGGTGACCGACCAGGCAAACTCTCCCCCGTCGGGGCGGGCAACCGTCAGCGTCACAAAACCCACGGTAGCGGCCCCGATCGCCGATGCCGGAGTCTGGATCGCTACGATCCTGTCAATGGCAAGGCCGCGCACCCCCAGGGGCCGGGCAAGGCGAACACACCGGCTGCTGGCCGAGGAGTATCCCGTGGCAGTCTGCGAGCTGGACCACGAGACCCCGTTCCAGCTGCTGGTGGCCACCATTTTGTCGGCCCAGTGCACCGACAAGCGGGTGAACATGGTCACCCCCGATCTCTTCACGGCCTATCCCACCCCAGAGGAGCTGGCAGAAGCGCCCCTGACCCATGTGGAGGAGCTGATCCGGTCCACCGGCTTTTTCGCTACCAAAGCCCGCAACATCGTGGGCATGGCCCAAGACCTGGTGAATCACTTCAACAGCGAGGTGCCGGGCAAGATGTCAGATTTGGTGAGCCTGCCGGGGGTGGGCCGAAAGACTGCCAACGTGGTGCGGAGCGTGGCGCTAGGTCTGCCCGGTCTGCCAGTGGACACCCACGTGTCCCGTATCACCGGCCTGCTGGGCATAACCGAGCACACCGACCCGGTGAAGATCGAGATGGAGCTGAACCCCATGGTGCCCGCCGCCGAGCGGGGCGAGTTCTCCCTGCGCCTCATCCTCCACGGCCGCCGAGTGTGCATTGCCCGCCGCCCCCGTTGCCACGAGTGCGTGCTAGCGAGCTTCTGCCCCTCTGCTGGCCAGTGATGGCAGAGTGCTAGACCACTAGGGTGTCTTATCGCACTGGCAATTGTGGAAAACAGGAGAAGCCCAACAATGCAGGCAGCACGATTGGTTGAAGGAAACCTGAGCATCTTGGACGTTCCGGCACCCGAGCCGGGGTTCGAAGAGGCGCTGATTCGCATCAGTTCCACCGGAGTTTGCCACTCCGACCTCCACCTGGCCCGAGGCGACTGGGCGGGGGTGTCGGGCATCGAGGTGCTGGGCCATGAGGCCATCGGTGTGGTCGAGGCCCTGGGGCCGGGAGCAGAGCGCTACAGCCAGGTTGGCGACCGGGTGATCCTCGGGCTGGGGGGCACTGGGGGCGGCTTCTGGTGTGGTGCGTGCGAGTTCTGTCTGCGGGGGGAGCCCCGGCACTGCCCGCAGACCGAGGGGATCATGGGCACCTTTGCCGAGCAATTCTGCGTGTGGGCCAAGTCGCTGGTGGTGTTGCCCGAATCGGTGGGAGACGAGGAGGCCGCGCTGGCCTGCGGGGGGCTTACCGCCTATGGGGCGGTGAAGAAGCTGTTCCGCCATCAGGTGCCCCCCGGCCGCTATGTGGCCATCATCGGCGCTGCCGGCGGGCTGGGCCACTACGCCGTCCAGATCGCCAAAGCGCTGGGCTACAAGGTGGTCGGCGTCGACGTCGGGGCCGACCGGCTCGGGTTTGTGGAGTCGCTCGGGGCCGACATAGTGGTGAGTGCCGACGACGCCATCGAGGCCGTGCAAGAGGAGATCGGCGGCGTGGACGCCAGCATCGTGTTCTCCGCGGCCATGGCCGGCTTCACTCTCGGCTTCAGGCTGCTGCGGCCCAAGGGGTTGTTCGTGGCTGTGGGGCTGCCCCCGACCAGCGAGGGCAATATCGAGCTGAACCCGTTCGAGTTCTTCATGAGGGATGCCACCCTCATCTACTCCGCAGTCGGCACCGTGCAGGACATGCGCGAGCTGGTCGACATGGCGGCTGCCGGACAGGTCACCACGCACGTCGGGCGCACCGGTGCTCTGTCGGAGCTCGACGACATCTTCGAGGAGCTCCAGTCCGGCAAGTACGTAGGCCGGGCGGTAATCGACGACCTGGCCAGTTAGCGCTGCCCAGCCCGCAGAGTTATGAGCCCTCGGCGAGGGCGGGCATGACCTTGTTCACCACCAATTCCAGCGTCTCCCAGCCGATAGCGGGATCGATGCCGCCGCACAGCGGATGCAGGGTGGCCGCCCCCTTGGTGCGGACCAGCTCAACGCATTGGTCGGGGGTAAGCACCTCGAATTGGCCGGAAGCCTTGAGGTCGGCAATGTCTTCGGCCTCCACGTGCCAGCCGGAGCGCTGATCGGGGTATTGCCAGCTGGCGTAGGCCGCAGCGTCGTACAGCATGTTGGGGCCGATCTTGGCCCACAGCGCATCGGGATCCTCGGTCACCAACACCAACCCCGGACCGTCGGGGGCCATGGCGAACGCCCCCTCGAATCCGATCCCGGCAGCTTCGGCGTAGTACAGGTCCACTAGCTCTTGGTCGCCGATGGGCGGCATGTAGGGCAGCCGCAGCCGGGCGGCCCGCTTGGCCGACGCCGGCACCGAGCCGCCCACCATCACAAGGGGGTGGGGCTGGGTCACCGGTTTGGGGGTCACCCACACTGTGCGGCCCTCGTACTCGAACGGCTCCCCGGTCCAGGCCTGCTGCATTACCTTGATGGCCTCTTCGGTGTCGCGGCCTCGCCGGGTGCGGTCTTTGCCGAACATCTCGAACTCGAACTCCCGGTAGCCCAGGCCGGCGATGACGATGAACCGCCCCGGCGCCAGCAAGTCGATGGTGGCGATGTCCTCGGCCAGCCGAAGGGGATCGTGATAGGGCACCAACAAGGCCGACAGCGTGCACATCATGTTGTCGGTCGACCCCAAGATGGCCGCCGATATGGCCAGCGGCGCCGACATGAATCCATCCTCGGTGCCGTGGTGCTCGCTGGTGATGGCTCCGGCAAAGCCTCGGGTGTCGGCCCACTTCACCATTTCCAGCATGGCGCGGTACTGATCGCCGTGGGTCACCTCGGTGAATGGAGGGGTCCGCAGATCGAAGCGCAGATTGAACATTTCTTCTCCCGGTCAGGTCAATGGGTATGGGTAGGTTTACAGACTTCGGGTCAAGCGGTCGAGACGGCGGGTCGCTCCCCGCAAACCTCGCTCCACTTCGTACAGCTCAAACGACACGTCCTCCCGGTCGGTGCCCTCGTAGCGGCGGGCCACCTCCGACACCCGCTCCACCAGATCACGTATCACGCTGCTCAGCGAGCTGAGCTCTGCCCCGTCCGCCGCTATCGCCCTGTCATCCACGGGAAGGTTCTACCGCAAAACTGCGTGGCGCATTTCGGCGATAAGCGATGCTAGCAATACTGATAGCATCAAGTGATAGCGACAACACGCACCACGTTTACTCTTGACGAAGAGTTGGCCGAGCAGGCTCGCAAGCTCGAGATCAACATGTCGGCGGCGGCTCGCGAGGGTGTGTTGGCGGCGGTGAGGCGTGCATTGGGGGAGGCTGACCGAGCGGCTTATCTGCGACACCCGGAAGAACCGGATGACTTCTGGGATGAGGCTCAGGCATGGGGCGACTGGGATGGGCTCGAACCAGGGAGTGATGGGTGAACCGCGGCGAAGTGTGGTGGTCTGAGATCGGCGGCAAGCGCCGTCCGGTAGTAATTCTCACCCGACCGGAGGTTGTCGACGTGCGAGAGTTGGTTACCGTCGCCGAGCTGGCTACCACGATTCGAGGGCTTGCCGTCGAAGTGCGGGTTGATGAGCACGAGACCGGTGTCTCCCAGGCGTCGGTGGTGAACTGCGATGGGTTGTACACCGTGCGGCGCTCCACGCTTTCGAACCGTGTCGGCAAGCTGAACGACCTGACAATGCGGCACATCTGCCAATCGGTGACATTCGCCCTCGGCTGTTAGCGGCAAACCCTTCGTTGGCGGGTCACCTGGGCTTGTAGTTTCGGGGGTCGTGCTAGACCGAGTGGACCTGCGGGGCGTGGCCGACATCTCTGGCCGTCTGCCCCGGCCTGAGCCCGTTTCTGAGGGCTCGGTGGCCGCGGTCCGCGAGATCGTTGAAACGGTGCGAGCTGACGGCGACATCGCGCTGGCCCGCTACACCAAGCAATTCGACGGTGTCGTGCCCCCTAGTTGGCAGGTTTCCCCTACTGAAGTGACCGCCGCCCGAGATTGCATCGAGCCCTCGCTGCGGGCTGCTTTGGAAGCAGCGGCCGGCTCCGTCGCCGAGTTCCACCGGGGCCAAGCTACGAAAGAGCAGTCCCACAACCGCCAGGGAATCGCCATCCGGAGTTGGGACCAGCCGGTGGGCCGGGCTGGCTGTTACGTGCCCGGAGGGAGGGCCGCCTACCCCTCCACCGTGCTGATGACCGCGCTGCCGGCTCGGGCCGCCGGAGTGGACCAGGTGGTGCTGTGCGTTCCCCCTGGCCCCGAAGGCCGAGTGGCCGATGTCACCCTGGCCGCGGCGGCCATAGCCGGAGTCGACGAGGTATACGCAGTGGGCGGCGCGCAAGCTATTGCCGCCATGGCCTACGGCACCGAGTCAATTGGGGCGGTGGACGTGATCGTGGGACCGGGCAACGTGTACGTGGCTATCGCCAAACAGCTGGTGACCGGGACCGTCGGGGTTCCGGCGTCATTTGCCGGACCTTCGGAAGTGGTGGTGGTGGCCGACGGCACCATTCCGGCCGAATATGCCGCCATCGACCTCATCGTGCAGGCCGAACACGGTCCTGATGGCCTGGCCTGGCTCGTTACCTGGGATCCCGACGCCGCCGACTCGATAGAGAAGGCAGTGGGCGAGCTTCTGGCGACAGCGGCACGAAGCGACGACATCGCGGCCACGTTCAGCCGCAGCGGCCACATCGTGTTGGTTGACGGGCCCGAGGCTGCGGCCGAAGTGGTCAACTTCATCGCTCCCGAGCACCTGCAAGTGATGACTGAGGTGCCAGAAGCGGTCATCGGCCGAGTGCGAAACGCCGGGGCCATATTCCGCGGCCCGCTGGCTCCGGCATCGATCGGCGACTATGTGGCCGGACCGTCCCATGTACTGCCCACCAACGGAACCGCCCGATTCGCCGGCGCGCTAGGCATACGGGACTTCGTAAAACCTATGCACGAGATATCGGTGGCGCCCGAGGGCCTGGCCGCGCTCGGCCCTCATGTGGCAGCCATCGCCGATGCCGAGGGTTTGGATGCCCATGCCCAATCGGTCCGCCTGCGAGGAATTGAAGAAAAGGTCTATGAAGGAATTGACGATGAATAACCCCGACCGCCTACCGGTGAGACAGAACGTGGCCATGATGTCCGGCTACCACTCGCCGCAACTCGACGTGACCGTGCGGCTCAACACCAACGAGTCACCGGTGCCCCCACCCGACGGCTGGGTGCAGGCGTTGCGGGCGGCCCAGTCCGGGATCGACTGGAACCGCTACCCCGACCGGGCTGCCCACGAGTTGCGAGCCGCCCTGGCCAAACACGAAAGAGTGGCTCCCGAGCAGGTGTTCGCGGCCAACGGTTCCAACGAGGTGCTCCAGTGTTTGATGCTTGCCTTCGGAGGCCCCGGCCGGTCGGCGTTGACCTTCGAACCCACCTACGCGCTTCACTCCCACATCTCCCGACTGGCCGCCACTGAGGTGGTCGTCGGGGACCGGCGCGACGATTTCTCGCTGGACACCGACTACGCCTCGGCCATGGTGGCCCAGCACCGTCCCGCCGTCACCTTTCTGTGCTCGCCGAACAATCCCACTGGCATGGTAGAGCCACCGCAATTGGTGGAGCGGCTGCTGGCCGACGTCTCGGCTCTGCCCGGACTTTTGCTGATGGACGAGGCTTACGGCCAATTTGATCCCCACACCGCAGTGGACCTGATCGACGACGGCCGCCATCTGGCCGTGGCTCGGACCTACTCCAAGACGTGGTCGATGGCTGCGGCCCGACTGGGGTATCTCGTCGCCCCTTCGTGGGTGGTGGCCGAGCTGGACAAGGTGACGCTGCCCTACCACTTGGACACGTTCAAGCAGATTGCCGGTCGCCTGGCGTTGGAATACGAAGACGAGATGAACGACCGAGTGGCCATGCTCGTAGCCGAACGAGAGCGGATGGCCGCGAACCTCGACCAACTCCCGGTTCATCACTGGCCCTCGGGAGCCAACTTCATCTTGCTCCGCCCTGATTCCGGCGACGGCGACGGAGTCTGGCAGGGTCTCGTGGATCGGTCGGTGCTCGTGCGAAACTGTTCTTCTTGGCCACGGCTCGCCGGTTGTCTTCGGGTCACCGTGGGTTCGCCGGCTGAGAACGACGCGTTCTTGTCTGCCTTGAGCGAGGTGCTGACATGACAACCCCATCCCGTACCGCCACTGCATCTCGGAGCACCGCCGAGACCACCATCGACATCGCCATCGATATCGATGGCGACGGTAACGGCGCCGCGGCCACCGGGCTGCCGTTCTTCGACCACATGCTGAGCCAACTTGGTCGCCACGGTGGTTTCGAGCTGCGAGTAGACGCCACCGGCGATTTGGAGATCGACGCCCACCACACCGTGGAGGACGTCGGCATCCTGCTGGGCTCATGCTTCGCCGAGGCGCTGGGCGATAAGGCGGGGGTCAGGCGGTTCGCCTCGATCGCGGTCCCATTGGATGAGGCCATGGTGGAGGCGGTGGTCGACCTCTCAGGCCGGCCGTTCCTCCACTACGACGTGAACCCGCCGGGACAGAAGATCCTGGGCGACCCGCCGTTCGATCCACAGCTTTGCGAGGAATTCTGGCGGGCGTTCACCACCTCTGCCGCGTTGACACTGCACATCACGCTGGTGAGAGGACGAAACACTCACCACATCATCGAGGCCAGCTTCAAGGCGGTAGCCCGGGCGCTGCGCGATGCCGTCCGGGTGGAGGGAACCGGCATACCTTCCACCAAAGGGATTCTGTGAGCCGACCGCTCATCGCGGTGTTGGACTACGGCATTGGCAACCTCCGCTCGGCCCAGAAAAGCCTGGAGCGCATGGGGGCCGACGCCCGGCTGACAGCCGACCCCGGATTGATCGCCGACGCTGCCGGAGTGGTACTTCCCGGGGTGGGAGCGTTCGGACCGTGCATGGCCGCACTCAAAGAAACCGGCCTCGACGAACAGGCTCGTGCTGCCGCGGCTGGCGGTCGACCGTTTCTGGGCATCTGCATCGGCTTGCAGCTTCTCTACGACGGCTCCGAAGAAGCCCCAGGCATAGCTGGCCTGGGTATTTTTCCCGGCACCGTGCGTCTGCTCCCCGGCAACGTAAAGCGGCCGCAGATGCAGTGGAACCGCTTGGAAGTGCGAACTCCCGATCCCATGCTGGAGGACCTGGATGATGCGTGGGTGTACTTCGTCCACTCCTATGCCGCTCCGATGGCTGACAATGTGGCGGCCACGTGCAACTACGGCGGCCCGGTGGCCGCGGTGGTGGCCGACGACAACGTGTGGGCCACTCAATTCCACCCAGAGAAATCGGCCCGTCCCGGCCTACGGCTGCTGGAGAATTTCGTGAATCAGACCCGAACCGCACCAACAAGGGGTTGAGATGCAGTTCTTTCCGGCCATAGATCTGCGCGGCGGTCGCTGCGTGCGGCTTTATCAGGGTTCCTACGACGCCGAGACGGCCTACAGCGACGACCCGGTGGACCAGGCCCGGCAATTCGCCGCCTCTGGAGCTCCGTGGCTGCACGTGGTGGATTTGGACGCGGCCCGCACCGGCGAGCCAGTCAATCTGGCGATAATCGCCGCCATTGCCGCGTGCGTGGATGTTCCGGTGCAGACGGGGGGCGGGGTCCGCAGTCTCGATGCCGCCGCCGCGCTGGCCGACGCCGGGGTGGCCCGGGTGGTGATCGGTACCGCCGCGGTGGAAAATCCGGGGTTGGTTGAGCAGGTGGCCGCTCGCCAGCCCGTAGCGGTGGGGTTGGACGCCCGAGGCCAGGAGGTGGCCACTCACGGATGGGAGAGAGGCGGCGGTAAGGATTTGCTGGCGTTGGCGGCCCATTTCGAGTCGTCAGGGGCCGAGGCGGCGGTGGTTACTGAAATCAGCCGGGACGGAACCATGAGCGGGCCTGACACCGAAGGCTTGGCCGCCGTTCTGGCCACCACTGGGCTGGCGGTGATCGCTTCGGGCGGTGTGGCGGAATTGAGCGACTTAACCGCATTGGCCGCAATTACGAGCGGCAACCGGCGGTTAGCCGGGGTGATTGTGGGTCGGGCGCTGTACGAGGGCCGCTTCACTGTGGAACAGGCGCTGGGGAAACTGGACCAATGAATGCGCCGCCAACTGTGCCCAGCAATGCCCGAGTCATACCCTGCTTAGACGTCGACGCGGGCCGGGTGGTCAAGGGGGTCAACTTCGTGGACCTCACCGATGCCGGCGATCCGGTGGAACTGGCCTCCCGCTACGACCAGCAAGGGGCCGACGAGGTGGTGTTCTTGGATATCACGGCATCGTCAGACCGTCGGGAGACCACGGTGGAATTGGTACACCGCACCGCGGAGGAGGTGTTCATACCGTTCACTATCGGCGGGGGCATCCGCACTGTGGGCGACGCCCGCCTCCTTTTGCGGGCTGGGGCTGACAAGGTTTCGGTGAACACCGCGGCGGTGAACCGGCCCGAACTGGTGGCCGAGATCGCCGACGAGTTTGGCAGCCAATGTGCTGTCGCCTCCATCGATGCCCGTCGCACACACGGGGGCCCCTTCCGCTTCGAAGTGTTCACCCACGGGGGACGAACTCCTACCGGGGTCGACGCCATCGACTACGCCATTCGGGTGACTGAGCTGGGCGCGGGGGAGATCCTGCTCACCTCCATGGACCGCGACGGCACCCGCGACGGCTTCGACTTGGAGCTGACCCGGGCGGTGGTCGAGGTGGTAAACGTGCCGGTGATCGCCAGCGGGGGAGTGGGTACCCTGGACCACCTGGTGGAGGGTGTGCTTGAGGGCCGGGCCGACGCCGTGCTGGCCGCCTCCATCTTCCACTTCGGCGAGCACACCGTGGCCGAGGCCAAGTCCCACATGGCCGCCACCGGTATTCCCATCCGCCCCGTCGACGCCTGAACAGCAGCCCCGCTGGACTAGAGAGCAGACAAGAAGCTGTCGATAAGGGCGTTGAGCTTGTCGGTGCGACCCACCAGGAAGTGGTCAGCACCGCTGATAGGGTGGATCTCTGCGTTGGTCCAGTCAGCGATGGCAACTTGGGCCTGGTCAGGGGGGTTGAACTGGTCTCGTTCGGGTATGGCCAGCCACTTGGGACGGGGATCGGGGGCAGCCTTGAACCGCTCGTCGCCCAGCACCCGCAGCGGGGGGGCTACGAGGAACCATCCGGCCAACTCGGGGGCATCGCAGGTCAAAGCCAGGTCGGCCCCGAACGACCACCCGGCCAGCACCAGTGGGCACTGGGCATCGCCGGATTGGGCCAGGGAATCAACCGCGGCCCGCACGTCGAGTTGCTCTCCCTCGCCGAAGTCGTGCTCTCCTTCAGAGCGGCCCACGCCTCGGAAGTTGAACCTCAGCACCGCACAGTCAGAGCCAATCAGGTGGGCAAACAGGGTCGATACCACCAGGGAGTGCATGTTCCCCCCATGCTGGGGGTGAGGGTGGGCGACAACCACCTTGGCCCGATGCTTGAGGGGCACTGCCCACTGGGCCTCCAGGCTCAGGCCGTCAGCAGTGGTCAACGTGGTGGGGGTCGGCGCGAAATCGTCTGGCATATGTCGGACACGGTAGCGTTATCACCCCATGGCCAAGGCAGCAAGCTCCAGTAGCAAGGTCGCGCCCGAGGACAAGCTCCCCATCAAGATGCTGAACGATCGCATCTTGGTGCAGCTCGATGCCCCCGAGGGGGAGCGGCGATCCACCGGCGGCATTCTCATCCCGGCTACAGCCCAAGTTGGCAAGCGACTGGCCTGGGCCGAAGCCATTGCGGTGGGGCCCAACGTACGCACCGTCGAGTCCGGCGATCAGGTGCTGTTCAACCCCGAAGACCGCTACGAGGTGGAGGTGCGGGGCGCCGACTATCTCATCTTGCGCGAGCGGGACATCCACGCGGTGGCTGCCCCCCGCCTCGACGAGGGTAGTACCGGGCTGTACCTCTGACCCTCATCCCGTATGGGAAGCATTGCCGCCAAATGGCTCTTTGCCGAGCGGAGTCTGATCCTACGATGGAGATATGCCGGCAACGACGCCTATAGAAGTTGCGCCTGGGGCGCTGGACGAGGTGGTTTTCAACGATGACGGGCTGGTTCCCGCCATTGTGCAGGACCAAGAAGGCGGACGGGTTCTGATGATGGCGTGGATGAATCGGGAGTCGCTGGAGCGCACGCTGGAGACCGGGCGCACCTGGTTCTGGAGCCGGTCGCGCCAGGAGTACTGGTGCAAGGGAGAGTCCTCGGGCGATCGCCAGTACGTGCGGGAGGCGTATTATGACTGCGATGGCGACACCCTGCTGTTCACCGTGGAGCAGGAGGGCGGGGGGGCGTGCCATACCGGGGAGTATTCCTGCTTCTTCCGGTCGTTCGACGAGCCGGTAACCCCTCCTTCGCCGTGACCCGACCGGCAATCAGCCCCGATCGTCGCGAATTCCACCGACTGGCCGCCGAGTGGACGGTGGTTCCGGTGTGGCGGGAGCTGGTGGCAGACCTCACCACCCCGGTGGCCGCTTTCGTGCGAACTGTGGGTCGAGAGCCTGGATTCCTGCTGGAATCAGTGGATCACGGCGAGCGCTGGAGCCGGTTCTCATTCATCGGGCGCAGGCCCCTGGGTACGCTGGTTGCCCGCGGCCGCCAAGTGGCTGCCAGCGGGCAGTTTCCCGAGGGAACCCCATTTGATCAGGGGATTCTGGCCGCGGTGGAGCACATCTTGTCGCGGTGGCGCTCCCCGGCAATCGACGAGCTGCCCCCGCTGCACGGGGGACTGATGGGCTATTTGGGCTACGACGTTGTGAGGGAAGTGGAGCACCTGCCCAACGTGCCCGACGACGATCAGGGGCTGCCTGACGCGGTGTTGTCGGTGATAGGGGAGCTATCCGTGTTCGACCACTGGCGACAGCGGGTGACACTGATCGAGAATGTCATCATCCCCCCCGGCGCCTCATCGGCCGAAATCGATGACGCCTACGACCGAGCGGTGGCTGCCCTTGACCAACTGGCCGCTGATGGGGCCCATCCAGTGGCAGAGCCGCTGTTGGAGCCCCCAGAGGAAGAAGAGGAACTACCCGAGGTGGTGTCAAGCATGGGCTCGCAGAGCTTCTGCGACGCGGTGGAAGCGGCCAAAGAGCACATCTTGGCCGGAGAGATCTTCCAAGTGGTGCTGGCTCAGCGCTACGACTTCGACCTGCAAGCCGAGCCCTTTGACGTGTACCGCTCGCTGCGCCAAGTCAATCCCAGCCCCTACATGTATTTCGTGCGTCTCCCCGAGTTGTCGCTGGTGGGCTGCTCTCCCGAGCCGATGGTGCAATTGCTCGACGGGCGGGTCATCTCCCGCCCCATTGCCGGTACCCGCCGCCGGGGCCGCACCGACGCCGAAGAGCGCCGCATGGCCGCCGAGCTGTCGGAGCACCCCAAGGAGATCGCCGAGCACATCATGCTCTTGGACTTGGCCCGCAACGATGTCGGCCGGGTGGTGACCTTCGGCACCGAGACGGTGGACGAGATGATGACCTTGGAGCGCTACAGCCACGTCATGCACCTGACCTCGCAAGTGTCCGGTGATCTGGCCCCCGGCCGCACCCCGGTAGACGTGTTGCGGGCCACTCTGCCCGCGGGCACGGTGTCGGGAGCACCCAAGGTGCGGGCCATGGAGATCATCGACGACTTGGAACCGGTAAAGCGCGGCCCTTACGCGGGGGTGGTCGGCTACCTGGACTTCTCGGGGAACATCGACACTGCCATCGCCATCCGCACCATGGTCATCCAGGGAGAGCGGGCCTCGGTGCAGGCCGGGGCAGGCATCGTGGCCGACAGCATCCCCGAACAGGAGGCCCTGGAGTGCCGCAACAAGGCCCGAGCACTCTTGTTGGCCGTACCCGCCGCCCGGCGGATGAGTCGAAGCCGCGAGACATGAGCAGCACCGTAGATCTGTCGACAGCAGTGGGGGCTTGCCCCACCGATCGGGGTGTGCTGGCGGTTGCCGGGCCCGACGCCGAAGACTTCTTGCAGGGCCAGCTCAGCCAAGATGTCGCGAGGTTGGCCGAAGGCCAGTCGGCCTGGTCGCTGATCCTGCAACCCCAAGGGCGTGTCGACGCTTTGGTCCGAGTCACCCGCAAAGGGGCCTATGGGTTCATCCTCGACACCGACGGTCCGCTGGATCAGGTCATTGCACGGCTGAAGCGCTTCATGTTGCGCACCGATGTGACCTTGGAGCCGCTGGACTGGCTGTGCGTCGCAGTGCGCGGCCCGGGCGCCGCAGAGGCAGCCGTGACCGGGGAGATCGTCGGACCGGTTCCCACCGGCGGGGTCGACGTCCTCGGCCCGGAGCCGCTGGTGTCGGCCGATGTGCCCCACGTCGACGCCGAAACCCTGGAAGCCCACCGGATCAGGGCGGGATTCCCCCGTATGGGCGTCGACATCGATGATCGCACCATTCCCGCAGAGGCGGAGGTGGTGGATTTCACGGTGAGCTTCACCAAGGGGTGCTTCACCGGACAGGAATTGGTCGCCCGCATGGATTCCCGGGACAGCATCGCTCCCCGGTACCTGCGGTTGCTGACCTTCCAAGGCCGAGCCGACCTGACCGGAGGCGACCAAATCACCAGCGCAGACGGTGCCGTCGTCGGCACCGTCACCAGCGCGGCCTGGGATGGATCCACCGGATCCACCGTGGCCTTGGGGTACATCAAGCGCGCCGTGGAGATGCCCGCCGAGGTGAACGTGGCCGGGGGGCGAGCCTGGGCATCGGCCGTTACCCGCTGATCGGGCACAGAACCCATCTATTACAGAACCCATCTATTGAGGAATTGACCCGGTAGTTTTGGAATCAGTGTTCATCAAGATCTGCGGCATCACCACCGCCGACGACGCCCTGCTGGCCACCGCCTTGGGTGCCGACGCGGTGGGATTCATCTTGGCTCCGTCACGCCGTCAGATCGTCCCACCCCGGGTGGGGGAGATCGTCCGCCGCCTGCCACCAGACGTCCTCACCGTAGGGGTGTTCCGAGACGAAGCCCCCCATCGAGTGATCGAGATCGTCAACCGCTGCGGTCTCAAAGCCGCCCAGCTGTCTGGCCGGGAGAGCATGGAGGAGACTCGCCTGATTCGAGAGAGCGTCCCCGCGGTGATCAAGGCCTTCCCCGGTGGCAGCCCAGCCCTGTCGGTGGCTGACCGGTATGGCGCAGACATAGTGATGGTGGACTCCGACACTCCCGGATCTGGGCAGGTGTTCGACTGGTCATTGGCCGAAGGAGCCCCCGGCGGTATCCGACTGCTTATGGCTGGCGGGCTGACCTCTGAGAATGTGGCTACGGCCATCGCCAAGGTCCAGCCCTGGGGGGTGGATGTGGCCACCGGGGTGGAGATGTCGCCGGGGCGCAAGGATCCGGCCAGGTTGCGGGCCTTCATCAACGCCGTTCGAGGGACCGAGCCGGCTCGCTCCGAGCCGGTCGAACAGGAGCCGGACGAAGACGCTCCCTATGACTGGGAGGAGGAGCTGTTGCCGTGACCATGACAGAGCCAGTCAGCGGGCGGTTCGGGGACTTCGGCGGGCGGTTCGTCCCCGAGACCCTGGTGCCGGCCTGCGAGGAACTGGAGGCGGCCTTCCGCTCCGCTTGGGCCGATGGGGAGTTCCGAGGAGAGCTGAACCGGCTGCTGTCCGACTACGCCGGCCGTCCGTCGCCGCTCACCGATTGCCATCGCCTGTCCGAAGAAATGGGGCTGCGCCTACTGCTGAAGCGGGAGGACCTCAATCACACCGGCTCCCACAAGATAAACAACGTGTTAGGACAGGCCCTTTTGGCCGTGCGCATGGGCAAGACCCGGCTGGTGGCCGAGACGGGAGCCGGCCAGCATGGTGTCGCCACCGCCACCGCCGCGGCCCTGCTGGGCTTGGATTGCGTGGTGTACATGGGCGAGGTGGACATGGAGCGCCAGGCCCTCAACGTGTTTCGCATGCAGTTGCTGGGCGCCGAAGTGCGTTCGGCGCTTTCGGGAAGTCGCACGCTGAAGGACGCCATCAACGAAGCGATGCGTGACTGGGTGGCCACCGTGGAGAGCTCCCATTACTGCCTCGGCTCGGTAATGGGCCCTCATCCCTATCCCTGGATGGTGAGGGAGCTGCACCGGGTGATCGGTGACGAAGCCCGCGAGCAGTGCCATCGGCTGCTGGGAACCGATCCCGACGTGGTCACCGCCTGCGTGGGTGGCGGCAGCAACGCAATTGGCATTTTCAGCGGATTCGTGGACGGCGATGCTGCGCTGGTGGGGGTGGAGCCAGCCGGGGGAGCGGCCATCGCCCGCGGCGTTCCCGGCGTTGTCCACGGCTCCAAGTCGTTCTTGATGCAAGACGAGCACGGTCAGGTGCTCGAGGCTGAATCGATCTCTGCGGGGCTCGACTATCCCGGCATCGGACCCGAGCACTCCCATCTGGCAGCAATCGGACGGGCTCGCTACGAGACGGTAAACGACGACGAGGTGGTAGCCGCCTTCGAGCTGATGTCGCGTACCGAGGGGATCATCCCCGCACTGGAGCCAGCCCATGCCCTGGCCTGGGTGTCGCGGGCTCGCCAGGAGTTGGCCGGTCAGTCGGTGCTGTTGAACCTCAGCGGGCGGGGCGACAAAGACGTGGACCAGATGATGGGCCGCCTAGTAGTCGACGGCAGGCGAACTGAGTGAGCACCGACCCTGGCCCCTTGGAGGTTGCCCTGCGAAACCGCCGCTTCCAGGGCGGCAAGGCGCTGGTTCCCTATCTGACCGGGGGGCTGGGCGACTGGCAGGGTGCGCTGGCTGCGGCAGCCGACGCAGGGGCCGATGCAGTGGAAGTGGGCATTCCGTTCTCTGACCCGGTTATGGACGGCCCGGTCATCCAGCAGGCCAACGACCGGGCGCTGGCCGACGGGGTCACCCCACTAGGTGTGCTAAATGCCCTGGGCCGACTCGACGTGGGCATCCCGCTGGCCGTGATGACCTATTACAACATCGCCTTCCGGTTCGGGCTGGAACGGTTCGCCTCTGTTCTTGCCGAGCAGGGAGTGGCTGCGGCCATCCTGCCCGATCTCCCTTTAGAGGAGGCGGGGCCGTGGACCGAGGCCGCCGACGCGGCCGGAGTGGAGACCGTGCTGTTAACCGCGCCCACCGCCTCTGACGAGCGGCTGGCTCGGATCTGCACCCGGACCCGGGGATTCGTCTACGGCGTGGGGCTTTTGGGGGTGACCGGCGTGCGCGACGAGTTGGCGGAATCGGCGGTGGTCATGGCCAAGAGGCTCAAGCAGATGACCGACGTGCCCGTACTCGTTGGTGTGGGCGTGGGTACCCCCGAGCAGGCCCAGGAAGTGTGCCAAGCAGCTGACGGTGCGGTGGTGGGCTCCGCGGTGGTGCGCCGGATGCTGGATGACGGGGGTCCGATGGCTGTGGGCGAGTTGATCGGAAGGTTCCGCCGAGCTCTGGATTCAAGCTGAGCTTTCCACGCTCGAACTTGGCATTTTTCCCATGTGGGCTGCTTGACTCTTGGAACTTTGTGTAAGAAGCCAACTGAATTACACTTTGGTAATTCACAATTCAGGAGGACACCATGAACAAGTCAGAGTTGGTCAGTGCCATCAGCGAGCGCACCGGCGAGACCAAGAGCTCCGTGGAAGCTGTGCTCAACAGCCTGGAGACCGTTGTCACAGAGCAGGTGATCCTGGGCAACAAGGTAGCGATCACCGGTTTTGTTTCCTTCGAGCAGACATCGAGGGGTGCCCGCACCGGCCGCAACCCCCGCACGGGCGAAACCATTCAGATCGCTGCAGCCAGGGGCTGCAAAGTCAGCGCCGGGGCCCGGCTGAAGGCAGCAGTCAAGGGAACCTGATCCGCATTTGTCGGCTAAGTTTCCCCCATGGCTGATTGGCTGTTATCTCCCGGTGATCCTGTGCCAGCATTCTCCCTGAAAGATCAATACGGCAATGACGTGTCGCTGGACGACTTTGCCGGTCAGAGGCTGGCGCTCTTCTTCTATCCGAAGGCGCTGACCCCGGGTTGAACCACCCAGGCAATCGGCGTGCGTGACATCGCCGTAGAACGTGGAATCGCCGCGGTGGGCATCAGTGGAGACAAGCCCGACCGCCAGAAGCGGTTCGATGAGAAGTACGATCTCGGCTACACCCTGCTGTCGGATCCCGACCATGAGGCCGCCGAGGCTTTCGGCGTGTGGCGGGAGAAGAAAATGTACGGCAAGACCTACTGGGGTGTCGTCCGCTCGGCCTTCTTGGTGGGGGCCGACAGTCGTCTAGAGCACACCTGGTACAAGATCAGCCCCAAAAGCACCGCCGCCAACCTAGCTGCGGTGCTGCCCGAGGAATAGCGGAACAAGAGCGTCTTCTATGAGGCCTCCGGTCGAGGTTCTCCCGCACCGCCCTCCATTCCTGTTCTTGGACGAGGTCACCTCTATGGTGGCCGGAGAGCAGGCAGAGGGTTACTGGCAGCTCACGGGCGACGAACCGTTCTTTGCCGGACACTTTCCAGGTCGACCCACCCTCCCCGGAGTGTTGATGACCGAGGCCATCGCCCAGCTTGGGGCCTACATCGTGCTTCACGACTACCGATTCGCTGACAAACTGCCCCTGTTCGGCGGCCTCGACGGTGCCCGCTTCCGCCGCCAGGTCAACCCCGGTGATCGCTTGGACCTCCAAGTGGAGATGACCCGGCTATCGGCCAGAGGAGGACGGGGGGCGGGAAAGGCATCGGTGAACGGAGAGCTGGCCTGCCATTGCGAGTTGCTGTTCGTGGTGGTCGACGCCAGCTGATCGACGTCGCCCCGCAGTAGCCGGCTATTCGGGTGGGGGACCGATGACGATGGATCCGTTGTGGCCGCCGAAGCCGAAGGAATTGGACAGCGACGGGCCGGGAGTCCACGGGGCCGGTACTCCGGCCACGATCTGAATGGGGGCCATGTCGGGATCAGGGGTCTCGTATCCATAGGTGGGTGGAACAAGGCCGTGCTCCATGGCCAACAGAACAGCCGCTGCCTCGATCGCGCCCGCCGCGCCCAAGGCGTGGCCAGTCACCCCCTTGGTTGAGGTGACCAGAGGCCCCGGAGTGCCGAATACCTTTTGGATGGCCTCGGCCTCGGCGGCGTCATTCAGCGGGGTGGAGGTGCCGTGGGCGTTGATGTGAACAACGTCTCCAGGGTCCAGCCCAGCATCGGCCAAGGCCAGCTCCATGCATCGCACCGCACCAGCTCCTCCCGGCGCCGGGGCGGTGATGTGGTAAGCGTCGGCCGTACTGGCCCCGCCCAAAACCTCGCCCAAAATGACCGCTCCCCGGCTTTGGGCCGTCTCCATCTCCTCCAGCACCAACACTGCCGCTCCCTCAGCTTGGATGAATCCGTCGCGTTCCAAATCGAAGGGGCGGCTGATGTGGCAGCTGGAGACTGCTGTCATGTTCTTGAAGGTGGCCTCGCCTGTTATGGAGTTGGACGCCTCGCTGCCGCCGGCAATGACTGCGTCGCAGCGATTGGAGCGGATCAGCATGGCAGCGTTAGCAATCGACTGGGTGCCCGCAGCGCAAGCGGTGACCGTGTTCTCACACGGCCCGGAGTAGCCATAGCGCATGGAGATAGCCGCCGACGCGGCGTTGGCCATCAGCATTGGCACCAGAAATGGCGACACCCGGCGCTCACCCCGCTCAATGCGGACTTGGATTTGATCCTCCAGTGTCCGAAGGCCGCCCACGCCCGTTCCCACCCACACACCGATCCGGTCCGGGTCGGCGCTGAGCTCGCCCGACTGCTCCAGCGCCTCTGCGGTTGCGGCCAGGGCCATTTGGGCGAAGCGGTCGGTGCGGCGAGCTTCTTTGGGGCTGTCGAAGTGGGGTAAGGGGTCGAAGTGGTCCATCACCCGTCGACCCTCGGCGGGGGCTTCCAAGAGCCCCTGCCAGAAGGCGTCGCGCCCGAGGCCGGGCCAAGCCAAGACACCGATGCCGGTTACCGCGACCCGGCGCGGAGCAGTCATCGGACGATGCTCCTCAGCCGGGGGTCGGTACTTGTCCGGTCAGATGGCTGCGAGGTCATCCCAGCTTGACGGTTACCAAGTCGAATGCTTGGCCCACAGTCTGGATGCCCTCAAGCTCTTCTTCGTCTATGGCGATGTCGAATTCCTCTTCGAGCGCCATGACTAACTCGACCAAGTCGAGGCTGTCCGAGTCCAAGTCATCGGCGAAGCTGGCCTCAGGTGTGACCTGGCCAGCCTCCACCGAAAGCACCTCCACGGTGCAGTTCTGGAAACGGGTGAAGTTGTCGTCGCTCACGCTGATTCTTCTCCTATTCGTGGACTTGAAGTCCTTGGATGGGTTCGATCGTGTGATTTACGGGCACTCATCCTCCCATGCCCAGGCCCCCGTCTACCGGAATTACCGCTCCGGTGACATATCCGGCAGCGTCAGAGGCCAAGAATGAAATGGTGGCAGCTACTTCGGATGGCTCGCCCAATCGTCCGAGCGGAACCGCGTCGATGATGGCCGAGCGGCGCTCTTCGTCCAACTCGTTGAGCATGTCGGTGCCCACAGGGCCGGGCGCCACCACATTGACGGTGATGTTCCGGCTGGCCAGTTCCTTGGCCAGCGATCGGCCTAGCCCGACTAGCCCGGCTTTGGAGGCGGCATAGTTGGCCTGGCCAGCCTGTCCCATGATGCCCACCACCGACGATACGAACACGATGCGCCCCCAGCGGTTGCGCATCATCGACCGGGCCGCCCTCTTGGCCACCCGGTAGCCCGCAGTCAGGTTGGCGTCGATCACGTCGGTGAAGTCGTTCTCGCTCATACGCATCACCAACTTGTCCCGCGTAATGCCCGCATTCGACACGAGCACCTCCACTGGTCCCAGGTTCTCTTCGATTTCTGCGAAGGCGACGTCGATCTGGCCCTCGTCTGTCACATCGCAGTGAACGCCCAATAGATCGACCTGGCCGTTTGTCGATGGAGGCTCGCTGCGATAGGTCACGGCCACCCGGTGGCCGTGTTCGGCGAGCTCCGTGGCTGTGGCCAACCCGATGCCCCGGTTCCCTCCGGTAACCAGGACAACCCTGGATGTGCTCACTTGCCCCAGCGTAGCAGCGCGGCGGCCACGCTCATGCCCGCACCGAAACCCACTAGCAGCACCAAGTCGCCATCTCGGATACTGCCCTTGGAGACAGCGGAGTCCATGGCCAGGGGAATGGACGCAGAGGAGGTGTTGCCGGTGGTGTCGAGCACGGTGGCCGCCTTCTCCAGGGGGATGCCCAGGCGTTTCATAGCACTCTCGATGATCCGGAAATTGGCCTGGTGGGGGACCACTGCGTCCACTTCCGCCGCTTTCAGCCCGGCATCGGCCAGCACTCGCTGACTGGCTGCCACCATGACCCGCACCGCTTGGCGGAAAACCTCCTTGCCGTCCATGCGGATGAAGAGATCGCTGAAATCGCACGTCAGCAGATCGGCGAAGCGACCTTCGGAGCCCATGTAGGTGCTAAGCACGCCCCGGTCTTCGCTGCTGGCTGGCTCCATCACCACCGCCCCGGCCCCGTCGCCGAACAAAATAGCGGTGGTGCGGTCATCCCAGTCGGTGAAACGGCTAAGCGTGTCCACCCCTACCACCAGCACCCGTTTCATCCCGGCGGTGATCTGGGATTGGGCCAACGAGACGCCGTAGGTAAAGCCCGAGCAGGCCGCGTTCAGGTCAAAGGCGCCGCATGTTGCTCCTAGCTCGTTCTGGATGCGGTTGGACACAGCAGGGAACACCTGGTCGGGGGTGCAGGTGGAGCAGATGATCAGGTCGAGATCAGTGGCGTCTATCTCGGCTTCTTTCAGGGCGGTCCGGGCCGCTTGGGCGCCCAGTTCCAGGCAACTGCCTCCGATCCGGCGCTCGTGGATGCCGGTCCGTTCCACGATCCACTCGTCGCTGGTATCGAGGGTTTTGGCCAAGTCGTGATTGGTCACCACATTGTGGCCGGCCGCAGTTCCCAGGCCGGTGATTGCCGCTCTCGTCATCAGCCCGTTCTCCTCATTGCGTCCGCAGCCAGGCGATGGGCTGACTGGCGGTGACCCGCTCGCCGCCCACGGCCAAGAAACCCATGATCACTCCGGCCCAGGGAGTGCGCACCTCGGTATCGCCCACATGGCCCAAGAGCTGTCCGGCGGGCACCCCGGTGCCCATCAAATTGTCCTCGGTTGGTTGGAAGACGCCGACTTCAGGGCTCACCACCAATCGCTCGGTGGCAAACAGAGCCTCGCCCTCCAGCGGGCCCGCCGCGGCCACCGGGGGGCCGGCCAGTGCCTCGAGTACCGCGTCGATGTCGGCCGGGGCGTTGACCTTGAGCGACTGGCAGTCTTTGGCGGTTCGCTTCACCGTTCCAGTAAGCACCGCGCCCGGCCCCAGCTCCACAAACGTGGTGTAGCCAGCGTCGCACATATTGTGTACCGACTGGCGCCAGCGCACCGGGCTGGTCAGCTGCGAGCTCAGCAGGTCAATCCAGCTGTGGGCTCCGGTGTGGGCGGTAGCGTCCACGTTGGCGTACACCGGGTGGTCGGGCACTCGGAACTCGGTCTTGTCCACTGCCTTGCTGAGTCGGTCGCGGGCCGACGCCATGAATGGGGTGTGGAAGGCGCCACCCACTGGCAGCGCCATAACCCGCTTGGCGCCGAGCTCCTTGGCGATTGCCTCGGCCTTCTCCACCATTGCGGGGGACCCAGCAATCACTACCTGTCCGGGAGCATTGTAGTTCGCCACCCACACGTTGCCGTCGGCCTGATCACAGGCCTGTTCCACCAAGTCGTCGTCGAGGCCCATGACCGCGGCCATGGTGCCGTCTTGCTCTTCGGCGGCCACCTGCATGGCCTCGCCCCGCTCTGACACCAGCCGGACCCCGTCAAAGAAGTCCACCACCCCAGCTGCCACCAGAGCCGAGTACTCGCCCAGACTGTGGCCGGCGTGGCCCGCGGTCTCGATACCCACCCGGGTAACAGCATCTAGAGCGATCATCGAGACCGTGAACGTGGCGAGCTGCGAGTTGCGGGTGTGGCGCAGCTCGTTGTCATCAGCGTCGAGCAACAGCCGACCCACATCTCGCCCCGCTGCCTCAGAGGCCTCAGCTACCAACTCCCACGAGGGATGGTCAACCCAGGCCGAACCCATGCCGGCCTTTTGGGACCCCTGGCCGGGATAGGTGAAACAGATCATCAGGTGTCAGACCTCTCAGACGACAGCGGGGTTTCAACACTCTAGGAGAGACGGGGCCACTGGCACGGTATCTGGCGAGCTTCCCCGCCATCGCGCTGGATAGACTGCCCTTTCCCCAGCCAGCACGCTGGCCACCCGCCCGGGTGGTGGAATTGGTAGACGCGCCGGACTCAAAATCCGGTTCCCGCAAGGGAGTGAGGGTTCGAGTCCCTCCCCGGGCACTGGACATCGGAGATCCAGGCCCGCATTTCGTCGGGACTCACCCCGAGGTGTGACCCGCCGGGAAGACGCCCACGTGGAGGTGATCGTGGTGAACCTCGTTGGTGAAGCTATGCGCGACCGCGTCGTCGAACAGCCACGGACTTCCGAACTCCCTGACGTCGTCGCGCGACACCAGCCACTCTGCTAGCGCATAGATCGATGACGTCACGTCATGCGAGTCGATGACCAGCTCCGAGTCCACTTCGTGGATGTCGACTGCCCTACCCACTGTGTGATTGCTTAACCTGTCCGTTCCGAACACGTTGTGCGGGTGTCCCGTTTTCAACACGATGACGGAGTAGGGGGTTCGCTCGGCGATGTCGAGCATCGCCTCGAGCAGCGCTTGATCGGTATACCCGGAGTAGATGTCCCAGACCGCCGTATCGGGGAGATCGATTCGGGAATCGTCGACCACTGAGGCGGCGAGGGGCGAGAGGTCCGCAGGCCGAGCGACCGGCTGACCTCCGGCCGAAGCGAGTTCCTCGAACTCCCATGCACCCGATGCGCCCCTCACGAGGCGCACGTCCATCGTCCGGGTCTCGGCTCGCTCGGCATCCGCTGTGCCCTCCCCACCCAGCTCCTGGTGGACCACAACCATTATCGAGATCCGGTCGTCAAGGTGACCACCGAGTTGGGCGTACTCGATCGTGCCGCGTGACCACATCCCGGGGTTATGCACGGTCGCCGCCTCTCTCGCGAGCGCATCGGCGCGAGCGGGATCGGCTGTCATGCCCGCCGTCAGTTCAATCACCGATGAGTCCGGGCCGTAGTTCGTTATCTGGTAGGCCACCTCGGCGCCGAGCCGCTTGGCGTCGGCCTGCACCTCATTGGGCGAAAGCTCAAACCGGTCCGACAACGGAGTAGGTGTTGCTGGCGCCGCGGACACGTTCTCTACCGGTTCGGCCGTCGGTGTGCCCTCGTCGGCGGAAGGAACCCCGCTGTCCGCGACTTCGACCTCCGTGCCGATGTCCCCTTCGACCTCCGCGTCGATGTCCACGCCGTTCGTCTCGTCTGGTGCTGGCCCGTCGACCGCCCCGTCACCGTCGACGGGAGTGGCTGGAGGATCACTGTCGACGAGAACGGCAGGCGCATCATCGTCTGCCGTGATCACCCTTTCGTACACCAACAGGACGGAGCCCGCGAAGAACAACGCAGCACCAACCAGAGCTAGCGATTGCCGAAAGGTGGAAAAATTCTTCATCGTCCTTGCCACTACGCTGATAGCGCTGGAAGTGTCCGAGCCTGACTCTTTCGCCTTGCCGCCCAGCGCAGTACCGGCCGTTCAAGGAGGTACCAGGAGGCGGCTGTAGCCGCGAAGGTGAGGGCGAGGGCCAGCCAGAGGGCTATGTCAGAGCGGATCAACACGTAATGCCACAGGTAGAGCCCGAAGGACATCTCGGCGACCCGCAACAGGACCGAGTTCGCCAACCATACGGGGCCAGTCAGCGCGTACTGGACCGTGAGCGCACTGAGCGCCAGGGCTAGGAAACCGCCCCAGAAAATAGTTGTGCCCGTGACGTCGAATGCGGGGACCAGCATTAGTGCCAGCAGGGCCGGAACCGACCACTTCGCGAACCGCCACGGGGTGGGCTGAGCGACGGCCAGATAACACCCCACCAGAAGTGCCGCGGCGTTGGTGTCGGTCGCGTTGTATACCCAGCCCGGCGACATGACTTCGATCGCTGTTGCTCTCCAGGCAATAGCGGCCAGCGCCAGGCCTCCGACGACGAGGGTCCGATGCCTGGCTCTTAGTCCAGCGATGGCGAGCGGCCACAGCAGGTAAAAATGGACGATCACCGCTATGAACCAGGTGTGGGTCAGCCGCTCCAGGTCGAGCCCTTCGATTCGCGCATAGTTGGCGTAGAAGCCGAGCACCGCAATCAAGCGGGACCAGCCGATCCCTACTGCGACCATTGCGAGACAGACGGCCAGAAGGGCAGGAACCAGCCGGAGCACGCGTCTTCGATAAAACGAGCCCAGGTCGACCCGACCAGTCCGGTCCATCTCGGCACACAGCGAGCCGGTAACAACGTAGCCCGACAAGACGAAGAACAGGGTGACGCTGTAGTGCCCCGCAGGCAAGACGGCACTGTCGATGTGGTAAACGACCACTACCGCAATTGCTGCGGCGCGCAATCCATCGAGCGCGGGGACCCGCTGAATCGCACCCCCTAGTGCTGCCTTCGAAGCGCAGATCACCCGACGGTAACGCATTGAGCCTGCTCCTGTTGGCTGGACACTCTTCGTATGCTGCTTGGTTTAGCCGCTGTCGGTGGTGTTCCACCACCTAGCCAAAAGGCAAGAAACCTGTCTTAGATGCTTGACCACGGACAATGGTTATGATCGCTGCGGGATGCCCACCAGTATGGAAACCATCCGACGCATAGGGGTCACAATTACGGTTCTCTTGCTGCTGAGCCTGCTGTCCACCAGTGGCCGTGATGCCGTCGAGTCCCCGACTGCCGCCGAATTCGCGCGGCAAGTTGTGGAGACTACGGAGGCTCCTCGGATCGTGACCGTTCCCCCTGCGGCGACGGCTACCTCTGCGGCGACCGTTCCCCCTACGGCGACGGCTACCCCTGCGGCGACCGTTCCCCCTGCGGCTACGGCTACCCCTGCGGCGACCGTTCCCCCTACGGCTGCCCCTGCGGCTACGGCTGCCCCTGCGGCGACCGTTCCCCCTACGGCTGCCCCTGCGGCTACGGCTGCCCCTGCGGCTACGGCTGCCCCTGCGGCTACGGCTGCCCCTGCGGCTACGGCTGCCCCTGCGGCTACGGCTGCCCCAACGGTGGAGGCCGCCACCTCCCCGACCACCACTACAAAAACAACTCTGCCGCCACGCGATCCTCTGACATTCCAATCGCTTGACCGGATCAATTTGATCCGCGACTTCAGCGAGTATGCGTCCTCCGGTCGGTCCCGTTGGGAGCGGTCGGTCCCAGGAATCGAGCAGCTTCGGATTATTTCGACCGCGGACGGCGCCGAACAACCTGTCTTCTGGCTGGCTCCGAGCGGCGAACGCGATCAGCCCTTGTTGGTGATTTTGCACTCCTGGAGCACCTCGTACACCCAGCACGCCGGGATTCCCTTTGCCATGTGGGCCCAGGAAAATGGTTGGGCAGTTATCGTCCCTGAGTTCAGAGGAAGGAACGACAACGCCGACGCGGTTGGATCCGACTTGGCGGTCCAGGACGCGGTGGATGCGATCGACTATTCCGTCGCCCAAGCAGGGGTGGACGCCAATCGGGTGTACGTCGTCGGCTACTCCAGCGGCGGGATGATGGGACTCCTCCTTGCTGGGCGACACCCTGACAAAGTCAGCGCGGTCTCGGTTTGGGGGCCGCCGCATGATCTCGTGGAGTTCTTCGAGGATACGATGAGGAAGGGTCTGGGCTATGCCAGCGACATTTGGCGGGCATGCGGAGGCGACCCGAGGGCCGCCGGCTCGGCGCAGGATGAATGTCTGACCCGTAGTCCGGCGACCTACCTGGAGTCGGCCCGCGACCAGGCGGTTCCGATCTTCATCGCTCAGGGCATCCGGGATCAGTTCATGTCCCCGAGTGTGGGCGCAGAGGTGTTCAATCAACTGGCCGACCCCGCCGACCGCCTCAGCGCTGAAGAGGTGGAGTTCTTCGGTCGGGGGAGGGTTCCCGACCATCTGTCGATCACAGCCAAGACCTATTTCGGGGACGGAGACCCAGCCCCCGTATTCGCCCGACAGTCGGGTCGAGCCTTGCTTGTCTACTTCCAGTCAAGCCACGAAATGGTTTACAATGCGAGTGCACGGTGGTTCGCAAGCGATCCCCGCTAGCCAATTTCGCCCGGTCGAAAGGCACCGGTGCGAGTTGCCCCGCAAAGGTAGGTTAGGCCGATGTCAGTTCTGAGGAAGTGGCTCGTCGCCGGTTTGCTGGCGGCAGCGATATTGTTCACCGTCGTAGCGTGCAGCAGTGACGACCCGAGTCCAAGCGAGCCCGACACCCCGCAAGTCGGTTCCTAGACCTGAATCGCCGCGGTCACGGTCAGCGACGACAGCGCCAACGAGAACGCCGAGGCGGTTATCCTGACCCTCACTGGCGATACGGGTTGCAGGTTGGGCAGTGCAAGGGTCCATAGGCTGACCATCACGGACAATGACGGTGATGGCAATCCGCCCGGAATGGCAGCGGTTTCGGTAAGCGACGCGTAGGACTCCGAGCTTTGAAACGGCAGCCCAACCTGGCAAACATAGGCGCAGTGGAAAATGGCGACCCCGCGGGGCAACGGCACGTCCGGTTTGAGCCTGATGACAAACCGCCGGTGGTGCTGGCTGCGGGAATGGGGCTTCAGTTTGCGGTACTGAGCATCGCGGGCATCGTGCTCACGCCGGCGATCGTCATTCGAGCCGCGGGCGAAACCGATTCGTATCTGACTTGGGCGGTGTTCGCGGCGGCGATGGTCAGCGGCGTCAGCACAATTCTCCAGGCGGTGCGGTTCGGACGCATCGGCGCCGGGTATGTGCTGCTAATGGGCACATCGGGGGCCTTCATCGCCGTGTGCGTTACGGCATTGGTCGAGGGGGGTCCCGGCCTGCTGGCCGTGCTGGTGGTGGCTTCGTCGCTGTTCCAGTTCTTGCTTGCGGCGAGGCTCTCGCTGTTCAGGCGACTGGTCACGCCCGTAGTGGCCGGCACCGTGTTGATGCTCATCGCGGTGACCGTGATGCCGCTCATCTTCGACATGGTGAGAGCCTCGCCGCAAGACAGCTCCGACTGGAGCGCACCGACGAGCGCCCTCGTCACCATCGTTGTGGTGATCGCCATCGCCCTGAAGTCTGCCGGCGGCCTGCGCCTGTGGGCGCCCGTTATCGGCGTGGTGGCCGGCTCGATCACCGCGGTCGCATTCGGGCTCTACGACTTCGATCAGGTGGCCGACGCCGCCTGGGTCGGCGTGCCCGACAGCGCATGGCCCGGATTCGATTTCTCATTCGACTCAGCGTTTTGGAGCCTGCTGCCCGCGTTCGTGCTGGTCACGATCATCGGAGCGGTCGAGACCATCGGCGACTCGGTGGCCATACAGCGAGTGTCGTGGCGCAAGCCCCGAGCGGTGGACTACCGCGTGGTGCAGGGAGCGGTGGCTGCTGACGGCGCCGGCAATCTGCTGTCGGGGCTGGCCGGCACGATGCCCAACACCACCTACTCGACGAGCGTCTCCATAGCGGAGCTGACCGGCGTGGCGGCTCGCCGGGTGGGCGTCGCCATCGGCGCCATATTCCTCGTGTTCGCATTCTTGCCCAAGTTCTTGGCTCTGGTGCTCGCCATTCCCGAAGCGGTGGTGGCGGCGTATGTCACCGTTTTGATCGCGCTGCTGTTCGTAGTGGGCATGAGGATCGTCTCCGAAGAGGCCGCGGACTACCGCAAGGGTCTTATCGCAGGTGTCGCCTTCTGGCTGGGAGTCGGATTCCAGAACAACCTGATCTTCCCGGAATACCTGGAGGGGTTTGCCGGCGGCTTCTTGGAGAACGGCATGACCTCAGGCGGGCTCGTGGCCATCGTGCTGACCCTGTTCACCGAGGTCACCCAACCCCGCCGCCATCGGCTGAGCACCAATTTGGCGCTGGGGGAGCTTCCCCGCATCCAGGAGTTCCTCAACGCCTTCGCAACCCGCCATGGGTGGGCGACGCCGATGTCGCAGCGGCTCGACGCGGTCGCCGAGGAGACACTGGCTACGTTGCTCGGCGCCGAACAGGCCGGAGATTCCTCAGCCGAGCGAGCGCTGCGGGTCACCGCCAGCAAGCAGGATGGGCGGGCTGTGCTCGAGTTCGTGGCTGCCGCCCAGGGGGAGAACATCGAGGACCGCCTAGCAGTGCTCGACGAGCCAACAGCAGACCGGCCCGTCGAACGCGACGTCTCGTTGCGGCTGCTTCAGCACTACGCCACTTCAGTGATCCACCAGCAGTATCACGAGCTCGAGATCGTTACAGTCCACGTCAACCCGGCCAGCGAGGCGACCGAGGAGCGGCCCAAGTGATCACCGGCGTAGTTGAGACCACCCACGGGCCGATCGGGGGGACAGTTGTCGACACGCCTAGCGGGGCAGTGCGACAGTTCTTGGGGATTCCGTTCGGCAGGCCCCCGGTGGGGGAGCGGCGGTTCTGCGCCCCCGAGGCCGCGGAGCCGTGGGACGGAGTGTTCGAGGCCACTGCGTTCGGGCCTGATCCGATTCAGGCGGTCGACGGGCGGTTCACCGGGGTGATTCCGGGGACTAGCACAGAGTCGGTATCAGAGAGTTGCTTGGATCTGAACGTGTGGGTGCCGGCGGGAGCTGAGACTGGGTTGCCGATGATGGTTTGGGTCTATGGGGGTGCCTTTCTCACCGGGGGAAGTTCCTTTCCGCTGTACAACGGAGCGAGGCTGGCGGCAGAACAGCACGTGGTGGTGGCGTCGGTGAACTACCGGTTGGGGGCGCTGGGTTTCATGGACCTGCGGCAGGTCCCCGGCGGGAGAGGCACTACTCCCAACTGCGGTCTCCTAGACGTGCGGCTCGGGCTCGAGTGGATTGCGGCCAACGCGGCCAGCTTCGGCGGCGACTCGGCGATGTTGACCGCGTTCGGCGAGTCGGCAGGGGCCGGATCGATACTACACCTGCTCGGCTCACCGGGCATCTCAGAGGTGCTGAAACGGGCCATCATGCAAAGCCCCGGGGTAGACATGACCCAGTCTCCGGAGGTGGCGGCCAAGGTGGCCCGGGTCTTCATGGACCACGCCGGGGCAAGCGACATCGTGGAGCTGCGGCAACTCGATCCTGAGGCGGTGGTCGCAGCCCAGTCTCAGACAGTGGTGGACCTTCTCGCAGAAGTGGGGCCGATGCCGTTCCATCCCGTCGTCGATGGATCGCTCATACCGGCGAAGCCCTCAGAACTGCTCAGAACCTCGGCAGCCACCGACATCGATGTGCTGGTCGGAGCAACGGCCCACGAGCTGCGATTGTTCAAGCAGGAGCTGCCCACCCAAAGCTCCGAGCAGATCTTGCATGGGATGGTGAGCGGCTACATCGCAGAGAGAACCGGCGCCCAGCCCGCCGCCAGTGAGGTGGAGGCCGTGGTGGGGGAATATCGGCAAGCGGCCGAGGGCACTTCCTGGATCTCCGACTCCGACGTCTTGACTGCTGTCAATACTGATGTCTCCATGCGCGAGCCCATTCAGCGAATCGCCGGCCTCAGAGCCGCAGCGGGAACCCAGACCTACTTGTACGACTTCCGGTGGTGCTCGCTAGCCGACCCAGATCGGGGAGCGTTCCACGCCATCGACCTGCCCTTCGTGTTCGACAGCTTCCACGTAGACGGCTGGGGTGAGTTCATCGGCGCCGATCACACCGCTAAGGCGCTGGGCCGGGGAATGCGATCGGCATGGGCTGCCTTCGCCCGTTCCGGCGATCCTTCAACTGACGACCTCGGCTCTTGGCCCCGCTACGACCTCGACCAGCGCCTGACGATGATCTTCGACTCCAACTCGGCTCCGGCAACCGACCCATATCGCCAAGAGCGGTCCAGGTGGCGGCCAGCCACCTGAGAGGAACTTCAGTAGATCTCGGGGACGAAGGTTTGGTCGTCGAGAGGCGGGCGCACGTAGCCGGTGCGGTCTTGGCGCTTGGGGAGCTCTACTTCCTCCCAAGGCACCTCCTCGTAGGGGATCATCGACAACAGGTGCGCGATGCAGTTCAGCCGGGCCGCCTTCTTGGAGTCGGCGTTGACCACATACCACGGGGCCTGCTTGATATCGGTATGGGCGAACAGCGTGTCTTTGGCCTTGGAGAACTCCACCCACCGGGTGCGGCCTTCGATGTCGATCGGTGAGAGCTTCCAGCGCCTCATCGGATCGCTGATCCGATTGCGGAACCGGCGCTCTTGCTCCTCGTCGCTCACCGAGAACCAGTACTTGATCAAAATTATCCCTGACCGCACCAGCATCCGCTCGAACTCCGGGCACGACCGCAGGAACTCGCGGTATTCCTCCTCGGTGCAGAACCCCATTACCGGCTCCACCACTCCCCGGTTGTACCAACTACGGTCGAAGAGGATCATCTCGCCGGCGGCGGGGAGCTCGGCCACATAGCGCTGGAACCACCACTGGGTCTTGTCCCGGTCGCTAGGCGTGCCCAGCGCCACCACCCGCACTACCCGGGGATTCGTCCGCTCGGCGATCCGCTTGATCACCCCTCCCTTGCCGGCGGCGTCGCGCCCCTCGAAGATCACCACCACCTTGAGACCCTTGTGGCGGATCCAGCGCTGCAACCGCACCAGCTCCTCTTGGAGGCGGGCCAGCTCGCGTTCGTAGTCCTTCTTTTTGAGCTTCTTGCGGGGCTCGCCAGACGGCGTATCTGCTCCCGAGATTCCCAGAGCGTTTCCGCCAGGTTCCGGACTCATGTCTTGAGGGTAGTTCCAGCACCTTTTTCCGACAATTGGGCCAATTGATCGTGCCCGAGCCACAGCGGGAGACCCGACCAGCACATGGTTGTCCATGTCGCGTATCTCATCTCTCAACTTCGATAAAGACCGAAAGCTCACCATCACTACCGGGCGAGGCGACGAATTGGTAGCGGCCTTGTCTCTCTAGCGCAGGTTGGGCAAATCGGCCACATCCATCACCCGCAGCGACGGCGGGATATCTTCGACCACCTGGTTGTAGCGCAGGCCCATGGTGCCGTGGCGGCGGTATGCCGTGTCGATCCAGTTGGCGAAGCCGGGGTCATCGTCGGCCACGATGATGCGGGCCGTGCCGTCGGGCTCGTACACCGCGGTGTGCTTGTTGACCGTCACCTGGAGCCAGTCGTAGTCGAGCGACTCCTCCCAGATGTTGTTGAGCTGGAAGTTCCAGTAGTACGCGTCGATGGGCGGCACGTCGATCACCAGGGCTTGGCTGGGCGCCAGCGTCCAGTAGCCGTGGCGGAATAACTGGGTGGGGTCGCCCCACCCCCCGGGACCTTCCCGCTTCGGAAGGAACTCAAGGGTGTTGGGCCGCTCCTGGAACATGTCCAGCCAGTCGACGAATCGCCGGGCGATGCCGTGCACCCCAAGCGCAGCCCGGGCGAGGCCGTTCGTCAGGCGTTGCGCGCTCAGCGGGGGAGGTAGTTCGTCAGGACCGTTGAGGCACTCGATCTGGAGCTCGGAAGGACGCTCGGCGGTGCGGTCGAGGTAGAAGTTGCGGATGGCGATCTGATTGGTCTCGGGCGCAAGCCGGAGCCACCGCTGTCCGGGCTCAAGATGATCGGGCTCGTTGACGCTGGCGATCACGTCGACCTGCTCGCCGGGCTGGGGGTCGTTGAAGGCCAGAGCCCCTTGCCGGTCGGGTGGGGCCGACCCCACCGCAAAGCCGCCCGAAAACGCATTCAGGCTCAGGTAGTTGACCGTGCCCCGCGGCCCACGAATGCGGTAATCGAGAGCGCCGCTGATGGTGACACTTTGATAGAGGGCATCGGGGTTGTCACAGCCGATCTTCACGTTGTGGGGTATAGGCAAGATCTGGGTGTAGGCGGGGCCTTGATTCTCCAGGCGTCCGAGCTCTCCTCTGGTGAGGCGGCTCAGGTATCGGAAGCCCTCGAGCCGATCGAGGTCGTCGGTACTGTTGTCAAGGATGATCTGACCGGCTTCTTTCAGGTTGTCGCAGAAGTCGGCCCATGCCTTTCCGTTGACCGCGTTCTCCAGAATCTCGTCGCTCACCAGAGTCTCCCACTTAGGCCGTTATTGCTCATGGGGAGGCTAATGGAGCCACCGCATTATCGGACACCTGAAGCAGTGTGCTGCCGCGGAGGCTGGGTAGCATCGGCTCGTGACCCAGAGCAGGGTGGAACGCCGATTGTCAGATGTGGCCAACCGCCTGAAGCGATTCCGCGCCGACCTGGACGTGGCCGAGGAGCAGTGCCTTCACTTTGAGGACCTGGCCGAAGATGCCCGGCTGCGGGCGCTGGTCTCGGAAACTCCCGCCGCAGAACGCCAGCATCGCGACGCAGCCCGCCAAGCAGAGACCATGGCCCGGCACCGTGCCCGACTACAAGAGAAGATTCGCAGCTTGGAGGAGGAGCAGGACGATCTGCTGGACAGGTTCTACTCGGATGTCTGATCCATCAGCCCAGCCTGGCGGCACGGAGTCCTCCAATCCAGTGCGAATCGTGCTGGCCGAGGACGAGGCGATCATCCGCCTCGATTTGCGAGAAACCCTGGAGGAGGAGGGCTACCTAGTGGTGGGGGAGACCAGCCGGGGCGACCAGGTGCTGGACCTGGTGAGAGAACTCCGCCCTGACGTGGCCATCCTTGACGTGAAGATGCCGGGAACCGACGGCATCACCGCCGCCAGCCAGATCCGCGACGAGCGGCTGTGCGCCGTGCTGCTGCTCACCGCGTTCAGCCAGCGGGATCTGATCGCCCGGGCCGCAGACGCCGGTGCGCTGGCCTACCTGGTCAAGCCGTTCGAGCGGGCCGAGCTGGTGCCCGCGGTGGAGGTCGCCCTAGTGCGCTTCCAGGAGCTGGTTGAGCTCAACCACCAGGTGCAGCAAGCCGAGGCCATGCTGGAAGCCCGCAAGGCCATCGACCGGGCCAAGGGGCGACTCATGGATATCAACTCCATGTCAGAGGCCGATGCCTACAGCCACATCCAGCACCGGGCCATGAGCGAACGGCGTTCCATGGCTGATGTGGCCGCTGAGATCATAGAGATGAGCGCAGACCAGCTGAGAGCTCTCAGTGGAGACAGGGCCGATGGCTGAGCGGGATTCCGTCGCCCACGACTTGGGCACGGTGATGCTGGTAGACGGCAACTCACTGGCCTACCGGGCCTTCTTCGCTTTGCCCGAAGACATGACCACCGCCAGCGGGCAGGTGACCAATGCGGTGTACGGGTTCACCATGATGCTCATGACCCTGCTACGTGATCACCGTCCGGATCGGTTAGCGGTCGCCTTCGATCGGCCTGAGCCCACGTTCCGCCATGAGCGGATTACCAGCTACAAGGCCAACCGCCGGGAAACCCCCGACACCCTGCGCCAGCAGCTGGGGCTGGTACGCCAGCTGGTGAGCACCCTTCAGATCACCGCAGTGGACCACGCTGGAGTGGAGGCCGACGACGTGATCGCCACCCTGGCCACCCAGGCGCGCGACCGAGGTGACAACGTCATTATCGTGACCGGCGACCGGGATGCCTACCAGCTGGTGGAAGACCCCCACATTCGGGTTCTCTACAACAAGCGGGGCGTTTCCGACTATGCCCTCTACGACGAGGCCGGCATCGAGGAGCGCACCGGGGTGAAGCCGGCTGACTACGTGGCCTATGCCGCCCTGCGGGGTGACCCGTCCGACAACCTCCCCGGCGTCGACGGGGTGGGGGAGAAGACCGCGGCCAAGCTGATCAACGCCTACGGCGGGATTGAGGAGCTCTACCAGCACCTAGACGACCAGACTCCCAAGCTCCAGCAGAACCTGGGCGCGGCCGAAGAGCGGGTGAAGTTGAACCTGGAGCTGATGGAGCTGCTGCGAGACGTGCCCCTCGATGTTGGCGTGGACGACCTTGGTTTCGGCCAACCAGATGCCGCCGAGGTCAAAGAGCTGTTCGAATTCTTGGAGTTCAGGAGGTTCGGCGAATTCGTAGCCGACGTGTTGGACGTGGAACTGGACGGCATGGAAGACGGTGCCGGGGCGTTGGCGGTCACCGTTGACGAGGTATCGACCGCAGAGGCGGCAGCAGAGGCACTCACGGTGCTCGCGGCCAGCGCCCATCCGGTTGCTCTCTCCGCAGCATGGGGCAATCCCCTCGATCCGCGCCAACCCCACCGCCGCCAGTTGCTGGGCCTGGCTTTCTCGGCCGATTTGGAGGCTGGCAAGGCCGTGTGGCTGCCGGCCGACCTGCTGGAATCATCGGGACGCAGCGCGCTCGCCGAATACTTCGGCGGGGGTAACCGCTTCAGCGCTCATGACGCCAAGCCGCTCATCGTATGGCTGCTCGGGCAGGGGATCGACGCTGCCGGGCTGGTCTTGGACACCAGGATCGCCGCATATCTACTCGACCCGGCCAGCGGGCGCTACGAGCTAGGCGACTTGCTGCGGACCCATTCGATGTTGGAGTTTCCCGACGCCGATCAGCCCGACGAGGCCCGGCTTTTCGGAGAAGGCTCCGGCGATCCGGCAGACCCGTCGATGCAGGCCGGACTCCAGGCCTTGGCCGTCTCCCACTTGGCCGCACCGCTGTTGAAGGCTTTGGACGCCCAAGGACTTCGCCACCTCAACGATGTCATGGAAGTGCCGTTGGTGCGGGTGCTGGCCCGCATGGAGCATGTGGGCATCCGGGTGGATGTGGATGCCCTGACCCGTCTCCGAGACCAGCTGGCCTCCGACGCTGAGCGGCTTCGGGCATCGGTGATCGAGGCGGCCGGAGGGGGGAAGTTCAATGTGAACTCCTCCAAGCAGATCAGCGAGCTACTGTTCGACAAGCTGGGGCTCACTCCCCAAAAGAAGACCCCAGGCGGGGCCTACAGCACCGATGCCGCCACCCTGGAGAAGCTTCGCGGCGAGCACCCGGTTGTGGACGAACTGCTGGACTACCGCGAGGTGGAAAAGCTGCGGTCCACCTACGGGGAAGGGTTGGTGGCTGCGGTGGGGATCGAGCCCGACAACCGCATCCGGGCCACGTTCAACCAGACAGTGGCCCGCACCGGTCGGCTCAGCTCCGACGCCCCCAACCTGCACAACATCCCGGTCCGCACCGAAACCGGGCGGGTTTTCCGGGAAGTCTTCGTGGCCGATGTCGGCTGCGAGTTCCTGGTGGCCGACTACAACCAGATCGAGCTGCGCTGCATCGCCCATTTGGCCGAGGACCCCGGACTCATTGACGCCTTCGAGTCGGGTCAGGACATCCACACGTCCGTTGCCGCCCAGGTCTTCGGCATCGACCCCGGCGCGGTAGGGATCGAGGAGCGGTCCACCGCCAAGATGGTGTCTTACGGCTTGGCCTACGGCATGGAAGCCTACGGACTTGGGCAGCGGCTGAACATCCCTACCGGAGAGGCCGCGATAATTCTCGATGCCTATTTCGCGGCGTTTCCTGCGCTGCGGGAGTACATGGAAAAAACGGTGGCCGAGGCCCGTGCCCGGGGCTACACCGAGACCCTGTTCGGCCGAAGAAGGCGCATCCCCGAGATCAGCTCCTCCAATTTCCGGCTTCGCCAGGCAGCCGAGCGCCAGGCCATGAACGCCGGGATCCAGGGACTGGCCGCCGACATCTTCAAAGTGGCCCTGGTGAGGCTCGACCACGCCTTGGAAAACCGGGGGTTCGACAGCCGGATCATCCTCCAAGTGCACGACGAGGTAATCTTGGAAGTCCCCGAGGGCGAGCAAGACGCTGCGGCCGAGCTCACGGTGGAGACAATGGCCGGGGCCTGCCAGCTGAGGGTCCCCCTCGAGGTACACCTCTCTTCGGGGCGCACCTGGGCTGACGCCAAGTAGCCCAACGCGATGGAGGCTGTTAGCATCAATCGGCCGGTTCAGGCTGCTGTGCCGCGCCCTTTGAACTATCCATCTCCTCCCGTGAGGCTCAATCCAACGTGTCCGACCCCGCTACCGCCCCACCCGCCCCGCCATCGGCCACCGCCGTGCTAGACACCCCCGACGGCGTGGGAACTTTTGACCCCGAGGGCAACTACGTCCCCCGTCAGATCACTGATCACGACATCGAAGAGCAGTTCTTGGAAGACGCCTACACCGCCACCATGGTCCAAGTGGAAGACGGCCAGATCGTCTCCGGCAAGGTGGTCAAGGTGGATCGCGACGAGGTGCTGCTGGACATCGGCTTTAAGGCAGAGGGAATCATTCCGTCCCGTGAGCTGTCCATCCGCAACGTGATCGACCCCAGCGAGATCGTCACCCTCGGGGAGGAGATCGAGGCTTTGGTCCTCCAGAAGGAGGACAAAGACGGCCAGCTGATCTTGTCCAAGAAGCGGGCCCAGTACGAGCGGGCCTGGGGCAACATCGAAGAGGTCAAGGAGAACGAGGGCACCGTCACAGGCCCGGTGATCGAGGTGGTCAAGGGCGGCCTGATCGTCGACATCGGCCTGCGGGGCTTTTTGCCCGCCTCGCTGGTGGAGCTGCGCCGGGTTCGCGACCTCCAGCCTTATATCGGCCAGACGCTGGAAGCCAAGATCATTGAACTGGACAAGAACCGCAACAACGTGGTCTTGTCTCGCCGAGCCTGGCTGGAAGAGACCGAGAAAGAACAGCGCGAGGCGTTCCTGGACAATCTCAAGCCGGGCGAGCGCCGCACAGGTGTGGTCTCCTCAGTGGTGAACTTCGGGGCGTTCGTGGACTTGGGCGGCATGGACGGCCTCGTGCATGTGTCCGAGCTGTCGTGGAAGCACGTCGACCACCCCAGCGCAGTGGTGCAGGTGGGCGACGAAATCGAGATCCAGGTGTTGGAAGTGGATCTCGATCGGGAGCGCATCAGCCTCTCGCTGAAGGCCACTCAGCAAGATCCTTGGCAGGAATTCGCCTCCAGCCACCAGGTGGGCGAGCTGGTGTACGGACGGGTCACCAAGCTGGTGCCGTTTGGCGCCTTCGTCCAGGTGGGCGAGAGTATCGAGGGCCTAGTCCACATCTCCGAGATCTCCTCCCACCACATCGACTTGCCCGAACAGGTGGTCACTCCGGGCGAGGAGCTGTGGGTGAAGATCATCGACCTGGACGTCAACCGGCGCCGCATCAGCCTGTCGATCAAGCAGGCGGCCGAGGGCGGCGTGGTGGCCGCCGAGTTCCAGGAGCACTTCGGCGAGCACGCCTACGACGCCGAGGGCAACTACATCGGAGCGGTGAACGAGGAAGTTGCCGCTGACGAAGACGAAGCCTGGGCCCAGTACTACTCCGAAACCGGCGAAGCCATCGCTCCCGAGCCCGGGGCTGGAGAAGCCGCCGTCGAAGCTCCCGCTCCCGAGCCCGGGGCTGGAGAAGCCGCCGTCGAAGCTCCCGCTCCCGAGCCCGGGGCTGGAGAAGCCGCCGTCGAAGCTCCCGCTCCTTATGAGGAAGGCCTACTCGACGGCGCCCAAGGCGGCGGCAACCAGCCTCTCGAAGAACCGGCGGAAGAGCCGGCTTAATCTTTGCCTGAACGGATGCAACACATCGGTCGCATCGCCTTTGCCCTGATCGCTGTTATCTCAATTGCGGCAACGCTCTTGGCCATGCCGGCCAGCGGGCAGGGGAACTCTGAGAACTCAGGCTCGGCAAGCGACCGCGATGCGCTGATTTCCCTATATGAGGCCACCGGCGGAGACTACTGGGATTACTCGAGCGGCTGGCTCGGTGACGGGCCGCTGGGCAGTTGGTACGGCGTCAGTACCGATGGAGATGGGCGGGTTACCGGCTTGTCCTTGGCGTCCAACGGTTTAGTGGGCGAGCTGCCAGCCGAGATCGGAAGCCTCGACAACCTGGAACACCTGAATCTGGGCAACAACGATCTGGTGGGCGAGCTGCCAGCCGAGCTTGGAGATCTGGCCAACCTTGTTAAGCTGGACCTACAGGACAATCGCCTGGAGCGCGCCATTCCCCCCGAATTCGCTGGATTGTCCAAGCTCACCGTTCTCGACCTCAAATACAACGGCCTGTGGGGGTCGATCCCTGCCGAACTCGGCCAGCTTTCGGAGCTTCGCACCTTGGATCTGCGGGGCAACGCGTTGTCAGGGTCGATTCCCGCTGAGTTCGGCGACCTGTACGAGTTGACCCATCTGATGCTGAGGTTCAACCGCTTGTCAGGTGATATCCCCGTAGAGCTGGGTAATCTCCAACGGCTTGAGTGGCTGGACTTCAGCAGTAACCGACTGTCGGGTGAGATCCCCTCAGAGATTGGCAATCTGACCCGCCTCACTTGGCTAGACCTAGCGGACAACGCCTTGTCGGGTGAGATCCCCGGAGAGCTGGCTGGTCTCAACAGACTGCGGCATCTCAGCCTGTCGGCGAACAACCTGACCGGGGAGTTCCCGGTGTGGACAGTGAAGCTCTCTGATCTGCGGCATCTCAGCCTGTCGTCGAACAACCTGACAGGCCCGATCACGCCCTGGATCGGAGCGCTCGGCCAATTGCGGACCTTGCGACTGGGGCACAACGAACTATCCGGGTCCATTCCGGCCACGCTGGGCATCCTGGGAAGCCTGAAAGTGCTTGGGTTGGAGGACAACGGCCTGTCAGGGGAGATACCCCCAGAGCTGGGCAGGTTGACGGACCTCAGGGAACTGGACCTCAGCAAGAACGGCTTGTCGGGAGAAATTCCTGCTGAATTGGGTTATCTGGTGGAATTAGCGCAGCTGTTCCTCCAAGACAACCGCTTGTCGGGAGAGATTCCCGCCGAGCTGGGCCATCTCGTCGAGATGGAGAACATCGACCTCAGCGAGAACTGGCTGTCGGGAACCATCCCCGAGGGCTTTTCCTCGATGCCCGGGCTCAAGAGCATGTTGCTCCACGACAACCTGCTGTCGGGAGATATTCCGGCGGGAATTGGCGATTTGGGCCGGCTGGGGGTGTTGGATCTGTCCAACAACCGGCTGACCGGTGAGATTCCAGCGGGAACCGGCAGTTTGGGACGGCTGGGGGTGTTGGATCTGTCCAACAACCGGCTGACCGGTGAGATTCCAGCGGCAATCGGCAAACTGTCGAGCCTCGAGTACCTGGACCTGCGCGGCAATCGGCTCTCGGGAGATATCCCCACCAGCCTCGCGGACCTCCAGACACTTACCCACCTGCTGCTGCGTGACAACCAGTTATCTGGGGAGATTCCCGCCCAGTTGGGCGCACTCACCAACCTCCGGTGGCTCGACCTGAGCATCAACTTATTGTCGGGGGAGATCCCAGAAGAGCTCGGCCGACTCGCCAATCTCCAAGCGCTGTATCTGAGCTACAACCGCCTGACCGGCAAGTTGCCTCCCGATCTGGGCAGGCTGGCGAACCTGAAGCATCTGATGATTCGCCGCAACCAGCTGGAGGGGGAGATACCTGCTGAATTGGGCCAACTGGCCAACCTGGAACGGCTCAACTTGTGGGCCAACCAGCTGTCGGGGGAGATTCCCGCCCAGTTGGGCAGTCTGACCAAACTCACAAGGCTGGACCTCGATAACAACGAACTGTCGGGAGAGGTTCCTGCCGAACTGGGCAACCTTTCCGACTTGCGTGAGCTGTGGCTGAACGGAAATCAGCTGAGCGGGGCGATTCCCGCCGAATTGGGCGCTCTCAGCAGGCTGACGCGCCTGTACCTCGACCGCAATCAATTGACTGGTGGGATTCCCGCCGAACTCGGTGGACTCATCAACCTCACGCGATTGTGGGTGTACGGCAATCAGCTGACAGGTGAGATTCCCTCCGAGCTCGGCAATCTCAGCGAGCTGACGCACTTGTATATCGGCGACAACATGCTGAGTGGGGAGATACCTTCCGAGTTGGGTGCTCTCGGCAAATTGACTCACTTGGATATCAGCGACAACCTGCTGACTGGGGAGATTCCCTCCGAGCTAGCTGCTCTCCACAAGTTCGAGTATCTGTACCTCAGCGGGAACCAACTGACCGGCTGTTTGCCCGCTGCCTGGGAGACGGCTGATTTCGCGGGTGATGATCTTCAGGCACTCGAGTTGGAGTTATGCCTGGAGTGAGCCCACCCCATGAGAAATTTTGACGTCGTGAACTTCGATGCGGAAGCGCCTGCTGGCTCGGTCTTTCGGGTCTATACCGTTCGGGTTCCCCGGATTAGGAATGCCCTTCGGGTCATTGGTGCTCTCCTTTTCGGATTCTTGGTAGGCGACCCAGCGACGGCCCCAGCTAGCCGGAGATTTCAGGTCCGTATGAAAGGATCCAACGAGATTCTCGACGACTTCGGCTGGTCGGAAGGCTTGGCCCTCAACCAAGACTTGAGCGAGTTGACCGCGGGCGAATTCGCCGAACGGTGGCTGTCCCAGGAGGATGACGCCGTCTTGGAAGAAGGCTGAGCTCAGGCCATCGCCCGCAGGTCGCGCTGCAAGTCTTTGATCTCGTCGCGCAGGCGGGCGGCATATTCGAACTTCAGGTCGGCGGCGGCCTCGTTCATCTCCTCGGTGAGGGTGTGGATGAGCCGCTCGATTCCCCCCGAGTCCAGGTCGATCACCTCGACGCTGCGCCGAGACCGGTCCATCGTGCGGGATCGCTGAGCGCTGCCGGGGATGGGCGCCCCGTCCTCGGCGGGGCGCAGCTCGGCCAGGATGTCGCTCACCGCTTTGCGAATGGTCTGGGGGTTGATCCCGTGCAGCTCGTTGTGGGCTTGCTGCAACCCCCTCCGCCGGTGGGTCTCCGAGATCGCCCTTTTCATGGAGTCGGTCACCATGTCGGCGTACATGACGACCTGGCCGTCCACGTTGCGGGCCGCCCGGCCGATGGTTTGGATCAGCGAGGTCTCACTGCGCAAGAACCCCTCTTTGTCAGCGTCGAGGATAGCAACCAGCGACACCTCGGGCAGGTCGAGGCCCTCCCGCAGCAGGTTGATGCCCACCAGCACGTCAAACTCCCCGAGCCGCAGGTCGCGCAGGATCTCGATCCGCTCGATGGTGTCCACCTCGCTGTGCAGGTAGCGGACCAACACTCCCAGCTCCAGCAGATACTCGGTGAGATCCTCGGCCATCTTCTTGGTGAGCGTGGTGACCAACACCCGCTGCTCCTGATCGATGCGGCCCTCGATGAGCTTCATCAAATCGTCGATCTGCCCCTTGGTGGGGCGCACCTGCACTTCGGGGTCCACCAGCCCGGTGGGGCGCACGATCTGCTCCACCACCTGATCGGACACGTTGAGCTCGTAGTCGCTGGGCGTGGCCGACAAGAACACGACCTGTCCCACCCGCTCCATGACCTCTTCGAACCGCAGCGGTCGGTTGTCGGCTGCCGATGGGAGCCGGAAGCCGTGCTCCACCAGGGTCAGCTTGCGGCTCCGGTCGCCCTCGAATTGGCCGTGGAGCTGAGGCACGGCCACATGCGACTCATCGATCACGGTGACGAAGTCGTCGGGGAAGTAGTCCAGGAGTGTGAAGGGCCGCTCGCCCGGAGCCCGGCCGTCGATGTGGCGGGAGTAGTTCTCGATGCCGTTGCAGAAGCCGATCTCCTGCATCATCTCCAGGTCATAGGTGGTTCGCATCCGCAGCCGCTGGGCCTCCAGCAACTTTCCCTCCTTGTCGAAGCAGGCCAGCCGCTCTTGGAGCTCGGCCTCAATGCCCTCGATGGCCCGCCGCATCCGCTCCTCGCCGGCCACATAGTGGGTGGCCGGGAACACCACAACCTCGCTCAGGGTGTCAAGCCGCTCACCGGTCACCGGGTCGACGGTGGTGATCTGCTCCACCTCGTCGCCAAATAGCTGGATGCGCACCACATATTCCTCGTAGGCGGGATGGACCTCGATCACGTCGCCCCGCACCCGGAACCGACCCCGCACCAGGTTGGCGTCGTTGCGCTCATATTGCATGTCCACCAGCCGACGAAGCAGATCCCGCTGGTCGTAGTTCTGGCCCACTCTGGAGATGCACAGGAGGTTCTCGTACTCCTCGGGCGCCCCCAACCCGTAAATGCACGACACCGACGCCACCACGATCACGTCGCGGCGGGTGAGCAGCGCCTCGGTGGTGGAGTGGCGCAGCCTGTCGATCTCATCGTTCACCGACGAGTCCTTCTCGATATAGGTGTCGGAGGTCGGCATGTAGGCCTCGGGCTGGTAGTAGTCGTAGTACGACACGAAGTACTCCACCCGATTGTCGGGAAAGAACTCCCTCATCTCGTTGGCCAACTGGGCCGCCAGCGACTTGTTGGGGGCCAGCACCAGCGTGGGCCGCTGCACTTGCTCAATGGTCCAGGCCACCGTGGCGCTCTTGCCCGACCCGGTGATGCCCAGCAAGGTCTGGAACCGGTCGCCCCGCCTCAATCCCTCAGAAAGCGCCGCAATCGCCTTAGGTTGATCTCCAGCGGGCTCGAACGACGACACCATCCGAAAGGCCGAGTCCCCCAAGCTGCTCACCGAACTGATGCTACCTACTGTGTTGGCTGTTAATGACTCTGGTGATCTCTCAGATTTCCCGGCCGACCCGGGCGCCGGCGTGGATGGCGGCCATGATGCTATTGGTGCCGTTCACGTCGCCCACTAGGTGCATGTTGAACCGCGGGGCGCCAGCCTTGCCAGGCATCTCTGCGCGAAGGTAGTCGGCCAGCTCGTTGTTGCAGTCGTGATAGCTGACGATTACCACGGTGTCGGCGTCGAAACTCCGCTCGGTGTAAGTGCCCAGGTCGCGGGCGATGACTACCTCTGGGGTGATCTCCCGTAGCGCGATCGTGGGGGTGAATGAGAACGGCCCGCTGAACAGCCGCTCCCGGCTGGCCTCCACAGTGGCAGCCGGATACAGGATCGTCGCCCCAAGCTGCTCGTGGCGGCTGAGGAAGGCGACCTCGGCCCCGGCGGCCATCAGTGCGTCGCACACCGAGATGGCCTCGAACGTGCCGGTGTCGTCGTATACCACTGCCCTTTGGCCGATGGCGGCCCGTCCGCCGAACCCCAGCACCTCCCAGCTCGTGTAGACGTGGGGCAGGTCGGCTCCGGGGATCGGGTTCGACGGAGCGGAGATCTGAAAGCCCCGACGAGGTGTGGTGCCGGTGGCGATGACCATCTCATCGGGCTGTTCCTCGGCCACCACATCGGGATCGACATGGGAGCGGAGCCGCACGGTCACCCCTAGGCGGTCGAGCTCGTCGGCCAAGAAAGCAGTGATCGCCCCCAGGTCGGAACGGGGCGGGACTGAGGCCGCCATCCGCACCTGCCCTCCCAGCTCGCCGGTCATCTCATAGAGCATCACCTCGTGGCCTCTAAGAGCAGCGGTGCGAGCTGCCTCCAAGCCGGCTGGTCCACCCCCAGCCACCAGCACCCGCTTGGGCTCGGCCACTCGGTCGATGGGCTCGAACGGCACCTTCGTCTCCTGGCCGGCCGCTGTATTGACCACGCAGCGCATCTTGCCGGCCACCATGAACCGGGCCACGCAGCCCACCGAGGTGCCGATACACGGCCGGATCTCGCTTTCCCGGCTGTCGCGGGCTTTGGCCACCAGGTCGGGGTCGGCGATCATCCCCCGCACGATGGACACCAAGTCGGCCACGCCGCTTTTGATCAGGTGCTCGGCGTGGTCAACGGTGGTGATGCGGCCGGTGACGATGGTGGGCACGTCCACCGCCTTGGTGACCACCTCGCTGGTAGGCACCTCATAACCCAGTCCCTCGTCGAGCGTTGACAGCAGCCGGTGGAAGCGCCAGTACGACGACAACGACACGTCCAGGAAGTCGATGTCAGGCTCCACCAGCTTGGCGATGGCGGCTGCCTCCTCGGGGTCGACCCCGCCCTCGATCTGGTCGTCGGCCGAGATGCGGAGGCCGACGGGGAAGCCTGGGCTGGTCTCGGCCCGGATGGCGACCAGGACCTCCCGCAAGAAGCGGGTGCGGTTCTCCAGGCTGCCCCCGTAGTGGTCGTCGCGCAGATTCGTGGCAGGGGACAGAAACTGGCCGATCAAATACCCGTGGGCGCCGTGGAGTTCCACCCCGTCGAGCCCGCCCTGCTCGCAGCGCCGGGCAGCGGCGGCGAACGCCCCCACCAGCTCGTCGATCATGGCGGTGGTCAGCGCCTGGGGAACCACGCCCACCATGGGGCTGGGAATAGGGCTGGGCGCCAGCGGCTGTTGGAAATTGCTGAGAGATCGCTGCTCGATGGCCGCCCCCCCGTGCCAAAGCTGCTGGAATACCCTGCCGCCCGCGGCGTGGAGGCGGGCCGCCATCTCGTCGTAGAACGGCAGCACTCGGTCGGTGTAAACCGGGATGTCGGTGGGTGAGGTGGGATGGACGCCGGCGATCTGGAGGATGGTGAGCGCCGCGCCCCCCTTGGCCCGGGCCTCGTGGTAGGCGATCAGTTCTTCGCCGACCGCGCCGGTGCTGTGGGCGGCCCGGACGATGCGGTTGGGCAGGGTGCAGCCGCCGATGTCAAGAGGCTGGAACACGTGGGGATAGGGCATGGGGCTGATCAGATCGCTTTTCTCCGGCTCTTTCCGTCTCTCCTGTCTCAGTTGCCAGCGCTGGCCGATAAGTTCACTGCGTGGCCGACGAGATCGTCATACATGGGGCGCGTGAGCACAACTTGCGCGACGTCCATCTGACGATACCCCGCGACAAGCTCATCGTATTCACCGGCATCTCCGGGTCTGGCAAGTCGTCGCTGGCCTTCGACACCATCTACGCCGAGGGCCAGCGCCGCTATGTCGAGTCGCTGTCGGCCTACGCCCGGCAGTTTCTCGGCCAGATGGACAAGCCCGACGTGGATTTCATCGACGGACTGTCCCCGGCCATCTCCATCGACCAGAAAAGCGCATCTCGCAATCCCCGCTCCACGGTAGGGACCATCACCGAGGTGTACGACTACTTGCGGCTCCTGTTCGCCCGCATCGGCATCCCCCATGACCCCGAGACGGGGGAGCGCCTGGTGCGCCAGACCCCCCAGCAGATCGTGGACCGGGTGATGGAGATGGACGAGGGAGTCCGATTCCAGGTGCTGGCCCCGGTGGTGCGGGGCCGCAAGGGCACCTACGACACGCTCTTGGCCGAGCTGGCCTCCGACGGGTTCGCCCGGGCCATTGTAGACGGCGACCTGATCGAGCTGGGCAACGGCATCGACGAACTGGACCTGGCCCGTTATGAGATGCACAGCATCTCGGTGGTGGTCGACCGGCTCATTATGCGAGAGGGCATCGAGCGCCGGCTCACCGAGTCGATGGAAACCGCGCTAGGGCTGGCTGAGGGCGTGGCCGAGCTCATGGTCATGCCCCAGGCCCCCGACTCTGACGAAGAACCCCAGACCATCACCTTCTCCCAGCACTTGTCCCGGCCTTCTGACGGCAAGTCGTTCGAGGAGCTCGCCCCCCGCAATTTCTCTTTCAACTCCCCGTATGGGGCGTGCTCGCACTGCGACGGGCTGGGATCGGTGTTCGAGGTTGACCCCCGGCTGGTGATCCCCGATCCCGACCTGAGCCTGGAGGACGGCGCCATCGCCCCATGGGCCAAGGGCCACAACCAGTACTTCAAGCGCCTAGTGGAGTCGGTGGCCGAGGACCGGGACATCCCCATGGACCAGCCGTGGGGGAGCCTGGATCGCCAGCACCACGACTTGCTGCTGTACGGCAAAGGCATCGCCAATGAGCGCACCGAGGTCCGCTTCAAGAACCGATACGGCCGGGTCCGCCGCTACAACGCCCGCTATGAGGGGGTCATCCCCTACCTCCAGCGCCGCCATAGCGAGTCGGATTCCGACGCGGTGCGGGCCCAGATCGAGGGCTATATGAGGGAGGTGCCCTGTTCGGGGTGCGATGGCGCCCGCCTCAACCCGCTGTCGCTGGCCGTCACTGTGGACGGCCGGACCATCGATGAGGTGTGCGGGCAGTCGATCCGGGATGCGGCTGCGGCCTTGGCCTCACTGGAGCTGTCGGAGCGAGATCAAGCCATCGCCGGGCAGGTGCTCAAGGAGATCAACGCTCGCCTCAAGTTCCTGCTCGACGTGGGGCTGGAGTACCTGACCCTGGGCCGCTCAGCCGGCACCCTCAGCGGGGGAGAGGCCCAGCGCATCCGTCTGGCATCGCAGATCGGCAGCGGCTTGGTGGGCGTGCTCTACGTGCTGGACGAGCCCTCCATCGGGCTGCACCAGAGGGATAACCGCCGCCTCATCGACACCCTGGAGCGGATGCGCGACCTGGGCAACACCGTTTTGGTGGTGGAGCACGACGAGGAGACCGTGCGGGTGGCCGACTACGTGGTGGACATCGGCCCCGGCGCCGGCGAGCACGGCGGTACCGTGGTCCACTCCGGGCCGGTGGCCGCCCTGCTGAAGAACAAGAAGTCGCTCACCGGCCAGTACCTGTCGGGCCGCAAGTCGATCCCGGTGCCCGAAGCTCGCCGGAATCCCGGCGACGACTGGCTCACCATCCGGGGTGCCCGGGAGCACAACCTCGCCGACATCGACGTCGACATCCCGCTGGGCTGCTTCGTGACCGTCACCGGGGTGTCGGGGTCGGGCAAGTCCACCCTGGTAAACGACATCTTGTACCGGTCGCTGATGCAGCGCATCTACAAGTCGAAGATCCCGCCCGGACTGCACAAGGGCATCGACGGCACCGAGGCCCTCGATAAGGTGATCAACATCGACCAGCAGCCCATCGGCCGCACCCCCCGGTCGAACCCGGCCACTTACACCAGCGTTTTCGACCACATCCGCAAGCTGTTCGCCCAGACGCCTGAGTCCCGGGTGCGGGGCTACATGCCCGGTCGGTTCTCCTTCAACGTCAAGGGCGGCCGGTGCGAGGCCTGCTCGGGCGACGGCACCATCAAGATCGAGATGCACTTTCTGCCCGACGTTTACGTGCCCTGCGAGGTGTGCAAAGGGGCCCGCTACAACCGCGACACCCTCGACATCGAGTTCAAGGGCCGCACCATCTCCGAGGTGCTGGACATGTCATGCGCCGATGCCCTGGAGTTCTTCGGCAACCAGCCGGCCATCACCCGCCACATGCAGACCCTGGTGGACGTGGGCCTCGGCTACATCCGTTTGGGCCAGCCCGCCCCCACCCTGTCGGGAGGCGAGGCCCAGCGGGTGAAGCTGGCCTCCGAGCTGGCCAAGCGCTCTACCGGCCACACCATCTACATCCTCGACGAGCCCACCACCGGTCTCCACTTCGACGACGTCCGCAAGCTGCTTGTTGTGCTCAGCCGCCTGGTGGAGCAGGGCAACACCGTGTTGGTGATCGAGCACAACCTGGATGTGATCAAAACGGCCGACTGGATTGTGGACCTCGGCCCCGAAGGCGGCGACAACGGCGGCACCGTCGTCGCCGAAGGCCCCCCAGAACTCGTTGCCCGCTCCGACCACAGCTATACCGGCAAGTTCCTCCGCCCCGTGCTGGGCATCTGAAAGCGGCTCCGACCGCCCTTGACGGTGCCCAAGTGTGGGTACAAGAGCAGCCATCAAACCAAATGGGTATGGTGAGCCCATGGATCGCCGCAGCTTCTTGCGCGGTGCCGTTGTCGCTGCTGGCGGCACGGTCGCTGTGCCCTTGGTGGGAAGTGCAGTAGGCGCCCAGCCCGGGTCTGGCCCCTACGGCAGCCTGAATGGCATCGAACCCGACGAGAACGGAATCCTCCTTCCCCCTGGGTTCACTTCCCGGATCGTGGCAATAGCCGGCGAGCCGGTGGGGGACAGCGACTACCGATGGCGCGTCTACCCCGATGGGGCGGCCGTGTTCGATGACGGAGAGGGCGGCTGGTACCACACGGTCAACAGCGAGGTGTTCCTCCCCGGGTTTGCCGGTGTCTCGGCCATCCACTACGGCCCCGAAGGGGAGATCCTCGATGCCTACCAACTTTTGGAGGGCAGCAACTCCAATTGCGGTGGCGGGCCGACCCCATGGGGCACCTTCCTGTCGGGCGAGGAGGACTTCAACGGCTACGGGGTGATCTGGGAGTGCGACCCCACCGGCGCCACACCGTCGGTGTCGCGTCCGGCGATGGGGATCTTCACCCACGAGGCGGCCGCGGTAGATCCCGACCGCCAGCAGGTGTATATGACCGAAGACCAATTCGACGGCCTCTTCTACCGGTTCACCCCCGCCAACTACCCCGATCTGAGCGAGGGCCTGCTCGAGGCCGCCCGCGTCGACGAAGACGGCACGGTCAGCTGGATAGAAGTGCCCGACCCCTCGGCCACCGAAACGCTCACCCGCCAACAGCTGCCAGGTGAGGCGACAGCATTCTTGGGCGGCGAGGGCATTTGGTATCACAACGATGTCGTGTTCTGGTCGACCAAGTTCGACAACATCATCCACGCCATCAACACCGCCGACCAGACTTATAGCCGGGTCTACGAGGCCGACCCGGCCATGGTTTCGGAGGGCACCGCAATCCTCTCAGGAGTCGACAACCTCACCGTGGACGCAGGCAGCGGCGACGTGTACGTGGCTGAAGACGGCGGCAACATGGAAATCGTCATCATCACCCCCGAAGGCGAAGTCGCCCCGTTCCTGCGCATCCTGGACCAGGATGGGTCAGAGATAACCGGCCCAGTCTTCAACCCCCGGCGCGACCGCCTCTACTTCTCCAGCCAGCGCGGTCCGGCTCTCAACAATGCGGAAGAAGTCCTCCCCGATTCGGAGATAACCGGGAAGTCCACTGGCGTCACCTACGAGGTGACCGGCCCCTTCCGCGGCATCGTGCCAGAGCCAGAGCCAACCCCCACGGCGGCTCCAACGGTGGTCGCAACCCCAACCCCAACGACTGCCCCGACGCCAACCCCAACCCCGGCGCCCACGGCTGCCCCAACCCCTGCGCCAACGCCCACCCCCACCAGGGCTGCGACCCCCGCCCCGACTCCCGCGCCAACCGAGACCATCGCCGCCGCAGCCAGCACCGGCAAGAACGGCGGCGGAGGGGGGAACGCCGGAATCTTCGTCGGCGTGGGGGTGGCGGCAGCAGCTGCGGTGGCCGCCGCACTTGTGACGGTCCGACGAAGGCGCGCAGCCGAGTAGCCAGTACCGACTAGCCCGGTCCTTCCGCTTCTACTGAAACAGGGCCGAAGGCTCGCCGAATATCACGTTCCCGGGGTCGAAATCGGGATTGGCCACCAGCACCTCGCACTCCATCCGGTCGGGGTCCCGGAAGAACATGCTGAGCTTCCGCCCGAACACCGTGACGATCCCATCAGTAGCACCAGATGCCATCAACCGGTTCCTGATCTCCGAGAACTCCTCCAAGCTGGCCGCCAAGAACCCAATGTGGTCGATCCGCCCCCGGCCATACATAGGCGTCTGGGTGTCGGCCTCGGCATTCCCCTCGATCTCGAACACGTTCAGCTCGCAGTCCGGCCCGATGTTGATAATCGACATCCGGGGCCCGCCCGGAAACTCCGGCCCGTCAAACTCAATCGTGGCCCCAAAGCTCTCCACATAGAACCGCTGAAGCCGATCCGAGTCCTTCGTGATGGTGGCGACATGATCAATCCCCGCCGTCAGCATTCTCGAAACCTTCCGCGTGGGCACAAACTGTCCCATGGCGTCATGTTAAATGGTCCGAAGGAGGGCGCAGCGGGAATGCGGCACGGCCCCATCGCTGCCAAGTGAGCCACCCTGCGATACTGAGAACGAAGACGGGGACGACAATTCCTAGATAGGCAGGGGAGCTCCACTCAAACCACTGGCGCAAGAAAACCATCAAGAAACAAATGATGAACGTCGACAGAAACGCGGCTAGCGCCTCGCGGGGGGTGCGGTAGCGAACGGTCCACCAATCCTCTTTTCCCTGTGGCTTGGTCATTGAGGAAAGCATGCCATTTCGGTGTTGCTCCTGGTAGTCAAGGCCACCAATCAGTTTTCAAGGTGCGATTTCCGGTTTGGAGCCAGCAGCTATGCAGAATCTTGGGATTCATTGAAATACTGGGCCGCGGGCATTGCCGGGATGCCCTGCAATCGGTTTCTCAGCTGAGAAGAATCGGGTTGCACTGGGATGGTCGGTATGAGTCGACTCCGGTGTCGGGGAAAGGGTCAGGCGGAGGCTCGACGTTGAAGCGCATGGATTCGGGATCTTGGGTGACTTCCCAGTGCTCGTCATGAATGTTGTGGTGGCACTTGTTGCACACCAACACCAGGTTGGGCATGTCGGTCGGCCCGCCGTTGTTCCAGAACCGGACATGGTGGGCGAAGCATCGGTGGGCGCTGGTCCCGCAGCCGATGCATTCCTTGTCTCGGTAGATCAAAGCGGCACGCTGTAGGTCAGAAGCCGTGCGTCGCTTGCGTCCGAGGTTCATCTCCTGGGTAGCGGCTCGGAACACGCCCGGCAGGAGGTCGGCCTCACAGGCCAGCCGAATCAGTTCAGCCGTCGGAATCGGGGTGCCGTCGGCCAGGCGGGCGTTGACCAGCTCTTGGTTGATCACGTCGTAGTCGGCCACCACCATCAAAGCGGTCCCCTTGGCTTTGCCCTTGCCGGGCTCAAGGATCAGTTCGGCCAGCGCGTCGGCCATGCGCTGTCGTGGAGTACGGCGAGCTCTGGGATCCTCCGCGTTCCACAGTTCGCGTTCTTTGGCTGCCAGAACCGTGTCGATGCGAGCGCCGGTCATTGGGTCGAACTCGCCTGAGAGCACAAACATCCCGGACTCTCGGCTGAGGAATGCCTTGGCCGAGCGCTTCTGCCTCTGGTGGTCCAAGATCGACTGGCCGTCGTCTTCTGACATCTCCTGTTGATTTCGGCGCACTGTCTTGGCGAATTTGTCAAAGGACTCCCGCTTGGCGGCCTCGGTCAGCACAGCCTCATCAATCGGGCCCTCCGAAGCTGCACGAGCAATCAATCGAGCATGACCCGGAGGGATCAAACCCGTCTCCAGCGCCGCCGAGGTTGCCGGCAGTTCCGCAAATTGGGTCGAGGTTTTCACATCCCGTGAGGCTTCCCGCCGAGAGGATTGGAGTTCATCACGCAAGACCCGCTCGGCGGCTTCCTCGCCGTGCTGCTCCCGCTCCGCCCTGATAAGACGGGATTTCCATCCGGCCAACTGCGCCTCAACCCGCCCCACCGAAACCAATGCAACCCGCCGCTCGGCCCCCGACATCTCCGTCGGGTCCGTCTCCGGCACCTCCACAGTGACCTCAAACTCCCTGGTCAAAGCCTCATCAGCCATAAATGGAACTATATCCACCACCTGTGACAGCTTGTCTTGACTCATCTACACTTGCCCGTCAGCACGCCTACCCGATGGCACAACAGTCAGCGCCCAGACTCTCGGGCTGATAGTCCTAACAGCAGATGACCGCTTCGTCTGAATACCTCAACCCAGAGGCGCGTGCCCGCATGGCGATCGACGAGCAGCTGGCAGAGTGCGGTTGGGAGGTGCAGGACTACCAGCACGCTGCGGTGGCCGCCGCCAGGGGAGTGGCGGTGAGGGAGGTGCCCACTGAGGCTGGACCGGTTGGGAGAGCAGATTGAAGCCCAATACGACAAGACCCTTACGGAACTCGGATCAGCCGACGACATGCTCGGAGTGGTATTCCGCAAGGCCCGCGGAGCGAGATCGACTCGGCCCGGTCGACATGCCGGACTCGCCCAACAAGCAGTACACGGACGCCGTGAACATCAACTGCCGGCACTTCGACTAGCGGAAGCAATGCTGAAAGTCGTCGCCCTGACCGCGTTCTGCGAACTGGCCAATGAGACTCCCGGCCAGGGTGGGGGAACCACTCTGCATTTCGACTTCACCGAGTACGCCATGTTGGACGACGGACGCCGAATCCTGTTGCGCTGCGACCGCGGCCTCTCATCCGGGCCGCTCACCATAGTCAACATGCTCACCGGCAAATACGCCGTCCCCGAGATTGACCCGTGGCTGTACGAAACCACTGAAAGCCTAGAACGCAGCGTGCTCGCAGCCCTCGAATACGACACCCCCGAAGAACAGGAACGGGAGGTTGCCAGCCGACTGCTCGCCAAGGGGATCACCGTCAACCCGGAAACAGCTTGCACGGCTGCGTGGCAGGTGGAATTCGGAAAGAGCGTGCGGCTCCTGGTTGCAGGCAAGCGAGGGCCTGGGGCCTAACCCCTTTGATGCCGAAGTCGCTGACATCCGTACCCCTGTAGACCTCTAGTTCCTAGTCGGGGGAGTTAGAAGAACAGCCTGGCGTATTCCTCGAACGTTCGGAGCCAGCTGAGATGCCAGCTTCCGTCCACTTCGGTGACCACGACGAAAACCTCGTTGAAGCCGTCGGGCAGGGAGTCCTCGGGCAGGCATTCATTGAAAGTGGAGGTCTCCGAAGGTTGTGAGGCATCGGTGAATGTGGCGGAGCCCCAGAGGCACAGTCCCTGCCATTCGACCTCGACTTCCACGCCCACCGGACCTGTGCCTCCTATGTCTTGGGCAGCGGCATCGTCGATGTCTACGAGCACGTCCCCAGAGAGTCGCCCAGATGTGAAGTGCAGCGTGGCCGTGCCACCACTTTGCATGGCCTCTGCTATATCGACTTCCAGTGAGAGCGTCCCCGTCACGCGGATGGCGGAGAGAATGTCCGTCTGGTCTTCGATGGCATGGTCGGAGATGCCTTCCAGACTTTCAGAGAGCGCGTCTTCGAGCCTGTCTTCCAACGCCCGATAGGCAGGCAGGTAGTCGATCAGCGCTCCGAGCTCGTTGGGCGGGATGAGCGCGGCGCCAGCATCGCCGTACCGCTCATAATCGTTGGAGGTCAAAGCATCCCAGTGGGCCTGCACGGGCAGAGCGTTCACTCGGTCCACGATGTCCTCGATCACAGCGGACGGGGAATCGGCGCCTGGCGAGGCGGCTTCCCGAGAGCGCGAGTAGTCGGCTTCGGGCAGGTCCAGGATTATGCGCCCGTATTCGGCTGCCGTATAGGTCGGGCTCACGTACCATCCGCCGCCGTTTTTCACGGTCATCAGGAACATCTCGGCGGGAGGGGTCAGGCGGAGCCATGACGTGTCGGCGGCCTTGTTGATGTCCTCGATCATCTCAACCATGTCTCCGTGCATCTGCTCTACGGAGATCGCTGTTTCCTGTGGATTGCCGTCTTCCTCGTAGCCGACGGTGAGCGTCCCGCTGGTGACCGACACCTTGGCCACGTCTTCGTGAAGCTCTTCGGCGTCCATCTCCATGTCGGATGCGCTCAATCTGATGCTGCTAAGGAATCCGAGTATCTCGTCCTCGATGCCTTCCCCGTCGCTTTGGGCGGTGTCCATGACCACGCCGACAGCAGCCGTGAGCTCCGACGGAGCAACCGCTACCACCCTGGCCATCAGACCTTGGTCTGTGTCTTCTCCGAGGAACCGCGACACAGCATCTTCGGGAGTGTCCGAGCCGCCCCGGTCGAACACATCTGTGAATAACGCGGCGGCCACCAGCAAAAGCCCCGCTCCTGCCAAGATGACGGTTATGAAGATGCCTAACGTCTTCACGCTCTCGTTATTCGGCTTCTCACCATTATCGGGCACACGGGCAGGCTAACTGTGCACTGCCCTTAGCTGGTGTCGCCCAAGCTCTTTCGTCGCGGTCTCCGCGGGCGAAAGTGTTTCTCTGGTGAGACAACTTGCGGGTCTAATCTGCTCATCAAGTATGTCGTTCTCCCAGCTGGGCTATTGACTTATAGAATAATATCTGTAATATCAGTAAATCTCAAAGACTATCGCACCCCGTGATCAGGGCGCCCAGGAAATTTGCACAACGAGGAAAGCTGATGATGGGCACGGGCCTGATGGTGGCGTCGTACGGGTCTATCGGGTTGATGATGTTCAATCTGGGGTTGTTGTACCCGTTCTTGAGGAACAAGTGGTACCGGCGGAAGTTGAAGAAGGTGCGGGCCGTTGGTCCAGACGGAACGGTGGTCACCAAGGACGACATCCGACACGAGCTCATGCGGGATCCGGTGGCTAGCGACCTGTTTGCCAGCGACGACACGCCTGAGGATGTGGCCCGCTACCTGTTCCTGGAGGCTGAGCGGCGGGCGATGCTGCGCAAGTGCAACCGGCTTGATGACGACGAGAACGACTTCTTCGCCCCTCCCAGGCGCGGTGGCCCCGACCCCGGGTTCCGGGGCTGCAACGAGATGTAGGAAGACTGCTTCAAGTACGGGCCACTACTCTCCCTCTGGCAGTTGACCAAGGGGGAGTACCCACCACATGTATCCGGGGAAGCACGCCCAAACCATGCCGGACAAGGCGGCGCAGATCATGGCCGCAACGGGGGAGGTCACCACCTACCGCGAGTTGGATGAGGCGGCCAACCGGCTGGCCCAGCTGCTGTATAACCGGGGGTTGCGGGAGGGCGACCACATCTCGATCCTGGCCGAGAACCATCCCCGTTACTACGAGGTCTACTGGGCGGCGGTGACCTCGGGGCTCTACTTCACAACCATCAACCGCTACCTCTCACCCGAGGAGGCGGCCTATCTGGTGAACGACAGCGGCTCGACCATGCTGATCACCACCGCAGCCATGGCCAGCACCGCCGAACAACTGCTCGATCTGATACCCGATTGCCATCACAAGCTGATGATCGACAGCGTCGCCGACGGCTTCGAGTCATACGAAGAAGCAGTGGCCTCCATGCCCGCTGAGCCCCTGGCCCGCCTGCCCAAAGGGGAGGTGATGTTGTACTCGTCGGGTACCACCGGAAAGCCCAAGGGAATCCTGAGACCCCTGACCGGCGTCGAGGTGCACGACGCCAGCATTTCGGGCATCGGCATGCTTGAGCAACTCCTATTGGGAATGGGCGAAGACTCGGTGTACCTAACCCCGGCGCCGCTGTACCACTCGGCCCCGCTCCTGTTCAGCGCTGGTGTACACGAGCTTGGCGGCACGCTGGTGATCATGGACCGTTTCGACGCCGAGCGCTTCTTGGCCTGTGTCGAGCAGTACTCGGTGACCGACACCCAGATGGTGCCCACCATGTTCATCCGCTTGCTCAAGCTGCCTGAAGAGGTCCGCAACCGCTACGACCTGTCATCGCTGAAGATGGCGGTCCACGCTGCTGCACCCTGTCCGGTGGCGGTCAAGGAGCAGATGATCGAGTGGTGGGGCCCGATCGTCCACGAGTACTACGCCGCCACCGAGGGCAACGGGCTGTGCTTCATCGGCGCTGAAGATTGGCTCAGCCACAAGGGGTCGGTGGGCAAGGCGGTGGTGGGGGTGCCCCACATCTGCGACGACGACGGCCGCGAGGTGGGGCCAGGACAGCCGGGGATCGTCTACTTCGAGCAGGAATCAACAACCTTCCAGTATCACGACGACGCCGAGAAGACGAAGGACTCCCGCCATCGCCAGCACGACAACTGGTCCACGGTAGGCGACGTCGGATACCTCGATGAGGAGGGCTATCTTTACCTCACCGACCGGGCCACGTTCATGATCATCAGCGGCGGGGTCAACATCTACCCCCAGGAGATCGAGGCCTGCTTCGCGCTGCACCCCGAGGTGGCCGACGTGGCGGTGTTCGGCCTGCCCGACGACGAGATGGGGGAGTACGTCCACGCCGTAGTGCAGCTCGAGGACGGAATCGAGCCGTCCGAATCCCTAGCCGAGGAGCTGCGCAGCTACGCCCGCCAGCGCCTTGCCGGCTACAAGGTGCCCCGGGTGGTGGACTTCCGGTCCGATTTCCCCCGTCTGCCCACCGGCAAGCTCTACAAGAAGCCCCTGCGCGAGGAATACCTGGCCTGCCAGCCGTAGAGAAGGGCCGCAACAGCCGCCCAGTCTGGTTCCAAATCAGATTTCCCCACTGGGTAGGGTTGACTGATGGCCTACACCGACGACGCGATACGGGACTTGACCCGCCGGGTCTTCGATCTGTGGCAGGACAACACCACCGATCTGGCCCCCGACGTGATGCGCCAGCCGGTCGAGGCCTACTCAGACCAAGACCGGTTCGAATTCGAGTCCGACCGAATCTTCAAGCATCTGCCCCTCGCGCTGGCCCTCGGGTCAGAGCTCCCCGGCCCCGACACCTACAAGGCCATGGACGTCATGGGCGTTCCGGTGTTGCTCACTCGAGGGGCCGACGGCGCGGCCCGGGCATTTCTGAACGTCTGCCGCCATCGGGGTTCGCCGCTATGCGAGCCCGGGTCGGGGTCGGCTCAACGGCTGAGCTGTCCCTACCACGCCTGGTCCTACGACACCGCCGGCGACCTGGTGGGCATGTTCGGCGCCCACACCTTCGGCGACGTCGATCGGGACCACCTCTCGCTCACCCCGCTGGCCTGTGCCGAGAAGGCCGGCTTCGTGTTCGCCTGCCTTACCCCCGGCGTCACCTTCGACATCGACACCTTTCTGGGCGACTTCGCCCCCTACGTCGCCGCCCTCGACCTCGACCAGTGGCACATCTTCGAGCAGCGAACCCTCGACGGTCCCGGCTGGAAGGTGGCATGGGACGGATATCTGGAGGGCTACCACCAGGAGCGGCTCCACCCCAAGACCGTCGGGCTGAACACCATCGGCAATCTCATGGCCCACGATACCTGGGGTCCCCACCAGCGCATCGTGTTCGGCCGCAAGTCGCTGCCCAAGCTGGTCGACCAAGCCGAGGACGAGTGGAACCTCGATGAGCACATCCGCCTGATCCACTCGATCTTCCCCAACGTATCCATCTCCGGGATCCTGGGCGACTTCTGCCTGCTGAGCCAGCTGTTTCCGGGCCCGACCGTCGACACCAGCCTCACCATCCAGACGGTGCTGTGCCGCCACGAGCCGTCCTCTGATGAGGAGCGGAAAATAGCCGAGCAGTTCAGCGCCCTAGTGCTGCAAGCCGTACGAGACGAGGACTACTGGGTGGGCTTCCAGATCCAAAATGCCCTCAAGAGCGGGGCCACCGCCGAGGTGCTTTTCGGGCGCAACGAGCCGAGCTTGCAGCATTACCACCACGCGGTGGAGCGCTACGCCGAGCTGAGCGTGGAGCGAGAGAACTAGGTAATACTCAGCATCCGGTCGAGGGCGATGCGGGCATCATCCGCAATTTCGGGATCCACAGTGATGCGGTTTCGGATCTTGCCCTCTGCCAGTCCCTCCAGCGTCCAGGCCAGGTGGGCGGCGTCGATGCGGAACATGGTCGAGCACGGGCAGATCAGCGGGTCAAGCGACACCACCGCCTTGTCCGGGGTCTCGTCGTTCAGCCGGTTCACGAGGTGGATCTCGGTGCCCACCCCGATCACCGAGCCAGCCGGTGCCGCGGCCACCGCTTTGATGATGTAGTCGGTGGAGCCCACCTGATCGGCCAGGGCGCAAACCTCCCGACTGCACTCGGGGTGGACCACCACAATCCCGTCGGGGTGCTCGGCCCGGAAGGCGGCCACATGGTCGGGCTGGAACCGCTGGTGCACCGAGCAGTGTCCCCTCCACAGCAACAGCACCGACTCCTTGCACTGGGCCTCGGTTAGCCCGCCCAGGTCGAAGCGGGGATTCCACACCGCCATGTTGCTCTCGTCGTAGCCCATGTCGAACCCGGTATTGCGCCCTAAGTGCTGGTCGGGGAAGAACAGCACCTGGTCGCCTCGCTCCAGCGCCCAGTCGAGCACCGCCTGGGCGTTGGACGACGTGCAAACCGCACCGCCGTGGCGGGCCACGAAAGCCTTCAGGTTGGCGGCCGAGTTCATGTAGGTGATGGGCACCACTCGGTCGATGTCGGTCACTCGGTCCAGCTCCTCCCAGGCCTCTTCCACCTGATCAATGTCGGCCATGTCGGCCATGGAGCAGCCCGCATTCAAATCCGGGAGCACCACCTGTTGGTGGTCGCCGGTCAAGATGTCGGCCGACTCGGCCATGAAGTGGACGCCGCAAAACACGATGTACTCGGCCTCGGGGCGCTGCTGGGCCAGCACCGACAAGCGGAAGGAGTCCCCCCGGGCATCAGCCCACGCCATGACCTCGTCGCGTTGGTAGTGGTGCCCGAGAATGAACAGCCGGTCGCCCAGAGTCTTCTTGGCGTCGCCAATCCAGGCCGCCAACTGCTCGGACGATGCCGTTGTGTACCGCTCAGGAAGCGGTCGCTGCAGGCGCAACATTTTATTGAGAACCTCCGTGAGGTAGGAGAACTCCAATTAGCGGCCGGTGGGGACAGCCAGGTCGCCTCGCCACGGGGATGTCGGCCTCAGAGTTAGATATGTCGCCGGATACCTGGCCGGCGTGGATAGAAATCATATCCGCCCCAATCCCCCAAAGAAAAGGGGAAAGTTGAGCCCTTACCAGAAGACAGGCGACGGCTGCTCGGCTCATAGGATGGAACCAGCATGTTGAACCGCCCGCCCCCTGGCACCATCCCCGGCACCGCGGGTTCATACCAGTTCAAGGACCGGCACGGACGGCTCATCTACGTGGGCAAGGCTAAGAACCTGCGGTCCCGCCTGGGCAGCTATTTCCAGAACCCGGCCTACCTGCCACCCCGCACCGCCCAGATGGTGGCCGAGGCCGAATCAGTCGAGTGGATTCAGGTGGACACGGAGGTGGAGGCGCTGATGCTGGAGTACAGCCTCATCCAGGAGCACCAGCCCCGGTACAACGTCCGCTACCGGGACGACAAGAGCTACCCGTTTCTGTGCGTGACCATGGTGGACGAGTGGCCCCGGGCCATGGTCATCCGGGGACGGAAGAAGAAGGGCAACCGCTATTTCGGCCCCTACGGCCACGCCTACGCCATCCGCGAGACCCTCGACCAACTGCTGCGCACCTTCCCCATCCGCACATGCAGCGACAATAAGTTTAACCACCACGCCCGGCTGGGACGACCGTGCTTGCTGCATCACATCGAGAAGTGCGCCGGCCCGTGCGTGGGCGAAGTGGAGCGGGGGCGCTACGACCAGATGGTGGACGACCTGCTGGCCTTCCTCGGCGGCGACACCGACGAGGTGGTGAAGCGGCTGGAGGACGACATGGCCGAAGCCGCAGCCGCCTTGGAGTTCGAGCAGGCCGCCCGCTGCCGAGACCGGCTGGCCAGCGTGCGCAAGGCCATCGAGGGCCAAGAGATGGTGGGGGGCCGCTCGGAGGACTATGACGTGGTCGGCCTGGTGGACGATGAGCTGGAGGCCGCCTGCCAGGTGTTCTACGTACGCAAGGGCCGGGTGATGGGCCGCCGAGGGTTCATTGTGGACAAAGCCGGCCAGCTCAGCCGCCCCGAGCTGGTGAGCCGGGTGCTGGAGCGTCTGTATTTCGAGGAGAACCCGCTGGGCGGCCCCAAGCAGGTGCTGGTGCCCGACCTGCCCGACAACCAAGATCTGTACGAGGAGTGGCTCCGGGAGCAGCGGGGTTCCAAGGTGGGCATCTCGGTTCCCCAGCGGGGGGCCAAGCGCAAGCTTCAAGAGACGGTGGCCCGAAACGCTGCCGATGCGTTTGCCCGCCACCGTCTCAAGCGGACCTCCGACCACAACAGCCGGGCCCGGGCACTCAACGACCTTCAAGAGTGCCTGGGCCTGCCCGAGGCCCCCCTGCGGATCGAGTGCTACGACATGAGCCACCTACAGGGGTCCGATTACGTGGGCTCGATGGTGGTCATGGAAGACGGGCTGCCCCGCAAATCTGAGTACCGACGGTTCAAGGTGCGCACGGTGAAGGGCAACGACGACTACGCGGCTATGGAGGAAGTACTTACCCGTCGGCTGGCCAACTACCTGGCTGAGCGAGAACGCCCGGTGGAGGAGCGGGGAAAGTTCGCCTATCCGCCGCAATTGCTGGTGGTGGACGGCGGCAAGGGCCAGCTAGGCGTGGCCGAGCGGGTGCTGGCCGAGCTGGGCCTCGATGGGGAGATCTTTCCGGCTGGGCTGGCCAAGGAGTTCGAGCAGGTCTTCGTGCCCGGCCAGGCCCACCCGGTGGAGATACCCCGGCCGTCGGAGAGCCTTTATCTGCTTCAGCGAATCCGGGACGAGAGCCACCGCTTCGCCAACGACTACCACCGCCAACTGCGGGGCAAGCGGATGACCAAATCGTCGCTGGACGGCATCGATGGCCTAGGCCCGGCCCGCAGAACCCGGTTGGTCAAAGAACTGGGCGGGGTGCGAGCGGTAGAGCAGGCCTCGCTGGATGACCTTTTGGCGCTGAGCTGGCTTCCCGACACCGTGGCCTATGCCGTGTACGAAAAGCTCCACGGCCTGCAATGAGTTCAGAACTCCCAGGCGAAAGCCTGTGGGAGCAACACGCCGGATGGTGGCAAGAACAGTGCACCGAAGGAGCCGACCCCGAGTACGCCGAGTTGATCGTCCCGCTGGCCGCTGAGCTGTTGGCCGGGTACGACCGGGTGCTGGACATCGGCGCCGGGGAGGGGCAGCTTTCCCGACTGGCGGCCGGGCTGGGAGCGTCCCTGGTGGTCGGGGTCGACCCCACCCGAGCCCAGGTAGCCGAGGCCGCCCGCCGGGCCGGGGGACCGGTCTACGCCAAAGGCCAGGCCGAAGCGCTGCCGCTGCCCGGTCAGTCGTTCGACGCCGCGGTGGCCTGCTTGGTGTTCGAGCACATCGACGCCATGGACAGCGCAGTGGCCGAGGCTGCCCGGATACTGCGCGACGGCGGGCGATTCCTGCTGTTCTTGAACCATCCGCTGCTGCAAACGCCCGATAGCGGCTGGATCGACGACCACGTTCTCGACCCGCCCGAGCAATACTGGCGGATCGGTCCGTACCTGCGGGAGAGCGTGATGATCGAAGAGGTGCAAAAGGACGTATTCCTACCGTTCGTACACCGCCCGCTGAGCCGCTATGTGAATGCACTGCGCGACGCAGGGCTGGCCATCGACCGCATGCTGGAGCCCGCACCGCCACCGGGTTTTCTGGCTGCGGCCCCGGAATACTCCCAGGCCCAGACCATTCCCCGCCTGCTGGTGCTGGTGTGCCGGAAAGAGACCCAGTCGGCCTAGTCCGCCCTTTCAACCCCGCGATTCGGGAATAGCCAGAGCGGCCTCATCTCGGCCATTAGCCTGAAGTGGTGGCCGAGTTCGTCGTGATCACCGGGATGTCGGGGGCCGGCCGATCACAGGCTGCCAACCACTTCGAGGACCTGGGCTGGTACGTGGTGGACAACCTGCCCCCCGCCCTGCTGCCCAAGGTTCGAGAGTTCGCCGACGCCCCCGACAGCGGCGTCTCCCGGGTGGGCCTAGTGCTCGGCCTGAACCTCTACCACGACGAGGTGGCCCCTTCCCTGGCCGATCTCAAAGAATCTGCGGATGGCTCGGTGCGGATCCTTTTTCTCGACGCCTCCACCCCAGAGCTGGTCAAGCGGTTCGAGAGCACCAAGCGCCGACACCCGTTCGCCGGCACTTCGCCGATGGGGGTGTCCGACGCCATCGAGGCCGAGCGGGAGGCTCTGGGCTACCTCCGCAGCGAGTCCGACGTGGTGGTGGACACCTCCGAGTACAGCATCTATCAGCTCAACCGCTTCATCGACGAGGTGTTCGACCTCGACGCTGGCCCCGGGTCGGTTACCACCAGGATCATGTCGTTCGGCTTCAAGCACGGCATCCCGCTCGACGCCGATTTGGTGCTGGACTGCCGCTTTCTGCCCAACCCCCACTGGGTGGAGGAGCTCCGCCCGCTCACCGGCCAACACGAGGCGGTGAAGGACTTCCTGCTCAACGGTCAGCCCATGGCCGAGACCTTCCTCCAAAAGACTGAGGACCTGTTGACCATGCTGGTGCCCGCCTATGTGCGGGAGGGCAAGTCGTATCTCACCATCGCCTTCGGCTGCACCGGGGGCCACCACCGCTCGGTGTTCGTGGCCGAAGACATCAACCGCCGCCTCATCGACAATGAAGAACTTGGTGTCCGCCCCCTCGTCATACACCGGGACATCGACAAATAGCTCGGTTCGGCAGCGGCGCAGGGTTCAGGTGGCGTTCCGGTATTTCGCCACTATGGCTTCGCTGGCCTCCCACAGCCTGGCACCGTTGTCAGGATCGGCCGCGCTGTCCGACACCTGTTTGCGATTCATCAGGTGCAGGTACATCCCGGTAGATGTTCCTGCTTCTGGAGCACAGCACAGATAGATGATCGGCGCGATGGCCTTCTCGGGGGACCGGAAGAACAGCCGCAACGCCGGGTTGACGATCGGCTTCAGCAACGCCGGAGCGTCGCGGGCGATTCTCGTGGAGACCCCACCCGGGCACAAAGCGTGCACGGCTACGTCGGCTGATTCGCTCGGGTTCAGGCGGCGCGACAGCTCGGTGGCATAGGTGCTCAACACCAGCTTGCTGAGGCCGTAGTGCCGCATGCTCTCTTTGATCCCGTATTCGGAGTACTCGCCTAAGCGATCGAATTCAATGGCGTCGGCGGATCGGTGCGACTCCGATGAGACGAACACGATCCTCGGCGGCTCGCCACCCTGTTCTGCGGGACGGATGACGCCGTCTTTCAGCCAGCGGTCGATCATCACTCGCTTGGACAAGAAGTGGACCGCGAACATGGTGTCGTACCCCTGCGGGGTCTCCCTCGCGGTAGGCGTCATCAGGCCGGCGTTCATTAGGGCGATGTCGATGCGCACGCCGCTTCGCTTCAGTTCGTCGCAGCAACGATGCACGGAGCGGACATCGGCCAGGTCCACCTCGACCATCTCCACGATGTCCGATCCTGACGCATCCTTGATCTCGTCGCAGGTGTCGTCGTGGCCAGGACGGCAGGCCAGGATCATGTTGCCGCCCCGTCTGGCCAGCTCGATGGCCGCCGCCCGGCCCAAGCCGCTGTTGGCCCCGGTCACCAAACATGTCTTGCCGTCGATCCGCACGTCGTCGGGGACTGGTTCAACATCAGGTGTCTTCAGATTGCGGAAGTCGCGGACAGCCTCGGTGATCGCGTTGGCCACAGTGCGCTTTTTCGGTGCTTGACCCATGGCTAAAGGTACCTCGTTGGCCATGGACGGTTTGGCCCTCTGTGAGCGTGGCGTGGCCTATTCGAAGGGGATGGCATAGGCGTCCCGATAGGTCGCGAATGTCTCGTCCATGATCTGCTCGCTCAGGCCGAAGTGTTCGAGCCGGTAGTGGTGCTTTCCAAAGCGGTTCTGTGGGTTCGCGGCCACGTAATGATCAGCCAGTTCCTTGGCTTCGTCGCCGAAGTCGATTTCTGACACCGCGTAGATCCGCCGGAGTTGGGACATCGGGTCGCGGGTCAGGTCGTAGTACGAAACGTCGACAAATCGACCGCCGGGGGTCTTTGCTCGCGTCGTCATGGCCCGCTCGAGCATTCGGTGGGTCTTGTCGCACCAGTGGCGTCCGATTTCGGTCGGGTCCACATGATCGCTGAACATGCCCCGACCGTGGGCCACCATGCTGCAAAAGGAGGTGACGGCCACCCGGGGATCGCGGTGGGTCTGCACGACCGTGGCACCGCTGAACACCTTGAGCAATACGTCGAGATACTCCAGGTGATGAGGAGTCTTGAGTACCCAGGCCCGGGCCGACCGCTGCCAAGTCAGCACCTTCAACACTCGGCGGAAGTACTCGTATGTCGCCGTATGGTCCTGTTCCGCTAGCCAGCGAGAATAGCTCGGAACGTGCAGGATGGCCTCGGCTGACTGGCTCATGAAGTTGAGGTCGAGCAGCAGTACGTCTTCTTCGGGCTGTTCGCGGTCGATGGGGTGGACGGCCATGAAATCAGGCGACAGGTAGGAGATGGTCCGCTCGGCCAGCACCGCCCGCCGCCTGCGGGATCGCTCGGCGCGTTCAGGCGCATCAGCCGCTGCCACGGGTATAAGCGCTTCCTTGCCAGAGATGCCCCGGATCTCGGGGTGGGAATAGATGAGGCGGTGAAGAAGCGTCGTGCCGGTGCGCTGAAGCCCGGTGATCACGATGACCGTGCCGAGGTCGATGTCGTCGATTTCGGGGTGTCGTTTGAGCAGGTCTTGAATGCGCAGCCGCTGAATCAACGCGCCGGTCAGCCTGGACTTTTGAATCAGCAGGCCAGTGGGAGTCAGCCGGGCCTCGTCGTTGATCGACTCCACCAGCACTCGCAAGGCCTCCAAGTGCCCGTCGTCGCCGAAGTCGGAGAGCCCGGTCTTGCGCCTCGCGTGTTTGACCAATTTGTCGATGTCCAAGCGGCCGGAGAGCCCGATGCGCGCCCCGGCGCGGGCTAGCCGGTTGAGCGCCCGGATGGGGATCGGTCGATAGGGGCTCTGGTAGTCGGTGGACGTCAAGACGCTAATTCCGCAGGCTGCTCACGCTAATTCCGCAGGCTGCTCAGCGGCACCACACGGCACTGAGGCTGGGGAGTGTCGGCGGCCCTCACCCAGCGGAACGACATTGTGCCGAGCAAGTGGCCTGCAGTTTCGATCCAGTTGGGCAGATCTGGATCGCGGTGGGCCACGATCAGCCGCACCGACCCGTCGGCTTCGCATTGGGCCAGATGGCTGTTGGTGTGGATCGTGTAATGGCGGTAGTCCAGCGATTCCATCCAGTAGTTGCTGAGCTGGAAGTTCCAGTACTCGCATTCGGGAGGAGTGGCTTCGATCACCAGCGCTTTGTCGGGTTCCAGGGCCCAGTGGCTGTGGTAGTAGGTGATGTTGGGGTCGCCGCCAGCGTTCAGTGACACGTCGGGGTCGAACTGCGGTAGTTGGTTGCTGTGCTTGGAGAAGTCTCGAGCCCACTTGGTGAACAGCAGCGGTGCGCCCATCACCAGCGCCCCGACTTTCTTCAACCCCTCATCCAAGGCCTTGGCGGTGAGGTGTGAGGGTTGGCGTTCGTCGGGAGCAGAGTTTATGCGCTCGATGGTCAGATCAGCGGGGACTTCTGTGTTGCGGTCGGCAAAGGTCTGACGCACCACCAACGTGCCGGTCTCGGGGGTCATCGGCAGCCAGTTGCCATCTTGGGGGGTGCTGCTCAGAATCAGTTCGAAACAACCGTCGGCATCCATCTCGATCTGGTCGGCTTCGATGTGTCCGGTGGGGGGCAAGCCGCCTCCCTGGCCGTAATTGCCCGATTGTGTTCCGATGCTCAGGTAGGCGATGGTGTTGCGCCGCCCGGTGATCTTGTAGTCGTAGCTCCCGTCCAACGAGGCCGTGTAGTAGTAGTTGTCGGGGTTGTCGGCGCCCAGCTTGGTGGTCTCGTTGGCCACGCGATGCATCACCGGCGCCTTGGGATCGGCGTGTTCGACGAACGCCAACAGCCCGGCACGGGCCAGGCGGCTCAGGTGCCGGTAGCCCTCCGCCTGGTTGAACGGGTCCCGCGGCGCGCCGGGGAAATTCATCGCCGCTCCCGCCGCTTTCAATGAATCGCAGAACTCCTCCCACGCCTTGCCGCTCACCACCCGCTGTTCGGCCACGTCGTCGAGGGTCTTGCCCCGCATTTTCCGAATCAGAAGGGTGATCCGTCTAAATGCGCCCAGCAGTCGTATGGCAATCCGTCGCATGGCGACTGTCTACCGATGGGGGAGGGCCGGAGACAACACGGGTCCAGCACACTGAGGTCTGCTTGAACAAAGATGGCCCGGTGAGATTCGGCCTGCTGTTGACCTCGGTACACGATCGCTCCGTGCCCGTAAGCCGACAGATCGCCGAACACCACGAGCTGATCTCCGTGGCTGTGGATCATGGGTTTGACCTGGTGGTTGCGGGCCAGCACTTTGCCGCGCCGACGCTGCGCTACCTCCAGCCCATCCCGTATCTGACCTCGATCGCCATGCGGTTCCCGTCGGTCGAAGTCGCCACCGGCATCCTGCTGCTGCCCTTGCACCATCCCCTCACCGTCGCCGAGGAAGTGGCCACAATGGACGCGGTTACCGGCGGGCGGGTGATAATGGGAGTGGGGATCGGCTACAGCCAAAACGAATTCGACGCCTTCGGCGTAGACCGCACCACTCGTACAGCGCGGTTCGAAGAGTCGGTGGAGATCATCCGAGCGCTGTGGGCAGGCCAGCCCCTTAACCACAATGGCCGCTTCTACCAGCTCGACGCCGTCGAGCTCTCGACGCTTCCGGTCCAGCGGCCCCACCCCCCGATCTGGGTCGGGGCCCAGGTGGAGGCGTCGGTTCGCCGTGCCGCCCGAGTGGGCGATGCCTGGTACGCGGCGCCGTTCCCGACCCACCGACAGCTCGTCGAGCTCTACCAGGCGTATCGGGAAGAACGAGCGGCCCATGGCAATCGGGCGCGCCCAACCATCCCGGTCCGCCGGGAGGTCTATATCGCCGACAGCCCAGCTGAAGCCGAAACAGCGGTGTCGTCGGGGGCGGCGTCGCGCTATGGCACCTATCGCTCGTGGGGGCTCGACGTGGACGACGGTCTCGGCTTCAGCGACTGGCTGGACAGTCGGTTCGTACTCGGCAGCTCTTCTGATGTGGCCGAGGGGCTCTCCTACCTCATGGAGCAGGTCGAGCACTCGCACTTCATCTACAAACCGCAGTGGCCGGGATACGACCATGCCCACGCCATGGCTCAACTCAAGCGGTTCGGCGCCGAGGTGATCCCGCTATTGTCCGGCTAGCCCGGATACCGAAAACCCCAACCACCGAAAGCAGAGCCTATGGGATCGGATAACACGCCCTACCGGGGTCCAAAGATCGGCCTCTGCCTGCCCTATGAAGGTCCCGCCTCGGCCCAGGACATAATCGATGTCGCTCAAGCGGCAGAGTCGGCCGGGCTGGACTCGGTGTGGGTGGGCGACCACATCGCCTTCCCGGTGGAGTTCTCCTCGCCGAACCCCACCACGGCCGACGGCAAGTACCCATATCCCACCGACAACCCCCGGATGGAGGCACTCACCACCCTGGCCTTCGTCGCCGGAGCGACGTCCACCATTCGGCTCGCGGTCAACGCCTGCGTGCTTCCCCAGCGCAACCCCGTGATCGTCGGCAAGGCCGTGGCCACCCTCGACTACCTGTCGGGGGGACGGGTGATTTTCGGGGTGACGCTCGGTTGGCTTCGAGAGGAGTTCGAAGCCCTCGGTGCCGACTACCCCCGGCGTCGCCAGGCGCTGGAGGACGGCATCGAGATCCTGCGCACGTTGTGGGAGCAAGACCAGCCCTCCTATGCGGGGGAGACCCACTCGTTTCCACCTCTCAACATGAGGCCCAAGCCGGTGCAGTCGCCGGTGCCCATTCTCGTGGGCGGCCACTCCCGGCCCGCGCTTCGCCGGGCCGCAGCGGTGGGAGACGGCTGGCTGGCTTCCCGGATGACTCCGGATGGGTTGCGGGACCATGTGAGCTTCCTGCGCGAAGAGCGCAAGCAATCGGCCCGGGCCGACCAGCCGTTCACTGTGGCCACCACCTGGCCTGCGGCGGTGGGGGGTCACAACCCCAACGTGCTCGACCTAACCGATCGGGACGCCACGCTGGGAACTCTGACCGAGTTGGGCGAAGCCGGGGCCGATGCCATCAACATGGTGGTCGTCTCGTATGACCCCGCCGAGACCCTGGAGGCGGCCGAAGCCCTGGGCCAGCATCTGGGTTCAGGCTCTTAGGGATCAGGTTGAGCCCGCCACCCCAGCGTCTAACAGAGCAGCGATTTCCTCTGGGCTGTAGCCCGCTTCGGCCAGGATCTCCTCGCTATGCTGGCCCAGCACCGGCGGGGGACCGGTGATCGCGCCGGGGGTGTCGTGCAGGCCGATCACCGGGCCCAACTGGGGAATCTCTCCCAGGGTGGCGTGTTCCACCCACTGCACTAGTCCGGCCTGCTGCACCTGGGGATGGTTCAGGATCTGCGAAAAGCTGTTGACCGACCCGAACAGCCCGCGGTGTTGGTTGAACGACTCCTCCCACTCGGCGCTGGTCCGGGTGATGAAGATGCCTTGCAGGTACTCGGTGAGCTCGGCTCGGGCGTCTACCCGCTGCTGGTTGGTCAAGTAGCGCTCATCGGCGGCCAACTCCGGCTTGCCGATGGACTGGCAGAAGCGCTCCCACCCGTCTACCCCTCCCCACACGCCGGCCACTACGTAGCCGTCGGCGGTCTGGAACGCCTCATAGGGCACCACCACGCTGTGGGCGCTGCCGTGGCGCTCCGGATCGTCGCCGTCCACCCAGTGCGAAGCCAGCCGGGTGGTCAGCGACGACAACAGGGCAAACAGCATCGAGACGTCGATCATCTGGCCCTTGCCGGTTTTCTCTCGGGCCAACAGCCCGAGCATGACTGCCTGGGCGCTGACCAAGGCTCCGGTGAAGTCGGCCATCGGGACGCCGACCAGACTGGGTCCCCGGTCAGGCTCACCGGTCACCGACATCACCCCCGAAACCGCCTGGACCACCGGGTCGGTCCCCGGGTAGGGGGCCAGCGGACCCTCGGGGCCGAAAGCGGTCAGGGAGACGTACACGATCTGGTCGTTGATGGCCGACAGGGCGTCGAAGCCGATGCCGATCTCGTCGGCTACACCGGGCCGGTAGCTGGTGACCACTACATCGACAGTGGCGGCCAAGCGATGGATGACCGCCAGGCCCTCTGGTTTCCTCATGTCCAGAGCGATGCTGCGCTTGCCGCGGTTCCAGATGAGGAACAGAGCACTCTCCCCGTCGACGAACGCGGTCCCGACGCCTCGGCTGCCGTCGCCGTGGGGGAGGCTCTCCACCTTGATGATGTCGGCCCCGTAGTCCCCCAAGATCATGGTGCCGTAGGGGCCGGCCATGTGACGGGTGAAGTCCAACACCCGGATGCCGTCGAGGGGCCTTGTCATGTGATCCCCCCTGAGAGGTCCTCTCCGACGAGATGGTCCAAGCCGACTTCGGCCAGGACCTCGTTGGTGTCGGCACCGAGGTCGGGGGGCGGGGGCAGGTCGGCGAGTTCGGGTTGAGCAGCCTCATCAGGGTCGGAGGAGAGCTGCACCGGCGAGGCCGCCATTTGGGCCCGGCCTCCAGGAACCTCGGTTCCCCGCAGAACCCGGTTGAGCTGGGCGTGCTCGCTGCTCACTGCCTCATCAAGGGTCAGAATGGGAGCGAACGGGATCTCGGCCTCATCGAGGAGGCGGTTCCACTCGTCGAAAGTCCGCCGGCAGAAGGCGTCGGCGATCAGTGGGCACTCGTCGTCGTATCCGAAGTCCATGCTGTGGGTCCACTCACCCCGGGTTCGCAGTCCGTCCAGCCCGGCCAGATCGCAGAACCGCTCCCAAGCGACCTTCTCCAATGGGCAGATGAGCAGTGCCCGGGCATCGGAGGTGGCATACATGGAGTAGCGCGACCCGAGGGAGCGGTACTCGTGCCAGGGCTCGTCGTTGTTGGCCCAGGTGTTCACGTCGCGCCAGTTCCACCAAAGCGCGGTGTTCCAGATAGAGGTGTGCACGAACTGCGGTCCGCCGCCCCGGTCTCGCTTCACGACAGCGGCCAGCACCCCCATGGCGCCGAATACTCCGGCCAACAGCACACCGGCCGAGCGCCATCCGACACGGGTCTGGGGCTGGCCGTCGTTCCACTCGATGTCAACCCGTCCAGCCAGCGCATCCATGTTCTGGCCGTGGGCCTTGTACTCGGCCCACGGTCCCGCCAGCCCGTAGCCCGAGATCACGCAGTACACCAGCTCAGGATTGGCCTCCAGCAGGGTGTGGAAGTCGAGACCCCGGTTCACGGCGTCCTTTGGGCGGGCGCCGACTATTACCGCGTCGGCCCACCCGGTGACCCCGGCCACTACGTCGGCCCAGTGGGGCGAGCGGGTGCTGACCGCGATGCTGCGGGTGCCGGGATTGAGGGCCAAGTGCAGGTCGCTGATCCCGGCGATTTTGGGCTCATTTCCCCGATTGCCATCCCCCTGAACAGGATGTTCGACCTTGATGACATCGGCGCCCATCTCCACCAGCAGGTGCGAGGCCAGCGGCCCCGACATGTGGGTCGAGAAGTCCACGATGCGAAGCGGCTCCGGCTGGGTCATGTCAGCTTGGTCCGAGGATGGCCAGGATCTGGCGGGATTGGCACAACAGGGTGCCGTCTGGGGCCCAAATGTCGATGTCCCAATCGAGGTAGCCGCCCCGCACCAGGCCGGTGCGCGACCGCAACAGCACCATGTCGTCGGCCTGCACGGTGGCCAGGTCGGCCCGGAAATAAGTGGTGTGGTCCAAGGTGGCGGTGGTGTACATGCGGTCGAGGCGCACCCACCACCCCATCATCCCGATGTCGCCGATCATCAGCAGGCCGGGGGCGTCAATAGGGCGGGCCTGGGCAAAGCCGGCCCAACCCACTCGTTCCATGGGCCCATGGGGCGCCGTGAATGGTTTCGGCCCGAGTCGGTCTTGCATGATCACGTTGTCGCCGTACGGAAAGGCGAATTCGGGCACAAAACCGTCCGTCTCCCGTGTTGGGGTGGGCGGTGCCACCTCGGGCATGGGCAGTTCGTCGAACTCCGGGCTCGGCCGGTCAGTGGCGAAGCTGGCCAGAGCGGTGGCGATCAGCTTGCCCTGTTGCACCACTCTGGCCGCTGTGCTTACCAGGGTGCGGCCGGTGCGCAGCACTTCGGTCTGCACCTCGTAGTCGCCCTCGCCGGGCGCCCGTAGCAGATGGGCAGTGAACGACAGCGGCCGGTACTGGGGGTCGGTGACCGCGGCCGCCAGCCCGGCCATCAATTGCGCCTCCACGAGCCCGGCGGGAACACGGCCCGAAGCCATCCACGACGGGGGAGTGGCGGTGCGGAACAGGCCATTGCCCAGCGGCGTGTGGGCGATGGCCTCGTCGAATGAAGCTGATGTCACATGGCCTCCAATGCCTCGGCGACCTCTCCGGCCGCGGGAGCCAGCGAAGCAGGAATGTCCTCGACGGGCATAGGCGGGACTTCGGCCAGCGCGGGTATGACCTCGCGGCCCATGGTGTCGAGGTATTCGACCACCTCGTCTATGTGCATTTCGGGCCATTGGGGCTTGACCACGAACGGATCTATCGGCAGTTCTCGAGCCACGTTGGTGAAGTGGTCGATCACCTCTTGGGCCGTGCCAACGGCAACCGAGCCTTTCACCTCGTCGAAGAAGTTGTTCAGCAGCGCTTCCTCGTCCAATATGTCGAGCTCCTTGCGGGCGTAGGTGAGATAGCGGTCTTTGCTGACTTCCACGAAGCTGGCGATGGCCTCCTCTGTTGTGGCGCCGACGAAGGCGTTGCGCCGCAGGGGTTGGCAGCCCATCGGCTTGCCCCGTTCGGCAAATGCAGCGGCCATGATGCCCAAGCGGACCCGCATCTCTTCGATGTCGTATTCGGGCGGGATGATGAAGCGGTCGCCCACTCGACCGGCCCGCCGAGCCCCCTTGCGGGAGTGCGCTCCCATCCAGATGGGGGGATGGGGTTGCTGCACACATTGGATATGAGGGGTAGCGCCCTGGATCTGCCAATGCTGGCCTTGGTAGTCGAAGTCCTCCATGGCCCAGCACAGCTTCATGATGTCGAGGCACTCGTCGAACAGGCTCACCCGCTTGTTGAACGGGATGTTCATCAAGTCGAATTCTTCGCTCCGGTATCCGAGTCCTAGGCCGACGTCCAGCCTTCCCCGGGTAACGATGTCGAGGGTGGCCAGTTCCTCGGCCAGGATCACCGGGTGGTACTTGGGGGCCAGCAGCACGGTGGCGGCCAGCCGCACGTGGTCATCGATCTCGGCGGCCAGGCGGGCCAAGAGGGGAACCGGCTGGAGCCATCGCAGGTCGCCATACAGGAAGTGCTGGCCGATTACGAAATGGCTGAGACCGTTGCGCTGTCCGGCCTCCACTTGGCGCAGGATGCCGTCGAACTGCTCGATCGGGTCAACCTCACGCGGCACGTCGCTGATGATCATGCCGAACTGCATGGAAACCCCTTATACAGCTATGCCGTAAAGCTCGGCGGCGTTGTCTTGGATAACTCGGCGCCTCACATTGGGGTCGACGTCGGCCAAAACCCGGGCGAAGTGCTCCCTGGTGGAGGGGTACAGGCACGTCGGATGGGGGACGTCGGTCTCCACCAGCACGTTGTTGACCCCGACGTCTTCGATGAGCTTGGCCGGGGCTGACTTCTCGAACCAGAACATGACCCAGATGTGGTCGTTGAAGTACTCCCGGGGCCGGCGGGCGTTGAGGGCCACCTCGTGGGCCTCGGTGACCATCTCGTCGTACTGGTACTCGAGGGCTTCGAGGATGAACGGGACCCAGCCGATGCCGCTCTCCGCGGAGACGACCTTGAGGTTGGGGTAGCGGTCGAGCAGATCGCTCATGCACAGATTGACGATGATGCGCACGTTGCTCATGTACATCTGGGTGGCGTGGATGGCCAGCCGCCTCTGGTGGTCGAACTGGCCCCACCAGGTCTTGGGGGCGGAAGGGATGGGACGAGGGAGGTCTTCGGGGCCGATCTCGCCGCCTACCCGGGCCTGTTGGAAGCGGGCGCCCCGGATGGTCTCCATCTCGGCCCGGCTCATGCCGGCACCGATGTGGAAGTTGGCCACCGCTCCCGTTTGGTTGAACACGTCCCACATGGGCTCGAAATACGGCTCCCACAGCTCGGGAAGGCCCACCATCTCGGGTTTGTCCGAGAGGGTGAACCCGGTGATGCCCTTGTCCAGCAGCCGGGTCATCTCAGCCACGGTGAATTCCATGTCCCAGATCGGAAGCATGGCCTGGGGGAAAAGCCGGCCGTTGGACTCGAGCTGCACGTCGACGAAGAAGTCGTTGTAGGTCTCCAGGACCATCTGTCGCTGGGCCAGGTCTTCGATGGCAAAGACGTGGTTCGAGGAGAAGCCGACGCCATTGGGGTACAGGATCTGGGCATGGACCCCCATCTCGTCGCATAGCTCAAGTCGTTCCTTCACCGCCCAGGCACTGGTGTCGATGATGTCGAAGGGCTGGACCACATGGCTGCCGAGGATCTTCTCGTGGCCGGTCTGGATGGTGTTGCCGCCGGTGCTGGCCCACAGCTCGCCGTCGAGGTACCAGGCGGTGACGCCGTTGACGGTCTTCTGCACCGGTACTCGGTCTTGCATCGCTGCTGGTGCCCGCGATGTCCACAGCTCGGGCGGCTCGGTGAAGTGGGAGTCGCAGTCGATGATCTTCAAGCCGCCAAGCGGGTCTTGTGGGTCCATGGTGTTCTCTCTCGTGGGCACAGTTAGGGGAGCGCCGTCAAGGCGAATAGTAGGTTCTCGCTGTTCGGGTAGCATCCCTGCCCGTACACATTGGAAAATCGGCCAGCGCCGCGGCTGCGTCGCATGGGGGTTGATATGGGAGTGCTGGAAGGACGGGTGGCAGTGATCACCGCGTCGGGCTCGGGGATGGGCCGGGCCGCAGCCCTCCGCATGGCAGGCGAAGGCGCCCATGTGGTGGTGGCCGATCTTCGCGCCGATGCCGCGGCTGAAACAGTAGATCTGATCGCCAAAGCCGAGGGAGCGGCCAGCTCCTTCACCATTGATGTCAGCAAAGTGGATCAGATAGAGGCGCTGATGGCCGAGGTGGGCTCTATCCACGGCAAGATCGACGTGCTCTACGCCCACGCCGGCATTCCCGGTCCCGCCGGGCTCGATATGAGCGAGGCCGAATACGACGAGACGGCCGCCATCAACATGAAGTCGGCATTTTTCACCGTCGCCCGTGCCGTGCCCTTGTTGGAGGCGTCGGGCAACGCATCGGTCATCCTCACAGCCTCGACGTCGGGCGTGGTGGGCTCGCCCTTCTCGCCGCTCTACTCCATGACCAAGGGGGCAATCGTCACCTACGGAAAATCTCTTGCCTTGGCGCTGGCCCCCAAGGTCCGGGTCAACGTCATCTGCCCCGGCCCGGTAGACACCCCCATGCTGCCGTTGTTCTTCGGGCGGGAGCCCGGTACCGACGTCAAGCCCCTTATGAAGGAGTTCCTGGAGACTTCAGTGCCACTGCAACGCCCGTCCCAACCCGAGGAGATCGCCGAAGTGGCCCTGTTCTTGGCCAGCGACGCCAGCAGCTTCGTGACCGGGGTCACTCTGCCGGTCGACGGCGGCTACCTGGCTCGATGACCCAGTGAACGCCGGAAGGTTCGTAGGACAGCGTATTCTCCGCCGGGAAGATCGGCGGCTCACCGCCGGACGGGGCACCTACATCGCCAACATGGGAGTGCCGGGCATGCTCCATGCCCGGTTCGTTCGCAGCAGTGTGGCTAGAGGAGTGATTCGGACCATCGATGCCGAGGCGGCCAAGGCCCATCCTGGCGTTGTCGATGTACTGACCGCCGCGGAGCTGAATCGGTTGGCGGGGCCGATGTTTGCCGCATTGATCGGCGACCAAGTGCCCTATCCGCCGCTGCGAGCACTGGCTGATGGGGACGTCCGCTATGTGGGCGAGCCCATCGCGGTTGTGGTGGCCGACAGCCCCTATGCCGCCTGGGATGCGGCCGATCTGGTTGAAGTGGACATCGATCCGAAGAAGCCGGTGATCGGAGCGCAGGCCGCACTGGACAACTCATCCGAACTGGTCCACCCCGAACGCGACTCCAATGAAGCCCAGTCGATGCCGTCAACTGACCCGCCAGACCTAGACGCGGTGTTCGAGTCCGCCGCCCATGTGGTGACCCGCACGTTCACCCAGTCGAGGGCCACCAACGCGCCGATGGAGCCCCGCGGCATTATCGCCAGTTGGACGCCGTTTGCCGACACCCTCGATGCCTGGGTTTCGTCGCAAAACCCCCACGAGTATCACGTTCACTTCGCCAACCTGCTCGGGATAGCCAATCACCAGGTTCATGTGCGCATGGGCGACATCGGCGGAGGGTTCGGCCAGAAGATGATGGTCACCCGGGATGAGGACTGCATCGTGCTGGCTAGCCGGTACCTGGGCCGTCCCATCAAGTGGATCGAGGACCGCAGCGAGAACCTGATCGCGGCCAATCAAGCTCGGGCCGAGGTGCTTGAAGTGTCGATGGCGCTGGACGACCAAGCTCGCATTCTCGGTTGTCGGGTGCGCCATGTGGAAGACGTCGGCGCCTATGCGGTAGGTGGTCACAGCAGCGCTTCGGGTAACTTGGCCCGCTTCTTCCCTGGCCCGTACCGCATCCCTCTTTATGGGTTCGCCAGCCGGTCGGCCTACACCAACACCGTGGGGCGGGCCGCCTACCGGGGTCCCTGGCTGTCGGAGACCACTGCCCGGGAGCAGATGATCGACCACGTGGCCCGCGAACTGGGCATCGACCCACTGGAGTTGCGGCGCCGCAACACCGTCATTGCCGACGAGCTTCCCTACACCACCGCCACCGGGATGGTGTACGAGAACGTGTCGCTGCTGGAGTGCCTGGACCAGGCCGCGGAAACGGTGGACTACGACGAATTCCGCCAGCGTCAGCGGGACGCTCGACAAGAGGGCCGCTACCTCGGCCTGGGCATCAGCTCTTATGTAGAACCGTCGGGCATGGCCTGGGCTTCTTTGGCCACCGAGCAGATCTCGCTCCGGATCGATCCGGGCGGCAAGGTGCGCATCTTCATGGGCAGCGGGGACCACGGGCAGAGTTTGGCCACCACCATGTCGCAGTTGGTGGCCGAACATCTGGGCTGCGCAATGGATGACATCGAGTTCATGCAGGGCGACACCGCCGCCACTCCCTTCGGGGCCGGCACCGGAGGCAGCCGATCAGCGGTTATCGGCGGCGGGGCGGGTATCGGCGCGGCTCGTCAGCTGCACGACAAGGTGGTGGAGATTGCCGCCCATCATCTGGAGGCGGCCCCTCCCGACATCGAGGTGAGCGATGGGGTGGCCTCGGTGGTGGGCACGCCGGCCCGCCAAATCACCCTGGCCGAGATCGCCGGGATGGCCTACCGCAGCACCGACCTCCTGCCTCCGGGAATGGAGCCGGGTCTGGAGGCCAGCCACCGTTATCAGCCGCCCAATGTGTTCACGTTCTCCAACGCCACTCACATCTGCATCTGCGAGGTGGACATCGAGACCGGGCTGGTCAGCTTGGATCGCTTCGTGGTCAGCGAGGACTGCGGGCGCATGATCAACCCGATGGTCGTGGACGGCCAGATTGCCGGCGGCGTTGTGCAGGGCATTGGCGGCGTACTGTGGGAGAACATGGCCTACGACGACCAGGGCAGCCCCCTGGCATCGACCTTCATGGACTATCTCATTCCCAGCGCCCCCGAACTCCCGCCCATCGAGTGCTGCCACATCGAGACGCCGTCGAATACCGAGGGCGGTTTCAAGGGGATGGGGGAGGGCGGCACCATAGGAGCCCCCGCCGCGGTGGCCAACGCGGTTGCCGACGCTCTGGCCCCTCTCGGCGTGCAGGTGGACACCTTTCCCCTCGGTCCCCGCGAAGTCTTCGAACTCATCCGGAGCGCTCGGCAATGAGCAAGGGCATTTCCATCGGCAGCGGGTCGGCATATTCCACCGATCGGCTGGACTGGGCTCAGGAACTGGCCGACAGCGGGCTGGTTGATTACATGGGATTCGACTGCCTGGCCGAGCGGACCATGGCGCTAGCCCATGTGCGCCGCCTGGATGACGAGACCACCGGCCACGACCAGCGCATTCCCGAGCTCATGCGCCGCTTCGCCGGGTTCTTGGGGCGGGGCGGGAAGATGGTAGGCAACTTCGGCGCGGCCAATCCGGCTGCTGCGGCCGATGATGTAATGCGGGGGCTGAAGGCAAACGGCGTCACCGGCGTTCGGGTCGGGGTGATCCACGGTGACGACGTCTTAGACCATGTACTCGATCAGGATCTGGAGCTTCCCGAGATGGGGGTGACCGCCCAGGCCATCGCCGCCCGGGTGGTGTCGGCCAACGCCTACATAGGTGCCGATCCCATCGTTGATCTCCTGGACGAGGGCGCACAGTTCATTCTCGGCGGCCGCATTGCCGACCCCTCTCTCTACGTGGGGCCAATCGCCTATGAGATGGGTTGGGCGCTGGACGACTGGGACAAGATGGGCACCGCAACCCTCGTCGCCCATCTGTTGGAATGCGGCACCCATGCCACCGGCGGGAATTACGTCGATCCTCCGCACCGGGTGCTCGACGACATCGTCCACCTCGGATTTCCCCTAGCCCACGTGAGCGGTGACGAGCTGATCATCACCAAGCTGGAGGGCACCGGCGGGGCGGTGGACATCGGCACCATGAAGACCCAGTTGGCCTATGAGATCCACGACCCGGCCGCCTATCTCACCCCCGACAGCACCGCGGATTTCACCCAAGTATGGGTGGAAGAGGTGGGCCCTAACCGGGTGCGGGTCGGCGGTGCGGCTGGCCGCCCCCGCCCCGACACGCTCAAGGTGCTGGTAGGCGTGGACGAGGGATGGAAGGTGGTTACCGAGATCTCCTACGGCGGCTCGGGCTGCGTGGATCGGGCCCAGCTGGGCGCCGAAGTGGTGGCCAAACGCCTAGAGCCGTTCCAGTCGGGCATCGACGAGATCCGCTACGACCTCCACGGCATGAGCGCCCTGTTTGAGGGCCAGCTTCCCGGTGGCGAGCCGGCCGAGGTGCGCCTGCGCATCGCCGCCCGCTGCGATGACCGAGAAACTGCTGATGCGGTGGCCTTTGAGGGCCAATTCCTGTGGATGGGACCGGCGGGCGGCGGCGGGGTCAACACCCAGATGGCGCCGGCCATCGGGGTCACACCCGCGCTGTTGCCCCGGGATGATGTGAAGCTGATCGCCGAGGTCATCGACGCATGAAGCTGCGGGAGTTCGCCTACAGCCGCTCCGGCGACAAGGGCGACATATCGAACCTCTGCGTATTTGTCTACGACGACGACAATTGGGACGTACTGCGACGCGAGCTCACCGTCGAAAAAGTACGGGAGAAGTTCGGCGGCCTGGTCAAAGGCGAGATCACCCGCTACCAACTACCCGGCACCAAGGGCCTCAACTTCGTCATGACCGAGGCGCTGGGTGGAGGAGTGTCCCGCAGTCTGCGCACCGACCCCCACGGCAAGTCCTACCAATCCCTAATTCTCGACATCGACATAGACGCCGACACCGAGATCAAGCGGTAGCTTGGTTCATGACCATCGCTGCCGCTCGCGCAGTGGGCACGCTAGTGGTGATTGTGTGGGTTGGGGCTGTCTTGGGCGGTTGTGGAAGCGCTGGCGATCAAGTGGGGTTATCACCGGTGGCTCAGCCATCGGTTGAAGGTGAAGTCGAGACTGGCGTTGTCGAAGACAGCTCTGAAATTCCGGTGGCGTCCGGACCCCTCCCGGTCACCGGATGGGCAAGAGTCCAGTTTCCCGATTCACTGGTGGGGCCGCATTTGGTTGCCGCTTGGTCCGGTAGCGAATTGCTGTTGTGGGGTAGCCGGGCCGGCTTTGGGTTTGCATACAACCCTGAGACCACACTCTGGCGGCGGCTAGCTGCCAGTCCCAGGCCTGCAATGTACGGCACTGCGAGCGCCCTGACTGATGGCGAGGTCATCGTCTTCTGGGGGAACCAGTCACCCTCGGTGTCAGCCTATGACCCTCGATCTGACACATGGCGCTCACTGCCCGACGCTCCCATCAGCAGTGAGCTTTCTGCCGACATCCTCTGGAATGGCACTGAGATCTTGCTTGTGACTGGAGACAGAGTTGCCGTCTATCGGCCCATGACAGACGCCTGGGAGTTGGCCGCAGAGTCACCAACTTCCCTGGGACCTAACCGCGAAGCTGCATGGACTGGCGCTGAGCTTGTCGTTTGGCCAACAGGAACATCACGAGCGACAAGGAGGGGACTTGCCTACAACCCCATTGAGAACACCTGGAGAACGCTGCCCGATCCGCCCGAATGGCCGGCGATGCCCGATGCCGTGTGGACCGGCGAAGAGCTCATCGTATGGGGTGGTCTCCCCGGCTCTGCCAATGTCGACTACTCAGAGCGTGCGGTCGGTTCGTCGTACGACCCTTCGACAAATGCGTGGACTGCGATGCCTGAACCTCTTCCCGAACCAGCGAGCTTTGAAGGCAACTTGGGGAGTCAGACGCTCATATGGACCGGAACCGAGCTCATCGTCTCGACTGGTCACTTGGGAACCGGCCTAGGCACCGCGGAGTCCTTGCTGCTGAGCTACCAGCCCCGTAACGAAACCTGGGAACTCTTGGGAATCTCACCAGTCTCTGGGTACAACGCCACAGGCATGGTGGCTGGTAACCGACTGGCCTTATTCGATGTCGATGCGTTTTTCGTCTCTGAGCCCCAATGGGGTTCCATGGACAGCAGCGAATCGCAAAACGAATCCGCTGGAGCCGAATCTGTCCTGGAGCCCGACCTGGCATCTGAAGTTGAGATCTCGGGCGTGTTGCTCAATGGCGACCGGTACCTGGTGAGCGCTGAGCCAGCGCTCTCTGACACTGTCGAGGGGGCCTACGCGGCAATTGTGATTGACCTACAAGACGGCGAGGTGCCGATTGAGGGGCCAATCGTTGGCATCGCGACTTTCCACCCTGTGAGAACGACCCCGAGGGCTTTCTATGGCCGGGATGATCTGGTTGTCGTCGCTTCTGGGAGTTGGAACATGGTTCTCAACATCTATGACGACGTCATCGCAGAGTTGGGAGAATCAGCGAACTCGGACCTGTTGGATTCGATCATCGCTCATGAACCGCCCCATGAATCGGGCCTCCCGGCGTTCGAGCTCCGGGCGCCGTTGCGGTGGGCCGAAGATTACGAGGTCCCCTCGCAGATGATGGTCTCGTATCCCGACTTCGTAGTCAGACGCGGTTGCAGCAGTTCCGCGGTTGCCTGTAGCGCCGACGAATCAGTTGAGGTTGTTCCCAAAGAAGTAGTTGTCTCACCTCATCCCGAATGGCCCGGCAACGCGGTGGAGATCATCAGATTGCCCTGAGGCGCCCTTTTCCCGGTCAGTCGGCGGAGAGGTGTTCTCGGAGTTCGACTTTGCGGATTTTGCCGGTGACGGTGCGGGGGAAGGTGTCGACGGCGATGAACTCGTCGGGGACCTTGATCTTGGCCAGGCGGTCGCAGCACCAATCGGACATTCCGTCGAGTGTTTCTCCTGGCTGCAGTTCAACGAAGGCCACCGGGCGCTCGCCCCATTCGGGGTCGGGGCGACCGACCACCGCCGCTTCGGCGACAGCCGGGTGGTCGTGGAGCACGGCTTCGATCTCGCTGGGGTAGACGTTGACGCCGCCGCTGATCAGCATGTCTTTGGCCCGGCCCACGATGTAGAGGTAGCCGTCGGCATCGAATCGACCGAGGTCCCCGGTTCGCAACCAACCGTCGACCAGGGCCTCGGCGGTCTGAGCAGGATCGCGCCAGTAACCGGCCATCACCTTCTCGCTCTGCACCCAGATCTCGCCCACCTCTCCCGGGGGCACGAGGGTGCCATCGTCGTCGTGGAGGTCGATTCGGACACCGGGCACGACGCGCCCGCACGAGTCCAACAGCTCGGGGCGCCCGGCAATGGCCATGTCGTGATCCTCGGGGAGCAGCCCGGTGAGGTTGGTGACGCACTCGGAGATGCCGTAGCCCTGATACAGCCCGCAGCCGAAGCGCTCGTAGGCCTGTCGGATGAGCGGCCCGGCGGTGGGGGCCGCGCCGTAGACGATGAGGCGGAGGCTGGAGAGGTCGGCCTCGTCGAAGCCGGGATGATCGAGGATGCGGCGCAGCTGGGCGGGGACGAGGATCGAGATTGTCACTTGGTGCTCGGCCACCGCGGCGAAAAACGACTCCGGCGAGAAGGAGCGCAGCACAACGTGGGTCTGGCCGTCGGCCAGCATGGAGCACACCCGAGTGCCAGTGGCCGCGTGGTAAAGCGGCGTGGTCGACAAGAATACGTCATCGGGCTGGAACCGCTGGACCAGCGCCATGGTGAGCCCGTTGAACGCCAGCCCCCGCTGGGTGAGGCAGACCCCTTTGGGCCGCCCGGTGGTCCCGCTGGTGTAGATGATCAGCGCCGTGTTGTCTTCGGCGGCCCGGTCCAGATCGCCGAACGGCACCGACGCCAGCAGCTCGGCGTAGTCGTCGCCCTCGACGTCGATCACCGGGCCGGTGCTGCCGACGGACTTCAGCCGCTGGGCATAGTCGCTGGTCGCCAAGGTGAGGGTGGGTTCGGCATTCGACAGGATGAAGGACAGCTCGGGATCGGTGAGCTGGGTGTTCAGCGGCACGGCCGCCGCGCCCAGATAGGCCACCGCCAAATAGACGTCAAAAAAGACCAACCCGTTGTCGGCCATGAGCCCCACCCGATCGCCTCGGCCCACTCCAGCGGCCTCGAGACCGGTCGCCAGCCGGCGAACCCGGTCGCTCAGATCGGCAAACGTAACCGAAGTACCTCCGTGGACCGCTACAGCAGTCCGCTGGGGATAGAGCGCCGCATCACGCTCCAACAGGTCAATTATCCGCACGACCGCTCCCCAACTCAGGCCCAGGCAATCCAGCCGTCCAAGCCCACCGAAAACACCTCATTCACCCGGCAACGTACTCCCACGCCGCCCGATAGGCATACCTTCAAAGGCCCAGAGGCGGTGGTGTCAGACCCCGACGAGTTGGAGGGCGGTGTGCTGGGCGATGTGGGCGTAGTCGCGGTCGTGGTGGAGCACGGGGACGTTGAGGCGAATGGCGACGGCCGCGATGAGGGCATCGGTCTGAGAACGAATGGTGATTCCCCGCCAACTGAGTTCTCGGTAGATAGTTGCGGCATCGAGCCAATCAAGCTTGGGGGAGAGCGCTTCGTGTTGCTGTGCCTCAAGAAGCCGTTGGGTTCGGGCTACAGCATCTCGGCGGGCGCCGGCCATTACCTCCAACAGGATTGGGTCGAGGGTAATGACCTCTCTACTGGAGATTGCCTGGCGCATCCTCTGCGCCTGGGCTGACCCCGTCGCCGACAAGAAGTCGATCCAGGCAGAGGTGTCAGCTATCAGCACTGGTGTCCCAGTCGGTAAACCGGTCGGCGCGCATGGCATCGAGATTGCCGTCCCAGCCGACTCCTTCCATGGCCAGTTGCTCTTCAATGGTCATCGGTCCTCCGCCCAGCAGGCGCTCCAGGGCTAGATGGACCGCTTGGCGCTTGGTGCGAAGTCCGAACGTCTGCATGGCGCGCTCAATGAGCTCATCGTCGATATCGATGTTCGTGCGGCTCATGACACCATCATACACTTCAATGTGTAATATTCGACTTGAGATTAGGGAGGCCGTTGTGGAGTTGAGCGGTAAGAGGATCATCGTCACCGGGTGTGCGAGTGGGATGGGGGCGGCGACGGTGCGGGCCTATGTGAAGGCGGGGGCCCAGGTTGTGGGGATGGATATTGCCGACGACGCGGGACGGGCGGTTTGCGCTGATGCGGCGGCAGGCGGGCCAGGAGAAATTGCGTATGTCTCAGTTGACGTCGCCGATGGCGTTCGGGTGGAGGCGGCATTTGCGGATGCCGACGACCTCTTGGGCGGGTTGGATGCGCTGGCGCACCCGGCTGCCATCCATGCCGCGTCCACGCCAGGAGAGGTCACCGTAGATGCGTGGGACCGAATATTTGAGGTGAACGTTCGGGGCACCGTGCTGACCAACCAGTCGGCCTACCAGCGGCTCAAGGCTGCCGGGGGCGGGGCCATCATCAATTTCGGGTCAATCTCCGGCCAGCGGGCCGAGCCGCTGGCTGCGGCCTATTCGGCGTCCAAGGGTGCGGTACACGCCTGGACCCGCACGGCGGCGGGCGCGTGGGGGGCCGACGGCGTGCGGGTGAACGCTGTTCTTCCCGCCATCAGGACTCCTATGTTCCAGGCATCTTGGGATCAGGCCACCGACGAGGAGCGAACCGAGAAATTCTGGCGCAACATCCACAGCATCGCGTTGGGCCAGGAATACGGCGACCCCGATCGTGACCTCGGTCCCGTGATGGTGTTTCTGGCCTCGGAGGCGTCCCGGTTCATAACCGGCCAACTCATCCCCGTCGACGGCGGACAGGGGAACGTGCGCTAGAACCGATCCTCAAGGCCAAGACTTTGAGTTGCGCCTCGTTTGGCCAATTTCGTAGGCCCCATCATCAGAATGTGCCGGGTCGTTCGTTAGTGTCAGCCGCATGAGCATTCGCGTGGGTATCAACGGGTTCGGCCGCATCGGTCGGAACTTCTTCAGGGCGGCTCGTCAGGCCGGCGCCGACCTGGAATTCGTGGCCGTAAACGACTTGGGCAGCCTGGAAACCATGGCCCATCTCTTGCAGTACGACTCGGTGATGGGCCGGTTCACCGACCCGGTTGCAGTGGTCGACGGCGGGCTCGACATCGGCGGTCGCGTCCTGCACGTGCTGTCGGAGCGCAACCCGGCAGATCTGCCCTGGAAGGATTTGGATGTGGACGTGGTGGTGGAGTCCACCGGGTTCTTCACCGCCCGCGACAAGGCGGCCGCCCACCTCGACGCCGGTGCCCCGAGGGTGATCGTGTCGGCTCCGGCATCGGGGGCCGATGCCACCTTTGTGGTGGGGGTGAACGATGGCGACTTCGACCCCGAGAACCACCTGGTCGTGTCCAATGCCTCGTGTACCACCAACTGCTTTGTGCCCATGGTGAAGGTGCTCGACGACGCTTTCGGGGTGGAGCGGGGCCTGATGACCACCGTCCACGCCTACACCGGCGACCAGGCGCTGGTGGACGGCCCCCACTCTGATCTGCGCCGGGCCCGGGCCGCCGGAGTGAACATCGTTCCCACCTCCACCGGCGCCGCTCGCGCCACCGGGCTGGTGCTCCAGGCCATGAACGGGCTGCTCGACGGCATTTCCCTGCGGGTGCCCATTCCCGACGGTTCCATTACCGACTTCACCGCAGTGGTGCGGGGCGAGCCTTCTGTCGATGAGGTGAACGCCGCTTTTGCCGCCGCGGCGGCCGACGGACCGCTGGCCGGAGTGCTGGAATACAGCGAGGCCCCTCTGGTGTCGACAGACATCGTTGGTTCGCCCGCCTCCTGCACCCTCGATGCTGGCCTCACCATGTCGCTGGGCAACCTGGTCAAGGTGTCGGGCTGGTACGACAACGAGTGGGGCTACTCCAACCGGCTGGTCGACCTGGTCGCCATCGTGGGCGCAGCGGGCGGCTGAGCACAAAGGTGCTGCCCACCCTTGAAACGCTAAGCGAGGCCCTGGGCGGGCTGGACGGCCGGCGAATACTGCTGCGCGCTGACTTCAACGTCCCGCTCGACGCCACCGGTCAGATCGCCGACGACTTCCGCATCAAGGCGGCGCTGCCCACCATCCGGTGGCTGACCAATCAAGGGGCCGCTGTTGTGGCGTGCAGTCACTTGGGACGCCCCGACGGCAAGCCCGACCCCCGGTATTCCCTGGCCCCGGTGCAGGCTCGACTGGGCGAGCTCGCCCCCGACGTGGAACTGCTGGAGAACCTGCGCTTCGACCCGGGGGAGACCGGCAACGACGACCGCCTGGTGCATCGGCTGGTAGAGGGCTGCGATAGCTATGTGAACGATGCCTTCGGGGCTTCGCACCGGTCCCACGCCTCCATCGTGGGACCGCCCCGATATCTGCCCAGCGCAGCCGGCCGCCTGCTGGCCCAAGAGGCCGAAGTGCTGCTTGGACTGCGAGCCAAGCCCAAGCGGCCGTTCGTCGCCGTTCTGGGCGGGGCCAAGGTCAGCGACAAGCTGGGGGTGATCGACGCGCTGCTGGCGACCGCCGATGAGGTGGTGATCGGCGGAGGCATGTGCTTCACCTTTCTGGCCGCGTTGGGTCACAGTGTGGGTGATTCGCTGCTCCAGGCCGACCAGATCGAGGCCTGTGGCCGACTGCTGAACTCGGGGGCTCCCATCCGTCTTCCCTCCGACATCACCGCACTGGCGCCGGGGGAGCGGGTGGTGCAGGCGGGTGTAGACCTGCGGCCTGACTGGAAAGGGCTGGACATCGGCCCGGGCACCGCGGCCGAGTTCAGCGATCTCATCGCTGAAGCCGGTACCGTGCTGTGGAACGGACCCATGGGGCTGTTCGAAGACCCTCGGTTCGCGGCGGGAACCAAAGTGGTGGCTCAAGCTCTGGCCGAGAGCCGGGCGTTCTCCGTGGTGGGCGGGGGCGACAGCGCGGCTGCGGTCCGCCAGTTCGGGCTGGATCGGGAAATGGACCACGTGTCCACCGGGGGAGGAGCTTCGCTGGAGTTGATCGAGCAGGGCGACCTGCCCGGTCTGCGAGCACTGAGAGAATCCGTTGAGACACATGAGGAGAACCGCAATGGCTGAGCGCAAGCCGCTGATCAGCGGCAACTGGAAGATGCACATGAACCATTTGGAGGCCATCCAGTTCATCCAGAAGCTGTCGTATGCCCTCGATCAAGCCGACTACAAGTCTGCCGACGTGTCCATCCATCCGCCGTTCACCAACCTACGCTCGGCCCAAACGGTGCTCGACGCCGACAACATCCCCGTCGCCCTGGGAGCCCAGCACTGCCACTGGGAGGAGCGCGGAGCATTCACCGGGGAAGTGTCCCCGACCATGCTGGCCAAGCTGGCGGTGAGCTACGTAATCGCTGGACACTCCGAGCGCCGCCAGCTCTTCGGAGAGACCGACGACAACGTGAACTTGAGGCTCAAGGCCATTTTGGCCGCAGGCATGACCCCGATCATGTGCTGCGGGGAGACCCTCGATGAGCGGGAGGCCGACCAGACCGAGGCCCGCATCACCGACCAGGTTGATGGCGGACTGGCCGGGCTGAAGCGAGATCAGGTGGGTGCCATGGTTATCGCCTATGAACCGGTGTGGGCCATCGGCACCGGCCGAACCGCCACCCCCGCCGACGCCCAGGCCGGGTGTGGGCTCATCCGAGAGCGGGTGGCGGCCAACTTCGGTGCAAACGCTGCCGCTGGAGTCCGCATCCAGTACGGCGGCTCGGTCAAGCCCGTAAACGTCGCCGAGCTCATGGCCCAGCCCGACATCGACGGCGCCCTCGTCGGCGGCGCATCCCTCGAAGTCGACAGCTTCTCCCGCATCATCCGCTTCCGACTCCAGTAGCGGCAAGACATATGTTGCGCCCCTGAGGGCAGTCGCCGGCTAGTGAGTGGTCAGGTGATCTGGAGGTCGTCCCACTCCACCTCAGTGCACAGCCGGTGGTACTCGGGCCCGTACCACGGGGCGCTCATCTGAAGCCGGTTATGGGTCTGGTTGAGGTAGTAGTTCTTGTCCGGGGCTCCCTCCTCGTGCATTAGGAGGAGTTTGGAGGCCTCTTCGTCCAGCGCTTCGTTGTAGCGCTCATAGGCGTCCATCGTCACCTCGACGCTGGTCTTGCCCTCTTCCAGCATCTTCACGATCAGCTGGGCCGCGTAACCGGACCACACCTGATACCAGATGGGAAGGCCGGTGCCGCCCGACAGAGGCTGGGAGTTCGGGCCGTAGAGCATGAACATGTTGGGATACTTCGGCACCATCATGCTGAGGTAGGCGCGGGGGCCGTCCTTGGACCAGAAGTCGTGCACATTGAGGCCGTCTCGGCCGAAGTAGTCGGCGGGCCACAGGAACTGGACGACATCGAAGCCGATAGCGGTGATGATGGCGTCGACCTCGCGGACGGTGCCATCGTCGGTCTCGATGCCTTTCGGTGTAAGCCGGGCGATAGGGTCGGTGACCAGCTCGACGTTGTCGCGGGTGAGCGCCCGATACCAGCCATTGTCCACCACCGGCCGCCGGGAGAATGGCGCGTAGTCGGGTACGAGATTTTCGACGAGCTCTGGGCGATTGTCGGTTTGCTCGTGGATGTAGTTGGTGAGGAAGTCGCGCAGCTGGTCATTCATCTCATTCCAGTGGCCGCCGGCCGCCTGCCACTCCTCGTCGGCGTAGAGGTAGTTGTGGGTGGCAAACAGTGCAGCGATGGCCATGTAGCGCCACCAGTTCCAATAGCCCGGGAAGTTGTCCAGCAGCCAGCGCACCTCTGGTTCGATGGGCTGGCCGTACTTGGGACGCGGGCTGATCCACTGCTTCGAGCGTTGGAAGACGTAGACCTCCTCTGCTTCCTCAGCGACGGGAGAGAGCAGCTGAACACCGGTCGAGCCGTTGCCAATGACGGCAATCCGGCGGCCGCGGTAGTCGAAGTCCTCGGGCCACTGTGAAGGATGGATGACCGGTCCGGGAAAGTCCTCGAGGCCCTCGAAATTGGGGGTTCTCTGGTTGGCGAAAGCGCCGACTGCGTTGATCACCACATTGGCCTCGATGGTCTCGATTCCGTCGGGAGTGTCGGCCTCGAGCACCCATACGTCGCGAACCTCGTCGAAGGTGGCCCGCTTCAGGTCGTGGTCGAATCGAGTGTTGTCATGCATCCCGTACTTGCGGGAGATGTGGAGCAGGTACTCCCGCACCAGTTGGCCCTTCCCGAAGTACTCGGGCCACGGGTAGTTCTTCTCGAAGGCGAACTCGTAGGTGATCGAGATGGTGTCCACCCTGATGTCGGGATAGCGGTGCCGGCTCCAGGTGCCACCGGGTTCCGACCGGCGCTCTAGGATCACGTAGGGGATTCCCAAGAGCTCCATCTGGATGCCCGCAGCGAGGCCGCTAAACCCGCTGCCGATAATCGCCACTTGGAAGCCCTCGGGCAACTCGGGCTTGCCGTTGGTCCAGTCAACGGTCCAGGGGAAGGACTTGAAAGCCATCAAGTCGCGCCGTGACTCGAATTCCAGATCGCCCATCTCCTCCTTGGTGGCCAGGTTCATCAGTTGGCGAAGCCGGGGCATCGGCGGCTCATCGGGCATCCCCGGCCCGGCATTCTCCTCCAACCAGGCCACGGTCTTGGTGATCAGCAATTCACGCTCGTCGTCGTCGAGCTCAAGGGCTCGGGGCAGCGCTTCGATTTCGGGGTCGTCGGTGTGGTGGAACAGCGCCACCCTCACCGCGTCCAAATCGGCCAGCTCCACTGCTCGTCTGATGAACTCGGAATCCATACCCGGAAGTTTGGCAGAGCCAAGTTGGATTTCTTTAGTCCTCAGAGGGGCGTTTAGCCCAAAGCCTCCGAGAACAGCGTGGTGTACACCTCGCGGGTCTGCTCCGTGTTCAGGCCGGCTCCTAGGAACTGATTGTCGATGTGCAGCTCCCAGTGGAGATGGGGATCTTCGTAAAAGTCCCCGTTGGCTGCTGCGTGGGTTCCCCGGTTTCCGATCTCGCCCACTCGCTCTCCTGCCCTGATTGTCTCGCCGACGCGGATGTCAGGGTCTACTTCATGAAGGTGGGCGTAGAGGGTGACCACATGGCCGACGAACGGGACAACACCGTGGTCGATCACCACATAGTTTCCGTAGAGCGACAAGAGCGTGAAAGGTGGCGTTGCCTCAAGAGCGCTGGCTACTTCCAGCAGCTCATCGCGATCGTCGGGATCGGGGTCTTGGTAGTCGCCGACGGCTAGAACCACCCGTCCGTCGAGCGCGGCTACCGCATGACGGCCCAGCGAGAAGCACAGGAAGTCCACGCCTTGGTGGATGCCGAAGCGATAGGCCCTAGGGGCGTTGGGAAGCAGGTCTGGACGGGGGAGCGGGGACTTGCAGTCGCTGGGATAGATCGTATGAGGGGCGAGGCCGGCAGCTATGGCCAGAGCCGCTTCGTAAGACAGCGGCTCCTGTTCCAAAACAACGACAACCGGTTCGGCAGATGCTTCGGGTGCTGCGGCCCCCGGCTCGGCGCCCGTTCCTGGCGTAGTCGAAGCCTGATCTTCGACGGGTCCTGTGGAGGTGGAATCAGTCGGCGCCTGCTCGTTCGCACTCCCAGTGGAATCTGATGCGGCCCCCGAGTCGGCATCGGATTGAGGGGCGGTAGCCGTCGGCTCGGCGGCATCAACAGTAGACCGGGTAGCACTGTCGCCGTTGGAGCCATCGGAGGTCCAAACCTGGGCAATCAATACTCCCAGAACAAACCCAACTGCGATGAGTGCGAGCACTGCGAGTCCGCGGGGAGAGAATATGTACCTCCTGACTGCGCCGACCTGCTTCCAGCTGCGGCGGAAAACACCCATCATTATCGGGTCAGGTTAACGATTTGAGAGCCCCGAAAAGTGGACCGCCCAACTATGGGTGCTGGGTAGGTCAGCAGAGGAGTGCAGCGGGTAGAATTCACCGCTGTGACCATTGTGCTTGTGGTGATCGACGTGGTTTCCGCGTTGGGGCTGTTGTTCTTGGTGCTGCTGCACAGCGGCCGGGGCGGCGGCCTCTCTGACATGTTTGGCGGCGGATTCGGCACTCAGGCAGCCGGGTCGACGGTCATCGAGAAAAACCTCGACCGGCTCACCATCGTGGCCGCGTTGATATTCGCCTTCTCCACGCTGGCGCTGGCTTTGCTGCTGGATTCCAGCTAGTAGCGGGCCAATAGCTGTCGCTTGGATTTCGCACTCAGCCCCGAATTGCTTGAACTGCGCGACCGAGCGCGGGCGGTTGCCGCTGACGGGGTAGCCCGCTTCGGGCGCCACAACGACTCGTGGATCAATGGCTACTCCAAGGAGTTCGCCAGGGTCATGGCCGAAGAAGGCTGGATCGGCATGGGATGGCCCACCGAATACGGCGGACAGGCCCGGCCACCAATCGAGCGGTTGATCGTGGCCGAGGAGATGATCAGCGCCGGGGCGCCGGTGGCTGCCATGTGGTTCGCCGACCGCCAGATGGGACCAACGCTGATCGCCTACGGCACTGAGCAGCAGAAGGCGGAGTTCTTGCCCCAGATGCTGTCGGGGGAGAGCACTTGGTGCATCGGGATGAGCGAACCCGACGCCGGCTCGGATCTGGCCTCTATCTCCACTCGGGCGGTGCGGGACGGCGCCGATTTCGTGGTCGACGGCCAGAAGATCTGGACCAGCTTCGGGCACGTGGCCGACTACTGCTATCTGATCTGCCGCACCAGCGACGAGGGGCCGCCCCATCGGGGGGTCAGCGAGATCATCGTGCCGATGGACACACCGGGCATCGAGGTGCGCCCGATTACCGACATGATCGCCAACCGCCACTTCTGCGAGATCTACTTCACCGGTGTGCGGGTGCCGGCCGGGAACCTGGTTGGCACCGAGGGGGATGCCTTCAAACAGACCATGGCGCAACTGGCTCACGAGCGGGGGGGTATCGACCGCCTGGTGTCCAACCGGGCGCTGTTCTTGCACGCCCGCGCCAAGGCCGACCGATCCGATCCCCGGGTCCGCCAGGAGATCGCCCGATTGGAGAGCGAATATCGGGTAGGACGCCTGCTGGTATACCGAGAGGCTCTCGGCCAGGCCCCCGCCGGATTCAGCGCGGCCACCAAGGCGTTCTGCACCGAGCACGAACAGCGGGTAGCCCATTTCGCCGCAGCCTGCCTAGGTCCGGCGGCTCTGCTCGACGACGAGTGGACCAGAGGCATTTGCTACGCCTCCTCGTACACCATCGCCGGCGGCACCTCCAACGTCATGCGCAACATCCTGGGCGAACGGGTGTTGGGGTTGCCGCGCGAGCCCCGCTGAGTTCATCAGAACCGGGTGTGTTCCGGGATCAGCCTTTCCGGCCCCTTCTACGACGCTGCTGGGGGCCGCGGTCGTGGGTTTCGCCATCCACACCCTGCTCGCGCAGAACCATCTTGCGGACCTTTTCCGACGGGGTCTTCGGCAGCTCGTCGACCACCCGGAGATAGCGGGGCACCGCGAAGGACGGGAGTTGTTTATCGGCGTATTCCCAGATCTCCTCGGCGCTGATCTCAGCCCCAGGCTCGGGCACCAGAAAGACCATCACCTCGTCTTCTCCGGCCTCCTGGTCGGCGGGGACGCCGATGGCAGCAACTTCGGCGAGCGCCGGATGGGAGACCAGACCCTGTTCGACCTCGTACGACGAGATGTTCTCGCCCCGCCGCCGGATGGCGTCCTTCAGACGATCCACGAAGTAGTACCAGCCGTCATCGTCGCGGCGGAGCCCGTCGCCGGTATGGAACCACAGGTTTCTGAAGGCGTCGGTCGTTTTGTCGGGCATCCCGAAATACCCTTGGCAGGTTGTCCACGGGTAGCGGCCCCTGACGATGAGCTCGCCCACCTCGCCGACCGGCACCTCCTCGTCGGTATCGGAGTGCACCAGGCGGATGTCGAACCAGTCGGCGTTGAGGAGCCCGGCCGCGCCCGGGGGACGCTCGACGCCATAGGGCGTGAGGATCGGCATGCAGGTCTCGGTGAGGCCGAACACCTCGACGAAGGCCTCGACGCCGAAGCGCTCCTTGAACTGGTCGAGGATGGAGCTGGCTGTGGGCGCCGCGAAGATGCAGCGCAAGTCGTTGGCGGCATCGTCGGGCCGGGGCTCCTGTTGCCAGACGAAGTCCATCATCACGCCGACGAAGTTGGTGACCGTCGCTCGGGCTGCTCGGATCTGTTCGATCCATTCCGACGCGCTGAAGCGCTCGTGCAACACATAACGGGCGCCGGCGATCAGCGCTGGGTAGGCCGCCAGGAACTGCGAGTTGCCGTGGAACAGCGGGCCCACCGACATGTAGGTGTCGGCTTCGGTCAGCCGGGTCAACGACACGCATTGGTCAGCGAACAGGTGCATGTGGGCGTGCGGCATCATCACGCCCTTCGACAGCCCGGTCGTGCCCGACGTGAAGAAGATCGAGCCAAGCTCGCGAGCCTCCACATCGGGCAACTCGGTTTTTGCAGCGTTGACAAGCGAGGTCCAGGGGCTGGCTTCGTAGCCGGCGGCCGCCAGTTGGGAGATCCCGGCCGCAACCTCAGCATCTTCTCCGACCACGAAGTAGTGCCGGATGGACGTAACCGCGTCTCCGACATCGACGATGCGTTCCACGAACTCGGGCGCGATGACGGCCAGCACCGGCTCTGTGGTCCGGACCTGGTGGGCCAAGAACGACCCTCGGTAGGCCGTGTTGATCGGCACCTCCACGAGGCCGGCCACCGACGAACCCAGCCACGCGAGAATGTAGGCCGAGCAATTCGGGATCATGACTAGGACCCGGTCGCCCGTTTGGGCCCCAGCAGCCAGCATTCCCGAGCCGACGCGCTCAGCTAAATCCAGGGTTTCGGCAAAGGTGTACGACTCGCCGGCCCACGGCACGTCGAGATATATGCGGTGGGGATGCCGAGCCGCCCGATCCCGGAGCACCCTAGGAGAGCTCCACCACGCCCGGTCCTCATAGGTGGGCGTGTACTCGTCGTAGTACTGAGTCATAAGAGGTGACCCGGCAAGATGGTTACGCTGTGGAGGTCACAGCGTCGGTTTTTCAGATGACCCGTACGTTTTGTGCTTCCTCGCCCTTGCGGCCTGGGGCGACGTCGAACTCGACCATTTGGCCTTCGTTGAGAGATTTGTGGCCCTCGCCGGCGATGTTCGAGTAATGGACGAAGACGTCGTCGGCGCCTTCTCGTGAGATGAAGCCGTAGCCCTTCTCATTGTTAAAAAACTTGACAGTTCCTTGCATGACCCTTTGCTCTCATTCGAGTCGGTCCCGTGACCTACTCGCCCAAGACTGTACGGCGGCAATGGGTCGTAACTCCTAAGCCAAGCCAACTTTGCTCGAATTCGTTGTTTGGTCCAAGAGCCGTTGATGTTGCTGTCCCATGAGTCCTTCTTCCGGACCACGGGTACCCTGACTCCATGTTCAAGCAGATGAGACGGCGACGCGTCCTGTGGGTGGTTGTGCCCTCCGTGGTTGTTGTGGCGGTTTTGACTGTCGTCCTCATCTGGTGGTTGACCAGGGACGACGCACCACCCGCGGTCGATCTTGAGGCCGCGGTCTCGACATTGGACGAGGATGGAGGCGCGGCGACATCAGAACCCGCTTCCACACCAACGTCGGCTCTCACGGCTGCGCCGGCCGCTACACCGACCATTGGCGAACCCACCGCAGCAGCGCTAAGCACCACCGCTGCGCCAACTGCCATACCGGCCGCTGACGAACCCGAGGCGGTCTCAGCCCCAGAGGGGGTGAATGGCCTCTGGGCGGTGGATACTTCTATCGGCGAATTCAGCTATGAGGACTCCACCGGAACATTCGTTGGCTTCCGGGTTGACGAGGAGCTGACCAGCATCGGTTCCACCACCGCTGTGGGCCGCACCCCGGTGGTAACCGGATCGATCGCCATTGACGGCGAGACTGTGACCGCCGTCACGGTGGAAGCCGACATGAGCGCCATCACCACCAACGACTCACGCCGAGACCGACCGGTGCAATCCGCGCTCAACACTGCTGAGTTTCCGACCGCGGTGTTCACTCTCACCGAGCCCGTCGACCTTGGCCCCGACCCTAACTCCGGCGATCCTATTGCCACCACCGCAGTAGGCGAACTCACCGTCAAAGGCACCACCCAACCCGTGCAGATTGCGCTGGAGGCCCAGTTGGTTGACGACACTGTCGTCGTAGTCGGCTCCACCGAGATTGTCTTCGCCGACTACGACGTATCGGTCCCCCGAGTCCCCATCGTGTTGTCAGCCGAAGACCACGGCATTGTCGAACTCCAGCTGTTTTTCGCCCGGAGCCCATGATGGTTTCGGGATCACCTATCTCCTAGTGAAGCAGGGTATTGGCGCGATAGTGTGCCCTCTGCGCCGGTTTCAAGGCGCCCACGTCGGAGTGGCGGAATTGGCAGACGCGCTAGCTTGAGGGGCTAGTGCCCTTTACGGGCGTGGGGGTTCAAGTCCCCCCTCCGACACGAAGCTGCACCTTCGAGGCGCTGACCAACCGGCGCCTCGCCCCGGTGCTGGATCAGGCGCAGGCGGCGCAGGTGCCCAGTACGTCGAGGCGATGTGCGGTTTGCACGAAGCCGGTGTCCTCGAGCGCCTTGGCTATCGCGGTATCGAGCGAGCGCTCCGCGCGAGCCGGCACGACGAAGTCGTCGACTGTGCCGCACTCGGTGCAGACGACATGGTGGTGATGCCCGATGATCTCCTCGGACAGCTCGTAGCGGGTGAGATCGTCGGTGCCCACCACCCGTTGTACGATGCCGACCGACTCGAGGTCCACCATGTTGCGGTACAGCGAGCTCTGCGTAAGCCGGGGTCCTGCCTCGAGTAGTTCGGCGATCGTTGCCGGTCGCCCGGCTGCCGCGAGCAACTCGACCAGATGGCGGCGGCCCCTGGTGTACATCTGACCCGATTCCCGCATCCGACCCGAGATCAGGTCGTGGACCTCTGCGGCATCGATCCCCATGAGCCGGGACCTTATCGGCCGGCACCAACGCGGCCGGGGAGTCCCTGCGGCTGGAGCTCGCGATATGCAACCAAGAAGGGGCGACAGGGACACATCAAGGATCAGCTTCCGGTGCGCCAGGTTGTGAGGTGCCCCGATGCGTCGATGGCGGCCAGGGACCGGCCGTCAGGGCGCCAGGCTACGGCCTCGATGCGGCCGTCGCAGACGTCGAAGCCGACGGCTTTGCCGTTGCCGTCGGGCCCGAGACGCCACACCAGTACCCCGCCATCGCGCCCGCCCGAAGCGAGGGTCGTCGACCGCGGCGCGAACGCGAGGCTCGTGACGGTGCCGGCGTGGGCGTCGAGCACACCAGGTGTGGTGCCCTCGGGGCCGCCGTCGGCGAACACCCACACGGTCACGTCTTCGCCGCCGCCGGTGGCGAGCAGCCGGCTCGCGTCGTCGAATGCTAAGGCGCTGGGTTTGGCCGGGTAGCCGTACATGGCGGCATCGGTGCCGGTAGAGGTGCGCCAGAAGTGCACCGTGTTGTCCTGGCTGCCGCAAGCGACGACCTCGCCGTCGGGGCTCAGTACCAGCGACACCAGCGAGCCCTGCCATTCGAAACGCGCCTTCGGCTCGGGATCGTCGCCGAAGACGCAGACTGCACCGAACGATGCCGTGACCAACTCGCTCGCCGGCGTCCACGCGACGGCGGCCACCGTGCTCGGATGCTCGAAGGAGGTCCAGGCGTCCCCGCCGTCGGCGGACCAGCTATGGGTGTACCGACCGGCGGCGGTCGCGATACGCGATCCGTCGGGTGACACCGAGATCGTGTCGAGCCAGGCCGCTCCCAGCTCGTGACGCCACCGAGGCGCACCCGAGGTGGCATCACGTGAGGCCACCACGCCGTCGGCGCCTGCGCTCACGACGAACGACGGGCCGCCCACCGCGAGGTGCACCGGTCCGGGCTCGTGCGCGTCGGCGACACTCCAGACGATGTCGCTGCGCGCCGCGTCGACGGCGGTCAGCGCGCCCGATGAGTCGCCCGTCATCACGAGGCTGCCCCCGCACGCCCAGGCGAGCGCCGTGGGGTAGTCGTCGAGCAGATGCGACCAACCCTGCCGCAGCACACCCGCACGTCGCCGTTGTGCGACCCGGCCGGTCAGACCAGGCATGCCTGGAATCCTGCTCGCAGCTCGTCGGCGTCGAGGTCGCGGCCGATGAAGATGAGCTGATTGCGGCGAGGATCATCACCCCATGGCCGGTCCGGCTGAGAATCGAGCAGCATGTGCACGCCCTGGAACACGACACGGTCCGTCTCGCCGGCGACGGCGAGGAAGCCCTTCATCCGAAAGATGTCGGTGCCCTTCTCGTCTAGCAACTTGCCGAGCCAATCGTTCAGGCGATCGCCGTCGACGTTGCCATCGGCCTCAATCCCGACCGACGTGACGCTCTCGTCGTGCTCGTGGGCGGCCACCCAGGCCCGCTCGATCACCGGCGCGATGGTGGCGCCGTCGGCGGTCGTGACGGTGGGGTGGTACTCCTCTGCCAGGTGTTCGCAAAACAGGCCGTACAGCTGCTCGCCGGTGCCCTCGCCGATCAGGAGCGTCACCGCGGTCTGGTCGACGGCATCGAGCGCCGCATCGACATGGTGGCCAGGGGTCACCTGGTCACCGACCCTCACGCATGCCGGCGGCTCGGCGAACACGCGAACGCATCTCTCGGCGCCGGCTTCGAGGGCCTCGCTCGTCGCCTCCGGCAGCGGCAGCACCGCCAGCCCCATCGTGGGATCGGGCCCGGCGTCGAAACGAAGGGTGTGGGTGCCCGGGTCGAGGCGGTAGACGCCAGTCCACTCGAACGGGTACTCGGGTTCGAGGAATGTGGGCCGGCGGTCGAGCGCGACCGTCAGGTCGAAGGACCGCTGGTCGAGCAGGACGTCGACGGCCACCGAGCCGAAGCTCGCGCGATGCATTGCGGTGACGCCGTTCATCGACCGAATACGAGCTTCGAGCTCGTCAAGCCGGCGATCGTCGACGAGGTCGGTCTTGTTGAGCACGACGACGTCGGCGAACGCGATCTGTTCCTCGGTCTCGCGGCTGCGCCCGAGCTGTTGGTCGACATGGACGGCGTCGACGACGGTGACGATGCCGTCGAGCGCGTACTCGGCGGCGATGTCGTCGTCCATGAAGAACGTCTGTGCCACCGGCCCCGGATCAGCGAGGCCCGTGGTCTCGACCAGCACGTAGTCGAACTTGTCGCGCCGCTTGCCGAGGTTGCCGAGCACCCGGATCAGATCGCCTCGCACGGTGCAGCAGATGCACCCATTGGACATCTCGAAGACTTCTTCGTCGGCGTTGACCACCAGGCCCTGGTCGATGCCGATCTCGCCGAACTCGTTCTCGATGACCGCGATGCGTCGGCCATGGTGCTCTGTGAGGATGCGGTTGAGCAGCGTCGTCTTGCCGGCTCCGAGGAAGCCGGTGAGGATCGTGACCGGTACCCGGCTCATCGGGCCGCGTTGGTGTGATATTCGGTGGTGGACATGGCGGGTTGCCTCCGGGGTGGTCGTGGGTGGGGGATGGTGGTGATGGCGTCGTACTCGAGGTCGACGCCGGTGATGGCCCGGGTGATTGCCCGTGCGGCGCGTTGCGCGCCCCAGAGGTTTCCGGCGGCGGGGCCGAGCGTCAGGGTGGCGAGGCGGCCCATGACATGGATGGGGTGACGGCCGGTGCGCAGGTCGCGATCGCAGACGGGCAGGCCGGCGACGGTGGCGATGTCGGGCAGGACCGGTTCGAGGGCCCGCTGGGCGGCGATGTCGGGCGTGGTTCCCGTAGCGAGCCAGAGTAGGCCGGTGTCGAGCGCCGTGCCGTCGTCGAGATCAAGTTCGGCTTGGTCGTTGGTCACGCCGGCGGCAACGACCCTGCGGCCCTCGTGGAGCCGCACCGTGCCTAGCGCGACGAGCGCCTCGAGGCGTTGGTGCATCCAGCCAGGTATCGTGCCTCCGCCTCGGGCGGCAAGCGCCTGCCGGTGACGCACCTCGGGATCGGGCTCGGCGGAGTAAGCCTGCAGGTATTTCGGGCCGAGCCAGCCCGGATCGGTGTCAAAGCTGCGAATCTCGATGGGACGCCGACTGACGAGCTCAACGTGGGCGCCGCGCTCGACGGCGCCGACGGCGAGGTGCGCTGCGGTCAGTCCGCCGCCGATCACCGCCACCGTGGTGCCCGTGAGGTCGCCGATGGTGCGCAAGTCGATGTCGGTGGCGTGGTCGATGGCGCCAGGCAACCGGCCGAGTATCCGTGCGACCCAGTCGGGGATCTCCCGGCGATGTGGGTTCGTGGCGACGACGAGATGGCGGCACAAAATGGTGTCGGCGTCGGTCTCCACGGCAAGGTGGTCACCTACGGGGACGACTCGTCTTGCCGCTGCGGCCAGCGGCCGATCCAGGTCCATGCGGGCGACGAGGTCCTCGCAGTACGCCGCGAACGCCTTGGTCGTGGGCAGGTCATAGGGCAGGCCCGACCCGTCGAGGCCGCGTCGTACGGTGTGCTCGGCCAGCTCGCCCGAGCGGGTGCCGGGGTGGTGGACCCCCGGCGACCGGAGGTTGCCGATCTCGAGCCGAGCGAACTGCTCGTGCCAGGTGCGCATCCAGACACCCGCGGGGTCGACGACCACGAGCCCATCGGCAAGGCCAGGCCTGGCGGCCAGCAGATGGACGGCAGCAGCCAGGCCAAGAGGGCCGGCGCCGAGAATGCAAACCGCCGCCTCCCGATCGGGTTGGGGCGGCGAGGAGCGCTCATCTGCCATCACGGCCTCACTATAGAATAGGAATGGGACCTATTCGCACTTCATACCTAGCGATCTTCACATCATCATGGCGGTGGCCCAGCGCGGGCAGATGGAATCGGGTTGGCCACCACTAGGGTGGCGAGATGGCTAGAAATGATGTGGACCTGCTCGACCTGTCCCTTGACGAGTTGCTTACGACGACGCGGACGGTGCGCAAGCGGCTCGACCTGACTCGGCCGGTGCCGAGGGCGCTGATCACAGAGTGCCTCGAGATCGCGGTGCAGGCGCCGAACGGATCGAACCAACAACGATGGAACTGGCACGTCGTCGACGAACCGGACCTGCGGGCTGAGGTCGCCGAGGTCTACCGGAGTGGAATGAGCGGCCATCAGGCCGATCCGAACCGGGCCACCCGTGATATCGACTACAGCACCGAGGAGCAACAACGGATCGCCTCTTCGGTGGCCTACCTCCGCGACCACCTGCACAAGGTGCCGGCGTTGTTGATCCCGACCGTCGGAGGTCGGATGGACGAAGCCGACATCTTCCTCCAAGCCAGTGTGTGGGGGTCGATCCTGCCCGCGGTCTGGAACTTCATGCTGGCACTGCGGGCCCGGGGGCTCGGAAGTGCATGGACGACGATCCACTTGCACAAAGAAGCCGAGATGGCCGAGCTTCTAGGCATCGACGCCGCCAAGCACACCCAGGTCGGCCTGTTCCCGATCGCCTACACAGTGGGTACAGAATTTGGAGCGGGAGCGCGCCAGGACCTGGCCGACCTGATCCGCTGGAACGGAGCGGGCTGATGCCGAACTACACCGATACCGAAGAGCGCAACCTCAGCGTCGTTCGCCAGTTCCTCGGCGAGGAGAACGGTCCGGCCGACAAGTCTGAACTCTTCGCCGAGGACGCCGTCTGGTGGAACGGGCTACCGCTCATTCCCGGGGCGGAAGGCGTTACCGAGCACAAGGGCCGCGAGGCGCTCCGCAACATATTGCCCTCCCAGTCGAAGGCTCCGCCGAGGCCCGGCGGCGACAAGTACGACTTGGCCACGATGGCCATCAGCGACGTCGTCATGCTGGCCGACGGCGACTACGTCGTCCGGCAACAGACTTTCTCCGCTACGACCCTGCGGGGCCAGGACTACAGCAACGTCTACTGTTTTGTGTTCCGATTCAACGACCGGGGCGAGATCGCCTACCTCACCGAGCACTGGAATACCTGGCACGCCTACAACGTGCTCTTTAATAATTTCGACATGGAGCCCGCCCACCCTGAAGGCTGACCTGGCTCTTCGTCTACAACGCGGAGTTGGACGCCTTCGTTCCCCGCTGACCAGTGCCAGCAGGCGTTGGTGTTCAGACAGCGCGGTGGAAGCGTCGAGAGCCGCCCTGCACCAAGGCCATGGCATCTTTGACAAAGGCTGTCCATTGCGGGTCGGCAATGGTTGTTGCCCGGAGGTCGCAGTAGGCGGCAAGGGAGTCGATCTGCCAAGTGGAGTGGACCTCGGCCTCGAGATAGCCCTGATCGACTGTGCGCCAGCGATTCAGGAGGGGGCAGCCGCCCTCGACCATGAATGCGTCATAGCAGCGTTCAAGCAACTCGACGTAGGTGTCGGCGTCGGCCACCGGGGTGCGGGCGGTGATGGTGTACAGCACCGGGGAGGTGTCCGGCGGAGGGGCGGGTGGCGACTGGTTCTCGACCGGTGAGAGCTCGAACGGGCAGGTGAAGATCTTCAGCGAGCCCAGGCTTATGCCGAGGCTGTCGAAGCCCTCCACACTCGAGCAGGCCTTGCCCTCCTGTGTGCCAAGGTGGCGCTTTAGCTGGGCCATGTCGGTGAAGGCCTGCTCCCAGATATGGGTCCAGGCCCGGCCCTTGGCCGACACCCAACCCACGTCGTCGGCGCCGAAGATGGACGCCGCCATCTCCTGGGGCTGCGCCGCGAGGGCTTCGATTGCTGCTGCGTCGGCGTCGGTGCTGGCGTTCAACAGCAGCACCCGGCGGATTCCGCCTCGCACCACCTGAGTGGCGTCGGGCGTTGTGTAGCGCGTCGCGTAGGTGTTGTCGGTGATGCACTCGGGGCTGTCGGGCATCACGTAATTGTCAATGGCCCCGATGTGGTAGGGGTGCACCATGTAGGGCCCGGAGTAGCTTGCCTCATCGACGAAGGTGTTCTCCCACAGCACCGTGCGCGAGTCGAGATCGATGCCGGCAGAGGAGTCCAACAGGCCCGGTATGAAACGATCGGCGGCGCCCAACACGGCGATCATCTCTTGTACCTTCGCGTCAGGCACCCCGGGCATTATTGGCAAGACGTAAAACCGTCGGATCATGCTCGTCACGGGGCTCGAACTTACTCGGCCGCTAGCCGGTGCTGGAAAAACGATAGTGGTGCAGCCTTGGCGAGTTTGGAAGACTCAGGACGTGTTTCGTGTCACTCAGTTTTCGGATATGCACTTCTGTACCGAGCCGGAGGGGGAGCCGCGCAATACCGATGACTCATGGGATGCGGTTTTCGACGAGGCATTCGATTCGGGCCGGCCCACTCCGGATCTGGTGGTGATCACCGGAGACATCGCTCACAACGGCACCGAGGACGAATACCAGAAGACCGCTGGGAAGCTTGCCCGTCTGCCGGTGCCTGCGGTGGTGTGTCCAGGCAATCACGACCGGCAGGTGCCCTTCGATGCCATTTTGCCCCGCCCGGGGGTGGGCAACGGGCGTACTCTGCGGGTCGGGAGCTGGCTGTTTCTGTTTGCCGACTCCAATGCAGAAGGTCGGGATCTGCGCCCAGACGGGTCTCTGGTTGATCGCGAGGATCGGACCCATAAGCACGGGCGCTTCGGCGATGCTGAAGTGGCGTGGATGGCCGAGACCGTCGAGCAGAGCGACGCGGAGCATGCCTTCGTCTGGACCCACCATCCCCCGGGGGCGTTCGGCTTCTTCCACATGGCCGACCATGACGCTGAGTTCGCCCGACTCATTGACATGGCCCCGGCGATCCGTGGGATCGGAGCTGGCCATACCCACACCAACACGACTTTGGAGATTGCCGGTCGTCCCATCCACCAGTGCCCGTCACTGTCCGTCAATATCGACCTTGAGAATTTCACCACGATGCCGCCCGGTTACCGCACCTACCAGTTTCCTGAAGACGGGTCGGTCACCAGCGAGGCCCACTTGGTGGGCGAAGACCGTTGGCCCAGAAGCCCGCTGTCCGAAGTCACCCAGCGCATGCTCCGCGGCGAGATCAGCTTCGAGGAGATGATGGACCAGCTAGCCGCTGAACGGGCCTAAATGCTGGCGGGGTGGCCAACAGGACCCGCCGGTAGGGCAAGGACCGCTGGCACCTTTCCCTATCCTTTACAGATCTTGGCGATGGTCTGAGGCGAGGCATCGGCTACCGCGGCGATGTCGCGCAGCGACGCCCCGTTCGTTTGGGCGAGGCGGATCGCGGTGGCCCACTGCGATGCGATGTCTTCCTTCTGGCGAGTGAGGCGTTGGACGACACTCAAGGCGGCGTCCTCAGCACTCTTGGAGACCTCGACTTCAGAGAGATCCCAGCGCGATTTCACAGTACTCATCTCGCCTCCTCAATTGCTCGCAAGATTTTGGCGATAACGTCGCGAAGGATGATGGCCGCGACCAGTTCATCGCTCCGGCGCTCAAGGATCTCGACAACACCACCTAGCGCCTCAAGGGCATGGGCTAGCTCTGCTTCGTCGAGATCCAGAGTTATCAGCACGCCCTTAGTCTAGCAAATGGACAAAATGTCTAGCGAGCGATCACACTGGTCGCGCCCTGGAACGTACTGGACCGCGAGCAGGTGCTGAAGAAACGGCGGAACGTGCTCTGCTTGTAGAGTCAACGGAAACCTACCGTCGAGCCGCGGCGATGGCACTTACGCTTGCGTTGCCGACCAGACCGTGAGGAGCAATTGTGGAGTTGAAGAACAAGACCATCGTGGTGACAGGGCCGACGGGGATGGTGGGGCCGCCGTTGTGCAAGACCTTGGCGGCTGACAATCGGGTGCTCGCGCTGGCTCGGTTCTCGGATGCCAATGCTCGGGCCGATCTTGAGGCTGGGGGAGTGGAGTGCATCGCCGTGGACTTCGTCGAAGCTGATTTCTCGGCGGTTCCCCGGGAAGTGGATGTGGTGGTGAACTTGGCGGTGATCAAGACCGGCGACTGGAAAACCGATCTGGCCGTGTGTTCCGAGGCCACCGGCCATTTGATGAGCCATTTCCGCGACGCCGAGGCGTTTTTGCACTGCTCGTCCGGTGCGGTCTATCAGCCCAACGGCGGCCAGCCGTTCACCGAGGACAGCCCTCACGGCAACCACCACGCCCACATGATGCCGACTTATTCTATCTGCAAGATCGCGGGGGAGTCGGTGGCCCGGTTCGGGGCTCAGGAATTCAACCTGCCTACGGTGATCGCCCGGCTCAACGTGCCCTATGGCGACACCACCGGCTGGCCCTTCTTCCATCTTCTGATGATGAGGGCGGGCATGGACATCGAAGTCCACACCGACGGCGCCCGCTACAACCTCGTCCACGACGAGGACATCGCCGCCGACCTGCCGGTATTGCTCGACCAGGCTTCGGTACCGGCCACCACGCTGAACTGGGCCAGCCCCGGACTGGTGTCAGTGGCCGAATGGTGCGCGTTCATGGCCGAGATAGACGGCTGCGACCCGCCCAAGATCGTGGAGTCAGATACCGCCATTCCCAGCACCGTCATGGACACCAGCCGCATTGAGGCCCTGCGGCCCGACCGCCTGGTGAACTGGAAAGACGGGATCCGCCGCCTCGTCGAGAACCACCCGGCCTGACTGGATTTCCCCGAGATTCGGGTACGGGACAAATAAAGTAATCAGAGTTAAACAAATATTGGACTAAGTCCAAACTTGTCGTTATGATGGCCCCATGCCGTCGAGCGACACCCCCGCCCCCGCTGACCTCTTGCGCCAGCACGGCCTCCAAGTCACTGCCCAGAGGATTGCCGTCATCCGTGCCGTTTCGGCCTGTCCCCACGGTACGGTGGATGACGTGGCCGAGGTGGTCCACAACGACATTGGCGCCATATCCCGCCAGGCGGTGTATGACTCGGTGGGGATGCTGGCCGAAAAGGGCCTGATCCGAAGGATCCAGCCCGCGGGGTCGCCAGCCCGCTATGAGGACCGGGTGGGCGACAACCACCACCACTTGATCTGCCGCTCATGCAATCGGATGGTCGACGTCGACTGCGCGGTGGGCTACACCCCGTGTCTCACCGCAGCCGACGACTCCGGATACGAGATCGACGAGGCCGAGGTCATCTACTGGGGCCGCTGTCCCGAGTGCTTCGCCGCCGACAGCGAGCCGGCCGTCTGATGAGCCAACCAACAACCAAGCAACAACTCAAAGGAGAGTCCTATGACTGAGAGCACCAGCCAGTGCCCGTTTTCGGGCGCCAACACCGCCAAGGGCACATCGGCCACCGAGCAGTGGTGGCCCGAGCAGCTGAATCTGAAGATCCTGCACCAGCATTCCCCTGAAGCCGATCCGATGGGGGACGGCTTCGACTACGCCGCAGAGTTCGAAACACTCGATCTGGCGGCGGTGAAACAGGACATCGCCGACGTGCTGACCGACTCCAAGGACTGGTGGCCCGCCGACTACGGCCACTACGGCCCGCTGATGATCCGGCTCACCTGGCACGCGGCAGGCACCTACCGGATCGGCGACGGCCGGGGCGGTGGCGGCACCGGCGCCCAGCGATTCGCCCCCCTGAACAGCTGGCCCGACAACGCCAGCTTGGACAAGGCCCGCCGGCTGCTGTGGCCCGTCAAACAGAAGTACGGCCGCAGGCTCTCCTGGGCCGACCTGTTGATCCTGGCCGGCAACGTGGCCCTCGAGTCGATGGGCCTTGAGACCTTCGGATTCGGCGGTGGCCGCCCCGACATCTGGGCCCCGGAGGAGGACATCTACTGGGGTTCGGAGAACGAGTGGCTCGGCGACGAGCGCTACACGGGAGAACGCGACCTGGAGACCCCGCTGGGCGCAGTGCAGATGGGCCTCATCTACGTCAATCCCGAGGGCCCCAACGCCAATCCCGATCCCATTGCCGCCGGAATCGATATCCGGGAGACCTTCGCCCGAATGGCCATGGACGACGAGGAGACCGTGGCGCTGATCGCCGGCGGCCACACCTTCGGCAAGGCTCACGGAGCCGCCCCCGACACCTACGTCGGTGATGATCCCGAAGCAGCCAGCATCGAAGAGCAGGGCTTGGGCTGGAGGAACACCTTCGGAACCGGCGTGGGCGGCGATGCCATCACCAGTGGCCTCGAAGGAGCATGGACCAACGACCCCGCGGTATGGGACAACGGTTTCTTCGACAACCTGTTCGGCTACGAGTGGGAGCTGACCCAGAGCCCTGCCGGTGCCCACCAGTGGCGCCCGACCGACCGGGCCGCCGATGACACCGTTCCCGATGCCCATGATCCATCTGTGCGGTGCGCGCCGATGATGCTGACCACCGACCTGGCTCTGCGGTTCGACCCGATCTACGAGCCCATTTCCCGCCGCTTCCACGAGAACCCCGACGAGCTGGCCGACGCCTTCGCCCGGGCCTGGTTCAAGCTCACCCACCGCGACATGGGTCCGGTGGCCCGCTACCTCGGCCCCGAGGTCCCCGACGAGGAGCTGATATGGCAAGACCCGGTTCCCGCGCCGGTAGGCGATCTGGTGGGCGACGCCGAGGTAGCCGACCTCAAGGGCCGAATCCTCGGTTCTGGGCTGTCGGTTTCCCAGCTGGTCTCCACCGCCTGGGCTTCGGCCTCCACGTTCCGGGGCACCGACATGCGAGGCGGGGCCAACGGCGCCCGTATCCGGCTTGCCCCGCAGAGCGGCTGGGATGTGAACCTCCAAGCGGGCGTGGCTGACGTGGTAGCCGTCCTCGAGCAGATCCAAGCCGACTTCAACGCCCAAGGTGGCCCGCAGGTATCACTGGCCGATTTGATTGTCCTCGGCGGATGCGCCGCAGTGGAGAAAGCAGCCAGCGATGCCGGCCACAACGTGTCAGTTCGGTTCTCGCCGGGCCGCACTGACGCCTCCCAGGATCAGACCGACGTCGAGAGCTTCGCCGTGCTCGAGCCCACCGCCGACGGCTTCCGCAACTACTTGGCCGACTTCCACAAGCGTCCCGCCGAGGAGCTACTGGTGGAAAAGGCGTTCCTGCTCAATCTGACCGCGCCGGAGATGACTGTGCTGGTGGGCGGCATGCGGGCGCTGGATGCCAACGCCGGCCAGTCCCAACACGGTGTGTTCACCGACCGGCCGGGCACCCTCACCAATGACTTCTTCACCAACCTGTTGAGCATGGAAACCGAGTGGCGGGTTTCCACTGATCATGCCGGGGTATACGAAGGGCACGACCGGGCCACCGGCGAACTCCGCTGGACCGCGACGGCCGCCGACCTGGTGTTCGGCTCCAACTCCCAGCTCCGGGCCATAGCCGAGGTGTACGGCTGCGACGACGGCGAGGCGAAGTTCGTCAACGATTTCGCCTCAGCCTGGGCCAAGGTCATGAACCTGGATCGGTTCGACCTGACCTGAGCCCAGTGATGGCCAGCCGGCCAGCGGGATCCCCCTCTCCCGCTGGCCGGCCGCCTTCGTAGACTTACTGGATAGAAGCCTGTTGGGTAGCCGTGATAGTCTACTTTTATAGCGCCTTCAAAGACGACAACATTGCGGGTCCCGAGCGAGTTGCGGGATGAGATCGCCTGGATCGCTGAGCAGCGAGGCACGTCCATGGTTGACGTCGTTGCCGACGCGGTACATCGGCTTGGCCGTGACGAGTGGTGGTCGTCGGTCCGGGATGCGCTTGATGATCTGGCCCCGTCGGAGGTTGACGCCTACCAGATGGAGAGCAGGCGGTTGGATGCTGCCGCAATAGACGGTTTGGATGAACTCTGAGGGGCGGTTCGCTCGGGGTGATGTGTGGTCGGTGGATTTCGGCGCCGACCCTGAGCATCCTGAGCAGGCCTTTCGCCGTCCAGCGCTGATTGTCTCCGACGACCGGCTGCACCATCCAAATCTGAAGATGGTGATCGTGGTGCCGGGCACATCGACGATTCGCTCGGTGCCGCTGCATGTCGTGGTTGAACCCGATGTTGGCACTGGGCTTGTTGCCGCCACTGCGTTCCAAGTCGAACAGGTCCGGGCAGTGTCGACTCATCGTTTCGTGGAACGGCTGGGTCGGCTCGATCCTGTGCGCTTGCGGGCTATAGACGAGATCCTGCGAAACGCACTCAGCCTGTGATGACGGATGTTGAGGTTGGTAGTGCTCTTAGCTAAGCTAAGACTATGACTACCCGGGTGGTAAACACTCATGAAGCGAAGTCGCGGCTTTCGGAGCTGATCCGCGAGGCCGAGGCGGGTGTTGAGGTGATCGTGGCCCGAAATGGCCATCCTGTCGCCAAGATCATTCCCTGGCACTCCGACCGTCCGGTACGAGTGGCTGGTTCATGGGCTGGCCGGGTTGGCTACCGCGGCGATGTGGTCGGCTCCGATGCAGAGATCGCGGCCATGTTCGAGGAGTCGGCCGAGGCAGACGTGCCGTGAGGATCTTGGTGGACAGCCACGTAGCCCTCTGGTGGCTCGAAGGCAGTGACTCCCTGGGGTCGCAGTGCCGGCAATTGATCGATCAGGCCGATGAGGTGTACTTCTCGGCGGTCACTCCGTGGGAGCTTGGGATCAAGCGGGCACTCGGGAAGCTGACCATGCCCGATGGACTTGTCGCTGCGCTCCAGTCAGGGGGTTTTGTTCCGCTTGCCATTTCAGCGGAACACGCCGAGCATGCCCCGGCGCTTCCCGCCCACCATCAAGACCCCTTCGACCGGATGCTCGTTGCGCAGGCTCGACTAGAGGCGTTGGCTCTTGTGACTGCTGACCAAGCCTTGGGTTCTTATGATGTTGAAATCGTCGACGCCCGACGCTGACGTTCTTTCCCAGCGTCGTCGCGGGGCTGGGCGTGGCGCCTTTGAGTTGACGACGGCGAGGCGAAGTTCGTCAACGACTCCTCGGCAGGCCGGGTCAAGGTAATGAACCTGGATCGCTTCGATCTGTAAGGTTGGCCTGTGGCCGCCATCGAACCGGACATTCTGTCCACCGCATTTGCCGAAGACCCCAATGCCGTCTTGGCGGTGATGCGTGAGGAATACCCTGTCGTGTATCACGAGGCCACCGAGGCATGGCTGATCTGTCGCTACGACGACGTCGAGAGGGCCTTCAAGGACAAGACCTTCACCAACAAGAACTATGAGTGGCAGCTCGAGCCGGTCCACGGACGGACGATCCTCCAGATGGAGGGGCGCGACCACTCCGCCCACCGAAATCTGATCGCTCCCGCCTTTCGGGGCAGCGAGTTGACGGCAAAGTTCGTCCCGGTCATCGCGGCCAATGCCCGCGACCTCATCGACGGCTTCCGCACCGACGGCAAGGTCGACCTGGTCGACCAGTTCTCGATCCGCTTCCCGATCAATGTGATCGTCGACATGCTGGGGTTGGACAAGTCGGATCACGAGCGATTCCAGAAGTGGTACCACTCGATCATGATGTTCCTCAGCAACCTCACTGGCGACGAGGAAGTCATGGCCCAAGGGCTCCAGACCAAAGACGAGCTCCAGGCCTATTTGATGCCGATCATCGCCGAGAGGCGTGCCAATCCCGGCGACGACCTCCTCAGCACGCTATGCACCGCGGTTATCGACGGCGAGCAGATGACTGATTTAGAGATCAAGGCGTTTGTATCACTCCTTTTGGTGGCCGGGGGAGAGACCACCGACAAGGCCATGGCCAACATGATGATGAACCTGATCGCCAACCCAGATCAGCTGGAGGCCGTTGGCAACGACCGCAGCCTCATCGACAATGCATTCGCCGAGACGCTGCGGCACTCGCCACCGGTGCAGATGATCATGCGCCAGCCTGAAGTGGACGTGGAGATGCACGGCGTGACCATCCCGGCCGGCTCCACGGTGACCTGCCTCATCGCCGGGGCCAACCGCGATCCCCGCCGCTACGACGATCCCGACCAATTCGACATTTTCCGTGAGGACCTTGACGTGTCCAAAGCGTTCTCGGGGGCCGCCAACCACACCGGATTTTGCTTGGGCCGGCATTTCTGTATCGGGGCCATGCTGGCCAAGACCGAGGTCGACATCGCCACCAACCAACTGCTGGATGCCATGGACAATGTCGCGTTCGACGGCCTCCTACCCACGCCAGAAGGCGTGTTTACCCGGGCCCCCAAAACCATGCCGCTCACCTTCACCCCCACCGGCAAGTAGCCCCGACGATCGCGAGTCCCCAGAGTAGGTTGCCGAATCCTGCGTCCCCGTCGCTGCAAGTCGGACGGTTTACAAGGGACATGTGTGCTTGTACTTTGTAGCTTTGTAAACTAGGCGTGTGACAGTAGCGAGCTATCGAGTGTCGGGGAGGGGTCAGATGGCGCTGCCAGCTGAGACCCGCCGTCGATGGAATCTGTTCGACGGGGGCGAGGTGGAGATCGCGGACCTCGGTGATGCATTGGTCATCGTCCCCGCAGGCCGGGGGGGACTGCGGGCACTTCTCCAGGGGGCTATCCACGACGCCGGGGGGTACGCACTGCTCGCTGATCGGGTTGCAGCCGGTGATCCTGATCTGGCGTGATGGGCACCGTCCTGGTTGACGACCATGTATTGCTAAGGATCCTCCTGGACGACGAGCCCGACGAGTTGCGACCACTAGGGGCTGGGTTAGCAACCACTGGATTGTGGTACCACCGATTGTGTCGAGCCCTGGCGGATCAGACCGTTGTGGGATCGATGTCGCGTCGACTCGGCAGCGGGGACTCGGCTATGGCTGCCGACGTCATTGCCGCGGTTGTCGACCTACCTGACAACATCGAACTGCTTACGCTGCGCACGCTGGGGTGGCCGATGGCTGAACTCGTTAGAAGCGGTATACGCCTCAACCTGTTGTCGTTGGAAGCACTGGCGGCCGCCCGTTACCTAGAGGCTGAGATCTGCCTTGCTGCCGCCGATCAGAACCGACCGCTCTTGGAGGCAGCCCAGGTGCTGAGCATTCCAATTCGCCAGTTGGCCAGCTGATTTAGACGTTCTTGCCCAGAGTTGTCGCGGGGCTAGGGGTGTCGCCTTGGAGTTGACGTCGATCAGGCGTCGAGGTCGGAGTAGAACTGGCGCGCCCACGAGCGGAACTCACGGATGACCCGTTGGTCTGCGGTGAGAAGGGGCTTGGTTTGGTAGCGCTTGTTCTCCCAGATGGCGAAGTCCTGAGTTGTGCCCTTCGTGAAGCCCTCTCCCAGCGTCTTGGCGGCATCGTCGCCCATCGAGCGAGGCATGGTGAACCACCAGGTCATCTTCACGTTCTCCTCATCAATCGGCAGGAGGGACGTAACGGCTCGTACCGTGTCGCCGACGGATACGTGGGTGCATCCGAGCCCGTAGTTCTCGACCGTGAACACGTCGTTTCCGTTCCGTCGCCGTCCACCTTGCCACCCGCGCCGATGTGCGCACCCATATGGGGACAGTAGGCGTCGATCAGCCGAGCCTCGCCGCTCTCGGTCCGGTACAGCACGAGGTCCTTGCCGAACGCATAGAAGCTCTTGATCTCCCCTACAGCGAGCACTCGGGACTCGTCCACGACGAACCATCAGTTCGGGACCGGGAAGGGAAAGCGCTTCTCACCGGTCCCTTCCCGACGAACACGGAGACGACGGCTCTAGTTGGTGAGATCCTCGTGGGTCCCCCTCCGACATCACTGCTATTCCGTTCGTCTTCCTGCGCTACGCATCAGCTGTATGAGTTCGGCCGGGTCGTAGGGTGCCGGGGGGCCAGGTAGGTAGGTAACCGCTTCGATGACGCCGGGGTAGGCGAAGGCGCCGTGGGTCTCAAACGTCGACCACAGGACAGGAGAGCGGCGATCGATGCCGACGTCGATGCCTTGGAATGGAGCAAAGCCCATCAGCATCTCTACTCCGTCGAGGGTTGCCTGCGGGCGGCCGTCCACGCTTATCGTGAAATTCCAGGTGTAGGGCTCGCCACAACGAGCCGCGATGTGGATCTGGTGCTGGCCCGGGTCCAAGAGGTTCGCCGCGACGATCTTTTCGATGCCGTACTCGTTATATCCAAAATGCACGATGCCATGCTCGATGTACACCACGTATCCGCCTCCCTGGTCACCGTGGGCGACGAGGACACCGTCGGCGTCTTGGTGCACGATGTCGATTTCGATGTCGAAGTCCCGGAGTGCGACGAGCTTCTGGGACCGGTAGCGCTCGAGTGACGGTGTGCCCGCCAGGAGACGGACGGGTTCGTTGAGCGAGGCTTCATCGGGTCGGCGCAACACTTGGAGAAGCCCGAGGCCGTCGTCGAGCGGGAACACCTGGTTGTTCCAGGCGGTGCGTTCCCAGGCATCGGCGAGTTCCGCGATGACTTCTGGGTACTGGGCGGCGACGTCGTTGACCTCGGTGGGGTCAGTGGTGATGTTGTAGAGCTCCCACTCTGTGTCGTCATACGCGGCCCCACGCTGGTGGAGCGTGACGAGTTTCCATCCATTGCGGTAGAAGCTTCGATTGCCGAAGCACTCCGAGTATTGCTCCAGGTGGGTGCTTTCGTTGGCTCCATGGGTGATGGCGGAGGCGAAGCTGGCGCCGTCGAGGTCCTTTGGCGTCTCGACCTGAGCGAGTTCGAGGATTGTCGGGAGGAGGTCGGTGACGTACTGGTACTGGCGATGGATCGTGCCGGCGCGGTCGAGTCCGATGCCCTTTGGCCACGAAACGATCATGGGCACCCGCACGCCGCCAGCGTGGGTACAGGACTTGTAGAGCCGAAACGGCGTGTTAGACGCCATCCCCCATCCGCGGGGGTAGTGCACCATCGCTTGAGGACCGCCGATGAGATCGGGATCGCGCTCGATGTCGAAGTCGCGTCCAAACCCTGCTGGGTTTCCGAATTGGCGGTAGTAGCTCCGCGTTCCCTGCGCCCCGCCCTCTCGGGTCGCGCCGTTGTCGGAGGTGAACAAGACGACCGTGTTGTCCAGGTCGCCCAGCGCTTCGACTGCAGCCAAGAGGCGGGCGAGGTTCTGGTCGACGTTGTCGACCATCGCGGCGTAGACCTCCATGTACCTTGCGTACCTGTCCTGAGCCTCAGCGGGGAGGGTGGCCCAAGCCTCAACCTCGTAGCCAGGCTCGTGGTTGCGCGGCGGTAGCGCCGTGCCCTTGTCGAACAAGCCCAGCTCGATCTGATTTGCGAATCGGCGTGCTCGGACCTCATCCCACCCCTGCTGGTAACGGCCCCGATGCGTGGCGATGTCGTTCGCCTTGGCCTGGAGCGGTCCGTGGACCGCCCCGTGGGCCAGGTACAGAAAGTAAGGGCGGGTCGAGTCGTGGGATCGCAGCGATTTGAGATAGGAGATCGCCTCATCGGTGATGTCGTCGGTGAAGTAGTAGCCGTCGGGGTACGTGTCGACCGCCACCGGTGAGTTGTCGCGCACGAGCCGATGGGGATGGTGCATGTTGGTCCAGCCCTCCAGCACGCCGTAGAACCGGTCGTAGCCGACCTGTAGCGGCCACGAATTGCGGGGAGCGCCGTCGTGCATCGCCCCGTCGCGAGTCAAGTGCCACTTGCCGACGGCGAAGGTGGCGTACCCCGCGTTGCGAAGGAGGTGGGGGAGCGTGTCGATCGAGGGATCGATCTCCATCGTCCAACCCGGAAAGCCCGGGTCGAAGTTGGCGACTCCGGCGAACCCGGCCCGGTGCGGGTTCATCCCAGTGTGGATGGACGCACGAGACGGTGAGCACAGCGGGGCGGTGTGATAGTTGGTGAAGCGCAGGCCCCCGGCGCTGAGGCGGTCGAGGGTAGGGGTGGAGATCTCCGAGCCGTAGGGGCTGATGTCGGAGAAGCCGAGATCGTCAAGTAGGACGACAATGATGTTGGGGTTGCCCTGAGCGGGCCGAACCGGTTCGGGCCACCATGGGGTCGAATCGCCGGCCAGACGGGCAATGTGGCCGCCGAAGGGCTGCGGCTGGTCCCGATGGTTGTCGTTCATGCTCGTGTGATTGTGTACTCCGGGTTGCTCACGGGCTCCGGGTGCCGACCACGGGAGCACCTGACTCGTCCACCGTCACCGACTCGAAGCCGGTCGGGCCGACGAACGAAGCACCGTCGAGCGTGATGCGCTCCATGACGCGCCGATGGCCCGGCACCACGTCCGCCGGCGCAATGTGGGCCGTCGCCCGGTTGTCCCAGAATGCGATGCTGCCTGGGCGCCAACGGAACCGAACCGTGAACTCTCGGCTGCACACGTGTTCGTTGAGCATTTCGAGCAGATGGCCGCTCTCCTGGCGTGAGAGTTCGACGATGTGGCTTGTGTAGTCGGGGTTCACGTACAGCTGGCGCTCGCCAGTTTCGGGGTGCACGGTCACCACGGGGTGCCGGGCTCGGAGAGGAGTGGCCATGAACTCGCGGGCGAGTTTGTTCGGTTCCCCCTTCACGACGTGCAAGACGTTGTGGTGGACCGCGGTAAGCCCGTCGATGAGCTCCCGGATGGGGGCAGACAGGGTCGCGTACGCCGCCGCGAGATTCGTCCATTCGGTATCGGCACCGAACGGCGGCACGGAAATTGCGCGAAGAATCGACCCCATCGGCGGCGCGGCCGTGTACGACAGGTCGTTGTGCCAGCGGTGCTCGATCTCGTTGGCGTCTGGGTCGTCGCGGTGGTGTTCCTTTTCGATCATCACGATTTCCGGATGCTCCGGGAACCGCGGTGCCAGCGTCGGATGGCCAGAGATCACTGATCCGAAGCCGCGGCCAAACGCCACGTGCTCGTCTCGGGTGAGTTCCTGGTCCCGGAAGAACACGACCTTCCACCGCAAGAGAGCGGCGCGGATGGCGCTAATTGTGGAGTCATCCATCGGTTCGCGGAGATCGACGCCGTGAATCTCCGCACCCGTGTGCTGAGACATCGGAAGAACCTCGACCCGGTCGCCAGCATCGATCGTTCCCTGGGCCTTATTGATCACTTTCATGCAGGGCTGCGTCCCGTCGCAGTAGACGTCGCGATAAGTTACTAGCTTATTCTCATCGACGCCTGCGTGACGCTACTGACCGCCCCTTGACCCATCGTGCTATCCGGAGGACACACACGCATGGCCCATCCCACCATCGAACAGATCGCCGAGCTGGGGCCCTACCTGGCCGACCACTCGAGCCACGCCGATGCACTCGGACGGCTTCCCGACGACACGGGCAAGTTGCTGAAGGAGACCGGAGTCGTTCGGATGTTGCAGCCGCGGGACTTCGGAGGCCTGGAGGCCGATCCCCGCGACTTCCTCAACGCCGTGATGGACATCGGGAACTACTGCCCCTCGGCGGGCTGGACCGCTGGTGTGGTCGGCGTTCACCCCTGGGAGCTGGCCCTCAATGACACTCGGTTGCAAGAGGAGGTCTGGGGTGACGACCCTGACACATGGGTTGCATCGCCGTACGCACCCTCGGGAGTCGCAACGCCGACCGACGGCGGCTTCATCGTCAATGGCCGCTGGTCGTTCTCCTCCGGCACCGATCTCTGCGACTGGATCGTGCTGGGTGCGATGGTCAAGGCGGCCTCCGCCGGACCGGACGATCCGCCCATCGGCAGTCTCCATGTCATGTTGCCTCGCGCCGACTACGAAATCGTCGAGGATTCGTGGAACACGATTGGACTCGAAGGGACCGGGAGCAAAGACGTCATCGTCGATGGCAAGTTCGTGCCCGACTATCGCACACTCGATGTGCGCAAGCTCCTCGACGGTCGCGCCGCCAAGGAGTCGGTCCGCAGCGGCGATCCCCTGTTCAACGTGCCGTGGTCAGCCGTGTTTCCCGGTGGGGTGGCAGCAGGGCTGATCGGAATCGCCGAAGGCGTACTCCAGCGGGGCATTGAATACCAGGCAGGGCGGGTCTCCAACCTAGGGGTCGTGCAGGCCGACGACCCCCATTCTCGGCGGGTGCTCGGCGAGGCGGCCGCCGAAATCGCCAGCGCTCGCATTCAGTTGGTCCACAACATCGGCGAGGCATACGACGCGGTTCGAGCCGGCCACACGATTGGGATCGACCAGCGGGTTGCGCTTCGGCGCGATCAGGTCCGCGCGGCGTGGCGGGCGGCGGAGGCAGCCAACACCGTTTATGACATCTGCGGTGGGAACGCGATCCGTCTCGACAAGCCGGTGCAGCGATTCTGGCGGGGCATGCACGCCGGGCTCCATCACGGCATTTTCCTCCGAGGCCCGCTGCTCGACCTTGCCGGAGGGGTCCTGATGGGCCTGCCGCCCACCGGTCCATCAGCGGTCACCATCTGAGCGCAGAGGTTCTCAGTCCATGAACGCAACGACGCCACCCTTCACCGAAGAGGACACCAGCCGAACGCTACGCACCGAGCACGGTGTCCTGCACTTTCACGAGGTGGGCCATGGTCCGCCGTTGGTCATGCTGCACGGCTCTGGCCCGGGGGCTACCGGCTGGGCCAACTTCGGCGAGAACCTCGCGGCGTTCGCTACCCACTTCCGTTGCCTGGTGCTGGATCTGCCGGGCTTCGGTCGCAGCTACACCCCGCCCACCAATCTTGTACTTCACGGGGCCGAGGCCGTTGCTGCCTTCGTTGACGGGCTCGGCCTGGATTCGTTCTCGCTGCTCGGCAATTCACTCGGGGGAAAGTTCGCCTCTCAGGTGGCGGCGGCTCGCCCCGACCAGGTGCGGCGGCTGGCGACCATCGGCGGGGTCGGACTTCCGCTGTTCAGCCCGTTGCCGTCGGAAGGCATCAGTCGGCTCGTCGACTTCGTTGAGAACCCCACCCGAGAACTGCTCATCGCCTGGATGCGATCGATGGTTTTCGACACCGCCACCCTCACCGAGGAGATGATCGACCGTCGCTGGGAGGCAGCAACCGAGCCCGAGGCGCTCGCCGGTATCCGCCAGATCTACAGCCGGGAAATGCTGTCGTTTCTACGCGACATCATGCTCGACAACACCAACGAGTTCGTGACGCTGCGCGGGATCCAGGCGCCGACGCTGGTCACCTGGGGGCGAGACGACCGGGTCACGCCCCCTGACGGGTTGATCCCCGCAATGCGCCTGATTCGCGACTGCGAAGTTCACATCTTCCCGGACTGTGGGCACTGGACGATGATCGAACGCAAGGACGAGTTTGAGCGGGTCGTGATCGAGTTCCTCACCCGCGATGAGTCGGAGACCACCCTATGAGCACACGAAAGAGCGCTGTCCTGTCCCTCGGGTACGTCCGGCTCGCCAGTCCACACCTGGACGAGTGGCGCAGGTTCGCTACCGACGTGCTCGGCTTCATGCCCACACCCGGCCCCGACGCGACCGCGGCCTATTTCCGATGGGACAACTACCCCTACCGCCTGGTCGTCGCCGAAGCTGACACCGCGGGAGTCGACGCCATCGGGTTCGAAGTCATCGACGACACTGACTTGCACGCCCAGGTCTCTCGCCTCAAGCGGGCGGGTGTCGACGTGAGAGCAGGCTCCGACGAAGAGGCCGCCGCCCGTCTCGTGACCGGTTACGTCTCATTCGAAGATCCCGCCGGCACGCCGCTAGAGCTCTACCACGGCCCTATTCGCAACGACATTCCAGTGGTGACACCCCTTGTTTCGAGCTTCGTGACCGGAGACATGGGCTTCGGACACGCCGTTTTGAAGGTCGATGAACTCGAGCCGGTCCTGAACTTCTACCGAGACGTGCTCGGCTTCCACCTGCGGAACACCTGGCATGTCGGTGCGATATCGATGGCGTTTTTGGGCTGCAACCCGCGTCACCACACGCTGGGATTCAGCGCCGGTCTGCCTCGGACCCATCCGCTTGGGCACATCATGGTCGAAGCGGCGACCATCGATGATGTCGGCATGGCGCAAGACCGCTGCCTCGACCAGGGAGTCCCTGTCCGCATGTGCTTGGGACGTCACACCAACGACGAGATGATCTCTTTCTATTGCCAAGCGCCCGACTCGATGATGGTCGAGTTCGGATGGGGTGGGCTACGGGTCGAGGACCCAGACCATGCCGGCACCTACCAGATCTCCCGCCCGAGCTTTTGGGGTCACCGGCCTTTCCCGACTCCCGCTGACGAGGGCTGACCCAATGCCAACGGTAGGCGCACCCCAGCTGGCCATATGGCGCCGCTGGGTGCGGCTGATTTAGGCGTTCTTGCCCAGAGTTGTGGCGGGGCTGGGGGTGTCGCCTTGGAGTTGACGTCGGCGCTCGAACAGCTCCTCGGCCGCGGCCTGGGCGTTTGCGGCAACTTCTTTGACGTCAACAGAGGCCACCTCGCTATCGGCCACCAGTCGTCGTCCTTGCACCCAGACGTTGGCCACATCGTGGGATGACGCGGTGAACACCAGATGGGCGGCGATGTTGAAGTCGTCGCCGTGCATGACCGGGACGAAGTGGAGCCCGCCCAGGTCCACGGTGACTATGTCGGCGTCCTTGCCGACCTCCAGCGAGCCGGTCACGTCGTCGAGGCCTAGCGCTCGGGCACCCGACAGGGTGGCCATGTCGAGGATGTCCCAGGGGTCTCCGGTGGTGGGGTCGAGGGTGCTCACCTTCTGAAGGAGCGACGCGAACTTCATCTCCTCCAGCATGTCGAGATTGTTGTTCTCCTTCTCCCCGTCGGTGCCCAAAGCCACCGTCATGCCCTGTTCCCGGTAGAAGCCGATCCGGGCCGGACCCGACGACAGCTTCATGTTGGAGCAAGGGCAGTGGGTGACGCTGGTGCCGGTCTGGGCCATCAACTGCACTTCTCGGTCGTCGAGCCACACGCCATGGGCGATCACGCTCTGGCTTCCCAAGATTCCCCGGTTGTAGAACTCCTCGATGGGGCGCCGGCCGAATTGGCGCAGGCACTCCTGCACCTCCCAGATGGACTCCGACGAGTGGGTGTGGATCCCGGTGTCGAACTCCTCGGCCAGCGCGGCCGCTTGCCGGAACATGTCCGGTGAGCAGTAGAAGATGTGCTCTAGGCCCACCCACGTTCGAACCCGGCCATCGGCGGCCGCCAAATGCGTTTCCAACAGCCGCCGATTGGTCTCCAAGGTCTCGAAGTAGTCGTACAGATCGGCGGTGTAGGGAGCCAGCGTGGCCCGAATCCCGATCGCCTCTGCGGCCCGCGCCGAGCCCTCCATGTGCCGCCACATGTCCAATACCGACGTGGTGCCGCCCCGCAGCCCCTCGGTGTAGGCCATCCACGAGGCCGCCTCGGCGATCTCCGGCGTGAGCGCCCGGTGGGCGGGATCAATGTGGTCCTCCAGCCACTCCCACAGCGCTAGCGATTCGGCCGTGCCTCGCAGCAGGCCCGAGTGAAGATGGCAGTTGTGAAAGCCCGGGACCACCGCATGGCCGGTGGCGTCGATCACCTCGACATTCGGCGCGGCGGGGTGCTGGTCGACATCGGCGACCCCGCCGACCAATTCGATCTTGCCATCGATCACCAATACCGATCCCGGATCGAATACGACCTTCGAACCCTCCAACGGGAGCACCGTTCCGCCGCGCAACAAGAAACTGGTCACCGTGCCTGCCTTTCAAAGCCGCCTCTGCGGGTCACGGTAATGGCTAGAGGCTAGTTTCTTTTCATGTACAGCCATCTTGAGGAGGAGACCCGGGCTCGAGCAGTTGGAGCCGCGCTCGGCAACGAACCCTTCGACCTGATCCTGACCGGCGGCACCGTGGTCGACGTCGGAACCGGAGAGCTGCGCCAATCCGACGTGGGAATCGTCGGCCCGGTCGTGGCCAGCATCCACCCGACGGGTTCCCGCACCGACGCTGCCGACTCCTTTGACTGCACCGACCGGTACATCGCGCCCGGGTTCATCGACATGCACGTGCATTTCGAGAGCTCCATGCTCACCCCCGGTCAGTACGCTGCCGCCATCTGTCCTCGAGGCACCACGACAGTCTTCATAGACCCCCACGAGCTGGCCAACATAGCCGGAGTCGAGGGAGTGAGGTACGCCGTTGACGCCAGCCGGGGACTGCCGGTCCGGTTCGTGGTGCAGGCCCCCTCCTGCGTCCCGCCGCTACCGGGCTTGGAGCTATCGGGTCACGACCTGCACGCCGCCGACATTGCCGAGATGCTCTCTTGGGAAGAGGTCGGCGGCTTGGCCGAGGTCATGGACATGGGCGGGGTCTTGGGCCGTGACGCCCGCATGGTGGACATCGTGGCGGCCGGCCACGAGAGCGGAAAGTTGGTTAGCGGCCACGCGGCCGGGTTGACCGGGCCAGCGCTTCAGGCCTATCTCAGCGCGGGAATCTTCTCCGACCATGAGGTCTTCGCCCATGTGGACGCCATGGAGAAGCTCCGCGCCGGCATGACCGTGGAGTTGCGGGGCGCCTTCGATTTCGTGCTGCCGCTCCTGGTCGAGGAGTTGGCAAAGCTGCCGGAGTTCCCCACCCACATCATTGCCGCCACCGACGACTTGTTCGCCGCCACCCTGTTGGAAGAAGGAGGCATCGACGATCTCTTGCGCCGATTGATCCGCTATGGCCTAGAGCCGACGCGTGCTTTGAGAATCGCCACCTACAACGCGGCCTATCGCCTCCAGCGCACCGACCTCGGCATGGTTGCCGCCGGCCGCCGAGCCGACATCGTGGTGTTGTCCTCCTTGGAAGAAGTCGCGGTGGACGATGTGTTCTTCGACGGCCGTCAGGTGGCCCATGGGGGAGTGATGCTCGAATCGGTCTCCGAGGCTCCGTCGAACCCGCCGCTCGACACGATCAGACTGTCGGCGGTGACTGCCGACGACTTCGTTTTCCGCCTGCCCGGTGTTCCGGACGGACGCCACCGCATGAAGGTGGTAGAGGGTGTCGTGATGACTGAGTGGGGCGAGGCCGAGGTCGATGTGGCCGAGGGGGTCGTCACCGTTCCCGACGGCTACTTGCTGAACGTGGTCGTGCACCGCCACGGGCGGATTCCGGCCACGCCGGTTGCCGGGCTGCTCGGCGGCTGGGGCCACTGGACGGGCGCGGTAGCCACCACGATTAGCCACGACACCCACAACCTCTCGGTGTTCGGCCGTGATCCCTCGGACATGGCGGTGGCAGCCAATGCGGTGATCGCAACCGGGGGAGGAGTGGCAGTGGTCCAGAATGGCGAAGTCGTCTCGATCCTCGAGCTTCCTGTGGCTGGGATTCTGTCACCTCTGCCGGCCACCGACGTCGCTCGGCTGCAATCAGAGGTCGGCGCCGCGGCCCAATCCATAGGCTTGCCGCCCGGGCCGCTCACCCAACCGCTGTTTTCGGTCATGTTGATGAGCCTGGCCTGTTTGACGGGACCGCATGTGACCGACATCGGCGTCGTGGACGGCACATTGAGCCAACTCGTCGACGACCTCGTGTTGTCGTGAACCGGTTGCCTGCCGTCTCCGAATTCGAACTTCGGTGAGCCAGATGTTCATCGGCGCCAACCTCGTTCCCGAACCCGAGCAGATCTTGCGGCTTCAGGCTGTGGCCCGAGGTGAGCAGACTGCCGACTTGGCCATCCGGGGAGGCACGGTGCTCGCGCTCCACAACCGCGAGCTCATAGAACGCGACGTTCTGATCGTCGGAGAGCACATCGCCGCAGTAACGCCCATCGGTCGCCTGGAGGCTGACACAGAGATCGATGCGACGGACCAGTTTGTCGCTCCGACGTTTATCGACGTCCATCTCCACATCGAGTACACCATGCTCACACCGGGAGAGTTGGCTCGCCTGGTCGTGCCCCGAGGCACAACCACCGTGCTGGCCGACCCCAACTGTTTGGCCAATGTGGTCGGAACCCGGGGTGCCGACGCTATGGCCGCCACGGGCACACCGATGCGCATCTTCCAGCAGATCTCCCACAAGATTCCCCGCGTTCCCGATCTGGAGTTGGGCGGAGCGGTCATGCCAGAGGCCGACGTGATCGAACGCCTGAGTGCCACAAATGTGGCCACCCTGGGCGAGAGCAACCCCTTCGATCTGGATATCTCGGCTGCCCGTAAGGCCCACGCCGCAATGGCCGCCGGTCGGAGGCTCACCGGTCACACCGCCCGCATCGCTGATGAGCCGCTGTGGGCTTACCTGGCTGGCGGCGTCAGCGACGACCACAACGCATTCAACACCGCCGAAGTCATCGATCGGCTTCGCCTGGGCGTCATGATCACGGTGATGTCGGGGTCGATGAACGACAACGTCCCTCTGGTCTTCGAGGACGTGCCCGCGGTGTCCGGCGGATTCGACTCCATGAGCTTCTGCGCCGACGACCGCCATGTCGAGGATCTTCGGGACGAGGGCCACATCGACCATCACGTGCGCAGCGCCATCGCCCAAGGTGTGCCTGCAATCGAGGCTTATCGAATGGGCACGCTCAACGCGGCGCAGTACTACCGACTCGATCACCTTCTCGGTTCGATCACCCCCAGCCGACTGGCTGATGTGATGATCCTCGACGATTTGAGCGATGTGCGGCCGTCGGTGGTCATCGTGGGGGGCGAGATCGCCGGTAGAGACGGCGAGGCCACCTTCGTCAACCCCGACACCATGCCGGATTGGGTCCGCAACACTGTGCACTTGCCGGAGGACTTCGGTTCCGAACTGTTCCGGGTGGAAGCCGACGCCGCGGCCGACGAAGTGGCGGTTGTTCGGGCCATGGAGATGTACGACGGCTACTTCAAACGGGCCATCGAGACCGAGCTCCAGGTGGTGGACGGCAACGTGATCCCCGATCCTGCAATCGACATCGCCAAGATCACGGTGTTCGATCGCCACCACGGAACCGACACCCGGGCCACGGGATTCGTGCGGGGGTTCGGCCTTGCCCGCGGCGCGCTGGGCATCACCAGCAACTGCGAGAACCAGAACCTGGTGGTGGTGGGAACCAGCGACGAAGACCTTGCCCACGCGGCCCGCACCCTTCAGGAGATTGGAGGGGGCTACGTCTGTGTGGCCGATGGCGAGGTGCTGGCCACCGTCCCCCTTCCCTTCGGAGGCATAATGAGCGATCAGCCGTGGGAGCGGGTGTATGACCAGTCGATCGAGGCCAACCATGCCGCGGCCTCGATCGGTTGCGAGATCGCGTCGCCTTACATGATCCTGGCTTTCGTCGGGTTGGCCGGCGTGCCCGACTACGGCCTCACCGAGAAGGGGCTCATCGACACCATGACCCAGTCGTTCATACCGGTGCTGTTGTGCTGTCGGTGCCCCCAGCACATTCATCATGGCGGGGGAGTGACACGATGAAGCCGGCTGGTCGAACCACGAGGAGACAACGATGACATTGGCACGGTTCTTGGGCTCGGCGATCGCGCCCCCCCAGCTCAGCGGTGATGAAGAGCGCGCTCTGGAGACGCTGGACGATGTGATTGCCGAGGTGGTGGCGCCGCTGGCATCCGAGCACGACGATGCCGGTCGGTATCCCACTCGGGCCGTTGACGCCCTCAAAGGCTGCGGAATCCTCGCGCTGGCCGTCCCTGCGGAGTTCGGTGGCGTCGGCGCATCTCACACCGCCAGCTTGCACGCCCAGGTGCGGCTGGCCACGGCTGACTCGTCGGTGGCACAGGTCTACAAGGTGCACGACGAACTGGTGAGAGAGATCTTCAGCTACTGCGCCGACGACCTCAAGCCCCGCCTGGCCTCGCTGGTCCTTGACGAGAACGCAACTCTGGGTTTGGCAGTGGCTGAGGCGGGCAAGACGGTGGCCGAGCCGTTCACCACGTTGGCCCTCGAGCAAGAAGACGGCGGCTACGTGGTCAACGGCCAGAAGATCTACACCACCGGCGCCGCGGAGGCCGACTACGTGGCGGTGTGGGGCTTCAATCCCGAGCGATTCACGCCGGAGAACCCATTCTTCGCACTCCAACTGAACCTAGTGGCCAAAGACAACCCGGGTATGACGGTCCACCGCGACTGGGATGCCCTTGGACAGCGCGCCACCGACTCGGGCAGCATCAGCTTTGAGAAAGTGAGGGTGGGTCCCGAGTGGGTGGCCAGCATCCCCGGTAGAGCGCCGCTGCCCCATTCCGGGGTCCGGTTCGAGGCCGGTTTCGCCGCGGTGAACGTGGGCATCGGCATCGGCGCGCTTCAGGCCGCAGTGCCTTTCGTCAACGAGCAGAGCCGCCCATGGCCCTCAGCCGAGGTGGACAATGCGGCTGAGGACCCCATGGTTCAGCGGACGATGGGGGAGTTGGTTGCCGATCTTGCGGCCGCCCACGAGCTGACCATGCGGTGTGGCCACGCCCTTGATTCATTTGAGCGGGGCGAGATGAGCCGAACCGAACTGGCCATTCCCATTTATGCCGCCCGGTCAGCGGCCGACCGGTCCGGGTTGGCCGCCGCTCAAGGTGTCTACGGGCTCATGGGCACTCGCTCGGCTCGTCGCCCCCTGGGGTTTGATCAATGGTGGAGGAACGTCCGCACCCTCACGCTTCACGATCCGGTTGAGTGGAAGCACGTCGAGATCGGCCGGCACGTCCTCACTGGATGGGATCCTCCCCCCGGCATCTACACATGACGCTGTTCACCGCGGAGCAGGTCCGCGCCGTCCCCAAGGTTGAGCTCCATATCCACCTTGAGGGCACGTTTCGCCCCACGAGGGTCGCCGAACTGGCTGCCATCGCCGGCGAAGAGCCCCCCCGACCGGTCGACCGGCTCTTCGAGGCAGACAATCTCGCCGATTTTCTGGAAACCCTGGACTGGGTCTGCGGCCTGGTACGCGACAGGCCGACCGCCGAGCAGGTGGCCTATGACTTCGCGGTCTACGCCCATGACCAGGGCATCGTCTACGCCGAAGTTATCGTGAACCCCACCCACTGGTCGGGACTGTCCACGGCTGGGCTGTTCTCCGCGTGTGCCCGGGGATTCGATCGGGCCCAGGCGGATGGGCTTGGCGACTATCGCCTACTCCCATCGATTCTGCGACAGCAATCCGAGCGGGAAGCCAAAGAACTGGTCGAGTGGATCGAGGGTTCAGGGTTGGCCCGGATTGTCGGGCTATCGATAGACGGCAACGAGGATGCAGCCGGTCGGACCGGCCCTCGTTTCGTCCCCGCCTATGCCGACGCGGCGCGAATCGGTCTAGGGCGCACCGCCCATGCAGGCGAGTCGTCGGGCGCCGATGGTGTCCGAGATGCCATCGAGCTTCTGGGCGTGAGCCGCATCGACCACGGGGTTCGCTGTGCCGAGGATCCAGCGGTTTTGGCCCTGGTATTGGACAACAGCATCACGCTGAACGTCTGTCTCACGTCCAACTGCACCCTGCTGTACTCAAGCCTGGACGACCATCCGATCAAAGAGTTGGCTGCCGCCGGTGTGCGTTACACCATCAACACCGATGATCCCGAGACGCTCGGCATCTCACTGTGCAGCGAGCTCATGCTGGCCGTGGAACATCTCAACTGGGACATGGCCGATCTGGTCGCCGCCCAGCATCGTGCCATTGACGCCGCCTTTTGCTCGGATGAAGACAGAGCGGTCCTGCGAGCCCTGCTCGATCAAACAGTCGGGACGTAGTTCTCGCCCAACCCCCGGGGCATGCGGGCCCAGCGGGCGCTGGCGGTGAGAATCAACAAGGCCACGAAGAACGGGATGGCGTTTAGCCCCTCGACGGGAACGTCGACGAACACATTGTTCAGGTTGAACCCCAGCGCCTCGAAGAAACCGAACACGAAGGCGCCCACGGCGGCACCCCATATGCTCCAGCTGGCCATGATTATGACGATCAGGGCGATGAAACCGCGGTTCGCAGTGAGCCAGGGCTGAAACCGCCCCACGCTGCCCAGCATCAAGGCAGCACCGCCCAGCCCGCCGAGGAACCCCGACATCAGCGTGGCCATGGTGCGGACACGCACCACATCCACGCCTCGGGCCGCCGCGGCATCGGGATCCTCTCCAACTGCCTTTACTTCGAGGCCGAAGATGGTCCGAGAGGCGATGAATCCGGTCACCAAGACCAGACCCAAGGCCAGCCACGTGTACCAGCTGTGGCCGAAAAGGGCGTCGCCGAGCCAGGGGATGTCGGACAGGAGCGGAATGTCGACCTCTGACGGCAAAGACACCTGGCGGTCCCTTCCGCCGACATCGGTGGTGACCCGGAATATGTACCCGGTTGTCCCGATGCCGAGGATGGTCAGGCCGAAACCGACGACCACCTGATTGGCGTACAGGCGAATCGAAAGCAAGACCATGAAGGCGGCCAACAGCATCCCGGCCAGGCCTCCCACTAAGAATCCAAGCGGGGCCACTGTGGGGTCGGCTACATAGAGCGACGTCAGGGCGCCGATGATCATGTACCCCTCAAGCCCCAAGTTCAAGACGCCGGCCCGCTGGGCGAAGGTCTCGCCGATGGAGGCGTAGATCAGCGGGGTGGCCAACCGCAGGCCGCCTGCCACCGTGGCACTCCAAAACGTGGCCTCCAGCAATTGGCTCATCGGCGTCTCCTCCCGACGAGGGTGAAGTTGGCCATGACCCCGCGGGTGAGGCGAATGATCTGGGGGGCATATCGGATTGAGAACCCGAGCAACAGGAGCGCCTGAATGATGTCGGAGAGTGAGGCAGGTATGCCCTCGGAAGACTGCATGGCCAGCCCGCCGGCCTGGAGAGCCCCGAACAGGAGCGCGGCCACCAGCACGCCGCCCGCGGTCGCGCCCCCGAGGAAGGCGACGACGAGGCCGAAGAACCCGATGTCGGATGCGATCCCCACGTAGACCCGCTGGAGAAGGCCGGCGGCCTGGATCCAACCGACCAGACCGGCGGTGGCCCCGGAGATGAGGAGCGAGTTGATGATGACCCGATTGCTGGAGATGCCCAGGCTTTGGGCCAGGTTCGGGTTCTCACCGTAGAGGTCGTAGCTGAATCCCCGATCTGAGCGCACCCACCAGATGAAGGCGAGGCCGATGATTACTGCGGCGAAGATCCCGGTGTGGAAGCGGGTGCCGTCGATGACCAGTCCGAGGATGCCGTTGTCCGGGTAGGGGTCGGACTGCGGGGTGATCGCGGTGGGGGGCTTGAGCGGGTTGTTGAGGAGGTACTCGATGAGCAGGGCGGCGAACTCGGTGAACAGCAGGGTTGAGAGGATCTCGTTCACGCTGAAGTAGGCCCGCAGCAACGCCGGGATCAGCACCCAGGCCATGCCGAAGATGGCGCCTCCGATGGCGGCGGCCGGAATGGCTACCGAAGACGGTGCAGTCTCGAAGAATTGGGCCGTCAAAAGCGCCCCTATGGCACCGGCGACAACCTGGCCCTGGGCGCCGATAGTGATCAGCCCGGCTCGAAGCGCCACCGCGGTGCCATACCCCACGATGGCCAGAGGTGCGGCCCGGGACAAGGTCTCCCCCAGCGCGAACTTCGACCCAAAGGCGCCGTCGAGCATGGCCCCATAGGCAGTGAGGGGATTCTCTCCCGAAAAGAGCATGATCAGCCCGCCAACCACCACCGCGATGAGAACGGCAAGGCTGCTCGTCGACAATGAAGTGGTGAGGCTGCGCTCTTTGGTCCCCGCTGGTGCGTGCTTGATTTCGCCTCGCTCGCCCCCGGCTGCGATGTCAGTCACCGGTTGCTCCCGAGGACTCGCTCAAACCGGCCATAGCCGCGCCCAGGCGCTCGGGCGTCATGTCCTCACAAGGGAACGCATCGGTCACCACGCCTCGGTACAGCACGATGATCCGGTGGGCCAGGTCGGCCACCTCGTCGAGGTCGGCAGAGATCACCACCACGGCACCCCCGGCCTGGGCCGCGGCAAAACAGCGATCGCGCATGGCCTTGGCGGCCTCGGGGTCAAGTCCTTTGGTCGGCCCATGGGCTACAAGCACTGCGGGATTCTGCTCCAGTTCCCGGGCTGCCATCAGCTTCTGCTGGTTCCCGCCCGAAAGCGAGCTGGCCATGGCTGCGGGTTCTGGAGGGCGGACATGGAATCGCTCGATCAGTTCCCGGGCGTGGAGGGCGATCTTGTCCCCCAAACGCACGCCGAATCTAGTGAATCGCCGATTGCCGATATGCCGGGCGGTGGCGTTGTCGGCAACCGTGAATGACGCAGCGAGACCGTTGGAGCGGTCCTCGTGGATATGGGCCACGCCCGCCGTTATCGCCTGGCCCGCCGATCCCGAAATGTCTGTGCCATCCACCGTGACGCTGCCGGTGGCCAGCTTGACCTGTCCGGTGAGGGCTTTTGCCAGTGACTCCTGACCGTTTCCGGCGATGCCGACCACACCGAGAATCTCACCGGCGGCTACTTCGAAATCGAGGCCGTGGCATCCGACGCCGTGCGGGGACGAAACCGAGAGGTCGCTCACCGTCAATCGAGTTGACCCCCGCTGGATCTCGGGCCGGTTGACTTCCAGCAGCGTGACGTCGCCGATCATTAGCGTCGCTACCTCGCGGAGGTCGGCCTCCCGCACATCGGCCCCTTCAACCACGACCCGGCCTGCTCGCAATACCGTGAGCCGGTCGGCCAACTCCGTCAACTCGGGCAATCGATGGGAGATGTAGATGATCGGAGTGCCCTCAGAGCGCAAACGGTGGCACAGTGCGATGAGGGCCTGGGTTTCGAGAGGCCCCAGTGCGGAACTGGGCTCGTCCAGGATCAGCAGCCGTGCCCCCCACGCCACCGCGATGAGGATTTCCGCTTGTTGTCGAACGGCTAGCGGCATGTCATCGATGAGCGTCTCGGCGGGGACGCCCAGCCCGAATTCGTCGGACCAGCGCTCCACCTCGGCCCGGGCCGCGCCCGCGTTGAAAACCGCAGGCGCATCCGGTCGTCCCAGTTGCAGGTTTTGGGCGACGGTGAGCCCTCGGACTAGAGAGAGCTGCTGCCTTACGTGGGCGACCCCAGCAGCGGCGCCTTCCCGGCGCGATACCGGCTGGTAGGGCTCGCCGAACAGAGTCATAGACCCGGCATCAGAGTGGATGGATCCGGCGACAATCTTGGCTAGCGTGGATTTGCCCGCGCCGTTCTCGCCGACCAGCGCGTGAATCTCACCCTCCTCAAGGGTGAAATCCACGCCCCCTAGGGCCTGGACGACCCCGAACCGCCGAGAAACACCCCGAACTGACAGGGGAGTGCCGGATGCGGGCGCCGCGCCAGTCTCAGAATTCAATGATTGTGCAGCCGGCTAGCCGGGGAAGGGAATCGAGAACTCGCCGGCCTCGATAGACGCGACCAGCTCGTCGAGCGCGGCTTGCAGTTCGTCAAGGCTCGCTGCGGTCTCAACCGTTGCATTGGTGTTGACTGGCAAGACCTCAACTTGGGCGTTGAAGATGCCACCGGGATAGAACGCGTATCCCTCTTCGCCCACCGCGCGCACTTCACCGTCGGGGGTGCCGAAGGTTCCGTTGCGAACCTGGGCGAAGAAATCCAGGTACAGGTCTTTCATGCGAATGACGGTGGCGGCCAGATAGACATCGGGTGCCGTCTGCTCCTGAGAGCCGAATCCAACCGAGATTGGAATCCCCGCAGCTGATGCGGTCTGGGCCGCACCGATGCAGATTCCGTCACCAGAGCAGTAGATGAAGTCCGCGCCCTGGTCTATGAGCTGCTGGGTGACCTCGGCGGCGGCCTGAACGTCGACGAACGAACCGGCGAAGCCCTCGAGGAATTCGATGTCGGGGTTCACCGACAAAGCTGCGTCGCGGAACGACTGGTGCATGGTCTTCACAAAGTCAAACTCAGGGCCTCCGACGATCCCAATGGTGTCGCCGACCACTGCCTTTGCGGCCAGAATGCCGTTCGGATAGGCCATGTCCTGCACGTTGTAGAGCCAGTCCACCACGTTGTCGCTCGTGACCGAGCCGGGCACCAATATGCCGCCAGTCATAGAGAACGACACATCGGGGAACTCCGCGTAGAGCTGCTGGATCGGATCCACGTATTCGATGCCGTGCCCCAGGATCAGGTCGAATCCCTGGCTGGCAAAGTCGCGAATGGCCGGGAGCGAATCGGTGGGGTCGATGATCTCCTCGAGAACCTGGGTCTCGACGTTGCCGTCTTCGGCCACCGCGTCGCGCAACCCCTCGTAGGCCGCCTGGCTGAACGAGTTGTCGTTGCGGACCCCTGGCAGCAGAAGCGCCACCCTGAGGGGTTCCTCTTCGGGCTCGGGTTCCGGTTCGGGCTCAGGCTCGTCCTCGACTTCGGGCTCGGGTTCGGGCTCCGGCTCAGTCTCGGCCGGTGCCGGTTCGGGTGCCGGTTCCGCCTCCCCGTCGTCATCATTGCCGCACCCTGCGGCGAGCAAACCGAAGACCATCAGCAGTGCGAAGATCCTGAATAGGAACGAAGAACGTCGTGACACGGGTACCTCCCCCTCGTACGGCGCTGCCACCAGAACAGCGCTCGTGTCGGACAACAACCGACATTACCCCTTTCTCGCAGGAGCGTCGATTACGAATGCTCCGGGATGTCAGCTGCGTCGCCGCCTTGGGTCTGGACGCACGGGGTATGCGTCCCGCGCCGCTTCGGCTATGGCATCTTCGTCCACCGTCGTGCAGCGTCCGTCCCTCACGACGATCTCGCCATTCACCATTACCAATGAGGCTCTATCAGAGAGCCCACCGAGAACCAGGCCGATTACTGCGTCGTGGACCCCCACCCGGTCGACGGTGGTCATATCCCAGGCGGCTATGTCTGCGGCCATCCCCGGTTCGATGGCTCCCAGATCGTGGCGTCCCAGGCACGCCGCTGAGCCTCTGGTTGCCAGCCGGAGCAACTCGTACGCCCTCGGCCACTTGTGTGCGGGCAAATGCATGTCGCGGTGGGCCAGAGCCGCCAATCGGATGTCGCCGAGTTGATTGCAGCCATCGTTGGAGGCCGAACCCGTTGTCCCGAACCCGACCTTGCATCCGGCATCGAGGTACTTACGCAAGGGCGCCAATCCCCACCCCATGCGCAGGTCCGGGGCGATGAGATGCACTATGCCCACCCCAGCCTGGGCAAACTCTGGGATCTCCTCATGGGGCGGATCGACCATGTGGGCCAGCCACACCCGGTCATTGTCCCAGCCGTTTTCGACGAGGAAGTTCCATGGCGTGACTCCGTAGGTGTCGACGCAGAACCCGGTGTCGATGACCTCGTACAGATGGGTGTGCATGCCAATTCCCGGCCGTTCGGCGGCCAGTTGGGCGAACTCGCGGTACATCTCAGGCTCGTCGGTGTGCACCCCGCAAGGAGCCAGATCGATTCTGATACGGGCCAGGGGATCGGGGTCGTGGTACCCGTCGATGAGCTCCTGCGAGTGGCGCAGGACCTCGTCGATCGACTGACAGGCGATGTCGGGCACGACGCCGCCTCGGTTCTTGCCCTTGGTCATCGAGCCCCGGCCGGCGTGCAACCGGATGCCGGTTTCGAGGGCGCCTTCGATCATCTCCTCGATGAAGGGCTCGGTCTTGCCCTCGACGAACACGTAGTGCTGGTCTGCCACCGTGGTGACCCCGCCCAGCAGAGACTCCACCATCCCCGCTCGGGCGACCGCGCCCACCGAGGCCGGCGTGTAATGGCCCTGGCGCCAGAGATACAGCGTTTTCACATGGAGCGCGGTCAGCCAGGGGTGAATGGGCGCCCGCTCCAGCTCGGCAAATGATCGCAGCCCCACCTGATAGAGATGCTGGTGCCCGTTTATCAGACCAGGCAGCACCAGTAGCCCTTGGCCGTCTATGACCTCGACCGAGTCATCAACCTCAAGGCCATGGCCGACGGCGGCAATGCGCTGGCCGGACACCAGGATGTCTGCGCCTTCCATTTCCCGGTCGCTCTCGTCGAAGGTGACCAGGTGGCCGATGTTGCGGATCAATGTGTCTGGCATCTCCTGCGAGTCTCGCCTTTGGGCCGGTGACAGCGCAATCGCCCCTGATGGGCTTCGCAATCGCTCGCTAGTGGTGTGTCGCAGAAATTGCGCCGTGGATTGCGACGGCAGCGGCGTTCCTCGCAAGGCGCACCGACGCAGCCATACCCGGAGCGTACGGCAAGGAGGCGCAACGCCGCGAGGAGCGTCGATGCCTAGCAGGACACGAGCGATTATTTTTGCGACACACCACTAATGTCGCGGCACCTATGAAGCACCGGTTGGTCGGCCAGCGGGTTCCCCGTACCAACGACGACGGGCTGCTTCGCGCCACGGGCCGCTATCTCGATGACATCGTGCTGCCTGACATGGTCCATGCCGCCATTGTTCGGAGTCCGGTGGCCCACGGGCGTCTTATCGGATTCGATCCTGCCGACGACGGCCGGGCCACGGTTTTCGGCCCCGATCGGCTGGCAGAGCTCATTCCCGGCGAGTTGCCCGTTCTGTGGATTTTGGACGACCAGCAGCAGCGCTCCACCCCGGTGATCGACAACACAATGCGATACGTGGGCCAGCCGATCGCCGTGGCTATCGCTGATTCTCGGTATCTGGCCGAAGACCAGGCCGAACGAGTTGGCCTAGACATCGAAGAGTTCGACCCGGTGTTGGGGGTCGACGAAGCAATGGCTGCTGACGCGATGTTGTTGTATCCCGAGCTCGGATCGAATGTACTGGCCTCGTTCGAAGCGGGCGACTCAGAGGATCACACCGGGGCGGTGTTCGCGGCCGCGGACCGCACGCTGCAAATGAAGTTGCGGATCGGGCGGGTTCACGGGTTGGCCATTGAGGGGAGAGGGATTGTCGCGGTGCCCGGGCTCCAGGGGAAGCTCACGGCCTACACCTCGACGCAAGCACCGCATTCGGTGCGCGATTCACTGTGCGAGGCGCTGGGCATGGCTCAGCGCCAGGTGCGGGTGATCGCCCCTGATGTGGGGGGCGGCTTCGGGCTGAAAGACCACGTGTATGAGGACGAGGTCATCGTGGCCGCGGCGGCCATGGACTTGGGCCGCCCGGTGAAATGGGTCGAGGACCGATCCGAGTCCCTCATAGCCACCACCCACGCCCGCGATGAGATACACGACATCGAGGTGGCATTCGACAATGACGGAACGCTGCGGGGGCTGCGAGTGGAGGGTTCTCGGAACGCTGGAGGTCGGTTCACAGTTTTCGGCGGAGGCCCCTTGTTTACCGTGTTCGGTGTTGTGCCCGGCCCCTACCGTTGGGATGCCGTCCGCTGCCTAGGGCGGGTGGTGGCCACCAACACCATGACCACTGGGGCCTATCGGGGATTCGGTCAGACCCAGGCGGCGTTCATTCGCGAGCGAGTGGTCGACCGGGTGGCCGCGGAGCTGGGTCGTGATCCAGTAGAGCTTCGGCTTCAGAACATGATCGGCCCCGAAGAGCTGCCCTATCGGATTCGAACCATGATCGAGTTCGACAACGGTGACTACCCGCAATCGCTTCAGCGGGCCAGCCAGCTCATCAACAGCGGTCCTGACGCTCCTAACGATGGGCGGCTCCGCGGCGTGGGCTATTGCTGCTACGTCCAGATGGCCGGGATCGGGCCGAGTACCGCGAACGAGTTCATCGGCCTCAGCATCGGAGGATTTGAGAGCGCCGACATCCGCGTTGAGCCAGACGGGTCGGTTCGGGTGGCAACCGGGGTCTCTCCCCATGGCCAAGGTCTGGAGACAACCATTCCCCAGCTGGTCGCCGACGAACTCGGCGTGGGACTGGACACGATTCAGCTGGTGCACGGCGACACCGACACCACCCCGTATTCTCCCTACGGCACGGCCGCCTCGCGATCGATTGCCGTGGGCGGCGGAGCCGCGGTTGTCGCATCCCAGCGGGTAGCGGACAAGATAAGAGCCATCGCGGCTGAGATGCTGGAGGCGAGTCCCGCGGACATCGAGCTCGGTGAGGGTAAAGCTCGCGTGGCGGGTACCGGAGTCGGTGTAGGCATCCCTGACGTGGCCAAACGGGCCTGGCAGGGATTCCGGCTTCCCGAGGGGATCGAGCCTGGGTTGGCGGAGTCGTACTCCTACGACCCCGCCAGCGCCACGTTCTCCTATGCCACCCATGCCTGTCGGGTGGCGATTGATCCTGGCACCGGACAAGTAGCCGTCGAGGACTATGTGGTGGTGAGCGACTGCGGCACCATGGTCAACCCCACCATCGTCGAAGGCCAGATCCAAGGGGGTGTGGCGCAGGGTTTGGGCGCAGCGCTGATCGAGGAGTTCGTCTACGACGACAATGGTCAGCCGCTGATGTCGACGCTGCTCGACTATCACGTTCCCGATAGCGCGACGATGCCTGACATCCGCATCGAGCACTTGGAGATCCCCAGCCCGTACACCCCAGGGGGGATGAAGGGGATGGGGGAGGGGGGAACCAACGGCGCCTACGCTGCGGTCGTGAATGCTGTCTGCGCTGCGCTGCCCGACGTGGACTGGACCAACGTGACCACGCCGCTTTCACCGAACCGGATATGGGAGGTGCTCCATGGCAAATCCTGACCACACCAGAGTGCGGGTGCTCTACCCCGACTTGTTCGGCTTCGCCCGCGGAAAATACATCCCGATGGCGGCGGCCACCGGAGAGGTGGGCTTCTCCATCGCCATCTTCGGGGTGGGATACGACCGGGCTTTGATTCCAGCCCCCGGTGCCGAAGTGCTCGACGGACTCGGTGATTTCCGTGCTGTCTACGACCTAGAGCGGGTCAGAGAATGCTGGCAGGAGGCGACCGGCGTAGTCATCGCCGATCTCGTCCAGGACGGCACGCCCCTCGCCATCTCGCCTCGGAACGCGTTGGCCAAAGCGGTCGATGACCTCGAGGCCGCCGGGTACCGGGCCAGAGTCGGGACCGAGCTCGAGGCCTACGTGCTCCAACCCGACGGAAAGGGAGGCTGGGAGGAATGGGACACCCCGGGCTCGCATTGCTATGGAACCGGCCCGCTGGTGGACCCCTCCGGATTGCTGGACGACATCATGGCCGCGGCCGCAACTGCGGGCATTGGGTTGGAGACCATCGCCAGTGAGTACGACACCCCTCAATTCGAGTTCACGATCGAGCACCAGGAGCCCCTAGAGGCCATCGACAACACCTTCCTCCTCAAGCTGCTGTGCCGTGAGATCGCCGCCCGACACCGGCTTTTGTTGACGTTTCTCGGCCGGCCTTTCGGCGATCGCGGCGGGAACGGCCTCCACGTGAACATCAGCTTCCAGAACGATGCCGGCGAGCATCTGTTCCAAGATCCTCAGGCCGCCGATGGGCTCTCCGCCCTCGCCCACCACGGCATCGGGGGCATGCTCGAGCATCACGAGGCGCTGACCGCGCTGTGCGCCCCCACCGTAAACGCCTACAAGCGGCTCATTCCCGGGCAGTTGTCGGGCTATTGGGCCAATTGGGGCTACGACCACCGCGCCGTGGCGATTCGCGTTCCCCAGGATCGCGGTGCTGCCACCCGTCTGGAGAACCGAGTGCCTGATGGCGCGTCGAATCCCTACGTGGCCACCGCAGCGCTGTTGCAGGCCGCGCTGCTCGGAGCCAAAGGCCAGATCTCGCCACCCCCGCGCGAGGAGGGCGACGGACTTGAAACCGCAAACACAGTGCGCTGCGCTCCCGAGAACCTGAGCCTGGCTCTCGATGCCCTCGAGGCCGACCAGGTCTTGGTAGAAGCCGTGGGCTCAGAACTTGTGGCCAATTTCGTGGCCATGAAGCGCGAGGAGTGGCGCCGATTCTCCCAAGCAGTCACCGACTGGGAGCTAAACGAGTATCTGACCTACCACTAGGAGATCGCTCGGCGAAGATCCCAGGCAGGCCAGTGCTCTAGCTGCCCGTTCCACCGGTTATGGGTTCGAGTTCGAACAAGCGCAACTCGCGTTCGGTTACGGCGTCGTACTGGGTCCAAAGCGGATACCAGCCCACTGCGGTCTGCCACCTTGATTCCCGCTCGGTACCGGTGAGGAGTCGAGCCTGCACTGGTGTGCGCTGGCCGCGGAATACGATCTCGGCATTGGGGTTGGCCAGGAGGTTGGCTGTCCACGCGGGATGATCACCGCGGGCGAAGTTGCTGCCCACCACCAAGAAGCGGCCCTCTTCGAGCGGGACCGCGCCGAGTGGGGTCTCTCGGGTCTGTCCGGTCTTGGCGCCGGTGGAGAAAAGCATGAGCATTGGCTGGGTGGCGGAATCGAGCAGTGTTCGCCCCCGGGTGAGCCGGTTGATCGCCCGGTGGGCCCGCGGCACAATGCGCGGACCGAGGATCCTGAACGGCCGAGAGAGCACCACGCGGGCCGGCATCCGGAAACCCTTGGGCGGTGTCGGCGCTTTGCTGGGATCAGGGGAGGGGATTGCTTCGCCGATCTGGCGGTTGGAGAGGAGGCCGGCTTCATGCCAAGCGGCGAGGCTGTCGGAGAAAGTCTCCTCAATATCGCGGAACTCAACCCCGTATACGGAGAGATCGCTGTCTTCCGATCCTTCCCACTGGGTGAGGACGCTCATACTGAATCTGTTCATGGCCGAGTTGATCGGGACGACACGACGTATCGCGTCAGCCGCGCGACCCATCCCCCGGAGAGCAGAAGGGGGAAGCGGCATCATGGGGAATCTTCGACCGGTGATATCGCGGTGGATGCGGGCGAAGAGGTTCATATCCACCAGATGACCGCCGCACATAACACGACGGGGCCCATGGCCCGGTTCAAGTAGTGCCACCAGGAGCGAGGCCATATCTCGGACATCGGAGATGGCCACCGCGGCCTTGCGGGTGGGAATGATGCCGGTTGCGCTGAATCGGGCCATGTCCTCGCTGGCCTCCCCGAAAGCCGAGCCCGCGGGCGGGCCAATCACCGCGCTCGGATACACGATGGCAATAGGAGCCCCGTCAGCCTGGAGTTTCCGGGCCTCTATCTCCGCGTCGGCCTTGGCTTGGCCGTAGGTGTAACCGGCTGAAGAAGGGGGGTGATCGACCGTGAGCGAGCCTGCTCCGGGGTCGAACAGGGCAGCCACGCTGGAGACGTGAATGATCGGGTCGAGATCCATGGCGTGGGCCTGCTGGAGCACAAGCCGGGCACCAGTGATGCTGTTCTCAATCCCCTGGGCGTTGCCGCGGGCGTCGAGCGACACGACGGCGGCGCAGTGGATGGCCGCGTCGGCGCCGTCGAGAGCTGAGGTGACGGCATCAGGATCGGTCATGTCGCCCACGACAAAATCGATCGGGGGCAAGTCGAAGGCGTCGCAGAGGTCTTCAAGTTTTTGGGGCGATCTCACCAGCGCACAAACTTCGTGACCTGCCTGGATTGCCCGCGCCGCGGTGTGACCGCCGATGAATCCCGTTGCCCCTGTCATCATGACGCGCACTGGAAAACACTCTAGTGGTCCGTAGTGTGTGGTCGATCATTACGACTGGTCGGCAGTCACCGAAGTGGAACCGTCGTCGGCCGGGAACACGTCAAGCCCGTAGAAGGTAGATTCCGCTCGTGGACATAGGTGCTCGCCAAACAGCCAATCTCGGGCAGATTCGGGAGTATTTCGATCTGATCGCCACTGGCGATGTCGATGCATTGGCGCAGTACTGGCACGACGACATCGTGTTCGAGGCTCCATTCTCGTTTACGGGGAAGCCCTCGCGCACCGTTGGCAAACAGGCGGTTTACGACCGGCTTTCAACCTCGTACGGGCTGGTCAGCATGGCCTTCCATATCACCGAGATCTACGAACTCTCCGACCCTGATCGTTTCCTGGTCGAGTATGATAGCGACGGCCATATGCTCGGCTCAGGTGAGCGATACCAGAACAGCTACATCACGCTGGTGGACATGCGGGAAGGCCTGATCAGCCGATTCCGCGAATTCTACGACTCCCAGCGGTGCGCCGCCGCCTTTGGCCCGCTGCTTGACTCTGACCACTGATCGATTTTGAATAGCGAGAGCCAAGCGCAATTAGAAGGAGTTTCAAGTGGCTGACCGATCGGCAAAGGTATGGGATGAACTCGTTGAATTGATGGGTGAGATCGAGCGCGATTGGTGGCGGGAGGCAAGAGCGATGCCGACTGCTGACGACCGGGCGGAGGCGCGGGTGTTTGCTCTGAATGGCTTGCAGCATGCCTTGGAGTTCTGGTCGCAGGCTGATCCGGCCCGGCCGTGGTTCTATCGGTGGTTCTCTCCGACCAAGAAGCTGCTGGGGGACAACCCTGATGCCATCTATTACGGCAGCGTGATCGATCCCGGTCGCGACTATGTGATCCGGGGGAACCTGGCCGGGGCGGTGTACACCTCGTTTACGGTTGAGCAGGGAACCGCTGGCGGTGCGATGTCGAGCGGGCTCGGAGCCACACTCAACGACGATGAGATCGAGGTCAACGCCGATGGAAGCTACGAGTTGCACGCCAGCCAGAACCCCCAGCCCGGCAATTGGTTAGCGCTCTCGCCGGAGTCCGGCAGCATCACCACCCGGCACTACTTCGAGTGGGATCGCCCCGCGGCAACCGACCCGAACATGCACGTTCCGCTGTCCATCGAGCCAACGGTTGATCCCGGTCCGCCAGCAATACCCGATGACGAGACCTGCGCCGAAGGACTCCAGCGGGCGATCACTTTTCTTCGCAGCGTTACCGTGAACTGGCCCTCCGGCCCGCGAGAACCACTGGCGTGGAGCTCAACCGTTTCCAACCAGTTCACAAATCCTCCGCTCGATGAGGGAAACCGGGCCATTGGCTACGCCGCGGCCGACAACGCCTACCGATCGACCCGCTATCAGCTCGGACCGGACGAGGCGCTTGAGATTCGCGGTCGGTTTCCGCAATGCCGGTTCGCCAACGTGGTGCTCAACAACCGCTTTATCCAGACCCCGCCATACCGGAGCCGCCGGGTTTCCCTGAATCGACGCCAAACGGTGCTCGAGCCTGATGGCTCATTCCGCATGATCCTCGCCCACCGCGACCCCGGCGTCCCCAACTGGCTGGACACCGCGGGTGCCCCTACCGGCACCATCTTCTGGCGCTACCTGCTCCCCACCGAGCAGCCCGCCCAACTCGAAACGCGCCTGCTGTCCGCGAGCGACTGGGGGAGTTAAGTTGACAAGCGTTGGCGAAAAGCGGGTGCTGTTGGTTTCGGGGGATTCCCATGTGGGACCAACCTTGGATGCGCTGCGTGCGTACTGTCCCGAGGAACACCTAGAGGCCTTTGATGAGTTCGTCATCAGCCCGCAGGTCGAGGAAATGCGGGCAGGAGCGCGACAAGGGCGAGCGCTGTATCTGAAGACTTCGGGACACGGCGATCCGCAGGCTCGTCTGGCTGACATGGACCGAGACGGAATCGCCGCCGAAGTGATGTTCCATAACAGCTTCAATGGCGAACCCATGCCGTTCAACGACCTGGGTTGGCCCGAACTGGACAGTCCTGAGCTGGCCGGAGTGGGATTCCAGATCTACAACCGGTGGCTAGCCGACTTCTGCTCGGCGGCCCCCGAGCGCCTGATCGGGCTGGCTCATATTCCGCTGTGGGACCTCGACACCGCAATCGAAGAGGTGAGGTGGGCCGCGGCTCACGGGTTGCGGGCGGTGAACTTCCCCAGTGCCCGCCCGCAGTGGGTCCAGTACAACGAATCCCACTGGGACCCGTTTTGGGCTGCGGTGGAAGAAGCCGGAATGGTGCTGGCCACTCATGCTGGAGCAGCAACTGACCCAGCCGTGCGGGCGGTTAACGGGACGCCGCTGCTGTTGATGGAAGCTGGCGGTGCCTACAACCGCAGGGCGATCGCCCGCATGATCCTGGGTGGGGTCTTCGAGCGGTTTCCGGGACTCAAACTGGCCATGACCGAACAGCCCGGCGTGTGGATCCCGTCGGCGCTTGTCGAACTCGACTCAGCTGCGGAGGCCCCCCTGCCGCTGAGCAACGGAAAACTCTCGAAGGCACCCAGCGAATATTTCAAGTCCAACGTCTTCGTCGGCGCCAGCTTCGTCGCCCCGTTCGAGGTCGAGGCCGCAGTGGGGGACTGGTGGTGGACCAACATATTCTGGGGCCGCGACTATCCCCACCCTGAGGGCACCTGGCGATACTCCGACGACCCCGACGAGACGCCCATGACCCATCTCTCCCTGCGCCACGCCATGGCCGGCACTCCCCACCACAAGGTCCGGGCCATCGTCGGCGAGAACGCCGCCCGCGTCTATGGGCTCGATGTCGACAAGTTGCGGGGGATCGCCGATCAGATCGGCCCCGCTATCGAGGAGATCACCACGCCCCTGGAGGCAGTGCCAGCCCTAGACGGACCGGAGCGCCAGGGCTACGGCTATTTCGCCTTCCGCACCAACGGCCCCTATTCCTAAAACGATTTCACAGGTCGCGCCCGAGCAGGCTGAAGCACTGACCGGTCGGGCCGGCTTTGGTTGAGCGGGTAGCGAGAAACGCGACGTAGTCGGCTACCTCGTTGGGATCCTTCATGCGATCTCCTCCAAGAGCCGGCTCCAGCTCATGCAGCCGCTCCATCGGCAGACCCACCGTCCAGCTCAACAGCTCAGTGGCAACCGCACCCGGGACGATCTCGTTGACCGTGATGCCCCGGGGCCGGAGTTCTAGTGCCAGCACGCGGACATACATAGACACAGCTGCTTTTGCCGAGCAGTAAGCAGCGGCTCCTGGTGAGGGCGAATGACCCTGGCCGGAGCCGATCATGATTATGTGCCCGCCGTCACCAGCGGCAAGTAACTCAAGTGCGGTGTCGCAGCAGTAGTGCACTGCATGCACATTGACGTCGAAGCAGCGGTCCCAGTCTTCGTCAACAAGCTGCCCCACCGGTACGAGCGGCTGCATCGCCCCGGCATTGTTCACCAGGATGTCCAGCCGGCCGAAGACCTCTTTGGTGCGTTCGAAGAGGTGGCGGACATCAGCCCGTGCCGACACATCAGTCACGACCACCTCGGCCCGTCCGCCGGCAGCCTGGATCCCGGCCGCAACCTCATCGAGTTCATGGGCAGAACGAGCCGCAAGCACCGCCGCGGCGCCTTCTTGGGCCAAACGCTCAGCACACGCCCGTCCGATACCACGCCCCGCGCCGGTCACGACTGCGACATTCCCTATGAGTGGCTTCGTCGACATGACATCTCCTGCGGCTTCCAGCATGCGGGACTGTATCGGGCCTCTCCGGAGGTTTCACCCTCCCTGGCTCTACCAATCGCCAAGGGCAGCGGCGCGGTCGCGGTGGTTGTTGGACCCGCCGAGGAAGGCTCGGTCGAACATGATGCGCTTGTTGGCGCAGGGCTGAGAGCCCGAGCCTTCAAGTCCGGTAGCGCCAGGCGATATGGGAGGAGCGGCGGGCGATCTGGGTTTGGCGGTCCACTGGGGGCAGGTCGAGCTCGGTGACTGGGACGACCTTCGCTTCGACCACCGGGGTGCCGGGTGGGTGCCACCAGCGGATGGTGCACAGAACTGAGTCCCGGCCTTCGGTGTCGAGCCAGTTGGATCCACCAGGATCGCAGCCAGCGATGACGATGGGCCCAGGTTCGATCAGAGCATGGTTGAGGCACGTCAGTCGGTTGGTGAAGTCGAGCGCCTCATACCACGGGCGGTTGTAGAGCTGGATGTCCCACATGGCGGCTCCCCGGTGGTCGATGTCGACTATGAGGGCTTGGTCGGCATCGATGGCCACCCCGGCGTGGCTGTAGATGAGCGTCTTGACGCCGCGGCCCATCCCGGCTGGGGGTAGGAACGTGTTGGGGGGCTGATCACAGAGCATGCGCTCCTGGTAGCCGTTCCAGAAGTCGAAGGAGTGCTCGATCTCGCCCAACGCGGTGCTGAGGATGGCGGCGGCGTCGACATCGGGTTTGGGCTCGCCAACCGTGTCGAGGCGCTCAATGACAAAGGTGGCCGGCTCGGCGGGCTGCCAGTCGAAGTAGTAGTCGCGGATGTGCACAAACGACGCCTCGGGATCAAGCGGCAACCAGCTTCCGAGGCCGTCGTTGCGTTCTTCGCCGCCCAGCCAGATGTTGATCTCGTCTCCAGGGCCAATTCCGAGGCTTGATCCGGTCACCTCCAACCCAACGCCCGCGCCACCGCTCTGAGTAGCCCCGAGCTTGACTTGGAGCACGAATTCCTCGCAAGCGCCCATTTGGCCCGAGATCCGGTACACCCCGTCCCCGTCGATCGCAGTCCTTCGGGCCACCTGATCGGCGTTGGGCCCGCCCCATTGGTACACCGGGTCGCTGCTCCGGAAGAAGGCAGGATGGCGGGGATCGTTGTGGCCTATCGAATAAGTCAGCCAGCAGGCCACCTGGTTGGCCAGGTGCCGCTGCCCCTCATCGTCGAGGCCTTCGCCGAGGGCCGCAATCCGATCACAGAACTCGCTCCACGTAGTCATATACGACCTGCAAAATAGACCACCCTCACTCTGGCCGCGATCCCAGCAGTCCTATAGGCCGCTGCCTCCCAAGAGCCACACTTGATAAGAGCCGGTCAAGCGGTGAGCGTTTCAATTGGGTAGGCGAGGATTTTCTGGTCGGCTGTGACGAGGGGGCAGCCATGGGAGACCGCCTGGGCTATGAGCAGCCGGTCGAACGGATCGGCATGCAGCAGGGGCAGTGCACGCAGTCCCATGGTGTGAGCGGCAGTCAGGTCGAGCCACGCCCCGTCGAGCCGAGACACCAGGGTTTGGCAGCTGTGTTCCATGGACAGCTTTCCAAGCCGTCGCTTGATCTCGATCTCAGCAACCGAGACAGCCGACACAAGTAGGCGATTTGTCGGGTCTTCCAGCGCGGTGACGGCTTCGGGAGAAAGCCGCTCTGGCGCCTCGTTGGCCCAGAGCAGAACATGGGTGTCGAGCAGCAGGTCGGCCATCAGATCGGAGCACTGAGGGAGTCGCGCACTTCAACCGGGGTGTCGTCGAAGTCATCGGCGATGGTGATCGTTCCCCGGAGCTGCCCAAGCTGGCGGTGCTTTGATGGCTGAGCCACAAGTTTGAGCCCCTCGGTAAGGAGCTCATTGATGATTTCGCCGAGGGTTCGGCGAGATTCAAAGGCGATTCGCCGGGCTTCTTCGTATACCTCATCATCAATGGTGATAGTGGTGCGCATATGCGCACCATAACATCTCCATCCGTGGCCAGTCCTAAGATCGAGGACACCCCTCGGGGTGTAGTACCCGGGTGGTGTTGGCGGGGTAGTTGGCGAGGTCGCCGGCCGATTCCGGTTACAGCATTCGCAATTCGGGCGCAGATCAAGTAGAGCCATATATCTGCCGCAACGTAGAAACGGGAGGTCAGCAGCATGCGAATTGAACCACTCACGGCGGCACTCGGTGCCGAGTTGTTGGACATCAACCTCGGGGAACTCGACGGCGATACGGCCTCGGACCTGCGGAGAGCCTTGCTGGAGTACAAGGTGGTTGGCATTCGCGATCAGTTCCTAGACGATGCTGGGCACGTCCGACTTGCCCAGTCTCTCGGCGAGCCGTGGATCCATCCCATGGACCGTCTTGCTGGTGTCGATTCGGCCGAGCCGTCGGAGTTGAGGGTCAAAAGCGACCACCAGTTGCTGACCGACCGATGGCATCTGGATGTGCTGTATGCCCCCAACCCGCCCGCCTTCGGCATCTTGCGGGCCATCGACGTACCGTCTGTGGGTGGTGACACCATGTGGGCCGACTTGGTGCTTGCCGCGTCGAGGCTGCCCGACGAGCTGCGGGAGCAAATGCAGGGGCGCTCTACAGTGCACAGTGTGCCCGACACCCTCATTGGCTTGAAGAAGACGATTTTTCCAGAATTTGAAGCCCAGGTTTGGCGGGACAACCTCCAGGGGGTGCACCAGCCCCTGCTTCGGCGGCACCCTGAGACGGGGGAGGAGGCGATCTTCTGCGTTGGGGATGCCCCCGTCGACGGGCTCGATGACGAAGCCAGCCATGAAGTCATGGCTGCCGTTACCGAACACGCCACGAATCCCAGCGTGACGTGTCGCTGGCGCTGGCGCAACGGAGATGTCGTTATCTGGGACGAGCGGTGCACTGCTCACTTCGCGGTGCGCGATCCTTGGGAGGGCGATCGCGTACTGCGAAGGCTCCTGGTGGAAGGCGATTGTCCAGTGGCGGCCAACTAGTCGCCCGTGGCATCGATGATCGACACGTACTCCCGAAGATGACGGATTTACTGGACGGCCGGATTCAGCGGCTGCTGGATCGCGACGAGGAACTACTGGCTTGTCCCTGGCCGCTATTCGACGATGTGCGGTCGGCATCCGATCCCGCGTTCTACAGCGAGGCCATGGGGGCCTGGGTCATTACCAGCTACCAACTGCTTCGCGACATTGTGCTCGACCCGGCCACTTGGTCAAACCGTTCGCCCACTGCCACCTATGAATTTCGCAATCCAGTGGCCGAGCATGCCAGAGCCGTCGAAGAGGAACCCGAGATGGCCGAGGCGGTTGCTCGATTTCGCAGCCGCTCAAGAGGTCGGGTGCTCAACACGGCCGATCCTCCCGAACACGTGCGCCAGCGGAGAGCTCTGAACCGTGCCTTTCGGCCCGCGCGCCTTCGGGCATTGGAGCCCGAGGTCAAGTCGGTTTCCGATTCGCTGGTTGCTGCTTTCGCCCAGCGGGGTCGAGCCGATCTCGTCCGGGAATACGCCGTGTTGTTGCCGATGGTGATGATCTCGCGGATGCTGGGGGTTCCCGAAGACGAACTGGAGATGTTCAAGGGATGGTCGGACGACTTCGCCATTCCCATCGGGCGAGCCCGACCCAGTCGCGACGAGGTACGCAGCTACATCAAATCGGAGTACGAATTTGACCAGTACTTCTCAACCCTGGTCGAACAGCGCCAAGCCGAGCCCCGCAACGATCTGATCTCCGATGTGGCCAACGCCGAGGTTGATGGCGAGCCGCTGACCTACGAAGAGCGCATGGGGGCATTGCGGCAGTTCTTGCTGGCCGGCAACGAGACGACCACCACGCTGTTGGGCAACATTGGCCACCGCCTAGCCACCAACCACGACTTGCGTGATCGCCTGGCCTCGAGCCGGGACCTAGTGCCGGCGTTCGTCGAGGAGGCGCTGCGCCACGAAGGGCCGGTAACTGGTCTATTCCGAGTTGCAACTTGCGATACCGACCTCGGAGGGAAGCCGGTGGCCAAGGGAGAGTTCGCATGGCTGGCCTTCGCGGCCGCCAACCGAGATCCTGAGGCATGCCCGATGCCTGACGCTTTCAAAATCGATCGCGATCCAAATGACCATGTGGCCTTCGGCTATGGAGAGCACTATTGCATTGGCCAGGGCTTGGCCCGCCTTGAGGCCAAGGTTGGTACCAACGCCATGTTGGACTTGCCCAACGTGACGCTGGCCAACGAACACACTGACGCATTCATGGACAGCTACATCCTTCGTGGCCGCACCCAGCTGCTGGTCACCTTCGATCCCACCCATAGCCCGACAGAGTCCGACAATTCCCCCCCATCACAGGAGCTAAGGGAGCACAGAGAATGACCACACGCACCGAGAACAGGGTTGCCATCGTCACTGGGGCTCGCCCTTGGGGAGTGGGTGGGGCGACCGCGCGGGCCCTTGCCCAACGGGGCTACGACATCGCGCTAGTCGACCTCCGCCAGGACTGGGGCGAGCAGAGCGCTGGGGCCATTGTGGAAGATACCGGCCAGCGGGCGATCTGGGTGCGGGCCGACATATCGAATCGTGACGATGTCGCCGCGATGGCCGACACCGTGCTCGGAGAGTTTGGCCGCATCGATGCGCTGGTCAACAACGCCGCCATCGGCGGGGCCAGCAGCACTGAGCATTTCGAAGTCGAGGAATTCAACCAGGTCATCGGTGTCAACTTGCTTGGCCCGATGCTGTGCACCCAGGCGGTCGTTCCGGCCATGAAGGAGGCCAACTACGGCCGGGTGGTCAGCGTGGCGTCCACGGCGCCGTTCAACCCGCCTCCGGCCGATATGAGCCCTGTGTCCCTGTACAACGCCGCCAAGGGGGGCTTGATCGCCTGGACCAAGTCGGCTGCGGCAGAACTGGCCCCCTACGGCATTGTGGTGAACGTTGTCGCCCTTGGGGGAATCTCCACCGGCGGCATGGGCAGCGAGAATCCTCCAACTCCTGAACAGGACGAACGCATGTTGAATGTTGTTCACCGCGGATTGCTGCCGTGGGGTCGGCTCCTGGGGGTCGAAGAGGCGGCCGATGTGATCGCCTATGCCGCCTCTGCTCCGAGCCACGCGATGCTTGGAGCCACCATTCACGCCAGCGGCGGACGGGTAATGCCGCTCTGAGGGCGGCCAGAGGATCTTCTGATCGATCTACAAGGAGGCAGACAATGGACAATGCCAACGAGATCCGCCGGGTGGTCACCGGCCACGATGCCGACGGTCGGTCGGTGATCGTCTTCAACGATGTCCACGACTACAAGCGCCGGGTACAGATCTGGACAACAGAGGGCTCCCCAGCCGACAACTCCGGGGAGGTCACCGATGCCGCTCTGCGGGAGACTCGCCTCGAAGCCCCTCCGCAAGGCTCGCTGTTCTGGTTAGTTGAGCTCCCTCCTAGCCACGAACTGGCCCCGGGAGCAGTTACAGAAACCGCTGAGCGGCTGGCAAGGGAGGGTGCCGTTACGCACAGCGACGGCCGACCCGGTATGCACACAACCAGGACAATCGACTACATGGTTGTCCTTGACGGCGAAGTCACACTGCTGCTGGACGAAGGCGAGGTGACCTTGCACAAGTACGACACGGTGGTCCAGCGCGGCACTGCCCACCATTGGGAGAACCGGGGTGCTGTGCCTGCTCGCCTGGCCTTTGTACTGCTCGACGCCCAGCCGTTGCCATGAGCAGGTCAGGCTCAGCGGGCGGTGGTGACTGAGACGAGGCTGTTGTGGGCAAAAGCCCAACCCTCGGGCCGGCGTTCGCCCAAGCGGTGGAATCGTTCGTTTAGGTCTTCTCTGTGCTGCTCTAGGGCAGCGGCTCTTTCGGGGTCGATGCCCACCACCCGATCGCACCACCGATCGAAGCTCTCGTACACGGCCTCCGAGGTGTAGGTGAACCGGCGCAGCGATTCGAACCGGGCTTGGTCGAGTTCGTCCAGCCTTTGCTGGGCTGCGGTGCGAACGGCGGTCTCGTCGATAACCGGGTAACCCATCGAGTCTTCGGGGCCCTCAATCTCGGGCTCGGCCACATAAAGCGTCCCTCCGGGCCGGAGCACGCGGCCGGCCTCTTCGAGGGCCTGGGCCATGTCTTCGGTTGGGATGTGGTGCAGGGAATTTGAAAAGACAACGACATCGAAGGAGTTGTCGTCAAACGGCAGGGCCTGGCCCGGCGCGTCAACGTACCTGTCGGAGTGCGCGGGATCGGCCTCCAGAGCTCGTCGAAGCATCTCGGCACCGCAATCGGCTCCGAGGGCGCGTGCCCCCTGGCTGTGCAGCCACCGGACTAGCGTGCCGTCTCCGCAACCCACATCTAGGACGTCCTGTCCGGCCACATCGACGGTTTCCACAAGGACATCGGTGCCGCGGCGAAGGGCCATGCCACCACGTTAGGGGGCTTCAGAGGAGTTGGCGAAGAATCAAAGCGATTGCACCGGCTAGGGCCACGATCAGCACGGCGGGCCTGAACCATGTGCGATCTACGTAGGGGCGCACGAAGCGAGCCATGGCCAGCCCGAGTACGACCCCTGGGGCCAGCCAACCAGTGAGCTCTAGTTCATGGCGGCCGAACTCACCGGTGACGACAAGCCCTACAACCCCGGCAGCCGCCACCATGAGGACGAATGTGGCAAAAGTTCCGCGCAATGTGGCTGGCTTCATGTCGCAGAAAGTGAGTACAAGCGGCGGACCAGGCAGACCGGCAGTAATGCCGGTGAACGCGGTGGCAAAGCCGGTGGCCATCTCGACGGGCGGGTTGCGGCGGATTCGCAGGCCGCAGAGGAGCGAGACGGCGGCTGCGGCGGTCAGGCTCCCGATTAAGAGTCCTAGCATTTCGTCGCTGATTGCGGTGAGAACGGCGAGGCCGGCGGCCAATCCAAATGGGAGTCCGATGACGCAATGGCGCACTGCTCGGCGGTCCGTATGCCGGCGTTCGACGATGGCGTGCCGGAATCCCACGATTTGGCCTATGACGATGAGCGGTCCGGGAGCGAACCCCGGGTCGATGGCCACCAGAGCTGGGCCGGCTACGAGGGCCGCCCCGAGCCCCAAAGAGCCGTGCACCACAGCTCCGGCTGTGGAGAAGCCGATGATGATTAATATCTCGAGCGCAGTCAGGGCGAGAATCCCGACTCTTTGCCGTCGTTGCCCAGCATGCTGCCGGTCGGACCCCCATCAGTGCTCACTGCCGTGATGCAAACACATTTTTCCAAGAACAGCGAATGAGATGGTGGACGGCGAGAGGGCTGGTCCGGGTCGACTGTATGCTGCCTCCATCCTCATTTCGTTCGACATCGATGGCACGCTGGAGTGCGGTGATCCGCCAGGGCCTATCTTGCTGGAGGCCATGCGGCAGGCCAAGGCCAGGGGCTATGTGATTGGCAGCGGCTCAGATCGGGTGCGCTCTGACCAGCAGCGGCTGTGGGACATCCATGAAATCGACGTGGATTTTGTGGGGGGCAAGCACCACCTGGACGAGGTGCGCAACCAGTTCGAGGCCTCCCGCTACATCCACATCGGCGACACCGACGTCGACCGCTATTACGCCGAGGCGGCTGGGTTTGAGTTTCTGCACGTTGAGGATTTAAACGGCATCTCCAACGCGTTGGCCGGTGCTGACTTCTTCGATTGGCTGGGCTAGTGGTCCGTCTGTGAATTGGCAGGTGCGGATTGCGACGGCAGCGGCGTTCCTCACAAGGCGCACCGACGCAGCCATACCCGGAGCGTACGGCAAGGAGGAGCAACGCCGCGAGGGGCGTCGATGCCTAGCAGGACGCCATGCTCAATTTGCAGACGGACCACTAACCCCGCAGCTTGCGCAATTCGGCCAGAGCTTCTTCGAGGGCTTCAATGGCCGCGTCCCCATCGGCGTCGGTGGTCGACCACCCTGCTGAGAGACGCAGCGAATGATCGGCGTCAACGCCCATGGCCTCGAGCACCGGCGACGGCTCTAGCGACTCCGAGGCGCAAGAACTGCCTGAATGAGCTGCCACGCCAGCGCGGTCCAAGGCGATCAGCACGGCCTGGGGCTCCACGTCGCCGATGCCCAGACACACCAAATGAGGCAAGCGATGGGTGGGATGGCCGTAGAACACGACGCTATCGATATTTTGCGCCCTGTCTCGGATTCTGTCGGTTTGAGCCTGAGCCCGGCCCGCCTCTTGCTCCAAGCCGCCGTCCCCGAGGGCGGCGCACGCTGCTCCAAAGCCAGCGATGGCCGCGCCGTTCTCCAGCCCAGCCCGCCGGGCCCGTTCCTGGTCGCCGCCTTCCAACAGCGGCACCAAGCGCAGCCCCCGGCGCACCAGCAAAGCCCCGATACCCGGCGGTCCTCCAAACTTGTGAGCGCTGATCGACAACAAGTCGGCGCCGACCTCTTCGAAGCTGACCTGAATCCGCCCGGCGGCAGCCGCGGCGTCCACATGGACCAGTACATCGGGGGACCGCTCTCGGCAGGCGGCCACTACTTCGGCCACCGGCTGCACCGTCCCCACCTCGTGGTTGGCCCACTGGCAGTGAACCGCCGCGGTATCCGGCTCGATGGCCGCGGCCATCTCCTCGGGGTCTACCCGGCCGGCGCCGTCTACGCCGACCACGGTGGCGCGGTGCCCTTGGGTTGACAATCGTCGGGCCGACAGCCGCACCGCGGAGTGCTCCACCGCGCTCAGCACTTGATGGGTGCCCCGGTTAGACACCCCCCACACTGCGGCCGCGATCGACTCAGTAGCCCCGCTGGTGAAGACCACCTCTCGAGATCGGGCGCCGAAGCAGTCGGCTACCTGCTGTCGGGCCTGCTCGATTTCGTATCGGGCGGCCAGCGCCTCAGCGTGCATCCGGGAGGGGTCGCCGTGGCCCGCGGCCCACCAGCGGTTGATGGCCGCCACCACCTCGGGCCTGATGGGCGAGGTTGAAGCGTGGTCGAGATAGTGGCGACTGGTCACGGCACAGGGATAGTCACGGTTATGGAGTGCTCACGGCACAGGGATTTCTGGGTCGATGCCGTAATCTACCGGCATGGTCCCCGCTGGCGACACCCCCACCCCGCCGCGCCGGACCATCCCCTTCGCCGATCCGGCGTCCACCACGCGAGTGATGCTGATCGCCTCCGGCAAGGGCGGTGTGGGCAAGTCGTCGGTCACGGTGAACCTGGGGGTCGCCTTGGCCGCGGCCGGGCACCGAGCCGCGGTGCTGGACGCCGATGTGTGGGGTTTCTCCGTTCCCAAGATGCTGGGAATCGACCGGTCTCCTGAGATGGTCGGCGAGATGATCGTTCCCCCCGAGGCCCACGGCGTGCGGTGCATTTCCATGGGGTTCTTCGCCGAGGAAGACCAAGCAGTCATCTGGCGGGGACCCATGCTCCACAAGGCGCTGGAGCAGTTCCTCACCGACGTGGCATGGGACGACCCCGATTTCTTGCTGGTCGACCTGCCGCCGGGCACCGGGGACATCTCCATCTCCCTGGCCCAGTTCCTGCCCCGCTCTGAGGTGTATGTGGTTACCACCCCCCAGCCCGCCGCCCAGCGAGTAGCACAGAGGGCCGCGTTCATGGCCGAGAAGGTGAACCTCACCGTGCGAGGGGTAATTGAGAACATGAGCTGGTTCACCGGTGACGACGGCAAGCGGTACGAGCTGTTCGGCGCCGGAGGAGGTCGAGAACTGGCCGACCGGCTCGGTGTGCCTCTGATCGGGCAGGTGCCGCTGCTGCCCGCGCTGCGAGAGGGGGCTGATGGGGGCCGGCCCATCGCGGCTGAGGCCTCTGACTCGGAGGCCGGTCGGGAATTCGCGGCAATGGCCGCCCACTTGGTGGACAACCCCCCTCCGCGGCGCATCTACAGCCCCGAACTCAAGATCAATTAGCAGGATCGAGTCCCAAGGAGATCATTCAATGCATGTTCGTATCGGCGTGATCCGGAGCCAGAAGGAAATCGAGGTGGAATTGGATCCCGACTCCGATGTGGAGTCGGTGAAAAAGGCCATCACCTCAGAGTTGGCGTCCGGCGAGATGCTGTGGCTGACCGACCATCGGGGCCGCGAGGTGGGGGTTCCGGCCGCCAGCGTGGCCTACGTGGAGCTCGATCCCTCGGCATCCGGCCGATCCATCGGCTTCGGGAGCTGATTCGCTCCTGGCCAATAGACAATAAACTTGTCGGATGGCGAGCCTGGAGGAATTGGCGCCCGGCCTGCCCCAGTCGCGTCTGAACCATCTCCAGAGGCTCATGCGGACGTGGGCACCGCTGGCCGACATCTCCTTCGCCGACCTGCTGCTGTACGTACCCACCGGCGCGGTGGGTCAGACTCCCGCCACCGAGAACCCAAGCGGGTACGCCATCGCGGGTCAGATCCGGCCCACCACCGCCCGGTCAGTGCATCGCAGCGATCTGGTGGGGGCTGTTTTCGCCCCCGAGCAGCGTCCGCTGGTGGACGTGGCTTACCGCGAGGGGCGGATCACCGACGGGGGGCGCATCGGGGGAGCCGACCAGCCCCGTATCCGCACGCTAACTGTGCCGGTGAACTGTCACGGCGAAGTGGTCGCAGTGATGGCTCGGGAATTCGATCCCGACATCCAGCGAAATCCTGGCGAGTTGGAGATGAGCTACTTCAAACTGTTCCGGCGGCTGGCAGCCATGATTGCCGAGGGGGAATACCCATTCCCGGTGGACGACATCGAGACAGAGGAGTCTCCCCGGGTGGGCGACGGGCTGATGCTGCTGGACGCCTCGGGCCGAGTTCTGCTGATTTCCCCCAATGCCGCATCGGCGCTGCACCGTATTGGCCTGCACAGCGAGGTCGAGGGTCGCCGGCTGGTGGAAATCGGCCTGGAACAGCGGGCTATCCGGGCTGCCTTCGCCTCCCGTCTTCCCCAGACCGAGGAGATCCAACACGGTGATCAAGGCACGGTTGTCCTGCGCTGCCTGCCGCTGATCGGAAGGGGAGAGGTGACCGGCGCATTGGTCTTGATGCGGGACATCTCCGAGTTGCGCCGCCGGGACCGGCTATTGATGTCCAAAGACGCCACTATCGCCGAGATCCACCACCGGGTGAAGAACAACCTCCAGACGGTGTCGTCGCTATTGCGATTGCAGGGGCGCAGAGCAACCGCGGCAGAAGCCCGGGACGCTATAGAGGAGTCGGTGCGGCGTATTCGTGCCATCGCCATCGTCCACGAAATCTTGTCGCGCGATGCCAGCAGCGACGTACCGTTCGTCGAGATCGTGCGGTCGCTGGTGCGCATGGTGGAAGAGGGGCTGACCGGTCCCGACCGACCGGTGGAATTCAAGGTGCTGGGCGATGCTGGAGAGCTGGCCGCCGATGTGGCCACGCCCTTGGCGGTGGTGTTGAACGAGTGCTTGCAGAATGTGATGGACCACGCCTATCCCGAGCCGCCCGGCGGACAGGTGCGAATCGAACTGGACAACGACGGCGACCGGGTGCAGGTGCGGGTGACCGATGACGGGGTCGGGCTGCCACCGGGCTTCGACGCTGGCAGCGCTGATGGGCTGGGGATCGCCATCGTGCGAAATCTGGTGAGCACCGATCTGCGGGGGAGCATCACCATGAGCAATGGCGACGGAGACCCGCCCCGGTTCGGAACGGTGGTGGAGTTGGCGATCCCCTTGCTGGGGTTCCGCTCCCCAGACGGCGGCTAGGCCAAGAAGATGGGCGTCTGGCGCTGCTCGGCTACCCTGAGTCGGCGGAGCTGGCGGCGCTCCTCCTCAGATGTGCCGCCCCAGATTCCAGAGTCCTGGTTGGTGGCCAAGGCGAACTCCAAGCAAGCGTTTTGCGAGTTGCACTCCTGGCAAACCACCTTGGCCGACTCGATCTGCTCAAGGGCTAGACCGGTACTGCCCACGGGGAAGAATAGATCCGGATCCGTGTCGCGACAGGCGGCTTGGCATCGCCAATCATCCGCCGCATTGTCGGATTCGAAAAGCAGGCCCTTGGTAATCACGCAGGGACAAGGATAGGGGTGGTGTACTGGTGTGGCAAGAGGGGCTGATGATGAATTTGTTGTTTTCTGGTAACCGTGTTGGCGTTGTGAGTATGGGATTCGTGAACGAGTTGGCAAGATTGTTGTCGTGAAGGTGATCGCCCACCGGGGGGCGTCGGCGGCCGAGCGAGAGAACACACTGAAGGCATTTCAGGCCGCAGTGCGCCTGAATGCCGACGGCGTGGAGCTCGATGTAAGGCGGACGGCCAACGAGGTGCTCGTGGTGCATCACGATGCCCATCTGCCCGACGGCCGGGCCATCATCGACCTGCAAGACCAAGAGCTGCCCGACTGGGTGCCGACGCTGGCCGAGGTCATGGACGTCTGCCGGGACCCGGCCATCGACCGGGACTTCGTCATCAACATAGAAATCAAGAGCGCTCCCAATGACCCCGACTACGACGCCGAACACCAGGTATCTGCCGCCGTCGCGGGTCTGGTGCTGGGGTGGGGGATCGGCGAGGCCGGCAGTGGGGTGATCGTCTCGTCGTTCGACATGGAAGCCCTCAACCGCATCAGGGCCATCGACCCCGAGATTCCCACCGCCTACCTGACCTTCGAGGTACTGGCCCCCGACCTGCTAGTGGACCGTGTGGCCGCCGCCGGCCACACGGCAATTCATCCCTACGTGGCCTCCACCAGCCAGGCCCTAGTGGCCACCGCTCACGCCGCCGGCCTCGAAGTCAACGTCTGGACCGTCAACGACCCCGACCAAATCGCCCAACTAGCCGCCATAGGCGCCGACGCCGTCATCACCGACGTCCCCGACATCGCCTGCAAGGTCCTGGGCGAGGAATAACGATCACCCCATGGGCAGGGCCAAAGCGAGAGCTTCGGGGGCGTGGTGGAACTCGAGGCGGGTGGTTTCGCCGAGGTAGTCGCCGTCGAGTTGGTAGGGGAATGGGGTGTCGCTGGCCACTACTGCGCTAGCCACATCGGCACGGGAGTGGACGTGGCGATGGGCAGTGACCGGAGGGCCGTAACCGAGGGCGCTGGCTGCCGTCCGAAGGAGCCTGCTCGCTCTCAGCGAGCGCAGGGTTACCAAAGACAAAGGCATGTCCAGGTTCGTATCGGGCATCACAGTGAAGGGGCGCGACCCCAGATAGGTATAGGGATCGGTGTTGAGGCAGATGGCGAACTGGCCGGTCACGGCCTCGCCATCGGCGTGGTAGACGGTGAACCGGGGCTGCGACCGGTCGTAGTGGCGCAGCCAGGTGTCGACTGCCGCGAAGGCAAACAAAGCATGGTTGGCGTACCTCTTCAGCCCCGCCCGCCGTTCCACTTGCTGTACCACGGCCGCGTCGTAGCCCACTCCGGCGTGAAACAGGAAGTACCTCCCGTTCACCTGCCCCAGCCCCACCCGTTTTAAGTGGCGGGCGGCCAGCGTCTCCAGCAACATTGCGGCCGCCTCCACGGGATCGTCGGGCAGCCCTATCGTCCGGGCAAACACGTTGGTCGATCCCCCCGGCAGGGGGGCCAGCGCCACGCCAGAGGTGGCCAGTCCGTTGACTGCTTCGTTGAGCGTGCCGTCACCACCCAGCACAGCCACTACATCGCACCCATCGGCCACCGCCCCGTGGGCCAGGCGCGAGGCATGCCCTCGCCTATGGGTTTCGGCCAGGGTCACCTCGTGGTCAGCGCCCAGCGCCTTTTGGATGACAACCTGGGTCCGAGCGGTGACCGACGAGGCGTGAGGGTTGACGAGTAGCAGAACTTTCAGGTTCTCAACGCTACTGCTTGCCGGTTTGAGGCAAGAAACGCGGCTGACGGCAATTGCTCCCAGTTCCCCTTCGCTTGGTTTTGCGCGCCCGAGGCGTGGTGGGAGACTTGTGCGCTATGGACATTGTCGTCTGCGTGAAACAAATCCCCGATCCGGCCGATCCCGGGGAACTCGATTCGGAGACCAACACCCTCAAGCGGGACATGAAGCTCATCCTGGACGAGTCGGACTCCTATGGCGTGGAGATGGCCCTCCAGCTCCGCGACGCCGCTGGCGCTGGCGAGGTAACCCTGGTGTCAATGGCCCCCCACGAAGAAGTAAACGGGCTGCGCTCCGCGCTGGCCATGGGCGCCGACAAGGCCATCTTGGTAAGCGACGAAGCCCTGGCCGGAACCGACGCACTGGGCACGGCCCGGGTGCTGGCCGCAGCCATCGGAAGAGCCCAAGCTGATCTGATCTTGGCCGCCACCGAGTCGTCTGATGGCTACACCGGCACGGTCCCTGAACAGCTGGCCGAGTTGCTAGGCCTACCCTCGGTCACCTTCGCCAAGGAAATCCAGGCTGACAGCGGCGAGGTGCTGGTGAAACGCCAGACCGAGGCTGGTTACGACGAAGTGCGGTGCCCGCTGCCCGCAGTGGTATCGGTCACTGCCGGGGTGGTCGAGCCCCGCTACCCGTCGTTCAAGGGCATCATGGCGGCCAAGTCCAAGCCCATGGACCAGGTGGGGATCGGCGATTTGGGCATAAGCGCCGACCAGGTGGGCTGGGCCGGCGGCGGCCAGGAGATCACCGACGTCAGCCCTGCTCCCGAGCGGGAAGCCGGCGAGATCATCACCGACGAGGGCGACGCCCACGAAAGCATCGTCGCCCTGCTCGAAGAGCTCAGGATCGTCTAGGAGCCAGGACGCTAGGAGACAGCATGGGAACCATCTGGGTATTTGCAGAGGCCTCGGGCGGCAAGGTCGCCACGATCAGCTTGGAGTTGTTGACCAGGGCCCGTGAGTTGGCCGACACCGTGGAAGCGGTGGTGGGAGGCGACGGGGAGTCGGTAGCGGCCGAACTCGGCGCTCACGGGGCGACCACGGTCCATGCCACCGGCGATTTAGGTGACGGCCTGGCCGGCCCGGCGGTGGCCTCGGCCATCGCCGCAGCTATTGAGGGGGGCAGTGCCCCCGACGCGGTGCTGTTCGGCACGACCTATGACGGCCGTGACGTGGCCGGTCGGCTCTCGGTGAAGCTGGACGCATCGGTCATCACCAACGTCGTCGAGTTGGAGCAAGCCAACGGTTCATTGGTGGGAACCGAACCGGTATTCGGCGGCACGGTCAACGTAAGCACCCGGTTCAACGGGTCGGGCATCGGTCTTTTCCTGGTCCGACCAAAGTCGTTCGCCGCCGAAGAGAGCGGCGGGGGACCGGCGGCGGTTTCTGCTTTGCCGGTGCCTGATCTGGGCGCCACCGGGGCGGCCCGGGTGGTCGATCGCTTTGCCGAGGAGTCCAGCGGACCCAAGCTGGACGAGGCCGGTGTGGTGGTCTCCGGTGGACGGGGACTGGGCGAAGCCGATAAGTACTCCATGATCGAAGATCTGGCCAAGCTCCTCGGAGGTGCGGCCGGCGCGTCGCGGGCCATCGTGGACGCCGGCTGGGTGCCCTACTCCCACCAGGTGGGCCAGACCGGCAAAGTGGTCAAGCCCGACGTCTATGTGGCCTGCGGCATTTCCGGGGCCACCCAGCACATGGTGGGCATGAAGGGCTCCAAGAACATCATCGCCATCAACAAAGATGCCGAGGCCCCCATCTTCGGCATCGCCGACCTCGGCGTAGTCGGCGATGTGCACAAGGTGCTCCCCAAACTGATCGAAGCGCTGCAAGCCCGCAGCTAACCCCGCCCTACACCAACGGCCAGGGGTGGCGGCGGCCGCTGGGATCGGTGGGGAAGCGTGCCTCGCTGACCAGGGCACTGGCCCGGGTCAACAGGGCGTCTCGTTCCAGCAGGGTGAGCAGGTTGGCTACGTCGGGCGGCAGGTCCTCGTCGAGCAGGCGGGCCACGTCGGCGGCCAGATCAGTGGGCAGGGGATCGCCGGCCCATTCCCAGATGACGGTGCGCAGCTTGAACTCGCAGTGGAACGACAGCCCGTTGTCGATGGCGTAGAGCCGGCCGTCGTCACCCAGCAGGATGTGGCCGCCCTTGCGGTCGGTGCTGTTGATGATGAAGTCGAACACGCACAGCCGCTGAAACCATTGGTGATGGGCGGGCTCCTCCCGCAGGGTGAAGTAGTGCTCGTCGTAGTCGGTGGGCACGTAGAGTTGCACCGAACCCTCTCCTAGCGGACCGTCGCGATGCACTGTGGGGGGCACCAAATCCCAACCCAGGGCTCGAGCCAATTCGAAGGCGGCGATCTCCCGCTTGTGCAGACCGGCGGGGAAGTCCCAGAGGGGCCGCTCGCCCTGCACTGGCTTGTACACCCCCTGGACGATGGGGGCGTTGGGGGCGTTGACGTCCACCAAGAAAGTCATGTTGGAGCTCCAGGGCATGCGCCCCAGTACTTCGAACTCGCCGGTGGCCAAGATCTCGACAGCAGCCTCGTCATCGAGCGCGGGTCGGTCGCGAAACGGAGACTCGGTATTCGACTGGGCGGGATTCATCAGTTGGAGCAGGGACACCAAGTGCCGTCGTCATTGAGGGGGGCACCGCAGAAGCGGCACGGTGGGCGGCCTGCTGCCACCACCTGTCGGGCCCGGGCGATGAACCCGGCAACCTGCCCCAGGGTGATGTGGAACCGGGCGGTGGCGAGATCTTCGTCCTCTTGTTGGGTGGGCGCCTCGGTAGCCATAATCAGCATCCGGTCGGCATCGGCGTCGTATCCGATGCCGATGTCGCCGACTGTCCATTCGGCCTCCACCGGATCGATGAGGCCGATGTCGACTTCAGGTTCGACAGCGCCTCGTTCGTCGGCGATGTCCCGCAAAGCGCCGTCCAGGTATTCGGCCAGGGCGGACACCTGCTGTTTTTCCAGTTTCAGTGAAATCAGGGTGCCGGTGACTCCGGCTTGGAGATAGAAGACCCGCTGGCCAGCAGGGCCAACGGTGCCCACCGTAAAGTGCTCGAGGTCGTTCATGTCGAATGACGGGCTCATGACGGCACAAGTGACTTCAGGTCGGACGTGTTGTTGACGGCCAGGACCAGGGGGCCTTCGGGGCTGTAGAGGATGGCAGTTATCGAGCAGGGCGACACGACGATCCGCTGGAACATGTCCAGGTGGGCGCCGGAGGCGTGGGAAATCGCAGCCTTGATGGTGTCGGCGTGCGACACCGCCACCACCGTTGAGCCGGGGTGGCGGATCACCAGCGACTGCACAGCGTGGATCATGCGGGTTTGCATCTCGGCGAACGACTCTCCTTGCGGGAATCGGAAGCTGCTGGGGGTGCGCTGCACCTGGTGCCACTCGCGCCGGCGGCGCAGGTCGCTGAGGCGCCGTCCGGTCCACCGGCCGAAATCACACTCGTTGAGGCCGTCCAGCACCCGCACCCGTCGGCCCACCGCCCGGGCGATGGGCGCGGCCGTCTCCCTGGCCCGCTCCATGGGCGAGGCGTACACCGCGGCGATGCGATCGGCGCCCAGGGCGGCGATGCGGGCCGCGGCCTGCTCGGCCTGCTCTCGGCCCCGGTCACTGAGGTGGAGACCCGGCGCCCGCCCGGGCAACACCGCTCCGGTAGTGGGGGTCTGGCCGTGGCGCACGAACAACACCATGGTGGGTTTGCGGTTCTTACTGGCCATTTGCTCTGTGGATTCTGGACTTTGCTGGGAGTTCCGGTTGACAGTAATTGCCAGCCATTGGGTCTCTGGATCTTCTAGCTTGCCGGTCGTGGACTCGTTTGACGAACTGGCCGCCGATGTTATCTCTTGCCAGGCCTGTCCCCGACTCGTGGCATGGCGAGAGGAGGTGGCCGAGGTCAAGCGGGCCGCCTACCGCGATTGGACCTACTGGGGTCGGCCGGTGCCGGGTTTCGGCGATCCCGAGGCCCGTATCGTGGTTGTGGGTCTAGCCCCGGCGGCCCACGGCGCAAACCGCACTGGGCGCATGTTCACCGGCGACCGTTCAGGCGACTTCCTGTACGCCTCGCTGCACCGGGTAGGGCTGGCCAACCAGCCCGATGCCACCGATAGAGACGACGGCCTAGTGCTGCGCGACACCTATATCACCGCTCCTGTGCGGTGTGCGCCGCCCCAGAACAAGCCGACCCCGGCCGAACGGGATGCATGCCGCCCGTACCTGGTGCGGGAACTGGCCCTGTTGAGCCGGGCCCGGGTGTTCGTTGCCCTTGGAGCCATCGGCTACGGGGCGGTGGCAGCCGAGTTGGGGGTGAAGCCCCGGCCCAAGTTCTCCCACGGCCTGGAGACGGCCGCCCCAGGGGGCCGCATGGTGGTGTGTTCATACCACGTGAGCCAGCAGAACACCTTCACCGGTCGGCTCACTTCCGACATGCTGGACAAGGTGTTCGCCCGCTCGTTGGAACTGGCCGACTCCATATAGGGCCGGGAATGGTTCGCGCCCACGGGGAATAGGGAGATACCGTTGGGGCCGTGACAAAGGGTCGTTTGCTAGCAGTGGTGGCTGCGCTGTTGTTGGTGGCAGCCGCCTGCGGCAATTCCGGCGCGCCCACCTTCTACGACGACAATGCCGCTGACTACCAATTCGATGACAACAGTCCGGTGGAGCCCAATGTCGGCCAGCCTGAGCGGAATTTCCGCGACGGCTGCAAAGAAGCGGGCCGCGACAACCTGGACGAGCAGGTGAGGGCCAACCTGGCCGACGTGTGCAAGTGCGGCTTCGACAAGATAAGGGAAGCGCTGACTTTTGAGGAGTTCAAGCAGCTTGACGACGACCTCCGCAGCGATATCAACGCCGACCTGACCGAAGAGGTGAGCCTGATCATGCGCCAGTGCATTCTGGAGGAATCCGGGATTTAGCTGGCTCGGCGGGAAGCCGGCAGCCAACCAGGGCTCAAACGCCTACCCGGACCGCGCTTTCGGCCCAATCGGGCCACCGTTTGCGGCTCTTGGCGGCCAGCTTGTGCATCAGGGCCACCGCGCCGGGGTCGTCATCGCCGGGACGGGCTTCGATCACCCCGTCTTCCAGCATGGCGTTGATGACGGCTCGGCCCAATTCGGTGCGGACCACGGTGAGGGTCCAGTCGGTGGCATCGCCGATGCCTCCGGTAGAGATGTCGGCGTGCTCGGCGGCGAAGTCCGGGCAGAGGTTGCAGCCCTCCCGGGTCCAGGCGTGGCACTCCTTGAGGTTGATCTCGTGGTAGTCGCCGTTCTTCATCCAAACCTGGAACACGCCTTTGATGTTCATCTTGGCGATCTGGTCGGTGGGCAGGCCGTACTTCACCCAGAACAGCTCTTCGAACATGGAGTCGTCGAAGCTCTTGGAGCACAGAAGCCCGATGTTCAACTTGATAGGGCGGCCCACTTTGCCCACCTTGCGGTTCCACATCACCGGGCCGATGGAGGTCTGACAGCTCATGCCCACCAGGGCCAGGCGATCCAGCCCCTTCTCCTTGGCTTCCCGGTAGGCCAGCGGGTTGGCCGAGTAGGTGTAGCGGCTGCCCGCGCCCCGCAGCACTTCCTCCCGGTTAACGGCCAGGCCGGGGACCGCCTTCCAGCCGTCGGCGTCGCCGCCCTCCAGAAATGAGGTGAGGGCGCCGTCGATCACGTCGTTCTCCAGACACCAGATCAAGATGGCCGAAACCAGCCCGCCGTCCTGGCCTACTTCGTACACGTAGTCGTCTGAGGCCCGCACTAACAGGATGTCGCTGTAGATGCCCGAAACCTCGTCCTCGTTGCGGATGCGCCCGAACAGGTGCTCGTCGGCCTCGGCCTCCCATGTACGGAACCGGGGACAGGCCCGAGTGCAGGAGGTACACCCCTTCTGGCCGTGGATGCAGTCGGTCAGGCCTAGCTCCTCTTCGAGGTGGAAGGGCTTGTACTGGCCGGGCTCGTGCTTGTAGCCGATCACATCGTGGGGGCAGGCGATCACACAACCGGCGCAGCCGGTGCACAGCCCCGAGTCGATGACCTCCTCGTAGAGCTCTTTCCACTGGTGGGTCCAGCGAACTTTGGCTTCGGCCATGGGGAGACTTTGCCACGCCGGGCATGTGATTTGGTCATTCAAGGCCTATTTGCCCAGGAAGTGACGATGGGGGAGGGGCGGGGAGGAAATTGGCGGAAAAGCCAGTAGGATGGCCACGATTGAGGCCCAAACCGCAGGCCAGCGCCAGACTGAGCGCCAGACTGCGAGCCGGACTGCGAGATATAGACGGGAGGACAAACAGATGGGCGACTGGTGGGAAGGCCTAACCGGCGACCTCCAGGTCTTCTATCTGATCGGCATCATCGCTGGCGTCTTCCTAATTCTCCAGCTCCTTTTCTTGGGCTTCGGCGTCGGTTCCGACCTCGATATCGATCTTGACGACGAGGGCGCGGGCACCGGATTTCTGTCTCTGCGAAGCCTGACGGCGTTCTTCTTCGCCTTCGGCTGGACCGGCGTGTTGATGAAGGAGGCGGACAGCTCTACCCCAGTCTCGGTGATCGTGGCCATCGCGGTGGGGCTAGCGGTGTTCTTCGCCGTTGCCTTGATGTGGCGGAAGTTCGCCCAGATGGAGGAGAGCGGCTCGGTCGACTACCAGAGCGCGGTGGGCATCATCGGCACTGTGTACTTGCCGATCCCGGCCAACCGATCCATGCCCGGCAAAGTCGAAATCCTCATCCAGGGGCGGCTTCGGGTGATCGATGCCTACACAAATTCGGACGACGATCTCCCGGCTCAGACCCGCGTCACCGTGGTTTCGTTGGTGGATCAGTCCACCGTCCTAGTCAGACCCCTGTAACTCATACCTAGATAGAACCGAAAGGACTCGTTGATGGCTGCTATAGCCCTTGTTGCTGGCCTAATTGTCATTCTTCTCATCGCCCTGCTGTGGATTTCCTCCCGCTTCAAGCGATGCCCCTCTGATCGAGTACTGGTTATCTACGGTCGGGTAGGCGGACAGGGCCAGTCGGCCCGGTGCCTCCACGGCGGCGGCGCCCTGGTGTGGCCCGTAATCCAGGGCTACGCCTTTTTGGACCTCACCCCCATACCCATCGAGATCAAGCTCCAAGGCGCCCTGTCCCAGCAGAACATCCGGGTCAACACGCCGGCCACCTTCACGGTGGGTATCTCCACCGAGCCTGGCGTGATGCAGAACGCCGCTGAGCGGCTGCTGGGGCTCAGCCTGGTGGAGATCGAGAACCTGGCCCGGGACATCATCTTCGGCCAGATGCGGGTCGTAATCGCCACCATGCCCATCGAGGAGATCAACGCCGACCGGGAGAAGCTGATCACCAACATCACCGAGTCGCTGGAGATCGAGTTGCGCAAGGTGGGCCTGCGACTCATCAACGTCAACATCCAGGACATCACCGACGAGTCGGGTTATATCGACGCCCTGGGCCGGGAAGCAGCCGCCCGGGCCATCAACGAGGCCAAGATCAAGGTGGCAGAGCAGGAGCGCGACGGCGACATCGGTGCCGCCGAAGCCCAGCGGGAACAGCGCATCAGAGTGGCCCAGGCCAACGCCACCGCTACCGAGGGCGAGAACGAGTCGCATGTGGTGATCGCCCAGTCGGACGGCGAGCGCCGCCAGCAGGAGGCCGAGGCCGAGCGGGCCGCGGTCACCGCCGAGCGGGTCACCCAAGCCCGGGCGGCCGAAGAGTCGTTTGCCGCCGAAGGCCAAGCCGAGCAAGCCAGGGCCTCCCGTGACAAGGCTTCGCAGGAAGCCGATATCGTGGTGCCCGCCGAGGTGGAGAGGGAGCGAGTGCGCACCCTGGCCGAGGCCGAGGCCGACCGCATCAGGCTGGTCAAAGGCGGCGAGGCCGACGGTCAGCGACTGCTCATGGAGGCCGAGGCGCTGGGCTTGCTGGCCCTGCTCACCCGTCGGGCCGAGGGTCTGGGTGCGCTGGTGGACAGCGCCGGCGGCAATCCCCAGTTGGCTGCCCTGCTGCTGATCGCCGAGCAGATGCCGACGCTGGTGGCCGAGCAGGTAAAGGCCATCTCCAATCTGAAGATCGACCAGATTACCGTTTGGGACTCAGGGGGCAGCGACGGCAATTCCGGGAACAGCACCGCCAACTTCCTCTCCGGCCTAGCCGGCTCCCTGCCCCCCATCCACGACCTAGCGGCCCAAGTAGGCATCAAACTCCCCGCCTACCTCGGCGAACTCGACGATGAAACCGCCGTTGAGCGGCTCCGCGACATCGCCGACCAGCTCGGCAGCGAGGATTCTCCCGAGGCCTGACCCAAATCTCGTTGGCGCTCAACCAGGCGCCGTCCGCGACGACGTAATGTCTACCTCTGAGTACGGCTCATTGCCCTAGACAACAGGGCGACGTATCAGGCGGCAGCATCCGCCCGGACACATATCGAGATCGGGGAGGGCAGAGATGACCGAGTCAACGGCGTGCCCACCCGAAACGACCATGACCGTCGCCGCTGGGCGCCGGCGCGCCAGCCTCTCGGTGATCGTGGCCCTTGTCGTCCCAATCCTCGCCGCGTGCGCGGGTCCCTCGATCGACTCCTCCGAATGCGACGTCGCGCTCATCGTCACCATGGAGACGCTGCAAGCGCGCCTCACCGAGGACGGCACGCTGCGCCATGGTCGCGCCTACGAGCGGGCCGACGGCGAGTTCTTCGTGAGCGCAGAATTCCTTCCCGCCGACAAGGATGACGACTTCGACGGCGACATCCTCACCTGGTTTACCGAGGATCCCACGGGGGCTGACTTCTTCTCGGTGGACGAGCACGCCCTCGACCGGTCGGACTGGGGCGCGGCCGACTTCGGCGTGAGCGAAAACGGCGCGGTCACCTCCCGCGGGTGCGTCCTGATCGTTCGCGGCGAGCCGCCCGACGACGAATGCGAAGAGGGTCGGGAGGATCTCTGTTGAGCTCCCACACTCTTGTTCGCCACACACGCCAGGCGGTGATCTGGGGCGCTGCGCTCGGCGCGCTCCAGTTCATCTGGCCCACGCCGCCGGGCGTGATCGTTCAGGGCGTGGTGGTCGGCTCGCTCACCGCGCTGCTGGCGTTCGGGCTGTCGCTTGTCTACAAGACGAACGGAATCATCAACTTCGCCCAGGCCGACCTGGGCGTGGTGCCGGCCACCATTGGCCTCTCGCTTCTCAGGGACTGGGACTGGCCGTACTTCGTCGTGCTCCCGGCCACGATCATGGTCGCCATGGCGCTGGGCTCGGCGGTCGAGTTCCTCGTGATCCGCCGGTTCTGGAAGGCGCCGCGGCTCATCCTCAGCGTCGCCACCATCGGCCTTGCGCAGCTGCTGCTCGGAGTCGGCTTCTACATACCAACTCTTTTCAGCGACGAGGACGGAATGGCGCTCCTCCGTTTCCCGAGATTCAACCCTCCATTCGATCTCACATTCGAGATCGATCCGATCGTCTTCACGGCCAACGACCTGTTGGCCATGATCATCGTGCCCGTGGTCATCATCGGCCTCGTCGCCTTCCTCAACCGGACCGACTTGGGCACATCCGTGAGAGCCAGTGCCCAGAGTCGGGACCGCGCGTCGCTGGTGGGCATCGACGTGCGGGGAACCCAGAATGTGGTGTGGGTCATCGCCGCGGTGCTGGCCACCGTGGGCCTGTTGCTGCGGGCGGGGATGTTCGGATTCCCGCTCGGGCCCGCCCTGGGACCAGCGATTCTTCTGCGAGCGCTCGCCGCCGCGGTGATGGGACGGATGCAGAACTACTCGGTGATGTTCGCCGGCGCCACGTTTCTCGGCGTGCTGGAGACGGCCATCATCTGGAACGAGGACACCGCGGCGCTGATCGACCCAGCGCTGTTCGTGATCGTCGTCGGTGTGCTCTTGTTCCAGCGGCGGGCCCGCGGCCGAGTGCGGACCGAGGCCGAGGGATCGTGGGTCGAGGTCGCGTCGATAAAGAAGATCCCCCGCCAGTTGGCCTCGCTCCCGGAGGTGTTTTGGGGTGGGTGGCTGGCAAAGGTTGTGACAGTCATCTTCCTGCTGTGGTTGCCGACCGCGCTCGATAACTCCGACACCAACTTCGCTTCGGCGGTCATGATCTACGGGGTCATCGCCGTGAGCATGGTGATCCTCACCGGCTGGTCCGGGGAGATCAGCCTCGGCCAAATGGGCTTCGCCGCCATCGGCGCGGCCACCGCGGCGGTGGTGAACTTCCACTTCCAGTGGGACCTCACTCTGACCCTGCTGCTGGCTGGATTCTTCGGGGCGGTCGCGTCGGTGATCGTCGGGCTCCCGGCACTGCGCATCCGCGGGCTTTTTCTGGCGGTGACCACACTCGCCTTCTCGGTCGCGACGGCGTCGTTCGTCCTCGACGAGGACCGGTTCACGTTCCTTCCCGACAACATCGGCGAACGGGTCACCCGGTTGCCCCTCTTGGGGCGGATCGACGTGTCGAGCGAACACGCTTTCTACTACGTGTGTCTCGCCGCACTGATCGCGGTGACCTGGACCGTGGCGCGGCTGGAGGCAACCCGCACGGCGCGGGTTTTGCGGGCTGCCCGCGACAACGAGGACAACGCCCAGGCATTCGGCGTGAACCTGACCCGCACCAAGTTGATGGCTTTCGCCATCTCGGGTTTCTACGCCTCTCTGGCCGGGGGGCTGTTCACCCTGCACCAGCAGGCGCTCGGCCAGGGCTCGTTCTCACCGGCGGAGAGCATCCGGGTCCTCACGATGGTGGTTATAGGCGGGCTGGGGTCGGTACCAGGTGCGCTCCTCGGCGCGGTGTTCCTTCAGGGCACCGAGTACTTCGGCGACAACCTCCCAGCCGACATCCGGCCGTTGTGGTTGTTCGCCAGCGGTGGTGTCGGCCTCTTGGTGGTGCTGATGTTCCTGCGCGAGGGCCTCGGCGGGCTGCTCTACGAGGTCCGTCGGCGTTTGCTGGCCATCGTGGCCTTCCGTCGCCAGATCCCGGTCCCGAGTCTGTTCGCCGACCAGCGCATCGACGATCCCACCGCAGCCGACCAGACCGCAGGGCCCGGGTACTCGGAACCGGTTGCTATGGTGAGATCGCCCCGTCGCGATGCCAAGGGCGTGTTCCGCTATCTGCCGAGCAAGCAGGCACCGGCCACGGACTATTTCTCGTTTCCCGACGTCATCATCGGCGACGATCACGACGGCTCGCTGTTGAGCGTCCGGTCGATAGACGTGTCGTACGGACCGGTGCAGGTCCTGTTCGGCGTCAACCTCGAGTTCGCCCAAGGCGACCTCGTCGCGCTGCTGGGAACCAACGGCTCGGGAAAGTCCACCGTGCTGCGGGCCATCTCTGGTCTCTCGGTACCCAGCGGCGGGTCGGTGTCTCTCGAAGGCGTCGACATCACGACGATGGCCCCGCACCGAATCGCTGCGCTCGGTATCGCTCAGGTCCCCGGCGGCAAGGGCGTGTTCGGTTCCCTCACCGTCGCCGAGAACATCGCCCTGGGCGGATGGCTTCACCGCCGGGACAAACAGCAAATGGAGCGGGAGACCGCCCGCGTATTCGAGATGTTCCCGGGCCTTCGGGAGAAGCAGAACGAGCTGGCGGCCAACCTGTCAGGCGGCCAACAGCAGATGCTCACCTTGGCGATGGCGCTCATGTCCAAGCCCCGGATCCTCCTCATCGACGAGCTGTCGCTCGGCCTGGCTCCCGTGGTGGTAGAGCAACTCCTCGAGGTCGTGCAGGCCATGAACGACGACGGGGTCACGATCGTGGTGGTCGAGCAATCCGTCAACTTGGCCCTCACAATCGCCGACACCGCGTTCTTCATGGAGAAGGGCGAAGTTCGCTTCCGGGGACCCACCAGCGACCTGCTGGAGCGCGACGACGTCTTCCGATCGGTGTTCTTGGGCGGGGCTGCGACTCGCGCGTCAGAGCGACGACAGCCGGTCCGCGCCCCGGACGGGACTGAGGCGGCACCGCGGCTCGAGATCGAGGACCTGTCCAAGTCCTTCGCCGGAAACCGCGCGGTCGACCGGGTCTCGCTTCGAGTGGGCGAGGGGGAGATAGTCGGCATAGTCGGGCCCAACGGCGCGGGGAAGACCACCGTGTTCGACCTGATCTCGGGCCTCCAGAACCCCGACGAGGGAAAGGTGCTGCTCGACGGGCGCGATATCACCCACCTCTCGCCCGATCGCCGGGCCCGGCTGGGACTCAGGCACTCGTTCCAGGACTCTCGACTCTTCGGGTCGCTCACCGTTGAGGACGCACTGAAGGTGGCCCTCGACCAGACCATGGCCACCCGCGATCCGATCGCCGCCGCACTCGGCTTTCCCGACGTCCGCAGGGCCGAGGAACGTCTCCAGCAACGGGTCGACGAGCTGGTCGGGTTGCTCGGGCTCGATGCCTACCGTGAAAAGTTCGTGTCTGAGTTGTCCACCGGAAGCCGGCGAATTGTGGATCTGGCGTGTCAAGCAGCGAGCGCGCCACGGGTGATCCTATTCGACGAGCCCTCCTCGGGCATCGCCCAACGTGAAGCGGAGGCGCTGGGGCCGGTGCTTGAGCGGATCCGCGACGGCACCGGGGCGAGCCTGCTGGTGATCGATCACGACATGTCCGTGCTCGCGTCGATCTGCGACCGGATGGTGGCCCTCGACCTCGGCTCCAAGGTGGTCGAGGGGGCAGTGGCCGAGGTCCTCGAGAACCCCGAGGTGATCGCCTCCTACCTTGGTGTTTCCCGCTCCGCCATCGAGCGATCCGGCATCAAGCGATCTGGCTTCGATCGATCTGGCGGGGTGCCGGGGGGCCGTGAACCCGACGTCAGCAGGGCGACATGACCAGGCTCGAGTCGGTGCGGAAACGAGCGGCCACCACCAACTCGGCCGCGCGTCGATCGATCGTGTGGAAGCTCCTCGCCCGCCAGAGGGGGCCGGTGCGCGCGCTGGTCCTCCTGCTGGTATTGCACAGCATCGTGACCCTCCAGATCGTCAGCGCGGTCGTGGACATGGTCGACAATGGCATCGTCGACCAGGCCGCCCCCATCGGGCCCTATGTGACCCATATCGCGAAACTGGCCCTGCTGGGCTTCGTCGTCGGCTTCGCCAGCCGCCAGCTCAGCGCCCGGATCGGCTATCAGCTGGAGTACGACCTGCGGGCCTGGCTCTACACCCGGGTGCAGTGGGCCGACCTCCGCATGTCCGCCCAGATGGCCACCGGGCAACTCGTCACCCGGTCGATGACCGACCTCAAGATGGTGCAGCGCATCGTCCAGTTCCTTCCCTCCATAGTGACACTCGCGCCAGCCACGATCGCCCTGCTCTTATACCTGGCGTATCTCAGCCCTCCGCTGGCGTTGATCGCGTCGCTGGCGCTGCCTCTTAACTTGTGGGTCCTCTCGAAGTTCCGGGTGCGCCTGTGGGGGCTGAGCTGGGCGGAGTTGAACGAGCGGGCCGAGGTTGCCACCGCCATCGACGAGCCCGTCCGCGGCGTGCGGGTCATGCGGGCGTTCGGGCGCGAGGAGCACGAACGGGAGCGACTGGGGGCGACGGCGCTGCGGACCTACCGCTTCTCCATGACCCGGGTCCGGCTGCTGGCCCGCTACGACATTCTGCTCAAGGCCGTGCCCCTCCTCATCAACGCGCTTGTGCTCGTGGCCGGCGCCCGGCTCATCGCGGCAGATCAGTTGTCGGTCGGCGTGTTCCTGGTCACGTTCCAGGTCGCGGGATACGTCATCGTCATCGCCCAGCTGCTCGACGAGCTGGCCAGCTCATGGCAGTTCCTGCGCACCGCCCAGAGCCGGCTGTCGGAGGTGCTGGCCCTGGGGTCCCGGCCCGCTGAGGGACGGCCGGCCGCCAGCCGCTTCGAGTCCGTCGAGCTTCGCGACGTGGATGTCTCCTTTGGCGGCGCCCCGGTGTTCGACCGCCTCTCATTCGAGGCTCGTTCTGGTCAGCTTGTAGTGGTGAACGGGCCACCGGGCTCCGGCAAGACCACGCTGGCCGGCTTGGTCGGCGGCCTGGTCGAACCGACCAGCGGGGAAGTCTTGCTCGGCGGGCGGCCACTCGGCGAGCTCGACATCACCGCAATCCGCACAATGGTGCGCATCGTGGCCGAGGAGCCGGTGCTGTTCTCGGGGTCGCTTCGCCAGAACCTCGACCTCGGGGCCGCGTGGAGCGTCACCGACGACGAGATCAACGCGGCCCTTTACGCGGCGGGCGCCGACGACATCGTCGCCGGGTTGTCGGACGGGCTGAACACGTACGTGGGCGACCGGGGCCTCACCCTGTCGGGCGGGCAACGACAACGACTGGCCCTTGCCCGGGCGCTGGTGGCCCGGCCCCGGGTCATCGTGCTCGACGACGCCCTGTCGGCCGTCAACCCCTCACACGAGATGGAGATCATCCGACGGGTTGCCGAGTTCCTGCCCGAAACCGCGGTGGTGGCGATCACCCGGCGCCCCGGTCCCGCGTCGATGGCCGACACCGTGGTCGAGCTGGGCCTATATGGCGTGCCAGCTTCGCCAACTCCCGCCGCGGCCCCCGAGCACACAGATGCCCGCGAGGTGGTCTCCGACCTGATGGATGTCGTCGACTCGCTCGAGGTGTCCGACGAAGTGCCCATCGTCTCTGACGCCGACTGTCGGGTCGATGCCATGCCCCGGGTGCGGTGGGTTATGAGAATCACACTGGTCGCCCTCCTCACCGTGCTCATCCTCCTGGTGGTCAACGCCCTGGCCGGGATCGGTCCTGAGATTCTCTTCGCCCAGGCCACCGACGCCGCCGTGGACGGCGAGACGAGCGCCATCTACGGGATCGGAGTTGCGGTGGCCGCCGTCGGGGTCGTTTTCGCCTTCAGCGGCTACTTCGTGAGAATCCTGTCGATGAAAATCGCCCAGTCGATCGGCTACCTGCTGAGGCGACGCATCTTCCACCGGCTCACCAACCTCGGCATCGACTTCTACGACCGCGAGCTGCCGGGCGAGGTGGCCACCCGGGTGGTCAACGACCTCGACACAATCCTCGGTTTCGTCGGGGAGAAGCTGTTCCGCTTCATCACCAGTCTGGGCCGTTTCACCGTGGGGGTTGTGGTCGTGCTCGTCCTCGTCCCGCAACTGGCCCCTACGATCATCGGCCTGGTCGCGGTGATCCTCGCGCTCACCGCCGCACAGCTCTATTACGGAATGCGCGCCTTCAATCGGGCGCGCGACGATCTCGGCCGCACCGTTGCCACGTTCGAGGAGCACTTCGCCGGTCGCAGCGAGCTGCGGGGCTGCGGCGCAATCGACAAGGCGAACCGCCGGTTCGTCGAGGACGCCTGGGAGCTGCGCCAGAGCCGACGGTGGGCGACCTCGATCGCCAACCTGTACTCGGAGCTCGTGGTGTTCATCACCCACGTCGGCGGGGCGCTCATCCTGCTGGGCGCCGGCAACGAGGTGCTCGCCGGCACAGTCGCGGTCGGCACCGCCCTGTCGGCCCGGCTCGTCGCCCAGCAGGCCCTCCAGCCTCTGTCGTACATGAGCTCGATCTACAGCGAGCTGCTCGAGGCCAGGGTCTCCTGGCGCCGCCTCACCGAGCCATTCGACACACCGATCCTGCCGGTCGAGCGGCCCGACGCGACCGAAGCGGAACCTCTCGATGGCGACTTGAACTTCGAATCGGTCGACTTCACCTACCCGCACACCACCCGTTCCGTCCTCGAAAACGTCTCGTTCACGCTCCCTGCGGGCGCAGTGACCTGCCTCGTCGGATTCACCGGCGCAGGGAAGTCGTCGATCACCAAACTGCTCAGCAGGATCTACGACCCGACCGCGGGCCGAGTCCTCGCCGGCGGCGTCGACATCGCCGACTATGAATCACGCTCCTATAGGCGCCGGCTCGGAATCGTCCCCCAGGACGCCTTCCTGTTCAAGGGCACCATCGGCTCCAACATTGCCTACTCGCGACCCGATGCCTCACTCGATGAGATCGACCGGGCGGTGCGCGCCATCGGCGCCCACGAAGTGCTCACCGCCCTAAGCGACGGCTACGACCACCCCGTCGACGAGGAAGCCCGCAACCTCACCGCCGCCCAGCGCCAACTCGTCGCCCTGGCGCGAGTGTGGCTCGGCCGGCCCGACATCCTCGTGCTCGACGAGGCGACGTCCAGCCTCGACGGACCATTGGAAGATCGGGTCCTCGAGGCCATCAGAGCACTAGGGGTCACGACCCTCACCGTCACCCACCGCCCCAACGTAGCCCAGCACTCCGATCTCGCCATCGTGCTCGAGGCCGGCCGGGTGGTCGAGATCGGCCCACCTGACGAGCTGATCGGGACCGGCAGCGCCTACGACCGCCTGTGGGCCGTGGTCGACGACGCCCGCATCCAGGAGATCCCCGAAAATGCGTGAGTCCTCCCCCGCTACAAGTGCGCCTAACGCTCGTAGCTCGGCAGGACCTCGTTGGGTGGATAATCCGCGAGGCGGAATACGGCGGCATCCGGATCGAACACATTCGGCTGGCCGTCAGGCCACCCACCGACCGCGTACCGGCGTCCGCCGTCGACCACCAGGTATGCGCCAACCTGAGTGAACCCCGACGGCGTCGTGTACTCGAACGTGGGGTCCCACCATTTCTCGGCCATGTCGTCGAAGGCCGTGTAGTCGGTCCAGGGAAGCAGGCTGTCGCCGAATGTTGCGCCCGTCGTGGTTACGCAGTCGCAGTACGCGCCGCCCGTCGGGGGCATCGCGAAGCAGCCCTCGCTAAAACTCTCGGGGGTGAGGTTGGGGCCGGTGAGATGGATGCACGTCAGCGGCCACCGCACGACCGACAAGGCCTGATTCGCGGCCAGCGACCCCGGCGGGCGGCCGTGATGCCACTCGAACAGCAATTGGTAGGCGGTGCTCACGCCGTCGACCCTCACCCCGATCGGACCGGGCCCGAAGGCGTGGGCCCACTGCTGCTGGTCGTAGCCGCGAGCGAAGAAGGCCGCGTCGTGGGCGCCGTAGCCGGTGATGATCCATTCCGGGAACCACTGCTGCTCGGTGGCCGCCTTGGTCAGCGTGCCGGTGAACAAGTTGTCGGTCCCGGCGATCACCGTGGTGACGCCGGCGTCCTTCATCCGGGCGGCGATCACCCGTGCTCGTTCCTGGCGCTGGGTGCTCTCGGCCCCCTCGTCATAGCTCACCGCCTCCACGAGCTCAAAGCCCTGAAGTGCGGCCTGCTCGTCGATGAAATCTCGGTCCCACCGGTCGGTGTAGACCATCCCGATCCGGCGGGGCTCGCCGATCAGGGAGTCGTCACCGGCCCACTGCACCGGATCTCCGGCGACCCGCTTGCCCACGTACTCCAGCACGTGGAGCAGCGTCACCCTGCCGTCGGCCAGGCCCGACCAGCGGAAGCCGGGCTGGTCCTGGGTTTCCTGCCAAGAGACGATCGCACCCCATACGATCACCCCTCGGGCCGCCATCTCCGCCTCGAAGATCGCCCGCCCGTCTCCGTCGGTGGTGGCGTCGTGGGTGAAGAACGGCTCGAAGTCGTTCACGGCCCGGGTGGCGTCGGCTCGCTGGGCCACCTCGGATGAACCGCTCGAGTCGATGAACTCGAGTTGGACCTGGCGGCCCCATAGTTCAAAGTGCTCGTTGTAGATGTCGACGACGTCTTTCCAGGCGCGAGGGATTCCGCCCACGTCATCGATGATCTCCGTCTGGCCGGCATCCACCCTCACGACCATGACGATCGAATCAGCGGTGACGCCCGGGGCCGTGCTTCCGCCGTTGTCGGCCCCTTCAGGCCACTCGACGACGCACGGCGGCGCGTCCAGGATGGGAACCCGAACCCTCCCGGTCTCCGGATCGCAGTGCGGGTTGGCCAGCGCTGCTTGGGACCCGATCCCCGGATACTCGGGCTCAGCCGGCTCGGGCGGATCGGGCGGATCGGCAGCGGGGGTGACGTCCTCCTCGGCGGGGGTGTCACCTTCGCCGGCGTCGGCATCGCCGCCGCCCGTAGAGTCGTCGTCCTCGGGCTCATCGGCCGCCGGGGCCGCGGTGTCGCCCTCACCCGCGTCGGTGACGTCTTCGTCCGTGGAGTCGTCGTCAGCGGGCTCTTCGGCTGCTGGGGGCGCGGTGTCGACCGACGCGTCGTCACCATCGTCGTCCCCGTTGCCGCCGCCGGTCACGACCAGCACGATGACCACGATGGCGGCTATCACCGCTATGGCGAGGTAGGGGCTTAGGCGGCGCAAGAGGCTCTTTTCCGGCGCCGGTTCGGCGGGGTTTGCTGGATCGGTCATGGGGTGGGCTCCTCTCCGAGGCTCACGGCAGGTCTAGGCGGGTCACTCCTGTCCCGCGGTCGGCATGATCAGGTATTCATCGAATCGGGTGATCCGCCCGTTCGCCACCAGAGCCACCATGCACCCGGGGATCTCGACCGGCGCGCCCCCGGCGTTGGCCAAGCGGATCACGAACTGGCGCACGAAGCCACGGTCGGTGACATGGCGGCGAACTTCTTCGAGTGTCATGTCAATGACGTTGTCGGCCTCCCACTTGGCGCCGTCGACGAGAGTGTCGACCGTGAGGTCTCGGCCTCCGAAGGAGCTGGTCCATCCCTCGAAGTCGGGAGAGAGGACCCCGCGGATGCCGTCTTCGTCAGCGGCGGCATAGGCGGCGAAGAACCGATCGGCCACCGCTTCGATGCTCGCCTGGTCGGTAGTCATGACGCCCCTCGGATCTCCAGGCCGGCCAGCTCGTCGGCTGAGCGCCAGTCGCTGAGTAGCTGGAGGAACTCGATGGTACCCGGACCTAGGCCGTAGGGGCCGTTCTGAGGGCTTCGGGTGTGACTTCCCTCGTTGTTGTAGTAACCGGGGGTGCAGTCGTTGGCGAGCCCGCCGCGGCTGTTCACTTTCTCGAGACACGCGGCGACCCAGGCGTCCTCGGCTTCGGCGGTGGCTTCCACCGTTGACGCCCCCATCTCGCGGGCCCGGGCGACGATGTAGGCGAGATGGATGGCCTGCTCGTCGAGCATGTGCGTGTAGTTCACGGTATTGCCCGATTGGCCGATGGACATGAGGAAGAGGTTGGGGAAGTCGTGCATGTGCATGCCGTGCAGCGTGCGAAGACCGTCGGCCCACTTCTCCATGAGCGTCTCGCCATTGCCTCCGATGATCTCGAACCCCCCTCGCTGCGAAAGCGGGGTTCCAACCTCGAAGCCGCTGGCGTAGATCAGGCAGTCGACCTCGTAGTGCTGCCCGTCGACCACGACACCCGTTGTCGTAATGCGCTCAACGCCTTTGCCCGACGTGTCGACGAGCGTCACGTTCGAACGGTTGAACGTGGGGAGGTAGTCGTTGTCGATGCAGGGTCGCTTGCAGAATTGCCGGTAGTAGGGCTTGAGATTCTCGGCGGTCTCGGGGTCGTCGACCAGCTCGTCCACCCGCGCCCTGATCTGCTCCATCTTCTGGAGATCGGCCAGCTCCAAGGTGCGCTGGATGCCCTCTGGCGACAAGTCCCCGCTGTCGCCCCCCCTCAAGAGCTTCATGATGTTGCCGATCAAATCGGTCCAGCCGTCGTCGACGAGGTCCTCCTCCTGGGGGACGCCGGAGACCAGCGCGTTGAAGTTGTCGCGGCGGTGCTGGTGCCAGCCCGGCGACAGCGACCGGGCCCACTCTGGGTCGGTATCGGGGTTGTGCTTGACGTCGACCGACGACGGTGTCCGCTGGAACACATAGAGATGCTCCGCCCACTCGGCGATGCGGGGCACCACCTGCACACCGCTCGCGCCGGTGCCGATCACACCGACCCGCTTCCCGCTCAGACCGGTGAGGTTCCCCTCCTGGTCGCCTCCGGTGTAGTGGTAGTCCCAACGACTGGTGTGAAACGACTTGCCCTCGAATGCCTCGATGCCGGGAATCCCAGGCAGCTTGGGCCGGCTCAGCTGGCCGAGAGCGAGACACACGTACTGGGCCCTCATCTGATCGCCGCGGTCGGTCTCGACGATCCAGCGCGAGGCGTCGCCGTCCCATCGGAGCTCGGTGACCCGGGTCTGGAAGCAGGCGTCGCGGTAGAGGTCGAACTGGCGGGCGATCGCGTGGCAGTGCTCGAGGATCTCCTGGCCGTATGAGTACTTGCGTTTCGGAACGTAGCCGACCTCCTCCAGCAGGGGGAGATAGACGTACGACTCGACATCACAGGAAATGCCCGGATAACGGTTCCAGTACCAGGTTCCACCGAATTCGGACGCCGGGTCGACGAATCGGATCTTGTCGAGGCCCTGCTGGCGCAGCCGCGCTCCAGCCACCAGGCCGCCGAAGCCTCCGCCGATGACGACGACCTCGACCTCGTCGTGGAGCGGCTGGCGCGTGAAGTCCCCGTCGGCCCAGGGGTCGTCGGTGTAGTGGGCGAACGCCCCATTTACCTGGATGTACTGGTCGGGCCCGTCGGGCCTCAGGCGCTTTTCGCGCTCGGTGCGGTACCGGTCCCGGATCTCGTCCAATTCCGGCAGCGATTGCGTCGGCTGGTCATCGGTGATGCTCATCTGCTCCGTCCGCTATAGCCAACTTCTTAGTAATCTTGATACATTAGCAAGAGTCGAGACAAAAGACAGGCCCGCAGGCACCCAATGCCGGGCCTCCAGGAGGTCGACCGATGAGCACTATTGCAAATGAACCTGGATACGGAGCACGACCCGGCATGGAGGATGCAGTGTTCGAAGTCGGGCCGATGCGGTCCGATCCGGCAGCCGTATTTGACCCAAGCAAACGCGTTCGGATCCGCCGGGAAGGCCTCGGCGAGAAGCGATTTCCATTCCCGATCCCCAACGGTTGGTTCGTTATCGACGAGTGCCGCGAGCTCGCCCCCGGCGAGCACAAGAATCTCTTCGCCTTCGGTAAGGACCTCGTGCTGTTCCGCTCTGAGAGCGGCGAGGCCCGGCTCATTGACGCCTACTGCCCCCACCTGGGTGCCCACATAGGAGCGGGCGGCAGAGTCGACGGCGACGGTATGCGGTGCCCGTTCCATGGCTGGCACTTCGACGGTGACGGCCGTTGCATCGACATCCCGTATGCCAAGGGTAAGGCAATCCCCGCGAAGGCGAGGGTGCGCACCTATCCGATCATCGAGCGCGACCACATGATCTGGGCGTGGCACCATCTCGAGGGCCACGAGCCGTTCTATGACGTGCCCTACTTCCCAGAGTTCGAGGACCCGGACTGGCAGCCCTACGAGGTCCTCCACTTCGAGGTGGGCACCATCGTCCAGGAGTTCGCCGAGGGCGAGTTCGACGTCCAGCACTTCAAATACGTGCACGGGGCGCCCCCGCTGCCCAGTACCGACGTAGTCGTTGAGGGGACCTACCGGCACAACAGCAACGGCACCTTCACGATCGAGAACTTCGGCTTGGGCTGCACCCTCATATCGATCGGCGAATCGGTGCGAATCGGCCAGTCGCTCCTGCCGACCGACGAGGAGAACGTGAAGATGACGTGGTGGTTCACCATGCCCCGCTCGGTGGGGGAAGCAGCCCTTCAGAAACTTGTCGCCGGCTTCGCCGACGGCATCAGCCAAGACATCGCCATCTGGGAGAACAAGCGCTACCAGCCCAAGCCGCTGGTGACCGCCGTCGAGCGGAACATCCGCGTCGGCCGGGAGTGGGCGCTCCAGTTCTACTCCGGACTCGACTCCTAGGACCGAGGGCACGATCACGACTCCTCGCGGCGGGCGCGCCGTGGTGAGCGGGGCGACTCCGGCTGGTTATCCTCTCGGCTGATGCCCCGGTCGCCCGAGCCCGCCCGTGAAGCGCTCATTGCCGTAGCCGAGCGCCTATTCGCCGAGCGAGGTGTTGACGCGGTGCCGGTGGGCGACGTCGTACAGGCAGCCGGGCAACGCAACAGCTCGGCAGTGCAATACCACTTCGGCAACAAGGCCGGGCTTCTCCAGGCGATCCTCGATTCCCACCAGGACCGCCTCGATGCTCAACGAGCCGAGATGCTCGACCAACTCGGCGAGCGGCCGGGGCTCGACGACCTCATCGATGTGCTTGTCCGGCCCCTCGCCTCCCTTCTCGACAACGAGTCGGGCCGTCACTACATCAGGATTCGGGCGCAGCTCGTCGGCGCAGCAAGGCTTCCCAGCGACTTCGACCTGATGCAAGAGGTGCTGGTGGACATGGGCAGCGGCCAGACCTTCGCCGAGCCCAGACCTGGCCTTCGCCGCGTGGCTCAAGCCCTCGTCGAGCTGGTGAATGATGCCCAGATGGCCGACCTCGGACACCGGCTGACACTCACGGCGGTGCTCTTGCTGCACGGACTAGCCGACTTCGCCCAACGGCACCCCGACGCCAACGCGGCTGAGCGCGAGGCATTCACCGGCGTCCTCATACGCTCTGTCGCCGCAATCAACCTCGCCGCCCGTCGCGCCGACGACGGGTGCGGAGATCCGTAGAACACCCGGAAGCGCCCACGGCAGGATTCGAACCTGCGGCCCCTTGCTCCGGAGGCAAGTGCTCTATCCCCTGAGCTACGTGGGCAGTAACTGGCTGAGTATACCCAGCGGGGCGCCAGTACCATGTGCCAGTTCATGGCCGACATTCGCACCTCTCTTTCTGACGCCCTGCGCGCCGCGCTCATGGCCGCGGGCGTCGACCTGCCTGCTGGCTTCTCGGTCGGGCTGGAACGGCCGGCGCGGCGCGAGCATGGAGACTGGTCGTCGAATGCTGCGCTGGCTATAGCCAAGGGAGCAGAGCGCAACCCTCGGGAGCTGGCTGGGGAGCTGGCCGCTTGGCTAGAGGAGAACCAGCCGGAGCATGTGGCCGAGGTGAGCGTGGCTGGTCCCGGGTTTGTGAACTTCCGGCTGGCGCCGAGTTGGCTGCACGGAGTGGTGGCCGACGCAGTGGCCGCTGGTGTCGAAGGCTACGGCCGCCAGAACATGGGCGCGGGCCGCACGGTGATTGTGGAGTTCGTAAGTGCTAACCCCACTGGTCCGGTACACGCCGGACACGGGCGGGGAGCCGCTTATGGCGACGCGGTGGCCCGGCTGCTGGAGTGGTGCGGCTACGACGTGCAGCGGGAGTTCTATATCAATGACCGGGGCACGCAGATGGAGCTGTACGCCGCCTCTTTGGCTGCGGTCCGAACAGGGCTACCGGTACCCGAAGACGGCTACAACGGCCGATACATCGTCGACTGGGCGGCGGGGATGCCCGCGGATGCCGACTCCAGACAGTGGGGACGGGAGCGGGCGCTGGCTGACCAGCGGGAAGTACTGGGCTCGATGGCGGTGGAGTTCGACGCCTGGACCAGCGAGCAGTCGCTGGTGGACTCCGGGGCTATCGACGACGCGTTGGGTGCGCTCGACGCCGCTGGGGTCTCCTATGAGTCCGAAGGAGCCCTGTGGCTGCGCTCCAGTGACCACGGCGATGACAAAGACCGAGTGCTCATCAAGTCCGACGGGGAGTACACCTACCTGCTGCCCGACATCGCCTATCACCGCGACAAGTTCGAACGGGCCGGTTCGCAGGGATCTCTCATCAATGTGTGGGGAGCCGACCACCATGGCTATGTGGCCCGGATGAAGGCGGCCATGGCCGCGCTGGGCTGTGATCCCGCCGCCTTGGAGGTGGTGGTGACCCAGCTGGTGCGCCTGGAGCGCGACGGCGAGGAAGTGCGATTGTCCAAGCGCACCGGCGACCTCATCGAGCTGCGCGAGGTGATCGACGAGGTGGGGGCTGACGCCGCCCGGTTCACCTACCTGCTCCAGTCAATGGACACCACCCCGACCTTCGATCTCGCCAAAGCCGCGGCCCAGGCGATGGAAAACCCGGTGTTCTACGTGCAAATGGCCCACGCTCGGGTGTGCTCCATCGCGGCCCGTGCCCGAGCCGGCGGGGTGGTGCGCCAGAGCTCCGACCAGGTGGACTTGAGCGTGCTGTTCCACGAGCGGGAGCTGGAGATGATGCGCCAGCTCTCCACGCTGGGCGAGGTGATCGCCGCCGCGGCCACCGAGCGGGCCCCCCACCGGGTCACCACCTGGCTGCGGGACTTCGCCGCCGCCGTGCACAGCTTCTACCACGACTGCTATGTGGTGGGCTCTGACATCCCCCCCGAGCTCACCCAGGCCCGGCTTGTGTTGATCGATGCCGCCCGGGTGGGCCTGGCCGTCGGCCTCGGCACCCTGGGCGTGAGCGCGCCCGAGTCAATGTAGGGGCTGGCGATGTCGGTTTTGCCCCTCCATCTCCTGTCCGACAATGCCGCGGTGGGCGACGACGGGCGACTTACCATCGCCGGGTGTGACGCCTTGGAGCTCGCCCGGGAGTTTGGCACCCCGCTCTTTGTGTACGACGAGGACCATGTTCGGGAGAGGTGCCGCCAAGCCCGGGCTGCATTCAGCGGATCGGTGGCTTACGCCTCAAAGGCGTTTTTGTGTCTGGCCATGGCCCGCCTTGTGCATGAGGAGGGGCTCGACCTGGATGTGGCCACCGGCGGGGAGTTGTATGTAGCCCAGGCCGCAGGAGTGCCCGGCAACCGCTTGGTTGTGCACGGCAACAACAAGTCAGCCGACGAACTGGCTGCCGCGGTCGAGGCCGGAGTGGGCCGAATCGTGGTGGACTCGTTCGACGAACTCGACCGCCTCGACAACCTTCACGCCGCCACCGGTGTCCGCTCCAAGGTGCTGCTGCGAATCACACCGGGAGTGGAGGCCCACACCCATGAGTACGTAACCACCGGTGTGGACGACACTAAGTTCGGCTTCACCGCCTCCACCGGGTTGGCTGATGCCGCCATCCGCCGAGCTCGGGAAGCTGAATCGGTGGAGCTGGTTGGTCTACACGCCCATATCGGCAGCCAGGTCTTCGAACTGCGCTCCTTCCAGCGGGCGGTGGAAGTGATTGCCGGATTCGCCCAGCCCTACGGCCTGCCCGAGCTTTCGCTGGGAGGCGGCCTGGGCGTGGCCTACGTGGAGGGGGAGTCGGCCCCCACCATTGCCGAGTGGGCCGCAGCTATCGATCAAGCCTGCTCATCGGCCGGCTTCACCGCCCCGGTGAGCGTGGAGCCGGGCCGGGCACTGGTGGCCGCCGCCGCAGCCACGTTCTACGAGGTCGGCACCATCAAGGAGTTGGACGGCATCCGCACCTACGTGTCAGTTGACGGCGGCATGAGCGACAACCCCCGCCCGGTTCTCTATGGCAGCGGCTACGAGACGTTCCTACCCCGAGCAGTCGACCGCGACCGCGACAAGACCGTGAGAGTGGTGGGCAAGCACTGCGAGTCGGGCGATCTCCTGGTGCGAGACGGTCGGGTACCGGGCGACGTTGCGGTGGGCGACATCCTGGCCACCCCGGTGACCGGTGCCTACGGCCACTCCATGGGCTCCAACTACAACAAGGTCCTCCGCCCCGCCGTGGTGTTCGCCCGTGACGGCGACGCCCGCCTAGTCGTCCGCCGCGAGACCCACCAAGACCTCCTCCGCAACGACGTCTAGCGCTCCTCCCCGGCGAATGCCGCGGCGATCTGGATGATGGAGGGTTGGCCGTTTTGGACTAGGTAGCCGCGGCCGGGGAGTGGAGGGAGGGTGGGGCGGGCGGGGAGTTGGATGGTGAACAGGTCGCCGTCGAGGGGGGTGGGCTGGAGTAGGACTCCGGTACGGGAGAAGCGGATCTCGGCGGTCCAGTGGCCGTAGGCCGTGCGGAGGCGGTCGGCTCGACCGGCGGCAACGATGTGGAGGCCGGGGCGGCTGTCGGCGGCGAGCGACTTCAGGGCGCCGTCGGAGTCTCCCACCTTCTCGGCGTCGTCGATCAGCAGCAGGGTTGAGGGCGCGGCTGAGCGAGCCGCGGTGAGTAGCTGGCCGATGTCGGCGACGAGCTGGAAACAAGGGCTGTCAGCCAGCGGCGATCCCTCATTGGCCAACGTGATCACCTGACCACCTTCCGCAGTTGCCATCGCGGCGATTAGCGCAAGAGCCGAGGATCGGCCTGAGCGGGCTGGCCCCACGATCAGGGCATGCTCGCCAGGGTAGAGGGTGAGTCCCACCGGGGTCAGGGAGTCGTCATTCAGCCCCAGCGGGATGAACACCGGCGAATCGTCTAGGCGGGCTGGGCCCAATCGGGTCGGATCGATCACTGCGGAGAGGGTCTCCACCGGCGGCGGGCCGTCGGTTTGGGGGTGTCCGGCTGCTAATTCCGCCACGGCGCGGGCCAGACCGCCTTCGGACATCGCCACTTGGATCTCGATGCCCGAAGGGATGGCGAAGCCTCGGCCGGGGGGAAGTGTGACCGGGTCGTCCAAGGCCACACCCCATTGGCGATACAGGGCCGGATCGCCCAGGCGGAAGACGAAGGTCTGGGGAGTGGCCGCTTGAATTGCCCGATTCACCTTGGAAAGCTGGTCGGCGGCTGCGACCAGGCACAGCCCAACGGCGGGGCCCTCACACCACAACCGCTCCAGAGAGGTAAGCAAAGCGTGATCGGACAGGTTGTCCAGGCTCTTGGCCAAGCCACCCCAGTTGTCGATCAGTGCCACCACCAGCGGAGGGCAGAATTCTTGGGAAGTCCGACTATGGCCCATTCGTCGGTCGAGTTCGTCTTCAAGCCGACGGATTAGCCGTCGAATTCGGTCGCGCTCGTCGGGACCCACCACCGCGCCGCAGTGGGGCAGCCTTTCCAGCGGAGACAGCTGGCCGGTGCCGGAATCCAAGGCGTACAGGTGGCACTCGCTTGGCGAGTAGCGGCTGACCAGGGCAATGGCCAACGACCCCAATGCGGTGGTGGTTCCGCTGCCCGGGTTGCCCACGAACAAGGCATTGCCTTCGGCGGGATCCCATGTCAGGGGATACTGGCACTGCCGGTTGGGGTCGTCGGCCAGGGCAATCACCACTCCGGTTCCCAAAGTGCTATCGGCAGTCAGCTCGTCGAGCGAGACCATCGACGGCAGGGGGTCGGGCCAAGGTTGGCGGGGTGGGACACCCTCCCAGCTGTGCCAGGCGGTGTCCACCGCGGCGACCAGACGGGTCAGGTCATCGGGGCTTTCCTCATTGGCAGCAGCTTCCGGCTCGGACTCGGGGATGCCGTCGGGGGCGAGAACGACTCGGGGGCCCCGCTGGGCGACGGTGACCCCGGTGACCAGGGCACACTGGAACTCCACCAGTTCGCCGGGGCCGAATCGGGCGTACGCTCGTCCGGTCCGGTGCCGGCCGATGGCCGCGGCCTCTGGGCTGTCGAGCACGTCGACCGAATCGGCGGCGTCGAGTACTCGCAAGGCGATCCGCAACGCAGTATTGGTACGGATGTTGGCGCTCACCGCCCCCGCAGGACGCTGAGTAGCCAACACCAGGTGCATGCCCAGACTGCGGCCCCGCTGGGCCACGTTCACCAGCGAGTCCATGAAGCCCGGTAGCTCGGCGGCCAGAGCGGCGAACTCGTCGATGATCACCACCAATCGGGGCAACGGCGCCAGGGGCACTTCCGGCCCGGATTGAGCCAGGGCTCGATAGTGGGCCAAGTCGGTGGCCCCATGCCTTCGCAGCACTTGTTCGCGGTGGCGAAGCTCGGCTTCCAGGCAACGAAGGGCCCGCTCAGCCAGCCGGTCGTCAAGGTCGGTGACCAGCCCGACCGCATGGGGCAGGGAGGCGCAGGCGTCAAATGCGCTGCCGCCCTTGTAGTCAACCAGCACGAAGTTGACTTGTTCGGGGGAGTAGACGGCCGCCATCGAGGCCACCAGCGTGCGCAGCAGTTCGCTCTTGCCCGATCCGGTGGTGCCCCCGACCAGGGCGTGGGGGCCGTCGGCGGCCAAGTCGGCCATCAACGTGCCGCGTCCATCGACCCCGATGGGTGCAGCCAGACCGTCGGTGTCCTTTGCTTTTCGCCAGCGAGTGGCAACGGCATCGGGCAAGGCTTGCGAGGCGTTGTCGCCTTCGGGGGTGGGCAGACCGAGAAGATCGAACAGCGACACCTGGTCGGGAATGGCAGAATCGACCCCGGGCTGTTCGGGGTCTTCGTAGCGGGCCAAACCGCGAGCGACAGCACGGGCCAACCCCATACTCATCCCAGTGGCCAACACCGAGGGGTACGTCTGGCCGGATTGGGACAGATCGACAGAACCGGATAAATCACGGCCTTCGATCACCGCCGTGCAGGCCGCGGGCAACTGGTCAACGCTGGACGCCAACACGATGGCTGAGACCGGCCCGGCCAATCCTTGGAGCAGCGGGCGAATGGGTGATGTCCTACCGGTGGCCAGATTCTCGCCGTCGACCACCACCAACAGCTGGGGCCAGTGGGCATCTCCCCGCCGACTCCAGGCATCAGCCAATGCGCGGGCGGATTCCGCAGCCGCATCACGATGGTCGGCAAACAGATGCGTCCGGCCGACGGAAAAGTGGGAGATGTGGGGGAGCCATGCGGTCCAGGCCCAGGCCGGAGAAGTGATTTCATCGGCAGCCACCAGCACGGCCAGATCGGCCGGGCCATGAAAGGACACCGCTTGAATGAGCAAACCCCGGGCAATCGCGATGGTCGCACCGCGGGGACCCACCAGGCCGAGCATCTTGCCCGGACCCAGATCTACGGAGATGGGCGAATGGGGTATCGGCCCGAGTTGTTCAAGCACGGTGACCGCCTCGGCGGCCGGTTGATGTCCGCTGGCCGCCAGTTCGGGAACAAAGGGAACGGAGCCTTGCGCGGCGACCAGCGACATGAAGTCGTCGTGGTCGGGCCTTCGCTCCCACAGCCGCACGCTGGGCTGGCGGATCCGCCTGACGGCCTCGGCCAGATGGGGGTGCAGGTCGCGGCAGCGGCGGATCTCAGCGGCGTGGGCCGCCTGCGCTGCCACTTGGAAGTCGATCAGTGAGTCCTGCGCCCGTCGCTGGGATCGGCGACGCTCAACACGGTGGCGACGGCGGTTGTCGAACCAGTTGGCTCCCATCATGACCGGGCTGAGTAGGGCGAACAGGGCCATGTAGGGGCTGTAGAGAACCGCCATCAGCGCTCCGACTAACAGCGGCCCGGCTAGCGCAGCCCAACCGAAGGTGATCGCGCGCGGCGAATTCTGGACATCTTCGGCGGGAATTGGCAGTGGATCGGGCCTCACGGGATGTGCCGTTCGAGGAGGGCGATTGAAAGCGATCTTCCCCGAAGCGGTGCGCCCCAAAATGGCGGCCAGACCAGTTGGGCGGTCGTCGGGGGTGTTGGAGACTTGGACCAACGCGCCGCCCAGCTGAAATGGCGAGAAGACTTCCACCTTCGCCAGCTCGTTGTCGCCCACCTGAACAAAGACCTCTCCGTCTCGGCACTCCAAGCGGGCGTGCTGTGGTCGCAAGCCAACACCAGGCAGAGGTACGTCGGCATCGGGAGAGCGGCCCAGGCTAAGACCCTCAATGGGAAGCAGATGGCGGTCGCCTGCGCAGAGTCCTCCGACTACCTCCAGAGTCCTCCCCGACTGGTCGGGACTTGGGCCGGGGCGCACGCCCACTCGGGTGCCGTCGGCCACCCCAGACTCGTCGAGGCGGCGATGGGCTTCAATCCACTGGTCGCCGACCCAGAGTCCGGCAACCGGCGGAGGCAGGCCGAGCAATTCGGCCAGTTCCCCAATATCGGCTACCGGGCCGCCGACGATGCTCACCTCCCGGGTGCCCTCCGGTCCGTCGTAGAGCAGACGCACGATCTGAAGTGGCGGTGCCTGGTCTGATGCCGATCAAGCCAAGCCGAAGGCAGCCAACACGGCTAGATGGAGTCGAGAGCCGCGACGGTGTTCTGGCGCTCCAAGCCCACCGCAGTGGCCAGCTCGGTGAGCGCCTCTTGCAACTGCCCCAGGGAGGGCGACCACTGCTCGTGCCAGGTGCCCCGGAATCTCTCGGAGCGACTGCCCGTCCAGGTGGTGCCCTCCAGGGTCGCGGTCAGGCGAGTGCGGAGGTCTTCCACTTGGCCGGCGAATGCGGTGAATTGCTGCTGGAGATGGTCCATCTCCTCGGTGTTCATCGTGAGCACAGACATGGCGGGGCCTTTCGTACGGCTGATCCCTCTGACGGACCAGGTTGAGCCCTTGATAGCCCCTTGAAGATGAAATAGCAAGAAATATATTGAAACTACCGAAAGCCGCCTTTAGCTGTGTATTCATCGAAGGCGGCCTTGACCCAAGAGAGATCGTCGGCCGCGACCCGGCTCCGGGTCAGGTCCGGGTCGATGCCATAGACCCGAGCCGCGTTCAGCCCGAGGATCTTCTCCTTGATGCGGAGGGTGAGCTCCGGGTAGCCGTGACGTTGGCGCAATTCTACAGGTATCTGAAAGGCCCTAAAGGCGTCGATGAGGGGCTGGGGCGACCCGTACCAAATCGAATCGCTGCCCCACAAGACGTTGTCCTCGCCGACCGCCCTGAGCAGCTTTCCGAGTACGTGGGCTGCCTCCCGGGGCCGACGCACCAACATATACCAGGTGCTCCCCAACTCGGCGTAGACATTGCCGCCTGGCCCTATTCCCGCATCGGCCAGACTCTTGATCAGGCGGTCGGTGCCAGAAGGTTCGCTCTCGTCGTAGGGGCCTTCTTCTTCATCGCCGACCGGTGTCTCGTATCCAGAGTGGTAGACGAGGAAGTTGATGTCGGGAAAGCAGGCCGCGGCCGGGCCAATGTCGGCTGGAGACCCAGCCGGCGCCAAGGCACTCAGCCCTTTATGAGCGCAAACGATACTCACCCCCAGCTCTCGGCTGCTTTCCAAGAACGGCAGGCCAGATTCTTCGTCGTCGAGCCGCCAGCCTGGCTGATCTCCCCACCCCTGGATGGTGTAGACTTTCCACCCCGACGGCCTGTTGTGCTCTATCAGCGACCCCAGCCGGTCCAACTCGCCCGGTGCGTTGGGATGGACGATCGAATGGTTGATGAGGCGCCCGGTACCGGCCATTCGATCGATGAGCTCGCGGGTAGCGGCAACTTCGGGGTTGGTGAGGATGCTGTGGTTTTCGTCGCCGGCTGTGCAGGTGAGCACGGCGGCGGCGGTTTCGCTCTCCAAAAAGACGTGACGCAGATAGTTGCCGAGGTCGAGATGGATCTCCGGGTCAAGCCCCTTCCACCGGTCAGGGGCCACGTTGCGGATGAACCACATGATTCCCGCGACGCCGGGCGCATGGGCCCGATGGCGAGCGATGTAGTGCGTTTGAACATCGATCACGAGTTCATCGCCCTCGAAAACTGCGTCAGCGGCTTCCGGATCGGTCTCGGCTTGCGGGTCCACGATGTAGTAGCCCCCGCCCCAAGCCTGATCGATGGCCCTGAGGACCGTGGCCGTTCCCCGGCGGCTCGCCGAGAACTGGTGCTGATCCCGGAGTGTGTCGCTGGCGGCTTCTGCCCGCTCCACTGCTCGTCCCACGGCCCAAAGATCACGTTTGGTCCAGTCCAATGGCCGGTACTCGTCGCTGCTGCGACGCTGCAAGAGAACCGGGATCGGCAGGTATCGGACAGGTGGGATGCCTATTGAAAATAGCTGGCTTGCAGTCCCAGTTCACGGGCTTCCCGCCGTCGGGCCGCGTCGGCAGCAAGCTCGACCCGGGCCGCGTCGGCGTAGAGCTCGTCGGCTCGTGCCTGGAGACGGCGGGCCATTCGCTCGATTTCATAGCGCAACCGAGTCAGATGAGTGCGCTGGTGGTGGAGCCGCATGCGGCTACCTTCAGCCGCGGCCGACTGCCACACAGCAGGCCCGTGCTTGGCCATCGGCTGATCGAGCAAGTGGTCGAGACTGCGCCAAATCGGGTCTACGTCGGCCCGCACCCGCTCACAGGCCGCGGCCTGCCGTCGGAGGTCGCTGGCTAACGAGAACAGCTCATACGACATCATTTAGCATTTAAAATATACTTTTATACATGAAAATCAATAGAATCCGTGTGAGGCCGGAAATCTTGTCAATCGGGCCACACTGAGCCGGTACGGTGGTGCGGGTGAGCGAGTCCTCTCGGGTGCGGATCGGCGTCGGCGTGCTGGGCTGCGGGAATGTCGGTTCGTCGTTGATCGGGTTGTTGGAAGAGCAACGGACGGTGATTGCTGAACGCACTGGTTTGAATCTGGAGGTGGTGCGGGTAGCGGTACGCAGCGCTTCGCGCGACCGCGATTTGGCTCTGGCCGATGGGGTACTTACCACCGACGCTGCCTCGGTGGTCAACCATCCTGAAGTGGACGTTGTGGTGGAGCTGATCGGAGGGATCGAGCCGGCCCGCGAATTGGTGTCGAACGCCCTCAGGCAAGGCAAGCCTGTGGTCACCGGCAACAAGGAACTGCTAGCCAACTACGGCGCCGAACTGTATGCCGCCGCCGACGCCGCCAAAGTTGATCTGCTGTTCGAGGCCGCAGTCGGCGGGGGAATTCCCCTCATCCGCTCGTTGCGTGAGTCATTGTCAGCTGAGCCGGTCCGCCGGGTCATGGGCATTGTCAACGGCACCACCAACTACATCCTCAGCCAGATGACCGAGCACGGAACTAGCTATCACGACGCCCTGGCCGACGCTCAGGCGCTGGGATACGCCGAGCGAGATCCGACTGCCGACGTGGAGGGGTTCGACGCCGCGTCCAAAGCGTCCATCATCGCCACGGTGGCATTTGGGGCCCGGGTGCTGGCGGGCAGCGTCTACCGAGAGGGCATTTCCAGCGTCGGGCCTGCCGACATCGCCTTTGCCCAAAGATTGGGTTACGTAGTCAAGCTCTTGGCCATCGCCGAGCGGGTGGGCCATGTCGACGGCAAGCCCGAACTGGCGGTTCGGGTCCATCCGGCGATGGTGCCCGCCGACCATCCGCTGGCCTCGGTTCGGGACTCCTTCAATGCCGTCTTCATTGAGGGCGACGCTGTGGGCGAACTCATGCTGTATGGCCGGGGCGCGGGCGGACGGCCGACGGCCAGTGCCGTGCTGGGCGATCTGGTCGACGCCGCCGGCAATTGGGGACGGGGCACGTCGACGCCCATCGGCGACCTGGGCGAGGCGGTCATATGCTCCATCGACGATCTGGAGTCGGAGTACTACATCAACATGGAGGTATTGGATCGGCCAGGAGTGCTGGCCGCGGTTGCCGGAGTGTTTGGGCGCCACGGGGTGAGCATCCGCTCGATGGAGCAGGAGGGCTTGGGCGATCAAGCCCGGCTGGTGTTCATCACCCACGAGGCGACCGAGCGCGACGTGCAGGCCACGCTAGGCGACCTCCGGGAGTTGGAATCGGTGCGGGGAGTGCCCGCCCTGCTACGAGTGATCAGCCAGTGAAATACATCAGCACCCGGGGCCGGGCGCCGGTCCTGGACTTCAGCGACGTCTTGTTAGCCGGGCTGGCTGCCGACGGGGGGCTCTACGTGCCCGAACGCTGGCCGGTGCTGTCTCCCGAGGCGCTGAGCGGATGCCCTGGCCGAGGCGAATACGCCGATCTGGCCTCCGAGGTGATGTGGCCATTTGTGGACGGAGCCTATCCTCGGGCCCGGTTTGACGAGTTGGTACGGGAGGCCTATGCAGTGTTCGCCCATCCCGAGGTGACACCGCTGGTAGAGCTGGGCGACGGACTGTGGCTCATGGAGCTGTTCCACGGCCCGACACTGGCATTCAAAGATGTCGCCCTCCAGCTGGTGGGACGTCTGTTCGACGAGGAGCTGACCCGCCGACGCGAGCAGGTAACCATCGTGGGAGCCACGTCGGGCGACACCGGCTCGGCGGCCATCGAGGCGGTGCGCGACCGGGAGAACATCCAGATCGTGATTTTGCATCCCCACGGGCGGATCTCGGAAGTGCAGCGTCGGCAGATGACCACGGTGGACAGCGCGAACGTCCACAACGTGGCCATCGAGGGGACGTTCGACGACTGCCAAGACTTGGTGAAGGCCATGTTCGCCGACCCTGCTTTTCGGGCCGAGCAGCGCCTGTCTGCGGTCAACTCCATCAACTGGGCCCGGGTGATGGCCCAAACCGTGTACTACGTAGCCGCTGCCACCCGGCCCGGCTTGGAGCGGCTGTCCTTTTCGGTACCCACCGGCAATTTTGGCAACGTGCTGGCCGGCCACGTTGCCCGCCAGATGGGCCTGGCCATCGATCGATTCATCGTGGCCAGCAACCGCAACGACATCTTGACCCAGTTCTTCACCACCGGATCGATGGCTATCACTGAAGTGCACCCCACGCTGTCGCCCAGCATGGACATCCAGGTGTCGTCCAACCTCGAACGGCTGTTGTTCGAGTTGCTGGAACGGGACGGGATCCGCACCGCCGAGACGCTGGAGGACTTCCGCCAGACTGGTGAGATGCAGATCGAAAGCCGAATCTCCGCCGATCTGCACCGGGAATGGAGCGGAGTTCGGGTGGACGATGCCGAGACCACCTCCACCATCGCCGATCTCTACCGCGAAACCGGCATGATCATCGACCCCCACACCGCGGTAGGCCTGGCCGCCGCCCGCCGTTGCCGTCGAGGCTCGAACGAGCCAATAGTGGTGCTGGCCACCGCCCACCCGGCCAAGTTCGGCGCCGCAGTGGAGGCAGCCATCGGGACTCAACCGCCGATGCCGCCCGCGCTGGCTGAGTTGGCCGAGCGTCCCGAGCGCTGTGAGCGTTTGCCCAACAACTTGGCGGCAGTGAAGGCTTACGTCGCCAAGTGCTCATCAATACCTCTCGGATAGCCGTACCCCAGTGATGTTCTGGCAGAATCGAGCGTCGTGAAGTACGTCGTGTGCATTCCTGATGGATGTGCCGATCTGCCGGTACCTGAGCTGGACGGGGCCACGCCGTTGGAGGCTGCTCACACCCCGGTTCTCGACGCTCTGGCCGCTCGGGGAAAGGTGGGATTGGCCGAGGTCATCCCTCCGGGCATGCCAGCGGGCAGCGATGTTGGGAACATGTCCATCTTCGGGTACGACCCCGCCCGCTACCACACCGGGCGCTCGCCAATCGAAGCAGCGGCATTGGGCCTCACCCTCACCCCCGATCAGGTGGCCTACCGCTGCAACCTGGTCACGGTAACCGACGACGGGATCATGGCTGACTTCTCCGGCGGGCACCCCGACTCAAGCCGGGCGGCCGAGGTCATCGCCGCGTTGGACGACGAGCTCGGCGGCGAGGTCAGGTTCCACGCAGGCGTCCAATACCGCCACACCATGATCGCCCCCGCTGAGTGGGCCGACGCAGAGTGCACTCCTCCCCACGAGCTCTCCGATCAGCCGGTGGTAGGGCCCCATGGCCCAGCAGGCCCCAAGCTGGCCGCTCTGGAAGAGGCTTCCCATTCGGTGGTGGGCCGCTTCGGCCTGAAGGCCAATCGGATCTGGCTGTGGGGACAGGGCTTCCAGCCGGAGATGCCCTCGTTCCGTGAGATGCACGGGGTAGCCGCCGGGATGGTCAGCGCGGTCGACTTGGTGCGGGGGATCGGCGCTCTCACCGGCATGTCGGTGGCCGACGTGCCCGGGGCCACCGCCTGGTACGACACCAACTACGAGGGGAAGAGGGACGCAGCCCTGGACGGGCTGGCCGCTGGCGCCGATCTTTATGCGATCCATGTGGAGGCCAGCGACGAGGCCGGACACGAGGGCAACGTAGCTGAGAAAGTCAAGTGTCTGGAGAACTGGGACCGACGCATCCTGGCCGGACTGGTAGACGGGCTCGACACTATGGGGCCGTGGCGACTGCTGCTTCTGCCCGACCACGCCACGCCCCTGGCGCTGCGGAGTCACACCGACGACCCGGTTCCCTACCTGATGGTGGACTCAGAAATTGACGGCCCCGGCGGTGTCTACACCGAACGGGGGGCGGCCTCTGCCGAGGTGGTACCCGGCCATCACCTCATGGCGAAGCTTTTGGACTAGTTCGACAAAAGACCGGGCATGTTGCCAGTAGCAGCGGTTTGCGGTATTCTTCGGTGCGTTGGGACTGCGGAATTGCTTGCAGTCCAACGGGAAGTCCTCTGACCGCTCGGTCCATTTCGACATTCCTTTTGTCAGCGTCCCGGTGGTTAACGGCTACTCGAACCATGCCGCCCGCACTCGCGGGCAGCGCGCCAAACAACAAGAAGTGCCCTTAGCTGTGGCATTTCAAGGGAGAAACGGGTGCCTCTCAGTTGTGGCATCTCAAGGGAGCAATGAGTGCCCCTCAGCTGTGGCATTTCAAGGGAGAAACGTGAGCGTAGAGACCACTGAGCTGTCTCGGTCCAAACTTCAGCGCAAAGACCGGGCGCAACTTCAGATCATCGCCAGGGCCATGGGCGGGCGCCCAGATGCAAAAGCCCGCAAAGCAGACATCGTGGACATGATCCTCGAACTGGCCGGCATCGGCGCCGACGGTGACGGCCAAGCCGCGCCCGACCCAGCCGGCAACGGGGCCGCCCCCCCACAGGCGATGGACGCCAAGGGGGGAGAGACGAAGGACGAGGCCGAGGATGCGACCGTTCAGGAGGCCGAGGATGCGGCCGTTCAGGTTGAAGCCCGGCACGCCGATCCGTCGACCACCGATGAAACAGAAGCCGAGCAGGAGAAACCAGCCGAGGAAGCCGCCGCCAAGAAAGCCGTCGACCGCGACCGCTCAGGAAAGGACCGCGGAGAGCGTCAGGACCGCGGAGAGCGCCAAGACCGGCCCCGCCAGGACCGGGATCGCCAAGACCGCGGGGATCGCCAAGACCGGGATCGCCAAGACCGGGATCGCCAAGACCGGGATCGCCAAGACCGGCCCCGCCACCAGGACGACCAGCCCGAGGCCGGCAACCGCCGGCGCCGCCGAGGCCGGGGCCGCAACGACCGGGATCGGCCGGAGGAGCCCTGGGAGGGCGACCCGATTGCCATATCCGGTTATCTGGACCTGAGGGACGACGGCTATGGCTTCTTGCGAATAAAGGGCTTCCACCCCAGCAAAGAAGACGCCTACGTGTCGGTCAAGCAGGTTCGGCAGTTCGGACTGCGCAAGGGCGACTACATCACCGGCGGCTGTCGGCCGGCCACCCGGAACGAGAAGAACCCGGCCATACTGCACATCGACAGCGTCAATGGGCAGCCGCCCGAATCAGTCAAACAGCGGCCCAAGTTCGAGGACCTAACCCCGCTGTTCCCCGATCAGAATCTGCGGCTTGAGCGAGTTGACGACCCGTCCAACATGACTTGTCGGATCATCGACCTCCTGTCGCCAGTCGGAAAGGGTCAGCGCGGCCTGATCGTGTCGCCGCCCAAAGCAGGCAAGACCACCATCATGAAGGAGATCGCCCGGTCTATCGAGCTCAACAACCCCGAAGTGCACCTGCTGGTGCTGCTGGTGGACGAGAGGCCTGAGGAAGTCACCGACATGAAGCGCTGGCTGCTGCGGGGAGAGGTGGCTGCGTCCACTTTCGACCGTCCGGCCGATGAGCACACCCATGTGGCGGAAATGACCATCGAGCGGGCCAAGCGCATGGTGGAGCGAGGCGAGGACGTGGTGATCATGCTCGACGGCATCACCCGGCTGTCGAGGGCGTACAACCTGGCCGCCCCGGCCACCGGGCGCATCATGTCCGGCGGCATCGACACCGGTGCCCTGTACCCGCCCAAGAAATTCTTCGGAGCAGCCCGCAATGTGGAAGAGGGCGGCTCGCTCACCATCCTGGCCACCGCTCTGGTGGAGACCGGATCCCGCATGGACGAGGTGATCTTCGAGGAGTTCAAGGGCACCGGCAACATGGAACTGCGCCTCGACCGGCACATAGCCGAGCGGCGCATCTACCCGGCCATCAACGTCGACGCCTCTTCGACTCGCCACGAGGAGCTGCTGTTCGAGCGTCGCCAGCTTCAGCAAGTGTGGAAGCTGCGCCGAGTGCTCAACGGCCTCTCCAGCGACGGCAACGGGGGTGGGGCAGCCGGCTTGGAGCTGCTGATGGATCGCCTGCGGACTTTCCCCAACAACGCCGCATTCCTAGAAGAAGTGGCAAAGGGCCCCGCCGGGGTGTGAGGCTAGGAGGAGCATGAAGCCTGATATCCATCCCGAGTACCGCATGGTGGTGTTCCAGGACACCTCCGCGGGCACGTCCTTTCTGACCCGGTCCACGATCGAGACCACCGAGACCGTGGAGTGGGAGGACGGCAACGAGTACCCCCTGGCCAAGGTGGGGATCTCTAGCGCCAGCCATCCGTTTTTTACCGGACAGATGACCATTGTGGACACTGCCGGCCGGGTGGAGCGCTTCGAGCGCCGTTACGGCCAGCGCAAGCGCTCGTCCAAATAGATCCGGCCAGCGCGACCTCGCCAATCCATCCCCGCCGACTACTCACCCCGGCGGTAGGTTGAACGCATGGATGGGAATTCTGCCTACGAGGAGATAGAGGCGGAGTTCAACGCGCTCGAGGGGCAGCTGGCCGACCCGGAATTGCTGGCCGATCGAGATGGCTATACCGCCGTGGCCCGGCGCTATAAAGAGCTGGAGACTAAGGCTGTCCGCATACGGGAACTGCGGCGCCACCAAGAGGACGTCGAGGCGGCAACCGAGATGCTGACCGAAGCCGACGCCGATGAACGGGAACTGCTGGAAGCAGAGATCGAGACCGCAGTCGCCGCCGCTGATGGGCTGGTAGCCGAATTGGCCGAGTTGATGGCCCCGAGGGACCCCAATGATGGAAAGAACGTGATTGTGGAGATCAAGGGCGCCGAGGGGGGAGAAGAGGCCAATCTCTTCGCCCGGGACCTGTTCGACATGTACCAGGCCTTCGCCGGGCAGAACCGCTGGGAGCTGGAGATGATGAACGCCCAGAACTCCGACATGGGGGGCTACACCGACGTGGTGTTCATGCTGCGGGGCAACGATGTGTGGCGCAAGATGAAGTACGAGGGCGGTCCCCATCGGGTACAGCGAGTGCCGGTCACCGAGTCGCAGGGCCGGGTGCACACGTCGTCGGCCACCGTGTCGGTGCTGCCCGAAGCCGAGGAAATAGAGGTTCAAATCGACGAAAAGGACCTCCAGGTTGACGTCTACCGGTCATCAGGGCCGGGTGGCCAGTCGGTGAACACCACCGACTCCGCGGTCCGCGTCACCCACAAGCCCACCGGGATGGTGGTGTCTATGCAGGACGAGAAGAGCCAACTCCAGAACCGCAACAAGGCGATGGCCGTGCTGCGGGCCCGGCTGCTCCAGGCCGAGCAGCAGCGCCGCCAAGACGAGCTTTCGCAGCAGCGCCGAGGCCAGGTGGGCGGCGGGGGCCGGTCGGAGAAGATACGCACCTACAACTTCAAGGAGAACCGGGTGTCCGACCATCGCATCGGCCTGACCTTGTACAAACTGGATCGCATCCTGGCCGGGGGTTTGGACGAGGTGGTGGATGCCCTGGCCGAAGCCGAGCGCCAGGACATCTTGGACGGGTCGTGAGCTTGGCGGCGGAGCCCGTTACCTGGGGCGATGTGGCCTACGACACCGCCCACCGTCTCCAAGAAATCGGGGTCGCCGATGCTCAATCCCAGGCGCGTCGCCTAGTGGAGCAGGCTTCAGGGTATGAGGGCGGCGAGTACTACGTCGGCCTGACCAAGGCGGCCACCCAGCGGCAATTGGCCTATCTGGACGATATGTTGGCCCGACTCCTGGCCGGTGAGCCGTTGCAGTATGTGCTCGGGCGCTGGGGATTTCGGGGGCTGGACCTGATGGTGAGCCCCGCGGTGCTCATTCCCCGCCCCGAGACGGAGACGCTGGCCGGTCTAGCCATCGCCGAGCTCTCTCGCCGCGATCCGCCCGGCGGCGTTGTAGTGGACCTGGGCACAGGCAGCGGGGCGGTGGGCCTGTCGGTAGCCGCCGAGTGTGAGACCGCCCACGTGGTGCTTACCGACGTGTCGTCCGATGCAGCAGGTGTGGCCCAGGCCAACTTGGTCGGATTGGGCCGGGCCGCGGTGCGGGTGTCGATCCGGCAGGGGTCGTGGTTCGAGGCCCTACCCCAGTCGTTGGTGGGAATGGTGGACGTGGTGGTGAGCAACCCGCCGTATGTGCGCGACGACGAGGCGCTGCCTGCGGACGTGGCCGACTGGGAACCGGCCCTGGCCCTGCGGGGCGGTCCCGACGGGCTGGACGGCGCTCGCCAGATATTGGCCGACGCCGGCAAGTGGCTGAGTACGGGGGGATCGGTGCTGCTGGAACTGTCCCCCGACCAGATGCAAGAGGCCGCGAGCGTCGCGGTGGCCCAAGGGCTGAACGTAGAGGCTATCCACGCTGATCTAGCCGGCCGAAACCGAGTGCTGCAATGCCGAAGCCAGTGAGCATGGGCGGCCCAGCCGAGTTGGTGGAGATGGCCGGAGTCGAGCTGCGGGCCGGGCGGGCGGTGATCATCCCCACCGACACGGTGTACGGGCTGGCCGCCCTGCCGGAGAATGTCGACCTGCTGTTCGAACTCAAACAGCGCCCACTCGACAAAGCTGTGGCCATCCTGGTGGCCCGCCCGGCCGACGCCGAACAGATGTTCGATCCGTTTCCTGTTACCCGTCGGCTCATGGAGGAGTTCTGGCCAGGGGCGCTAACCATCGTCCAAGACGGCTGCGGCGTGCGCTGCCCCGACCACCCGCTGGTGCAGGCCCTGGCGGCGGAAGTCGGTCCCATAGCCACTACCAGCGCCAACCTGAGCGGCCAGCCCACCCCTGACACCGCGTCCGAGGCCGCTGCTGCATTCCCCGCGGTGGAGTTGGTGGTCGACGGCGGCAAACTCCAGTCCCCGCCCTCTACTGTCGTGGAGGTCACCGAAGACGCAATCATCGTCTTGCGACAAGGTGCGGTCGTGGTAAGTGGACAGGAGGCTGGATAGATTGACGCCCATGGCCCGAATCGCTGCCGGGGCTGACCACGCCGGAGTGCAATTGAAAGATGAGCTGGTGGCCCACTTGCGGGAGTTGGGTCACGAGGTCGTCGACTGCGGCACCCACGACGCCGAACGGGTGGACTATCCCGACTACGGCGAAGCGGTGGCCCGCAAGGTGGCCACCGGCGAAGTCGAGCTGGGCTTGTGCGTGTGCGGCACCGGCATCGGTATCGCCATGGCAGCCAACAAGGTGCCCGGCGTGAGAGCGGCCACGGTACACGACGTGACCTCGGCCCGGCTGACCCGCCAGCACAACGACGCCAACGTGATCTGCCTGGGGGAGCGGCTGATCGGTCCCGAGGCAGCCCGGGAAGCCCTAGACAGCTTCTTGGAGGCGACCTTCGAAGAGGGCCGCCACGTTCCCCGGGTGGCCAAGATCGACGCGCTATTGCCCACAGAAGAGGCAGCCCTGTGATGTGGCCCGACAGCAGTAGACCAACGCCGCGTTGTACACAGAAGAGGTAGCCCCGTGATGTGGCCCGACAGCAGTAAAGACCCGGTGTTTGACATGGTCGGCCGGGAGGTGGAGCGCCAGAACACCACCGTTCAGCTCATCGCCTCGGAGAACTTCACCTCGCCCGCGGTTCTGAGCGCCACCGGGTCGGTGCTAACCAACAAGTACAGCGAGGGGTACCCGGGTCGCCGCTACTACGGCGGCAACATGGTGATCGACGAGGTGGAGTCCATCGCCCGCGAGCGGGCCGCTGCCCTGTTCGGCGCCGACCACGCCAACGTGCAGCCCCATTCGGGGGCCAACGCCAACGTGGCTGCCTATCTGGCGGTGCTGGAGGCAGGCGACACCGTGTTGGGGATGAGCCTGGACCACGGGGGCCACCTCACCCACGGCTCCCCGGTGAACATAAGCGGCCGCACCTATGAGTTTGTGGCCTACGGGGTGACCCCCAGCGATGAGCGCATCGACTACGACCAGGTGCGGGATCTGGCCCTCGAGCACCGGCCCAAGCTCATCGTGGCCGGAGCCACCGCCTATCCCCGCATCATCGATCCGGCGCCGTTCCGCTCGATTGCCGACGAGGTGGACGCCCTGTTCATGTTTGACGCGGCCCATATCGCCGGGCTCATTGCCGGCGGCGTTCACCCCAATCCGGTGCCCCATTCAGACATCGTCACCTTCACCACTCACAAAACGCTGCGCGGCCCCCGAGGCGGCGCCATCTTATGCACTCAGGATTTGGCCCCGGCCATCGACAAGGCCCTGTTCCCGGGACTCCAGGGCGGACCTCTGGAGCATGTGATCGCGGCCAAGGCGGTGGCCTTCGGCGAGGCCGCCACCCCCGAATTCGCCGACTACGCGGCCCGCATCGTGGAAAACAGCGGTGCCCTGGTGAAGGGCCTGGCCGAGGAGGGGTTCCGCCTGGTTTCGGGAGGAAGCGACAACCATCTGCTCTTGGTGGACCTTCGGTCTTTCGACGACGACCTCACCGGAAAGGTGGCCCAAGAGGTGCTTGACCGAGCGGGAATAACCCTGAACAAGAACACCGTGCCCGACGATCCCCGCTCTCCTTTCGTGACCAGCGGTGTGCGGATCGGCACGCCGGCCACCACCACCCAGGGCATGGGTCTCGAGGAGATGGGCCTCATTGCCACCATGATCGGCAGGACCCTTCGCCAGCGCGATGACGAGACGGCGGTGGCTGAGGTCCGATCCGAGGTTGTCGGCCTTTGCGGGCGGTTCACTCCCTATTCGCTCGCCGAATAGGCGTGGGAAAGAGCCCCGCCAGCCGCCATGGCCCCTGGTGTTGACAGCTATCTGATCGTCTTTGCCGTTGCCGCGGGGGTCACCCTGGTGGCCACCCCGGTGCTGCGGCGCATCAGCGAGCGCTGGGGCCTAATGGTGGAGCCCGATGCCCGCCGAGTCCACGAGCGGTCCACCGCGGTGCTCGGCGGGGTGGCGATGTTCGTCGGCTTCTTGTCGGCTATGGGGGTGGCTTGGCTGTTGAGCGATTTCGACGTGGTCTTCGCCACCGCCTCAGAGCCGCTGGGCATCGTGGTCGCCGCGCTAGTGATGATCGTGTTCGGCACCTACGACGACGTGAGGGAGATGTCGGCCCCGGCCAAGGTGGCCTCCATGGTGCTGGCCGGCAGCGTCCTTTCGTTTGCCGGGGTGACGGTGCTGAATTTGAGGTTGCCGGTGTTGGAAGCCCTCATCCTGTCTCAAGACCTGGCTTTCGTGGTCACGGTGCTGTGGCTGGTGGCCATGGCCAACGCCATCAACCTGATCGACGGACTCGACGGATTGGCCGCGGGTATCGTGGCCATCGCCGGTCTCACCTTCTTTGTGTACTCCATCAAGCTCACCGATGAAGAGGTTCTGTTGCCCAACAACATCGGGCCGCTGATAGCGATCCTCGCCAGTGGAGTGGCAGTGGGTTTTCTGCCCCAGAACTTCCATCGAGCCCGCATTTTCATGGGTGACGGCGGTGCGCTGTTCTTGGGCACTCTGCTTGCCGCCTCAACGGTCTCGGTGGGGGGCCGCAGCAGCGAGCCCTTTGCGGGCCAGACCTACTTCCTGTTCGCCCCCATGCTCATCCCGCTGATCATCCTGGCCGTGCCGGTGGTCGATGTGCTGTGGGCTGTGCTGCGCCGCACTCGGGCCCGCACCAGCATCACCGCCCCCGACAAGGAGCACCTGCACCACCGACTGATGAGTCTGGGCCATGGACATCGCCGAAGCGTGCTGATCCTTTGGCTGTTCACCGCGTTGATGTCAACCCTGGTGCTGTATCCCACCTATACCGGCGAAGGCGAGGCCATAGTGGTTCCGGCCGCCGCGGTGCTGGTGCTTGTGCTCTACACCGTCTTCCACCCCATCTTGCGCCGCCGGACCCCCTGATCTGTCTTTCATTTGGCCAGGCTGATGATTTGGCCCCGTAGCCTGGTACGCGAAACCATTTTGGCGAGGCCAATCCACTCGCTATAGGGGCCCAACCCGTGCCAACTGCAATGACGCAGAATCGCCAGTTTCACAACCGCCAGAGCGCGGGAGACGCCCTTTCCATCGCCTTCGAGTTGGTGGCCACCCCGGCGGTATTCGCCTTCTTCGGCTGGCTCATTGACGGAGCGCTGGGGACTAGGCCGGTGTTCACGCTGGTTCTGGGCCTCCTAACTGCGGTCTACGCTGGTTGGAAGGCCGTGAGGACCTATAGCGATCGGATGGAGGCTTTTGATCGCAACCTGCCTAGCCGACGGGTTGAATCAGATTCGGAGGCCACCGATGGCTGAGTCCGTGCCGCAGTCAGGCGAGGAGGCCCCAGAGCGAGCGGTGGCACTAGACATCATTCGCCGAGGTTTGATCGGCGGGCCGGTCCTGGTGGGCGTATGCGCTGGATTTTGGGGGTTCGACGGCTTGTGGTCGAGCGGTTTTGCCCTTGGCTTGATCCTGTTCAATTTCTGGTTGGCTGCCTCGCTGATCACATGGTCGGTGCGGATTTCGCCCACCATGCTGATGGCCGGGGTGATGGGCGGGTACTTCATACGCCTGGGAATTCTCACCGGTGCCTACTTCCTGGTGCGAAATACCGGCTGGTTTGAGGCGCTGCCGTTTGTCATCACGCTGGTCGCGGCCCATATTGTTCTGCTGGTTTGGGAGACCCGATATGTCTCCATGTCCCTCGCTTACCCCGGCTTGAAGCCACAAGGAGCCAATCAGTGAACGTGTTTGCCTTGGACTTTCCGCCAGTCTCGCAGCTCTTCGAGTGGCCCAACTTCTTGTTCACCGATACGCCGGTGGCCCTAAACAAGACCGGGCTGATCTATATTGCCGCGTTATTTCTCACTGCTGGAATGTTCTGGGTGGCTGGTCGGAGGGGGGCGTTGGTCCCCACCGGGACACAGACTGTGGTGGAGGCAAGCATCGAGTTCGTGGAGAACAACATCGTCATGCAGACCATCGGCCCCGACGGCCGCCGGTTTATGCCCTTCTTGACCACGATCTTCTTCTTCGTGCTCTTCAGCAATATCTTCGAGGTAATTCCGTTCGTACAGTTCCCGGCCAACTCCCGGATGGCAATCCCGCTCCTGCTTGCTCTAGTGGTGTGGGCCGTCTACCACGTGGTGGGCATTCGGGCCCAGGGTTTCTTTCAATATTTCAAGAGCGCATTGTTCCCACCCGGCGTACCCACATTCCTCTACGTCCTGGTAGTGCCCATCGAACTGCTCCAGATCATCCTGATCCGGCCTTTGTCGCTGGCTATCCGGCTCTGGGCCAATATGGTGGCCGGCCACCTGCTGCTTGTGACCTTCGCGGTGCTGTCGGCCGCCTTGTGGGGAACCCTCTACGTGCCAGCAGTGCTTCCGTTTGCAATGCTGATCCTGCTCACTGCTTTCGAGATCTTCGTCTCGGCCCTTCAGGCCTTCATCTTCACCATTCTCACCGCCGTGTACATCGGCGGTTCCCTACACCCCGAGCATTAGGAGAAAACCTTGCTTGCACTGATTTCTGCGATCCTTGCCGAGTTGACCGGCGACGGTGAAGCTGGCATGAGGGCCATAGGCGCTGGTCTAGGCTACGGCCTTGCCGCCATCGGCCCTGGCGTCGGCATCGGCATTGTGGTGGGGAACGCCATCACCGCCATGGCCCGCCAGCCCGAATCGGCTGGTGTGGCTCGGACCACGATGTTCTTGGGCATCGCCTTCACCGAGGCGCTGGCCCTCATCGGTTTCGTTGTCTTCGTCCTTCTTGCGTTCGCATGATGCGGCGGCTTTGGGCCGCGGCTGTCGTTATGGTGGTCGCGGTCGTATTCAGCATGTCGGTGGCCAATGCCGCGGAGACGGTGGGTTCCTGCATTCTCGATGAGATTGCCGATGTTGAGTTCGAGGGCATCGAGGGAGAAGGCTTTACTGCGGCTAAGAACCTGAAGACGCTGGCCGCGGCTGGCGACGAGCACGCTGAAGAACTCAAAGAGGATTTTGGCGACGACCTCGAAGGCTGTCTTGACGCGCCCAACCCGATCATTCCCGAGCGCACCGAGATCATCTGGGGCGGTGCGGCGTTCTTGATTTTGTTGGCCCTGATGACGTGGAGGCTGTTCCCGGTGGTGAAGAACCTCATGGAGCAGCGGACCCAGCGGATCCAAGACTCTCTCGACGACGCCGACCGGGAGCGGGCTGAGGCCGCCGAGGTCAGGGCTCGCTACGAAGCGGAGCTAGCCGACGCCAAAGCCGAGGCCGCTCGCATCGTGGACGAGGCCCGGGACCAGGCCGCCACTGTGCGGGCCGATCTCCAGACCCGGGCCGAGGCCGACATCGCTGATATGCGAGAGCGGGCCGCGGCCGACGTGGAGGCCTCCAAGCGCCAAGCAATCGCCGACTTGCAGTCGGAGGTGTCCGACATCGCCCTCGGCGCCGCCGAGGCGGTGTTGGGCCGCAGCCTGGGAGACCCGGAGATGCAGCGCCAGCTTGTCGACGACTACATCGCCAGCGTGGGCGCTGGTCAGGACTGACCCGATGGCCGAGCGATCTGCGAGCTACGCCGACGCCGTTGCCGCTGTGGCCCGGGCCGAGGGCAACCTCGACGTGGTATCTGACGAGCTCTTCCGCGTTGCTCGGGCGCTGGAGGGCTCTGACGAGCTTCGGATGACGCTGTCCGACCGGCAGATCCCCGCCGCCCGCCGCCAGCAGATCGTGGAAGACCTGCTGGGGGGCCAGGCATTGGAGACCACCACCGCGGTGGTGTCCATGATCGTGGCCGCGGGGCGGTCGTCCGATCTGGCGGTCATCGCCCAGGAGGCGGTGGAGATCAACGCCCGCGACCGGGGCCGCTCGGTGGCCGAGGTGCGCACGGCGGTGGCGATCACCGACGACCAGGCCACGCGGCTGTCGGCCGCGCTGAGCGCAGCCACCGGCCATCAGGTGGAGATCAAGGTGATAGTGGATCCCAGCATCATGGGCGGCGTGGTGGCCACCATCGGCGACGAGGTTATCGACGGATCGGTCCGCCACCGCCTGAGCCAGCTTCGGGACACCTTCTAGCCCAATGCGATTGATTTGATGAACATTTCTTACCGAGGAGAGCAATGGCAGAGCTGACCATCGACACTGGTTCCATCGCCGAGGCCATCCGCCGCAACCTGGATGGGTTCCAACCCGAGGTTGAGCTGGCCCAGGTGGGTCGGATCACCGAGGTGGGCGACGGCATCGCCCGCATCTCCGGGCTGCCCGGCGCGGCGGTGAACGAGATGCTGGAGTTCGAGAACGGGACCATCGGACTGGCTCTGAACCTCGACGAGGGCTCCATCGGCGCAGTGGTGCTCGGCGAGGTGGATGAGATCGAAGAAGGCCAGGCCGTGCGCTCCACTGGCGACATTTTGTCGGTCCCGGTTGGCGACGCCCTCTTGGGCCGGGTGGTGAACGCTCTCGGCGAGCCGGTGGACGGCAAGGGCCCCATCGTGGGCGCCGCGACCCGGCGCATGGAGGTGCAGGCACCAGGCATCACGGGGCGCAAGCCGGTACACGAGCCCATTCAGACCGGCATCAAGGCTATCGACTCGCTCATCCCCATCGGTCGGGGTCAGCGGGAGCTGATCATCGGCGACCGCAAGACGGGCAAGACCACCGTGGCCATGGACACCATTTTGAACCAGAAGGGCCAGGGGGTGAAGTGCATTTACGTGGCCATCGGCCAGAAGGCCTCCACCGTGGCCCAGGCGGTGGCCACGCTGGCCGAGCGGGGCGCCATGGAGTACACGGTGGTGGTGGTGGCCCCGGCCTCCGACCCAGCGCCGTTCAAGTACTTGGCCCCCTACGCCGGCTGTGCCATGGGCCAGCACTGGATGGACAACGGCGGCCACGCCCTAGCGGTGTACGACGACCTGTCCAAGCAGGCCGAGGCCTACCGGCAGATGGCGCTGCTGTTGCGCCGCCCGCCGGGACGGGAGGCCTATCCCGGCGACGTGTTCTACCTGCACAGCCGGCTGCTCGAGCGGGCGGCCAAGCTGAGCGACGAGCGGGGGGCTGGTTCGCTGACCGCGCTGCCCATCATCGAGACCAAAGCCGGCGACGTGTCGGCCTACATTCCCACCAACGTGATCTCCATCACCGACGGCCAGATCTTCTTGCAGGACGACTTGTTCAAATCGGGGGTGCGGCCCGCCGTGGACGTGGGCATCTCGGTTTCCCGGGTGGGCTCTGCCGCTCAGATCAAGGCCATGAAAACCGCGGTGGGCACGCTCAAGGCCGACCTCCAGCAGTTCCGAGAGCTAGAGGCCTTCGCCGCTTTCGGCTCCGATCTCGATGCCGTGTCCCAAGCCCAGCTCGACCGCGGCTACCGCCTCACCGAGCTTCTCAAGCAGGGCATCCAAACGCCCATGCCGGTGGAGGAGCAGGTGGTGTCGCTGTACGCCGGCACCCGGGGCTACCTCGACACCATTCCCGTCGAGGACGTGGCCCGCTTCGAGGCAGAGCTGTTGGAATGGGTCCGGACTCGCAACGCCGGCCTGATGTCGGCCGTGGTGGAATCCGGCGCGGTGGACGAAGAGGGGCTGGAGGCTGCGGTTTCGGCCTTCGCCGCCCAATTCGAGTCGTCGGCCGAGCCCGCGGGCGATGCGCCCGACGCGGAGGCTCAAGCCGCGGCAGAGGCCGGTGTGGTCGACGCCGACCACACCCTGCCGGAGACCGACATCCAGCGCCCCGAGGAAGACTGATCCATGCCGGGTGGACCCCAACCGGCTTATCGCCGTTGGGCGAGTGGCTGCCAGGTGGGTGAGTAATGCCCGGAGGACAAGAGCGCGCGCTTCGCCGACGCATCTCGTCGGTGCAGTCGACGAAGAAGATCACCCGGGCCATGGAGCTGATCGCCGCCACCCGAGTGGTCAAGGCCCAGCAGCGGGCCCACGCTGCTCGGCCCTACTCGACCAAGCTCACCAGCGTCATCGAAGACGTGGCTGCCGGTGGCGCTGAGGCCACCCACCCACTGCTGGAGCGGCGCGATCCAGTGCGCCGGGTGGGGTTCGTAGTCATCACCTCCGACCGGGGCCTGGCCGGGCCGTACAACAGCTCGGTGATCAAGGCTGCTGAGCGCGAGCTGATGGACGCCCAGACCAAAGGGCGCGACTACTCGCTAATGCTCATCGGCAAGAAGGGCCAGGACTACTTCAGGTTCCGCAACTACCGGATCGACGAGTCCTTTACCGGCATGAGCGATACCCCCAGCTACGACGACGCCCGCCAAGTGGCCGAGATCGTGGCCGACCGATTCGAGTCGGGCCATATCGACGAGGTGATTTTGGCCTACATGGAGTTCTTCACCATCGGCACCCAGCGGGTGGCAGTGCGGCGCTTCTTGCCGCTGGAGAGCATCGACGTGATCGCCGCCGCTGGAACGGGCGAGGTGCGGGCCGCTTTCGAGTTCGAGCCATCCCCCGAGGGCGTGCTGGAGTCGTTGCTTCCCCGGTATGTGGAGTCGCGGCTGTTCTCGGCGCTGCTGGACGCGGCCGCCTCCGAGCACGCCAACCGCCAGCGGGCCATGAAAGCGGCCACCGACAACGCCGAGGATCTGATCACCAAGCTCACCCGGGCCATGAACCGGGCCCGCCAAGACGCCATCACCACCGAAATCATGGAGATCGTCGGCGGTGCCGAAGCCCTCAAGGATGAGGACGATGACGGCGATATCGCCGATCTCCTCACCACCGCCAACCAGTAGGAGAAGAAGTTCAGATGTCGGAGAACCTCAAAGACGGCCGAGTCGTAGCCATCGCCGGCCCGGTCATCGACGCCGAATTCCCCTCGGACGCCTTGCCAGAGATCAACACCGCCCTCGAGTTCGACGTGACCGTCGACGGCGAAACCGTGACCGTGAAGGCCGAGGTAGCCCAGCAGATCGGTGATGGACGGGTGCGAGCCATCGCCCTCAAGCCCACCGACGGCCTCACCCGAGGAACAGTGGTGCGCAACACCGGCCAGGGCATGACCGTGCCGGTAGGCGACGTCACCCTGGGCCACGTGTGGAATGTGGTGGGGGATTGCCTCGACACCGACCGCAGCACCCTGGACGTGGGCGAAGAGTGGGAGATCCACCGCCCAGCGCCGTCTTTCGACTCCCTGGAGCCGTCCACCCGCATGTTCGAGACCGGCATCAAGGTCATCGACCTGCTCACCCCCTACAAGGAGGGGGGCAAGATCGGCCTGTTCGGCGGCGCCGGTGTGGGCAAAACAGTGCTCATCACCGAGATGATCAACCGGGTGGCCACCCAGCACGGCGGCGTGTCGGTGTTCGCCGGGGTGGGCGAGCGCACCCGTGAGGGCACCGACCTGTTCTTGGAGATGGAAGAGTCGGGTGTGCTCGACAAAGCCGCCCTAGTGTTCGGCCAGATGGACGAACCTCCCGGCGTGCGGCTGCGGGTAGGCCTGGCCGGGGTGACCATGGCCGAGTATTTCCGCGACGTGCAGAACCAGGACGTGCTGCTGTTCATCGACAACATCTTCCGCTTCGTGCAGGCCGGCTCAGAGGTGTCCACCCTGTTGGGCCGCATGCCCTCGGCGGTGGGCTACCAGCCCACCCTGGCCGACGAGATGGGCGAGCTCCAGGAGCGCATCACCTCCACCCGGGGCCGGTCCATCACCTCGCTCCAGGCGGTGTACGTGCCCGCCGACGACTACACCGACCCGGCGCCGTTCACCTCGTTCACCCACTTTGACGGCACCACCGAGCTGAGCCGCGACATCGCTGCGCTGGGCATCTACCCGGCGGTGGACCCGCTGGCATCCACCTCGACCATCCTCACCCCCGAGGTGGTGGGGGACCGCCACTATGGCGTGGCCCGCAGGGTGCAGGAGATCCTTCAGCGCTACAAGGAGCTTCAGGACATCATCGCCATTTTGGGCCTCGACGAGCTGTCGGAAGAGGACAAGGTGATTGTGTCCCGGGCCCGCAAGGTGCAGAGATTCTTGTCGCAGCCCATGTTCGTGGCCGAGGTGTTCACCGGCATGGGTGGGATATTCACCCCGGTGAACGAGACGGTGGACTCGTTCGAGGCCCTGGTGAACGGCGACCTCGACGACCTGCCCGAGCAGGCCTTCTTCATGGTCGGCGGCGCCGAGGACGCCCACCGCAAAGCCGCCGAGCTAGAGGCCCAGGCGGCTTAGCTGTGGCTGAGGGTTGCGAAGCGTCGGAGCCGAGGAAGTAGCGATGGCCCTGACCGTAGAGCTCGTCTCCCCCGAGGAGATCGTCTACACCGGCGAGGCCGAGATGGTGGTGGCTCGCACCACCGACGGCGAGATCGCCTTCCAGCCCGGCCACGTCCCCTTCTTGGGCGTGCTAGTGCCCGGCGAAATCCGGGTGTACACCTCCGAAGGCGCCAAGACCTCCATCGCCGTCGAGCGCGGCTTCGTAGAAGTCTCCCACGACAACGTAGCCCTGCTGAGCGACACCGCAGTCGTAAGCTGAACTATCAGTATTTTGCCAGCGTGAGAGCGCCAGCTTCGCACTCGAAAGGGTTGCTGGGAATGGGTTTGAGAAGGTCGCGGGAAATGCAGTGGGAACGGGGGCTAGTTACGGGGGCGTCCGCGGGAATAGGGCGGGCCATGGCGATGCAGCTGGCCGCCGCTGGGGTTGATCTGGTGTTGGTGGCCCGAAATGGTGACCGGCTGGAGGAGCTGGCCGAAGAACTGCGGGCCGGCGGCTCGGGTCTGGAAGTGGAGGTTCTGGCTGCCGACTTGGCCGATCCGGCCGGGCTGGCCGCGGTGGAAGATCGGGTGGCTTCAGACGAGGCCCCCATCGACCTGCTGGTGAACAACGCGGGACTGGGCTATGAAGGCCCCTTCCACGCCCAAGAGGCTGATCAGGTTTCGGAGACCATTGGGGTCAACGTGTTGGCGCTGGTTCGCCTCACCCATGCTGCTTTGAAGACGATGACTGCACGAGGCAAGGGCCAGGTAGTGCTGGTGTCTTCCATGGCCTCGCTTCAGGGCCTCCCCATGACCGCGGTCTACGCGGCCACCAAGGCCTTTATCACCAGCCTGGGGGAGGCCTTGCACGAAGAGCACAAGAGCACCGATGTGACCGTTACCACAGTCTTGCCGGGGCTAACCCGTACCGAGTTCCATGAGCGAGGACGCTGGGACCTCGGAAACTGGCCTTCGGCGGGGTGGCAGAGCGCCGATGCCGTTGCTGCTGAGGCATTGCGGGCGGCGGCCAATTCCCGGCCCGAGGTTGTCACCGGTCTTCACAACAGGCTGCTGGCCGTATTCTCCAGCAAAGCTCCCCGCGGGATTCGCCGTTCAATCCTGGGCTGGAACGCCCGTCGCAACTGGCGCTAGTGGTCCCAGCCGCTCCAGTCCGGGAGCTGGGCAAACCGGTTGGGTGTTAACTCTGTTGGGTGTGAGCCCTATTGGGTGTTAACTCTGTGGGGCGTTGGCTAATGTGGTCGCCTGTGAGACGAATATTTTCAGTGGTGTCCTCCCTCGCGCTGGCCGTTGCCCTGGTGGGCGCGCTGGCAACGGCCGGAGCGTCGGCCGCTCCGTCGCTGAGCGACATTCAAGTCCGCGACCAGCTGATTGCCGACCAGGAGGCGCTGCTGGACGTGTACCGCTGCCTATTTGGCGAGGAGGTCGAGCAGGTATCCGGCGGCTGTACCCACGGCGCTCCCGCTGAGAGCGCAGCAGCGCCTTCGCCCCCCGTAGGGCAACCCGCCGAAGCCGACATCTCAGACCGCGACCGCCAGATTGCCGCTCTGGAAGCCAAGCTGAACATGTTCAGGTGCAAGTACAGCGTGGACACCCAGCTGGTTCCCGCCAGCGGCTGCTCCAGTGGTTCCGCGGCGGAGGCAGCCAACACAGCCATTGTGGAAGAACTCCGCCGCAATGCCGAGGAGTTCACCTATGAGATAGGCGCCCACGGAGGCACCCTCACGCTGGCGACGATCTCAGGGCCGCTTACCTTCAATTTCGAATTGTCCAATGATGCCGGAACTTCACGGGTGCTGGGGTACTTGTTCGAGGGGCTCACCGAGACATCGTGGCTTACCGATGAGGTCGAGCCGTTGCTGGCAGAGTCGTGGGAGCGCTCCGACGACGGCTTGCGCTGGGTATTCCATTTGCGCGACGACGTGCAGTGGCACGACGGGACGCCGTTCACTGCTCAAGATGTGGAGTTCACATTCAACGAGGTCATCTACAGCGACGACTTCCAGGCCTCGAGCCGCTCCACCTTCGAATTCCGCTACTTGGACTCCGAGACCGGTGACTGGGAAGAGTCGCCGATGACGGTGACCGCACTAGACGACCACACCGTGGAGATCGTTCTGCCCCAGCCTTATGCCCCGTTTCTGCGGGCAATGACCACCCACATATACCCCAAGCACATCCTGGAAGGGCCTATTGCCGCGGGCACTTTTGAAGAATTCTGGGACATCGATACCGATCCCGCCGAGATCATCGGCACCGGGCCGTTCACTATCGGGGAATACACACCCGACGAGCGGATTGTCTACGAGCGCAACCCCGACTACTGGCTGACCGACGACTCCGGCGGGCGCCTGCCCTATCTGGATCGGGTGGTGAGGCTGATTGTGGATGAGTACGAAGACGAGCTGGCGTTGTTCCGCGACGGCACCAGCGATTTCCACGGCGTGCTGGGGGAGGAGTACGCATTGCTTGAGCCTTTGGCCGAGCAGGAGGACTTCAGCTTGCACCGGAGGGGCCCCGGCTTTGGAACGACTTTCTTGATGCTCAACCAGAATCCAGGGTCCGACGATGGCGGTGAGCCCTATGTCGATCGGGGAAAGCTGCACTGGTTCCAGAACACGGCATTCCGACAGGCCGTGGCCCACACCATGGACAAGGCAGCCATGATCGACGGAGTCCACCACGGTTTGGGCTATCCGCAGTGGTCAGCGGTGAGCCCGGCAGCGGGCGATTTCCACAATCCCGATGTGAGTCGGTACCCCTACGACCTGGACAGGGCCAATGAGATACTCGACGGGCTGGGATGGCTGGACACCGATGGCGACGGCGTCCGCGAGGATGATCGCGGCAACCCGATCTCGTTCACACTGGTAACCAACGACGGCAACACCGTGAGGGGCGAAATCACCCAGATCGCCCAAAACGGGATGGCCGCAGTGGGCCTCGATGTCGAATTGGAAGTAGTCGAATGGGCCCATCTGTTGTCCATGCTGGACACGACCTACGACTGGGAGGCCATGGTTATAGGCTTCACCGGCGGCAGCGATCCCTACAGCGGCATCTCGTTGTGGCACAGCAGCGAATCGCTGCACCTGTGGCATCCCAATCAGGCCGAGCCCGCCACCGAGTGGGAGGCTGAGATCGATGAGCTTTACACCGAGGCCAGCACCGAGTTGGACCGCGACCGGCGCGTGCAGCTCTACCGGGAGGCACAGGCCATCATCTCTGAGAACGTGCCGGTGATCTTCACCACCCTCAGCGAGCGGCTGGGTGCGGTCCGCAACGTGTTCGGCAACTACACGCCGACGCTCTACGGCTATTGGGATCTGCGCTACCTATTCCGAACCGACCTGTAGGCCGCTAGTGGTGTGTCTTGGGTTTAGCGCCGTGGATTGCGACGGCAGCAGCGTTCCTCGCAAGACGCACCGACGCAGCCATACCTGGAGCGTACGGCAAGGAGGGGCAACGCAGCGAGGGGCGTCGATGCCTAGCAGGACACGCGCGAATAAACCCAAGACACACCACTAGCCGAACTCGATGGCGGAGAAGCTGTTGAGCTTGTCCAGCTGATGGTCGGCGGTGACTAGCCGGACGGTGCCGGACTTGGACCGCATAACCAGCGACTGCGTATTGGCGTGGTTCTTGCTGTAGTGGACGCCCTTGAGCAGGTCACCGTCGGTGATTCCGGTAGCGGCGAAAAAGCAGTTGTCGCCTTGGACCAAGTCGTCGGCGGTGAGCGTTTGGGTCACGTCTCGACCTAGTTTCTCTGCTTCTTTGCGCTCCCGGTCGTTGCGGGGCCAGAGCCGGCCCAGCAGCTCTCCGCCCATGCACTTCAGGGCAGCCGCGGCGATAACCCCCTCGGGGGTTCCCCCGATGCCGAACAGGATGTCGGCCCCAGAGTCAGGCCAGGCGGTGGAGATTGCTCCGGCCACATCACCGTCGGGGATCAAGCGGATACGGGCCCCGGCGTCGCGCACCTCGGCGATCAGGTCGCAGTGGCGGTCGCGGTCGAGGATCACCGCGGTCACATCCCGCACCGCCTCGCTCTTGGCCTCGGCTACCAGCTCGAGGTTGCGGGTGGGGGAATTGTCCAGCGAGATGCCATAGCCCATGCACTCGGGCCCGAAGGCGATCTTCTCCATGTACACGCAGGGTCCGGGGTTGAACATGGTCCCCCGGTCAGACACCGCGATGACCGACAAGGCGTTGCCCCGGCCCAGCGAGGTGAGCGTGGTGCCGTCGATGGGGTCGACTGCGATATCGCATTCAGGGGGCGTGCCGTCGCCGATCAGCTCGCCGTTGAAGAGCATGGGGGCCTCGTCCTTCTCGCCCTCTCCGATCACCACCACACCGTCCATCGGCACCGTTCGCAAGAGCACCCGCATGGCCTCGACTGCGGCGCCGTCGGCCCCTTCTTTGTCACCCCGGCCCATCCATCGGGAAGCGGCCAGAGCTGCGACTTCGGTTACCCGAACCAACTCCATAGCCAAGTTGCGGTCGGGTGTTTCGGGCGATGGGTTCACGTTGCCCAACCGTAGTGCTGTGCACCCCCTACTTCGTGGTTCCTAGCCCGTGTTGCCGCGACGATGCGACCAGGCAGATGTGGTCTGAAACCATGTTCAGCATGGTCTGGTGCTTCCAATGCGGTGCCTCCTTTGATGAAGATGTGGCCGAGTGCGCCGAATGTGGTGTGGCCACTTTTCCCTCGCCACCGCAGTCTGCCGAGGAGGTGGGCGGCCCCGACGACGAGCAAATAGCCTATGAGTTCCACGAATGGGCCTACGACGCCCGCAACGGCCTTGAGGCCGAGCTGCGGGCCCTCGGGCTGGAGCACGCCTGGCTGGGCCCGACTCTGATCGTGTGCGAGGCCGACGAGGAGGAAGTCGACAAGGCGGTGGAGAAGATTCTGCGGGCCCGCCTGCCTAACCTCGACAAGGGCATTCCTGCGGTGGTCTATGAACTAGGGGACTACGACGACACCCAAAAGGCCGACGTCATGAGCGAGCTGTTGAGCGAGGGCATCGCCCACGAGGTGGACTACGCCGGCAACTTGGTGGTGGGGGAGGCCGACGAAGAAGTGGTGGACGCCCTGTTCGACCTGATGATCAACGCGGCCGCCCAGCGGCAGTTCGGCCCAGGCCTGCCCGGCGTGGAGCCCTATCAGGTGTTGGAGGCGCTGTTCTTTTCCTCCGACCGGCTTCGCCGCAACACTTCCGACACCAAAGCGGTGGAGGACTTCGCCATTGCCCACGATCAAGTAGTGCAGCTCAGCTTGCCGTGGGGGTACGACGCCGAGTTTTGGCGGGCCATGCTGGATGGCGCCGACGGGTTGCGGGAGGCCTTGGTGGCCGGTCCCGATCCGACCGAAGGCGACGCCGCGGCCAAACAAGCCGCCACTGACCTCAGGGATCTCCTCCGCCGGTTCATGTGATGGGGAGTCCGGCGGTGGACGGGCTGGTGCTGACCCACGGCGCGGGCGGGGACCGCGACCAGCACACGCTGGTGGCCATAGCCGAGGGGCTGGCGCCTCTGCCGGTGGAGCGAGTCAACTTCCCCTATCGCAACCAGGGCCGCCGACCGCCTGACCGGGCGCCCAAGCTGCTGGCCTTCTTGCGCGAGGAGATTCCAGCCATCGCCGCCCGGCTGGGGGCCGAGCCCGACCGCCTGGTGCTGGGCGGCCATTCGATGGGCGGGAGGATGTGCTCAATGGCGGTAGCCGAGGGGATGCCCGCAGCCGGGCTGGTGCTGTTGGGCTATCCGCTGCACCCGCCGAAGAAGCCCGAGAATCTGCGGACCGGGCATTTCCCAGAGATAGGCGTTCCCTGCCTTTTCATCTCCGGCGATCGCGACCCCTTCGGCAGTCCCGAGGAGTTCGACCGGCATCTGCCGGCCATCAAAGGCCCGGTGACCACGGTGTGGCTCAAAGGCGAGCGCCACAGCCCCATCAAGTCTGACGCTGAGATCGTCGCCGCGGTGGCAGGCTGGTTGGAGGGCCTCTAGCGGTTGCTCCCACCGGGCTGGCCAGCCCTGGCCTCGGAGCCGCCTGCCTGTTCTAGCTGTCTTCGGGGTTCAGTTCTTCTAGGGACCGTCTGGTGGTCTCGGGGTAGAACAGGAGCACCGCGATGGCCACGAGGATCGGGCCGGCTATCAAGACGCTGAACGCGGTGCCATAGCCCCAGGCGTCGGCCATTATCCCCGCGGCTGCCAGGCCGGCGGCACTGCCGGCCACACCGGCTATGCCGAGGAGGCCATTGGACTCCGACCGGCGGATGGTGCCGAACATCTCAGCTCGGTACACCCCCAGCGTGGGCACTGTAGTGGCGGTCAAAAGGGTCCCAGCGGCGATCAGAACCCACATGGGCCATCCGGCCAGGGTGAAGTGCCACAGGGCGAGCAGCGCGCCCCCGCTGACCCCGACGGAGGCAAGGACTCGCCGGCCCCGCAGGTCGGCCAGCTTGCCCGCTATGAGCATGCCCGGTCCCGCTGTCCAGGCGGTGAGCAGGGTGAACACCGCGATCTTGGTGGCGCTGAAGCCCCGCTCATCCCGCAAGAAGTCGTTTTGGAGTTGAGAGGCTGGAGCGGCGAACACCAGCACGGCAAACGAGGTCACGGCCAGCAGCACCAGTCGGAAGCGGTACTGCTTGGGCGGGCGGGTTCGAGGCTGTCGACGGGCCGTTTCGAAACGCTGGGATTCGGGCAGCCTGCGGGCTGCGAACAACACCAGGGGCAGTCCGGCCAGTGCCAACAGGAAACTGAGCCGCCACGCGGAAACACCCAGGTCGGCCAGGGGCACCGATCCGACGGCGATTCCCGAACCCAGCCCGGCGGCCATCCCGAGCATGGACGCCACAAAAGCCCGCGAGCCGGCCGGGGCTTCTTCGAGGGCGAACACAAAGATGAGCAGGGCCATGGCGTGGGACAGTCCCCGGGAGATTGCCTGGACCGCGGTCAAAGCGGCTAGGTCGCCAACCAGGGATGTGGCGGCCGAGGCCACAATGGCCCCGGAAGCGGCATACAGCAGGGTGCGCCGCCGACCCTTCCGGTCGGCGATTGCGGCCACTGCCACCGTGATCAGGATGCTAAGCCGGATCAGCGACAGGGCGACGCCGGCGGCTGACTTGCTCTCCCCGAACTCCTCTCGCGCAAAGGTGATGGTCTGGCCGAGCAGCGTGCCCAAGAATCCGGCGAGCACCGCCAGCGTGGCCAGCAGTGCAACGATCCGAGCTTGGCGGGCGGTGAAGCGGTCCGGGGGGTGCCACCAGGGCAGGTCCCGTCCCCGGCGCAGGGCGCGGCTGATGGGGACGGTGAAGAGCACCTGCCAAACCGGGATGGCGAGCCGGTAGTCGAACTGCTCGGTTATCTCAACCTGATCAGAGGCGATCGGCTTGATGGTGACCGTGCGGCGGTAGCGGTCGACCGGTCCCTCCACGGCGGTGAACATCCCCTCAGCCTCGGCGCGCTCCAAGACGATGTCGGAACGGGGAGTGAGCAGGCCGTCGGGGCCGTTCAGTGCGGCATCGGCGGAATCGGCGCTCAGAACGCGACGAGAGATCACTCGGGGCATGGGCTTGAGGCAGTCTACTTTTCAGCGACAGATACCCCGTGACGGCATCGGCGGCTATAACTTCGCTGATGGGGGCGCGGGCACCATACTTGTCGGGTGGAGCGCGTCCAGCAGGAGGACTTCGATCAGCAGGACCGGATCGAGGTTAGGGCCCGCGGTCCGCTGGAGGGGTCGGTGGCCATCGGTGGGGCCAAGAACTCAGTGCTGAAGCTCATGGCCGCCTGTCTGCTCGCCGAGGGAACCTCGGTGATCCGCAATGTGCCCGACATCGACGATGTCGCGGTGATGGCCGATGTGCTGCGGGCGATGGGGGTCTCGGTCACACGGTTGGGCGACGCCCTTACCATCGACTGCCCCGCGGTCATCACCCCCGAGGCGCCCTATGCGCTGACCGAGCAGTTGCGAGCCTCCACCGCGGTGCTGGGCCCGCTGCTGGCCGGTGCCGGCCACGCCCGTGTGGCCTTACCCGGCGGCGACGATTTCGGCCCCCGGCCCATCGACATGCACATCGCGGCGCTAGAAGCCATCGGCTGTCGGTTCGAGATCTCGGGGGGTGATGTACATGCCACCGCCGACAATCTGGTGGGCAGCCCGGTTCTCTTGGAGTTTCCCAGTGTGGGAGCCACCGAGAACGTGATGATGGCTGCTGTCCGGGCCAAGGGCACGACGGTGATTGACAATGCCGCCCGGGAGCCGGAGATCGCTGACCTGGCCGGATTCCTGAACCACATGGGTGGCCAGGTATCCGGGGCGGGAACGTCCACCATCATGGTGGAGGGTGTGGACGAACTGCACCCAGCCGAGCACACCGCGATGAGCGATCGGATAGAGGCGGCAACATTCCTGGCCGCTCTTGGAGTGGCTGGCGGGGAGATCATCCTGCGGGGCGCCCAACCCGACCACATGGCAATGCCGTGCCGCAAGCTGGGCGAGATGGGAGTGCGAACCTCGTCGGACTCCGAAGGGATGTGGGCCATGAGCAACGGGCGCTTGCGGTCGGCCGACGTATCAACCCTGCCGTATCCAGGCCTGCCCACCGACTGCAAGCCGCTGCTGGTGGCCATGCTGTCGGTGGCCGAAGGAGTAGGGATCGTTACCGAGAATCTCTTCTCAGGCCGGTTCCGCTACGTAGACGAATTGGTGCGCATGGGCGCTGATATCCGCACCGAGGGCCACCATGCGGTAATCCGCGGGGTGGACCGACTGAGCGGTGCGCCAGTGCGGGCGTCCGACATCCGGGCGGGGGCGGCGCTGGTAGTAGCCGGATTGGCGGGCGAAGGGGTGACCGTGGTGTCCGACCCCCACCACATCGACCGGGGCTATGAGGACTTCGCCGGCAAGCTCAGCGCTCTTGGGGCCGACGTCTGCCGCGTGGGGCACCTGACGATTAGCCGGGGCTGGTTTTCTGATCGCTTTTGGAGCCCCGACGTCCGCCGCGTGAGGCCCGTCGATTAGCCAACAACAGCAGGCCGGCTAGCAGGGCCAGAGGCGCGGCCACCAAGAGGATCTCATCCCAACCTCCCTGGTGCGCCAGTACATCCACGGGTTGGAGTCTGCCAGACGCTGGCCGAATCGGCGGAAGAGTTCAGCGGGAAGGTTGGCGGATTGGGTTCTGGCTGAGACAATTGGGGCGTGCAGAACGCCGTAGCCCAGGTGATCGAGGCGATACGCCCCGCGGTGCAGGCCGATAACGGCGACATCTTCTTGCGAGAGGTAAACGAGGACACCGGCGTGGTCACCGTGGAGCTGACAGGGGCCTGTGTGAGCTGCCCGGCCTCGACGGTCACGCTGAAAGCCGGGGTGGAGCGGATCCTCAAAGACCGCGTGCCCGGGGTGACCGAGGTGGTGAACGCAGGCCAGAACCTGCTGAGCGACGGCTCGCCGGTGGGCTTGTAGCTGCTCATCGAGCATGGTCCCGCAAAGAACCGACACCTGGTACGTCAGCTACGTGCTGATCGCCGCCAACGTGGCGGTGTTCATCGTGGGCATTGCTATGGGGGACAGCCTCGGTGGCAGGAGCACCCTTGACGGCTTGGTAGTGGAAGCCGCCACCGTGGGGGTGGCCATCGACGTCTACAACGAGTGGTGGCGGGTGTTCACCGGCGGTTTTCTGCACCACGGCGTGTTCCATCTCGCGGTGAACATGTACTCGCTGTACATCCTGGGTCTGCTCCTGGAGAGGTGGCTGGGCCGAGTTCCGTTCACCGCGGTGTACCTGTCTTCATTGGTATGCGGGTCTTTTGGGGCGCTGATTGAGACCCCCAACTCGCTGGTCGCGGGGGCGTCAGGAGCGATATTCGGGCTGATGGGCGCCTACGCCGCCATGTTGCTGACCCAAGGGGTGGGCCTGTTCCAGACCCCGATAGGCCCAATTCTGGTCGTCAACCTTGTTATCAGCTTCACCGTTGACGGAATTTCGCTGGGTGGCCATATCGGCGGACTCATCGGTGGCGCACTGGTGGGGGCGGCTGCGGCTCAGGCCATTCGCAAGCAACAGCACACCACTGCTACCCCGGTGCTAGTCGCCGCTGCGGTGGCCGCAGCTTCTTTTGCCGGTTCGCTCTGGGCCGCCTCCCGCTGGGTGGAGGCGTTCTAGCCGCCTTAGAACTGAGCCCGCAGGGTGGAGGCGTTCTAGCCGCCTTAGAACTGAGCCCGCAGGGTGGAGGCGCTCTAGAGGGCCTAGAACTGAGCCCGCAGGGTCTTCAGATTGTGGCGCCACACCCACTCGAGGATGCGAGCCCCGACAATGTCCCCCAGCAAGCCGCCCATCCACCAGGGGAACTGAAGCTCCTCGGCCCAGCAGAACTCGGTGCGGTCGGTGCCTGCGGGGGCAAGGGTGAAACGCCCCTCGCCGGTGACCAAACCGGTGTGGCGCACGCCAATCGCCTTCTTCTCGGCCCATTCGATTATCACCATGGCGTCTTTGAGCCGGATGGGGCCGATCTTGGTGAGGCACTCGAAGGCGGTGCCTACCCCCTCGGTCTGGGAGGTCCGGAAGGTGATCGACTCGGCGTCGGCCATCCACTCGGTGTGGCTGTCGACTCGGCGCACGTACTCCCATACGTCGCCCAGAGGCGCTTCGATGGTGGTGGAAACCCGGATCTTGGCCATTGCCTGCGATTCTAAAGTGGGTCTGACGGTCTATCTGGCAGTCTAAGAGCGGTTTGCAGGGGGAACCGCAGCGGCCAAGCCGTAGGCTTTATGCCATGTCTGATGCCGACATCGAGTTTTTCTGGGATCCGATCTGCCCGTTCGCGTGGATCACCTCACGGTGGGTGACCGATGTCGCCCGCCAGCGGGACTACGCAGTGGACTGGCGGTTGATCTGCTTGTCGATCCTCAACGAGGACAGCGACTACGAGGATTTTCCCGAGGGCTACCAGGAACTGCACTACAAGGGTCGGCGTATGCTGCGGGTGGCCCAGGCCGTCCGCGACGAGCATGGCCCGACCGCCGCCGGTGAGCTTTACACCGCCTATGGATCCACGATCTGGAATCCTGACGGGGTTGTTCGCTCCGAGATGGGAGAAGTCGCCTCCGATGGGCATTTGACTGCCGCCCTGGAGCGGGCCGGACTTCCCCGCGGGTTGTCTGAGCGAGCCGAGGACAAGTCGCTGGACGACGCGCTGCGGGAGTCCACCTTGGAGGCGCTGAGCCGCACCGGGAGAGATGTGGGCACCCCTATCATCACCTTCCATCACAACGACGGTACGACGTCGTTCTTCGGTCCGGTGGTGAGCAAGGTTCCCGCTTCTGAGGACGCCACACGGCTGTGGGATGCGGTGGTGACGCTGGCCGAGTGGCCGTCGTTCGCCGAGCTGAAGCGCTCCAAGCGCGACGATCTGGTTTTCCCATCGGTGTAGAGGCGATGGAGCGGCAATGACATCTGGGGCTATCGCATATCTGGACAACGCCGCCTCGACCCCGCTTTGCCCCGAGGCGGCTGAAGCCATGGCGCCGCTGCATCGGGAGCTGTATGCCAACCCGACCGGCGCGCACCGGATGGCGCGGGACACCCGCCGCTTGATCGACGATGCCCGCGATGTGATGGCCGAAGCCTTGGGTTCGCAGCCCGGTGAGATCGTGTTCACCGGCGGCGGCACCGAAGGCGACAACCTCGCGGTGGTCGGTCGGCACATGAAGGTCGGCGGTGTGGCGGTGTGCTCGGCGATTGAGCACCATGCCGTGCTGGAGCCCGTAGAGCACCTGGGCGGCCGGGTGGTGGCGGTGGACGCGGCCGGGGTGATCGACATGGACGCGCTGGTCGCAGCCCTTGACGACGATGTGACCGTGGTGTCGGTGATGCTGGCCAACAACGAGACCGGCATGGTCCAGCCTTTGGAGCAGGTGGCCGAGTTGGTGCGCTCGGCTGCGCCTCAAGCAGTTCTGCATACCGACGCGGTGCAGGCGTTTCCCTGGCTGGATGTGGCTTCGCTGGCCGCCGGGGCCGATCTGATCTCGGTCAGCGCCCACAAGTTCGGCGGGCCCAAGGGGGTAGGGGCGCTGGTGGTGCGCGACGGAGTGGAGCTGTCGCCGCTGCTGTTGGGCGGTGGCCAGGAGCGGGGATTGCGCTCGGGCACCCACAACGCCGCGGGAATCGCCGGCATGGCGGCGGCTGCCGAGGTGGTGCTGAAGAGCCGGGCCGAGCAGGTGGTACGCCTGGCCGGACTGCGTGATCGGCTGGTGGATGGTGTTGTTGGCGCGGTAGACGGCACAGTGGAGACCGGCGAGCGGTCGGGCAAGGTGGCCGGTTCGGCTCACCTGTGCTTCGAGGGCATCGAGTCGGAGGCGCTGTTGTTCCTGTTGGAGGACGCCGGGGTGTACGCCTCGGCCGCGTCGTCATGTTCCAGCGGGGCGCAGGACCCTTCGCATGTGCTGGCCGCCATGGGCTACGACCGGTTCCTGGCCGGGGGCTCGCTGCGGCTTTCGCTGGGCTATGAGACCACCGACGCCGATATCGACCAGGCGCTGTCGGTGATCCCCGGCGCAGTGGCCCGGCTCCGGGACTACGGAACCGGTTAGGGGACAGGCTGAGCGATGCGAGTGTTGGCGGCCATGTCTGGAGGAGTGGACTCCTCGGTGGCTGCCGCCATGCTGGCCGAGCAGGGACACGATGTGGTAGGCGTGACCCTCAAGCTGTGGGGAGGGGAGTCGGACACCGGGTGCTGTTCGGTGTCCGACGTAGAGGATGCCCGCCGAGTGGCCGACCTGTTGGGATTGCAGCACCATGTGTTCAACTTCGGCGATGCCTTCGATCAACGGGTGGTGGCACCCTATGTGGATGACCACGCGGTCGGGCTGACGCCCAACCCCTGCATCGAGTGCAACCGCCACATCAAGTTCGACAAGCTGATGGTGCGGGCCGAGGCGCTGGGCTTCGACGCGGTGGCCACCGGCCATCACGCCCGTCTGGAGTCATCGGGCGAAGGGTTCCGAGTGCGCCGCGGAGTAGACGACGCCAAGGACCAGTCCTATGTGCTTTACATGCTGGGCCAAGAGCAGATGTCTCGGCTGCTGCTGCCCATCGGTCAACTGACCAAGGCCGAGGTCAGGGAGCGGGCCGCTGATCTGGGCTTGCGGAACTCGGCCAAGCCCGACAGCCAGGACGTGTGTTTCATCGCCAACCGGGCCGGGGGACGACAGGGCTTTCTGTCCCGTCGATTGGGCCAGTCGCCGGCCACCGTGGTGGACGCCGACGGCACTGAATTGGGCTCAGTCGAAGCCGTTCAAGCCGTGACCATCGGCCAGCGCCGAGGCCTCAACCTCGGCGGCACCGACGAGCCCCGCTACGTGACCGATGTGGACATCCCCGCAGGCCGTGTAACCGTGGGACGGCGCGTGGACCTATACACGCCAACCCAAGAGGTGACTGATATCCAATGGGCTGACGGAGTGGTCGATGGCCCGGTTGACATCCAAGTAAGCGCCCATGGAACCCCCGCATCCGGGGTGGTAAACCAAGCGGGCAGAGTCGACTGGCAACACCCCCAACGCCGCGTAGCCCCCGGCCAAGCAGTGGTCTTCTACCAAGGCGATCTAGTAGCCGGCGGCGCGGTCGCGGCCTGAGCGGGGCTGTTTAGACAACCAAGTCGCGCAGGGCAGCGAGGCGGGGGGCGATCAGGTCGGCGATTACTTTGGGGCGGTCGGGGGTGGGGGCTAATGCGGCTTCGCCCCACAGGGCTCGGCCGACGGTGAATCCGGCGCAGCCCGAGGCCATGGCCACCTCTAGCTGGGCGTGGTAGCTGTCGAAAGTGCCTCCGCCCGATAGCAGGGTCCATGGCATGTCGCAGCGGTTGGTGATCTCTGAACAGGTAGCGGCCCATCGGGTTGGGTCGGGGTTGTGGTCGGCATCGATGGGGAACGGCAGTTTCAAGATGTCGAATCCCATGGGGGCGAACCGGTCCACGGTGTCGAGCACGATCTGGGGGCGAAGCGACGGATCGTTCAGTCCGTAATACAGCGGCTCCACCAAAAGGGGAATGCCCACCCGCCGGCACTCGGCCAGGATTTCGGCTGCGGCCTGCTCTTGGGCCGCGGCGTGGGGGCGGTCGGGCCGGTACAGCACCAGCAGCTTGGCCGCGGCGGCCCCGCAGTCGGCTGCGGCCTGAACCGACCAACCGTCGAGAAGGGCGACGGGGGCGGCTTCAGGATCGGCCATGTACCCCTGCGCTTCCAATGCCGCGGTGAAGCCCACCTCGGGGGGCAGCGTGCCGTCCAGCAGCTGGGGGATGGAGTATTCGGGCTCGAGCATCACCCCGGTGGCTCCGGCGGCCAGCCCGGCCACCAGGTCGCGCTTGAGGTCGACGATGTCATTGTGGGACACGGAGTCGGGGTTGTCGGGAGCCAAAACGCTGCGCAGCGAGTCGCGGTGGTCGATGGCCAGCACCGCGAACCGCCCTTTGTGGGAGAGGTCGGCCACGCTCATATCAGTTGGAGGGCACTGCGCCGGCCACCGGCAGCGTCCACGCCCCGGCGCCCCAGTCGGCCTCGATCCAGGTGTGCTCAGCGTCGAAGCAGGGGGGTGTGCGCCGCTCGTCGCCGATCAGCTCGCCGGCCAGGTAGTTGAGGAAGTACATGTTGGAGCCAGGACAGGCCACCGACGTGTGGTAGCCCTTGGGAACCAGTGCTGCGTCGCCGTCTCGGATAACGACTGCCTCGTCGAAGTTCTCTTCAGCGCGCCAGTTGCGGTGCATGGCATAGCCTTCGGGGCGATCCAGGCGGAAGTAGTAGACCTCCTCCAGATAGGGCGAGCCGTCCCGCCCGTCGTGGCAGTGGGGGGGCCAGCCCGACCAGGTGCCCCGGGGTACGAACACTTCATAGAGGATGAGCTTCTCGGCGGGCAGCGGATGGGCCAGCGAGTGGACCACCTGGCGGTAAGCCTGGCCTCCGCCGCGGATTTCAACCCGCATCTCAGACGGCTCGAATACCCGGGCCGGGTAGCGGCCCTCGGCGGGGGCCGAGCCCACCGCGGCTGTAAGCGAGCCCTCGGTGGTGATCTCATAGGGCGTGCCGGGCGGCAGGTAGACGATCCGCCCCAACTCTTCGAACACTGATGTGCGGCTGATGGCGGCGTCGATGTCGCCGGCTCGGACCCGGCCCGATCCCGACAAGGGGACGATGGCCGTCTCCCGTTCAGGCTCGACTCCCGACCACGGAGCGGACGGAGACAGCTCCACCACCGAGAAAGCCACGTTGTCCCATCCGGCCGATTCCGGGGTGATGTTGAGAACCCGTCCCGGTCCCGGTTGGGGGCGAATAGGGCCTGATTGGGGGGTAGTGGCCATGGTCAAACTCCTATGGTCGGGGGAACGAGATCGCCGGATTCGAGTTCTTGCTTGAAGCGATCTAGCAGCTCGCGTGCGCCCAGCGGCTCATAGCCCAGGACTTCAGCGGTGCGGGGAGTGCGGATCGTGGTGTCGTAGGGGATGCGGGCCCCGGCCATTGAGGCCATCATCTCCGAATCGGGCGGAACCGATCTCAGCAGCGAGGGATCATGGCCGAAGACCTCGCAGGCCATTCGGGCCAGCTCCATACGCCCTGCCGGTTCGGCGCCGCAGCAGTGGAAGACGCCGTCGGCTCGGTCGTTGGCCGCGATCAGCCACATGGCCTCGGCACACTCGCTGGCCAGGCTGGGCGTGGCCGCCATGTTGATGTCGTCGCCCTCCCATACTCCGAACTGCTGGCCTTGCGACACCGCGTCGAGCACGGTGGTCACGAAATAGCCGTATCCCGGGTCTTGGCCCCTGGGCATCTCGTCTCGTGCCCAATGGACGCCGTTTACCGCCGACACTCTGGCCACCGCAGCCCGTTCGGCCCGCAACAGTGCGGCCTGCTCGCTGAGGGCCTTCAACACTCCGTAGTAGTTCACCGGGTTGGGCGGAGTGTGCTCATCGGCTCCGGCCTGGGTGCCGTCGAACACCCAGTCGGTGGACACCACAATGAGCTTGGCCCCGGCCTGGTTGGCGGCTTCGGCCATGGCGAGGGTGGCGTCCACGTAGCTGCGCCACGCCAGCTCCCGCTGGTTGTATATCCCGTGGAGGTCGTTGAGGATCATGGAGTGGACGATCACATCGGGGTCGAACTGGGCCACGCTGGACAGCACCGCATCGGTGTCCAGCAAGTCCAGCGGTTCGATGCTGTATCTGAGGGGGTTGTCGGGCACGAACGAGCGAACCGGGCAGTGCACGGTAGCGCCGTGGCGCTCGGCGAAGACCTTGACGATGTTGGAGCCGATGAAGCCGGTCCCTCCGGTTACGTAGGCCCGCACCGCTCAGCCGATCTCGACGTTTCGCTGGAATTCGCTGGTCATGCCGTCTCCGCTCATCAATCAGCCGATCTCATCTATGCGTACGGGGCGCTGTTCTCGGACAGAGCGCCACGCGGCCAGCCCGATCACCAGCGGGGCCCGCCCGTCCGCCATGGTTACCGGCGACGGTTCGCCCTGCATCATGGAGATGAATGCCTCCCACTCGGCCACATACGAGGGGATATAGCGCTCCAAGAAGAAGTAGGGCAGGGTCGGTGCTTGAGCGCCGTCGGCGGTTCGGGTAATCGCCGTGGCGGTCAAGGGATTCTCTGAGGCAGCCATCCCTGCTGAACCGAAGGCTTCCACCCGCTGGTCGTAGCCGTACACCGCTTGTCGGCTGTTGTCGATGGTGCTGATGGCGCCGTTTTCGTGGTGGCAGACGATCACCGCAGTGTCGAGATCGCCGACCTCGCCTATGGCTTCGTCGATCAGCACCGCCCCGGTGGCGTACACCTCGGTGACCTCGCTTTGGGTGACGAAGCGGATCATGTCGAAGTCGTGGATGGTCATGTCGCAGAAGATGCCGCCGGATTCATCTAGGTACATCAGCGGCGGGGGCTCTGGGTCGCGGCTGGAGATGCGCACCAAGTGGACATCGCCGATCTCGCCGGCAGCCACCCGGTCGCTCACGTAGCGGTGACTGGGGTCGAAGCGCCGGTTGAACCCCACCTGCACCGGGATGCCGGCGGACTCCACAGCGGCGATGCCCCGGTCTACGTCGGCCAGGTTCAGGGCCAGCGGCTTCTCCACGAATGCGGCCTTGCCGGCCTCGGCCGCGGCAACCAGCAGGTCGATGTGGGTGTGGGTAGAAGTGCAGATGGCCACGGCGTCGACGTCGTCGGCTTCCAGAATCTCTTCGGGTGCAGCGGCCTGGCTCACTCCGAGGCCGTTGGCCAGCGCCGCCGATGCATCGTCGACCACGTCGTACACCGCGGCCACGACCGCGCCGGGCACCTGCCGGGCAATGAGCTCGGCGTGCATCCGCCCAATCCGCCCGCAGCCCAAGACTCCGATACGCACCGGGTTCATAAGCTCACCTCATCAGATGGGGCCTCATCAGATAGGGGTTGCAGGCTGGAGACCACCCGGCCGTTTCGTATTTCCACCGGGTACAAGGCTATGGGGTCGGTGGCCGGATACCGCACCGCCTCTCCCGTGCGGAGGTCGAAGCGTCCGTTGTGCTTGGGGCATTCCACCTCGCAGCCCAGCAACACGCCCTCGGCCAGGTATGCCTGGCCATGGGTACACAAGCCCTCGGCGCACACCAGAGTGCCGTCGTCCAAGCAGAACAGGGCGTAGGCCTCGTCGCCCACCTCGATCTGGCTGGCCAAACCGGGGGCGAGGGCGTTGGCCGGGCCGAGGTCGACCATGCCGTCGTGGCGGTCGCCGGCCCACACGGTGTGGCCGGTGTTTACGAAGGTTCGGGCGGCGCCAGCCACCGCGGGCACATCGCCGCGGGGTTCGTCGTAGGCCGGGTCGCGCCGCTGGCGGCGCAAGGTGGACAAGATGTCCCGGTAGGCCGCCCCGGTGTTGGGCGCAGCCGGGGCCAGGTAGCCCTTGACCTCCTGGTGCAGCGCGGGCAGGGCGTAGTAGGGCACGGTGGGGAAGATGTGGTGCTCGACGTGGTAGTTCATATTGGAGTACAAGAACCGGAAAACGGGGTTCATGTAGACGGTGCGGGTGTTGAGGCGGTGGTCCAGCACGTCCTCGCGCAGTCCGGCGTGCTGGGTGATGGCGAAGAAGATCATCAGCCAGGCGCCATAGATGGTGGGCAGGCCGACGTACAGCAACGGCACGATGGTCCAGGCGGCAACCGACCAGGCCGTTGTGCCGGCGAGGATGGCGATGTAGGCCCGTGACTCCCACTTGAGCTTTCCGAGCTCGTCGGCGGGGATGAAGGAGCGGGCCTCGTCGTCGATCCGCCCGACGGCATGCTTGGCCGAGCGCGCCACCATCTTGGGCACGTTCAGCACGGGCACGAACAGCAGAGCGATAGAAGCGGGAGTGGAGGGCCGGGGGAAGATGATCTCGGCGTCGCGGCCCACCACGATGGTGTCTGTGTGGTGGCGGACGTGCGACCAGCGCCACAGGGTGGGCTGGCGCAGCAGCATGAACGAGGCCAGGTAGTACACCACGTCGTTGAGCCACTTGGTCTTGAAGGCGGTGCCGTGGCCGCACTCGTGCCAGCGGGAGTCGCCAGCGCCGCCGTAGAGGGCACCATACGCCGCGAAAGCCGGAATCGCCCACCATGTGCCCAGCGAGATCAAGGCCAGGTAGCCGAATCCGGCCAGCAGGCCGAGCCACGCGACGGTGTCGGCTGCGGCGCGGAAATTGCCCCGAACCTGGAGTTGGCGAAGGCGCTCGGGGTCAATCGGCGGGCGGAACCACTCGGCCTCCACCAGGCCCGCGGCGGCGGCCCGGTCGGCCTCGGGGCCGCCGACTCGATAATCGCGGGCGGCTACGGCCATCGACCCTCCGGCCTCACCATCCCACCCGCTGGTCGGCCTTGCCGGCGTCCATTTCAGCCCGGGCGGCCCGCACATCGGCGCTGGCGCTCACCTCGGGCACGCCCACCTCCCAGAACGACCCGCCCTCGGTCCAGCGGTAGGCGTGGGTGTTAATCGCGATCACATAGGTGCGGTCAGCGGCTCGGGCCCGGCCGTAAGCCGCCTCGAGCTCGGCGATGGTGTTCACCGTCTCGGCCTCGCAGCCCATGGAAGCGGCGTGGGCCGCGAAGTCCACCGCGGTCGCGTCCCGCACCCGGGAGTCGGCGATCAAGTTGTTGAACGGAACGCCGCCCTGGGCCATCTGCAAGCGGTTGATCACCGCATAGCCGCCGTTGTCGCACACGATCACGATGAGCTTGTGGCAGGTGAGCACGGTGCTGTACAGGTCGCTGTTCATCATGAGGTAGGAGCCGTCGCCCACCAGCACCACCACCTCCCGGTCGGGAAGGGCCATCTTGGCCCCCCATCCCCCGGAGATCTCATAGCCCATGCAGGAGTAGCCGTACTCGCAGTCGAAGGAATGCACGGCCTGGCCCCGCCATCCGTTCACCAGCTCGCCGGGAAATCCTCCGGCGGCGGCCAGCACGTAGGTGGATTCGTCAGCGGCCCGGTCCACCACCCCCACCACCTGGGCATAGGTGGGCAGATCGCTGTCGGAGTCGCCGGTGGGCCGCTCGGCCGCCGTTGCCGTCTCGGGAGCGGCGATCTTGTCGATGTAGGCGTGGTACTGCGAAGTCTCAGAAGAAGCCCGGTCGGACCATTCCTCGGGCGCACGGTAGGCACCCAGCACGGCTCCGAGTTCGGCCAGGCCCTCTCGGGCATCGGCCACCAGCGGCAGCGAGCGGTGCTTGGTGGCGTCGAAGCGGGCCGCGTTCAGGCCGATTATCTGCACATCGTTGCCTCCGCTGAACACCGTCCAAGAGCCGGTGACGAAATCTCCCAGGCGGGTGCCCACCGCCAGCACCACATCGGCTTCGGCGGCCATGGCGTTGGCCGAGGTGCAGCCGGTGACTCCGATGGGGCCGCAGTTGAGCGGGTGATCGGCCACCAAGCAGGTGCGTCCGGCCACCGTTTCCACCACCGGTATGTTGTGCTGTTCGGCGAAGGCCCGGAGTCCGTCCTCCGACAGCGACCAGTGGACCCCGCCGCCGGCCACGATCAGCGGTCGCTCGGCGGCGGCCAGCGCCGCGGCGGCCCTGCGCAGCTCGCCAGTGTCGGGACGAGGACGTCTGATCTCATGCAAGGTTTCGGTGAAGAAACGGGTGGGGAAGTCGTAGGCATACCCCTGGACGTCTTGGGGGAGGCTGATGAAAGCCGGTCCGCAGTCGCCGGGATCGAGCATGGTGGCGAGGGCGTTGGGCAGCGAATGGACGAGCTGCTCGGGAGAGGTGATTCGGTCCCAGAAGCGGACAACGGGCCGAAAGGCATCGTTGACGGTGAGCGTCGGGTTGCCGAAGTGCTCGACCTGCTGGAGCACGGGGTCGGGGACGCGGCTGTTGAAGGTTTCTCCGGCCAGCAGCAGCAGCGGCATCCGGTTGGCCATGGCCACCGCCGCTGCGGTCACCATGTTGGTGGCGCCGGGGCCGATCGAGCTGGTGGCGGCCATAATGCGCCGGCGGCGGTTGGCCTTGGCGTAGGCCACCGCGGCCAGGGCCATGCCCTGTTCGTTCTGACCCCGCCAGGTGGGCAGGGCATCACCGGCCTGTTCCAGCTCATGGCCCAAGCAGGTGACGTTGCCGTGTCCGAAGATGGCGAACACCCCGGCGAACAACGGCACGGTCTGGCCTTCGACCTCTATGCGCTGGGCAGCCAGATAGCGCACCACGGCCCCGGAGGTTGTCAGGCGGATGGTTTCCATGGCTTGCCTCCTTTCAGTCGATCCTCAGCGATACCACATCTTCCCAAGCGCCGGTCTCCCAGCTCTTGAGCATGGCCGCTTGCACGCTCACGCAGGACAGCGCCTGCTCCATGCCCGCGCTGTGGGGCCGGCCCTCGGCCACCGCGGTGAGGAACTCATGGTCTTGGATGGCCACCATGTCCTCGAAGCCAATGGAGTTGGCGTCCCCGGGCACGAAGGCGCCGTGAAAGGGGTGGCGCTCGCTGGCCCGCACGGTGGTGTAGCCCTGCTGCGGATCAGACGAGCGGAACATCTGGAGCTCGTTCAATGTCTCGTGGTCCCAGCTCAGCGCGCCCTCTGTTCCATAGACGTCAAAGGCCATCTGGCTCTGGGGGCCGACGATGGCCCGGCTGGCCTCGAAGACGCCGTGGCTGCCGTTGGCGAACACGGCCAGCGCGCCGAAGTAGTCCTCGTTGGTGACCGCGCCGACGGGATCGCCGGGCCGGCCCCGGTCGTAGTGCGTGCCAGCCCCTGACGGCAGCGGGCGCTCGGCGATGAAGGTCTCGCCAATGCCCACCACGCGTGAGATGGGACCGTTGAGCATCAAGGCCAGGTCCACGGCGTGGCTCATGATGTCGGTGGTGGCCCCGTGCCCGGCCTGGTCGATCAAAAAGCGCCACGAGAGCAAGCCCATCGGATCGGCCCCGTACATGGAGAAGAAGCGGCCCCGATAGTTGGTGATCGGGCCGAGGTCGCCGTTGGCGATGAGCTCTTGGGCGTAGAGCACCAGTGGGGCGAAGCGGTAGTTGTAGCCCACGCCGGTGATGACCCCTGCCTGGCGGCAGGCTTGTTCGGCTCGGGCGGTCTGGCTGGGGGTTCCCCCCACCGGCTTCTCGCAGAAAACGTGCTTTCCGGCCTCAGCGGCCGCGGTGACCAGGGTTTCGTGGAGCATGTTGGGAGCGCATATGGCCACGATGTCGACGTCGGAGTGCTCCACCGCGTAGCCCCAGTGATCGGCAACCTCTTGGAAGCCGAAGTCGCTTTGGGCGATGTGGCGGCGGGATTCCACGTTGTCGGAGCAGATAACCAATTCGAGGTCGTAGGCGCGGTTGTCGAAAAGGGTGGGCAGGCGCAGATACGAGCGGGAGTGGGCCTGGCCCATCCAGCCGAAGCCCACCACGGCCAGCCCGATTCGCCGCCGGGATGTCATGAACCATCCTTGAAGCGTCGGTCTACTCCTGGGTGGGCCGCCACAGCGTCGAGCAAGTGCTCGGGGGTGCCGCCTCGCAGCCAGATGAGAGCTTGATCCAGGGCCTGCCCTACCAGCCTGACAATGCCCACCGTGGTAGTGGAGGCCACATGGGGGGTGACCACCACGTTCTCGCGCCCTAACAGCGGATGGTCGGGGGGAAGCGGCTCGGGTTCGGTGACGTCGAGGCCGGCGCCGCCCACATGGCCTGAGTCGAGTCCGGCCAGCAGGGCTTCTTGGTCCACCAGCGCGCCCCGGGCGCAGTTGACGATGACCACGCCGGATCGCATGGCCGCCAGCGAGGCGGCGTTGATGATGTGGTGAGTCTCCGGGGTGGCCGGAGCATGGAGCGAGATCACGTCGGCTTCTGACCAAAGCTGCTCAATGTCGACCAACGCGCCCACTGGGGCCGTGTCGATGTAGGGGTCGCACACCAGCACGGTCATTCCCAGTGCCTCGCCATAGCGCCCTAGAAGACTGCCGATTCGCCCGCAGCCCACCAGGCCCAGGGTGCGAGCGTCAAGCTCCATCGCGCCGGGGCCAATGAGTCGACCCGGTCCCCCTGCTGTGCCTGAGGCCAGGCGGGCCTCGGAGCTCTTGAGCCGCTTGGTCGCCGCCAGCATCAGCGCCAGCGCGTGCTCAGCGGTGGAGACCGTGGGAGCGTCGGGCGTGTTGCAGGCGGCAACGCCGTGGGCGGCGCAGGCGGCCACGTCCACGTTGTCGTAGCCGATGCCCGAGCGGGACACCACCTTGAGGTTAGGCAGCTGGCGGCAGGCGTCGTCGTCCCAAGGGCGATCAGCGGCCACCACCACCCCGTCGGCGTCTTCTGGGCCGTCTACCAACTCCACATCAGGGGGAATCGCCACTTCAGCCGGGGGAGTGCGGTCGATCCAGATGCGATGGCGCTTGGCTGCACCGCTCATTCTGGGGATTCCGATGGGTTGGTAGGCTCTCGAGCCAGCATCTCGTCAATCTCCCCGGGCGTGGGCATGGCGTCGGAACAGGCCAGGCGACCGGCCACAATAGCCCCGGCAGCGTTGGCCCTAGTGACAATTTCCACTGGGTCGAGGCCGGCCAGCAGCCCGTCGGCCAGAGACCCGCCGAAGGCGTCGCCCGCGCCCAAACCGCACACCACCTCCACCGTCTTTGGAAGCACCTCAGCTCGCGTCTCGGGGGTGGCCACCAGCACCCCGTCGGCCCCTTGCTTCACGATGGCCAGCGACACCCCTCGCTCCAACAGCCGATCGGCGGCACCATGGGGATCGGCGGTGCCGACGGCGATCTCGCACTCGGTGCGGTTGCCCACCGCCACTGTGGCCAAGTCCACGGCCTGGCTGATGTGGGCGCCGGCCTCCTGGGGGGATGCCCAGAAGCTGGGCCGGTAGTCCAAGTCGAGCACGGTGTAGGGGCGGTGTTCTCGCTGTTTGAGCACCCCTAGAACGGTGGAGCGGGACGGCTCTTGGGCGAACCGGGATCCAGCGGTCCAAAGCACCGGCACGGTGGCGGCGAGGTCGGGGATGTCTTCGGGCCGCAGGTTCATCTCCGGCCCGCGGGGCTCGCGGTAAAACAGCAGCGGCGGATCGGTGGGAGGGTCGAGAGCGCAGAAGGCCAGTGCGGTGCGCAGTTCGGGGTCGGTGGACACGTAGCGGTTGTCCACCCCGAACTTTTCGGCCAACTCAGCGCGGATGTATTCGCCGAAACCGTCGTCGCCCACCCGAGTCACCACTCCGGCCCGGCGGCCCAGCCGGGCACACGCCACGGCCACATTGGTGGGGGAGCCGCCGATCGATTTGTAGAAGGTCTGGACCTTGCTCAGCGGCACGCCGCTCTGCTGGGGGTACAAATCGACGCTGACCCGCCCGATGGTCAGCACCTCAAGAGGGGTCGCCTGGGTTTCAGCCACGCAGAGATGCTAGTTGTGGCCCGAAATAACCTCTATGTGCCGGCTTGGGCCAGTTCGTGTTGGAGGGCATCTAGTTCGGCACCGCCGGCCATCAGCTGAGTCAGCTCAGCCTGGGAAATCCCTTCTTTGGCCCAGTTGCCCATGGACTGGCCCCGGTTGAGGATCACAAAGCGGTCACCCACCGGATAGGCGTGGTTGGGATTGTGGGTGATGAACACCACCGCCAACCCCTGGTCACGGGCCTCGATGATCCGCCGCAGCACTACACCGGACTGCTTCACCCCCAGTGCCGAGGTGGGCTCGTCGAGGATCAGCACCCGAGCCCCGAAGTAGCTGGCCCGGGCAATGGCCACCGACTGCCGCTCGCCGCCGGAAAGCGTGCCCACGGGTTGCTCGACATCGCGGATGTCGATGCCCATCTTGGCCATCTCCTCTTTGGCGATTCGCTTAGCCCCCTCGATGTCGATCTGGCGGAAGGGCCAAATCCCCGTCTTGGGCTCCGCTCCTAGGAAGAAGTTCCGCCACACCGACATGAGTGGGACGATGGCCAGATCCTGGTACACGGTGGCGATTCCTCGACCAAGAGCCTCGCGGGGTGAGCTGAACTTCACCTCCTCACCTTCCATGAGCAGAGTGCCCTCGTCGTGCTGGTGCACGCCGGCCAGGATCTTGATGAAGGTGGACTTGCCCGCGCCGTTGTCACCGAGCACGCAGGTGACCTCACCCGGGTTCACCGTGGTGGTGACCCCGGTGAGGGCGATGATGTTCCCGTAGAACTTCGAGATGTTGTTGAGTTCGAGGAATTCAGCCATCAGCAGACCTCCTTGAGGGTTTGGTTGTCCGAACGTATTGCGAAGAAATGGTCATCGGACTTTCTCCGCTTGCGAGCGCACGTAGTTGTTGACCAACACCGCCACCAGCAGCAGGGCACCCAGCACCAGGAACCGCCAGTTGCTGTTCCAGGTGGCGAAGCCGATACCGGAGGTGATCATGCCCCAGATCACCGCGCCTATGGCCGCACCGATGGCCGATCCGTATCCGCCGGTGAGCAGACACCCACCGACCACGGCCACGATGATGTAGCGGAACTCGTTTCCGTTGCCCACGTCAGCTTGTACCGAGTTGAGTCTGAAGGCGATAACCATGCCGGTGATCCAGGCCGACGCCGACACCAGCATGAACAAGGTGGTCTTGGTCCGGGCTGCGGGAACACCCACTGAGCGGGAGGCGTCTTTGTTGCCGCCCACCGCGAAAATCCAGTTGCCGAATTGGGTGCGGGCCAGGATCCAGGCCCCTAATACCGCGTACACGAGAAACAGCATCACACCCACGCGGAAACTGGTCTGGCCCTGGGTGACGGCCAATTCTTCGCTGGTAGTAAACAACAATTTGGCCGAGATACCCAGCATTACTGAGCTAAGACCAACGAATACCAGGGACCGTCCGACACTCTCATCAGAAGTGAATAGAGTGCGATAAAGGGTGGCCAACGCGAAAACAGCAAATGCAACAAGGCCGCCTTTGACCGCAGCCATGATGATGCTGTAAAGGATTCCATCTCCGTCGGCTAATTCGAGGATCAACGACACCAGTCCTGCCGCCAACCCGAGTACTGTCCCGATTTGCCGGGCGAGCGGGCCGTGACTTGGCGGTGGTGGGGCAGTAGTGCGCCGGGCGGCGATCAGCCGTGTGACTGCTGATGCAGCCATAACTAGTGCGATCAACAGCAGGGCAGTGAACAGCTCTACCCGCAGCTTGCGGGACGCAGCCTCGTACTGGATGAAGAAGGCCAGCCCCGCTACGGCCGCAGCGGTGATCAGAGTGAAGAATACCGCCAGCGCGCGACGCCGGGCGGCCATGCTGAGCAGCACTACCCCGGCAATGGCCAAGATGCCAAAGAGGATGGCCCGTGCGCCTTGCACGGTCACCATGTAGCTGATGCCGGGTATGAGGGCGATCACAGCGCCGATGGCCGGATATCCCACGCCGACTCGTCCTAGAGCGGCCAGTACGGCCAAGACCCCGGTGGCGCCGATGCCGATTGCCAGCACGGCGCGGCCTGGAGTACCGGTCAAGAAGTCGAGGCGGTCGGCATTGTTGGAGTCCATGACCGCGGCGATCAAAATGGCTCCACCGATGGCCACGGCCCCGGCAAGCAGAAATTGGATGACTCGCGGATCGTGCTCTGTTGGGACGGACTCTCGCTCGGCGGTCCTATATCGGGCCAGACACCATCCGGCTATCGCCAATAGCACTCCAGCTCCCATGATGATGCCGAAGATCCAATTAGAGCTCTTGCTGTCCCGTTCGAGCAGCAGGATGTAGCCAACTACGCCAACAACCGCTCCAACCACGAATACCAAGTATCCACCCAGGAGTGGTCTTTCTCGCCGGGCGTAGGCCAGCTCCATGGTGCCGAGTATGAGGACGACCGCGCCGATGATGAGTAGGCCGCTCCAGGCCCAGTCTCTGCTACTCCAGAGATTGCTCCAGCCCTGGCTTTCCCAGATGTGGCCGTTTCGGATCCAGGTTGCACCGAAGATGTTGTCCCAGAACTCATAGCCGCCCGATCGGTCTAGACCTTCAGCGATTACCTTGTTGGTGAAGAGCTTGGTGAAACCCAGTTTGGCCCCGATGAGTATGAAGAATGTGCCCAAAGTAACGATGAAGCTGGGCAGCGAGGTCTTTTCCACCAGCGTCCCGTTGAACCAGCCGATGGCCAAGGCAAAGGACAAAGAGAGCGGCACTGCGAAGTGAAGGCTGAGCCCGGCACCGCCCAACTCGGCAGTATCGCTGCTCAACAGGATCACGATCACCGCGGTGGCCCCGGTCATGGAACCCGACGAGAGATCGAATTCACCCCCGATCATCAGCAGGGCCACCGGTACCGCCATCAGACCGAGGGTGGCAGCCACATCCAGATAGTTGGCCGTACCCCCGGCAGTGCCGAACGTCCCTGACACCAGCCAGAACAACAGCCATACCCCGACTGCGCCAATTAGGGCACCGATCTCGGGCCTGGTCAGCAGCTGCTGGACTGGTCCCCGATGAGCTAATCGCTCGTCTTCGACGGGTGGTGAGCTAGTCGAAGAGTCAGTCGTAGTGGTCACTTCGGCCACGAGAGACCCCCTCTCTGTCGGGAAGAGATTTTGAGTAGGGACTATATAGGAGGCTGACTAGGCAGTGAAGGAATCGCATGTCGTGTGTGATTGCACGCTCTGGCCAGACGGTGACTACTTTTAGTCGCGCGCCAATCTATTTCATTGGCAGGTTGATCGGACCCCGTTTTTTGGTCCACTTGATGTGTGCCCTGTTTTTTGGTCCTGGTTTGTGGGAGTCAGGCGGCGTGTGGTTGTTGTTGGTGGCGTCTCTCGAACTCGGCGGGTGAGATGTTGCCGAGCGATGAGTGGCGCCGGGTCCGATTGTAGAAGATCTCGATCCAGTCGAAGATCGCGGTGGACAGCTCGGTGCAGGTCTTCCATTTCCTGGTGTTCAGCAGCTCGGTTTGCATACGCGCCCAGAACGCTTCGACCACTGCGTTGTCGAACGCGTCGCCCACGGTGCCCAGTGACTGGTTCAGGTTCTCTTTTCGGAGCCGCTGGCTGAAGGCCCATGATGTGTATTGGGTGCCGTGGTCGGAGTGGACCACCGCTCCGGGGGCCGGTCTGCGGCTCGCGACGGCCATGGCGAGCGCGGAGGTGACCATGGCCGCGGTAGCTCTGCGGTCGATGGACCAGCCGACGACCTTGCGGGACCACGCGTCGAGCACCGCGCACAAATAGAGCTTTCCCTCGCGCGTCGGGTGCTCTGTGATGTCGGTCATCCAGAGCTGGTTCGGCCCGTCCCGGTCGAACTCGCGGTTCACAAGGTCAGCGGTCGTCTCGGCCGGGGACCTGCCGGATTTGCGTCCCTGGCGACGGGGCAGGCCGCATATCTGCTGCTCGCGCATGACCGACAGCAACAGATTGCGGCCGGCGCGGTGGCCGTAGACCTCGGCCAGCTCGGCCTGGACACGCCGCCACCCATAGGTACGCCTGGACCGCACCCAGATATCGGCGACGACATCTGCCAGCCACGCCCGGCGCACAGCCCGAGCCAGCATCGGCCTTTGGCGCCAATAGAAGAAACCGGACGCCGAGACGGCCAATATCCGACATGACGCCTTCAGGCCGTGCCCCTTAGCCCCCAAGGCCTCTGTGATCGGGTACAGGTCTTTTGGGCGCATCACCCGATCCTCGCCGAACAGCTCCGACGCCCGCTTGGCCGCCGCCAACTCGGCCTCCAGCTCTTTGATCCGCAGACGGGCCGCCTGCAGCAAAGCACCCTCAGAACTCGACGTGCCACCCACCAACCCCTGATCAACAAGGTCCTGGCGCTTCCACCGATACAGCGTCGACTCCGCTATCCCCAGATCCCGGGCCAGCACGACCACCGACCGGCCACCCCGCATCTGGTCCAGCACCATCTCCCGGAACTCCGACGAATACGCAAACGGCATCCCTGCACCTCCCAGCTCGCAACACCGCCACTCTCACATACCAAGACCAAAACAAGGGGGACAGATCACGTGGACCAACCACAAGGGGTCACGCCAAGGTCACTCTCTCTTTCTGTCAATTACCTGCAGCTTTGCCAAGTCTCCGCCTCAGCCAGTATCACTTCGACTCGCGCACCCAGCAGCAGCCCGGCCGAGTCGTCGTGCGCCGCCAGGGCGCCTTCTGATGCTGGGTCGCTGGACAATGCTTGATCAGCAGCGATGTGCTCTTCGATGACTCGGCCCCAGTGTTCCTCGGCGTATGCTTGAGCAACGGCGGCCTGTTCACAAGCTGAAGCATCCCCTGATTCTT